>CAVXQI010000001.1:0-33515 GCA_963763725.1 uncultured Acidobacteriaceae bacterium
CACTCTATGGATTTCCCGAGTCGCATGCCGCCAGCTTCGCCCTGATCGCGTACGCCAGCGCCTATCTCAAGTGTCATTACCTGGCGGCTTTTACTGCAGCACTGCTCAACCATCAGCCCATGGGGTTCTATCACCCTTCAACCATCGTGAAAGACGCGCAGCGGCACGGACTGAGAGTGAAGCCAGTGGACATTATGCGGTCGGAATGGCCATGCACGCTGGAGTTTTTTGAAGGGGCGCGGCTTCAGCCGCGTCATACACAACTCACAGTAAGTACGGCTTTAGCCGCTGAGGAAACTTGCATTTCATCAAACAGCCAGGCCGCTCAGTGGCTAAAGCCATTTGGCGAAGAGCAGCGTGACGGCGCGCCTAAAGGCGCGTCCCTTCAAAACCATGACTCTGCAATTAGGAATCCCTACAGCACGGCTGATGCTGTGCCCGGTCAAGGAGATATTGGCCGGTCAGCACAATTCGCGCTGCGTATGGGATTTCGTTATGCCAAGGGATTGCCCGCAGAGACGGCCCAAGCCATCGTGCGTGAGCGCAGGAAGAAGCCATTTGAATCCATCGTAGACCTTGCGCACCGCGTGCCCGAGTTGCGCCGCAAGGAACTGGTGCTGCTGGCTTCGATTGGCGCGCTTAATTCGATTGGCTGCCCTCGAGAAGAAGATTTGCTCGCGAATCTTGATTTAGCGCGCAAAGCTGTCTCCAAGCGGCGCCTGCATCGTCGCGATGCGTTGTGGCAGGTGGAGCGCGCCGTGCGTTTTGCTGGTCCGCTACTGGACGGAATTCCGGAGAGCGATGCGGCTTCGCCACTTGCGCCGATGACACCCGAAGAGCGCCTGGTTGCTGACTTTCGCGGCGCCGGGCTGACAGTGGGCCCTCATCCTATGGCGTATCGAAGGGCTGCTCTACGCCAGGCGCGAGTGCTTTCCGCGCAGGAGTTAACCCAGGTTGCACATGGTCAGTATGTACGGACAGCCGGATGCGTGATCGCACGGCAGAGGCCAGGTACAGCCAAGGGCTTCGTCTTCCTCAGTCTGGAGGATGAAACCGGAATCAGCAATGCAATCATCTCGCCCGACGTGATGGAGCAGAACCGCATTATGATTCAATCGGAAAAGTTTTTGTTGCTGGAAGGCTTGCTGCAAAATCAGGAGGGTGTGATTTCAGTGAAGGTCGAACGGCTTGCGCCCATGCGCGAAGCCTTTGCCATTGGGACGGTCGATGTCACCGATGCCGATGTTCGATCCCACGACTTCCACTGAGCTCGTCCCAGACCTTCAGGGGGAATGGGCTCCAGATATCACACGTCAAAGACGCGGTACACCCGGCCGGCAGGCAGTCCTTGATTGAGTCCCATGGCCACGTTGTAAACCGGACAGCCCGCGGTGGTTTTGCCCTCCCGATTGCCGGAGTGGGCGTGGCCGTGGACGACGAGATCGGCGCCATGACGGTCGATGACTTCCGCCAAACGTGAACTGCCCAAATAAGGGTAAATTTCTAGCGGCTCGCCGGTAACGGTTGCTGCCACAGGTGCGTAGTGCAACACCACCACCCGCTTGGGCGTGCGCAGCTGCGAAAGCGCCCGCTCCAGCTTTAGACTCTCATCGATGGCCCCTTGTACGAAGGCTTTCACCTCGGGCTCACCAAACGCCGTGAGCGCGCCTCGCCCAAAGCCGCCGCCAAATCCTTTGACACCGGCAAAACCAACGCTGTCGCGCTCGTAGGCTGTGCCATCCAGCACCTTGACGCCCTGGTCGGTCATCATCTTCATCAGCTCGCCGGCGCGTCCGCTCTCATAGTCATGGTTGCCCAGCACGGCCACCGTGGCAATGCGTAAGCGCACCAGTGCGTTCATCAGCGATTCCATCTCCTGCGGCTCGCCAAAGTTGGTGAGGTCGCCGGCCAGAACTAGCACATCGGCCTCATCGCGCACGGGGCTCATTTGGTCGCGAAAGCGATCATATCCCTGATGGCTGAAGTGCAAATCGGCAATTGCTGCGATTCTCATTTATTTATTGATTCATCTGCCGGAATCATGTTGCTCGGTTCCCTATCTTGGGCTCTCGCTGCTTGCGCTCCACCTCCAGCAAGTTCTCCAGACCCCACTCTTGCACGTCAATGGCGAACATTTTTTCGTCGATCAAGCTGCCGCGGAATGCCGGCTGCGGCAAAGGCGAGTCGAGCTGAGAGTGCAGGCGCGTGAGTAGATCGTTCCAGACATCGCGCGGGACATACTGTTGTTGGGACGGATAGACATAGTGGAACAGTATTAACTCCCACAACAAGAGTTCCCAGTGCTCACCTACGAGCTGCCGCAGGCGGCTCCAGTCAAGACGACCCTTAGTGCCGTAGATGATATGGACGATGTCGGCGCCATCGAAGCGCTCACGGAAGTTCACAAAAGCTTAGAGGCAATCAACTCTTCGGCAGCCAGCACCCGCGTCCTTACACCCAGCACCACCGACTCGGCGCTGCGATCGATCCACGACTGGTCAACCGTAATGATGGCATTGCTCATGCCGGTGATGAGGTCAACGTAGTATCCGTCCCGGTGCGCTTTGGCCAGCCATACGGGGTCGCTGATCTCGATTTCGAAGCCCTGCTCCTCAAGATGCTGGAGCGCCTCGGGCACGGCCTGGGCCGGAAGAAAGAGATCGAGGTCCTTGGTGTTGCGCCATATGCCAGTATGCTGCTGCAGGGCAAATGCGCCCGCGACCACATAAGGGAGATGCGCGTGGTTCAAGTGCCCCAGCACCTCGCAAAAGAGCGTACGCATCTCTGGTGGGAAGTCGGGATGCAAGGAACTGCTGACCGGCAATGTTTTTTCAGAGCGCCACGGCACAACGTTGGATGAGGAAAATACCGCCGGGCGTTGTTGCGCGTATAGAGAAAAAAGGGCGACAGCCTATTTTTACCTATAACGGGGTTGCAGGCTTCATGATCGATCAGCCTTCCTGCCTTTTCGGGTGATCTCAGCAACGGCGCGTCGCCCGCTTGCGATCGCACCGTGCACGGTGCCCGTATTTCCCGCAAGATCTGTGGCTTCTCCAGCGAAAAAGAGAGTGTCTTCCACCGGGCGGCTTAGGACCTCCGGCGCGCCAACTGCTCCTGCTTTGGCATAACTGTATGCTCCCCGCGAATATGGATCGTTCTGCCAGTCATGAAAATATGCATGTTCCAATAGATGTTCGAGCTTCTCTATACTCACTTTCAGGAGGTCACTGAGCGTCTGCAAGCTACGTGCAACCACCGATATTTTCCCGGATGTCACCCGCTCGGCACATCGAAAAGGAGCCCATCCCATAATCAATGGGAGTTGCTCAGGCATGGTGGTCCACCATGTCGGGAACCATTCGTCCATGGAGAATAAGAAGCTCATGCCTGCGAGTGTCTTGTCCGGGCTGCCATCTGGAGAGATCTGCTCCCAGAAACGCTCTCGAAAGCCAAGGACAATACGTATGACTTTCCCCATTTCCAGTCCGGCGAGTGCCTGCAACTTTTCTGCAGGTAGTGCTGGACAGAATTCGATTGCGCCGCGCTCTCCTGCGCGCGATTGCAACACGCCGAGCGGAACTGTCAACAGGGCCTGCCTTGCCCATAACGAAAGCGGACTGCCTTGGCCTAATGGCGTCAATTGAGACGTTGTCTTTGCTCCATGCGACACGCTCAACTACGGTATTGGTCCTGACGCTGACGCTTGTTCGCGCCAGGCATTGGCGAAATATGTCAAGCAAAGATGAATAACCGTGCCGCGGGCGGAACGCACGTTCGCCATCAATCTTTTCCTCAGCCCTCATTTCCTGAACAAGCCAGTGAACGCCAACCTGCGCCGGATCTGCAGCATTGAAGCCTGCAACATATCCCACCGCATGTTTCTTCGTCTCTGCCGACGCATCGGGGCAGCAGCGCTGCAAGAAGCTCTGAAAAGATTCGTCGGGGCCGTGGTCGTCCATCCGCCGCAGGATGTCGTCAACTTCGGAGAAGAAATCGCAGGGAGATAGGCGCCTGTCGCCAACGCACCAGTTGTCTCCCTTTACCTCGGTGATTGGTATCCCCTGCTTTTGAAGCAGGTCCCAGATTTCAGGTGGACGGCCATGAATGAATTCGGCGCCGAGTTCGATGGGGAATTGCAATCGCGAATCTTGCAGAGTGACGATTCTACCGCCAATGCGCTCCCGTGCCTCCAGCACCACGACCGATAGGCCGCTTTCCGCAAGTTCCGAGGCCGCCGCCAGACCAGCGGCTCCGGCCCCAACTACGATTACATCGGCGTCATTTTCCTTCGTCGTGTCTTGCGGGTGACCAAACACAGTACCTACTAGATGCATCTTAACGGGTTGCGGAAATCAACGGGACTGGTTGCGGCACGCGACGGCGCAATGCCTACGAAGATCACATGACATTGCCACTTTCCAGGAACTATCAGCCGATGGAAGCCTCGCCGGCCACGAGTCTTCCAGTGGGAATGCAATGGCAATACGAACCCAAATGGGATGGATTTCGCTGCCTTGCCTTTCGTGATCAGAAGAAAGTTGATCTGCAATCCAAGTCTGGCAAGCCTCTCACGCGATACTTTCCTGAACTGGTTGCAGCTCTAGGAAAACTCAAGGCTGCAAAGTTCGTTCTGGATGGGGAGATCGTAATCCCATTCCACGGGGGGCTCTCTTTCGACCAGTTGCTGATGAGAATCCACCCTGCAGCGAGCCGCGTAAAAGCGTTGAGCGAACAGACCACTTGCGTCTTCATTATCTTCGATTTGCTGGTGGACGACCAAGGGAGGTCGCTGGTCAAATTGCCACTCGAAAATCGGCGAAAAGCTCTTGAAGGATTTGCCAAGAAATACTTGAAGAACAATGAAATGATCCGGCTTTCGCCGGTCACGCCGGACCTTTCCGTGGCGCGTGAGTGGTTTCACATGGGCGTTGCTCTCGACGGCGTGGTCGCGAAGCGCCGAGATCTCCCCTATCAGAGTGGCAAGCGTAGCGGCATGCAGAAAATCAAGAAGCTCCGCACCGCGGACTGCGTGGTTGGCGGCTTTCGATTTCTCGACAAGAAGCCGCTGGTCGGCTCACTCTTGCTGGGCCTCTACGACCAAGAGGGCAGGCTTGATCACGTCGGTTTTACGTCTTCCATCAGCGCAAAAGATCGTCCAGGGCTGACCCGAAAGCTAAAAAAAATGGTGGATCCTCCCGGCTTTACCGGCAAGAGTCCAGGCGGCCCCAGTCGCTGGAGCACTAAGCGCTCCGCCGAATGGCAGCCCCTCGATCCGAAGCTAGTTGTCGAGGTGCAGTTTGATCATTTCACCGGAGGAAGGTTTCGCCATGGTACGAAATTCCTGCGCTGGCGCCCGGACAAAGATCCCGCTGACTGCACTCTCGAGCAGGTGAAACGTGAGAATCGATCCGCGTTGCAATTGCTCTGACAGGGAGTCTGTTTTCAGATTGCTGAGGCCAACGTTCTCACCGGCAACTGGTAACTGACGCCTACTGGCATAATTACTCCATGCCGTCTCTGAAAGATGTGCAGCGCCAGATTGCTGGGTTGCGCGAGAAAATCCGCTACCACGAACACCGTTACTACGTGCTCGACGATCCCGAGATCAGCGACGCCGAATTCGATGGCCTGATGAATGAACTGAAGGCGCTCGAGGCTGAGCATCCTGAGCTGATTACCGCCGACTCGCCCACGCAGCGCGTGGGCGGCAAGCCGCGCGAAGGCTTCGTCAAAATTCCACATTCCACGCCGATGATGTCGCTGGACAACGCTTACACGGAAGCCGAGTTGCGCGATTGGGAGCGGCGCGTGCACGATTTAAGCGGCGAGTCCCGCGTGGACTACGTCTGCGAACTGAAGCTCGACGGTATGTCACTGGCCTTGCGCTTTGCCGGCGGCAAGCTGGCGGTGGGCATCACGCGCGGCGATGGCTCGGTGGGTGAAGATGTCACCCTCAATGTGCGCACGGTGCGCAGCGTGCCGCTCACCATTCCCGCTAAGACCCTGGCCGAGGCTGGCCTTCCGCGCGACTTCGAAGTGCGCGGCGAATTGCTGATGCCGCTGGCGGCCTTTCAGCGCATGAACGACGAGCGTGAACTGCAGGGTCTGCCGCGATTCGCCAATCCACGCAATGCCACGGCCGGTACGGTACGGGTGCTGGAGCCAAACATTACGGCCCAACGGCGCCTCGACTTCTTCTCCTATGCGTTATTCGTCAACGGCCGCACCATCTTCGATCGCCACTCGGAAACTTTGCGGGCGCTGCAAACCGCCGGCTTCAAAGTCAATCCCAATCACCGACTGGTCCACAACCTCGATCAGGTATGGGAATTCATCCACGAGTGGGAAGCCAAGCGCGACCACCTGGCCTACGAAATCGACGGCATCGTGGTCAAGGTGGATCGGACTCGCCTGCAGGAAGAGCTAGGCTACACGGGCAAAGCGCCGCGTTGGGCGATCGCATACAAATTCGCTGCGCGTTCCGGCGTCACGCAGATCGAAGACATCCTGGTGCAGGTGGGCCGCACCGGCAAGCTGACGCCCGTAGCCGCGCTGAAACCAGTTGCAATCGGCGGCACCACCGTGAGCCGCGCCACCTTGCACAACATGGACGAGATCGACCGCCTCGGCGTGCGTATCGGCGATTGGGTTTCGGTGGAGCGCGGTGGCGACGTTATTCCCAAAGTCGTGAAGGTGCTGGAGGAGAAGCCGCGTGGGCATCGTCACTTCCACATGCCGGAACGTTGCCCAGTGTGTGGCGGACACGTGGTCCGTGCCGAGGGAGAGGCCGACCATCGCTGCGTCAATGTCAACTGCCCCGCCAAGCTGCGCGAAAGCATTCGCCATTTTGCCTCGCGCGGAGTCATGAACATTGAAGGCATGGGCGACGCGCTGGTGAATCAGTTGGTTGAGAATGGTATGGTCAAAAATATTGCCGATATCTACGATTTAACCGAAGAAAAGTTGCTCGCCCTGGAGCGCATGGGTACGAAATCGGCACAGAACATCCTCTTCGAGATCGAGAATTCCAAGAAGTTGCCGTTGGCGCGCGTCATCTATGGGCTGGGCATTCGTATGGTCGGCGAGCGCACCGCCCAATTCCTAGCCGAGCATTTCGGTTCGATGGATGATCTCATGAAGGCGACGGAAGAAGAGTTGCAACAGGTGAATGAGATAGGTCCACGGGTTTCGGGCAGCATCCGCGAGTTTTTTGATGAACCGAAAAATGTCGCGCTGGTCGAACGACTGCGCGAAGCCGGACTCACCTTCAAGGGCCGCAAGAAGCAGCGCGCCACGACTCTCTCTGGAAAGACATTCGTGCTTACTGGAACTCTGGAACGTCATACTCGCGACGAGGCCAAAAAGCTAATCGAGGATGCAGGCGGCAAGGTGGCTGGATCGGTAAGCAAGAAGACCGACTACGTAGTCGCCGGAGCAGAAGCCGGCTCGAAACTCGACAAGGCGCGGGAGGTGGGCGTCAGCGTGATTGACGAGAACGAGATGGAGAAGCTGGTGAAGGGTGCTTAGGAGTCAGTAGGCAGCATGCAACACGAGTCCGCCTGGGCGGACTCGTGCAGAGTCGAAGGCTGCCTATTTTCAAGCAGCCAAGTTTGCTTTATGCGACCTTCTCTCGCTGGGTTCCGCAACTTCCGCACTTTGCGGTTATGTCCACGCGATTGCGGCGAAGGTGGTCCTCGAAGGCCGACAGCCGCCCAGGCCGGGTCCGCTCAGAAACGTACACCTCCTCCGGATCGGTAAGACGGTCGCGTTGCGCCTCAATCGGATTCGCAGCCGCACGATTTTCGGCTTCTTCAGCAGCAAGCGTTGGTTTGTCCATGGGCTCGAACGCGCCAGGAAAGCGGGCGTCTTCCGCTCTTGCTGCTACACCCGAAGGCCGCATGCGCAGCTTGCTGGGATCGGCCTCTGCTTCGGGAAATCTCCCGGCAAGCCGCTCTGGCACGTAAGCCTGGTCATCCACGCCTGAGCCCGATCCGGCAGGCACCTGGCTGGGTTCGGGGGTAATCGTGTGGGTGCTGCCTTTCCTGTGCATCACGGGCCCGCCAGAAGCCCAAGCCTCGCGATGCTTTTTGTCGTAGTCGCTCCAGTCGGTATCGATTTCGGTCGCCTTTTCATCGTACGGCGGCAGAGATTCGATCTGCTTCTTAGTGGCGTCAATGACAAAATCCTTTTCGTCTTTGCCATAAGGACGGATGCGGTCGGCCGGCACCAAAAACTTTTTCGTGTTCAACCAGCCACCCGTATCCACCACCGCATATTGGACGGTGCCAGTTGCATGATCAAAGATCACGTCTTCAATTTTGCCAAGCTTGTCATCGTTCGCACCGTAGAGACTTGCTCCGCGAATGTCGTCAACGTCGCTGTTAAAGTGGTAGTCGCGCAACATTCCGTAGTGGGCCATGGAAACTCCTCGCACTGTTGAATTCTTGCTTCACCCACTGTGATGCGAACGGGCCAGTGCTTGTCGCCTCGGGGAAGCCCTGGATTGGACTGGAGCCGCGATCGAAGCCGCAAAAATCTCTCGAGCTTCTACTTCGTCCCGTTCGGATACACAAGAATCTTACTGGCCTCGCCAGTCTTCAGGCGCTCCATGCCGGAGGCGAAATCTTTCATCGCGATGCGGTCGGTGATCACGGGATGCAGGTCGAGCTTGTTAGCTTTGAGCAGGGCGGTCATCTGATACCACGTCTGGTACATGCGGCGGCCGTTGATACCTTGCACGGTTGCGCCTTTGAAGATGACTTCTTCGGCGAGGTTGAGTTCGACTGGCCTGGAAGGAATTCCTAGGAGGGACATGCGGCCGCCGAGACGCAGAATTTTGAATCCTGTTCGGATGGCTTCCGTACGCCCGGCCATTTCCAGCACAACGTCAACGCCGGTGCCGCCGGTATTGTCCATTACGATCTGGTACACGTCGTCTTTGGTGGGATCGAGAACAAAGTCCGGCTTCATCTGCTTGGCGATCTTGCGGCGATGTTCGTTCACCTCAAGCGCGTAAATCTGGGTGGCTCCGCAAGCACGCGCCACGGCGATGGAGAACAACCCAATGGGTCCGCAACCGGTGATGGCCACGCTCTTAGCGGCAATCTCGCCCGCCAGCACGGTGTGTACCGCATTGCCCAGTGGATCCAGGATGGACGCGTACTCCGGCAGGATGGAAGGATCGAGTTTCCAGATATTCGACTCGGGGATGACGACGTACTCCGCGAAGGCTCCGTTGGTGTCAACGCCGATGATCTTCACGTGCTGGCAGATGTGCGCCTCGCCAATGCGACATTGCAAACACTTGCCGCACGCTACGTGCATTTCGGCAGAGACGAAATCGCCTTCCTTTACGCTGGTTACTTCGTCGCCGACGGCCTCGACCGTGCCGCAGAATTCGTGGCCGGGAATCAGCGGTGGATGAATGCGGCGCTGCGCCCACTGGTTCCATTGGTAAATGTGCAGGTCAGTACCGCAGATGGATGCCATCTTGACCTTGACCAGCACATCGGTACGGCCAAACTGGGGCTTGGGAACATCGCGGATTTCTATGCCCGGTGCGGACGTGGGCTTAACGACGGCAAGCATGGTATTTGACATGAGGATGGCTCTTTAGACTGGGAGCCTATCTTTCGGCACCAGAAGGCCAAAGGACGGGCACCCCGCATTATGTCGGCCCAGTATGAACAAGAAGCTGCGGGCAAACTGGCAAGTTTAACACGGCGATGGACGAGCGATCAGCGGGGAAGGGCTAGCTTCTCCCACCCAGCAGGATACGCGGTTGATGGCTACCGGCCCGGCGACTCGAAAGCTGTTAAAATGACAGCCCACTGAAGAGAACACAGATGCCTCCCTCACTCGCGAACGGCAAGGTCTGCTACATCGAGATTCCCGCGACCGATGTTGCGCGCTCCGTGGACTTCTACCGGCAGGTCTTCGGTTGGAATGTCAGGCAACGCGGTGACGGTAGCACCGCTTTCGACGACTCGGTCGGCGAAGTGAGCGGTACTTGGAAGCTGGGACGACCTCCGGCTTCACAGCCTGGCCTTCTGGTTTACATCATGGTGGACAGCGTGGCTGCGACGCTGGAGACAGTGGTCGCGAACGGCGGCGAGATCGCACAACCGATTGGCGCAGACGCGCCTGAGATCACTGCGCGCTTCCGCGATCCCGCGGGCAACGTGCTTGGGCTCTATCAGCAACCGGTTTGAAAGAGTGCCGCGAGCGGAGGTTGGACGTCACAGTAATACGGGGGATGGAATCTGAACCCGGAGGCGGGGCGCCACTTTACGCAAGACAGGAGCAGGCGCGGGAAAGGTCTCAGCCATTTGCAGTTTAGCAGCGGCGATTTCTTCTTCCGTGGGCGCCCCGACTTGGATTACGACGTTGCTATTAACCTCCGGAATGTGGAGGAACAGGCTCTGATTGAGCATAATCGACTCCAGAAACCGCGCTAGGTTACGTGAATGAAAACCATTGCTGAAGCGTGGACCATTTGCCCACCCTGGATTCACAGAGTAGTCGCAGATTAGGCTCCAGTATCCGCGCGCGGTGTTACACCACATCTTCAGGCTGTCCACCGAATGCTCGCAGCCGACGTGGTATTCGATCTGTAACAAGCCGCCGGTTGCTGTTTGCACCAGGTCGGTCCAGTTCAGGACGACAGCGCTTTCCAGAATTTGGCTGAGCTGGACGTTCCGAGCGGGCAGGGATTGCGGCGAAGTAGTCATCATTCCTCCATGGTTGTTGCATCGTTGGGCTGTGAACCGTGCTAACCGGCTATCTCTTCCAACACCGGATTAGCAGGCATGCTTAAAGGCTCTTCGACGGAATTAGTCTGCGCCTGTGGGCCACCACGCGCTTTAGTTGCGGCGATTCGCCAACTGGCTTCCACGAATCCGTTTCTCTGGGGCAGCGCTTCGCAACTTTCCCTAACCGCATTACGCAATGACTCTCCCCACTCCATCCCATGTACTTCGGGAACATAGGAACCCGGCGAGGGCTGAAGGGCGACAAAATTCGGTCGACCGACCAGGAACGCGACAACCTGGTCCGGGTTTTCTTTCTTGATCTCATCACGAAAGGCGAGAGCGCCGTGGTGATCGCGGCGGATGTCAATCAGCACCATGTCATAGCGATCTGGATGCCAAACCAACGCCGCTTCTTCGAGGTCGTTGGCGCCGATCATTTCCACGCCATGCAATGCCATGATTTTCTTGCGCAACGCCCGCCTCTCGGGATTGGTATCCATGAGAAGAACGCATTTCTTAAGCTGGGTCGTTTTAGCGACGAGATTTGACGTCGTTATCATCGCGCTCCTTCAAATTGCTTGCGCTGTGCCGGTAAAAGATGGCACAGCTTTGGTGGAAGTACCCTGGTTAGGAGGACTGAAAAGTACACCTTTTTCGGTAACAGAAGGCGCTGGAGGGAAATGCGCGGAATATAAGACCGCTGAACTGATTATACGCCTGCTCAGGAAACCGAGATTCTAAGTAGAGCTAATGTTGGTAATCTGGTCCTGAAGGGGCACGGCTTCATTCAGAGGTGCCGACAGGAGCGCACAAAAGAATTGGCCTTTAAGGCCCTGAGGGATTGTCCCTCAGCGGCTTAAAGACCGGGTTCTCTGGTTGATTCAACGGCACGCCTGAAGGCGTGCCCTGACACAACCGTGCGCTAACCGAGTTTTTCAGTAGCTTGTTTAGTCGGTGAGGGATCCGCTTTTTCGGCTTTTCAGTAGCCTGTAAAGGCGTGCTCCACCATCGCAATCGACGAAGTGTAAACCGCTGCAAAACGTTCAGGTACTACTTCTTTTCGATAAGGCGTGCTGTCAGTACCACTCCATCACGGTCGTCATGCAACTTGATGGGGAAGATAAGAACGTTCCAGCTCCAGTGCGGGCTCTGGGTAGGCAGGTGAGAGGCCCCGTGGAATCCACGGCGATCAATGTAGGTTTCGCGAGTATCGGCCACAGTGCCCACGATGTCGCGCCATTCGTCCCCCAGTTGGGGAAATTGCTCGAATAGATTCTTGCCGACAAACCAAGCGCGTTTGTGATTATTCATCGCGGCGAAATAATCGTTCACAAATTGCCAGGTTCCTTCGCGATCGAGAACTTCTAGGACGATGTCTTCGCCCATGGCCATGGAGATGCGCGAATAGTAAAAATCGCGGGCATCCACCACAACCGGACGGCCGCGCTTCTTGGCTTCGAAGGAACGCAGCGCGGAAACCAGGTCATCCACCGAGCTGTAGCCTTTTAGCAGGTGCATATCGGCGATGCCGCCGAACTTGCGCTCCAGCGTCGCTGACAAAATGATGATGGGCACATGCGGACGTTTGCGGCGTAGCGTTTCGGCAACGTCGCTTCCGAATTTGCCGGCTCCCAGGTGGTAATCGAGAACTGCGATATCGATTCCGTGGAGTTTGGCCTCAGCCTCTTCAATGGAGCTTGAGGTCACCACCTGATAGCCCTTCTGGCGAAGTATAGCCGAGCGGAGTACGAGATTGTCTTCGCGGTCGTCTAACAACAACACGCGGATCGGAGTGGGAGTCACGGCCTGGGGGCCGGCGGCCTGCGTCAATACCGAGTTGGAGAGGTCTTCGCTCATGGCTGCATAGTTAGAAGCAGTCCAAGGGGTCCCAGTAGCCCCGTGGATCTTTGATGCTGTTAAAAGGCCCCTAGACGAATGCACGATGGCGCAGAAATCACGGTTCGTTTTTTCCCGAGGCGGCGTCTCCCTTTCGGGTGGCCATAATCGAGCGAACCGCTTTCGCAAGTTCTGGGAGTTTATTGAATATGCCGACCGCCCGCAACCATTCTTTGTGATCGAAGGCGGGAGACCCGCTAACCATGGCGCCTGCTGGAATGTCTCCATGGGTACCGCTTTGGGCGGTCACGATGACGCCATCGCCGATATTGCAGTGGCCAGCGACGCCCACTTGGCCAGCGAGGATGACATTCTTGCCGATGACGGTGGATCCTGCCAATCCTACCTGAGAACACAGAAGAGTGTGCTCCGCGACTGCGGAGCCGTGTCCAACCTGCACCAGGTTGTCGATTTTAACTCCGCGTCTAATGCGGGTTTCACCAATGCTGGCGCGGTCCACGCAGGAATTCGCCTGCACCTCAACGTCGCTTTCCAGTACCGCCGGGCCTGATTGACTGATCTTTTCCCAGTGATCGCCGTCGCGGGCAAAACCGAAGCCGTCGCATCCCACAATGGCGCCATTCTGCAGGATGACGTGGTCACCCAAAGTGCAGTGTTCGCGTACCACAGCGTGGGCATGCGCGAAGAAATGGTTGCCGATGCGTGCGCCGCGATAAATGACTACGTGCGGCAAGAGCACGGCATCAGTTCCAATCTCGACATCCTCGTCGACCACGACATAGGCCGCAATGTGAGCGTTCTCGCCAATTCGGGCGGTAGCTGCGATCACGGCTGTAGGATGCACGCCGGGTGGATAAAGCGGGGACCGGTAAAAGAGATCGATCGCCTTGGCGAATGCGAGATAGGGATTCTTGCTGCGCAACATCCCCGTCGAGATGGCGGGAAAGTCCCTGGCAACGATCACGGCGGAAGCGGCACTGGTCTTGGCGGCGGCAGCGTATTTAGGGTTGGCGACAAAGGTAATCTGGCCGGGGCCGGCCTCTTCGATTCCGGCAACCCCAGTGATCTCGGTGTCGGGATTTCCGTTTTCCAGTGTGGCGCCCAATGCGGACGCGATTTCAGCCAGTTTCATAATTGTTGGGTGTCTCCAGCTCGCGAACCTGCACTGCTCGACGCCTTTCAACCAAATAACGTCACCTGACGCGTGTCTTCCGGACGGCGACCGCGGCGTTGCGACTTCTTGTCGCCAATGACTCCTATCACCGTCATTTCAGCCAGCGCGGAGCGGGGAACAAAAATTCGTTGCGTGTTGGAGCGGGTGTCCGGCGGAATGACGGAAAAGCCGTCGCTCCCTTCTAGTAGTAGATCATTGGGCATCATGCCTTCAATCGTCTCGTTGTCGCGGAAGCGCAAGCGTACCCAGAGCCCTTCCATGCGAGGCCGCGAAGTGAATGTCTTGCGGGTGAGCGATTCTGAATCACCGAATTCGCGAACGAAGTAAATGCCTTTGACCTCGCGTAATTCGATGGAAACTACTTTGCCGGCCGTGTTCAGTAACTCCACCTTCCCGTCAGCAATGAAAGCTGGACCTACATACCCGTTTACGGTGTCGCGGTCCATCTTGCGGACGATCACTTTTTTGTGTGTGGTCGACATAGAAGCGAATCGAATCGCTCAGGCGATTGTCGCACTTTTGCTAAAAATGTGCCCCCAACAAGCTCCTCTGTAGCCAAATCAGCAACCTTGTGTTATTGTTCGCTTGGTGCCGACTCGGTACTAAGGGTCCATAAGTTCTATCGACAGAGTAGGTTGCAGGTGCAGCGCCACCTTTCGGTAGTAAGGCGGTGAGATGCTTTCGCGCAGCCAGGCGAAAGGATGGGTTGAGTGGCCCCGTTGCATGAGCACACGAAATTTTTCGGAGCCGTCATCGGCCGGTTTATCCTTTTAGAAACATACATTTAGATGGCAGACTACATCTATAGCATGGAGACCCGGCTCACACCGGATCAACAAAGCGGTGTGAACCTGGTGCAGGAAATTGCCCGTCATGCGGGGCTGAATCTCTATCTAACCGGCGGTACCATCCGGGATCTCATCACCGGATTTCCCATCAGGGATATTGACCTTAGCATCCAAGGCAATCCCCTCAAGCTCCAGAGAGAGTTGGAAAAAGCGGGTATCTCGCTTCAGGGCGTCGACGAGGAGTTGCGGACGCTCCACCTGCTAATGCCGGGGAACGTGCGGGCTGAGTTGAACATGACTCGCTCCGAGACGTATGACAAGCCCGGCAAGCCACCGACCATAGGGTCCGCCACCATCAACGAAGATCTCCGGCGGCGCGACTTTACGGTCAACGCCATGGCTCTGTCGCTGAATCCGGGCTCGCGCGGACTGCTGCTCGATCCCTTCAACGGCGTTGCTGATATTGAAGCCAAAGTACTACGGGTCTTGCATAATTATGCATTCCTGGAGGAGCCGGTGCGGCTGATTCGCGCGATCCGGCTGAGCGCACGTTTCCACTGGCCCTTGGAAGAACGGACCCAGGCGCGGTACGACTCGGCCAAGGAGAACAATTACATCGAGAATATCGGCAAGCGCGCCATCGGTTACGAGCTGGAGCAGCTCACGCACGAAGACGACCCGCTGCACATCATGCGCGCGCTGGACAAAGAAGGCTGGCTGAAGATCCTGCATCCGCACTGGACGATGGCCAAGGTTGACTCCAGCGAACTGACGCAGGTGGTGAAGACGCGCCAGATGATGAATGATTTCGGCTACTCGGTGGAAACCGGACCGATCGTGATGTACTTCCTAACCCGGCGCATGGGTGACAAAGACACGTCCGAAATTCAGCGGCTGATTCCGCGCCGCGATTTTGTGGACAAGTGGAAACACCTGGAAAGCCGGGCCCACGATCTGGCGAAGAAGTTGACCAGCAAGGAGGCGGGTACACCGTCGCGAGCGTGGAAGATGTTGTCGAACGCGTCGCCGGAAAGTATTCTGTTTCTTAGCCTTACCACCAAACAACAAGCCGTCGATCAGAGGCTGAAGAACTTCTTCACTAAATGGCGGCAGATGAGAGAAAAGCTGCCATTCCCCGAGATGGCGGAATTGCGAATAACGGCCCAACTCCCGGAATATCCCAAGCTGATGGAGGAAGCTTTCCTGTTATTACTCGACGGCAAGCTGCGTTCGCATACAGAAGTGATGAACTTCCTGAAGCCGTATGAACCGCCGCCACCCCCGCCGCCACCAGCGCCCAAGCGAGGACGCGGCAAGGCGGTTGCCAAAATGGTTGTGCCCGGCGGTGAGGTATCGGCTCCCGCGAAGCGAGGACGCAAAGCGAAGGGCACGGAATCGCCAGCCGTGGCGCCCGGCCCGGTGCCTGCCGTGGCTGCGCCAGTTGCGGGGGCGAAACCGATTTCAGACGCGAACAAAGCTGCGGAGCCTGCTGAGGCGAGGAAGGCGGCGGCGCCAGCCTCGGCCGTCAAGCCTGCAACAAAGAACGCTCCGTCGGCGAAGCAGTCGGTAGCCAAGAAAGCGGGGCCAACAAAGACTTCGGGGAAGCTGGCGAGACCGGCTCCCAAGAAGGCTGTGTCAGTCAAGAAGGCGGCAACGAAGAAAGCCGCGGCTAAGAAGCCCGCCTCCAAGAAGGCGCCCGCAAAAAGAGCGGCTCACAAGAAGAAGAGATAGCTTTGGTCTCGCTACATCGTATCTCTGGGGCGCGATGTACTAAGCCAGGTTCAGCGTTGGTGTAAACCCTTCAGGCTGGTGCTCAAGCGATTCATTTATCCGCCGCGGAAGCGGGCCCTGACCTCCGGGGGCCGATGTTTGACGACGTATATGACAGGTTCGTCTCCAGCATGTAGCGCGTCTGCATAGCCCATCCCGTTTCTGAGGTGGTTGGTCTTGCAGCCCACAAGACATGAAGTCGCTCGGCATAGCCGTCAGTGCGGCAAACGAGCCACCCGAGTTGCGTTTGGGTTCTCTCAGCACGATCTCTTCTCCACGGCGAAGAATTTCTACCTCGCTAACAAGAAGGCGAAATTGCTTCGGAAGGCGCACTGCCTGACTATTGTCAGATTTGAAGATACGAGCTGTGTTCATCCGGATGCCTCCACTTTCAAAGTATGTACCAGCTGTATATACAAATCGAGCGGAGTTTGGCTACTCTTGGGGGCGCGGAGAGGTGGTCGGAATACAGCTCAGGCGAGATACGGCTGTAGATTCTGTTCAATAGTGGACCGGTCAATGTCCTCACCGCAGTTCAGCCGCTCAAGAATCTCATCTACCACTTGCTTGGCTTGGGTCCGTTCGCGATGCAGCAGAAAGCCGTCGTAGACGTGCTCGCCGCGCATGGCTTCCTGAATCTCAGTCTCCTTGTCGTGTTCTCCGAGTTCCGTGAAGTACACCACCTTGTAACGGCCGCTGTAGTCGGCTTCCCGATAGATCTCGAACATCACTTTCTTTGTATCGGTCGTCAGGGGCATGGTTAATCGTCTCCGGCCGCTGAGGCAGGTTGCCGTTCGGCTGCTGCGTGCGGGAATCCTATCGGAATATCTTCCTGCCTATGCAATTCGTGCGTCAACGCCGTACGCAAGGAGCGCTCGTACTCGGCGAGTTGGCGCTCCAGGTCCGTGGCCGCTTCCGCCTTCTTCAGTAGATTCTCCTGGTAGCGCTTCAAGAAGTAATCGATAGTTTCCACGCGGATCTTGATCGAACCGGTCGGCTTATTCTCGTCGAGGTCTTTGAAGGAGAAATAGGGTGTACCCGAGTTCTCGATGATGTCCTCGATGACACTGTAGATGGGCGCATCGTGCCCACACTTGAAGTTGCTGATCTCCAGAGCTACCAGATTGGGATGACGGGCAGTGAACTTGGCCGCCCAGATCTTCACGTTGGTGCTGGCCGAGTAGGCGTTCTTCCATACGTCGCGGATATCCAACGCATGGGCGATTGTGCCGGCGCGAACCTCTTCACCGAAGAATCGCTCGAGTAAGTCTTCGTCCATCGGCAGCAGGCTCTGCGAGAATACCGGATAGCCCAACTTCTGGAACTCCTCCATGATCTCGTGGTTGAGCCCGGGATCGTGGTGATAAACGCGCCCTAGCATGACGATGCCCAGACGGTTCTCGCGCTCCAGCGTGTCGAGTACCTCGCGAGCGCGCTTGCGCATTCCGATGTCAAAGTCCTCGAACGTCTTGTAACCGGCATCGACGGCGCGTTCATTCTCTTCCTCCGAGAGCCCGAGCATAGGAGCCCATGCCTGGAACATCTGCAAGGTAAACATCTTCTTATCGTCGAGGTTCAGGATAGGATCGAGATACTGAATGCCGTTTTCCTCGAAGACATCGTTTTCTTTGATGAATGCTGCCTTCACTGCGTTCGGCGTCGCCGTCACCGTGGGGCAGGCGTTGCTGCCGCTGCAGTTCTTCAGTGGCTGATGAAGCGTGTCGATCATGGGGAAGAAGATGGCATCCAGCGGCTTCTTCTGGTGCTTCTGGAAGATCAGGTTGTAGACATGCGGGATACCGATCTTCGACGGGAAGCAGGGATCGATGGCGCCGCGGCCTGCGCCGGCGCGGTACATATCCTGGCCGGTGAACTCGGAGTACACCAGGTTCTCCGGCTCGAGCCCCAAGCTCTCCAGGTAGCCGCTAAACAGTGGCGCGTAGAGGTACATGTTCAACACGCGCGGCATACCGATACGCAAGCTCGAACGCTTCTTCATCAGCGCGATGCGCTGTCTGGCAGCTGACGTCCAGGCCCGGGTGGGAATGGGATCCGCAATCTTCTCCGGATTGCGCGAGCGCCATACTTCGCGGGCGGCGATGTCCACAAAATTCGGGTTCGCATTCTTGATCGCGTCCAAGCCCGCTTTAATACCGCGCATGGCACCGACGTCCTCGACCTGCCCCTTTTCGCAGGTGGAGATGATCAAGCGCCGTTCGCCCGCTTGCAATGGCACCTTCGACTTGAAGACCGGCAACGGTGATGGAGCCTCAACCTCCCCCACAGTCACGTCAATGAAGGTGCGCAGGCAGTTGTTCTTGCAGAAATAGCAACGCGTGTCTTCGTTACGGGTGGTGCGGTAACCGATGTTTTGGACCGCATCCAGTCCGACGAAGGTGGTGCGATGGCCGTTCTTATAGACACGAATTGCCTCCACACCAGCACCGATCGCGCCCGACTCGCCGCAGTGCTCGTGCACGATAACCTCGGCTTCGTGGTCAACACCGTGGAAGTGAGAGCGGATAAAGTCCACCTCCGACTTCACCGCTGCGAGGTTCTTTTGCGTCCCACCTTGTAAGATGAAGCGCGATCCCAACTTTGCGAGGTTTGGAATTCCGGCGACGTAAAGGAAGATGTTCTTCGGCAATACATTCGCCAGTCCGGCGAGGATCTCTTCCCCGCGCCAGCCTTGGCGCTGGAAGTTTACGATGTCGGACTGCATGAATACCGCGCAGCCATAGCCAAAAACCGGCATGGTATTCGCGGAGAAGGCGATATCGGCGTACTCCTCAACTTTGTAGCCGAGCGACTCGGCAGTACCTTGCAGGAAGTATCCGTTTCCAGCCGAGCACTGCGTATTGAGCTTGAAGTCTTTTACGCGCCCGTCCTTCAACACGATCAGCTTGATGTCCTGGCCGCCGACATCCACAATGACGTGGGGATTCTTGTAGAACTTCATGGCCGATTCGGTGTGCGCCACGGTTTCCACCAGCGCAACATCGGCCTTGAGCACATCTTTCAAAACGTCCTTGGCGTATCCGGTGGTACCAACCCCCAGCACTTCCAGCGTTGCTCCCTGCGACTCCACTTGCTGACGGAGCGCCACGAACATGTCGATGGTGTCCTGGATCGGGTTTCCGCCCGACAGCTGATAAGCTTTACAAACCACATCGCCGGCTTCTGAGAGCAGCACAGCTTTCGTCGAGGTGGAGCCGCCGTCAAGGCCAACGAATCCGCGCACGGTCTCGCCGACGCCGAACTTCGCGCCGATAAATTTCGGAATCGTGTACTTCTGCTTGAATCCAGCTAGCTCTTCTTCGGAGGTGCTCAGACCTGAGGCGCCCGATTTCGCCTTCTCGGCTTGCCGTCCCACGGAGATGTAGTCCTCGAGGCACTCGGTGCCCATGTACATGCCGACTTCGGCCTCTTCGTCCTTGCCGAACTCGACCGCACCGAGCGCAGCGAAGTATTGCGCGTTGTCTGGGACTTTGATCAGTTCTTCCGGTTTGACGCCTTCTGGAAGTTGGACCTTGCGCTCCTCCCAGGTACGGGGAATGTTCTGCTGCCACGCTTCCTTCATGCCGCGGATGAAACTATTGGGTCCCCCCAGCAGCAGCACGTGTGGACGCAGTGTGTGCCCGCGAGTCAGGACGGTGAGGTTCTGCAAAACAATAGCGTCGAACAGCGACGCCATCAGTTGGTCGGGCGGAATGCCTTGCTTTTGCAGGCCGTTAATGTCGGTCTCCGCAAACACCCCGCACTTACCGGCGACGGGATGGAGTTTGATGCCGATGTAGCCCTGGTCGCAAAGCTCTGCGGCCGGGATCTTGAGCTTCGCATTGATCTTGTCGATGACGGCGCCGGTTCCTCCGGCACACTTGTCATTCATCGAGGGAATCTTTTTCTTGCGACCGGTGTTCTCGTCCTCCTTGAAAACGATGATCTTGGCATCCTGTCCCCCCAGTTCAATAACCGAATTCACCTCAGGGTGCATCTTTTCGACCGCAAGCGACACCGCGGTTACTTCCTGCACGAACTTGGCGCCGACCAGGTTGGCTAACGCGCCTCCGCCCGAGCCGGTGATGAAGATGCGGCAGTTGTGAGGAGCAATGCCGACTTCCTCTTCCATGCGCTGGAGGAAGTCCAACAGCTTCTCGGGCTGCTTGGTCTCGTGCCGCTGGTAGTCTTGCCAGATGATCTGATCAGTGTCGGCGTTGACGATGACCGCCTTCACCGTGGTCGAACCAACATCCATGCCGACGGTATAGACCGCTTTGAAGCCAGATTGCGCGGCGACTTCGCGCGATTTGGCGAGAACGCGCGCAGGCAGTGAGTCTTCAGGCGATGAGTTCAGAAGAGCGTCGAGTTGAACGTCAACCTTGGCCGGAGCGTTGTCGCAGGATCCGTGTTGATGAGAATGCGAACTCACTAGACCTCCCGAAAAACCAACCGGCGATGAAATACTCAGTCGCCGAAGTTTCCGCTAACCCCCTGAAATCCGTTCTTGGCTTGCGTGAACAGCCAGCGAATCACCCGCTGATCGTTGTAGCAAAAAGCTAGAATATGATTCAGGGTAGAAAAGCAGCTCTTCTGGCACTCTTCCTTCATTTTTTTCAACTGCTTGCTGTCGAACTTGTGGTTCTCGATCGTGCCCCAATCATACCCCGCCGAGTACATGGGGAAACAGGGCGCCAGGGTGCCATCCACGCGAACGATGAGCGAATTGTGCCCGGCGCGGCAATTCCAGTCTTCGAGCTCGCCCTGGATGAACTGTTTCATTTGCGCCAGCCGTTCCACCGAATTCACCATGTGATATCCCGATTTTTGCTTGGCGATCAGCCAGTCGACCAGCTCGCACACCATCGGATGGTCTTCCTCGCGGATGAACGTCGGATTGGTATACAGGTGCTTAAAGTGCGGCTGCTCGGTCATCGGCGACTCGCAGATGTGATAGTCGGTCGCAATGCCATTGTCGTGCGCCAGTTCCGTCAATTGCCGCACATCGTCCATGTTGTTGTGACAAATGTTGATGTTAAGGAACACGCTGTAACCGTACTTGTACTGCTTCTTGACCAGATAATCGAAGTAGGAGCGGATGGGGACCATCGCCTTTGGCAGTCCAGGTTTGACATCCCAGGCATCTACAGCAAGATTCACCGTGGCCACGCCCGCGTCGGCGACCTTGTCAATCACCTCAGGCCGCAACAGGCGGCCGTTGGTCGGCAGATAAATCCAGAAATCTTTCTTGGCGGCGTAGTAGATAATCTTGTGGGCGAAGTCAGGACGGAGAAGCGGTTCACCCCCCATCAGCGCCAGTACCCGACATCCGGTGTCGTGCAGCCAGTCAATGGAGCGTTTGGCCACATCCTCGGTCATGCCGCGGACACTGTTGTCGAATGCCCAACAATAGTGGCAGTCAAGGTTGCACTTCCACTCGTTGAACAGGTACGCGATGATGGGATGAAACTCCCCTGGCATAATCCGCGAGCGGAAAAATGGAAAGGCCCAGCCTTTCGCCGCCCGATAAATGTGCTTGACTTTATGTTTGCGATGCCCGTTTTGTGGGAAAAAATCTTCGTCCCGCGCCGACATCAACTCGGGATACTGCGGGAATACAGGAATTGGCAGCTTCTGCTCTTTGCCACCGGGAGGCGGCGGCAGCAGTCGCGCCTGCTCGGGCGGCTTCATGAGCAGATCGTGTAACTGAACGTCTAGGCGATACGTCGGGGCAGCTTGCGTACCTTCCGGTACCTGCACTTCTGGCATGGAGTCTGCGACCTCCCTTCCTCGTAATCTTCATCGAAAGAATTGGCTCGCTACTAGTCGCCGTATGCGGCGGCCACCGCCAGTTTGCGCGGCGGCGTCACCGGCACGCGCGCCAGGCGCTTCTTGCCATTCATCAGATCATTGACGTGCAACACGAAGTTCGCTGCCACGCCAGCATATCCATGAACGTGTGGCACCGGATAGAACAAGTTGCGCAGCTCGGGATGCTCGGCAACGTAGCCCTTGATGTCCTCCAACCGCTTTCCAGTAGACTTCAGTGCCTGGTCAAACTCCAAGCGGGCTTTGACCTTCGCTTCGCCGAGCGCCATCTGTACCCGGCTGTGCGCGTTGATCTCGCCCTCACCTGAAGTCTCGATAGGCAGGAAGATCATCTCCTTGAAGTGATTGGCAACGGCCGACTGGACCCCATCCGACTGCGACGACGGCATGCAGCCGAACGGCTTCAGTGCCAGCACCATGTGGCAAAGACGATTCTTGGTATACCAGACGTTCTTGCCAACCTCGAGGTGTCC
Source organism: uncultured Acidobacteriaceae bacterium (assembly GCA_963763725.1). GTDB lineage: Bacteria > Acidobacteriota > Terriglobia > Terriglobales > Acidobacteriaceae > Bog-257. Next base: position 22,640 of record CAVXQI010000001.1, read on the forward strand.
CTCACCGCCACGCGCGAACTGGTTGTAGAACGGATTCGCCATGTCGGCCATTTCTTTCTGATCGATGAGGTGGTGCGCGATATTGCCCAAGCCCTCGACGACGCGGTGGTATTGCCGTGCATAAACACGTTCGCCCACGCCCCACATCCACTGCTTCTGGCGGAATTTCAGCTCGTTCACCGCTCTCTTGTGCAGCTCATACCACTGCACTTTCTTGTAAGGGGCATCAAGCGATCGGCGGGCGGCGGCGCGCGCTTTAGCCTGGTACATCATGTACATTACCCAGGTTCCGATAGGCTCGACCAGCACCTGCGCGCCTTCGCGTTCCAGGAACTCGAACATGTGGAAGTTGCCATCACCTTCGGTGATCTGCGCCCAGAACTCGCCGATGATCTTGACCACTGGCTTCACGCGCAGGCGGTCCACCTCGATGCCGGAGAGTTGTTCACGGACAGCTGCCAGCGCCACTTTGTAGGGATTGCCATAGAGCTGCTCGCGGACCTTGCCCAGCGAGTTGAGCCAGAGTTCCCATTTCTTGCCCTTGTTCGCGCGCACCTTCTTCGCCATCCACTCCGGCAAGTCCTCATGATCTTCGAAGGGTTTGCGCTCCCGCAGCAGTGCGCACAGCGTGTCGATAGACGACTGGAAGATCTCATCGGTCTTGCCCTTTTCGACTTCGTAGGGGCGAACGCGGTAGACCATCTCGTTCATGATGTCGCCCAGGTTGAGGGCATTGAACATGCCCATGCCGAAGTCCACCGTGAACTTCAGTCCGGCTTCGCCCGAAGCCGCTTTCACGCCATCATTCTGTTGGAACAGTAAGACGCGGAAGCCGTCAAAGCCGGCGTTTTGCAAGGCCAGGCGATACTCCGACTCGTACATGCCGAAGCGGCATGGACCACACGAACCCGCGGTAAAGAAAATGTAGTTGTTGATGATCTCTGATTTGGTAAGGCCGCTTGCCTCCAAGCCCTGCAAATGTTGCACCAGATTCCCCACCGTGAAATACGTCGGATTACACTGCCCGTTGTTGCCGTATTCCTTGCCCAGTTGAAAGGCCGAGACATTGGGAACGGGCATGATTTCGCAGCGATAACCGCAGCCTTCGAAGACGGATTGAATAACGCGTTCGTGTTTCCAGGTCAGGCCACCGAAAAGGATGGTCACCTTGCCGCGCTCTTCGGCAGTGAAGGGCTTTTCTATGGGGCGCCGAAAGTGGCGAACCGGGCCGCTGGCAAGGCCCATCATGCTGGCCAGGCGCGCACGTTCTTGCGCCAGCTTCCGTTGAATCTCGTCTTCGGATTGCGAACGCGTCAATTCGTCTACGGGGAAATCGATGCGAGTCACGGGCATAGTAACCTTCCTCTGGGGGCGGAATGGATTCTCGGTTTCCGTTGCTTTGATTGTAATCTTAATGGTGGGCGAGGCGGACAGACGGGGAGCGCGAGGATTGCAGAGATGGCCGAAGTAGGTGAAAACTCTCACGGCAAAAATCTATCTATGCAAAATCGGACTAAACTTACTGCAAACACCGATGAGCGACGAAAGACTTGCGCTGTCGCTCTCCCCCAATGGTGCTCAAGATTATGCAATTCGACGATGTGGATTCAAGTGGAATAGGAAAATTTTTGGCAATGGATTTGCTAGGGCAGACACCACCGTTTGACATCGGACACTCCCAAGCATCACGTCTGACGGTTAGCTGACGCTAAAGCACCATTACCAAGCCTTGCGCTCAGCCGGCATTCGCAGATTTTCAGCGGTGGGCGATTGAGGTTGCGACACACCGCGAGGCTTACTTACCAAATCCCTTTATCGCTGCCCGTGATTTTAAGCGCCACCGCGGCGGCCGAGGCGAGATATGGAAGCAAGGAAAGACGCAGCGTCGCTGCAACATCTCCCCGCAAAGCGACCTGAGTAACTTGACGGGTGTAAAGATCGGCGCCGTTGGGAACGATGGGAACTCGCAAGAACTTGCCGCGAACTCGGATCACTTCACCGCCGAAGCGGGCGGCGGAGATCACTTCGTACGGAAGCGCGGGAGCAGAGCCACGGTACTCACGGACGTAGTCGCAGACGATTTTCAGATAAGTGGCGACGCCTGACCAAATTCCTCCCAGATCGGCTGCTCGCTGTAGTTCGTCGAAATCCAGTTCTCCCGATTCCAACAATGTCGCCGTGTTCACGATATCGCAGACGCGGAAGTAAAAATGCCGATACATCCGCTGCAACGTGGCAACGATGAGACTTTCTTCTGGTGCGGGAACCATGAAGGTGAGGTTCATCAACGTCTTCGGAATGCGGCGAGAGACAAACCGTTTTGCCATTGCCGTATGTTCGCCAGTCTGGCCCAGTCGCTTGGCATGGACCTCTACTGACTCCGGAAGGCCCGGGATGGCAAAATTCCATTTATTCGCCAGGCGGTCACCCCAACTGCGCGCTTCGATATGCGCTCCCATCCGGTTCAGCATGACGTGGATCACCCGGCGTTCGTCTGCCGTGGTATAGAGGTCAAGGTCATTGCCGAGATCGGGCCAGTGATCAAGCGATTTCATTACCGTCGTCGGGCAGCCCCCATTTTCCAACTCGCCGCAAATATAGTGCAGAAAGGTCAGCGCATTCTGGATGCGGTCGCTTTCTTTGGCGACTACGCCCCTCGCCCACTCTGCCAACGCCGCGTCTGTGCCCGACGGCTGAGCGATCACACTAAAAGCCCGAATGACGACATGATTGGCGTCAGCCAACGCGACGAGTCGGTCGCGCTGTACATCACTAAGACCCGCGACAAAGGCAACTGCCGGCTCAGAGTTCTGCGCAGCAAGCGTTAATTGCAAAAGGGCGTGAATTTCCGCTGAGCCGATCTTGTCTGCTTGGGGCATTTTGTTGTGGGGTCCTTAACCAACAGTGCAATTTGCCCAGCCAATGGGCATTCATTGGTACCTCACAATTAGATGACGACTACGACGGCGGAGTTGGTTAGAGGCATCCGAGGCGTTCCATTAAGCTACGGGGAGCGACGGAATGTGGTAGGGCCGCGCATGTGCTCTTGACAATGCCGACCGTCGTTACAGACAGGATGACACTCCAAGAAAATTGCATGCACAGGAACAGTCCAGATAAAGTTGGTTGCCCCACTATAATCGTCAGTTACTCCGATTCTGAAAGGCAAACGGTGTTCAGGCCGCCTCTGCGGTCTCCACTGAAACGAGGGTGGCTTGGCCTACTACGACCTGCGAGATTGGATCTCCGCGCTCGACAAAGCGGGGGAGTTGAAGCACATTAAGGTGGAAGCCGATCCGGTCCTTGAGATCGCTGAGATCACCGATCGGGTCTCCAAATGGGGCCTTCGTGGCAAACATGGTCCTGGCGGTCCGGCCTTACTTTTTGAAAACGTCAAAGGCTATCCCGGCGCCAAGCTGCTGATCAACCAGTTTGGATCGGAACGCCGCATGCGTTTGGCGCTGAATGTGGATTCGCTCGACGAGATCGCCGATCGAATCAAGTACTTCATGGACGTGAAGTCGCCGCAAGGGCTGCTCGACAAAATCAAGATGCTGCCCATGCTGGCGGAGATGGGGAAATTTTTCCCCAAGGAAGTTTCCACTGGTCCTTGCAAGGAAGTTGTCAAGCGGGACCACTTCTCGTTACTCGATTTTCCCATCCTGCAATGCTGGCCTTTGGACGGAGGACGCTTTATCACGTTGCCCTCGGTGATCACCAAAGATCCCAAGACAGGCAAACGCAACTCCGGCACCTATCGCATGCAGGTGTACGACGAGCGCAGTGCCGGCATGCATTGGCAGCGCCAGAAGCAGGGAGCAGAGCACTATCGCCAACAGATGCGCCAAGCGGCGGCGGCCGGGGAGACACATCCCGCTACCGCAGCCTTGGACATGATGGCACGCTCAGGCGGAGGCTCGCGAGTAGCAGAAGGAAAGCAGGTCGCAGGGAAGATGGATGTCGCCGTCGCCATCGGCACCGATCCGGCGATGATGTTTTCCTCCATCGTGCCCGCGCCGCCGGATATTGAGGAATACATGATCGCCGGATTCCTGCGGCAGAAGCCGGTTGAATTGGTGAAGTGCGAGACCGTCGATCTGGAAGTCCCGGCCACCTCGGAGATCATCCTCGAGGGCTATGTGCTATTGGACGAACTGCGCATGGAAGGGCCCTTCGGCGACCACACCGGCTTCTACACGCCGGAGGATCTCTACCCGGTGTTTCATGTTACCTGTATCACTCATCGCAAGAACCCGATTTATTCGACCACCATAGTTGGCAAGCCACCGATGGAAGATGCGTGGATGGGCAAAGCGGTAGAGCGGATATTTCTGCCGCTCATGCGCGTCACCGTTCCCGAGATTGTGGACGTGAACCTGCCGATCGAAGGCATATTTCACAACCTGATGATCGTCTCGATCAAGAAGTCCTATCCTGGCCAGGCGCGCAAGGTGATGAACGGGATTTGGTCGCTCGGGCAGGCGATGTCCACGAAGTGCATTCTAGTTGTGGATGAAGACGTCGATGTGCAGGACATTGGCGACGTGACCCTCAAAGTGCTGAACAATATCGATCCCGAGCGCGACATCCAGTTCACCCTGGGTCCGGTGGACTCGCTGGATCACGCTTCACGGCTGCCCGACTTTGGCTCGAAGATGGGTGTTGACGCCACGCGCAAATGGCCGAGCGAAGGCTTCACGCGTCCATGGCCGGACGAAATCCGAATGGACGAAAACACGAAAGCGCAAGTGACGAAGCGGTGGAAGGAGTTCGGGCTGGAGTAAATCGTCCGCCGCCCTGTCGCCTTCTAGACCAGTCGCTTGAATTTCTTTTCATCGAGGTGCTTGACCACTTTCCCCACGTCCTGCGCATGCTCGCGCGTGGTGATTAACAGGGCGTCGTCGGTTTCGACCACGACCAGGTTCTCCACCCCCACGACGGCGACAAACTTTCGCGGGGAGTGAATAAAGTTGCCCTGGGCATTCAACACAAAGTTCTGCTCAGAAACGATGACATTGCCTCCGTCGTTCTTGCCGGCATTGCGATGCTCATAGAGGGCCATCCACGAGCCCAAGTCGTTCCATCCGAAGCTTGCCGGAATACAGTAGATGCCGGACTTGCCTTCGCCCTTTGCGGAGCGGGGCTCCAGCAAGGCGTAATCCACGCTGATGTTTTCACACTTAGGATAGAGTTTTGCGAAAGTCTTCTCGAAGTTGCGAGTTCCGTAGCTAGCCGCAATCTTCTCCAGCAGCGGCGCCGTGTTCGGCAGATGCTCACGCAGCGCATTGGCCAGGGTGCGCGCACTCCAAATGAACATTCCGCTGTTCCAAAAAAAACTCCCAGCCTTGACGAATTGCTCTGCCACCTCGGGCAAAGGTTTCTCGGTGAACCGCCGTACCTGCAACGCGCCGTTCCGCGACTGGTCGCCAACTTCGATGTAGCCGTAACCGGTTTCCGCGCGGGTGGGGGGAATACCAATCACGACAATGTTTTGGCCGGCAGCAGCAATCCGGGCCGCCTGACTAATGTCGTCGCGAAAGCGCGTCTCGTCCATGATGACATGATCGGAGGGGAACATGCCGATGACTGCGGTGGGGTCGCTCTTCTCCAATAGAAACGCAGCCAAGCCGATTGCGGGAGCAGTATTTCGTCCGGCTGGTTCGGCAACGATGTGGTCTTTGGGAAGTCCCTTGAGTTGGCGCAGAATCGCAGGGCGCAAATCTTTGTTGGTGATGATCCAGAATTGTTTCGCCTTCGCCAGCGGAGACAGCCGTTCGACAGTCTCCTGGATCATGCTTTTCTTGCTGTTCAGCGGCAGCAGTTGCTTGGCCATCCGCTTGCGGCTCAAGGGCCAGAAGCGCGTGCCGCGTCCACCGGCGAGAATGACGGGACAAAAGAAAAACTTACCTGCAGTGGCCACCGAGTTCAATTCCTCGCGCGCCCATAGGAGCGAGCGCCTTGTAAGTGTATTACGGCGCGGTGATCGAATGCCCGGGCAAAATGTGCGGCTCCGCGACTGCCTTCGTGGGTAGAGACATACGCATGAGCTCAAGCTCCCACTGCGGGCGGACGGTGTACTCGCGCACTCTGGGTGGAATCACCACGGCTTCTCCCATAGCAAAGCTGATGGGCTCCATTCCCCGCGATTCTACGATTGCTGCTCCATCTACTGCGACCAGGATATGCGGAGAAGCCAGGGTCGTCTCCGCTTCCATCACCTCGCCTAGGGTGATCTTCTCGACTACAAAGAAGGGCGAGCTTATTAAAACGCTTGGATCCTCGCTCGAAGGAGGAACCACTTTGCCTGCAATCGTCTGCAGTTTCGTCGCTGCCAACCCATCGGCGATATGAAGTTCACGGCCGCGACCGTAATCGTACAGGCGGTAGGTGGTATCGGAGGTCTGCTGCGTCTCCACCAGGACCATCCCGCCTCCGATGGTATGAACGGTTCCAGCAGCAACGTAAAGCAGGTCCCCTTGATGAACATCCACCCAGTTCAGCAACTCTTCCGCGCGCATATCTTGAATCGCCTGCCTGAATTGCTCCAGAGTCACGCCAGGCTTCAATCCCAGAGCGACTTTAGCCCCGGGCTCTGCCCGCAGCGCATACCAGCATTCGGTTTTTCCGCACGGCTGGCCGATCTTGTGCGCCTGCTCATCATCCGGATGGACCTGCACCGACAACTTGTCTCCGGGGAACAGGAACTTCACCAGCAGTGGAAAGCGATCGTCGAAACACGCGGCCTGACCGACCAGATCGCGGCGGTATTGCTTCGAGAGTTCGCCAAGTGTGCGCCCCGCCAGAGGCCCATTGGCTACCCGGTTGTCTTCCCAAGTCAGCCAGCTCTCGCCGATCGGCTGCTTCACGACTCGGGTGTAAATCGGACGAAGATCGCGTACGCCCCAAGGCCGCTCGTCGAAGATGGGCATCAACAGGAGTGGATAAAGTTCCGACATGAGCCTACACGTTGGCGAAGAATTTGCGCATGCGCTCCAGCCCCCGTTGCAAATTTTCGTCTGAGACCGCGTATGAAAGCCGCACGTGGTCTTGTGTACCAAACCCTTCCCCCGGAACCACCACCACGTGCGCTTCGTGCAGGAGCTTACGCGCCACATCGGATGCCGAGTTCAATCCGCTGCGCTCGAAATAATGGCTGACATTGGGGTAAGCGTAGAAGGCCCCATTCGGCGAGGCGCAAGTCAGACCGGGAATCCCGCGCAGGCCAGCTACCACTCTGTCACGCAGCGAAATATAAACTGTCAGCATCTCGCTTACGCATTCCTGCGAACCCGCCAAAGCGGCAACCGCAGCCTTCTGCACGATCGAGGTAGGGTTGGATGTACTTTGACTTTGCAGCTTTTGCATCGCACTGATGATGGGCGCCGGTCCCAGCGCATAACCCAGGCGCCAGCCGGTCATGGCATAGGTCTTCGACAACGAGCCGATGATGATGAGCCGCTCCTTCACTTCGTGAACGCACCCCGCCGAGAACAAATGTCCGGTGAAGTTCAAGTACACGTAGCACTCGTCGGACACAACATAGATGCCGCGATCGTGCGCCAGCTTCAATACCGCTGTAATGTGCTCAGGCTTCATTACCGCGCCCGAGGGGTTGCCGGGAGAGTTCAGGACGATGACCTTGGTCCGCGGCGTGATCGCGCGCTCGACCATCTCCGCGGTGAGCGCAAAGTCGTGCCTCTCATCCGTGGGGATGTACACTGGCTCGCCGCCCGCATAGCGGACAATGTCCTTGAAGGAAACCCAGTACGGCACCGGAAGAATGACTTCGTCACCATGGTCGACCAGCACCTGGATGGCGTTGAACAGCGCGTGCTTGCCGCCGACCGAGGCGATGCAATCTTCGCGCTTGTAGTCGGAGCCGAAATCGGCCGCGTGGCGCTGCGCGATCGCGTCACGCAACTCGGCCGTGCCGCCGACGGCAGTGTACTTGGTGAAGTTATTATGAATCGCATCGATCGCCGCTTGCTTGATGTGCGCAGGGGTGACGAAGTGCGGTTCTCCGGCTCCGAAGTCCACCAGGTCTACGCCCTGAGCACGCAACTTCTCGGCCTCCGCGACCACGGCCATGGTGGCAGAAACTTCGATGCGTTGAATCCGGTTGGTCAGAAACGACGAGAGCTGGGTTCCGGCAGCAGTCATGGTTTGGCCCTTCATAAGAGATGTGTCTTTCCGGCGAGCGCATACTTCTCTGCGATTTTGTGACGAACTCGTTCCTCGACCAACTCCGGCACGAGCCCAGTTAGAGGACCGCTGAATTTGGCGATCTCTCGCACGATACGCGAGCTTAGGTAGGAATATTTTTCAGCGGGCATCATGAATACGGTCTCGACACGCGGTTCCATCTTGCGGTTCATGAGCGCCATCTGCAACTCGAACTCGTAGTCACTGACGGCGCGAATCCCCCGTAGAACTGCATTAGCATTTTTCTGAATGCAGTATGTGACCAGCAAACCCTCAAAAATATCGACGGTCACGTTGTCCAGCTCGGAGGTCATCGCTTCCAGCATCTCCTTTCGCTCTTTCATGTTGAACAGAGCTTCGCCCTTGTCGAGGTTGGGTGCAATTGCCACAATGAGCCGGTCGAACAGCTTGCTGCCACGATGGATCAGGTCGAGGTGTCCGTTCGTAACCGGGTCGAACGATCCGGGATAGATGGCGACGATATCCTTCAAGGGACCTCGGAGGGCGGGAGTCTATGCCGGATGATTTTATTCTGGGTTGCGTCAAGAGGCAATCGGGGAAAAACGATGTGCGCGGAGACCTTGAGCTATTACGAAACCGGCGCCGGCGCCTCGCGGCTCAGAGAGGTTCTCCGCTGGACCCGGAGCTTACGGGTGTGTGTGAGCTGTGTCGTCCCTGAAGGAGCTCGCTAATTTTCCCCACTTAACCCCATGACTCACGCCCTGGCTAATGTTATATCGCCCCTGGGGGCTTCTGATTTTGTGCAATCGTTCCACCGTTTCAAGTTAGAACGCGTTCGCACACACGCGCTACGCCCCGGCTCAGAGTTGTGGCCGACGCTCGTCGGCTAGTGTGTGGCGACTCTATACCAACTCACGAAGCGGCACGATCGATCTCCTGCGGCCTAAAAGCGATATCCCTCGCTTGCACGGTGCCTTTACTTCCGCCCCGCCGGACCCTTGGGCGTCGCACTGGGTGCGGCTTCTGCATTAGCGGCCGCCGCTTGTGCCTTGTCCTCCACCGAGATCAGGCCGAGCGCCTTACGTACGTCAGTTTCGATCTTCGCGGTGATGTCCTTGTTTTCCTTCAGGAACTGCTTGGCGTTCTCGCGGCCCTGGCCGATGCGTTCGCCCTTGTAGCTGAACCACGAGCCCGACTTCTCCACCAGGTTTCCATTGACCGCCAGGTCGAGCAAGTCGCCTTCGCGCGAGATACCTTCGCCGTACATCATGTCGAACTCGGCTTCCCGGAAGGGAGCGGCTGTCTTGTTCTTCACGATCTTCACCCGGGTGCGCGAGCCGACCACCTGGTCGCCATCTTTGATGGCGGCAATACGGCGGATATCGATGCGCACCGAAGAGTAAAACTTCAGCGCGCGCCCGCCGGTAGTGGTTTCCGGATTGCCGAACATCACGCCAATCTTCTCGCGGATCTGGTTGATGAATACCAGGCAGGTGTGCGATTTGGCGACGATGGCGGTGAGTTTCCGCAACGCCTGCGACATCAGGCGGGCCTGCAGGCCAACATGACTGTCGCCCATTTCGCCGTCGAGCTCGGCCTTGGGAACCAAGGCGGCGACGGAGTCCACCACCAGCACGTCGATGGCGCCCGACCGCACCAAAGCCTCGGCGATCTCCAGTGCCTGTTCGCCATAATCGGGTTGCGAGACTAGCAGGTTGTCGACATCCACACCCAGTTTTGCCGCGTAGATGGGGTCGAGGGCGTGCTCGGCATCCACGAAGGCCGCCATGCCACCCTGCTTCTGCGCTTCGCCAATCACTTGCAATGCGATGGTGGTTTTACCTGAAGACTCCGGCCCGAAGATCTCGACTACACGACCGCGCGGAAAGCCGCCGATACCCAGCGCCGCGTCGAAGGAGATGGCCCCGTGGAGATCACGGAGATGGGGACGACCGCACCCTTGCTCCCTAATTTCATGATGGAGCCTTTACCGAATTGCTTTTCGATTTGTGACATAGCCAGGTCGATAGCCTTGCCTTTTTCCGTTCTTTCGTCTGCCATGAATGCCGCTCCTTGGCGGCTCCGTCCCGACGCAGCAAAAATCCGGGAGAGCCGCTTGAGATAAAGTGCGATGGGTCAGTGAGGCAGGCGCCGTAAATAAAAGAGCTTTCGCGACAGTAGGCGCATGGATCCCGACGCTGAATTATACATCTGAGCAACGCGTTAAAGCGAATAAAAGGCGAATATGAACTGCACGAGCTAGTTACGCTATAAGAGTTTCAGGGATGCTGACCGGCGAGTCCAGGATCGCGATGCGTCGCATCCTTTGTCGCCGCCCGGGCAGGTATAGGGCAAGATACGAGCCCTGGTTGAGAGCGTAAGCCGGAGGAATAGTTTGTCAAGTGACGAAAGTGCAATGAGCTACTGTACTTTCGTAACAGTGGGCGCATAAGCCAGTTTACTGCGCTGATCCCGGGCTGCTCCTCATCGCGACTGAGGCGATCCACATTATTATGTGATCGCGATCACAAACTCCAGCACCCGGAGTATAGGAGAATACTGCAAATTGCGCACACAGTAACTCGATCTGCGCCCTGATCGAATTGCGTACAGACGTGCCAAGAAAGCGTAGTCCGCATGTTTGGCAGTCCCGAACGTTCCCTCCGAGCACTCGTTCAGTTTGCTCCCCTGGCAATCGTGGAACTCGACTTAG
>CAVXQI010000002.1:0-229082 GCA_963763725.1 uncultured Acidobacteriaceae bacterium
AGATGACACGGCTGAAGAGGCTGCTGAAAAAGTACTTTTGAGGTTCATTTGGTGAAGAAATTCGTGTGTAAACCATTGATTTTTCGTTCGTCCAAATGACCGAGATTACCAACTTGGTTCTTTCTTCGGCAGCCTCTGAAGCCGTGCCCCTGCAGGACCAGATATACCAACATTAGCTTTGCTCTAAGCATCCTTCATCGGTAACTTCCGCGCAGGATCGGTGATGGCGTCGATCTTTACGGCGTAGCTGGAGCGCTCTGCAATGTCGGCGTCCGTAATCAGTTGAACGTCGAGCAGGCCTTCCGTACGGTACCCAGTTCGCAGGAAGTTGATTTCACTAAGGCAACGGCTCCATCCTTCGAGCCAGAGCAGCAATTCTCTCCTCTGCTCCTCGCTGCCGTGCAGATGCAACAATAGATCGATATCGCTTGCCGGGCCAGCGATTGCATTCTTTGTGCTGCCGATCAGGTAAAACGCCTTGACCCCGAACAGCTCGGGATCGAGCTGCGCGGCGATCCTCTGGGCCATCCGAAAGCGCCAGCGCCAGTGTTCTTCGCCTGTGCGATCAACCACCTCGATGTCCGATTCAGGCTGTCCGTCGCGTTGCCGTGGAGGCGAGAGGAAGGCCACGGCCTCGTCCAGTTCTGCATTCATCAGCACCCGCAAGATCAGGCCACCGTTTTCTTTCGGCACATCGATAACGCGCAGGGTATCCGCCAAGTGCGCAAACTCCGGAAGAAGTTCCTCAAGCACGCTGTGGGAGCGGCGCAGGAACTCTTCTTTGAATGTTGTTTGAGGATCGTCCGGATAGAGCGGCAGGTAGCGAATCGAAGCTTCCACCAAGTCCTGAAAAAAATGGGTGCCGAAAGATAGATCCGGCAGGTAGTTTCCTCGTTGCCGCGCGACTTCGATCAGCATCGCGGTGTTGTTGATGTCGGAGTAGGTGACCGGAACGCCGAGCTTGATGTCCCCGCGGCTCCCCCAGCGTCCGGGGCCGATCAAGATAAACTGTCGCTTCGGCAGCAACTTGTTCAATCGCCCTACCGCGCGTCCGATATCGCGCATTGCCCCCAGGTCGGAAAGCTGGCTGTAGCCCTCCAGGTCCACATAAACAATGTGCGTGATCTCCGGTACCTTGCCATTCGAGACGAAGCGGTTAGCGGAGAAGACGACCTTGTCGGCCGGCAGATTCTGCGGTATCGCGACTGGGACGGCGTCGCCACTGTAGCTTTGTGGCCGGCACTGCAGGAGATAAAAATCTTGCCCATCGTAGGCGAACTCGATATCCACTGGGGTGCCCAGCTTGGCTTGCAGAAGAGTCAGCAGCTCGCGAATGCGCGCCACGAACGGCGTCTTCCGGATCAGACCTTCGAAGCTGAAAACTACGTCGCGTGTGCTAAAGTCGGGAACTGGACCAACGAGCTGCTCAATGCGATCATGCTCGATGACCGACACAAAATGGCGAATCTGCGGATACCTGGCGCCACAGTAGCGAAGCAGTTCCACCGAATCCACGGTTTCGAACGCATTGGTCTCCAGGTTAATTACGTCGACGCGTTTAGGCGAGTACTTGAGCACCTCCTCCACCGTAATGTTGACCCGCAGGTTGGGTTGTCCCGGTGCGATTAGTACAGGATAGTCATCCATCACGCGGTCGACCGCGCGGGTTCCCAATCCAGGCACGAGGCGCACTAATCCATCGCCGCGACTGATTCGGGCAGACCAACGGAACTCGTTGTTGCTGAAGGCAACGCCCGAGCACGCGGGCAGGAAGTACTTGCCGACCTTCTGGCCTACGACTTCCTGGATCATGAGGCCCATCTCTTCATGAACATCCAGAAGACCGCGCTCCGCCCGGTACTCCGTGGGATCGGGTCCAAAGATCGACGCGTACACTTCGGCGACCGCGTCCATCAGCGCCGTCAGCCGCTCGTCCTTGCTGCCCTGGTTGCCTAAAAAGAGACTCTTGTACTTGCCGGAAAACGCCGATCCGGCGCGGTCTTCAAGAAGACTCGAGCTACGAACGATCAACGGACGGTCGCCCAGTTCATCGAGGGCCAGCGAAAGTCCCTTGGCCAGCTCCGAGGGAAATGACGAACTCTTGAAGAGAGCCACGAGGTGCGGGTATTCCTGCCGCACCTGATCAATCTCCATGTACTTCCAATTCAGCACATCCTCCAACTCATTGTGGTGGACGAAGTTCAGGATCCAGTCCGAGGTGATGTACCAGGTTCGGGGCACCTTCACCTGACGCAGCTCCCCGCTGGCCTCTGGAGCTTTTTCCATGATCTTCTTGGCCAGGAACAGTCCGGCGCTCTTGCCTCCAAGCTTTCCGTGACAACCAGGGGGAAAGATGATCCTTCCCAGAAGATCGTAAAAGTCTTTGACCTCGATAAAGTTCTTGGCAATGTTGATGAACTCAAGATTCTCGGAGAAAAATCGCCGAATGAGCGACACTCGAAGACCCTTTTGCGTCGAAAGCGAAAGCTCACTCTCGTCGATGGCGACGTGCTGGTAACGTTCGATCGCTTCTATAACTTCTCCCAAGGACGTGGCCAGGTTCTCCAGGGTCCGCACCAGGAAGCTGGACTTCTCCTCCTTAATCCAGGTGGTAACGCAGCTCAGGATCTCGCTTTCACTGAGGTGCTGACTGGCAATGCGAAACGCCTCCGTCGTGATGTCAACCGACTCGGCCGGAACGTCACGGCGGAGAGGCCGATTTTCGTCGCCGGCATTGTCTGCCGCGGCCAGGGCCGGGCCACCGCCTCGCTGCAATAGTTCCTTGGCCTCCTGCACTCCGCCCCAGCTCAGGTGATTGATCAGTTTGCGCGAAATTCGCCGCAACAGAACTGGGTCGGTGTCGCGCAGGAATTCAAGAACGACCCGCCACTCTCCCTTGTCGCTCGCCAGACCACCGGCCGCCGCAGACAGCCCCTCAAATGCTGTCTTCAATCGTCGTTGCATAATGTGGTTGGCAGTGCGTTCGGCGATGGTTTCGATCAGCTTTCGCTCCTCCTTGAGGAAGGGCCCCTCGTCCGACTTGGGCATCTGCGTCCGGTACGAGACTTCCATCCTGCCGACTATCTCGCCCTGGACGACGATGTTGGCGCTCTGCACCCAAGGTGCGGAAACAAAATCCGGCGGCTGGATTACCTGATCTTCGAAGATGATTCGCGCCTGGCAGTCGTGCGGGTACTGCCACCCCGGGGGAAGCACATCGACCATTCCGCGGAAGATTTCTTCCAGAGTAAGGTCTGCACGATTCAGCAGCTCATCCACCTGGTAGAGACAGTTCAATTCCTTGGCGCGCTCCTGCAACTCGCGGAGGATTACCCCGACTTGGGTTTCGTCTCGGATCATTTTTCCTTCTCGCCGGCTGGCGTTCGCCCGGCTGACAGTACAACACCGCGCCGGGATCGACCATCAACCCAAACCGTCAGTGTACTGGCAGGGCGCACCTGGCGAACAAACTCAGTTTCTTGCACGATGGGCTGACGGTTTAACCAGTCCCAATCAATGGCGAAGGGCCCGTCGTGGCGCACCATGAAATAGCTGGTCCGAAAGCTCGATAAATTATGAAAGAAATGTGAACCTTGGCTGAGCTCCACGTTCATCTCGGGTAGTGTAGCCTCAACAATCGCCCGCGCTCCCGATATCTGGCTCCAGACCACGGGAATGCCGAGTGAGGGATGCGAGCTGCCCCAGCGGCCAAAACCAATCAGCAGGAATGGCTGGTGCTGCTCCGCGAGCTGCCGGTTGATCAGGTCCAACTGCTGTGCAATCACGGGCGTTTGCATGGGGGAGAAGTTCTCCGGCCGCACAAATACAATGTCGTGAATATCGTCGCTAATGCCGTTGCCCATCACCATGTCCGATGCCAGGATCGCCCGTGGATCGGAGAGGTCCTCGACGCTGACATTCACGATCTGCTCTGACACCACCATGGGACGGACCTGAAGAAATCCAAGCCGCGCCCGGGTCGGTTCATCTCGACTCTCCTGAATGGTCACGGCAAATTCAATCTCGACGTTGGCCCCGAGTGCGTTCTCCGCCGTTTTCAGCAGCGTCTTGATCAGAGGGTTGATCGGGAACTGCTCCAGCACTAGCAGGGGAGCGAAGTCCAGAATGCGGGGGCCATGCGCGCCTAAGCCGGGGACTACGCGATCGCGCGCCGGGTCAAACGTCGAAGCCAGAAAGCGAAGCACGTCATCAGCCTCGGCCTCCTTCAAGCCCGCTGTCACCAGGTACTCAGTTTCGCTGACGGGATCATACGCGGGCGGCTTGCCCATGTTCACCGCCCAGAACTCCGTCTGCGTACCGCGGAGCATCTCCCCCACCGAGCCGAACGGTGGAGGCTTTTTCGGGTAGGCGGGCGAGAACGTCCAGCACACTCCGCCGTCAACGATCGTCTTACCAAGACCAAGAGCCAGGCTGGCCACGCCCTCCTCAGGAAGAGCCGGTCCTATCGGATAAAAGTTGTAGGAGCGCGCCACCCCCGACAGATCGGGATAGAAGCGATCTCCATGCCGCCTGCCGACAACCTCCTGCATAATGACGGCCATTTTCTCTTCGCTTGGATCGCGGCCGGTTGTCTTGATATAGTCTCGCGCTTCCCGGAAATACGTGGAAGCGTAAACAAACTTGATGGCCTCCGTCAGTCGCCGGAAGCGGGTGTCAGAATCAAACTGGTTGTTCGGGATCATCTTGGTCCCGTATACGCCAGCGAACGGCCGATTGAGGGCATCTTCCAGCAAGCTGGAAGATCGGATTGCCAGCGGAGTCTTGACTTGCTCGATCAGGGAGCGGAGATCACCCAGCAGCTCTACAGGAAGATCGGCCTGTTGAAAGGCATGTCCGATGTGGTCATCCGGTAATTCTTCAATGCGCAATTCCCCGAGGCGGTTGCGCGCGATGAATTCGTCAAAGCAGTCCGTCGCGATGACGGCCATGGTGGGAATGTTGACGTCGATGTCCGGGAAAGTGGAGGCATCAATCGTTTCGGCCAGCAGATCCATGGCAAAGGCCAATCCGCTCGCCTTACCGCCCAATGCACCCGTTCCGATCCGCGTGAAGCGAAAGGTGCCGTCCCAGAAATGCCGGTCGAACGCGGGAAGGTCCGCAACCCCGGATTTAAGATCGGTCATTGCTGCCTCCGGCACCGTCACTGCCGATGCGGCGCGCCGCATCGGCGAAACTGACACAATCGCGGCGGCCGAAGCGCTATACCCAGCCGCGGTCGTGGCAGGCTTTGGCTACTCGGCCAATGGCAATCGCGTAAGCCGCATCGCGCATGGACAACTTCTCCCGGCGAGAGAGTTCCGAAACCGCGAAGTACGCCGAGGTCATCTTGAGGTCGAGCTTTCCCAGCACCTCGTCCTTCTCCCAGAAGTAGTTCATGTTGCTCTGCACCTGCTCGAAATAGCTGCAGGTTACGCCGCCCGCATTGGCCAGGAAGTCCGGGATCAGCAGGATGCCACGTTCCTTGATCTGAACATCGGCCTGCGGGGTTGTCGGACCATTGGCGCCTTCCACGATGATCCGCACGCGAGGGCTGATTTTGCCAACGTTATCGCCAGTAATCTGGTTCTCCATAGCCGCCGGGATCAGGATCTCGACATTTTGCTCAAGCCACGCCTCGCCGGGCAACAGTTCGTAACCCAAGTCCTTGGCTTTTTGCTTGTTGATTCCCCCGAAGCGGTCGGTAATCGACAGCAGTTGATTCAGATCGACTCCATCAGTCTTGCGATATGTGTAAGCGCACTGGTCTTCCTGGTCCCAACATGAGACCGCAATCACTCGCCCTCCCAATCGCTGGTAGAGTTCGATCGCGTACTGGGACACATTGCCAAATCCCTGCACGCTGGCCGTGGTGTTCTCCGGCCGTATCCCTAACTCCTTGAGAGCTTCCCGCAGGGTAAAGACGACACCGTAGCCCGTGGCCTCGGTCCGGCCGAGCGACCCGCCCATGCCGACCGGCTTGCCGGTGATGAAACCGGGATACCGGCCGCCATGGATCTGTTCGAATTCGTCGAGTATCCACAGCATGTGTTGAGCGTTGGTCATGACATCCGGCGCGGGCACATCGGAAAGCGGTCCGACGTTCTTGGCCACCTGCCGTACCCAACCGCGGCAAATCTGTTCCTGCTCACGCAAGCTGAGGTTGTGAGGATCGCAAATGACCCCACCTTTAGCTCCGCCCAGCGGAATATCCACCACAGCGCACTTCCATGTCATCCACATCGACAGTGCCCGGACCGTGTCAATCGTTTCCTGCGGATGGAAGCGAATACCACCCTTCCCCGGCCCACGCGCGTCGTTATGCTGCACCCGGAAGCCGCGAAAAACTTTCACGGCGCCGTCGTCCATTCGCACCGGGATCGCGAAATGGAACTCCCGCAACGGGTAGCGCAGCAGGTCCCGGGTGGCCGGATCCAAGCCGAGGTATTCGGCTACTTTATCGAACTGCTCCTGTGCGATCTGAAATGAATTGAATGCTTTACTCGACTTTTTCGGGAGTGGCCTGGGAGTCGATGTACGTATTTCTGTACCGGCTTCCGGCTCACTCACTGCGCTTTCCAGCATAATCTTCTCCTCAAGTTCTTGTTAGACAATCCAACCTTCCATGTTCCCTGAAAGTTGTCCTGTGACACAGTGATCATCCGCACAGGGGCGGGTGACCGGCGGACTTTACGGCCGTCCGCCGAAACCAGCGGGGTGGTCTTTCCCCCAGCCAAGTAGTCTCAGTGATCTGAAGCAAAATCGGTGATGGGACTGCTTTTCCCCGCGCCGGTCGTAAGAACTGGACAGGGCGCGCGTGCGATCACTTCATGAGCAATGGAACCAAAACGGCTGGCTTGCGAAGCCAAAGCTCCTACCCCTCGAACTCCCATAATAATCAAATGTGCAGACCGTGCGGCTGCAAACTCTAGAATGTGATCGGCCACCCGCCCGGCGGTAACTACGATCTGAGGCTCATAGCAAAGTTCGGTTTGCAGGGAGACCAGGTCTCGCAGGGCGTGGCTGAGCAGTTGTGCAGCATGAGAGGGAGGCTCATCCATTGGGCCCCCGACAACATGTAGCAGCGTAAGGTGTGCTTTGCGCTCCCGTGCCAGGAAAAAGGCATATTCTGAAGCATGCAGAGATTCTTGCGAGAAGTCGATCGCGCAAAGGATGTTTAGCATATCTGGCGCGGGCATGTCGGCGGCTTTTGTCCCGACGGTTAGCACGGGGCAGGGTGCATCTCGAATGATGTCCTCAGCTACTGACCCAAGGAACACTTTTCCCAATCCTGCGCGACCAGTGGTGCCTACAACCACCAAATCTGCTTCATACTTCTCTACGAACTCGCGTAGCACGTTGGTTATATCTCCCATGCCGACCAGGGTCTGGCAAGAGAGTCCATGCCTCCTCGCGGTTGCAAGCAGTTCGTCCAAAGCACATTCCGCGTAGTCATTGGCGTCCTTCAGAAACCGATCTAGAGCTTCAGGATGGGCAAGAACGAAAGCATCGAGGGCAATGACGTGCGCGGCATAGAGTTTTCCGCTGTTTTGAGTGGCCAACGAAATGGCGTATCGCGCTGCGTGCATGCTTGCCTCGGATAGGTCCGTCGCAAGCAGAATGTTCTTTAGCTTGATATGAGTCGTGCATTTCGCCGCTTTCATCCGACACCTCCGGGCGCAGCTTGATACCAATGATCGCTTCCGTGCCGGGGCGTGGCGACTGGGCTCTTACGTGTGCGAGGGTAGCCGGAAAGAGCAAGCGATGGCAGCCGTAGGCACGGCCAGATGGACTTCATGCAGAACTCCTATCTCTTTCGATTGTGGGTGGCGAATGCCGAGGGGACAAGTCACGGCACCCGCCGTTCGCGATGAGCCGGGGAAGTCACGCTGCGACAGCGCGTGCTTTTCCCGACAGCTCTTCCTCAGCGCGAAACCAGTCCTCAAGATCATGTCCGTCTTCCATCCCGCGCTTCTAGGTAGATTTCGTACGCCCGTTCCCGGGTCGTCTCCTCGTCGGTACGGGAATCGGGCATAACAGTCACCGGCGGCTTTCTCTTAGTATCCTTCGTCATCACATTCTCCTTATAATTTGTTGCCAAGGGTTCAAACTGCTTAAGCACGTGTTCTCCACCGGCGTTTACTGCAAATGTCCTTCCATTCCGCTGGCTTTTATTGCCATTCAAGCTGAGTCTCAGACCAGTTGGCGTTCCTGCCTCGCCAGAGTGACTTACGATGTTTTGCGGAATTGCAGGCTCCTAATCTCTGCGTCGGAGTTTTTTGACAGATTCGTCGGGTTGTTCAAAAACTTGAACGCCCCTGTAATCAAACCCCCGGGCAGCTGGCGACCTAACTACGTCAGTTTGAACATTCGCGAAGCGGTAAGCGTCTGGCACACAACTTGCGTTCGCCAAGCGTGGATCGACACAGTTGTTCCCATGTTCACTGACGGAGAATACATATGAAGAACTCAGCCAGTATTTTCGTTTTAACTCTCTTGCTTTTCGTAACTGTGATTGCTGCCCATGCAACTCAGAGCTCTCCAACCGCCGATCGCACGCTAGAGAACCTGCAAACCGCCTTCAACGGCGAGAGCAATGCTCACGCAAGATATCTTGCTTTTGCCTCAAAGCAGATCAGGAAGGCTACGCGCGGGGTTGCAAGCCTCTTCCGAGCCGCAGCCCGCGCCGAGGAAATCCACGCCGCGAATCACTTAGCCGAGATCAAGAAGCTCGGAGGTTCTGCGCAGGCCAAAATTGACAGCCCGGTAGTGAAGTCAACGAAAGAAAACCTGGAAGCTGCGGTGCAGGGGCGAAACCTACGAGCGCGACATCATGTATCCCGATTTCTATAAGCAGGCGCGCGCCGTGGGTAATAACGATGCTTTTAGAACCTTTAATTACGCGCGCAACGCAGAAGCGGAACATGCCAAGCTGTTCATGGAGGCATTCAATAATCTGGAAAACATGCGAGGAAAGACGACCTACTATGTGTGCACGGTGTGTGGATTTACTACAACAAATCTAGACTTTGCCAAGTGCCACACCTGCTTCAGCGCGAAGGAAAAGTTCGTAGCTGTCGCTTAGAGCACAGGTGCGGCCCGCCGAGAACGATAAAAACCATATTGACGCAAGTACGCAGCTACACGAGGTGATCTGTCATGATTCAGTTTCCACCAATTCCGAGTTGGGATGCTTTACACCCCCTCATCATCCATTTCCCAATCGCTTTGCTGTTGGTCGTACCGTTCCTTATCGTGGTCGGGGCGCTGCGTCCACCAGAGAGGGGTCGAACGATACTCTATGTTGCCCTGGGGCTGATGATTGCGGGGACACTGGGGACCTTCCTGGCAGTCGCCAGCGGCGAGGCGGCGGGTAGAATAGCGGAGCGAACTCCACAAATCGACGCAGTCCTGGAGCGTCACGAGGAGCTGGCTGAAGCCACCCGCATCACCTTCTCCGTCCTGACGGTAGTTTTCGCGGCCATACTCTTCGTTCCACGCATGATGGGAAGGGTTTCGGGCAGACTTATTTCCACTACATTGCCATTGGTCTTCTTGCTCTTTTACGCAGCGGGTGTGCTGCTGCTGACCAACACCGCTCACAATGGGGGACGCCTGGTCCATGAGTTCGGCGTCAAAGCCGCAGTCAAGTCTTCTCCCCTCCCAGTGGGAGAGACGGAAGCAAACAGGCGCAGCGCAGCAGCCGGCGGATCAGAGGCCGCCGATCGCGATTAAGCTATTCAGCAGCGGCCTTCGAATCGTATTTACTGAGCTTGTACGAAAGGTCGCTGCGGGATAATCCCAGCCGCCGCGCAGCTTCGGCTTGGGCGCCACCTGTGGAACGCAGGGCACGTTCAATCAACTTCTTTTCGATCGAGCTGACCAGGGCTCGTAAGTCGACACTATCCGGCAAAGACTCTATCCACTCAGTCTCGCCCGCTTCTCCGCTCGACTTCATTGCCAGAGATCTTCTTGGCTTCTCGCCCACCGGGCCGGTGCCAGCAAACGCCGAAGCGCCGATTTCCTCGTCGCTCGCCAGAATACATGCGCGCTCGATCAGGTTCCGCAGCTCACGGATGTTTCCCGGAAACTGGTAAGCCAGCAATGTGTCGAGCGCTTCCTGCGACAATCGGTGTTTGGGAAGCTTCAACTCAACTGCGACGTGCCGTAGAAAGAGCTCACACAATTCTGCGATATCTTCAGGCCTTTCGCGTAAGGGCGGTATGGCGATAGGAAATATGGCCACCCGATAATAGAGGTCCTCGCGAAACAAGTTCTCACGCACGCGTGCTTCGAGATCGCGATGAGTTGCAGCGAGTACGCGGACATCTACACTCTCGGGGCCGGGTGGAGCCGACCCGGGTAACTTGACCATCGGTAAGCACGCGAAGCAATTTGGCTTGCGCCGCTGTGGATAATTCCGCGATCTCATCGAGAAACAGAGTGCCCTGATGAGCCGCCTCGAACAGTCCTTCACGGGCGCGGTCGGCTCCCGTAAACGCTCCCCGCTCATGCCCGAAAAGCTCACTCTCCAGGAGCGATTCCGAAAGCGCCGCGCAGTTGACGGCGATAAACGGTTTTGCGGCCCGCGGGCTGCTCTTGTGGATCGCTCGAGCCACCAGCTCCTTCCCCGTGCCGGTCTCACCCGTTATCAACACCGTTGCGTCGGTCGCAGCTACACGGGCAATTTGGTCCCGAACGTTTTGGATTCCCGCGCTTCGGCCCACAATCTCCGCCGATCCCTCCAGTCGAACAACTGCATTCTTGAGCCGGATGTTCTCCCGCAAGAGTTGGGTGTGGTCGGTCAGCGCGGTGAGCCGTCGCGCGTAACGCCTCGGGCAGAAAAGGTTTTGTGAGAAAGTCGAAGGCGCCTCCCCGCATGCTCTCTACCGCGAGCTCAATACTTCCCACGGCCGTGAGAAAGACAACCGAAACCGTCGGGTCATCCTGCTGTACTAGCCGCAGAACATCCAGACCGGTCCCGTCGGGCATCTTCTGATCGGTGATTACTGCGTCGTATTCACCACTGGCAATCTTCTTGCGAGCATCTTCAACCCCGCCCGCCTCGAACACAGCATGCCCGTCCTGCTGCAGGTTCGTCGCAAGAATCCTCCGCATGTGTGGTTCGTCGTCTACGACTAGTATTCTCGCCATATTTAAAGTTTTACCATCTCCATTGACACTTCAGCCGTGGCAGGCAAATTGACGGAAAATCTGATGCATTCAGGGCCGTTCGCTGTCAGGGTGACGTCTCCGCCTTGGCTGCGGGCAATGGTCCGCGCAATGGCCAATCCCAGACCGGTTCCCCGTGGCTTAGTTGTAAAGAATGGTTCGAAGATACGTCCCAGCTGCATCGGGAGCGATGGCCTCTCCCCGGTTCTCTACCTCGATCAGGACCCGGCCAGTGGCTTCCTTTCCGCTCAGAGTGACGGTTGCAAGTGGCGGAGAGGCGTCAATGGCATTCATCACCAAATTCAACAGTAGTTGCTGAAGTCCTGCGGGATCACAATCGCACAGCAACTCGGCAGGTGCGTTCACAGCCACGCTGACGCTCTTGGAATCCGCGTGCGCGCGCGACAAGTCGGCAACGTAGGCCAGCAGGTCCGCAACATTGTTGACCGACTTCGCCGGAGGACGTGGTCGAGCGTAAGCCAGGAAGTCATTCGTCAGTTGCTCCAGACGCGTGGCCTCCTTGGCTGCGATGTCGAACATCATCGCGCGTTGCTCGGGGTCAACCGCTCCACGCGTGGCGGTGGCCAGCGAGCTGGAGATCATCGCTACTGGATTTCGGATCTCATGCGCGATTGCGCTCGACAGCCTTCCCACAGCGGCCAGCTTTTCTTCAATCAGCAAGCGCTCTCGCGTTTCCTCAAGCTCGGATATGTTTCGCACCAGCTCGGCCTGATTAGCCCGCAGATCATTCACCAGCATCCATACCAGAACGCCGACAAAACCATAGATTAACGATATGGTGCCTGCTTCGAAGTATTCGGTCGGCAGTATTCGCCCGTGCCGCCACACATACAACACAATCCACAAAAAGTTCAGCGCTCCAGCGACGATGGTGATCCCCAATGTGCTGAACAGCGAGAAGGTGAAGGCGGCCTCGATGATTGGCATTGCCAGGAGGACGAAGTACTGTGCATCTGGACGATTCGTCAGTAGCGCGGCGGTAAACGCAAGCACAAAATTAAGAACAACGGAGCCTGATGTCAGGATCTGCAGACCAAAATGGGATCAGCGGCGATGTCCGCGCTTGGACCCAGGTCAGCTCAACTGCACGCAACAGAAAGGCAACAGCCAACATGATGACCAGCGTTGGGGTTGGCAGTCCGAAGTGATTGGCGAAGAATGTATGAATCAGAAGTAATGTCGCGAGTGCAGTCAAATTGAGGATGGCCAGCGTTGACTGCTGCCGCTTGAACGATCCCAATGTCTGCAGCATTGGTCGCGGGCCTCGTTCTAGATCTGTATTCATGTCTATTTGCCAACTGCCTGGACATTTACCCGGACAGCATGCTTGCGAATGTTGCCGTCCCTCAGCGATTCGACAGGATGCTGAGAAGGAGGCATAACCATTGTAGCCGTCCTCCATCACCTGACCATGCGATTGTGAAGGCCTCCGGATCGTGGCTGCAGATTAGCGTCACGGTCTGGCGAACGTATTCTTGATTTCATCAAGATCCTGGTATCGTTGTCAGCCGGTCATGGCTTCAAAAGTCGACTAAGTCCCTGGTGGGGAGCGCTACTCTAACGGCGTTCACTACTGCCGCCAAGTCAATGATCTCCTGCAGGATGGCTCCCTCAAGCGGAGGCAGGTACCCAAGCGCAGCCGCGATCATGCCGACGACGCTGGCCGCCATTCCTCCCACGGCGCTCTGCAGTGCGATTGAGCGCATCCGGTGGCTGACATGAATAAGCTCGTCCACTTTGCCCAGCGAGGTGGTAAGAATCACAACGTCGGCCGCTTCGGAGGTGATGTCACTGTTGGAACCGAAGGCAACCCCTACCGTCGCCGTCATAAGTGCCGGAGCGTCATTAATTCCGTCCCCGATGAACAGGGTGCGCGCCCGCTTAGTCTCCGCCTCCACGATTGCGACCTTCTGCTCCGGGGTCTGTCCTGCATACACTTCAGTGATGCCGACTTCCTGCGCCAGGTAGCGGACCTCCGACTCTCGGTCTCCGGAGACCAGTAGAACTCGGTTGACCTGATGACTGGGGTTCAGATGGTGGACGAAGGGCTTCGTGTCCTGACGAGGCGCATCGTGGAAGCGAAAAGCTCCGGCATAACGATCGTCTATAAAAATGAGGCACTCCAATCCTGAAGCAAGCGGAGGCAGTGACGGCAGCAGCTTAGGGTCTACTTTGCCGCGCCCGGTGATACGCACTCTCCTACCAGCAACCACGCCGAGCAGGCCTTCTCCGGGTTTCTCCTGCATCTGGCTGACTTCCAGTAAGCCAGCTTTGCGTTGCGCTGCTGCCTGCACCACCGCGCCGGCCAGCGGGTGCTTGGAAAATTGCTCAAGACTGGCAGCTGCCTGCAAGACCTCATCTTGCGTGAAACCAGGCCCGCACAACACCTCTGTCATTTGAGGCTTGCCGTAAGTCAACGTCCCTGTCTTGTCGAAGATCAGCGTGCGACAAGTTGTAATCTGCTCCAAGGCCGCGGGATTCTTGATGATGATGCTGTGCTTCGCGGAGAGGGAGATAGCGCCAATGACTGCAACCGGAATCGCCAGAATGAGAGGACATGGCGTGGCGATGACGACCACGGCCAGAAAACGCATGGAGTCCCCGGTAACCAGCCACGTCAGTCCAGCCAGGCCCACGGCCAGGGGTGTGTACCATGCCCCCAATCGGTCTCCAATGCGGCGGAGCTGCGGGCGTTTCTCCTGCGTCTGCTCCATCACCTGCATGATCTTGGCGTAACGCGAATCCACCGCCAGCTTCTCGGCTTCGATGGTCAGCGCCATGTCGCCGTTGATCGCTCCGGACAGAACCTTCGACCCCGGAGTCTTCGAGATCTCAAACGGCTCGCCCGTCAGATAGGACTCATCCATCACCCCATGCCCCTCCACGACTACTCCGTCAACCGGACAGATCTCGTGGGGTAACACGATGAGGTTCATCGCCTATGTGAACCTGATCCAGCTTTACATCCTCGACCGATGTTCCACGTTTGCGGTGCGCAATTTGCGGCATGCGCTTGGCCAACGCGTCCAGAACCGAAGACGCCCTGCGTGTTGCGAACTGTTCCAAGGCCGCTCCGCCCGAAAGCATCAGAACGATAATCGCTCCCACGAGGTACTGGCCCATCAGAACGGAGGCCAAAATGGAGATTCCGGCCAGTAAGTCCGAGCCAAACTCCCGCACCCAGAGCTTCTTGCCTAACGTCACGAGAATTGGAATTCCGCCGACCGCCAGAGCGACAAATAGAGGAGCTAAATAGTCCAATCGGGGCAGATGGGTCAGATATTTAAGAACCAGGTGTGAAGCGATCGCAATCGCGGTCACTATCGCGATGTATGTCTCGCGGGAAGTCGAGATCGGTATTTTGACAGGGATCGCTTCTTGTAGGGACATGAAATGCGCATCACTTTGCGACCGTCGGTTGCTGGGATTCCTCAGCCAACGGTCGATTCGGGGCCGGGTCAAAGCTCCGTGTCAGGGTAGCGCTCCAGTGACCTTGTAGGCGGTGACGGAGGTCGCTTGAACAAGCGAGCACAGTTGAAATTGGCGACGATCCTCTCGATACCGAAAGCACCGCCGCCAGTCAGAATTCCGGGCCGAGAGTCACCGGCTGGTTCTGAGCACGCTCATTGGTGATAGAAGGCTTCGGCACGCAAACACACTCTCTGCCCGGCTTCACCACAAGCGTGAAGCGATCACAACACTGCTCGCACAACCAAAAGGGTTCGAAATCTTTCACGTCGATTTCGGCTCCGATCCCTTTTATTACCGGCTGGCGCAAATGGAGTACGACCAGCCGCCCCTTTTTCAAAGTACGAAAGGGGGTGGAACACAGCGGGTTTGCGCACTTGGAAACCATCGACTACTCCTCTCAACAGTCACAGGTGAAGCGTGAAGCGGAGATCCAGGGAATCCCATCCCCAATGGCGGCAGCGGCAGTAAATAAGGCGATCATGCACCGGTTCGCCGACTCGCCGTCCAGTTCGCCTCTGGCGATAGCCGCCCGGAGCAAATCGGAGGCTTCTTCCAAAGCAATAAGACGTTCCTCGGCATGTGCCGATTTCAGGCGGTAGACCAGTTCGGACCATGCCGCCTCATCCGCTACTTTCACCTCAAGAGGGACAAGCACAAGCGAGTTGAGCGCGGTCATTGAGTACCGTCATAGGCAGGCCTCATTTCCAATAATGGTATGGATTACTCCGGCGACTCCTTGTTACGGCTGGGCGCACTTGATTGCAGCACCCAGTCGCCTAGCCCCTGAGGTTGTTGCAAATCGCGCTCCACTCTGTTTGTCCAACCAATTCGGACCTATATCTTTGTGCCAAATTGGCAGGTTTTCGCATGTTATGGGAGGTGCTCCCACCTGCGGCAATCTCCAGCTTTCCAGCCCTGTGTACAAATTTTTTGACAGATTCACTAAGCCGTTCAAAAACTGGAACATCAACTCAATTTCCGTCCTGCTTTTCGGCCAGACGCGTCACTTTGAATCTCGGAAATGCGGTAACCGTTTGGCGCACCAGTTGCGAGCGACACGGGTGGATCGAGACACTGTTGGCGGCAAAGGTGGAACCGTGCACACGATTTTCCAGCTTTGGTTAGTTCGGAATACGATGGTTCTCCACGCGTAACCACCCGCGTTCGGCAATCAGAACTGGTTCACGACACATTGGCCACTCGACCCTGCGGAAAGGAGGTTCTATGTATCAGCCACTTTCCTATGGCACGCTGCACCTGTTGGCCATCGATCTGCCCCTCGCTTGTGTGCTGGTCACACCTTTGTTACTGGCGGCAAATGCCTTGCGCAAAGACAGCAATCCTGCGTTCATCATTCCCGTCGTGATGCTGATCGTGTTGGGCGCGTCCTCCCTGTTCGTTGGACTCCTGGAGACTCAACCGGCAACCGAAGCCCTTCGGAGCGGCCAAGGCGCAGTCCAAGCACTGGAACATCAACGCAATCTTTTCATTCTCGCGGTGAGTACTTTTGTGGCCAGCACGATGCTGTTTGCGACTGCGTTGCTGGTCGGGAGGGCTTTTCGCGTTAGAATGCAGCCGACGGCATTGCTCGTGACCTCCATTGTTTTCGGCCTGGTCTACGTCGCCTGCTCGGTATGGCTGATCCTGGCGGCACACCAGGGAGCAAGTGTGGCGGACCATCTGGCCGGGCACGCTCGACCTTGATGGCCGTAACCAAGGTTCATCCCACATCGCGGGGAAGGTGCGGCCCAAACTTCGGAAGGGACAAGTTGAATTTGAAACGCAAGCGGTGGTTGATATTGCTGACCGGCTGGGGATTCGTCCTTCTGGGAATTGCCGGCCTCGTTCTGCCGATCTTGCAGGGCGTATTGTTTCTGTTCATTGGCCTGGTGATTCTGTCGAGCGAATACGTATGGGCCCACAACCTGCTCAAGAAGTTGCAGAAGCATTTTCCGGGGTTATCGGCGCGCGTTCACCAGGCTTCCGAGAGAGCTCGGAAGTGGATGATACGAAGCTCGCCGAATCCATAGGTTCACGTTGCCAGCTTGGGGCAAAACACCATCTCCCGGGCTCGCGCCTGACCGTACCTTCCATTGCGTCCTCTGGCGCGCTCAGGTGTCCAAGGGGGCGTTCCGGCTAACGGAACGGCCTTCGGTCCCTCAGGTGTCGAACGCAATCGGTACGCGAAGTAAAGCCGAACCACGCCGAAAAGGATTTCTGCTTCCACACTCGGCCCACTCTCCTGCCGCACGGACCTCATTTTTTGTGTGCGATCAACGGTTGCAGGTCACTGCCGGCTCTTCCTTACCGGTGCTAGTATCACCCCCATGCTGACGATCGAGGGGCCAGCCTTTCGATTGGCCGCCGCACTGGCGATTGGCCTTTTGATGGGTGCGGAACGCGAACGCCGAAAGGGAGAAGGTTCGGGACGTTCGCCCGCGGGGATCCGCACGTTTGCCATAGCAGCACTGCTGGGTGGGGTCAGCTATCGACTGGGCGGCGAAACCCTGCTCGCGGTGACGACCCTGGCGCTGGCCGGTTTTTGCGCCGTCGCCTACTGGCGGAGCCATGATAAGGACCCGGGGCTCACCTCGGAAACCGCGCTGTTGCTGACCGCGCTGTTGGGCGGACTGGCCCAGCGTGAGATTGCGGTTGCCTCCGGCATCGCCGTTGTGGTGACCATCTTACTTGCGGCGCGCACCCCCCTGCACCACTTCGTTCGCGCCGTACTCAGTCAACAGGAGTTAACCGACGCGCTCATCTTTGTGGCCGCCGTCCTCGTTGTATTGCCTCTCACGCCCAACCACTACCTGGGGCCGTTTGGCGCAATTAATCCGCGTACCATCTGGAAAATCGTGATCCTAATGATCGCCATTAGCGCGGGCGGATACATCGCCGTCCGGCTGGTGGGTGCTCGCTTCGGGCTTCCGGTGGCCGGCTTTGCATCGGGCTTTGTTTCCAGCACGGCAACTATCGGTGCGATGGGTGAACGAGTTGCGCACGAACCGGCGCTGGTGCGCCCTGCCGTGGCCGGCGCGGTGCTCTCCAATGTTGCCACAATAATCGAGATGGTACTGGTGCTGGCGGCAATCAGCCCGCCCGTCCTCACGCTTTTGCGTGTTCCGCTAACTGCGGCGGGGATTGCCGCCGCCGCCTACGGCGCACTACTGATGTTCCTAAGCGCTCGGCATCGAGTGTCGCAGCACACGCATCTCGGGCACGCGTTCAGCCTCAAGACCGCCCTGGGTCTCGGCGCGACGATGGCCGTGGTGCTCTTGCTGTCGGCCGCACTGAATGCGTGGTTTGGGGAAAGGGGCGTGCTGGCGGCAGCTGCCATCGCGGGGTTTGCCGATACCCACTCGGCTGCAGTCTCAGTCGGGTCCCTGGTAGCGGCGAATAAGATGGCGGCACGGGAAGCCGTAGTACCAATTCTGGCGGGGCTCACCACTAACACCGTAAGCAAGCTTGTATTTGCCAGTGTGTCTGGCGGGCGGCGCTTTGCCGCGCAGGTAGTTCCGGGACTGGTGTTGATGATCGCGGCCACCTGGATAGGACTTGCCTTCCAGTTAGCTCGCTAAAGGGCCAAACAAACGGCGCTTCCTGCAAAGCAAAGTGGACTGGCTGCCCTCATCCTGCTGGAGATCACAGGGTGGTGCAAAATGGTTTATCTGCCAGCTCATCCCCGACTTCGAGGCGGATTCTGGTCGCTTTGTTCCCGATCAGACTGTAAACCATTAAGTCTCCCCCTCGTCGCCATAGCGACAGCACAACGTGACCTACGTCACCGACGCCAGATGTACGAGTCTCTAAGCTGAACATGGAAGGTGGTGGTCGTGCCAACACTGCGAGCCGCAGAGCCGTTGCACGTCGGGGACAGCTTTGTTGTGGAGAGCGAGCACCTGGAGCAACTGCTCCAAGTATTGGTCAACCAGGGCTATGAGGTCGTCGGACCGACGCTTCGCGATGGCGCGATTGTTTACGACCACCTGACTTCGACCGAAGATCTCCCTTCGGGTTGGACAGACGAGCAGGCTGGCGGAAAGTATCGTCTGAAACGCCGCCAGGACCACGCTCTATTCGGCTACGTTGTCGGCCCGCACTCCTGGAAAAAGTTCCTCTGTCCGCCCCTGCAGCGGCTGTGGCAGGCGGCGCGAAACGGAAAAGGACTGCGAATCCTGCCGGAAGAAGACCAAACCACGCCAAAATATGCTTTTTTCGGTGTGCGCGCCTGTGAGCTGAGCGCGATTGCGGTCCAGGACAAGGTCTTTCTCGAGGGTCAGTTCGTTGATCCTGGTTACAAGGTACGACGCGAGAACGTGTTTCTGCTGGCCGTCAATTGCGCCCAGGCCGGCGCAACCTGCTTCTGCGCTTCGATGAATACGGGACCGAAAGCGACGTTCGGCTTCGATCTTGCTCTCACCGAATTGTTACAAAACGCGCGACACTACTTCCTGGTGGAGGTGGGAACGGTGCGCGGCGCCGAGGTCCTGGCCGCAGTCCCTCATCAACCCGCCAGTGACGCTGACCGGCAGCACGCTGAGCGTATTCTAGAGGACACAGCGCGCCACATGGGCCGGCGGTTGGACACGCTCGGAATCAAGGAACTCCTCTACCGCAACTACGAGCATCCCCAGTGGGACAAGGTTGCGGAGCGTTGTCTGTCTTGCGCCAACTGCACCATCGTGTGTCCTACCTGCTTCTGCACCACAGTGGAAGACGTAACCGACCTTACCGGCGCCCACGCCGAACGTTGGCGGCGATGGGATTCCTGCTTCACGGTGGATTTCTCCTACATTCATGGAGGAAGCGTGCGCGCCAGCCCAAGATCACGCTATCGTCAGTGGATGACGCACAAACTTGCCACTTGGATTGACCAGTTTGGTGTTTCCGGCTGCGTAGGTTGTGGCCGCTGCATCACGTGGTGTCCGGTCGGAATCGATATTACGGTCGAGGCTGGGGCCATCCGCGCAAGCGATTCCCTGAGGGCGCCGGCCAACCAGAGCGAGGACTCGCCATGATACAAACCCTTGAACCCATTCTTCGAGAACATCCGTTTTTTCAAGGGATGGAGGAGCAACACATCCGCTTGATCGCCGGGTGTTCTAAGAACGTGCGTTTCACTGAAGGCGAGGTCATCTTCCGGGAAGGTGATCCCGCCGATCATTTTTATCTCATCCGCGAAGGTCTGGTATCCGTGCAGTTCGTGATTCCACACGATGGCCTGACAACGGTGTTAACCGTCGGCGGGGGCGAAGTATTGGGATGGTCGTGGCTATTCCCTCCGTATCGCTGGCATTTTGACGCCAGGGCGCAGCGGCCTACGCACGCGCTGGCGTTTGACGGCAAGTGTCTTCGCGCCAAGTGCGATGAGGACCACGACCTGGGATATGACATTTACAAGCGGTTTATGCAAGTCGTAACCGAGCGCCTGGAGGCAACCCGATTGCAGTTGTTGGATATGTATGGCAGCCATGCTTGAGCAAACCGACGTTGTAACTGCGAGTCCAGTTTCCGATCCAATGCTTCCCGCGCCTTACCGCATTCAGCGGGTAAAGCAGGAGACGGATGACACCTTCACGCTGGAGATTCTCCCCGAAGATTCCACCCAGAGGTTCTCGTTTGCGCCGGGCCAGTTCAACATGCTGTACGTCTTCGGTGTGGGAGAAGTACCGATCTCCATCAGCAGCGACCCTGGCGATCTTCCTTTGCTCAAGCACACCACTCGCGTGGTAGGCACGGTCACCAAGGCCATGAGAAAGCTCAAGCGCGGCGAGGTCATGGGGATTCGCGGACCCTTCGGGAGCCATTGGCCCGTAGAAGAGGCAAGCGGCCGAGACGTCGTGATTGTAGCCGGCGGGATCGGGCTGGCTCCTTTGCGGCCCGCGCTCTACCGCCTGATGGCGGAACGCGAGAAGTTTCACAAGATCGTTCTGTTGTATGGCACGCGTACACCCGAGGACATGCTGTACCGACGCGAACTGGAACAGTGGCGCGGCAAGTTCGACATGGAAATTCAGGTCACGGTCGATCGAGCGGCCAGCACCTGGCGGGGCAATGTTGGCGTGGTAACCACGATGATCCCGCGCGCTCCTTTCGATCCTTCCAATACCTTCGCAATGGTTTGCGGACCCGAAGTCATGATGCGCTTTACCGTAATGGAGATCTTGAAGCGCGGCGTGGCGGCAGAGCGCACTTTTTTGTCGGCGGAACGCAACATGAAATGCGGAATCGGCTTTTGCGGTCACTGCCAGTACGGCCCGACCTTCGTCTGCAAGGACGGCCCGGTGTTCGCGTTTCCTCGTATCGCGGCCATTCTTGGCAAGGGGGAGATCTGATATGGCCTTACGCAAACCAAAGCTGGCGGTCTGGAAGTTCTCCTCGTGCGACGGTTGCCAGTTAAGCCTTCTGGATTGCGAGGACGAACTGCTGGCGATCGCCGACGCTGTGGAGATCGCGAATTTTCCCGAGGCTTCGCGCGCCGTGGTCAAAGGACCTTACGACGTTTCCCTGGTGGAAGGCTCCATCACCACGCCGCATGATGCCGAACGCATTCACGGCATCCGGCGCGCCTCCAAATTCCTGGTGACGATTGGGGCCTGCGCCACCGCCGGCGGTATCCAGGCGCTGCGCAACTTCAAGGACGTGAAGGAATTCATTTCCATCGTGTATGCCCGGCCCGACTATATCGACACTCTCAAGAAGTCCACCCCAATCACGGACCACGTGTTTGTCGATTTTGAACTGCGCGGCTGCCCCATCAACAAGTATCAATTGATAGAGGTGCTCAGCGCGTTTCTCTGATGGCCGCAAGCCGAACACCCCGCCGCACAGCGTCTGCGTGGAGTGCAAGCTGCGAGGCACGGTCTGCGTAATGGTCGCGCATGGCACTCCCTGCCTCGGTCCGGTGACCCAGGTTGGCTGCGGAGCCCTGTGCCCACAATACGCACGTGGTTGTTACGGATGCTTTGGGCCAAAAGAAACCCCCAACACCGCGGCGCTAAGCGCTTGGTGGAGCGGGATGGGGGTGAGCGAGCGAGACCTGATGCGGGCCTTCCGCGGGTTTAACGCCTACGCTGAACCCTTCCGCAGAGAGAGCGAAGCGCATGAAAAGTAAGACCATCAAAGTTGACTACCTGGCGCGGGTCGAAGGCGAAGGCGCTCTGTTGGTGAAGATTAAGGGCCAGCAGGTGACGGAGGTTCAGTTCAAGATCTTCGAGCCGCCGCGGTTCTTCGAAGCATTTCTCCGTGGCCGAAAGTTTCATGAGGCGCCTGATATCACCGCCCGCATCTGCGGTATCTGCCCCATTGCATATCAGATGAGCGCGTGCCACGCCATCGAAGACGCATTCGGAATCAAAATAACCGGCCCCATCCGTGACTTGCGGAGGCTGATCTACTGCGGCGAATGGATCGAGAGTCACGCACTGCATGTTTATTTGCTGCACGCACCCGACTTCCTCGGCTACCAAGACGCCATCCGCATGGCCAAGGAGCATCCTGACGAGGTAAAGCGCGGTCTGCGTTTGAAAAAAGCCGGCAACGAGATCGTGCGTCTGCTCGGCGGCCGGGAGATCCACCCCATCAATGTGCGGGTTGGCGGCTTCTACAAGGTGCCGCGTAAGGAGGAGTTCGCCGCGCTCGCAGAGGAACTCAAGTGGGCACGTGACGCCGCCCTCGCGACGGTGCGCTGGGTGGCAACCTTCGTATTCCCTGATTTCGACCGCGATTACGAGTTCGTCGCCTTGCGACATCCCGATGAGTATCCATTTAACGAGGGTCGCCTTGTCTCTAACAAGGGCTTGGACATCGCGATTCGGGAATACGACCAGAACTTTGTGGAGGACCACGTCTCCCATTCCAACGCTCTGCAATCGCGGTTGCACGAGCGGAATTCTTACTTCGTCGGTCCGCAAGCGCGTTACAACCTGAACTTCGACAGGCTCTCGCCCATGGCGCAGGAAGCGGCTCGCAGTGCTGGGCTGGGGGCGGTGTGCCGCAACCCCTTTCAGAGCATCATCGTGCGCAGCGTGGAAATGGTGTACGCCTGCGATGAGGCACTGCGCATCATCGAGCAGTATGAGATACCCGACCAACCCGCCGTCAACGTCGAGCCGCGCGTCAGCACCGGGTACGGCTGCACCGAAGCGCCGCGGGGAATCTGTTATCACCGCTATCGCCTCGATGACCGCGGCGTCATCATGGACGCCAGGATTGTTCCGCCTACCTCGCAGAACCAGAAGACCATCGAGAGCGATGTCCGGCAGTTTGTCCAAAGCCGCCTTCTGCTGCCAAAGGACAAGCTGCAGTGGCAGTGTGAGCAGGCGGTGCGCAATTACGATCCCTGTATTTCGTGCGCCACCCACTTCCTGAAACTGCACATTGAACCAGAATGAGCGTTGGGCAGCCTCGCATTGTCGTCATCGGTGTTGGGAACGAATATCGCAGCGATGACGGCGCTGGAATTGCCGTCGCCCGTCGCCTTCGCGCTTTATTTCCCACTAGCATCACCATCCTGGAGGAAAGTGGCGAAGGCGTGGCCTTGCTCCAGGCATGGCAGGGTGCAGCCTGGGTAACGCTGGTGGATGCCGTTGGTTCCGGCGCGGCCCCGGGAACCATCCATCGCCTTGATGCACGAAAGGCGCTGGTGCCATCCGGATTCTTCAACTACTCCACCCATGCGTTCAGCGTGGCCGAGGCGGTCGAGCTGGCACGTTCTCTGGACCAACTGCCTCCTCACCTGATTGTGTACGGCATCGAAGGCGAGAACTTCGCCGCTGGTGTAGAGCTGTCCCCGGCAGTTGAGCAAGCGGTGGAAGCCGTGGTCGAGGGGGCGGCGGAGGACATACGGGCCGCGCTGATCTGTTGGTAGTGCCTCAGTGTGGGCGTTATGACACTGCGGTCTGCAAGGCGAAAGTCTTAGCTATTCGCTGCGTCATCTCGAGACAGTAAAGCTAAGCACTACCTCGAAGCTTTCTTAGTGTTAGCAAACCAGCCGATCTCTCGCCTGCCCAGACAGCTTACTCGACCGCCACCTTGGTACCCTTCTGGCCCTGGCTCGACAAGTGCTCGATACGCTCGTCGAGGACCTCGCGGATGGCCTTAAGGAACTCGACGCGTGAGTTGGCCAAGTGCTGCCGGACCGTAGGTGAAATGCCCAGATATTTCCGTACCGTATCCACGATCTCGCGGCACGGACAGGGCTCGTAAACGACTTCTTCGCTTGTGGGTGACTGGGTCTTCTCTGGCTTGTTCATGGTGTCTCCTTCATCTCGACCGTGAGGACTTTGCTTTCCAGCTTCGCCCGGGATGGCGCCAAGGCTGCCATCGATCGCGGCAGCCCAATGTGACGGCGGAAAGTGCCGATCTGCACGACGAGTTCGTCACCTTTCTTAAACAGTTCGATCTCACCTTTGGTGGCAAAAGGCAAAAGAACGCGAATCTCATACACGCCGTTCTGTTTCCCGAAGGTGTAGGGTTTCTCGGTTCGGGTCACGGCTGCCGGATCTTCGTCCTCAGCATACAGCACTCGCGCAAGATCCTCTAGCCGCTGCTTGCCCAAAACCTCGTGCGAGAATAGCGGCACCTTCTTTACCGGCACGGGCGCAAAGTAGTCCTCGATTTCGTGCACCATCGTGTTCTGGGAGGTATGCCACTCATTGAACCAGGCATCCATAACTTCCATTGGAAGCACGCGGTTTACAATCACTGCGTCCACGGTGAGCCCATGCAGAGAGAAGTACACGAATGCGCGTTGTGTCTCCCGCAGCACCATTTTCTCCGGATTGGTGATCAGCCGCACACTGGTGATCTGCGGGTCCTCCATGATTTCATCTACCCCTTCCAGCTTCTCGAATAGGTCCCGAATGTTGCCAAAGTAGGCGTCGGGTGGCAGCTCGAAGGGCGCAACCCGGTTGGCGATGGGCCGCACCGCCTTGAGAAGATTACGCTGGAAGGGAAAGATGTGCTTCATGTACCAGTCCAGCGTTGTCGGCATGCTGATGAAGCGCATGGATTCTGCGGTGGGCGCGGCATCGAGCACGATGACGTCGTAGCGCTGCTCGCGCCGGTACTGATTGATGTACATCATGGCGCTGAGCTCTTCCATGCCCGGCAGAATCGCTAGTTCTTCTGCCTCTACACCGCTAATGCCCGTGGTGCGCAGCACCGAGCTTACATAGGAAGAGATTTCCTGCCAATGACGCTTGATCTCTCTCTGGATGTTCAGCTCCTGGATGGAAAGCTGATCGTTGATCGACAGTGGGTCCGAGGTTTGAACATGGAAGAGATCGGTGTCGAGATCGAACGCATCGGCCAGGCTGTGCGCCGGATCGATACTCATGACCAGGGTTCGGTACTTAAGTTCGGCTAGTTTTATGCCCGTAGCGGCAGCCAGGCTGGTCTTGCCCACGCCGCCTTTTCCGCTGAACAGCAATATCCTCATGTCTTGCATTCTAGATCTTGGCAGGGCTCAGTTCACCGACGGCCACTCGTTTCGTCTTCAGCCGCGATACGCTTGCGGAATTACTATAGCGTGTTTCAAAAATGATTCCTTGAAGGGGTGCGGCTTCAGCCGCGCCGTTCTGAGCCGCATAGAACCCGGGCTTTAGCCCCTGAGAGAACGAGTCCCTTGTTGTCGAACCATTTTTGAAACACGTTCTAACACCTGCCGGAGGAATGAGTTGAGCCGTTGCCGTGCCCGTAGCTTTCGTGACATTCAATCCGCGGGTCTCAGAATAGGAACACTATCCAATTATATTAACTTAGTAATTATTTAACTTAAATGATAAATAACTGGAAGCAGCAGTGCCGCCGGCTGAAGGATTGGTGCGAACGCGGCGCCGCTCTACCGTACCCGGCACGACTACACTAATTTCTAAACGGATATAAGCAAACCAGAGACAAGGAGCGGGAGTTTGGCGGACGCAATCATCCAAGCCTGTGCGGTCGAGAAGTACTATTCGCAGGCCGACGGCAATCGCATCGAGGTAATTGCGCCCACTGATCTGAGCGTCTCGCCGGGAAAGATCGTGGGCTTGCTTGGCCCCTCGGGTTCAGGCAAATCGACGCTGCTGCGCATGCTGACCGGGCTGGCGAAGCCGTCCTCAGGGAATGTGCTGTGGCACGGCAAGCCAATGGACGGACAGATCCCGCATGTCTCGATCGTATTCCAGAGCTTCGCCCTGTTTCCCTGGCTCACTGTTCTGGAGAACGTGGAAGCTCCGCTCATCGCCAGAGGGGCGGGTGCGATCGAGCGCCACAAGCGGGCGCTGAAGATGATCGATACTGTCGGTCTCGATGGATTCGAAACCGCCTACCCGAAAGAACTGTCGGGAGGAATGAAGCAAAGAGTTGGCTTCGCGCGCGCGCTGGTGGTGGAGCCGGAAGTACTGTTCATGGACGAGCCGTTCTCGGCGCTGGATGTTCTGACCGCCGAGAACCTTCGCTCCGAGTTGCTGGAGCTGTGGCTTAGCAAGAAGATGCCCACCACTGCCATCTTCATCGTGACCCACAATATTGAGGAAGCGGTTCTGCTGGCGGACCGTGTCATCGTGCTCGGCCGAAATCCCGGGCGCATCCGTTCGGACTTCGAAATCGATATTCCGCAGTATCGTGATCGCAAGTCCCCGCGCTTCTTGGCCTATGTGGACTACATCTACAAGACCCTGACCCGTCCCGACGAAGAAGCGTCGATACCCGGCAAGCCCGCCGGACAGTCCGGCGATGGGCAGCCGCGTACGCGCACGAAATTTCAGATGCTGCCCCACGCCCGCCCAGGAGGAATTGCCGGCTTCATGGAGTTGTTGGCCGACCGCGACGGAGCGCAAGATCTGTACAAGCTGGCCGACGAGCTGTCGATGGACGTGGACGATCTTCTTCCCATCGTGGATGCCTCGGTCATGTTGGGTTTTGCGGAGTTACGGGAAGGCGATGTCACGATTACGCAGGAGGGCCATGCCTTCGGAGAGGCCGACATCCAGTCGCAAAAGGCAATCTTCCGCAAGGCGGCATTGGAGCACATCGCGCTGCTGCGGCTCATCGAGAATACGCTGCACGCTAAACGCGACCACGCCATCGGTGAGGAATTCTTCCGCGACATCCTCGACGAGCATTTCAGCGCCGATGAAGTCGAGCGTCAGTTCGAGACCGCGCTCAACTGGGGCCGATACGCTGAGATCTTTGACTACGACTCTGAATCCAAGCGGCTGTTCCACAACGAAGAGGCGGATACCGTTCCCTCGGTAGGAAATCGCTGATGGCGCGCGGCACCTGGCAGCCGATCCGGATATTGGGCAAAGGCCCGTGGTCGCTGCTACCCGCGCAGACTTGGTCGGTGCTGACTGACTTCGTAATCTTCGCCGCAGGACTGTCGGTCTTCTACGTGATTCTATTGCTGGGACGCAGCTGGCTTGGCCCCTTCAATCCGCACGTTGAGATTTCGCGCGATCCCATCAAGCTACCGATATACGCGGCTTACTCACTGCTGCGGATTGCGATCGCCTACGTGCTTTCGCTCGCCTTCACCCTCGTATACGGTTACGTCGCCGCCTATAACCCCAAAGCCGAGCGCATCATGATTCCGCTGCTCGACATTCTGCAGTCAATTCCAGTACTCAGTTTCTTGCCAGGAGTGATGCTGGCCATGGTGGCGCTGTTTCCCCACCATCAGATCGGCGTAGAGATGGGGGCCATCCTATTGATTTTCACCGGGCAAGTGTGGAACATGGCCTTCAGCTTCTATTCGTCGCTGAAGAGCATCCCGCGCGACATGCGCGAGGCCGCCAAAATTTACCGCTTCAACTGGTATCAGCGGTTCACCCAGTGCGAACTGCCCTACGCGGCCATCGGCCTGGTATGGAACTCGATGATGTCGGTCGCGGGCGGGTGGTTCTTCCTGATGGCCTGCGAGATGTTCGTGCTGGGCTCACGCGACTTCCGTCTGCCCGGACTGGGGTCGTACTTACAAACTGCCGCCAGCGCCGGCGACACGCAAGCCATCTTCTGGGGCGTCGGCGTCATGATCCTGGTAATCGTGTTGCTGGACCAGATCGTGTGGCGTCCCGTCATCGCCTGGGCGGAGAAGTTCAAGATGGAGCAGGTGGAGAGCGCTGACGCGCCGCGCTCCTGGTTCCTCAATGTAATTAAGGGCTCGCGCGGATTGACCCGGCTGCGCAAGCGCGTGGTGAGGCCATTGCAGGAGCGGCTGGTCATGCACTTCGTCCGGCAGCCTGACAGCGTGGAAGATGCTCCGCCAGCGCCCTGGAAGGTATGGACCGCTCGCGCCATCGGCGTGCTCGCCGTGGCCGGTGTGCTCTACGCGGTGACCAAGACCATCGTCATGCTTACCGGCTTGAATGGCTTGGAATATCGCGAACTGTTGACGGGGGCGGGCGCCACCTTCCTGCGGGTAGTGGCAGCCCTGGCGATCGGAGCGGCATGGACGATTCCCGCGGGCGTGACGATCGGCTTCAATCCTAAGCTGGCGCGCATCGCTCAGCCGTTGGCGCAAATCGCCGCATCGGTTCCCGCGACTGCGCTGTTTCCAATCGTATTGTTGCTGCTGATCAGAATTGGCGGTGGGCTGGGGCTGGGATCGATCGTGCTGCTGCTGCTGGGAACACAGTGGTACATCCTGTTCAACGTGATCGCCGGCGCCATGGCGATTCCCACCGACCTGAAGGAAGCCTCGAACCTGTTCAAGTTCAATCGCGCGCAACGCTGGCGAAAACTGATTTTGCCTGGCATATTCCCATATCTGATCACCGGAATGGTGACGGCTTCCGGCGGCGCTTGGAACGCCAGCATCGTGGCCGAGTACTTTCGCCTGAAAGACAAGACCTACACTACCGTCGGCCTGGGCGCGACCATCTCGCGCGCCACCGATGCCGGCAATTTCGACCTTCTGCTGGCTTCCACCGTCGTGATGGCCATCGTAGTGGTGACCGTGAACCGCCTGGTCTGGCGAAGAATGTATCGCCTGGCGGCCAAGCGATACACGCTGGAAGTCTAGCAACCGCTCTTTCCTTTTTCGCTCCTCCTCTTTGGCTCAGACGGACTCTTTGTTTTTGCCCGCTTTACCCAGGGTCATTGCTATTTCGTTCCTGCGGGGCTCGGATGCTTGCGCAACACCGCAAACAGCCGATCAATGTCTCTGGCATCATTGTAGAGATACGGCGCGATACGGATTGAGTCTCCGCGAACGCTCACAAAAACCTTGGCGTCTTGCAGACGCTGCGGTAGCTCAGGCGGAATGCCGCACGCGTGCCGGATGCCAATCAGGTGCGCCGATCGTTGCTCAAGAGGTAGAACCGCATAGTCAATCTCGGCGGCGAGCTGCGCGATTTTTTCCGTCAGTAGCGAGAGTGTTTGCTGGATTCGTTCCACCCCCCAATCCAGGACTTGCTGGAGGGCGGCAATCGCCATCGGCGCCAACACAAATTGCGGAGACTCCCCCATATCGAAGCGGCGAGCGCCTGGCCGATACGCGTCGGTGTGATCGACCAGCCGGGAAAAATCGTCGCTCCCAGCACGCGCGA
Source organism: uncultured Acidobacteriaceae bacterium (assembly GCA_963763725.1). Taxonomy (GTDB): domain Bacteria; phylum Acidobacteriota; class Terriglobia; order Terriglobales; family Acidobacteriaceae; genus Bog-257. The sequence goes on from CAVXQI010000002.1 coordinate 29,196, forward strand.
TCCACGATTGCTCCAGCGGAACCCCTGACTCTCTCCATTTTGGCGAGACATAGAGATAACCGAGTCCGTAGGGTCCGAGCAGCCACTTGTATCCGACGGCCGTCAGGAAGTCCGGCTGGACGCCTTCGAGATTCAGCGGGCTGGCGCCGAGCGATTGGCTGGCATCAATCACGAGGCCGGCGCCAACGGCGCGCGCACGCTGGCCGACCCGCTCCAAATCGACTTTGCTGCCATCGGTCCAGTGACACTGCGGCACCGCAATGATCGCAGTATTGTCGTCGATCGCCCGGATCAGCGCTTCCGTCCAGTCCGCGCCCGGTTCTCGCTGTGCGACCACCACGCGCCCGCCCTTTTTCTTCGCCAGTTCGTACCAGGCGTAAACATTCGACGGGAACTGCTGGTGGAGTATCACGATTGTCTGACCGGACGCGAGTGGCAGGTTCGCCGCCGCAGTCGCAATTCCATAGCTGGCGGCCGGGACCAGCGCAATAGCGTCGCTGTCGGTTCCCAGCACTCGCGCGGCAAGACCGCGCAACTCCTCGGAGGCTGAAAACCACTCTGCTCCCGACAGAGTCCAAGGCGAGGCTTTGGTGCGAACGGCACCAAGTCCGGCCTCAGTGACCGATCGCAACTGCGGCGCCATGCTCGCGCAGTTGAGATAAGTGACGTCATCCGGTATCTCGAACAGGCGCCGGGTTGACTGGATCGGGACCGTAATGGTTGTCTCTATTGGTGTCATAGGTTCTGCCCTTGAGTTTAATGCCCAGCGAGGATGATTGAACCGTGCCGACAGCAGTTGGGAATATTTGAATTGGGATTACGACAAGCCGCAGCAAATCCAACTTCCCTCACACAGAACCGCCGTCATTCCGGTCTGGAGCGGACGAACGTAAAACGCGCCTTGAGCTTCAGGAACGGCTTCTCGAAGTAGCGGTAGGAAAGGCCCGCGCTGGCAATGCTGAGGACAAGAACCAGCATTGCTCCGAGATCCGGCACAATTGATTCTGGTAGATGCAGGGCCACCGAGCCGCGCTGTAGCCAACGCTCCCCAGATTCGAAGACCAGGTAGAACATCAGCGAATGAAAGATGTAGAGGCCATAGGAAATGCGGCCCAGGTACGTAAGCCAGGGCGGAATGTAGCGCTCGGGCGTTCCCAAGACCGCGAGAAAAAACAGGATCGAGCCGAGTAGCACCAGCAACCATCCGCCGATCGCGCCGGCGACCGTGGTGTGCGCGTCATAGCTCTTCACTCCCGGGCCCATCACGGCGAAGAGCCAGCATCCCGCCGCGGCCACCAATGCGAATAAGCGCAGCAAACTCGGCCAGCGTGGCACTCGGCCATGCAGCGCAATCGCCAGCAGTGCGCCTGCGGCGAAGAACTGGAATTGAAACCAGCTGTTAACCCACTGCCCGCTTTCTCTCGAATAGACCAGTCGCGCATAGTGGACGCTGGTGAGATACGACACGATCAGCAAGACCACGCTGACGATGGCGAGAATTCTGCGTCCGCCGCGACGTGCAAGCAGTGGCACCACAATATAGAACTGCTCCTCGACGGCGATGCTCCACAGCGGATCGATTGGCCCGGCGATCCAGCCATGGCGCACGATGTACCAGTTTCCGGCGAACAGCAGAAATGCAAGCCACGAACTGTAGGTTTTCGGCCCAACCTTGGGCAGGTAATGTCCCAGGGCTGCGAGTCCGAAGAAAGCTGCGAAGTACAGCGGCCAGATGCGCAATATGCGGCGCACATAGAACGACTGAATGTGCACGCTGCCGGTCTGCTCGCGTTCGCGCAGTAAAAGCTCGACGATCAGGAACGAGCTCAACAGAAAGAAAATGGGAACACCGAAGGCTCCGGCCGTGCCGATGGCATAGGCCCATGGCTGGGTAGCGGGATTGACCGGCACATAGTCCATGCGATGAAATGCGAACACGCAGAGAAACGCGAAGAACCGCAGGGCATCCAGTTCGGGACGGTAAAACCGGTTGCTTGAATGAACGTCTGTTCGTTCGGTTGCGCTGATCATTTCGAATTTTCAAGCGGTAGCTTGAGTGGACCGCCATGATCTTGCTCGGTCAGGATAAAAGCTGATCTTTACTGCGTCGCTCGCACCGTTCGCGCCAAATGGCGAAGGACGGGCACTCAGGCCTCGGACGCTCTCCACATGGTGATCTACTGCAACATCACCTCTGTCGGGCTTCAGCTTCGGCTAGCCACCCGCGGCGTAACCCTTCAGCCGGAATACTAGACAAGTAAGGTTTGATATCGAGAATAGTTGTCCCATCTAGCATATCGACGCCGCGAACATGCAACTCGGCTCCTTCGCGGCGACGCAACTCGACGATGGTCAGTCCAATTGGGTTCGGACGTCGCGGGGATCGAGTGGCAAACACACCATGCGGCTTATTGTCGGAGGGCGGGGTGCCGAGTAATTCGAACCCCTGGGAGCGATCGAACTCCCAGATGACGATGAGATGCGAGAACCCCTCGACATCGGTCAGCCCCGGTTCAAAGTCGGGCAGGATTTTGAGCACACCATCTGCCTCGTGCTTGGCGCCAAGACCCTTGGGAATCTCTTTGGTGTCGTTGTACGGACTGCTCACAAATCCGATCGGCTGCGAGGTAAACATTGGGACGATGCCTCCATTTCCCATACTAATGCCGGCAAGGCTGCGGCAACAGAACGCGCCTAAATTCCAATCTACAGATAGTCATCAGAATGCTCGGGAGAGGGCGCTCCTGTATCGCGGCCTATTCGGAAACTGACCTCCTGCTGCAATTCCTGATCGCCGGAAACCGCCGCAACGGAAGCTTATATAATCAGCTTTCCCATGGGAGCTTCGACTATCGCTACTCCGGCACGGCCATCCCACTCCAAATTCATCTTTCGCGCGGTAGTGGGAGTTCTGGTCCTCCTGCTGATCGTCTTCCTCGCGTTCGATTTCTGGTTTTATCGGGCGGTTCGGGCGGCACTTCCGCAGGTGGATGGCACCATTCATCTTTCCGGGCTGGCTGGCCCCGTGGTCGTGACTTACGACGCACTTGGCGTCCCCAACATCGCGGCCGCCAACTTGCCAGACCTGTTTTTTGCTCAGGGTTATGTCACCGCCCAGGACCGGCTGTGGCAAATGGATATGACCCGGCGCTACGCTTCCGGCGATCTGGCCGCGGTTCTGGGACCGGAATACGTCAAGCTTGATCGCGAGCATCGCATCCTCGGTCTGAGACAGGTCGCGGAAAGAACTGTGGCCAACTTCGATATGGCCCAGCGCGCCCACTTCGAAGCCTATGCCGCCGGAGTGAATGCTTACATCGAGCAGCACCAGAAAACCCTGCCGCTGGAATTCCGCTTCCTTACTTACTTCCCTCACTTCTGGACGGTCGAAGATTCGGTGCTAGTGGGATTGTCGATGACCGAATTCCTGAACCACGGCATGTACAAGGACGAGTTGGAGAAAGAGAAAGTTCTGGCTAAGCTGGGGCCGGAGTTGACCGCTGACCTGTTCGTGAATTCTTCCTGGCGCGATCATCCGCCGGGGACCGACACCACTTCCATTGAAAACGAGATTCCGGGTGAGACGACTCCGGATGAGGAAGAGGATTCTGCGCCAAGGCGGGGGAAGAAGACCAGTCGCCTCACGCCAGAAGAAAAGCTGGTCCCTAGACTCGCTGCGCTCGCTCGGGATGACAAAAATGGTGGAGTGCGGCTCTATGGCGCCTCTAAAGGCATGCCGCTTCAGCTCTACCGCACGCCTGAAGCCGCGCCCCTTCAAGGCGAAGCCACGATGAACGCCTCCATCCGGGCTCCAACAACTGGGTCGTCTCCGGCGCGCATACGGCGTCGGGAAAGCCGCTGCTGTCGAACGACATGCACCTGGACCTGCACATCCCAAACGTCTGGTACGAGGCGCATCTTGTGGCGGAAGACTTCGACGTCGCCGGCGTGACCTTGCCTGGCGTGCCTTTCGTCATCGTGGGGCACAATCGTTACATCGCTTGGGGTTTTACCAATCTCGGCCCTAACGTGGAAGACCTCTACATCGAGAAGTTCAACAACAAGGGCGAATACTTGACGCCGCAAGGGTGGGTGCAACCGGAACATCGCAAAGAAATCATCCGCGTGAAGGGCAAGCTCGACGTGAATGTGGATGTTGAGGTGACCCGGCACGGACCGATCATCAGCGACATCATTCCGGGAGAGAAGCGCAAGCTGGCTTTGCAGTGGATCATCTATGACCCCCAAGCATGGCGGGCTCCGTTCTTTGCCGTGGACTCGGCGAAGAACTGGCAGGAGTTCCGCGAGGCGTTCTCACAGTTTGGTGCGCCAGGTCAGAACGTCGTCTATGCCGACGTAGATGGACATATCGGCTACCAGGCAACCGGGATGATACCCATCCGGGCAGCGGGCGACGGTTCGGTTCCCGTGCCTGGCGACGATAACTCGCACGAGTGGACCGGATATGTTCCTTACGACAAGCTTCCCAGCGTTTACGATCCCGCATCGGGGATCATCGCCACGGCCAACGGGCGAATTACGCCAGATGGATATCCGTACACGCTGAGCCTGGAGTGGGGATCGCCTTATCGGACAGAACGCATTTACAAGCTGCTGAATGCAAAAAAGAAACTCACTCCCGCGGACATGCTGGAGATTCAGACCGACATCGTTTCCGCGTTCGATCGCTACTGCGCCGAGCGCTTCGTCTACGCCGTGGATCACACATCGACGGCATCACAGCGCGCTAAATCGGCCGCGGACCTGATGCGCAATTGGGACGGTACCATGTCCATCGATTCCGCGGCGCCGACAGTGGCGTATTTCTCGCGCAAGAAACTGGAGGAATTGCTGCTCAAGCCAAAGCTGGGCGACGACTGGCAGCAATACAAGTGGTTCATGAGCCCAGTGTGGCTTGAGAACGTACTGTCTCATCAGCCGCCGCGCTGGTTGCCGGAGGGCTACGCCAATTACGACGCGCTATTGACCGCCGCAGTCGAGGGCGCCGTCAGCGATGCGGAAGCGCCGCATGCGTTGGCAATGTGGAAATGGGGACGGGTTCATCGCGTGGACATCAAGCATCCCTTCTGGAGCAACTTCCCTATCCTGAAGCGTGGCGCAGGTCCCGGCCCGCAACCCCTGTCGGGGGATGGTCAAACCGTTAAGCAGGTGAGTACGCACTTCGGGCCGTCCGAGCGTCTGACGGTTGACTTTTCGGACCTCGACAACTCGACCCTAAATATCGTGAATGGCCAATCCGGCAATGTCTTCGATGAGCACTATAACGATCAGTGGGATGCGTACTATCACGGCCGCACGTTTCCGTTGCCGTTCTCGACGGCGGCAGTCCAGCGAGCGGGGACGCATCACCTGAACTTGGAGCCGTAAGGCAGGGGTTAGGGGCTAGGCCGCGGCAAGTACCATTAATTTGAGGTGGCGCAGTCTCGGTGCATGGGCTACTGATCAACCTGCACCAATCCATAGAGCGCCCCCCTAAACAGGACCTGGGTCTGCTGGGGCTTGTCGGTAGTGGTGTCGTAGATCGTCTGGTATCCTCCCTCGATTACGTAGACGGTGTTTCGGCCTGAAATCGCGAGCATACCAGTCACATTCCCTTTAGGGGGCAATGGTGGATCAGCGGTATTGTTGGCGACGTCGACCACGGAGAGACATCCCGTGGTGACGTTGTTGCAGGTGTTGGCGCCAATGTAGAGCTTGTTGTTGGTCGCTAGCGCCATAGTGCTGTGATAGCCCTGGGCGATCGCAACCGAGTTAGCAGTCAGGCGCGTCATAGTGTTGACGTTAACGGCGTCGTAGGTCCCAGCGGGGCCAGGATTTCCGGCTACGTACAAGGTTCCGCTGTTGAGCAGGCCGACGCTGGCGCCTCCGACCGGCACCGTGGCCTTGATGGTTTGCGACGGAATATCGAGCTGCTGCACGGATGCGCCCGAACTCGAGCCGCACTCAACTCCGCAACTGATCACGTAGGCGGTACCGTCACCGTTGAAGAACGCATTGACCGGCCTGGCGAAGCCGGGAATCTCAACCGCGCTGACCGTGGTAGCTTTCAGGTCGATCAGGAAGACCGAGTCCGAATCGTCCGCAAACACCAGCAGATATTGCCCGCTGGGGCTGAGCGCAATATAGCGCGCTGAGGGGACAGGATAAGTCGCAGTGATGGTGAATGAGGAGACCGTGATGACCTCCACCGCACCGTTGCGTGAGCCCGTGACCGGTACGTTCCGCACCGGGGCGTACACGGTAGTGCTGTCCGGGGAAAAAAGTGCCATCCCCGTAAAATTAGGCAGAGTCACGGCTGCCGCCGGTCGCCTCGGTGGCGTTATCCACGAAGGCGAGTTCATTAGAATTCTGGTTATAAACCAACGTCGTGGCCCGGCTGGGGCTTTCCACCACGAACGTCAGCGAGCCTCCGACCGATACGGTGACTGGAACACCTGGTATCACCTGACCAGTATTAGGGTCGACGGTCTGCGGGGTGAAGGGGGTGGTGTCGTTTTGCGTATCCATCACTTGCAAGTTCCCCGAATACGTATTGCTGACGAAAGCACGATGCTGCGCCATGCTGGGCGGGCGGTGGAGTCCTGCTCCCGCCGCAAGCCGCAATGAAAAGGACGCATGGCAAGGTCAGGAAGAGGACTGCAACCCGCTTCAAACGTTTACCCCGAATATGATGATGGATCGCAATGATGATGTTGGAATCCGCTGAATTATAACAGAGCGCGGCCGAAACCCTTAGAGGCGCGGGTGATGTGAGGGTGATGGCGAATTCCCGCCATTTGCGATAAAGTTCAATCAACCTTCGACCTCTTGGATATCCATGACTATGGACCTCATTTCGCGATTGCAGAAGGGCGCTGTGTTGTGCGATGGCGCCATGGGTACCTTGCTGTATGCCAAGGGTATTTTCATCAACCGCTGCTATGACGAACTGAACGTCTCGCAACCCGACCTCATCCGCGCTATTCATCAGGAATACCTGCAGGCCGGGGCAGACATCATTGAAACCAACACCTTTGGCGCCAATTCGTTTCGCTTGTCCAAGCATGGATGTGTGGATAAGTTGGTTGACGTGAATCGCCAAGGTGTCCGCCTGGCACGGGAGGCAGCCAAGAGTTTCGACGCCCTGGTTGCCGGCGCCGTTGGGCCATTGGGCGTGAGGATCGAGCCGCTCGGCAAAATCTCTCTCGCCGAAGCGCGGGCGGCTTTCCACGAGCAGATCACCGCCCTCAATGAAGAAGGAGTCGACCTGCTCATCCTGGAGACCTTCGGATACCTGGAGGAGCTGCATCAGGCCATTCTGGCTGCTCGCGAGGTGAACCCCAAGCTGCCGGTGGTGGCGCAAGTGACCATCGACGAAGATGGCAATTGCCTCGATGGATCAGCCCCTGAGCATTACGGCCCGCAGATCGAAGGCTGGGGCGCCGATGTCGTGGGCTGCAACTGTAGCGTGGGACCCGTGGCCATGCTCGATGCCCTGGAGCGCGTGCGCGCCGTTACCACCTCGCCGCTCTCGGCCCAACCCAACGCCGGCATGCCGCGTTCGGTAGAAGGCCGCAATATCTACCTGTGCTCTCCCGAGTACATGGCAGAGTTCGCCAGACGGTTTGTCGATGTCGGCGTGCGCCTGATCGGCGGTTGCTGCGGAACCACGCCTGACCACATCCACGTGATGAAAGCCTTCCTGCGCGCCGTCTCCGGCGGCACCATGCCACGCAAGCCTGCTGCGCTTGCCAAGGCGCAGCCCGTAGAGGTGCCGCCGCTCCGGGAACGCTCGCTGATGGGACGCAAGATCGCTGACGGCGACTTCCTCACTATGGTGGAAATTGTTCCGCCGAGGGGCACCGATGGAAGCCGGGAGATCGAAGGAGCGCGCTTCCTGAAGTCGGTTGGGGTGGACGGCGTCAATATCCCAGACAGCCCTCGCGCTTCGGCTCGCATGAGCAACCAGGCGCTCTGCTTGCTGGTGCAACAGCAGGTGGGGATCGAGCCGATCCTGCATTACACCTGCCGCGACCGCAACGTGCTGGGGATTCAATCCGACCTGTTGGGCGCAAGCGCCGTGGGCATCCGCAACCTGATCTGCATCACTGGCGATCCGCCGAAGATGGGCGACTACCCAGACGCGACCGCGGTCTTCGACGTGGACGCCATCGGTCTGGTCAACATCGTCCACAACCTGAACCGGGGGCTGGACATCGGCGGCAATCCCATCGGCGCCTCAACCAAGTTCGTAATTGCGGTGGGCGCCAATCCGGGCAGCCCCAATATTGACGAGGAAATCCGCCGCTTTGAGTACAAAGTTGAGGCTGGCGCAGAGCTGGCCGTCACCCAGCCCGTGTTCGATATTCGGCTGCTGGAGGAGTTCCTGCGCAAAATCGAGCACTGCCGCATACCTGTCGTGGCGGGCATTTGGCCACTGACCAGCACCCGCAATGCCGAGTTCATGAAGAATGAGTTGCGGGTTTCCATTCCCGATGAGATCTTCGCGCGCATGGCCAAGGTGACCACGGTTGACGCCGCCCGCGCCGAGGGCGTGGCTATTGCTCGCGATATGCTCGCCGCCGTCCGCCACATGGTACAGGGCGCTCAGATCGCCGCGCCCTTCGGACGCTACTCCTGCGCCGTGGACGTGCTGGAGGCGCTGGGTACGCAAAAACGCGCTGCGGTATGACGGGCTAATGTATCTAGAGTCGCTTTCTCTGGTTACCGCCCCTATCCAGCGCCGCGCGCTGGGTATCCTGAAGCGCCCTTCGGGCTAAGATTGTTATAACGCTTGTGGCGGTGGCAAGTTCCTCGAGTGGGGACGAAAGGAGCTCTGGCTATTTATGAAATATTTCCCGTCGGCACGAATTATCCCCAAATTTTGACATCCACCGAACCATTCTGCACTAGAATTAACCTTGGAGTTTGAGTTTGCCTAAATTCGAAGAGTGTCTCCAACGACTGGAAAAAATCGTAGCCGAACTGGAAAAGGGAGACGTCTCCCTCGACCACGCGCTGGAGCTTTTTGATGAGGGCATGAAACTCTCCAGTTCCTGCCGCAAGGAACTGGAAGAAGCCGAAGGCAAAGTCGAGATCCTGCTGAAGCGGAATGGCAAGCTTCAGCCGGAGGCCTTTGAACCTGCAATGCAGCCGGGCGACATCGCAAAATAGCTGCCGCCCCTGATCGCCAACGATTTGTCCGGCGCCGTGTAGTGTGGGGTGCTTGTTTTATTGGATGGCAACAGCTATCCCTTCCGCCACTCGAAAAAGGGGTTTGCCATGCGGCCTATCAATGTTGTTGTCGCTCACCACGATGCGGATGCGGCTGACCGCCTCTCCGCGTCCCTTGCTAAACAATTCCGCAGCCTAACCGTTGCAAAATCCGCCGGGGAAATTGCTCCCACGTTGGCGCGTGTTCGCGCGCCCTTTGCGGTGGTGGACCTGGAAATGGTTGGCTTCCCCCAACTGAAAGTGCTTTGCTCGGAGTTCCCCGCAACCGCATTCGTGTGCATCCACCGTCTGGCGGACGATCATATGTGGTCCGATGCACTGGCTGTAGGTGCCGTGGATTGCTGTCACTCCAGCGACCTGCAGGGCATCCTGCTGGCCTCGGAGCGCTACGTCGTGCTCACGCGTTCGCGGTCCGCAGCCGCATAATGGTCGGAACATGGAAAGCGGCAAGCGGTGACGAGGACCTGAGTCCGTCGCTCGCGAACACTGTTTATACTCGCTACCATATTCGCGCTTGTTGTGCCCCTTGATGAATCGCAAAGTCGATCAGGTTAGCGTGGATGGCCGCTTAGATCCGGCGATTCGCTGGGGACTTCAAAAAGCGACGCGGCCCGACTTACGCATCCGAGTTCATGCCATTCGATCATGCCATATGCACACCCGTGGCAACAGAGCTCCCTCAAATGGGATCGCGCCTTACGCCGTCACCGCTAGCCCTCTTTGCCGTTTTCGCCGCCGCCTTCTCCTGCTCTCCGCCTCCGCAAGCAGCTTGCGCAAAATCCGCATTCCGCTATCCACGTGCTTCTCTTGCAACAGGAATGGCGGCAAGAAGCGCAACACGGTGTCCTGCGTCACATTAATCAGCAGACCTTTGGCAAGGGCGCCTTCGAGAATCGGCTTGCCCGGAACGGTCAACTGCAGCGCCTGAATCGCGCCTACGCCGCGGACTTCCACCGCGATGTCGAACTTGTCGACCAACTCGCCCAGCTTGTGCGAGAAGTACGCCCCGACGCGGCGCACCTGATCCAGCAGGTTTTCATCCTCCAGGATCGCGAGATACTCCAACGCGACCCGGCAGGTCAGCGGGCCGCCGCCAAAGGTGGTTCCATGCTTGCCCGGAGTGATGTGCCGCGCGAACCGCTCGTTGGCAAGAAACGCGCCCAGCGGTAGCCCGGCAGCGATAGGCTTGGCAATACACACCACGTCTGGCACAACGCCGAAATGCTGGAAGGCGAAGAGCTGCCCAGTACGCCCGAGTCCGCATTGGATCTCGTCGAAGATGAGTGCGGCCTGGTGCTGGTTAGCCAACTCACGACAAGCCCGCAGAAACTCGGGTGACGATTCCTGAATGCCGCCCTCGCCCTGGATGGGCTCCAGCACGATGCCACAAACTTGGTCGTCCATCGCTTTGCGCAAAGCATCCACGTCGTTGCGCGGCACAAAGCACACGCCCTCCAACATGGGATCAAAGTCTTTGCGATATTTCGCCTGGCCGGTAAGCGCAAGCGCGCCCATGGTGCGTCCGTGGAACGAGTTATCCAGAGCGATAACAACGCATTTCTCCGGACCACCTATGGCGTGGCCGGCGGCGCGCACCAGCTTTAATGCGCCTTCGATCGCCTCGGTGCCGCTGTTGGAGAAAAAGGCGCGATCCAATCCCGACTTCGTGCATAGCTTCTCCGCCAGCAGCCCTTGGTACTCGTTGTAGTAGAGGTTGGAGACGTGGATGACCTTCGCTGCCTGATCGCGGATGGCCTTGACAATGCGAGGATGGGCATGACCGAGCGCGTTAACCCCGAGTCCGGTGAGAAAGTCGAGATAACGCCTGCCCTCGACATCGTAAACGTACACGCCCTTCCCGCGCGCAACCGCAAGCGGGTAGCGGGCGTAGGTGTTCAGCAGGTATTTCTGTTCCAGCGCAACGATTTCTTCATACGTGAGCACGATGATGACCTCGCAACGAGTCAATTGTAACGCGCTGCGAAGTGGCTACGGCGGTTTCACCTCTAGTGGAAAAGCGAGGGGGGCGACGCGCCTTTTCAGACGCGCATAACGGCCGTCGTTCCTGGATTGCGCGTTAGGGCCTGAGATAATGTTTGTTACCTCAGCGGCTGAGACCGGTTCAGCCCGAATCCTGCCCTGCACCGCTGAAGCGGTGCTCCACCTATGCACCATCTGAACCTGCTTTAGGTCCTGGAACAGCGGATGCAAGAATTTCATGCCTTTCGGTACACTTAGAAGCATGTTGAGCGAAAAACAGTTCCGCGAACGCGCCAGGAGCGAACTTCGCGAAATCCGCAACCAGGTTCTGAGCGTGGCCCGTGACCGCGACGTCTACTGGAAGGTGGAGCGCGATGTTATTGAGCGCAACTCTGAGCTGCACGGCATTCGTAATGCATTTCTCGATATGGTGAGGGCCGCTTACGCCGACGCCATGGCGGCACGCGTACTTCGATTGCTCGATGCAGAGGATGTTGATCTCTCCTTGCGGCGAATACTGACCCAGCTTGAGGACTATCCGCATATGCTGCACGACAAGGTGAGCGAGCGGGAGTTTGCCGACGATCGCGCCGAACTGGACCGCGCGGCCACCAACTTGAAGCAGGTCTTGAACCCGCATTTTGCCCATCACGAGCGAACCTTGTCAGCTTTGGCATCTACGCATCGGGAACTCGACGAGGCGATTGACGCCATCATCTCCACCCTAAAGACCTATTACTGGATCATCGCGGACGCCTATCTCGATTTCGAGGTGAGCTATCCCGAGGACCCACTGGAAATCTTCAGGTTCGCCTGGATCAAGCCGGAGTTGGTGAGCTAGATTAGCGCGCGGCAGATCAGCGCCACCGAGATCAGCGCACCTACAATGCCCGCATTCTGCGTGGCTGACATGCGCTCTTTCAAGAATATCCGCGCAAGAATCACCGTGCTGGCGGGATAAAGCGACGACAACACCGAAGTGACATCAAGGCGTCCGTGTTGCGTGGCCGCGATGAAGAGCGCATTAGCAGAAGTATCGAGTATTCCCGAAAATATGATCGGAACAACGGCCGGACGTAGAGGCCGTTGGTCCCCAGCTGAAAAAGCCACGATGACCAGCATAAGCAGCGTGGAAGCGGTGCGTGCTGCAACCAGCGGCCAGAACACTCCATGATGGCCGGCTTGTTTGCAGGCGATGAAGAACAAGCCGAACATCACTCCCGCCAAAACCGCCAGCCCGAGACCGCGATGCGTATCGATTGCTCCGTCCGGCCGCGCTATCAGCCATATGCTGACCAACGCCACCACAAAGCCCACAAGTTGAATGCGGTCGGGCATCCTTCGCTATATATCCCGGCCAGCACCGGCAACACTCCCGTGATGACCGCAGCGACCGGCGCGACAATGCCCATGCGTCCGATGGAAAGAGCCCGATACAGCGCCGCCACGCCAATGGCTCCAGCTAATGCCGGCAGTGACGCCCCACAATAATGTTGAACGCGGCGGGAGCGGTTCTCCGGTAACCCAGACCAAGAACAGCATGAGTAGTAAGCCGCACGCGTGCGCGCCCGCGACGACACGGAAGACATTGGCCCGCTTGGTGGCGATGCCTCCAGCGAAATCGCCTGCGCCCCAAATGGCGGCAGTGCTCAGGCTGAGTCCAGCGCCGGTTAGAGTTCCAGAGGTCATTGAACTTGAGGGAGGCTACTTTGCCCCGGCGCTTCGCTCGCGCAGCACAATCGGATTCTGATCATAGGGCACGATAGTCACGCTGAGATCTTTGCGAGCGCCAAACTGCTGCTCGGTGACTGGGAACGCCACTAGCACAGTTCCCTTTTGCTCGGCGCCCGGCATGATCTTGGTCTCCACCGTCAACGGTTGCGTCGCGTGCTGGCGAAGATCTGGGTAAGCTGAGAAGTAACGGTCGTAATCGGAAGGAGAAGCGGCATCATCGGACTGATCGCCCTGGTCGGTCTTGAGGTTGGCGCTGATGGCCTTGATGTAGAGCGCCTTGTCGCCCACGTTGGTCACGCGTGACCTGGAGAGCGACCATGGTGTTGGTCATGTTGGCAGGTTGGCTGGCGTAAACCGCGTCAATACCGCCTTGCGCCACGGGCTTGGAGCGTTCCACGAAAGCGATCACGCCTACCACGATGGCAACAACAGCCAGCGCGATCGCGACCGGCACAGCGGGCGGCAAGCTGCGCTTGGGGCTGTCGAATTCCTCCGTGATAGGAACGTGCCCGGCGTCGTATTGCGGTTGGACCGGCTTGGGCGGAACTTCATTCTCGGCCATGGCTCCTCCATTAATTATTGGGCCACTGATGTTTCATCGCTTGGCGAAACTCTTTCTCCGGCAGTGTATTCAGCACATCCTTCGGGGTGAGCCACGCGCGGCGTGCCTGAAGGATACCGTACTTGATCTTCTCGAAGTGCGAAGTGTGGTGCGCGTCGGTGTTAATCACGATCTTCACTCCGCGTTCCCGCGCCATGCGAAGATGCACGTCATTCAAGTCGAGGCGATCCGGATAAGCGTTCAGCTCCATCGCAACTTTGTTCTTCAGCGCCGTCTTGAGGATCGCATCCATGTCGAACGGATAGGCGTCACGCCGCAGAAGTAGGCGGCCCGTAGGGTGTCCGAGAATGGAGACGTTCTTGTTGCTCAACGCCCGCAACAAACGGTCGGTCATCTGCTGCGGCTCCTGATTGAACGCTGAATGTACGCTGGCGACCACAACATCCATCTGCTCCAGCACCGAGTCGGAGAGATCGAGCTCGCCCTCGGGCAGAATATCCACTTCGATGCCTGCCATAATGGTGATGCCATCCGTCTGCTCGTTAGCAGCACGAATACGGGCGATATGTTGCTCGGCACGCTTGTCATCCAGGCCGTTGGCGAAAGCCAGGTTCTTCGAGTGATCGGTAATGGCGATGTACTGGTAGCCGCGCTCTTTTGCCGCCGCCGCCATTTCGTCAATCGTGCACTTCCCGTCGGTTTCGACGGTGTGCATGTGCACTTCGCCGCGCAGGTCTTGCACGCTGATCAGGTGAGGCAGTTTATGCTTCTCGGCGGCCTCGATCTCGCCGCAGTTTTCGCGCAACTCTGGCGGGATGCAATCGAGCTTGAGCTTGCCGTAGATCTCGTCCTCGGTTGCGCCGGCGACGCGCTGATTATCGTCGAGCCGAAACAGCCCGTACTCGCTGAGCGTGAATCCCATCCTGAGCGCGCGCTGGCGCAGCGAGACGTTGTGGTTCTTGGAGCCAGTGAAATACTGCATCGCCGCGCCATACGATTCCGGCGGCAAAGTGCGGACATCCACCTGCATTCCTTTGCGCAACTTGAAACTGACTTTGTTGTCGCCCTTAGCCATCACTTCGACGATGCCGGGAAAGCGTAGGATTTCTTCGATCAACCCCGCGCGCTGCTCACCGTCAACGCAGCACGGCCCGGTAATCAGCACGTCGAGATCGCCCACCGTCTCCCGTCCACGGCGCAACGAACCGGCGGGCGTGATCTTCTCAATCCCTTTAATGTGCTGAAGGTGCTCGGTCAACTTCTGCGCGGTGCGATCGGCTTCATCGAGCAAGAAGCGCCCGGAAATACGGCGGTAGTCTTCAATCGCCTTCAGGATTTTCTGCTCGCTCTTTTCACTCAGACGCGGCAGTTCGCGCAGCTTGCCTTCGCGGGCAAGCTTCTCCACGCCGGCCAGATCGCTTACCTGAAAGGCGCTCCACAGCAGCGCGATGGTTTTGGGCCCGAGTCCCTGGATTTTCAGCAGCTCCAACATCGAGGGCCGGTACTTTACCAGTAACTCCTGATGCGGCCCAAGCTTGCCGCTCCGGCACAACTCCTGGATGTTCGCAGCCATACCTTTGCCAATGCCGGGAATCTCCAGCAACTTCTTGGGTTCATCGATCAGTCCCGAGACCTGCTGAGGCAGTCCTTCGATAGCTTCGGCAGCACGACGATAAGAACGGATGCGGAAAGAGTCGTCGCCGTTGACCTCCATGAGGTCGGCGGTTTCGTAGAAGACGTTGGCGATGGCCTTATTGTCCAGCTGGAGCACCCGAGAGAAATTGTAACTTGAGCGAAACCGCAGCGGTGCATCATTCGGTCGCTCGCATGCGAACGCCTTTGCGCCAATCTATGCGGCGTGCCGTCCCTGGCGTGCTCGGTAGGATCGGATACTGATCGCAAGCTGGCACATTCCTACGATAAAAAGCGTTCCCCAGCTTAGAATAAGGAGATACGGCCAGCCCAACGGTCGATAGCGAAATTGGATAAAGTTGTCTCCAGGTTCCACTTTCACAGCGCGAAAAACGAAGTCTGCGCCCATTACCTCTTGTGGTCTTCCGTTCACCGTGACCTTCCAGCCAGGCGCCCAGCGGTCCGTAACCATGAGCCAACCAGCCTTACTAGCGACGTAGTGAAATGAGAGCGAATTCGGCCAATAGGAAAGTCCGGAAACGCGTGCTACCGAAGCCGGACTTAACGAGTCGGGACTTATAGTTGGCGCCCATTGTCCGACGTCCTCAGCATGTTTCCGGGAGATCACCTGTTCCATCTGCAGTCCAGGATGAATCAGGATTACCGGTTTCTGTAACTGCTGCACTCGCTTCTCGTATAACACAAAGTTCCCATCGGTGGGAGGCGCCAATACCGCAGCATCCGTGAACCACATACGATCCTTCCCCAGCGCCATCTGGCGAAGCAAAGGGTCATGCTCCATCTGCATGTAATAACGGTTCCATAAGGCGATGTCATTCTCAATTGTGGCGAGCTTTAGAGGAAGATTCCGGTTAGTCGGAAAACGGCTGGGTGAGTAGTTATTCAGTGGCGTTGGTGGATCAAGATCTCGAAATAAGTCGCCGCTTGAGAGATCTAAGCTTGGGTTATGCCCTACATTCATAATGTGCCAAAATGTCCGCGTGGCCGGAGAATGCATCGTGGACCTCGATATACGCAGAGTGGCAATACCGTCAAATATCGCGACAGCTACCAATAAAGCAAAGAAGATAGCTGGGGGTAGCTTGCGCGTCCAAAGCAGGAAAGCAAGGGCGACAATCGAGCCCCAGGTCACTAATCCATGCACAATTGCCAGGTTAAACGTCGGAGGCCAGACGGTTGCGAGATGAGTGACGATCGCAAATATCCAACCCGACACTATCGCGAGAGCCGTCGCTGACTATAAGTAACCGTAACTTTCTGTGGTTGTTGGTTTCGGACTCAGGCGAGTCTAAGTCTCTGGCGCCGACCGCGCACAAAATACGCCGCAAGAGTATGGCATAGGTTCGAAAGCTGGAGGCGTTGCGAAAATAGCGCGTCGGGGGAACAAAATCGTATAACCATCCTCGCAAGGGGAGCTGATAGCCTGTCGCGCAACAGAGGAATAATACTGCAACCAGGCATAGCCACCATCGCCACCTAGCGCCGCCTAGCAGGCCAAACAATGCGAGCGTCACCACCGCGCAGCCCATATAAATGCTGCGCATGGATATGTCGGCCCAAGGCCAGAAACGACCATAGCGAACGTCCAACAGGCTCAGATACGGACTGCTTAGAGTCGTGACCTCGCCAGCAGGAAAAATATTTTCTCTAAGCGCCACTTCTCTGGGCCTGGTTCCAGTTCTGTCGCTGTAGCCTTGGGTATCTTTAAAAAAATCAATATATGCCGGGGCCATCACGGCGCCGCCTATCGCGCCCACCAGTATGATCGCTGCTGCTGCATAAGCGACTTGCTTCCTGAATCCAATCGATCGGCCTCTTTCAGTATCTAAGAGGCGACCAACTGACCACAGCACAAGAAAGGCGGGCGTCACGACGGTGTAAACAGGATAGCCGCCAAGCGCCGAAACTCCATAGATGATTCCAGCTTGCACGGCGGCCCAATAGGTTCTGCGCAGCAATCCTACATCGAACCGCCAAAGTATCCATGGAAGCAATGAAACTGAATAGATATGGGCGGTGTGTTCCGCATGTCCGGTATAGAAGCCCGACGCGGCAAAACCGAGAGCAGCTATCAATGCGCCCCAAACCGGACATTGCAGGTGGCGGCACAGAACCAGGACACCTATAGGACCTAGAGCCCAAATAAACATCCAATACATAACGAAGCCGGCTTGCGGGTTTGGAGACAATAATCCTGCAGCCAACACTATTGGCGAGGTAGTACCAAACTCAGGTTCAGCGGAATCAGGTGTGCCGGCTGCAACCCAAGGGTCCCAAAGTAGAAGTCTGCCGGCTTTAATATGATCGGCTACTAATGAAAATTCCGGCCCGAAGTAATCGACGCCGTCCCACTGGGGCGCCGACTTGCCGGAGAGTAGATCGAAGTTACCGAGACAGAGAACCGCGATGACAATACAACCAGCCAGCCACCATTGCAGCGTCGCCGAAACCGCCAACCACTGCATCCTCGGCCAGCAAAGGCTGCAACTGGGACCTCGACGGTTGGTTGCTTCATGGCCGGCATGGTATGGTCCTAAGCTACTCGATCCCCTGGCAGACGTGGCAGAAGTCGGAATTCTGAAAAGAGGATCCCTCAGCGGCTAAAGCCACATTCATTCTGCGGCACTTGCGGCTGAAGCCTTGCCCTTTCAAAACGGCAAATTCACCACGGGCTGCTAGGTTAATCGGAAAAGCTAGACTTTATGAATTTTACACTGCCATCACGATCCCACGATCCAGCTCATGCCCGCGTCGGTGCGCAGGCGGCAAAGCGCAAAGCAGCAAGCGCCACACCAATGCCGCGGTCAAGATGCTTATCAAGAGCAATGGGTCCCACAATTTGCATCAGAACACTCTTAAGGCGCATGCAAGACGCCGCCGTTAATGTCGCATACAATAAATCATTGCATGACAAAGCGTTCGGCATACAACAGCAGGACCCTGCAGTTCCTCTAACTTATAAGTATGGTGCTTCGATGCATCGCTTGAGGTGAATCATGCAGAACTGGAAGAAAGCGATAGTCTTTGGCGCAATCGGTGCTGGTGCGGTGCTGCTCATCACGCGCCGCCGTCCTTTGGGAATGGCTTTCGCGGCGGCCGGCCTCGCGGTCTTGGCCTCAGAATATCCCGAGAAGTTCGAAGTGGTGTGGCAGAACGCCCCTGAATACCTGCAAAAGGGCATGCAGATTTTCTCCACTTTGGAAAAAATGGGAGAAGGCTTTGCTGAGGAGGCGGAGCGCCGCAGCGTCAACGCTTGGCGCGATCTACGCGCGCAACGCAGCTCCTGATCCCCGGCTTCCATTCCAACACAGGATCGGCCTAGTTGCGCTTACCCGTCGCCGATTCATGCAGAACGATATGCCGGCGTTGGGAAACATCTCCTCGCTGCCTTAGGCTTCACTCAATTCCCAGTTGCTTGCGCGCCTCTGGACTGAGCCGCTCCGGCGTCCACTGCGGATACCATACGATGTTAACTGTGGCATTGCCCACGCCCGGAATCCGCAGAAGGCGCTGCTGGACCTGATCGCTGATGTATTGGTGAGACGGGCAACCGCGGCGCGGTTAGGGTCATTTCGACTTCAACATCTTCGCCTTGCAGGTTGGGAACTTCTGTCGGCTTCACCCGGACTTCATAAATCAAACCGAGATCACGATGTTAACCGGGATCTCGGGATCGTAACACTCCTTCAGTGCTGAGATGACATCTTCCTGGGTCAGTGCCATGTAAACCTCTGGCTCTAGTCTAACGGGAATCGGCTCGCGGTCCGTCCTGACGCTGGCCGGCAACCATGGTCGGAACGCGCCGGGATGGGAGCGCAGTCAGAGTGCCGAAATCTCAGGGGGTTGATTGTGCCAACGTTCCGCCGTGCCTGATGACTCTTCGAATCGCGGCCCCGGATGGATAGTCTCGATGCGGCGATGGTGCTCGGCATCGCTGGGTACTGTCCAGCCATTCTCCTGTTCAACCACCCGCACAATGGCCAGACTTTTGTTGGGCAGCAACCAATCCGCCGGTGGTCACCGACACTTCGTTCCGCTCCCAGATACGTGCCAACATGTTGTCCTTCACTCGTGATGCCAGCTGGGGAGCATCGCCGGAGGCGATCACGACAGCGCGATCAGCCTCCCCGGCAGGAGTCAGCACTACGAAACGTGCGCTCAAGACCTTCTCGTCGAAGCGCCCAAAAACAAACTGGAAAACTTCGGGATGCTCCGCAATTCCCCCATCGCCGGCGTAGTTCACGACGTACTCTTCGTCGATTGCATCGCCCGGCGAGAGGTCCGGCATTGACGCTTCGCGGCATTCTGCGGATCAAGCTTTATCGGAGTGACACTGCCGTCGGCATGGAGAGTCTGCAGCTGCAATAGCTGCGTGCCATGCGGAAGATTTGGCCCTTCGAAACGGCGGATGTCCTCCATATTTGAAAAGCGAGTGGTCGTGTGAACGTACAGCGAGACACTGCCGTCGGGTCGCAGAATGGCAACACGATCGTTCAGCAGCATCACCGGCGCACTTGCGAATTGCGCAGTAGTGGCCGGCCACATCGCGGCGGCGGCATCGCGGCGATACGGAGCGTAAAACTGTTGCGCGTCTGCGGTCGGCTCGTCGCTACTGTCAGCGGCTGCCAGCCGGCGGTACTCGGAGGAGTTTGGCGCAATCCGTCAACCATGCGTTGGCAGCGCGTTCCGCGCCGCAGTCATCTCCGGCGAGTTGCAGCTCACGAATCAACATCAGCCGCGCGGAACGGTTCAATGGAGCCGCCGCCAGCAATTGCTGAAGCGCATGTGCGGCCTCACTATGACGCCCTTGATTGGCTAGTGACTGCGCATATGCCAGCGACTCTGGCGCGCAACCGTCCAATTTCTGCTGCGCTGCCGCGGCTTCTGCGAATTGCCCCTGGCTGCGATAAAAGATCATCGCCTCGATTGGACGTCTCGCACGACGGATGCTCCGCCAATCGCCGCGACCAGATCAGCCGCGCTTCTTCTTCGGAGTCTGCCAGGCTCGGTATCGCCGTCGATCGCGCCGCCCAGTGTCTCGAGCGCCCGGCCGACGTGGGGATTTACCTCCAGGACATGTCTGGCAAACTCTGCAGCCTCAACCAGGCGGCCGCTGGCCAAGGCCTGCTGACCCAACCCCTGGTCGGCAGCTAAGACTCCAGGCGCAAGTGACCGGACACGGTTCCATGCCGGAGAGCTTCGACCGCCGTCGAATTCTCGCGCGTCCACGACTGTGCCAAAAGAAACTGCAGTGCTGCAGAACCGGAGGCCGATGGCAGCGCGCTGATTTGCCCGATTGCCGTCCTAAACTCCCCTGCGGCGTACGCCGATGAAGCGAACTCGTAAGTTAATTCCTCTACTGATCGCTTCGCACTTATTGGAGTCGGAATGTCCGAGGTTGACGGCGATATCGCAATGCTAAGCGGCGCTGCCGTACCGGCAAATTTCACAAGCACGCGGTGTGGACCAGCCGCGACTTCGAACGTGGCCGAGCCGCAAGCAAGCGTTTTTCGAAGGCTGGCATCTTGTCGCAACACCCGCCTGCCATCCACGTAAATTTCGAGCGGCCCGGCGCTTTCGGTCCGAACCGTCCAAGCTCCCGGTGCGAGGGAAGCAAAATGCGTTGCCGCATAGAAAATTCCGCGAGGCGAGAGATACGATGGAAGGCTGATGACGCCGTCGGGAAATTGGAAATTCTCCACCGCCCGATTGTCATAAGACGCCTCCGCCAAATCATCATTCGGCGATATTAGCGTCCGATCCATGTCGAGCAACGGGTGCTTACCCAACGGACCCACAATGCGCCAGTCTGTCAAGATGCCCGAGGCGCGTGCGATGGCTCGGGATCGAGTCCGGGAACGCCATCCATCGCCGCCTTCAACAAAGCCGTGTTTAGTTCTGGCCAATCCTCGCGCGAGTTTGCCAGCAGGGTTTGCACCCGAGGAATGGCAGCGCGAAACTCGGGCGTATTGCTGGCCGACTCACGCACACGAGCTACCGCTAACCGAATTCGGGGGTCCTGCTTTGCGCCCCCGCCGATTTCGCATAGGCGCAGGGCGGCATCCAACATGGTCGTCTCATCGGCCTGCATGGCCGCGACTTCCATCTGCACAAAAAGGGCTTCGGCGTCCCGATGGTCGCGTCGCCAGGCGCGTTGGGCAAGTTGGCGCGCCCGAACCAGGTTTGCATTGACAAATAACGCGGTCGCAGCCGAGCGGGAAAGCGCCGACTCGGAAAGCGGTTCCCAGTAAGGAGGGGTGGCTTGCCGCGTGCCGTCGCGCGCGTCAACCCGCGGACGCGTAACTTCAGGGACGCTCTCGTGGTTCAGGCGTGCGAGCGTCCTATCCTGTGCGATTGCCGGCACGACAAGCGCCGTCGCGACCCATAAGACCGATATCGCATGCCCTGCTTTCATGCTGAAATCTCCGGCATCTTGACTTGCAGTGGACAGAAACAGGCCCGTCTGGGGCAATGCTTGCCCACATTTCTGGCGAGCTATCGCAGGAGACAGAGAAGATTAACCGGCAGGGACGGCATTTCCCAACAGAAATTTAGCAGCCGGCCTACCACTTCCCGGTAATAGCGTCGACTCGCCGCAGCCAGCGGCGAAGCGAAACAAAGGTGAGCTAGACGATTCGTTGACGCTTCCAGTATCGAGAGTGATTGCAGTATGCATCCGGCGTCGATTGGGCGATATGCAGCAGAAAGCTTAGTCGGCCTGCGAAAGAGACCTTAAGAGCGGAGTCTACAGTTACACGATTCAGCCAGCGGCCAGCGGCCCGCAGGCAAAGTGCGCCCGGCTCTGGTTACAATCTGACAGGAAATTTGTACGCAGGAGGAGATGGTGAAAGCTATCCGTGTCCACGAATTCGGCGGTCCTGAAGTCATGAAGCTGGAAGACGTCCCCGACCCTCAACCCGGTGCTGGACAGGTTGTAATTCGCGTCCATGCCGCTGGGGTGAACCCCGTTGAAGCATACGTCCGCACTGGGACTTACGCGCAGAAACCCACCCTGCCCTACACGCCGGGAAGTGACGCGGGTGGCACTGTCATGGCGGTCGGACCAGGTGTCAAGCTAGTGAAGGCCGGCGACCGCGTCTATACCACAGGCCCTAACAGCGGCACCTACGCAGAGCAAGTTTTATGCGGCGAAGCCCAGATACATTGTCTGCCCGACAACGTGAGCTTCGAACACGGGGCCGCCATGGGCGTTCCCTACGGCACGGCCTATCGCGGTTTGTTTCAGCGGGCCGAGACCAAGCCCGGGGAGACGGTCATGGTTCACGGCGCCAGCGGCGGAGTGGGCAGCGCAACCGTGCAATTGGCGCGCGCAGCCGGCATGACCGTCATCGGTACTGCAGGCAGCGGGCCCGGCCTGAAATTGGTAAGAAAGGAGGGCGCGCACCACGTTCTCAACCACTCGTCCGACAGCCATCTCGACGAGTTGATGAAGCTTACTGATGGCCGTGGCGTGGATGTCATCGTGGAATTGCTGGCGAACAAGAATCTGGGGAAGGACCTCACGGTTCTCGCCAAGAAAGGCCGCGTAGCAGTAATTGGGAGCCGCGGCACAATTGAGATTAATCCGCGGGATGCCATGGCACGTGAGGCCGACATCCGTGGTGTGACGCTCATGGCCGCTTCCGAGCAGGAATATAGGGCCATGCACGCCGCCTTGGTCGCGGGTCTGGAAAACGGAACGTTGCGCCCGGTGATCGGGCAGCGGATACCGCTCGCCGAAGCTTCGCGCGCCCATGTTGAAATTATGAAGCCGTCGGGCGCGCAGGGGAAAATCGTGTTGGTGCCCTGACGGCTGGAACCTTGGCGACACAACTCACCGCGATACGACCGGCGCAAGGATTCCCTCAGAAGAAATTAGGATAGCTCGGCTCAACACGGTGTCAAGGCGTTGCGTGTACCGGGGCCTGCAGCTTGGCGAAGATTCCCTCCAGCACCGTACAGCGATGACGCAATCCGTCTCGGAATTCGTGGTGATCGGCTTTGGCGATCTCCCTTAATAAATGGGTCTGATGTTCTTGTAGGAGATCCAGAAGCAGGTCTTCCTCTTCCGTGGTCAACCGGAGTTCCATCATGGCGACCTCCATATAGTTACCTATGCACAAGTTAATTGTAGGCCTTCGCATCCAGGTTGCGACAGCCTAGTTCGGATCTCTGCGCTCGCCCAACTGAAGGGCGCATCCGCTTGCTGCTGTGGAGGTCTCTGGGTGTCAGGGCCGGTCCGCCCCCGACGCACATGCCACCGAGCTTGCATGGCGCCGTTACAATTGAAGCATGTCTCGCCTGAATCTGGCCTGCCGATGCTGCGCTGTAGTGGCCCTGTGCGCAGCATTGCCGCAGCTGGCAGAAGAGTCGGCTGGGTCGACGTTGCAAACTACTGTGACGCGCGCGCTAGCGGGCCGCCATGGCACGGCCGTAGTCGTCGATGTCCACTCCGGACACGTCATCGCTGCGTACCAACTCGATGTAGCCGCTCGCCGCGTGGTGCTTCCCGGCTCCAGCATCAAACCCTTTACCCTGCAGGCGCTGCTGCAGGCGGGAAAGCTCAATCCGCACACCGCGCTCATGTGCAAGCGCAAGATTTCGATTGGCGTACACCAACTCGACTGCACCCATCCTGCAACACCCGAGCCAATGCTCCCGGCTAGCGCGCTGGCTTACTCCTGCAATTCGTACTTCACCACCATCGCGACGCGCTTGACCCCCGCACAACTGCGCGACAGTTTGGTACGGTCCGGCTTCAGCTCGGTTACCGGATTGGCTGTCCGATGAAGTCGCCGGGACCGTTGCACTTGGCCATTCATCGGAGGAATTACAACTGCAAGCCATCGGCGAATGGGGCATCAGCGTAACCCCGCTTCAGTTGCTCAATGGTTACCTCAGTCTCGCTAGGCTTACCCGGACCGATCCCAAAGGAAAGTTTTCTCCAATTCTTGAAGGCCTGCAACAATCGGTTACCTATGGCATGGGACGCATGGCGCAGCCGGATGCGCCAATGACAGTCGCCGGCAAAACCGGAACCGCGAGGGCTGACGAAGGTCCGTGGACGCATGCCTGGTTTGCCGGTTATGCGCCTGCGGAAAATCCTGAGATCGTGCTGGTCGTGTTCCTCGAAAAAGGGCATGGCGGCTCCGATGCGGCCAGCGTCGCGCGTGAGATATTTGCGGGGTTCGCGGCTAACCGTGGCGCGGCAGTCGCCGAGGCTGCAAAGGGAGCCAGGAAATGAAACGCCTTTTGGCGGCTTTCGGTCTGCTGCTCGTGTGCTACGCGGCGAGCGATGCTGAATTGGGGGACCGCGGCGTTGCCAAGACTTCTCATACGGGGTTTCCGCAGACCGTGCGAGTCCGGCTTTGGTATTTGCATTCGCCACGCCAGTTGCGGATTCGCGCCGACGCCGGCCGGGCGCAGATGCGAACCTGTGCTGCTTGCAAGACAACCGCTATCACTGCTTCTCTGGCGCGCGCTGCAGGTTCGAGGATCGAAGTCGAAGGCAACATATCCTCCTCCTCCGACCTTCGCGTGAATGGCGAGTACCAAGTGTACGCCACCGGCGATCCACCACTGCACGTTGATTTTCCGATTGAGATTCGCGCCAGTGACAATCACCTGCTCATCACCGCCTTCATGCCTATGGAGGAATACGTGGCAGCGGTCCTCGCCGGCGAAACAGGAAACTTCAAGTCCGATGAGGCGCTGAAGGCCATGGCAGTCGCAGCGCGCACGTACGCGATGCACTTTGGCAGCCGGCACGCCCTTGAAGGGTTCGAATTTTGCGACACCACGCATTGCCAAGACTTGCGCCTCGCCGGCATTAACGCCCATTTGCGCAGCATCGCCGATGCAACCGCAGGCGAAGTACTTTGGTACGACGGCGAGCCGGCCGCCACCTACTATCACGCCAACTGCGGAGGCACCACTGAGGACGGGCACTTCGTTTTCGGCAACAATGAGCCGCGGGCGCCCTTTCTGGTTCAGCACTCCGATCAGTACTGCGTGCGCAACGGCAGCACGCAGTGGCGCTCCGAGGTTGCCAAGAGCGAGTTGCAGCGCGCTCTCGCGGCTGATGGCATCGTCGTTCCCGGCAACCTGCATACAGTCTCGGTTCTGCATCGCACGCCCAGCGGACGCGTGGAGTTCCTGCGCGTTACCGGCAGCAGCACCATAACCGTGCCGGCATTGACGTTCCGCTCTGCCATTGGCCGCCACATTGGATGGGACCGCATGAAGAGCAATTGGTACGACGTGAGCGACGCAGGCGATCAAGTTACTTTTCACGGCCGCGGCTCAGGGCACGGGGTAGGATTGTGCCAAGTGGGCGCCAAAGTGATGGGCGAAGAAGGTCACTCCTACCGCGAGATTCTCAGCTTCTACTATCCGGGAACGCGGCTGGGCGTCAGCGCGCAGGGCATACCCTGGCAGCAGCTCGCCAATGAAGATGTCGCGTTGCTGACCACTCGTCCTGATCGTGACCGTCCGCTCTTGACCCTGGCGACCGGGTTTATACATGAGTCCGAAGAAAGTACGGGCCTGCTTTATCGCGCTTCCCCTCGCCTGAAGATATATCCAACAGTTGCAGCCTTCCGCAACTCTACCGGCGAACCGGGATGGGTCGCGGCATCGACTCGCGGGCGCACCATGCAGATGCAGCCGTCCGATGTCTTACGCGAGGCGGGTACGCTGGAAAGCACCATTCGCCACGAACTTCTGCACATGCTGATCGACTCCTATGCGCTGCCGGGGACGCCGCTTTGGTTTCGCGAAGGGCTGGTGCTGTACCTCTCCGCGCCGAACGTACCCTTGATGCACAGCCCAGACTCCGCCGACTTGAAGAACCTGGAGAAAGTGCTGCGTTCGCCGGAGAGTGAAGAAGAGTTGAGGCACGCTTATGCCGGTGCCCGTGCGCGGGTGGCGCAGCTCGCGCGGCAGCACGGCAAGGATGCCTTGCTCGATTGGGTGCAGAATGGGCTGCCGCCTGAACTAACTGCCGACGGCGCCCAGCGGTCCGGGGGACGGTGAACAATCAGAAATCGACTCGGGATCTTCCTTCTCCACCCGCGTACCGACGACCAACAGAAGCGCGATCCACGCCGAAATCAAGATCACATAGGCTACGAGGAATCGCACGCCCATGCTCCACGCCTGTTTACGCAGGTCGCTGAGGTCGGGTATCCACCAGACCAACTTGTAGGGTATGTAGACCCCAATCAGCATCAGCGCGCAGAACCATAACCAGTACGCGGGCCGCCGCAACACGCGCCGCGAGCGCGCCATGCGCTTCAATCTAAATCCGGCGGCCGCAACCGTAGTGGCGATCGGCAGCCACACGGCCGGCACGAGCACCCACAGTAAAAACCACAGCGCCCAGTCGGCGATATGGAAGACTTGCTTGGGTGTCCCGAAGCGTAATGACGGAGCCTGCTGCCAGAACCATACCCCGAACTGCGGCGCATATCTGCGAAGGGTAATCAGCAGCCACGCAATCGCTGCCAGGAGAATTCCCCACACGGCCAGTGCGATTATGTGTCGCAATGCGTAGCGGAAGGCACGCCACACAGTTGCACTGTCGCGAAACTCTGCAACCCTGAAGTAGGCGAACGTCCCGGTTCGCAGCCACAGTCCAAGAAAGATAACGACAGCGGCATCCAGCGCAGAAACCGCCACCTGCCAGCCATGCGCGTCCGGCATCCGCAGCCAGGAATAAACGGCAGCGAGCAATACGGCATTGCCGACCAGATTCAGCAGCCACAGCTTCGCCACGCCACTATGTTTCGCGGTCATTTCACCGTCACCGTTAACCCGTTGCTGGTCGAGAGATACTCGGGCTGATACATCGGTTGCACGCTGGTCGGGCTCACGCGGAAGATTCCAGGGTTCACCACCTTCAGCAGGTACACGTATTCATGTTGCCCTTGCGGGAAGTACATGTTGAAGAACGTCGTGCGATCGTCGCGCAGTTCACGATTGCTGTACCAACGGCCCCACCAATCGGGACGCTCGTCCAGTTCATACAGATCGTCACGCGCGATGGACTCGGTGCCTGATGGAATCGGATCTTCGATCATCAGGTACCTCCAGTCATTGCCGCCGACAGTCAACCGCACCGCAAGAGTGTCACCGACCTGCACTGGTCCCGCCAGTTTATCGAGGTGGTACACCACGCGACCGTCCTTCTGTTGCTGCGACAACCGGTAATATTGGCGCGCCACGCTCAGCTTGAAGCTGCCGGTGTTCACTACTTTCGATTCGCTTGAGTAATATTCTCCACGCACCGACCAGTACAGACGCCCGTCCCCCGATTTCGCGATGCGTATCTGGTTGGTTCCCGGCGTAAGCTGCGATTCATTCAGCCCGACCGTCGTCGCGGGAGCCAGCGCGTCGGCGGCGGTGAACTTCTTGGTCGCTACCGGCTTGCCATTCGCTTGCACCTCGACGCTGTAGTTGGGCTGCAACTCTTTCGTGCGCTCCAGATAATCGGTGAGGCCATAGATCACCATCGCCGTCTGCTCGGTTGACTCCCAGTAGTAGCCTTGGTCGCGATGATTCACCAGATAAACCGCAGCCTTCGAAAGCAGAGGACTCGCTGGATCGGTGTGATCTAACAGTTTCAGCACGTACGCCGTCGTTTCCGGAGTGGTGTTGGCGGAGAAATCCAGCAAATAATTATTGTCGCTTGGCCACCAGGCCTGCGAGTCGTCCTGTTTCGCTTCAGCTGCGATTTGCTTGCTCAAGTCGTTCGCCCGGCCATCGTTCATCTCCAGCATCGCGAGTCCGAGCAGCGCCTGGCCGTAGGCAGTCAACGTCGAGCGCTGGTTCCACACTGAGTCGAGTACCGCCTGTTCGTGCGTTCCGCTCAACACCAACGAATATGCCATGTAAGCGCGCAAGTCGGTTTTCGCTTTTCCCGATTGATCGAACTGCGGGCGCAACCAGCCGCGTCCGCGGTCGATGGCGTCCTGCTTGACTTCGAATCCTGCCGCCTTCGCTTGGCTCAGCCCGGCGAGCACATACGCCGTCATGAAGGCCTGGCTGTCGTCGGTTTGCCACCAGCCCCATCCGCCGTCGGGATGCTGATAGTTATAGAGCCGGTCAAGACCAGCCTGCACCTGCTTGTTCAGCACTTGCGGATCGATGTTCGATTTCACTCCCAACTTCTTCAGCGAGTTTGCCACCAGTACATCCGGCAGGAAGCTCGACATGGTCTGCTCAGTGCAGCCATAGGGGTAAGAGGTCAGGAAGTCGAGCGCGGCGAAGACAGTTCCCGCGATAGAGGCCGTTAGGCCGATCGTGAGTTTGCGGGTTCCTACCTCAGCGCCCGCGGGAAATGTTAGCGGCTGCACCGTGTCCCTCGTGCCTGCTGCCGCAATTGATCCCGACTTCGCTACGGCCAGCTTCACGCCGAAGGGCACAACTGGCAGCGTCAGTTCCATCGCGTCGCTCTCGACGTCGGTGAGCGCCTTGCCTAGCACTCGCGCCGAATCCACATCGAGCACCCGTACCCGATAATCCACCTTCACCAGTCCACGACTGGCAACCGACACGTTCTGCTCTCCGCCGTCCAACACCTGCAGTCCGGTGAACTCCATCGACACATGCGCTGTCTTGGCCGTGGGCAGATAATTCTGCACGATGGTCGCGAGCGTTATCTCGTCGCCGCGCCGGAAGAAGCGCGGCACTACGAGTCGCACCATCAGGTTCTTGCGCACGATGGTGTTTACCACGGCGCTGCCGACTTTGGTATCTTGCGTGACACCTCGTGTGGTGGCGCGCCACGACGTGATGGCGTCGGGATAATCGAAGTGCACCGTGGCTTGGCCATTGCTGCCGGTGCGCACGTCCGCCATCCAGTAGGCGGTATCAGGAAATGCTTTGCGGATCTTCGGCTGCACCAGGCGCTCTGGCTTCAGTTGCGCCATCGCTTTCGACGATCGCACGTGGGCCAACTGCATCGCGCGCTTCCCGGCCTGCCCGCTGAAGTAGTACGTCAGCGAGGTCTCCGTGCTGACCCTCGAATAGACGCGGCCGTAAAACGCACTGACGATGCTGCCCACGGTTTCCGGCTTGATCGCATAGATCGCCTCGTCCACCACGCCCAGGCTGAACTCTGCTGCCACCGGCTTGCCGCTGGAGTCGGTCGCCTTGATGGTGTAGCTAGCCGCTTCACCCGGCTGGTACTGCGGCTTGGAAGGCAGCAGTTGCACATTGAGCTCGTGCTCGACAGGCGGCACAGTGAGACTTTTCGACCCCTGGTACAGCTTATTGTCGCGAATGAAGACCGCCGCTACGTAGAAGTTGGGCGCGTATTCCGGCTTGATCGGAACATCCACCGTGATGCTGCCGCCGCTACTCTTGATCACCTGACCGGAGTAGAGTCCGTTGCCTTCCACCGTCACCAGGACCGAAGTCGGCTCTTTGGCGGTGACGATC
Source organism: uncultured Acidobacteriaceae bacterium (assembly GCA_963763725.1). Lineage (GTDB taxonomy): Bacteria > Acidobacteriota > Terriglobia > Terriglobales > Acidobacteriaceae > Bog-257. The sequence goes on from CAVXQI010000002.1 coordinate 58,801, forward strand.
AATACATGCGCCGTGTCGCCGGGCTGATAGGTCTTTTTGTCGGGGACAATCTGCACGCGCTCCTCGGCAGGACCGCTCCACCAGGGACTTTCTCCCGGAGCCCACAAAAATGCGGCGGTCTCAACCGTGCGATTCTCCGGTGTCGTTGCTGTTACCCGGACGCGGAACTCGCCGGCATCGGGGATGGTGAGCTTGACCTTCCCCTTGCCGCTGGCGTCGGTCTGGCCTTGCATGGTCGTGACTATCTGTCCCGCGCCCTTGCGCCAGTCCCAGCGATTAAGTTCCACGTGGAACATAGTCTGAACTGGTTTCTTATCATAATCTTGCGCGCTGATAGCAACAGTAGCGGTTGCACCTCTTGTATAAACGTACGAGTCCGGTTCGGCGGTCAGGAAGAAGCTGCCGTAAGTTGCCAGCGCGAAACCGTGTCCCGCAATCTCGCGGTTGCCGGCGTCGGTCACGCGCGCCTCGATGCGATAAGTCAAGTCGCGCTTCCTGCTGTCGACTTTTGTCGGAATCGTAATCTGCAGTTTGCCGTCGGCGTCGAGTGTGCCGCTCTTCTCGCTCTCCTGTTCTCCACCGTACGTGTCATCGCCCCCGGGATTATGGCCCCGGGATTTCGCCCGCTTGAGATGCGCCGGCTTCGTCATCGCTTTCGTCGCGTCCCGTCGGCCAATACGTCGAGGTATGTACCACCCAGGTCACTTTTGCGTTGGCGACAGGCTCGCCAAAGTAATAACGCGCATCGATGGTCGCCTTGATCGGTTGCCCTTGCAGCACGCGCGGAGTCTGCGCTGTCACCTTCACCTGGTATTCGGGTTTCTTGTAGTCCTCCACCGAAAAGCTGGTGCCCTCAACGTAGCGCTCGCCCATCTGCATCGAGAGATAGTAGAACCCGAGATTGGCGTCCGCGGGGATGGCGTAATTCCACTCCGCTGTACCCATGTCGGAGAGCTTCACGGTCTGCTGCCAAATAGTCTTGTAGTCGCGCGGATCGCGCATCTCCAGTCTGAGGTCGCGGTCTTGCGGAATGATGTAGCCGCTCGGCGTCTGGGCGCGAATAATGGACTTGAAATGCACCATATCACCGGGGCGATACACAGGCCGGTCGGTGTAGGTGTAACCGCGCAGGCTGGCGTTTGGATCATCACCCAGGTTCCAAGCTCCGGGCGTGTTGATTGCGAACTGGTCGGCACTCGTCGCCAGCACCGCAACGTTTTCGGGTTTCGCGTCGGTTAGCTTGGTATCCAGCAGGCCTTGCTGGTCGGTCGCCTTGGCAGCAACCTCTTTTTGGTCGACCCACACGCGCACCATGATTCCGGCAATTGGATCGCCGCTGCGCCGGTTGACCACGAAGCTCATCAGGCGGCCCGGCGCACCTTTCGTGATAACCGCGACCTCGGTGACGACGACGATGGTGTAGGCCCGCAGCGTGCCATTGGTCGCCTCGACCAGGTACACGCCGTTTTCGCTCACTGGGATGGCGACGTTTTGGCTTTCCCATTGTTCGTGCGAAGGCACCGTCCAGTTCCAGACCGAAACCACCTGCTGTTGATTGAGCACAGGAACTTGCGCGTAGCTTTCGACCTTGGTTCCCGTTTTCTTCCCGCCGCTGCTCATCTCCCACAAGCGAATCTGGTGGCGCGACTCAGGCGAAAACTGTGCGCGAATGAAGTCGCGAATCCACGCCCACAGGCGATGCTTCCAAGCGTGAAACTTTTCCAGCCAGGTACGCGACTGTTTCGGCAGGCTGGGCGCGCGACCGCCGAAGTTATGCAGCTCCTGCATCTGGCTGAAGAACTTTACCGGGTCGTTCACGCGATAGACACGGAACTCCAGTGCGTTCACGTTGTGGGAATAGACGGAGACTTCGGGTTTCTCAGCAGGGAGATAGGTGCGTTGGCTGGTTAGCGAAAACGAGGCACTGGTGTCGGCACCTTCCTGGGCGAAGAGCGGCAGCAAGAGTGCGTGACACAGGAGAACTGCCATGATAGCGGATTTCAATCGCATCACTCGCCGCCCCGCAAGATGTCCCACTGATAGACACCCAAGAAGGCGGGATTCGAGGGGACAGGCCGCCAGCGTGCGTCGGGATAGTTCAACAGTTGCGCAAGAGATAAACGACGAATTTCTCCCGGTGCGCGGCCACTGGGACCGGTGTGATAGACAACGTACTGCTGGTTGTCCGGCTCAATTTGACTTCTCCCGAGAAAGATCATCGCGTGGAATGGCATTCTCTGGCCATCCTGGCGAAAGAACAGCAGGTCGCCTGGACGAGCGCGATGCAAATCACGACCGATGAAATGGGTGTTATGCCTCCAGAGCGTTTCCACGTCCGCGAACTGCGCGAAAGTACCATCGCCGAGGTCGCGGCTCTCGAAGCTTCCGCTTCGTACTCGGAAGAGTGCCGCTGCCAAGGGAGTGTAGGGATATTGATATTGCCCAACGTCGCTGGCGGAAGCCGGAACCGGCAGCGCCATTTCGCGTGCCCACGCTGCATCATGTGGACGCAAAGCCTCTCGATAGGCAAAGCGCAACAGCGCGGCACAATCGTCAATCTCGGTTGGCAGCGCACCTCCGCGGAAATACTGCGCCTCCGCCAGCAAGGTAAACCACCGACGGAACGCCAGGCGGTCGGCAGGATCGTGCAAGCGCAGGAAATCTGGAGTGCCATCTCCAATCGTGTCGCTCGCGTCGAGCGTCGTGTGTAAAGCGATTTCTTGTACCGCTAGTCCTGGAGCCGAAATCCGAACCTTGGTCTCGCCTGGCAATACACCGGCACGCAGGGACGCGGTTACGGTATCGCCGTCAATCGCCACTGACTCCACCACCGCGCGATGTGGATCTTCGACCGTAACCTGCAAGCCGCGCAGTCGGCGGCCATGGGATGACGCAATTCTCAGATCAGTGGAAGTGAAGCCGTCGGCGGGAATTTCAGTTGGGGAGAGTTGCAATACAAAGGTTGCGGGCGCCATTGCGCGCCGAACCGTGAAGGCGCAGACCACCGCCCCTGTCGCCAGCACAGCCACCACTGCCATCCAGCGAGGCACGCCGCGCATTCCGGTCCGCTCCTTTTGGGGACGCGCGGATTATAAATCAACATGGGGATGCTGACGCTGGCATTTGATCGTTAGCTCTTAGCTGTTAGCTCTTAGCTGTTAGCTCTTAACTGTTAGCCCTTAGCTGGTCCCGAGTACCTGCAATCTTAGCGCGACCGATTCAAAGCGAAAGCTAATTGCCAGCTGCTATTTCCCTAGGCCGCGCACCTCCGCGAGGAGCCGCTCCACTTCTTCGGCGGTATTGTAGTGCGCCAGGCCAATGCGGAGCATGCCTCCCGAGGTCTGTACGCCCAGGCGTTCAGCGAGATCAATCGCGTAGTAGTTCCCGTCCCAGGTGAAAATGCCCTTTTCGCCGAGGTGGGTCACCAGTTCGCGCGGTGTGTAACCCTCAATGCAGACGGCTACGGTCGGGGTGCGCTGGTCGAACTTCGTTGCATCCTTGATGCCGTACAACGTGAGTCCGGGAATCGCGAGCAATCCCTTGATTAATCGTTCGAGCAGTTCGCGCTCGTGCTGTTGAAAGACCCGTACGCCGCGAGAATAGCCTCGCGCCGCGTCTTTACTTCGGGGTCGTAATGCCGACCTACATCAGCAATGTAGTCGATCGCTGCGGTAAGCCCGGCCAGGCATTCGTGGTTCTGGGTCCCCGTCTCCCAGCGGTCCGGTAGCTTCTCGGTACAGGCGCGAAGCTTGTAGGGACGCAGTCGCTGCAACTGCTCGCGCTTGCCATAAAGAATCCCCAAGTGAGGACCGAAGAACTTGTAACTGGAGCATGCCAGGAAGTCGCAATCAACCGCCTGCACGTCGATCGGCCCATGCGGCGCGTAGTGTACTGCGTCGAGGAAGGCCATGGAGCCAGCCGCGTGCGCCAGCCGCACGATCTCTTGAACATCATTGATGGTGCCCACGGCGTTGGCAGCCCATCCAACGGCCACCATGCGAGTGTTGCGGCGGATTTTCGCCGAGAGGTCAAACATATCGAGGGTGCAATCGCCCGGCTTGATGTCAGCTGTCCGCACCTTCACGCCACGTTCTTCCAGGCACACCCAGGGTGAAACATTCGCGTCGTGATCGAGGCAGCTCACCAGCAACTCATCCCCGATCTTCAACTCGCGGCCAATGGCCCGACTCAAAGCAAAGGTGAGCGTCGTCATGTTGGCGCCGAAGACCACCTCATCGACTTGCAGCAATTGAAGAAGTCCGCCATGGCAGCGCGCGCATCCGCGATCACCTGATCGGTGCGCTGACTGGTGATAAAGGCTCCGCCGGTGTTCGCGTTGCTCGTAGTGAAGTAACCGGCAATCGCGTCAATCACGCGTTGCGGACCTGGGTGCCGCCGGGGGCATCGAAGAACGCGGCGGGCTGCCCGTTCGACCACCTGGTGCAGAGAAGGAAACTGTTGACGTACCCAGCCCACATCCAGCTTGCGCGCTGGTACAGCGATTTTTGCGCTCGAAGACATATCTATGAACTCCTGACCGTGGCAAGGAAGTCTGCCAGCAAGCCGTACGCTGTAGCCTCGAGGCCGGGGTCCTGCTCGGTAATGATCAATTCCGGAAACATGTCGGTTTCAAAGCTGATAACCGAAGACGTACCTTTCACCAGTGCCAATGGATCGGAAAGACTAAGCCGTTGCGGGGCGACCGATGCCAGCACAGTTCCGTCTTCCGCACGTCGCGCACTGCAAACCAACTTCCAAGCTTCGCCGCTGGCGCGCGCCTGACGCAATTGCTCCGCGGTCATTCCGCGGATACCCTGCCTGCTGACGTCGTTCAGTTTCAAACCGGCTTGCATCAGTACGTTGGCCAGCGCAATGACTTTCACTGCCGCATCCACGCCTTCGATGTCGTCGGCCGGATCAGATTCCGCTACTCCCAACTTCTGCGCCTGGAGAACCGACTCGTCGAACGTCATTCCCGCTTCCATACCTTCCAAGACCACATTGGTCGTGGAATTCAACACCCCGCGAAACCCACGCACCTCGATGGCCGGCAATGTCTCGCGAAAAAGCGAGAAAATCGGTACGCCGTCCATCACCGCCGACTCGAACAAAAATCGGCGCCGCTTGGACACAGCCAAATCGGTCAACTCCCGATAGGCGTGCGCCACTGGCCCCTTGTTGGCGCTGATGGCGTGTGCCCCGGCCTGCGAGCGCCGCCCGTATGTGTGCAATCGCCGGTTGCCCGGTTGTGGCATTGAGGGAGCTGACTTCAAAAAGCGCGTCGGCCCTTGCCGTCCGCAGCCACTGATAAATGTCGTCCGCAACCTGCGCGCCGCTGAAATCTGCGGCCAGCAAGGTCTCGACAGAAAAGCCGTTTTGCGACGTCAGCCAGCCGAGGCGCCGAGAAGCCACACCTGTAATCCGCCAAGCCACGCCGTAGCGATTCCGTAGTTCCTTCTGCTTTCTCTGGAGAAGGGCGACGAAGGCTCTACCGACATTGCCGAGGCCGACGATGCAGAGATTGTAGGTCCGGATGCGCGTGTCTCCAGGCTGAGGTGGCTGTACTTCTTATTGTAAACGCCTCTGGCTTGCGGATGCGGCAATCAGGGACAGGCGGCCATAATTTCGCCACGAATTTGGGACCCTGTTACCGGCCGTTTGCATCCATTCTTTTGGGACTGGCGCCGGTTGCCGAGGCTAAAGAAAAGCTTGGCTCGAGGTGGTCGAACGTCAGTTATAATTCTGAGTTAAGCTGATTCCCGGATGCTCACCCAGGTCGAGTGCCGTAGCGTTGGTTTCTGGAGTGAGTGTCTTCTGTATCTGCACGTCGGGCCCGACCGCCTAGAGTTTTGTATCACTCCGATTATTGAAGGAGCGCAGAATGGCTATCAAAGCAACTGACTACGTGTGGCATAACGGGCAACTGATTCCCTGGGATGACGCGAAACTCCACGTGATGGCCCACGTGATCAACTACGGCTCATCGCTGTTTGAGGGAATTCGCTGCTACAAGACCGCCAAGGGCCCCGCCATCTTCCGTCTGCGTGACCACATGCTGCGCCTGGTGCAATCTTCAAAAATCTACCGTATTGAGCTTGACTATTCCCTCGACGAATTGTGCCAGGCGGCGGTGGAGGTAGTTGGCATTAACAAGGTGGCGCCGTGCTATATCCGCCCGATCGTGCTGCGCGGTTACGGCCAGGTCGGCGTCAATCCGTTCAATTCACCCACCGAGATCTACATTGCCAATTACGAATGGGGCAAATATCTCGGCAGCGCTGAGTGTGACGATGGCGTCGATGTTTGCGTTTCGTCATGGACGCGCCTTGCGCCGAACACCATGCCGACCATGGCCAAGGCCGGCGCCAATTACATGAATTCGCAGCTGATCAAAATGGAAGCCATCGTTAACGGTTACAGCGAAGGTATTGCGCTCGACGTGAATGGTTATGTGAGCGAGGGTTCGGGCGAGAATATCTTCGTGGTGCACAAAGACCGGCTCTACACACCGCCGTTGGGCAACAGCGTTCTACCCGGCATTACGCGCAACTCTGTCCTGCACATTGCGCAGGAGCTGGGAATTCCGGTGATCGAGCAGATCATTCCCCGCGAAATGCTCTACATCGCCGAGGAGCTTTTCTTCAGCGGCACTGCTGCCGAGATTACGCCGATCCGCTCGGTGGATAAGATCACTGTTGGCACGGCGTTGCTGGTCCCGTTACCAAGACCGTGCGCAAAGAGTTTTATGCCATCGTGAACGGCACCACGGAAGACCGCTTTGGTTGGATGACGCCAGTTCCGGTGAAGCAGCCGGTAGGTGTATAGCGCCGACGCCAAAGCGAAGGAAGAGGGCGCAGTGGATGCGCTCTTCTTTATTGGTCGAAACAAGGCCCCTGAGAGGCTGGGTGGCAAGTAGCCGTCTTGCCGACTCAATTACTTCTGCTGGATCGATTCCAAGTATGTGGTCAGGTTGCGTATCCGCACTTGCTCTTGCGCCGGATCATGCCGGCCCAGTGTACGGAATATCGGTCCCCATACCGGCATATCTTTGTTACCATGCGCGGCCGTGAGGCTGTCGCCCTTAATGATTTCCGCGATGTGCGCGTCCGGAAACTTTCCGCCATGCTTCACCGCGAGCAGAGTCAGATCGGTTGCCTTCATCTTCAATGCCGGAGCTGCCGGTCCGTTCCCCATGCCGTCTTGACCATGACACGACGCACAGTAAGCAATGTACATGTCTTTGCCGGAAGACGGACTGGCATAGGGAGCAGGAACTTTCTTGATCTGCGAGGGAGCTGATGGGGGCGGCCCAGGTGGGTTCTCGGTTGAACTTGTCTGCGCTATGAGCGGGCTCGACAGTGCCAATGTGAGGACCGTTGCCAAGCACGCTATACGTGAGCACATAAAGACCTGCTTTCCACTCGTATCATTAGCTTACTGCTATGCCCTACTATGTCCGGCGCTTTTGACTGGGGTCGACGGCACACATCACAGGCACGGGTAACCAAAATATCTCGTCCCCGATGTGGAATTCGCCAAGGCCGACCGGATGAAGCGGTCAGAACTCCATCGTCTTCAACTCCGGGCTCACGATAAGGGGTGCGTCGGTCGCGCGTTGAACGTCATCCGGGGTAAGACCGGGTGCGATCTCTTCCAGAACCAGACCGCTCTGTGTCACCCGCAAATACGCCATCTCGGTGACGATGGTATTTACTACGCGCAGGCCTGTGATCGGCAAAGTGCAGCGCCGCAAGATCTTGGGCGTACCGTCCTTGGTGGTATGCTCCATGGCCACGATCACCCGCCGGGCGCTGGCGACCAAGTCCATCGCTCCGCCCATGCCCTTCACCATTTTGCCGGGGATCATCCAGTTGGCAAGGTTGCCCTCTTCATCCACTTCCATGGCGCCCAGCACGCTCAGGTCGATGTGTCCGCCACGGATCATGGCGAAGGACTCCGCACTGGAGAAATATGCGGTACCCGGAATCTCTGTCACCGTTTCCTTGCCGGCGTTGATCAGGTCTGCGTCTTCCTCGCCTGCCCGCGGATAGGGGCCGACGCCCAGCATACCGTTCTCACTTTGCAACACAACATCCATGCCGGCTGGCACGCAATTGGCGACCAGCGTGGGCATCCCGATTCCGAGGTTGACGTAGAAGCCGTCGCGCAACTCGCGGGCCACGCGCTTCACGATGCGATCCCGCTTTTCGGTGTCCTTTTGCTTGGTTGTTGGAGGGGTTGCCATAGTTTACGCCTTTCGTAACGTTCGCCGCTCGATGCGTTTTTCGTAGTCGGTGCCCTGGAAGATGCGCTGCACGTAAACGCTGGGGGTGTGCACCTGGTCCGGTTCGATTTCTCCGGGATTGACAAGGTGCTCGACTTCAACGATGGTTACCTTGGCCGCAGTCGCCATCATGGGATTAAAGTTCGCCGCTGTCTTGCGATACACCAGATTGCCCCAGCGGTCGCCCTTCCAGGCTTTGATGAGCGCGAAATCGGCGGTTAATCCCTGCTCCAGCACATACGGTTTGCCATGAAATTCGCGCGTCTCTTTGCCCTCGGCAACCACGGTCCCAAATCCCGCGGGGGTGTAGAAAGCTGGAATCCCCGCCCCGCCGGCACGGATGCGTTCCGCCAGGGTGCCTTGCGGAATGAGCTCAAGATCGATTCGGCCGGTCAGCACCATCTCTTCCAGCAGGCGGTTTTCGCCGACGTAGCTTCCCTTGTGCGACTTGATCTGGCCAGCGGCGAGCATCAGGCCGAGGCCGAAGTCGTCAATTCCCACGTTGTTACTGATGGTGTTCAGGTCCTTCACGCCTTTTTTCACCAGGGCGCGGATGAGGTTCTCGGGAATACCGCAGAGGCCGAAGCCCCCGACCATAACGGTGTCGCCATCTTTGATGTCGTGAATAGCTTCGTCTGCGTTCGCAACTACCTTGTTCATTGCCATAAGATTTGATTCCGACCGGCGATTGTACCGGGGTATGCGGTCTCGACGCAAAAGATCAATCGTCCACGAGTTCCGGGTAGTCCGGTTCGACGCAAAGCTCTCCGCAGTTTCGTCTTTTTACTTGTTATATGGCGATTTGCACCAGCTATCATCCATTGGGAGGAGCCAGCTTTCGTTTAGCCGGCCACTTGTCCCCAAATGTCGGAGTTTGGGTACACCCGAACCACGAAGCGCTCCGCCGACCCGCTTTGCCTTGGTTGCGGCAGCTATTGCGTTACCCTTTAGAATCATCTGGGCCTTGCGCGAGGGACGGGCGGATGCATTCACTAGAAGGGATCCTCGTCACCACCGCAGTACTGCTACTGCTCGGCATTTTCGCGAGCAAAGCCGCTACACGTCTCGGTATCCCGGCGCTCTTGCTGTTTTTGTGCCTGGGAATGCTGGCTGGTTCGGAGGGCATCGGCGGAATCCATTTTGACTATCCGCAACTGGCGCGGTCGGTCGGCATCGTTGCGCTGGTTTTCATCTTGTTCGCCGCAGCGCTTGATACGAAGTGGGAACAGATTCGCCCTGTGATGGGTTCAGGCGTCAGTCTGGCAACGCTGGGAGTCGTAATCAGTTCTGTGTTGCTGGCGTTGTTTGCCTCGCTGTTCGCCGGATTCAGCTTTTACGAAGGTCTTCTTCTCGGAGTTATCGTCTCCTCAACTGACGCCGCGGCCGTGTTCACCGTGCTGCGCTCGAACAATCTCACGCTGAAGAGCCGACTGGGCGAAGTCGCAGAACTGGAGTCCGGCAGCAACGATCCGATGGCAGTATTGCTCACCATCGGAATGATAAGTCTTTTGGCCGATCCGCACAGATCAATCTGGTCGCTGGTTCCGCTTTTCGTTTTGCAACTCGGCGTCGGCGCTGCGCTCGGCCTTCTCTCCGGAAGTGCGATGCTGTGGCTGATAAATAGAATCCGGCTGGAATGGGATGGCCTATACCCAGTCCTTAGCGTTGCGCTCGTCTTGGCAATCTATGGGATTACGACTTTGGCGCAGGGCAGCGGATTCCTGGCAATCTACATCGCTGGTCTGGTTCTGGGCAATGCCACGTTCATCCACCGTCGCACGCTAATGCTTTTCCATGATGGACTCGCTTGGCTGATGCAAATAGCGATGTTCGTAGTCCTGGGTCTGCAAGTCTTTCCCTCGCGGCTCGTACCTGTCGCATCTTTCGGCTTGCTCGCCTCAGCCTTCCTCATGCTCGTGGCGCGACCAACGAGCGTCTTCGCCGCCCTCAGTTGCAGCGCGTTCGGCTGGCGCGAGAAGGTATTCCTGTCGTGGGCGGGTCTGCGCGGCGCCGCGCCGATCATCTTGGCGACCTTTCCCCTGGTGGCAGGAGTAGCCAATGCCGATCTGTTCTTCAACGTCGTCTTCTTCATCACCTTGACGTCGGTCCTGCTTCAAGGGACGACGATCCCGATGGTCGCAAAACGGATGGGGGTGCTAGGGTCACCGCACAAGAAACGCGCTTACCCCATTGAATACAACCCAACGGAAGGCATCAAGAGCGAGCTTGTCGAGATTGAGATCAGCACTGACTCGCAGGCGGCTGGCAAGCGGATCGTGGAGCTCGGCCTATCGAAAAACGTGCTTATTGTGCTGATGGGTCACGGCGATGAGTTGATGGTTCCCGAGGGCAACACCATAGTCATGCCGGGAGACACGTTGCTAGTACTCGGCGAGAAGGAGCTTATCTCGGCGATACGGGTGCAGTTGACGAGCCATGAGGTGTGAGCCAGCCTTACTGCTTCCTTCCATGACTCGACCGTTCAGGCGGATGTCGCAAGTGGTCGATCCTTGACCAGCAACGGAGCAAACCTAGCAAGGGACGATGCGAGCCCGACGGTCGGCCTGTTAGAGCGGGGAGCATCCGGATATGGGTACAAGCATCCCCAGCCGAGCGACAGACTGGTTCCCCATGAGTGAACGGCGAATGGGATGCTAGCCTTCCACAGATAGTTGTCGTGAACGGGCCTTATCGTAAACTGTCTCGAACGGGGTTTGTACCTGTTGCACGCACAAGCCCCGGCCAGAAAGACAAGCGGTGAACTAGCTCCCTAGTGACTAGCCCCTAGGCCCCGGCCCCGAGCCCCTGCCTTTCCCGAACTTGTTGGCGCTCTCGAACATTTCCCGCAGCCCCGGCCCGCGGAGGTTCTCGCGCAGATGCGCCAATTGCTGCTCGAAGCGCAGCAGCGCTTCCTCGATGTTCTGGCTATTGGTGAGCGCGATGTCGCGCCACATGGAGTACGGACTGCTTGCGATGCGTGTCATTTCCCGCAAGGCCCTACCGCCGATTTCGGTAATCGCTTCGTCGTCTCCCAGTTCATCGCGCAGTGTCGAAGTGAGTGCGGTAGCGATCATCTGGGGCAATTGACTGATCCAGGCGCACACGCGATCGTGCCGTTGCGGATCCAGCGCCATGACCCGGCTCCCTATTGACGCCAAAAGTTCAATGTACTCTTGCTGCCGCTGTGTGTAGGACTGTTCGACATTGATCGGCGTGATCAGCCACACGGCATTGCGGAACAGGTCAGCATCGGCGTTCTCGATTCCGCCGTGCTCCTTGCCAGCCATGGGATGTCCTGGAAGCACGCGAATCCCCGCCTCCGCTCCGAACACCATGCGCGCACGTTCGACCAACTGCACCTTGGTACTACCGGTATCGGTAATCAGTGTGTCCGCATGGAGGGTGGGAGCGAGCTTTTCAAAGGCGGAGAGTATGGCGCCAACCGGCGTGGCGAGAACCACGACATCGCTGCCCCCAACCGCTTGCCGTACGTCAGTATCGCCGCGATCGATTGCGCCGCCGACGATAGCAGCGTCGAGCACCTCGGGCCGATCGCAGCCAATCAAGACTCCCTGGAACCCCTGGCGGCGAAGAGCCAGTGCGAAGGAGCCCCCGATCAAGCCAGTTCCTACGATCGTGATTTGCTGAATCGCCATGGCTAGAGCATCGCACTCCTGTACAGCGCGGGTGGAGCACGGCTTCAAAGCCGTGCCCCTTCAACTAGCCCATCGAGTTGTCATGACGAGCGAAGCGAGGCATCTGCTTTCCTTTTGTGCGTGGGAAGTCCCGTCAACAGCAGATCCCTCGCGGGCTGAAGCCCGCTCGTGATGACAATAATAAAAAACTTAACGGCACCCAAAGGTGTGCCCCTTCAAGACCTTAAAGCTCAGCTCAAATCGTCCGGCCCACAGCCGGAGCGATCATCCGCAGTTGGTCCATGAGTTCGGCGAACTGTTGCGGATACAGCGACTGAGCGCCATCAGACAGCGCCTCGTCGGGAGACGGATGCACTTCGATCAGCAAAGCATCAGCGCCGGCCGCGAGCGAAGCGCACGCCATAGGTGCAACTTTGTCACGCAATCCGGTCCCATGCGAAGGGTCGGAGGTAATTGGCAAGTGCGACAACTTGTGCACGATGGGGATCGCCGAGATGTCCAGCGTGTTACGCGTGTAGGTCTCGAAGGTGCGAATGCCGCGCTCGCAGAAGATGACCTGGTAGTTGCCCCCGGACAGGATGTACTCGGCCGAGAGCAGCATCTCCTCGATGGTCGCCGCGATGCCGCGCTTCAACAGCACCGGCTTGCGCACTTTGCCTACTTCGCGCAGCAGGTTGAAGTTCTGCATGTTGCGCGCGCCCACCTGGAAGATGTCGATGTACGGCAGCATGAGTTCGAGCTGCGAGATCTCCATGACCTCGCTGATTACCGCCATGCCGTAGCGATCGCCGGCTTCGCGCAGCAGTTTCAGCGCCTCAAGGCCCAGACCTTGAAAGGTATAAGGTGAGCTGCGCGGTTTGAACGCGCCCCCCGCAGGACCTTGGCGCCGGCCTTGCGCACCAACTCGGCCGCGGTAAACAATTGCTCCTTCGACTCTACCGAGCATGGGCCGGCCATCACCACCACTTCCTTGCCGCCTATCTCCGTCCCGTCGGGCAGCTTCACGACAGTATCGTGCTCATGGAACTGGCGCCCCGCCAGCTTGTAAGGCGCACTGATACGGTGCACCCGCTCCACGCCCGGCAATACCTCAAGGTCACGCGTGTCGAAGTCGATACGCTTGCCCACTGCGGCAAGCACACTCTGCCGCGCCCCAGTAGTGCGATGCACAGCGAAGCCCATCTTCATCAGGTGATCGGTCACCCGCTGGATCTGGTCTTCACTGGCATGTTCCAACATCGCAACAATCATGGTTTTTTCGCTCTTCGCCTTTCGCTCTTCGCCTTTCGCTCTTCGGTTACAGCTCTGCTGTTAGCTGTTAGCTTTTAGCATTCTGGGTACTAATTTCCGAAACTAAACGCTAGCGTGGCACTAGCCCCTAATCCGTAGCCCCTGATCCCTAACCCTGACCTCTGCCCTTAGTCGTTAGGGTCCTGCTCCGTGACCTCTCCCTCAAGCGGGGGTTCGGGAGCCATCTCTTCACGCTGAAGCTGCCGCATCACATCCACCAGGCGCTCATAGACCTGGCGCAATTGCACGTTCGACAAGGGCCCCGCATTGGCGCGCGCAATGTTCTGGAAGATGATCTTCTCCCGATCCGGCTCATAAATGGGCATGGCTGAGTCGCGCTTGAGCTTACCAATTTCCTGGGCGCATTGGGCACGCTGGTTGATCAGCCTCACCAATTGAAGGTCCACCTCGTCGATCTTCCGGCGCCAATCCTCGATATCCATGCTGCTTGCCTTGTGTCCTCGCGCGGGACCCCAACCTACCTGCTAGTTACCGCTTCTTGCGCTCTTCCGGTAAGGGAGGATAAGAATACTGACACGGCCGCCGCTTCCCGTCCTGGATTTTGTTCGATCGTCTGTACGATCGCGCTGCCTACTACAGCCGCATCGGCAAAACTTCCCACCTCGGCGAATTGCTCGGGAGTGGAAACGCCAAATCCGACGGCAATGGGCAACTTGGTGTGAAGTCTCAGCCGTTCGACCAACGATCGCGCGTCACCCGCAAGTTCTTGGCGCGTGCCGGTAATGCCAGTGCGCGAGATCGCATACACGAAACCGCGCGAATGCCGGGCAAGATCGCGCAGCCGTGGTTCCGGGCTGGTGGGGGCGGCGAGAAATATAGGCGCCAGCCGGTGCGCTTTCATGGCCTTGAGATAGTCCCCCGCTTCTTCCACCGGAAGATCGGTCATCAGTGCGCCGTCCACGCCCACTTCGGCTGCGGCGGCGCAAAATTTCTCCAGGCCAAACTGCAAAATAGGATTGAGATACGAAAAGATAATCAATCCGGCATTCGACTGCTGCCGGAGTTGCTTCGCTACCCCGAGGACACCGGTCACGTTGGTCCCATGTTGAAGCGCTCGCTCGCTGGCACGCTGGATGACCGGTCCATCCGCGACGGGATCGCTGAAGGGCACTCCTAGTTCGATCACGTCCGCACCGGCGCGAATTGCCGCCAGCGCGACCTCGCGCGAGGTATCCAGGGCAGGGTCGCCGCAAGTGATGTAGGCAACGAGGCCGGGTTTATGGGTGAACTGAATTGGCATGGGCTGAGAATAGGGTAACAGCTTCGACTTTCACCGTGAACCTTGGCCTCGGCTAGGTTCACGATACCGGCCGCACCGGACAGTGATTTGCCTTCTGCCGCTCCTCAGCGAGCCACACCGCGTCGCGTCCGCCCATGCAGCGCCCGCCCCGAACGGGCTCTTTCATTGCACCGCTTTCCCAGGACTCACATCTTGGGCTACGATTATGCTGAAGCGTACCGAGGAGTTGAATTCATGCTTCATCGTGCGCAATGGATGCTGTTAGCGGCTTTACTGTTTATTGTCGTTACGCCTCGAACTCTTCACGCCCGGGATGGAGACCAGGTTCATGTTGGCCAAAGCATAACCGTCGGCGAGGACGAAAACGCAGGGAGTCTGGTTTGCATCGGCTGCTCGATTCGAATGGAAGGCACTTGCGAAGATGTGGTCGCCATCGGTGGAAGCATCATGGTGGATGGAACGGTGAAAGGGGAGTGTGGTAGCCATCGGCGGAGGCGTCCTTTTGGGCGACAACGCGTCGGTCTCCGAGCGACGTGGTCACGGTCGGAGGCCATTTATCGCGCCATCCCAACGCGGTGGTGAAGGGCGATGTCAGCGAGCAGTCAGGCGCACTCGTTCTGCTGGGAATATTCCTTGTTCCCTTGCTTCCGTTGATCCTGATCGTCGCGCTGATTGTCTGGCTGGTCAGGCGCAACCGCAGGCCGGCGCCGGCGCGTGCTGGGAACCACCCCTGAATGTCAACCCGGCCCGAGCGGTCGCAGATATAATGAAGCCACCTGCCAGGACCTTGAATCTGCTCACTTAATCAGCGAATTCTTGATTCGGGTAGGGGCGACCTCGCAGGCCGTTAATGTTGCCGTTTACGCCTCCAACTCGTCCGCCAGAAGAAACGAAACCGCACGCCCGCAATTGTCGCGCTTTCCATTTGTACCTTCTTTCTCTTTGCCGTTATTTTCGCGCAGGCTACCTTCAAGCTGACCTTCCTGCAGCCCGATACCAGCGAAGAGACGCTCATCTTTGCCGCGGTTTCGGCGCTGATTTTTCTGTTATTCGTCGCGCTCACGTTCGTCCTGCTGCGCACTCTGCTGCGGCTCTACGCGGAGCGCAAGACCGGGGTTCTCGGCTCCAAGTTTCGCAGCCGGATGGTCCTGGGAGCGTTACTGCTTTCGCTGGGACCGGTGATCTTTCTGTTCCTGTTCTCCTACGGTCTGATCAATCGCTCCATCGAGAAATGGTTCTCCCGGCCGGTGGAGGAGGTGCAGTACCGCACCAACGTCATCATTTCCCTGCTGACGGAGTACGCCGCCACCAATGCCAAGGTTGAGGCGCAGCGCATTGCCGCGACTCCGGACGCGCAGAAGTCGTTCCAGACGGGAAATTTCACCCTGGTGATGGACGAGTTTCGGCGCAGTGAAATTACTCTGCAAGGCGGCTTCGCCTTTGCCATCGTCGACGACCGGGCCGAGGCCAGCTTCCATGCTCCTGAAGCGTGGCCCCTGCTGCGCCACAAACTGCCCCTGAAGCCGGCCCTACCCGGCCAGGCAAAATCGTTTGAGGTTCTCGGCGAAACCTATGTCCTGGGCCGCGCCCGGGTGGGACCGAACGGACAGATCCTGGTGGCCATGCCTTTGCCGGCAAATTATTCGGCCACGCTGCGCGACGTGGAACGCAGCCAGGAACAATACCGTGACCTGCGCGTGCAGCGGCGGCGTCTGCGCCGCACCTATATGGGTTTTCTGTTGCTGCTTACGGTCGCCGTGCTGTTCGCCTCGACCTGGCTGGCTTTGTATCTGTCGAAGATGGTGACCCGGCCCTTGGTCGCGCTGGCCGAAGCTACTCACGAGATTTCCCGCGGTCGCCTGGACTACCGGGTGGACGTGCAGGCGGGCAACGAAATCGGACAATTGGTGGAATCGTTCAACCATATGGCTGCCGACCTGGAAGCCAGCCGTGGGAAGTATTGAAGCCTCACGGCGCGACCTGGCCGACGTGAACGTGCAACTGGAGCAGCGCACCCGTCATATTGAGACCATTCTGGAGAGCGTTCCTTCCGGCGTGTTTTCGCTGGACGCCTCGCGCCACATTCTTCATTCCAACCAGGCGGCGCGGCGCTTGCTCCGGCTCGACGAGGACTCGCCTGATTCCGGGCAAACCCTGCGCGACCTCTTTCCGGAAGAAGCCGTCTCCGATCTCGAGCACCTGCTGCGCAAAGCCGACCGCATGGGAACCACGACCAGCCAGATGGAGATCGTCACTTCGCGCGTAAACTCTGAACGTCGCGGTGACGGTCGCCTCGCTCGATCCGCCTCTCGCCTGCAAGCGATGGCCAGCGCCAGCGGATGGGATACGTGGTGGTATTTGAGGACCTGACCGATCTGTTACGCGCGCAGAAGCAGACCGCCTGGCGCGAGGTGGCTCGCCGCATTGCGCACGAGATCAAGAACCCGCTCACTCCGATTGCCTTGTCGGCCGAGCGCATTCGCCGCCATCTCGAACGCGGAACCCCTCCCGATGCGGCTTCGCTCAACGTGATCCGGCAATGCTCCGAGACCATCGGCTCATCGGTGGAAACGGTTCGCACCCTGGTGGATGAGTTCTCGGCTCTCGCCCGCTTCCCGGCGTCGCAGCCACAACCCTCCGACATCAACAGCATCGTCAATCAGGCGCTGGTGATGTTCGATGGCAGACTCGATGGGATTCGAGTACAGAGATTCCTCGCGCCGGACTTGCCGCCGGTTCAGGCCGATCCTGACGCCATGAAGCGCGCTATCGCCAACCTGGTGGACAATGCCGCTGAAGCCATGCAGAACTCGTTGCTGAAGGAAATCCACATCTCCACCACGCTAGTTGGGGAGCGGGACTCGGTCGAAATCGTAGTCGCCGACACCGGTCATGGCGTCACCTCCGAGGTGAAGGAGAAACTTTTTCTGCCCTATTTCTCTACCAAGAGGCGCGGGACCGGACTCGGTCTCGCGATTGTCAGCCGCATCGTGGAAGATCATCACGGGTCGATTCGCGTGGAAGAGAATTCGCCCGTGGGAACCAGATTTATCGTAGAGTTGCCCTTGGCCCAGGACATGGCCGCAGCGGCTGGCCAGCAAAATGCAAACCATTCTGATCGTGGATGACGAGTCCCAAATCCGCAGCGCGCTGCAAGGCGTGCTGGAGGATGAGGGCTACAAAACGCTACTCGCGGGAAGCGGCGAGGAGTGCCTGGACACGCTCCGCCGCAAGTCGGTGGATGTGGTACTGCTCGACATCTGGCTGCCAGGCATCGACGGCCTCGAAACACTGGAAAAGCTGGTCGAGACCGAGGACCACCCCGAGATCATCATGATCTCGGGACATGGCAACATCGAGACCGCGGTGCGCGCCACCAAGCTGGGCGCTTTCGATTTTCTCGAGAAGCCGCTGTCCATCGAGCGGACGTTGATCGTTCTGAAGAACGCCATCGAAGCCAAACGGTTGCGCAGCGAGAACCTGGAATACAAGAAACAGTTCCAGGCGCGAAGCGTCATTGTCGGCGACAGCATTCCGATGAAGGCGCTGCGCCAGCAGATCGCGCTGATGGCCCCGACCAACGGCCGCGTCTTGATCTACGGCGAATCGGGCACCGGCAAGGAACTGGCGGCGCGCGCCATCCACGCGCAGAGTCTGCGCAAAGACGCGATGTTCGTCGAGGTCAACTGCGCGGCGATTCCCGAAGATCTCATCGAGAGCGAGCTGTTCGGACATCGCAAGGGCGCATTCTCCGGCGCTGCCGTCGACAAAGAAGGCAAATTCCAGAAGGCCGACGGAGGAACGCTGTTCCTCGACGAGGTCGGCGACATGAGCCTCAAAACGCAGTCCAAGGTGCTGCGGACACTCGATGAAGGGCGTTTTGCGCCAGTCGGCGAGGAAGAGCCGATCACGGTGGATGCCCGCGTGATCGCGGCCACCAACAAAGACCTGGAAGAGGAGATCTCCAAGGGAAACTTTCGCGAAGATCTTTTCTACCGGCTCAACGTGATTCCGTTCTATGTGCCGCCGCTGCGCGAACGCAAAGAGGACGTTCCGCAGATCGCGCGATATTTCCTGAAGGAGTTTTCCCAGACCTACAATCGCCGTCCGAAGGAAATTTCCGACGACGCCCTCGATTCCCTCATGCGCTACTCGTGGCCGGGCAACGTTCGCGAATTGCGCAACCTGATTGAACGCATCGTCATTATGAATCCCACGGTGGCGAAACTGGAGCGCAAGCACCTGCCTACTCTGGTTTACCGCGAGAGTGGCCGCCGCAGCCATGGGCGATTTCTCCAGCCTGCACCAGGCCCGCGCCGCCTACGAACGCGACTACATCCTGAAAAAGCTGGACGAAAACCACGGCAGCGTCAGCCGCACCGCCGAGGTGCTGGGACTGGAACGCAGCCACATGTATCGCAAGATGAAAACATTGGGGATTGCGGTGAAGGAGTAGTGGGATAGGGGTTAGGATAGTGGTTAGCGTCTAGTGGATCAGTGGGGACGAGTTAACGTCTCCATAGAATGTTGAGGCGAACTTTTAACTGCTCGAACGCAGCATCCGGATTCCGAACTGGCAGGGATTTGTGAGACCGCTGGCTGGCGGATCATCAAACTACCTTGCACTCGGTCGTTTCCAACAAACTTCTGTTGATACGACATTGCAAATGCTGATGACCTCGAGCAGAACCGGATGCTAATGTGGCGCGCCCGCGTGCGCTGCTCGCCTATCCTCATCTGCTCTCTCTCCGCTTCTTTTCGCACAAGAACATCGGCGGCGGAGGAAATACTGCGGCATCCGCGCTTACAAGTTCTCAATACCAGGGCCGTACTAGAGGCGCTCAACTCGATCCGGCCTCGGCGCACGCTTCTGGCGAATTCCTGCGCACAGCAATACATTCCCGGCGACGAATCGGCGGCCAATGTCGATATGGCAACGCAGGCGATTGCCGGGTTCAAGACCGCTCTCAAGGACGATCCAAGCGATCAACAGCGCTACCGGAGTACAGTCTCCATCGCTTCCTTGAGCTTCAACATGAAGCGCTGGGATGATGCTCGCGAGTACTACATGAAGGCCATCGAGCTGAACCCCGATGATGCGCACAATTATTTTCAGATGGGTGTCATCGACTGGACCCTGGCCTACCCGCCGCGCGTCAAGATGCGGGACGAGATGCACTTGAGCGACAGCGAAATGATCAGCGACCCGGCTGCATGCGCTTCCTTGCGGACGCAGAGCCAGCATTACGTCGACGATGGGATTCAATCGCTGGAGAAAGCGCTGCAGCTTCAGCCCGACGACGATGATGCCATGGCCTACATGAATCTGCTGTACCGCGAACGCGCCGAATATGAGTGCGACCAGCCCGACGCCCGGAAGGCTGATCTGAAGACTGCCGACGAGTGGGTGGACAAGGCCATCGCCGCCAAGAAAGCCAAGGCCGAGAAGACGACCGAGCCTCCACATTGATAATTCTTGCTTGTCATCCTGATCAGTGCATCGAGTCGAAGGACCCCAAAAGAAAGGCGCGCTACTAGAGCGCGCCTCGCGACAAATGGAATTCGCTTTACGGCAAGGGAAGCAAGTCGTTGGCCAGATGGTTAGCAATCGGGGTCCCAACCCCGGTCACGTAGTCATAGCCCGTTCCGGCCACACAGATTCCACCACTGCTGCCCGTGGTGATGTCGTGGAAGTTCAATCCGTAGTTCCCGGAAGGATACACCGTCTGATACAGATCCGGTAAGAACTGTTGAATGGTGTGTCCCACACCGCCGCGAAGCGAGTTCTCAATAGCCATAAAGGCAGCCCAAACCGGCGAGGACAGGCTGGTTCCGCCGATTTTTATCCACTGGTAACCGTCGTAGCTGTCGTATATCGGAACGCCAGTGCTGGGAGCAGCATCGAGCGCAACGTCGGGAATGCTGCGGAACCCGCTGTGCTGGACGCCCATCTGCCAGCTCGGTTCAGCCTCGTAAAGGCTGATCCCGCCGCCGCTTCCGCTCCATGCGACTTCGCTGCCGTAGTTGGAACCCAGCGGACCGGCCACCGCCGTGCCACCGACCCCCAGACTTAGAGCGGTCCCGCCTACGGCGACTACATAAGGCGACTCCGCGGGATAGTTGGTCAAGCATCCGCTATCACCCGTAGAAGAAAAGAACGTCACTCCTGGAACCTGAAAGTGGAAATCGTAGGCTTGCTCACCGCTGAAACCCCCGCCGTAACCCCAACTCATACTGACCACGTTGGATCCGGCCGTAACCGCTAGGTCCACCGCATTGAACAGGACGTCGCTGGCCTGCGATGCCTGCACCAAAACGATTTTCGCCGCTGGAGCCATCGCGTGCGCCCACTGCACGTCCAATGCCTGCTCCAGAGCCCAATTCCCACTATGACCACTGCACAAGCTGCCGCTCTGTGGGATCACGGTGAGGCAGCCGTTCGCAATAGTGCAGGCCGGCAGGCCGAACTGGGTTGAAAAAACGCCCAAGTCAGCTTCGGCGGTCGGATAGTCGCAGGCGTCCACGATGCCAATGGTCATCCCTTGGCCCTGGTTCGGGATCGAGTTGAATTTGTAGGCTGCTCTCATTTGAAGAGGCGTATATCCGGATGGCGTGGAGGAACGGCCAATCGGATAGTCGATGCGGATTGGCGTGGTGAAGATACGGTTGCCACTGCCGGACTCCTGGGCCACGATTGGCGCCGTCACGGCAAGAATCAACGTTATGCCGAGGAACAACAAAAGAAACTTCTTCATTTTGGATCTCCTCTTGTCGCTGTTGCGAAGAATGTGATGGCCGGTGCAGATGCCAGTCTTCGAAGTTAGAACTAGGGGAATGCCGGACGACTGGTGTATAGGCCTCTTCGGCATGTCGTTGCATGCCGGATGGTGTCCACCCGTTCAAAAGCTTCTGCTTCGCTTTCTAGGGCAGTCAACGGTATTCCCAACTGCAGTTGCTGGATTCCGCAGCGTCGCCGACGCGCTGCTTATAGCGATTTCCTTGTTGGCCCTGGGCATGGTCCCGTAGAGCACCCAAGTCGGTTTGGGTAACGAGAACCAGGGAAGTCAAGCAACCTGCTAAAGCGCAAACCTGAGAATGAGGTGACCACCTCCGACATCGTAAGTGGTCATACGGCCCTCAGACTAATCGATGGTCAACCCTACTACCATAGATAGTACTCGCAATTCCTTTACGAAAGTATGTATTTAAGGCCTGCTGGCGGGGCGAACAGAAAAAACTTGATTCAGTTCCAGAATGAGAAGGCTAAGTGCGCCACTTTGTGGCCCACCAAGCGTAAAGAGGAATAAGACATACTCTGAAAAAGCGCAGAAAGACCTGGCATACGGATTTCATGAGTAACGGCAAATCCGCGCTTCGAGGTTTGCTTGTGGAGCTACCGCGTGCAACTAGGACTCACCATCTCCAACTCGGTGACGTCAAGAGTGAAGGTTTGATTACCCTCCGGCTTCTGGTTCTGCTCGCTCTTTCCTTCTTGCATCTTCGATCTGGCCGACGGATGTCCGGAGACGCTTACCGTGTGAAACACTTGCTTTGCCAGGTCCACCTTCTTGCTCGTGAGCTCCCAAGTTCTGCCATTTTGGTCGGCAATGTAATAGCCTGCCGACGTGCCGCTCTTTTTCAGGCAGCCGGTCACGTTCACCAGCAGAGGTGTGGTGGCAGTTCTTTGCTGGTTGGTCTGACCGTGCTGCGAGTTGTCCTGCCCGAACAGCAGCACCGCGCACAAACTCAGCAAAACCAGGCCAGCCCAAGTTGACTCATATCCGATTCGATGTGACCACATGACTGCTACTCCTTTGAAACGATGATAGAGCACGCGGTAGCTCTGAGTCTTTTAAACATGGGTGCCCCGTTCTAGCCTGGTTTTGGCTAGGGCGGGGATTTTTCCCAACGAAGACACAACCCACCCAACCAAAGGAAGGTTGGGTGGAGACCTGCGCTATTTCTGAGTTGTCATCACGAACGGCCTTTAGTTAGGCCGTCAGGGATCTGCTGTTTCCCCATCCGTCGTCCCAAGGCACAAACACCAAGCAGATTCCTCGCTTCGCGTGTGATGACAATTCGGAACGAACCGTCGATTCCAAATGACCAAGACGGGACATGACTTGTGCAGCGACCTACTGTTCGGGGCGACTCTAGCTCTCCGGATCGGGCTCGTCGTTCTGGTCGGCGGTGGACATGTTCTGAAGCTGGGTGCGCCAGTCGGTCTCCTGCACAAAGTCGCGTGAATCGCGCCAGCCGGCGCGCACCTTCACGAAGAGTTCGAGAAAAACTTTGGTGTTGAGCAGTCCCTGAATTTGCAGACGCGCTGCCGTCCCGATTTTCTTCAGCGTTGAGCCTTGCTTGCCGATCAGGATCGCCTTCTGCCCTTCACGCTCGCAGTAAATAGTCGCCGCGATGCGCGTCAGTCTGTCGCCCTCCTCGATACTGGTCAATCAGCACCGTCGTTGCGTACGGGAACTTCCTGCTCGGTGGCCAACAGAACCTGCTCGCGAATCAACTCCGCCACCAGAAATCGCTCCGGCTGATCGGTGATCTGGTCTTTGGGAAAGTATCGCGGACCTTCCGGAAGCGCCTTCAACACCGAAGTCAGCAATGCGTCGAGGCCTTCGCGCTTCATCGCCGAAATCGGTATTACCTCGGCGAATTCATGCCGTTCTTTATATTCCGCGATGAGCGGCAGCAGCTTTTGTTTGTCGAGCATATCGATCTTGTTCAGCAGCAGGAAGCAGGGCTGGCCGCTCTTCTTCACGATGTCGAGCACGAATTTGTCGCCGGTGCCGAACTTGGCGGTCGCGTCGGCGATAACCAGCAGCAGGTCGCAGCCTTCCAGCGCGTCGTAGACTTCCTTCATCATGCGCCGGTTCAGCGAGTTGATGGGCTTGTGAACTCCTGGAGTGTCCACCAGAACGATTTGCCCGGCAGGCCGTTTAGGTTTGCGCTCGACGTTGATGATTCCCTGGATGCGATTGCGGGTGGTTTGCGGCTTGCGCGTCACGATGGCGAGCTTTTCGCCGACCAGCGCATTCAGCAGCGTGGACTTTCCTGCGTTAGGGCGGCCGATGATAGAGACGAATCCGGAGCGAAATGGCATTCTAGTCACCTGCAAGCCTAGTGCCAGAGTGCTGCAAGACTTCTTGCCATCCAGGCAATAAATGCTGCACGAGGCGCGTCTGCGTCACATCTTGCATTCGTTGGAAGGGCGTCTCTCAACTGTCTCCTCAATATCGGTGGTGTTCCGGACGCAGGCAACCTGCTTCCAAATCTCGCCTTGATCGGAGTGGACAAAAGCAGTATAGAAAACTGCCCAAACGGTGTCAGGAACCTCGATCTCCGTCCAAAACGGCGCTGTCTCGCCGGAATCGATAGCCGGAAGCGTACCGTTTCGCCTTTAGGGCTCTGAGCCTCAGACCACGAATCGAGGTGGTCGTGGTAGGCCGCCTGGTCCATACTTATCAACTCGTATCACTGGAACCGGGCTCCAAATGGAAACGGTCCCAATGTTCTTAATTTCCAGAATGACTGCATGCATATTGAGTCCGGCTCGGGCGGAAATCACGGTTACATTAATTTTGAGCTCGGCACGACTGTAGAAGGTCCTGCCTCGAAAAAATCGATAGTACAGAAAAGACTGAACCAACACTGAGCGCAACGATAGTTACGGCACTGCTCAAGGCCGAGAGGGCCTCTTTGTTAGCCGCCAACGCTGAGGCGGTCAGGAATCTGTACCGCACGAGGTTAGCAAGAATCAGAGTGGCGAGAAGGACGACAATGGCGGGAACTGCAATATCGCGATGCTGAGTCAGCCACTTCTTCATGGTTTTCGAAGCAGGAAATAGGTGAAAATTACGACGGGCACCCAGGGCAACAAACCACCAGAGATTCACCACTCGTTTCTTAGGGGGCAGCATTTTTTTATCGTCCGTGTTTTTAGTCCATTGTAGCTTGGCACCGACGTTTCTTACGCTCTGACCTGTTCCGGATAGAGGCTCACACGCACTCGATCGACGCGGCGGTCGGTGGATTCCAGCACCTCGAAGCGCAGTCCGTTTTCCTCGAAAACTTCACCCGCCTTGGGTATGTGTCCAGCGAGTTCGCTTACCAGCCCGGCAATCGTGGTTGCTTCTTTTTCATCGGGCCGCACGCCCAGTAATTTCTCCAGCAGGTCCACGTCGGTGTTGCCGTTGAAGATGTACGAGGAGTCGCTCTCTTTCACCACCTCGGATTTTTCGTGCTCGTCGCGGATCTCACCTACGATCTCTTCCACCAGGTCTTCGATCGTAACCAGGCCGGCGACTCCGCCGTACTCGTCGATGACGACAGCCATGCGGATGTTGTCGCGCTGCATCTCGCGCAGTAGTTCGCTGCCCAGCTTGGTTTCAGGGACAAAGTACACATCGGTCTTCATCAAGTCGCGCACCGTTTTGGTGCGCGCGTCGGTATCGAGGACCTGCAAGAGGTCCTTCGCGTACACGATGCCTTTGATATGGTCGATATCGCCTTCGTAAACCGGTATGCGCGAATACGGATACTTCTTCACCAGGTCAGTGAATTCTTCGATGGTGGTGTTGATCGGGAGCCGCGACAATTTCGGGCCGAGGCGTCATCACCTCGCGCACCGTCTTGTCGCCGAATTCGACGACGGACTGGATAAGATCGCGGTCGCTCTCTTCCAGGATGCCTTCTTCCTGACCGGCTTCGATCAGCGCGTCTACGGCCTCGGAAGGGTGCTCGGGCTGCGGTCCCGGATGCTCCTTGGAGAGCGATGCGACCGAGAGCGCGAAGCCGAGAATCAGCGTCACCGGCACGGCAAGATAAATGAGCGCCCGTAAAACGTAGACCCACTGCACCAGCCACTCGCCCCGGGTGCGCACGAAAAATAAATACGGCAGCAAACGGTTGAAGATGACGATGATGAAGATGAGACTTACCGCCGCCTGCACCAGGTCCAGCACCACCCAGCGCTTTTCCATGAACAGCATATAGCCGATGAGAACGCCAATGCTGGCCATGCACATCTGGGTCAGCACGGCCATGGAGAGCGCGGCCCGCTCGCGACTCACATGCAGCCTGGGCTCGACGTGCTGCTCGTAGGCGTCAATGTTCTCCTGGAACTCCCGGCCCAAGAACTTTCCCATCTCCGCGTAGAGCCGGTCCACGTAGGAGACTAGCGCCAGCAGCGCCATCAAAACCACCAGAAGGATGGCTAACGGGAGGCTCATTTCCGAACGCCTCCGCCACGGCTGGAGCCCGCAGACTTGCCGGACAGCTTTTCGCTTGACGCGGGTTGTTCGGAAGGCGGCATCGGCGCGCTCGATCAGTCCGACTGGCAATCCGAGTTTGCGGCGCAAGGACGTTTCGCGAGTTCGCATCTCGCCATCGTCGGTTTCGTGGTCGTATCCGGCAAGATGTAACAATCCGTGCAGGATGAGGACTTTCAATTCGGTTTGGGATGAGTGGCCCATGTCGGCGGCATTGGCCGCAGCAATCTCGCCTGAGATGGCAATGTCGCCTGCGAGTTTGGGCGTTTCTGAAGGGAAGGACAGAACATCGGTGGGCTGGTTCTTCTTGCGAAAGCGGCGATTCAGTTCCCGCAGTTCAGGGTTCGAGGCGATGCGAATGTTGACTTCGCCGCGCAGTCCCACCGCCCGCTGGGCCTTCGCGGCAAACAGGCCGAGTGCCCGCGCGCTAGTGCCTTCGATTTCGTGCTCCAGAATGATCACTTCCGTTTCAAGTACAAATGGGAGGGCACCGTGCAGCCCTCCCATATCATGGTAGCAAGAATTTACTCAGCGATGCGATTTTGCGGCGGCGGAGGCGCTTCAGGTGAAGGTACTCCGCCAGCGATGTCTCCTGCTCGATGCTGGTCGTATGCACCCGTCCATCGCTACTGCGCGCGGTGGCGTAGCCATTGCCGTTCTTGATTTCCAGCGACAGCGTCAACTGTTCGTTGCGGCCTTTGTAATCGTCGTAGGCCCGGATGATCCGCTGCACCAGGTGATGGCGTACCACGTCTCCCTCATCGAAGTAGCAGAAGCGGATACCTTCGACGTTGCGCAGGATCTCGACCGCCTCCACCATCCCGCTGCGGCTGGCATTCGGCAGGTCGATCTGGGTGACGTCACCGGTGATGACCGCCTTGGAGTTGAAGCCCAGACGAGTCACGAACATCTTCATCTGCTCCGAGGTGGTGTTCTGCGCTTCATCCAGAATGACAAACGCATCATTCAGCGTACGTCCCCGCATGAACGCAATGGGGGCAATCTCAA
This sequence comes from uncultured Acidobacteriaceae bacterium, assembly GCA_963763725.1. GTDB lineage: Bacteria > Acidobacteriota > Terriglobia > Terriglobales > Acidobacteriaceae > Bog-257. The sequence continues at coordinate 85,579 of CAVXQI010000002.1, forward strand.
TGATGTTCTTCTCCAGATAGCGATCCACCTTGTCGGGTTCCAGCATGTCGTACAAAGCGTCGTACAAGGGACGAAGGTAAGGGTCAACTTTTTCCTGCAGGGTGCCGGGAAGGAAGCCCAGGCGCTCGCCGGCTTCTACGGCCGGCCGCGCCAGCACGATGCGATTCACCCGCTTCGACACCAGCGCCGCGATTCCCATCGCAACCGCGAGATAAGTCTTCCCTGTTCCCGCCGGCCCGACGCCAAACACCATGTCACTGTTCTCGATGGCCTCGAGGTAGCGCCGCTGGTTGATGCTCTTGGGCTGAACGCTGCGCTTGCCAAACGACCGCTGTTTGCCGGCTTCCGCAAGTCCACGCAAGCGTGGCTGTCGGATCAGAGGTCAAGACGCGAATCATGGCGCCGAGATCGCCGTTCACAAAGGTGAAGCCATTGCGTAGCAGGTGCTGGTAGTCGGCAAATACCTGCTGCGCGCGGCCCACGTCGCTGGCCGCTCCCTCAATCTCGATGGAATCGGGCCGCATGGCGATGGCGACATTCAAACCATCTTCCAGCAGGCGCAAATTTTCGTCACGGGTACCAAACAGGGTTTCGATGTTCGGGCTTATATCGATGTTCTTTTTCATCTAGGGTCGGAAGTCAGCCTCCGTGAGTATCGGCCCAACTCGCGCCGCTCTTGCGGATTGGGGTGGTTGAAGCCTCGGATTCCGCAAGCGGAATGGACTGGTGACAGCCCAACCGCCTGCGGTTTGGTCTGACATTGGGATGCATGACAATGCTGTGCAGTGGTAGGGATTGAGTCCGGAAGATTGCCCGCGGAAAAACAACTCTCATTGGCCGCTAGCGTATCCCCGAATTGGGACAGAGTCAAATTAATAAAAGAAGATTGGGGCTTGCTCCGAATCCGTTCCGCCAACCCCGCCATACCTCACAGAAATTAGATGGCGCCGCGGGGAAAAAGGGAGCACCAGGCTGCCCATCTTGTTTCAGATTGCCATCGCGAAACCCAGCTACCAACGGGAACCAGGTCATACCTGTTTGCGTAGATAATATGACGATGCGGTTCCTTCTGCTCCAGACCGCCGGTCTTATACTCCTCCTCGGCTTCTCGTTCGGGCAGGCCCCCACGCCATCCTCTGCACCTACTGTTCCAGCGGCCGAGCAACCGACAGCGCCGCCAGCGTCGCCGACTTCAGAAACGGCGCCTCCGTCGATAGCTGCGATTGATCTCAAGCCCGACTCTACGGGAACCGTCCCGCAGGAACAGATCCGGGAGCTGTTGCGCAGGGTCGCCGAGAAAGACCTGGAGAATGATAAGCGGTTACGCGACTACACCTATATCGAACGGGAAGAAGAGCATAGGCTCGATGGCAACGGTAAGGTCAAGAAGGTCGAATCGACGACTTCGGAAGTCCTGGTGATCTACGGAGAGCAGGTTGAGCGAAAGATCGCCAAGGATGACAAGCCGCTGTCAGCAGACGAGGCAAAGAAAGAGGAAGAGCGAATCCAGAAGATTACCGACAAGCGCAAGAACGAATCGGACTCCGACCGTCGCAAAAGGCTTGAAAAAGAAGAGAAGGAGCGTGAAGAGGACCGCAAGTTTGTGCTGGAGATCGCCGACGCCTACAACTTCCGCCTGGTTGGCTCCGAGCTTCTCGACGGACGGGACACATGGGTCCTGGACGCCGATCCCCGCCCCGGCTACCAACCAAAACGCCGGGAAGCCAAAGTGCTGCCCAAGCTGAAGAGGACGACTCTGGATCGACAAGTCGGAGATGCAATGGGTGAAGATCGACTGTCACAACCACCGACACGATTTCATTCGGTATGTTTCTAGCGCGTTTGCACAAGGGGACACGCATTGTCGTCGAGACCACGCGGGTGAATGACGAGGTTTGGCTTCCGAAACACGTGGCGGCACACGTGGATGTGCGCTTGGCGCTCTTGAAAAATTACAACGAAGACGTGGAGCAGACTTTTCGCGACTACAAGAAATTCCGCACGGATACGAAGATCACAATGGGGGCGGGAACCGAGTAGTAGCTTCCTGGTCGCGAACTGCCAGGCTGACACAGTGGCATCCGGATCACGATAGACGGAATACAAAGCCCGTACCTTTAGCCGGCCCAATGGCTGTCGGAGACCCACAGGCAAAACTCGGGTGTGTCATCTTTGATGGTCGCGAAGATCTCGCCTTTGGAAAGCGACGGGGGCGACCCCGCCGTTACCGCGAACTTCCCAATCGACCCCTTCCCCGTGCCGCCGGTGCCGTCTTGAAATACCACATAAACATTGCCCGATTTATCGAAGGAGATGCCGCCGATCTTATTTTTCGCGGGAGCCTGGATCGCGACGCTCTTAAATGAGAGAGATGCCCCCGATGCCACAGTCGGCAAAGCGCTCCAATAAAGGTTCTCGTCGGCACTAACCCAGAGGCCGCCGTTGCTGATTGCAAGGTGCGTAGGCTTGCTTCCATTCAAAGAACCTGACGACAGGAACGCTCCTCCAGTCAGGTTGTACATGTTGATTTGCGAATCCACTTCGTCGCATACGAACAGAATGCCGTTGGCGATGGCGACATCGCGCACTGAGTTGGCGGGCGCCAGCGGCGTACCCGTACCCTTGCTGGTGCCCGTGACATTCAATCCGCCGTCTGCCGCGGGGACATCCGGTGCAACCCGCGCCACGTCGGCCAGGTTGCCATTCTGCGATGCAACGAAGGTGCCGTCGAGGAACTTATCGGCCGAATACTTACCGTTCAAAAAGCTGGATTGACTGCCCTTGGCGAGAGTGCCGGTCACGACGCCGTGTTTACCCGTGGTTAGGTTTACCTGCGCGACCACGTTGCTATCCTGGTTCGAGACGTAGCAATTTGGCGACGCGGGATCGAATGCGATGGCGAACGGATGCATGATCGACTGGCCATGGCCGATCACGGCGTCGAGGTAGTCGAACTGCGGCCCCTTCTTCGGGGGTCCTTGGAAGACGAGCACATAACTGTTTTTTTGCGATCCGTTGACCACATAGAGATTGCCGTCGTAGACTGCCATCGCGCGAAGCTCGTCGAGCTTAACGTTGCCCGGCACGCCATGCAACGCGCTTTTGGTCTCCAACGTGCCGTCTTTGGTGGAGTAGCCGTAAATGTTGTTGATCGGCTTGCTGTGGCTGTGTGTGCTGGTACCGCTGTCGGGGCTGGCGCTGCTGTCGCTGCCGCCGTGAAAGGTGACGAGTAGCATGGTGCCGCGATTCTAGGTGAAGACAAACTCCTCTGTAAACTTTTCCCGTGGCGCTCGTGGCACATTTTCCCGTGCTCGTGGCGCTGTAGATGCTCCAAATATTGTTGCCCATAACTGCGACGAAAACTGCGGGTGGTGGGCTACTTTGACAAAGTAGCCCACTACCAAACTGCGCCGAAAGTTGACACGACGTGGGTTACGGACTACATTGCAGACGCGAGCTCTGTGCGCTTGTATTCTTGTTCCTGTCCCATCCATTGTGGTTCTAACTGACTTCCTTTTCGGAGATTAATCATTATGAACTTACGCAAACTTGTACTGGGGGCAACTCTGGCGGCACTGATAGCCGGAGTAGTCTCGTTGGGCTGGTCACTTCAGACTGGCGATGGCAAGATCGCTCCCCGCGTTCTTGCCGAGACGGCAAGCGGCGGCTCGACCGAGGCCCTGGTTGTATTGACGCAGCAGGCCGACCTTAGCGCGGCTTCGACCTTGAATACGAAGTTGGAAAAGGGTTCTTTCGTGGTCAACTCCCTTCGAATTGTTGCTGCCCGTACCCAGGGTCCGATCCTGAGCTTGCTGCAACAACGCGGTGTTCCTTATCAGTCCTTCTACATCGTCAACATGATCAAAGTAACGGGTGATCGTAACCTGATGGAAGAACTTGCGGCGCGCGAAGACGTGGCACGAATCGACGCCAACCCGACGGTGCGAAACCCGTTGCCCGGGGCCGCGGGATCTGACTCAACCTTTCAGACCGTTGGCGTGGAGTGGAACATTCAGAGGGTAAAGGCCCCCGATGTCTGGGCCTTGGGCTATCACGGCGAAGGACGGGTAGTTGCGGGAGCCGATACCGGCGTGCAATGGGACCACCCGGCGCTCAAGTCGCATTATCGCGGCTGGGACGGGCACACGGTGAATCACGACTACAACTGGCACGATGCCACCCCCGATCACTCACCTGTTCCCATCGACCCCAACAGCCATGGCACGTTTACCGTCAGCGAGATGGTTGGCGATGACGGGCAGGGCAACCAGGTCGGCGTCGCTCCCGGAGCGAAATGGATTGCCTGCCGCAACATGGATGCCGGAGGCAACGGGACTCCCGCGCGCTACACCGAATGCTTCCAATTTCTGATTGCGCCTTATCCGGTCAATGGGGATCCCAGCCAAGGCGACCCCAGCAAAGCCCCGGATTCTATCAATAATTCGTGGGTCTGTCCGCCCAGCGAAGGCTGCTCGGTTAGTACTCTCCAGAGCATTGTGGATGCCGTGCGTGCCGCAGGAATCTTCCCGGCCATGGCGGCAGGGAATGACGGCCCGAGTTGCTCCAGCATTATGTATCCTCCCTCCATCTACGCCAGCTCAGTAGATGTTGGCGCCCTCGACTCCTCAAACCATATCGCCAGCTTCAGCAGTCGCGGTCCAGTGATTGCGGACGGCAGTCACCGTACCAAACCTGATCTCTCCGCACCCGGGGTTAGTATCCGAGGCGCGGTACCAGGGAACGGATATAGTTCAGGTTGGTCGGGAACGTCCATGGCCGCCCCGCACGTCGCCGGCGGTGTTGCTCTATTGTGGCAAGTCAAGCCCAACCTCGTCGGGAATGTCACCCAGACTCAGTTGACGATGGAGCGGGCAGCTCAACATTTCACGGTCCAGAGTGTTGCTAACTGCGGCGGACCGACCGGACTGCAGAACAATACATTTGGCTTCGGACTTCTCAATCTGCTGGGCGCGGTGCAGTAGAAGTTCCATACCGCTGATCAGCCCTTTGTTGCGGCTCCGCAGGTGCGGGGCCGCACGTTTTCACTGCGGTCATTTGCCCGAGCTTGGCTGTGGTGGCGCGACGCTCGCGCGGCTTTCAACCGGCATGCGTTGTTCAAGTATCAGCTACGGCTGGTTATCCTCAGAATCCCACCCGCCCCACGCGAATCAGGGCAGACCAGTCCGGCGACGCATCCGCCGCCTTGGCGGCTTCATTGATGTGCTCACGTTCCTTCAACTCAGGGAATGGAAGGTCGCCTGTCACCAGACGCCCTCTGTCGTATAGCAACTCATCCAGCGTGCCGTTGAGCAGTAATTGATAATTCCAGGGCTGCGGGTGGCTCACGTCCTTAGCGATTTGCCGATCCATCGTGGTCGTACAGTTACGGGTCACGGCGTTGTACCACTCCGGGCGACCTCGCAACTGGTTCAGGTAGGCGACATAGGCGAGGAATATCTGCCGTGCTTGATCCGGTTCCACGGTGGTGCGATACAGGAAGACGTTTTCGTCTTTGCGGTAGTTGGTGCGCAATCGAATGACATCGCGTTCGTCGGCGGCGATAAAGATCAGCTCGTATTGCCGAAAGAATCCAAGTATCGCCGAGTAATCCTGGCCTACTTTGTAACGTGCTTCGATTGAGAACGCGATATGATCGTGATCTCCGAACTGAAAGCTGACGATGGGATGGCCGATGTACTTCGGCCCCCAGGTGGTGAAGAAAAGGTCTGCGTATCGGAGTTGCGACAGATACACCGTCCGGTCGCCCCAGCAATTGGTGTAGTCCTTCGTAGTGCGGTAATCGCAGTTGCGCAGGTTGTGAATGACTACCCGATCCCCATTAATCTCAGCCCACGCGGTTTGATCGGCGTCGGCTTGCCAGTTCCCTTCATTCGACGGTGCCAGGCTGAGCCACCACACCAGCACAATGCAGAAGCCCGCGAAGCACCACACTGCGGCCCATGGTCGTTTGACGGTGATCAGGATTACCAGGATTCCGACAACATAGATGACCGTTATCGGAATGCGCAGGGCTACAATCCGAAAATCAATGTATAGTGCCGCAACTGCCCACAGGGTAAGCAGCGCGAGAATAAACCACATGATGGTGCGTCCTACAGCGCGCATCACTGGCAACCGAACCGGCGGAGGCGTTGGCTGATGGCGGAAAATGTCGTCCATGGTTTCCCCGTCTCTGGATCTTGGCGAACCGGGTCCCGCGCCGGTCCTACCCCAGGTCGAGCAGAGACCGTCCGATTGTAATGGCCTTTGCAGTCACGGATGAACTAGCACAACCACCAGTCCCGATTGAATTTGTTGCTATAGGCAACAAACCGGTCAGTGTTTACGTGACGGCAGCCCATCTGTTCTACTTCGTGGCGTAGATCAATCATCCCGCAGACCATGCCTAAAGACTCGACTGCAGCGTCTCACCGCGTGCTCGATCCGATGGAGAGACTATCCGAGGCGCTCTTCGGACTAATCATGGTCCTGACGTTTACCGGCTCGCTTAGCCTTGCCGCTGCAGGCCGCGGAGCGGTCCGCACCATGCTCATAGGCGCCTTGGGCTGCAACCTGGCGTGGGGCATCATTGATGGGATCATGTACCTCATGTCCAACCTGAGCGAACGTGGCCATAACATCGTAACCTTGCGCGCCGTGCGTGAGGCCCAGAGGCCAGAGGAGGCGCATCGCATTATTGCCGACGCCTTACCGACTGTGGTGGCCTCCATATTGCTGCCTGCGGAACTGGAAGTCATGCGGCTGAAATTGAACCGGCTGCCTGAACCGCCCGTCCGTGCGCGTCTTCACAGGGATGACTGGAGGGGCGCTATCGGCGTATTGTTGCTGGTTTTCCTTTCCACACTGCCGGTTGTGATTCCCTTCATCTTCATCCGCGAAGCCAGACTGGCCCTCCGCATCTCCAACGTAGTGGCCGTGGTGATGCTGTTTCTTGCCGGTTATGGGTATGGGCGGTACGCTGGGGGCCGCCCCTGGCAAACAGGCCTTGCGATGGTTGCCATTGGTGTTGTGTGTGTCGGAATCACGATCGTGCTGGGAGGGTGACCGCCATGCAACCGCGCAGAGCGCTCGCCGTCGTCGTTCTCCTGTGGGGCTGTGGCTGGGCTCAGGAAGCACCCAACAAGACAGCCACCCCTCCCGTCGCCCAGAATCCATGGTCGTACTCGATCACCTTCGATACTTATGTGATACCCAATGGTCTGTCTTATGTAGATCCGGTTTTCACCGCGGACCGCAATTGGCTTCACCTCGAAGCGCGCTACAACTACGAGAATCTGGAGACGGGATCGTTGTGGGCAGGTTACAACTTCAGCCTTGGTCACAAGCTGGTGCTGGAGGCCACGCCCATGGTCGGTGGCATCTTCGGCAGAACGACCGGTATTGCGCCCGGCTACGAGGTCTCGCTTACGTATAAGCGCGTCGCACTTTCCACGGATGGCGAATACGTATTCGACACAAACCATCGCTCGGAGAGCTTTTTCTACACCTGGTCGACGCTAACGTACTCGCCGACAGACTGGTTTCGCGCCGGCCTGGTAGCACAGCGAACGCGGACGTACCACACTCCGCTCGACGTGCAGCGCGGGCTGTTGGTGGGCGTCTCTCATAAGCAAGTGGAGTTCACGACCTATATATTCAATATCACGGTGACCGACCCGACCGTTGTCTTGGAGTGCGGCGTCAGCTTTTGAGAGGGTGGACCTCAGCATTGCACAAAGCTGCACGCCCGGCTATTGATCCAGTCTGCGAAGCACATATCGGAAAGAACTGGTTATTGCAATTCACAAACTGGCAAATTTACCAGTGGCAATCCGGGACATTTTCGACTAAAAAGGCAGCTACCTCTTATTGAGCAGAGAGTTGAGTTCTGGCTAGTGACCTCCAGGAGTGTGTCAATGCGAACCGGGCCTAATCTTTTTCATGCGGAATTCCCCACAAACGATGCCAGATTACAAGGTCCGAGTTCGCGGCGCCCTCGGCTGCGGAGGACCACCGTCTTGGGCGCTTGCCTGCTAACCCTCCTCCTGTTGATTGGCTGCGAGAAGAAAGAGGAAAAGCCACAGGCTGGCCCGCCTGAAGTCCTAGTCACGGAGGTCGTACAGCAGAACGTACCTGTCTCACAGGACTGGGTAGCGCAACTGAACGGTCCGGTGAACGCCGAAATCACTCCCAAGGTACAGGGATATCTGCTGCGGCAGGATTACCAGAACGGCTATTTCGTGAAGAAGGGCCAGCTTCTGTTCGAACTGGACCCGCGGCAATACCAGGCCGGGGTGGAGAATGCCAAGGCAGACGTAGCGGTGTCGCAAGCCCAGCACGATAAGTACACTGCCGATGTGCAACGTGATACTCCGTTGGCAGCGCAAAACGCCATCCCGCAGAAGCAGCTCGATACCGATCTCGCCAATCAGGCGGCCATGAAAGCAGAGGTGCAGGCCAAGAAAGCCGCCTTAGACAATGCCGAGCTGAACCTGGCCTGGACCAAGGTTTATTCCCCCATCGACGGCATTGCCGGAGTGTCCAGTTCCCAAGTCGGCGATCTGGTCGGAAGCAGCACGAAAATGGTGACTGTCTCCCAGGTCAATCCCATCTGGGCCTACTTCAACGTCAGCGAAGGCCTTTTTCTCACATTTGCTCCTAAGGTCACCGGAATCATTACCGGCCAGGTCAGCCGGTCCTCGCTTGCCGCCACGCCAGTCGAATTCATCCAGTCCAACAATGAGCCTTATCCGCGCAAGGGCGTGGTTATTTATGTAAACCGGCAGATCGGTACTCAAACCGGCACCATCCAGATGGCCGCCGAATTCGCCAATCCCGACGCTGTGCTTCGCCCCGGCGGCTTCGGACGGGTGCGGATTGCGACCGGGGTGAACAAGGATGCCTTGCTGGTGCCGCAGCCTGCAGTTATCGAGATACAGGGGCAGTATCAGATCATTGTGCTCACGCCCGACAACAAGGCGATGTTCCGCCCGGTCAAGGTGGGAGAGCGCGTTGGCACGAACTGGATTGTCAGCGAGGGCCTAAAACCGGGCGAGAAGGTTGTGGTCGAGGGCATCCAGAAGGTCCAGCAGTTTGCGGCGGCAGCACCCGAGATGGCCAAGGAGGGTGTCCCAGTCGTTCCCAAGCCGTACACGCCGCCTGAACAGACGGCAGGGGGCAACTGACCATGTCGAAATTCTTCATCAATCGGCCCATCGTCGCCATCGTAATCGCCATTCTTATGGTGCTGGCCGGCGTGGTCGCCATGCTCGAGCTGCCTACTGCGCAGTTTCCCAATATCGCCGACCCCATGATCCAGGTGAAGGCCACTTACCCCGGCGCGGACGCACAGACGATTGCCGAATCTGTCGCAACGCCGATTGAGCAGCAGATGTCGGGCGTCACCGGCATGAATTACATGTACTCGTTGAGCGCCAGCTCGGGCGGCGGCATGACGTTGTACGTGGACTTCCAGCTTGGGACCGACATCAACACCGACCAAATTCTGGCTCAGATGCGAAGTGGGCAAGCGAATTCGCAACTGCCCGCCGAAGTCACCCAACAAGGAGTCATCGTGCAGCCGGGTACGACCGCCCCGTTCATGCTGCTCGACCTCTACTCGCCCACCGGCGCTTACGACAACGTCTTCCTCGCCAACTACGCCATCATCAATTTGCAGTACGCGCTGACGCGTATCTCCGGTGTCGGACAAGTGCAGATCTTTGGCGCAGGTCCGTATGCCATGCGCATTTGGGTGAACCCTGACCGGCTGGCCAGCCTGGGGGTAACGGTTTCCGACATCACCAACGCGGTCAAGGCGCAGAACAAGGTGAATCCTGCAGGCCAGGTGGGCGGCCAACCGGTTCCGCAAGGGCAACAGTTCACCTATAACGTGCGCGCACCCGGACGCCTGCCAACTCCGCAGGAGTTCGATGAGATTGTTGTGCGTGCCCAGCCGGATGGCTCCATCCTGCGCCTGAAAGATGTGGCGCGGGTAGAAATGGGGTCGCAATACTATTCCTATATGGCGCGCCTGGGAACGGCAGCGGAGGAGGGAAAGCCAGCTAAACCTGCCCAGCCGGCAGCACTCATCGCGCTGTACCTGACTCCCGGCAGCAATGCTCTCCAAACCCGGGCCAACGTCCTCAAGTTTATGGACGAGGCCAAAGGAAGGTTCCCTCAAGGGCTGGCGTACATCACAGCACTCGATACCACTCTCGCGGTCAGCGAAGGAATCAACGAAATTTACCATACGCTGGCCGAGGCCATGATCCTGGTCATTCTCGTGGTTTACATCTTCCTCCAGGGGTGGAGGGCCACGCTGATCCCACTACTCGCGGTTCCGGTCTCGCTGATCGCGACCTTCATGGTCTTTCCCATGCTCGGGTTCTCCATCAACACCCTTTCGCTGTTAGGACTGGTGCTGGCTATTGGCTTGGTGGTGGACGATGCCATTGTGGTGGTGGAGGCGGTGGAACACCATATCGAGCACGGGCTCTCACCTCACGACGCCAGTATCAAAGCCATGGAGGAAGTCTCCGGCCCAGTGATTGCCATCGGCCTCATCCTGGCAGCAGTTTTTGTTCCCACGGCCTTCATTCCCGGCATCACCGGACAGCTTTACAAACAGTTCGCCGTCACCATCGCGATTTCGGTTCTTTTCTCTGCGTTCAACGCGCTTACGCTCAGTCCTGCCCTCTCCGCCCTGCTGCTGCGCCCCAGGAAGCCGACCCGGGGACCTTTGGGCGCTTTCTTCCGCGGGTTCAATAAGGCCTTTGGAAAAGCTACGGACGGATATGTTGGCGCTTGTCATCATTTAATCCGCAAGGCCGGTATCGCTTTTCTGCTGCTTGGCTTGGTGACCGTGGGTGCCGGTTATTACGGCAAGCGCCTGCCAAAGAGCTTTCTCCCCGACGAGGACCAGGGCTACGTTTACGCCGGCTTGCAACTGCCCGACGCGGCCTCGCTGCAGCGCTCTTCCGGGGCCGCCAGGGATGCGGAAAGAATCATCATGGAGACCCCCGGCGTGCAATACGTGAGCTCGGTCATGGGCTACAGCATGTTGAGTGGGGTCAACGCTACCTATAGTTCCTTTTTCTTTGTCTCCTTGAAGCCCTGGGGAGAACGCAAGACTGCGGAGACCAGCTACGATGGAATCAAGGCCCACCTGCAACAGGCTCTCGCCAAAGTGCCCTATGGAATTGCATTCTCCTTTCCGCCGCCCGCCATTCCGGGCGTGGGAACCTCGGGAGGAGCCACGTTCATTCTGGAAGATCGATCCGGCAGCGGCATTGATTTTCTGGCCAAGAACACTCAAATCTTCATGGCCGAGGCCCGCAAACGTCCGGAGCTGGCAGGCGTAATGACTACCGCTCTATTTGGCGTTCCCCAAGTCGGCGTCAACGTGGACAACGCCAAGGCGATGACCCAGCAGATTCAACTAAGCGGCCTGTACGAGACCCTTCAGACATTCATGGGCGGCGCGTTGATCAACTACTTCAATCGCTTCGGCCTGCAATGGCAGGTGTATGTGCAGGCCGATGGTGACTTTCGCACCGACGCCTCAAACCTGGGCAAATTTTACGTTCGCAACGCAGCCGGCGAAATGGTCCCGCTGAGCACGCTGACCAGCACCTATCCGCGCGCCGGCGCTGAGTTCGTCATGCGCTACAACCTGTTCAATTGCGTGCAGATCAACGCTTCGTCGGCACCCGGCTACAGTTCGGGTCAGGCCATGGCCGCCCTGGAGGACGTCTTCCACAAGACCATGCCCCCGCAGATGGGCTTTGATTACAGCGGCATGTCGTACCAGGAACAGAAGGCGGCGCAAGGCGTTTCGCCTGCCACCATCTTTGGACTGGCGTTCTTTATCGTCTTCCTCATCATGGCAGCACAGTACGAGAGTTGGACGCTTCCGTTCAGTGTGTTGTTGGGGGTGCCGATCGCCGTCTTCGGGGCGTTCATCACTCTTTATTACCGCCGTCTTGATAACAACGTGTACGCGCAGATTGGGCTGGTCATGCTCATCGGACTGTCAGCTAAGAACGCCATCCTGATCGTTGAGTTCGCCAAGTTGGAATATGACAAGGGCGCAACTCTCGTCGACGCCGCTCTTACCGGTGCAAGGTTGAGACTGCGCCCCATCCTGATGACGGCGTTTGCCTTCATTCTCGGCTGTGTGCCGCTCTGGCTGGCTTCCGGCGCCGGCGCCATCTCGCGGCAAGTGCTGGGCACCTGTGTGATTGGGGGCATGATGGCGGCGACGCTGCTTGCCGTCTTCTTCATCCCCGTCAGCTTCGACGTCGTGGAGCGCTTTGGCGCATGGATATCGGGAGAGAAGAGAGAACCACACAAGGAAGGAACTGGACCTGTCCCGGAGGGAGCGGGCGATGACTAGGATGAGAACATACGCGGCTGCTGTCTTGTTGCTCACGCTGTGCGCATGCAAGGTCGGTCCCAATTATCAGCGTCCGCCGCTTAGCCTGCCTGGGGAGTATCGCGGCATTGCGCCGGATGCTTCCACGCAGCAGCCACCCGCGGGCGATCAATTCGCCGAAATGAAATGGCCGGCCGTGTACCAGGATGAGGTGCTGCAGAGTCTGATCAAGGAAGCTCTGGCGAGCAACTACGATATGCGGATCGCGGCCACGCGTATCCTTCAGGCCAATGCATCCTTAGGCATTACCCGGGCGAATCAATTCCCCACCGTCAATGGTTCGGCGTCCGTGGTAAACGAGCGCAATAACTTTTTTCCGGGTGCTCCCACCTTCGACACGATAGGGATACAGTTGGACTACATTGTCGACTTCTGGGGACGGTACCGCCGGGCCACGGAAGCGGCACGCGCCACGCTCTTGGCGACTGAGTTCGGGCGAAGCATAGTTCAAACCACCCTGATTTCCTCCGTCGCAAGCAACTATTTCCTACTGCGTCAATTCGACTTCCAGCTTGAATACTCGCAACGAACCGTGGCGGCAGACACGGAAATCCTGAACCTGAACAACATCAAGTTCAAGGGTGGCGAGAGTGCGATTACTGACGTCTATCAAGCCCAAGCGCTGGTAGAACAAGCTGAGGCGGAGGTCATCACCCTTAAGCAATCGATCGAGCAGGCGGAAAACAATATCAGCATCCTGCTCGGGCGGAATCCCGGGCCGATCCCCCGCGGTCTTAGCTTGACCGAACAGCCGCACCTGCCGGAGGTGCCGGCCGGACTCCCCTCGGCGCTGCTGCAGCGCCGTCCGGATGTGCGCCAGGCGGAAGAGAATCTAGTCGCTGCCAATGCCAACGTGGGTGTGGCGAAGGCGGCCTTTTTTCCGCAGATCTCCTTGACTGGCGCATTCGGCGCGCAGAGTGTCGCCATAAGCAGCTTCCTGCAAGGCCCGGCTACTTTCTGGTCTGTGGGCGGACAAGTGGTGCAACCGATCTTCCAGGGAGGCCGGATCAGAAGCGGATACCGTTTAGCCTGGGCACAGCGGGATGAAGCGGAATTGTCCTACAAGCAGGCGGTGCAACGCGCATTCGGAGACGTTGCCAACAGTCTCGTAGGCTACAACCAGTCTCGGCTGTACCGCATGAAGATTGAGGAGCAGACGAAAACCTACCGCGACACCGCCCATCTTGCCAATGTGCGTTTCCAGGGAGGCGTCACCAGTTTTCTGGAAGTGCAATATTACGAGCAACAGTACTTTACTTCTGAGCTGAACCTCGCCAATGCCTGGTACGCCGAACTGGCCAACTACGTTCAGCTCTACCAGGCCCTGGGTGGTGGCTGGCAACAATAACGAGCGGACAGTCATAAGACTGGAATCGCCTTAGTGCTGGATCGCTGGAGATCGGCGACATCTACTTTCCCGCCCCGATGGTCTTCCACTGCCATTCGATCACGCCGCCGAAGTGGCGAATCACGAACTGCGAGTCGTGGCCCCCCGGATAGATGTGGAAGTCATGCGGAACGCCCCGCGATTTTAGTAGCTGGTCCAACTGCTGCGCACCCTGCTCGAAGCCGTAGTCGTCGTTATTGCCAACATTGAAGTAGATCTTCATACGCTTCAGGCTTGTGGCGCTATCGGTTCGCGCGAAGGAGAAGACATTGTTCCGCTCGAAGTACGCGCGACTAAACGGCGAACCGAATACATCGCCCATCAGGGACCCGGAAGAGCCAGGGCCGCCTGAGGTAAAGTCCTTCGGCAGATCGGTAATCAGCGCCGGCATCTGTGCGCTAACCGCAGCAAATTCGTCGGGATATTTGAAGGCCAGACGTAACGCGCCGTAGCCGCCCATCGAAACCCCGGTAACGCCACGAGTCGCTCGCGTACCCTCGGCGCGATACTTCTTCTCCATCTGAGGAATAAACTCTTTCAGGAAGAAATCTTCGTAACGAACCTTGCCATCGGCTGAGTTTATGTAGAATGTGTTTCCGGCGCTGGGGGCCAGCACGATGAAGTCGCCGATCTTGCTTTCCCGCCGGAGTTCCGCAATCACGTCCCATCCCCCGAAGTTGAGCAACGACTGCTCGTTGTCACCAAGGCCGTGGAGATAATAGAGCACGGGGTAGTGGCGAGTCTTGTCCTGATCGAAGCTGTCCGGCAGAAACGCGCAGTAGCGGACCGGGCGGGAAAGAATTTCCGATTTGATGACCGAGCACTCGGCGCGACCCTGGGCGTGCAGCAGCGGCACAAGCCACAAAATGAACGGAACGACAGCGATTCGAGCGAGTAGCAGCCTGGATTTGGATGAGCTCATTCGTTATTCAAAATTCATTCGTACTTCAATGTCTGCACCGGATCGAGTTTGGCGGCGCGACTGGCTGGATACAAGCCGGCCAGCAGGCTCACCACGATCGAAAACGCGATGGCGGCGCCGATTAGCCACGGTGGCAGAATCCATACGGCCTCGGCTGGGAGTTGATGGCGGTGTAGGTAGAATCCGGTCCCTACGTTAATAGCTTTGCCGATGGCGAACCCCAGTGCGATGCCTAGCAGGCCGCCAAAGAAGCCCATGGCGCCGGCTTCAGCGAAGAACAGCCGCTTCACGTCCCCGTCACTCGCGCCGATCGCCTTCATTACGCCGATCTCGCGCCGCCGTTCCAGCACGGCCATCACCAGCGTATTGATGATCGCCAGCGTTGCCACCGCCAGTGCCAGCGAGCCGAATATGCCGAGGAAGAGATCGAGCACGGTGAAGAATCGGCGCAAACTCTTGGTGGCATCAAGCACCGAGAACGTTCGGAAGCCCATCTTGTTGACGGCGTCCTGCACCTGCGCAACTTTGCCGGGATCCTGCACGCGCACCGTCAGCGTCATATAGGTCTTGCCACCACCGCCGCGCAAGGAACTGCGCATATCGCTGAATTGCACCATGTTCAGCTTCTCGGTCAGATCCACTGGCAGAAAAATACGGCCACGGGACACGGTGCGCATGCCGCCGTACGGCTCTTCTTCGATTATGCCTACCACCTTCAGCTTCTGGGTTTTGCGCACGACAGAGAAGCCAAAGTCATCGCCTGGCGCTGCATTATTGCCGCCAGCCGGCCCTCCCGAAAGTTGCGGACGGCCTGCCGAATCGGAATCCGGCGCCAACGACTGGCGCTCTCCGTACCGCAGTGTGACTTCCTGTCCAATCATCCCCTTGGGGTTCTTCGGATCAATCTCCTTGGCAAAATCGTTCAGCAGGATGACTTCCTCTGCCGATGGACCGGAGAAAAACTTGCCTTGCAGATTATCGAACGCTTCGTTCTCGCGCGCCGACATCGGCAAACCGGTTACGAATCCGAAGTGCGTCTGGCCGCCGGAAACGATCTCTCCCATCACGCGAATCTCGGGTTCAACTTCGGTGACATACGGCAAGCGCGTCATCTTGCCGCGCGCCGGCTCGTCAATGACGGGCGCGTTCTCCGGATGTTCGGTCTTTTGGTCGTCCTCCCGGTCGAAGCCGCGGAAGTCCTGTTTTGAGGTCACGAATACGGTGTCAAACATGCCTGAGCCAGCCAGACGCCGAGTCGCTAGTTGCTGCAAGCCCACGCCTAGGGACAGCATGGCCACCAGCGAGGCTACTCCAACAGAAATTCCGACAGTCGTTAACCCATTACGCAACTTGGATTGCCGCAGATTGCGCACGGCAAGTTCGAACAGATCGTAGCCCTTCACGCCACAGCCTCCTGCGATAGCAGCTTGCCATCACCCAGAAAGACGAGCCGCCGCGCAAATCGCTCGGCCAGTGCGCGTTCGTGTGTGACCATGATGACCGTCATTCCCAGCGAAAGGCTCAGATCGCGAATCAGGTTCAGGATGTCTTCCCCGGTGCGGCTGTCGAGATTTCCGGTTGGCTCATCCGCCAGCAGAAGCGACGGACAATTGGCTAGTGCCCGCGCCAGCGAAACCCGCTGCTGTTCGCCACCCGAGAGTTCCGAAGGCCGGTGCTCCAGGCGCTTACCTAACCCGACCTGCTGCAGCGATTCGCGCACACGCTGTCCCCGCTCAGCACGGTCCACTTCTGCGAAACGCATCGGGAGTTCAACATTTTCGGTAATGGTCATCGACGGAATGAGGTGAAACGCCTGGAAGACCATGCCTACGTCATTGCGGCGATAGGTCGCCAACTCTGCCGACGTCATCATCGCCAAGTCACGCCCGTGCACAAGCACCGAGCCCGAACTGGGACGGTCAAGGCCCGCCAGTAAGTTCAGTAGAGTGGATTTTCCTGAGCCTGATTGCCCAAGCAATGCTACGAACTCGCCACGCTCTATGGTGAGAGAAATGCCGTCCACGGCGCGTATGACGCCGCCGCCCATCGGATAGTAACGACAAACGTCGGAGGTTCGCACCGCAGGCGCCGCGTTGGAAGCTGTAATGGAAATCATCTGTACTCGATTCGATGCTACTACGGCATGCCTCGGCGCATATGCTCCGTCGCACCTGCTTGATGGAATCGGCATAGGGGGGACGGTCACCCGTCGCCCCTGCTAACCTTTACCCTGTGGCTCTTTATTGGTGACGGGCGCAGCCGGATTCATCGGCTCGGCTCTGATTCGCGCTTTGCTGGAACGCGGGGAACGAGTTCGTGGCTTCGATAATTTTGAGACTGGAAAACAGGAACACATTCACGAAGTGCCGGGCAAATCGGTTTTCGCGAGGCTCATCGGCTAGACCTTGAGGCAATGCGTTCTGTGTGCCACGGAATGGATTACGTGCTACACCATAGTGCGCGAGTCCAAGCTGGTGGTGGATACGCGTAACCGTTGGGGGGACTCAATCGGGGAAAGACGGCACCCAACCGGCCCCAGCGACACAAAAATGAGGGACGCTTGCGCGTCCCCCGGTTGGTGGAAAAGCAGCTACTTCTTTTTCTTCTTGGCTGCTTTCTTGGTTGCCTTCTTTTTGGTTGCCATGGTTTCTATTCTCCCTTCCATTTGTCATGGAACATTGCGACAAAAGATTTCATCGCAATTTGTTAGTTGTATAGAGTCATTGAAAAAAATAGTCAAGCAAAAAACGCGCAGCGATGAGGGTCTCTCGGCGGCGCGCGACGGCGCTGATCTGCTCGGCGCCAATGAACGGCTCTTCCACTGTTTGCATCGCGATTGCATTGAGGATCTCGCAGATGCGTGAAAAGCGCATGAATACTGGTTATTTCATCATCCGCAAAACTGCGCCGCTGAACCCGTCGTGCCAAGCGTGCGCCATCATTCCCGGACGAAGACTCTTTCGCCCCCACGCAAGGAGCCCAAACATTAATCCATAAATTCCCATCAGCAGCATGCGCGGGGACGCCTTCATAGCCGTGCGAAGCACCGAAAATGGCAGCCGAAAGAAACACGCCAATCAGTGTCGAACCTGGTGATTGCGGCAAGTTGCCGCTGCAGATATCCACGGAAGATAATCTCCTCGCAAAAGCCGGCGGTGGCGCTCAGGCAAAACCAGACAGCCAGTTCCAGATGCGAGTCCGGGTGTGAGAAACCTGAACTGCTTCGCATGCTTTCGATCCTGCCTGGTCGAGATGCATGAGCTTGGCGCCGAGACCGAGGACGCCCAATGCGCAGATCCAGAACAGTGCGGCGTAGATGACATCGCGCGGGAACTCTTCCATGGTCCGCCCGCGCCCGCCGATCAGCGCACGCAGCGAAACGCGATTGCGAATGCCAAGCCAGATAAGGCCTGGCAATATCCACTCCCACGCCATGCCCCAGAGATACTGCGGAAGCTTGCTGTAATGCGGGGGATGGCCGCCGCGTGTAGCATTGAGTGAGGCCGCCAGCAGCACGATAATCAGCACAGCAGTGTGCCACCAGGGCGGAGCAGCTGGTTTTTGGGGAACGAGCATCCCCGGTGTTAGCGAGGTTTGTGCGTCGGCGAGCAAAGTAAACCCATCTTATAATGTTCGGCATCGGATGTTGTTCGACCATTGGCGAGGTAGAGCACTTATGGAAGACGTGGTGATTGTGTCGGCGGTACGTACGCCGATCGGGAAATTTCAAGGGTCGCTTTCGGATTTAAGCGCGCCGCAACTGGGCGCGATCGTGGTACGGGAGGCGGTCAAACGCGCCGGCATCGACCCAGACAGCGTGGACGAATGCATTATGGGCAACGTGGTTTCCGCCGGACTGGGGCAGAATCCGGCGCGCCAAGCCGCACTCAAAGGCGGTCTGCCTGACCGCGTCAGCGCAATGACTATCAACAAAGTGTGCGGCTCGGGTTTGAAGGCGGTCGCGCTGGCCCAGCAGGCGGTCCAAACGGGGAACTCGGGGATCGTGGTCGCAGGCGGAATGGAGAGCATGACCAATACTCCCTACTTGCTTCCGCAAGCACGCAAAGGTTTTCGCTTGGGCGATCAAAAGGTCATCGACGCGATGGTGCATGATGGCCTCTGGGACGTTTACAACGACTACCACATGGGCAACACCGGCGAGAACGTTGCCGAGAAATACCACATCACGCGCGAGGAGCAGGACGAGTACGCACTCAATTCACACCGCAAGGCGCTGAGCGCTATCCGGGAGTGCCGCTTCAAAGATCAGATTGTTCCGGTGGAACTGCCGTCGAAGAAGAAGGGCGAGCCGCCCACACGGGTTCACCAGAGACGAAGGGCCGCGTGAGGACACCACCGTTGAGGTGTTGCGTGGGCTGAAGCCTGCGTTCAAGAAGGACGGCACGGTGACCGCCGGAAATGCTCCCGGGGTGAACGATGGAGCGGCGGCATTGGTAGTGATGTCAGCAGGGAAGGCCCGCGAGCTTGGACTCGAGCCAATGGCTCGTATCGTGGCTCAGGCCACCAGTGGTATTGCGCCTGCGTGGGTGATGATGGCGCCCGTGGAGGCAGTGCGTCAGCTCTGGAAGAAAACTGGCTGGAATAACGGGGATGTTGATCTGTATGAGATCAACGAGGCATTCTCGGTGGCCGCGATTGCAGTGACGCGCGAGCTGGGCATTGACTTGAACAAGGTAAACGTGAACGGGGGTGCAGTGGCGCTAGGCCATCCAATTGGCGCTACGGGGGCGCGCATCCTTACGACACTGCTGTACGAGATGATCCGCCGTGACGTGCACAAAGGAATTGCTGCGCTTTGTCTAGGCGGCGGAAACGCTGTGGCGCTAGCAGTTGAAAGATAACGGATCGTCTTTTACAAAACATTACAGAAATCAGGGAGCCGGCGCTCCCTTTGTTATTGTGTGCCGAGCATGTTTGACAGCCGGGAGGTGAAAGTCCTCTTCCCATCCTGATGGAGGAGAAGGGATAGCGAAGCGCAAGGGCGACGTTGTGAGGCGTGGTCTGAAAGCAGCGTGGAGCAAAAACGCGAGCCGATGAGCAAGAACCAGATAGGAGGCATACGGTGCCGGACGAGCGGGCGCTTGATCGCGAAGTCCATATCCATCAAAGGCGCTGGTTGTAGATCTGGCGGTTGCGCGGAAGGCGGTCGAGCTTACCTCGGGAGGTCTGCGGCATGTCCCGGAATCGGGACTGAGGGTGGAGCGATCCATTCTGACCGTGCGGCGGAAGTCAGCAGCGGGCATAGTAGCTGCGCGAGCGGCGAAGGCCCAAACGGAAGGAAGCGGCCAGTAGGCGGCGCGACTCGATGTGCGACAAGCGGCAGAAGAACCAGCTACAGATAGCGCGGGCCTTCACCGGCGAGGGGAGGAGTGAAGGTTTGAAGGCTCGGCGGGAAGGGACCGAAGCGCTCACGGCCGAACTGGTTGCGAGAGCAATATACGGTCAGCGCGCGCCGGGTCTGCGGGCTGCGGTCGATGGCGGTCAGCAGCTATCGCTATCAGGCGAGGCAGATATATCATTGACGTTAGGTTGCTGGGCTTGCGAGCGACCTGAGCGAACCCAGTACATTATGACTAAGCGTGCGATATTCCTCGATCGCGATGGAGTCATTAACCGTGACACGGGCTATGTTTACAAGCCGGGGGACTTCGAGTTCATTGACGGCATATTCGAACTAGCAGCGGCAGCGCAGGCAGTAGGCTATGAACTGATCGTCGTCACTAACCAGGCTGGAGTCGCCCGCGGGTACTATTCGGAAAGCGACGTGCAAAGAGCTCATAAGTGGCTCCAGCAACAGTTCGGAGACCGAGGCATTACAGTCGCTCGCATTTACTACTGCCCGTTTCATCCAGAAGGAACCGTTGGTCAGTATCGTGCAGATTCTCCACACCGTAAGCCCAACCCAGGCATGATACTGCAGGCGGCGAAAGAACGCGGCATCGACCTCTCGAGCAGCATTCTCATTGGCGACAAGGAATCCGACCTTGAAGCCGGTCGGCGCGCGAAGGTGGGTACCGTAGTTCTTTTCGACCCGAATAGCGATCCGGTGCTAACCGCGTTGCAAAACGGCTACAAGATTGGCTCATTGCGTGAGCTTGCAAAACAGTTCTCCAGGTCGAAGTTTCCTGTATCTACCAGCAACTCTTCTGAGTGAACCAAATTGCACTTGGAAGCTCGGCCTCGTGAACAAACCCAGCGGGCGATGGAGAAAGAAACTCCCCTAGAGCTCCTGAACCGAAGTCGTGACAACCTCGTCCTCAGCGACAAGTATCGTTCGACCCACGCGGTTCGCGCTTTAATAGCCAATGTGGTCCCTGTAACCTCAAGTACGCCAACAAGCGCGCGTCTTGCGACCTTATTTCTGATATTGCTGTTGGCGCAGAACCTGCTCCACCCCGCCGTAAACTTGCTCGCGATTTTCGCCCTCGAACCGGAGCTCTTCGCTGGCTTTTAGAAACGCCTCGATCTGATCCAGGTTCAGCTTCTCTGCTTCGTGCACACTGGTTGTCAACCTCAGCATGCCCTCGCTCCAGGCTCATCTTGTATTGGAAACTAACTGCTCCTTCAGGCTCATCTTGTGTTAAAAGAGACCACTAGTATAGTACTAACAGTTGTAGATAAGTGATAAACTGAATTCGCTTTGGGATGTAGTTCTTCGTTCTTTGCCATGGAGAAGCGATAATCGGGTTGGAAGCGTGAGTTGTTGCGGGCACATGGCTTGATGGCGGATGCGTTTGTGCGCTGAGAGCCTCATGCGCGAAGTTTGGCGTATTTACAAGGCTGGTTGAGCGGCTGTAAGCGCCAGAATGGCCGGCAGTTGGCTGAGTAGCGGCTCCTTATCGCTTGTAGCATCTGTTGGACCGGGCTCGTTGGGATGCAGGCGCTGCGCGGGATAAACTGCGCAATTACGTTGTGGAAGAGTTGAGCAGTCCCGATGCTCTTCTGATCGTCGATGAGAAGGGTTTTCTGAAGAAGGGCCTGCATTCGGCGGGTGTCAAGCGTCAATACAGTAGCACGGCCGGACGCATCGAGAACAGCCAGGTCGGCTTATTTCTCTGCTATGGCTCTGACCAAGGCGCGGTACTGTGTACCGCAAACTCTACCTTCCGCAGGCGACACGATAGTCGTACCCGAGAAGATCATGGTGGAATCGCAGACTTGGAAGGATGTGCTGAGCACTGCGCAGTTCATAAGTTCGCTTGCCATCGCCGCTGCGGCCATCCATAGCTTTTGAAGGAGCCATCTTGCCGATCAGCGCTCACAACTCGGAGGGCCCCTCCGTCGAACCGGAATACTCGATCGGCGACTCGTTGTCGGCCGGGCCGGAAGATCGAGGCTTTTATCGCGCGGCCGAGTTGCTATGGGACCAGAGGCTAATTCTGCTTCGCTGGGTGTTGGCCGGCGCTGTGCTGGCACTCTTATTGACATTCCTTTTGCCATCCAAGTACCAGTCCACTACCAGGGTTCTTCCCTCGGACGCCACTTCGGAAGCCGCTATGATGATGGCCGGAGGTGCTTCGGGTGGCGCGGCCATGCCGAGCGTTGGCCTCATGTCGGATTTGCTCGGCGTAAGAACACCGGGGGCTTTCTGCGCGGCCGTCTTAAAGAGCGACACTGTACTGGATGGCGTAATCAACCGTCTCGATCTACGCAAGGTGTACCGCGTCAAGGACCTCGATTCAGCACGGAAAATCCTTTCGGATCACACGGTTGTGGCCGACGACAAAAAGAGCGGAATCCTGACCCTGACGGTTACCGACAAGGATCCAAACCGTGTCGCCGCCATGGCAAACGCCTATACCGAGGAACTCGACAAAGTTCTGCAGACCCTCAACACTTCCACAGCACACCGTGAGCGCGAGTTTCTTGAGCAGCGCATCGAAGTCGTTCGCCAGAACCTGACTGCGGCCGAGAGGTTGTTGGGCCAGTTCTCCAGCAAGAACTCGGCAATTGACATTAAGGAGCAGGGGAGAGCGGCCTTTGAGGTCGCCAGCAAGGTGGAAGGCGAATTGATCGTAGCTCAATCCGAGTTGCAGGGGTTACGGCAAATCTATGGCCCTGACCACCCACGGGTGAAGAGCGCGGAGGCTCGCGTCGCACAACTGCGGGCTGCAGCCGACAAGTTAGGATCGACATCAGTGGACGGCGACGACGATTTGAAATTCCTCTCGATCTCCCGGCTCCCGGTTGTAGGCGTGACCTATGCCGATCTGTTTCGCGAGGTCAAGGTGCAGGAAGTGATCTACGAAGCGCTGCTCAAGCAGTACGAGATTTCCAAAGTAGAGGAAGTGAAAGAAACTCCGAGGCTGAAGGTGATCGATGCGGGTAAAGTCCCTTCGCGGAAATCGAGTCCGCGACTGCTCCTGGTCGGCGCAATGTGCACTTTGCCCTGCTTTGTGGTCGGGGTGGTATTCATCCTTGCAAAATCCCAGTGGGACGCCGCAGACCCCGAGAGTCCAATAAAACGCCTGGGAAGGCGAATCGTCAGCGATTTACGGCAACCGGGTGAAGGTAATACGCATAGATCAAGCCGTCGGGATTGAAACACGTCGTTAGCCTTTATGTGTTCTCGCCGGATGTATCGCAGCGGATGCGGAACGCTCTGCGACATCGTGCTCCGGACGACCGCGGCTATTTCTGGGACGACTCCTTCGCCCTTGATTCTGTGCGCCTCCGACTCTCAATTCTGGATCTTCCAGCCGAGGGCCACCAGCCCACGGTGTCGGCCTCCGGCCGTTACGTGATTGTGTTTAATGGCGAAATCTTCAACCTTCAGGAGGTTAAGGCTGAATTGGGAGCGGTACCGGGACGAGGAGGATCGGAATTGTACCCTATCATGATGAGCAAAGACCCGGTCCTAAGGTTTAGACGGCGCTTGCAGTTAGATCCTGTAACTTTTTAGCCGCTGTGCTCAAAAAGCCGCTCCAACGAGCGGCTTTTATCATCGTCGCGGATTAATTGTTGCGAACCTACTAGCTGGGAGTCTATCGACAGTGCTCAAGCGATGAGAGTTCTGAGTGATGCAGGGAGGTAAGCCGCCTGAGGAGTAGCGATAGAATCGGTCGAACGGAGCCGCCGCCAAAAACTATGCGTTTTGGACGGCAGTTTTGGGGTTGGGGTGTGGCGGGTAGCGGGTCGGGGCGACAGCCGGAAATGCCTACATTCGCCAAGCTGGTAGGCAGAGACGGCCTGAAAGGCCATCCCTAAATACCAACGTTCGCCGTTAATATGAGTTAACGCCGAGAAGCCACAGCCCTAGTACGTGGCTCGCGACACGTTATTATCGGCTTGGGTGTTGTAGACGCCGCTGTACGTCCCGTTGCGAAAGTCGTTGGTAAAGCCCAGATACACCCGGCTACTACCTGATCCGGAGCCTCCGTGCGCGGCCACGCCCACGTAATCCAAAAGGCTCTCAGTACTATAGTAGAGGCCCCCATCGCCACTCCCATCACCCTGCAGGGAATCGTAGGTGGTGGTCATGTTCACCGGGCTTCCCGGCGTAATCGAACCGCTGGGCACCTGGTTCAAATTCATGATCTCCTGGTTCTTATAGCGTGACGACCCGGTACTGTAGTAGGCGATGTTCACGATGTTCTGGCCGGAGTCGTAGGCCACAGAGGGCAGGAAATGGTGACCGGAAGAGGCATTGACGTGCTGAAAAGTCCACGACGGGTTGCTTAGCGTGGTGGCGGTCACCATCTGGACCTCTGCGTAGGGACAGCTGCTGATCGTATACGCACCCGGCCTACAATCCGACCATACGACAAAGAGGGTTTGGCCGCTGGTGTCCGTCCGGGCTGTGATCACTGGCCACGTCGTAAACTGGAGCCCTACATTATCAGTGAGATTAGTGTAGAGATTTGCCGAATCGTTGTAGATCAGGCTGGAGCTTCCACAAGTGGGGGCAACCGGAGCACCGCCAGGCGTACAGGAGACAAACTGGAAGCTGCCGCCCTCGGCGGCGATATAGGAAATCACGATTGCACCGGCATTCGGTCCGCCGCCTACCACGGCAACACTGGGCATACTCGCATTCACATCGCCCGTAGGAACATTAAGAACAACCGGCGCGGAGCAATCGGAAGCAGTCGCAAAAGCGCCCTTGCACGCCGTTATCAGGATCACCGTGCGCAGAACTCGCCTCGACGCGGCAACCACATAGATGTCACCGGCGCCGGTTCCGCTGCTGCGAGGATCCTGCGCAATAGCGGGCGTGTCTTGTATGTTGTTCTGACTGGCATCGACGATAATCCCATTCGTCCCCGCGCAGGTTGCCTCCTGGGTACGTGTGAGCGTGCCTGCGGGACAGGTGGTCGTGCTGGTCAAGTTACTTTTAGCAATTCGTCGCAGACCGATGCCCGAAGTGAGCGCATCAAACCGGAGATCGGCCAGAATGAACTGTGCAGCGCGCATGGAGGTGCCGGGGTCCGCCAATATGCGACCGCCTCCGCCCCCGTTCATCGGGATGCTGTAAAAAGGATCCGCGATAGGCGGATTGCCCATCTCGAAATCCGTACCCCCGTAGCAAGGCTGGGTAGCATCACGATGGACATACATGGCGTCAGCGGAGTCAAACGTCCCCCCAAAGTAACGTGCGTCGAAACCATACTCGGCCACCAAATCTAAGCCCGAGCCGAGGGCGCTCAGCAAGAAATCGACCTGAGGCTGGTATTGTCCGACGGCATTGGTGACCGGCTCCAGATTCATGACTGTGCCAACGCTCGTGCCGCAACCGGTGACCGTTGCAAACGGTTGAAATACGATATTTGAACCCGGTTGCCAGAACCGTTCCTGCGCAGCCTGACTGACACGGGGCGAGGCGACGGGACCGGGCTTCAACAGCGGTTCTTGCGGATACTGGCTTTCCGCTTCGGGATGGAACCAATGCAGCAAGGCCGGTGCCGCCGGATTGGGCGAGTGCAGCAAGAGATCCTTGCCGGCGTCGGAGGCCCAAAAGCGTAGTGTGGGAGAGAGCGGAGCCGTAACACCCTCAAAGACTCCGGTGTTTTTTGGAAATCGTGGACCTTGCGCTAGCCCTGGCATGGCGCATAGAACCACCAAGGTTGAGGCTGTACCGAGTACTATCCGCATTGACAGCTTCATGAGAATTTCCTTTCTTGACCTCGAAGCGGGCGCATTTATACGCCTCGCTTTCCTGTTCGCGACATTGTGAAACATTTTTTACATTTGGGGTCCGCCAGCGGTCTGGTAGAGAAAGCGATTTTTTCCCCTTTAAGGCGAACCCAGTTTGTGTTCGTCATTATTGGTTGGCCCCACGCCGGTGTCTGAGCAGCTCGTCACATCATCCCCGTTGCGACTTTCATGTTAGCTATTGCCTACTTAGGCAGCTAAGTCAGACTCCTGTCAATAGCATCCAGAATGCCCACAATCGCGTCAGGATGCGTTCTGAGCTACCTGCTGCCCTGCAAGCAGGTGGAACCGATTGGAAGAACTGTCTGCCGACTTAACACCCGCTATGCACAGACCATTCCGGGGTCCTGTACGGTCTGTTCCAGGAGGACGTCCACAATCCGTTCGGCGGCATGGCCATCCCACCTCTCCGGGATCGAGCCAGGGCGGGTGAGGCCGGCAAGGATGCCGTTGGCTTCGTGGAGGATGCGCTTGGGGTCGGTGCCGACGAGGATGTTCGTGCCTATCTCGCAGGTGATGGGGCGCTCGGTGTTGGAACGCATGGTGAGGCAGGGGATTCCCAGAACCGTCGTCTCCTCCTGGATCCCGCCGCTGTCGGTGAGGACCATGCGGGCGCGGGCGACCAGGCCGAGGAACCTCAGATAGCTCATGGGCTCCGCAGTGCGAATACCCCGGTGGAGGTTCATCCCATTCAGCCGGGAAGCGGTGCGGGGGTGAATGGGGAAGACCACCGGTATGCGTTCCGCTATAACGTTGATGGCATCGAGAATCGGCACGAGGCGGTCCGGGGAGTCGACGTTGGAGGGGCGGTGCAACGTCAGGACGGCGTACTGCCCCGGCGCCAAGCCGTCCGGCAGCGGCAGTTCGCGGGCGCGGCCGATGTGCTGGTGCAGGGTGTCGATCATCGTATTGCCGACGAAGTGGATCTTCTCGGTGGCCACGCCCTCGTTGCTCAGGTTCTCATCGGCTATGGGGTCGGTTGTGAAGAGGAGATCCGAGATCGCATCGGTGCACAGACGGTTGATCTCCTCTGGCATGCGCATGTCGCGCGAGCGCAAGCCGGCCTCTACGTGCGCCACGCGGATGCCGAGTTTCTTGGCGGTGAGGGCGCAGGCTACCGTCGAGTTCACGTCCCCCACCACGATCACCCAGTCCGGCCGATGTTCCACGCACACCGGCTCAAACGCAAGCATGATCCGCGCGGTCTGCTCGGCGTGGGAGCCGGAGCCGACCTCGAGGTTGATGTCGGGGTCGGGGATGCCGAGGTCGCGGAAGAAGTCGTCCGACATGTTCCGGCTGTAGTGCTGGCCGGTGTGGACGAGTAGCAGCTCGTAGCCGTTTCGCTTCGCCGAGAACGCCCGGTGGATGGGGGCGATCTTCATGAAGTTGGGTCGAGCGCCCGCGATGAGCAGGTACTTCATTGAGGCTCCGCGGAGGGCACTTGGGCGGCGACAACAGCAAAATGATTCCCCCCCCGGTGGTTTGAGAAGGCGGCCATCACCTGCGCGTCCACTTCGTCCTTGTAGGCGGGGCTTCCAACTGCTTTCAAGTAGCGCTGATTGTGGTACCGCAGGTCCGTGTAGTCCGTAATCAGGCCCTCATCAAAGGCCTTCCTGATCTCTTCCACACCGTCGCGCAGGGAGTACTGTGCTCGGAACCCGGTCCGCCTCAACAGCTTGTCGAAATTGACACGGTAGTTGCGGCGATCTGCATTGTCCACATGCTCTACCTCAACGGCCGGGAAGACTCCTCTGATGACCTCGGCGACTTCGGTGAGAGTGTGATTGAGCCGTGTATCGCCGACGTTGAAGATCTCTCCGCTCACCAGCTGTACCGGAGCCTCCAGCACCAGAACCGTTGCCTCCACCAGATCGCGCACGTGGATGAAGGGGCGCCATTGCTGGCCGTTGTAGATGGTGATCACGACTTCCTGGCGGGCCTTGGCGGTCAGAAGGTTGACGACCAAGTCGAAGCGCGAGCGGTACCCCAGGCCGAACACAGTGGCGTAGCGAAGGATCGTCGGATGAAAGGTATCGGTCTTCGCGTCCAGCAGGGCGCGCTCGGAATCAACCTTCGTCTGCCCGTAGAGCGAGATCGGCTGCACTGCCGCGTTCTCGTCCATTTCAACATCGGTAGCGCCGTAGACACTGCAACTGGACGCGAACAAGACCCGGCTGGCCCCATGCCCTTTGGCGATCTCAATGAGCATGCGTGTGGCGGCGTAGTTGGTTTCGAGCGCCGAGGCGCGGTCCTGGTTGCAGGCGGGGTCACCGACAATCGCTGCCAGGTGGATGATGGATTCGACGCCGCGCACCGCCCGGACCACGTCCTGGATATTCCGGCAGTCGCCGACGATCAGCTCGAAGTCCGGATGATGCCTGACTGGACGCAGCGCCTCGTCGCCATACAGCAGGCTGTCCAGGACGCGCACCCGGTGGCCCTTTTCCAGAAGCCGCTCCACGAGGAGCGAGCCGATGTATCCGGCGCCACCCACCACCAGAACCCAATCGCGGCGCGGCATCAGCGAAGGAGTTGTCTTCGATTTGATGAGGTAGCGTTTTTCCAGGAAATCCTTGAGTATCCGTATCGAGGCAACGCCGACGGCAGCAAGCACCGTAAATGGCAACGCCACGCTGCGGCCCACTTTCTCATCGCCAAACAGCAGGAAGTTCGCCGCGAAGAAGAGGATGGCGGCCAGGGTCACCCCGCGCAGGATCACCAGTGCCTTATATCGGCCGGCGTAAGCGCGGGAGCGCGTGTAGAACCCGTTGAGTAGAAACACCAGAGGAAAGATCAACGACAGCCCACAGAAGAAGACCATGTAGTATCGGAGGAAGCCCGCAACCAATGCGCTGGCTGCAACGGCGTCTCCCATTCCGGTCTGATAAACCACCGAGAAGGCCAGTGCGGCGATCATGCTGACGTGCACGGTCAGGAAGTCCGCAATCATGCGGGGAACGGCTTCCCGCCATCTAAAGCTCTGCAGGGATCGTAGCATCTAACACTCCTTGCTGAGAGACTGATCAACGTGAAGGCGGTGGGCAGCGACAATGTCCCGAACCGCCTCGATGACGTCCACAACGTCCTGGTCCGTCATCTTGGGGTAGAGAGGAAGCGAGAGCAACCCCTGATAGATTTCTTCGGCGACTGGGAACTGCTCCGGGCGGTAGCCGAAGCGATCGCGGTAGAGCGGGTGCCGGTGCAAAGGGATGAAATGGACGCTCGCTCCGATGTTGCGGGCACGCAGTTCCTCAATGAATTCCGAGCGGTTCAGATCCAGCAGGTCCAACTGGAGCCGAATCGGGTATAGATGAAACGTGTGATTCCTGTCCGGCAGCCGGTGCGGCAGGAGCAGCTCAGGAAGGTCCGCGAGAGCTTCGTCGTACATGGCGGCGATCTCCTGGCGGCGGCGGATGAAGCCGTCGAGCCGACGCAACTGGTGAATGCCGAGGGCGGCCTGAACGTCGGTCATGTTGTACTTAAAGCCTGGTTCGAGGACTTCGTAATACCAGGAGCCAGCTTCGGTGTAGCGCTTCCAGGCATCGCGGCTCATGCCGTGGAGGGAAAGTAGCCGGAGGCGCTGGGCGAGAGCGTCATCATTCGTGGTGATCATGCCGCCTTCCCCGGTGGTCATGTTCTTGATGGCGTAAAAGCTGAAACACACCGTGCGCCCGTGCGACCCGATCCTGACGCCGCCGTACTCCCCGCCAGCGGCGTGCGCCGCGTCCTCTATCACTGGAATTCCGCGGCTATCCGCGAGAGCGAGGATTTCCCGAAGGGAGCAGGCCTGGCCGCCGTAATGCACTGGGATAATTGCTTTCGTGCGCGGGGTTATCGCTCGACATAGCGCTTCGACCGACATGTGGAAGTTCCGGTCCACATCCACGATGACCGGGGTGGCGCCCAGATGGACTACAACGTTGGCGGTGGCGCAGAATGTCAAAGTCGGGACGATAACTTCGTCCCCCGAACCGATGTCCAAGGCAGCTAGAGACGTGTGCAACGCGGCGGTGCACGAGTTCACCGCGATGGCGTGCTTCGCTCCGGCGTAAGCGGCGAATTCCTCCTCAAAGCGCTTTACTTTCGGGCCGGTGGTCACCCAGCCTGAGCGGAGGCTATCCGCGACTTCGGAGATCTCTTCCTCGCCGATGAGCGGGAGGCAATATGGCAAGAATGCCTGCCGCGTCGGGACGATGTGGTCTTTCATCTGGCCACCACTCCTTGCATTGTCAGCTGCTGATGTTGCTGACGAGTGATCGCACTGGCCGAGGATGCAGCCGTCTCGAATGCGTAATTCCCGGAAGATCGCCTCTGGGTCCGCGCTATCACCATAATCCACGCTCACGGACCACGGTAACAGTGCACCTTGCCCAGCGGCCACGGCGTGCCGCTCCACTCCGCGAATAAAGAAGACCTGTCCATCGCGAGCATTGGGTGGCCGTAGGGATATCGGGAGGGCTCGATGGATTGTGATGCGGTGATTGCCCCATTCAGTAAACGCCCCTGGAAAGGGCGCTACGAGAGCGCGAGTGAGGTTCCAGATTTCTGTCGCTGAACGCGTCCAATCGATAGTACCCTGATTAGGGGTCCTTCTACGATAGTAGGAACCAAGCTCCTTCTGATTCGGGTATGTTCGGACATTGCCAGATTCGAACAGACGGATTACTTCCTTGAAGGCTTCAATACCCGTCTGGGTCACCTTGTCGAAAAGGCTAACCGCATCATCGTCGAAGGAGATCTCGATCGTCTTCTGGGTAATGATCGGCCCTGTATCTATTCCTTCATCGATATAGTGAATCGTGACGCCAGTCTTCCTTTCTCCGTTGATTAGTACCCAGTTAATCGGCGACCCCCCCCGATACCGTGGCAGCAGAGCCCCGTGAAGGTTTATAACGCCCAGCGGCGGTATGGAAATAATCGGAGGCTTGAGTATTTGCCTGTACGAGATCACCGTGATAAGGTCAGGCTGTAGAGCGCGTATTTCTTCAACCACGCTTTCGTCATTAATGTTGGCAGGCGTGAGCACCTTTAGCCCACTTTCCTGGGCCAGTTCAGCAACGGATTGGTAGTACTGCTTCTCGTTGTGATCGCGTGGCAGGCCAACGACACCGACTATATGGTGCGGGGTCTGCAGAAGCTGGCGTAGACAGTCCACCCCTACGTTGTGGTTGCCGATGAATAGGATTCTGATGATTTGTCTCCCTAATTAAATTAGGCGCCTTCAACCACCGCCGAACCAAAGCACATAGCGGAACCGGACGTGAAACTGGCGCCTACTTCCTCTACCCTCATGAAACCCCGTCTGTGTCGCCGATCGCCTTTTGGCCAATATCTCTGCGGAGCAGAACGTAAGGGAGAGTTTTCACCAGGATCTGCAAATCCAGCCGGAACGACTTACAGTGCACGTACTCTAAGTCCAGCGCTTTTCTTTGTGCCCAGTGGATACTGTTGCGGCCACTGATTTGGGCCAGCCCGGTGATACCGGGCTTGACAGTCAGTTTCCTTTTCTCTTCTTCCGTATAGAAGCGGAGTTGGTCCACCTGGTCTGGCCGAGGGCCGACGAGGCTCATGTCGTCCCGAAGGACGTTCAGGAGCTGTGGAAGTTCATCAAGACTGGTCTTCCGGAGAAAGCGCCCGACCGGCGTGACGCGGGGGTCGTCGCTGCCCGTATAGGCAGAGCCGTCCGGGTTGCGGAGGTCAGGGGCGTTATGAATCATGCTGCGGAATTTCAGCAGGTGAAACGGCCGTCCTTGAATTCCCAACCTTCGCTGCCGGAAGAGGATGGGCCCTGGTGAGGTACCTCGAATGGCCAGAGCGCAGGCCAGTAGGATAGGCGAGAGCACCACCAGAAGAATCGATGCGATCAGTAGATCACGGACGCGAGACATTTGAGTTGACGAGACAGGAACAAATCAGAAGGGGCTATTTCGCTATGTTGGTGTGCTCGATGAAAAAGACACTTCGATCGGGAGGTGCGTTGTACAATTCCGGATGCAGATAGTAGCCGTGTTCCTGAGCGGTTTTTTCCTGTTCTACCGGGATGCGATGCGCATTAGCCCACGGGTCCTCCCGGATTCCCGTCACTTGCCACGACACTCTCATACCGGCTTTGCCGCCAGCTATGCTGAACTGGTTGTTACTGACCTCTTGGGAAATATACACGGGTGCGAAACCACCTATGCAGGTCAACTGGTAGCGGAAGTCGCGGTTTAATGCCTGGAACCAGTCGGGCAGTTGAACCACAGCTTCACCATCGGCATCGAGCACCGCGACGCCATCGTAGATGTTCTTCATGTCGGGGGATTCTACGGAAGAGTGGTAGAGGTACTTGTTTTCGGGATCAACGGGATCGTCGATTTTGAATGAGCCTCCCGCCTGGGAAAGGTTGCCCGAAATACTTACATTGCCGTTGAATTCTCCCGCCAGACCACTGCTGCTGATTCCCAGAACTCCTACGGCTGTCGAGCCGTTATTCGCTTGGCCGCTGACACCGATAGCATTCGGCCCGTTCGCCACCCCTTGTATGGCTGTGTTTGCGGCGGTCGTATCGGCGGCCTCAACCTGCAGCGCGGTGATACCGACGTCGGTAGCGGTCACAGTCTGGCTGTTGGTGAACGAATTGGCAGTCGCCAGTTGGGGGACCGCCGTAGTGTCCAAGTTCACCATGACCCTACCGCTCGTGCCGCCACCAGTAAGACCCACGCCCGCGGTTACCCCGGTAATACCGCTGCTACTGCGTTCGCCACATTGCCAGTCTGAACCGTTCCAGGTTAGCACCTGGCCGTTGGCGCAGCTCGTGATCAGACTCATAGTCGAGCCGTTCGTCTGCAGGCCACTCCCTATCGTTGCCCCAGTGATCGCGCCCGGGAAGGTTTGGTTGGGCGCGAAGGTCACCGCGTCATCGAACTTCGTGGTTCCATTGACTTCCAACTTCGCACCGGGGCTTAGCGTCCCGACACCGACGTTGGCATTCAACGTAAGGTACTGTTGGGCAGGTGTAGACCCAAATATCCCGTACATGAGCGCCTGCGATCTCTCGGCGCTCAGATTCGCCCTGGGCTGGTTGTCGACGTACAGCGTATTCGAGCCAGTTTCCCAAAATCCCGCGGCATAGCCAACAGCGACGTTTTTCTGGCCGGTCGTGTTGTACAGGCTATAAGCCCCTACACTAGTATTACTCCATCCGGAAACTGCATGATACTGACCGTAATCTCCAACGTTGACGTTGTAGCTGCCCGTCTGATTGCTGAGGAGTCCATCGTGCCCGACATTGGAGTTATCTATCCCAGAGGTATTGGAGAACAACCCGTTATCGCCAGCATTGGTATTAAAATACCCGCTCGTGTTTCCCCCCAAGCCAGTCGTACCAACGTTTGCGTTATTGTGTCCGCTTGTGGTGGCCTGCAGACCGCCGAGACCCACATTGGCGTTATCGAATCCAGTGGTCAGGGCTTGGAGACTCGCCTCGCCAATGGTGGTATTACTGTAGCCGGTCGTGACGGAAGGCATAGTGGCGAATCCGACAGCAGTATTGTTAGACGCAAGGTAACTGCTTCCGCCACCGGGGCTCAGAGTGTAGTTCCCACTGTATTCTCCAAGGAACAAGTTCCTGCCCTGCGAACCTGCGGGATCGAAGGAAAACAGCCTTATGCCATTTATAGTAAGTGTCGTGGCCGCACCGAACTGCATGGTGCTGCTGCCGAGAGTCAAATTGCCGGCGATCGTGCCGCTATTGACAACACTCAGGATACCGGGAATGGTCATATCTCCGGATGGGTTCAGAGTGCAATTGCTGCAGGGCGTCTGAATGAGCTGACCTCCGTCGCCGGTTACTATGGCGCCGTTGGTCAGCGGTTTGCCGCCAACCATCCCGACCTGACTGTAGGCGGTACTGCTCATCAGCATGCACAACAGAATCAAGGATTTCATTTTGCTTTTGCCTCGCCCAGAAGTTACTTAGAAGAAAGAATCAGGAAACCCGCAGGCGGCCGAGCGGCCCAGGAATCGGGCGGGAGGCCCCGCAGAGGACATCCATATCGCAGCCGCACGCATAGCGAGCACCGGAGAGAACAGGATGAGGGCATCAGTCGCGCCAATGAAGTCGATCAGTCGCCTTCCGCAGCGGCCAGACTGGCCGCCAACTCCACGTCCACAACAGACTCCAGAACGCGGACCCACTGCGAAGTACGCTTAGACATGCAATAGCGCTCCTGAAATGCGTCGCGCCCGCGCCGGCCCAGCGCTCGTGCGAGTTCGGGATCGCCCTTGAGGCTCCGAAGTGCAGATACCAGCCCCTCGGTGTCCCCAGGAGCGATCACAAATCCGCACCGCTCTTCCCGGATAGTGCGGGCGACCTCACTGCCTTCCGGGCCAATAAAGATGACCGGCCGACCGGATGCCATGGCACCGTACAGCTTCCCCGGTACGGAGACGCCGCACATCTCGGGACGAAGCGTGATGAGATGGACGTTGGGAAGCGCAAGCGAGACCCCCAGTTCTTCCTCGGGAAACAGCGGATGGCAGTGGAGGTTCGGCAGCCCTGCGCGCGCCTGAAAATCCCGTAGGGCACGTGCGCCTGGCCCACCTCCCGCGACAAAAAACGTGATCTCGCCGGTCAGGCGCGTCGCGGCATCCAGCACGGTCTCAAACTGATGCATGCGGCCCAGGTTCCCGGAATACATCGCGACGAAATGTCCCGACAGACCGAGCCGAGACCGTAAGTCAGACACTTCCGAAGCGGTGTCGCGCGCGCTAAGGTCGTCGCGATGCCACATGGGGATCACCAACGTTCGCTCGGCCGGCGCCCCCGATGCGATCAGCTCGTCGCGCATGCACGACCCCACAGCCACAATGACATCGCATTTCCGCAAGGCCCAAGTGTTGAGATACGACATAACACGCGCCCGTAGGCTATTATGGCCGACGAGGCCGAGCCGAATGGCGGACTGGGGGTGCAGATCTGCACACCAGAAGACATGTTTGCTCCGGCAGAGGGCTGACAGACAGGCGCCCGTCACATGGGCGAGAGGAGGTGTCGAAACGCTCACGATCACGTCGAACTTCCGGTCGCTGGTGAGCATGCCGATTGCCGCCGCCCCGTGAAAGAAGAGCATCGCCATTGTCTTTCGTAACAGCCCGATTCCTGATCGGATCGGCGACCAGAGCCGCCGTACCTCGATTCGGCTCATCTCTTCTGAGTGCCCGGCCGCAAGGGTGGCATCGGGGGTGGCCGTAAAGACAACAGTGTGGAAACCGGCAGCGGCGAAGGTTTGGCAGAGCTCGTGAACACGCTGACCAGCAGCTGGTTCTGGATAGAAGTGCGCCGTCATGAGTGCGACTCTCATGAAACATTCCGATCAGCGCCCCTTCGCGTTACAGGTGAAAGAGTCGCCTGTTTGGTGGGCGTGAACCCGCGCCGGCGTGTGTTCGCCGGCATAGGTCTCTCGTGCATTTTCGAAGCAAGCAATTCGTCGTAAAGTGCGGCGTATCTGTCCAGGTTGCGGTCCAGCGAAAACTCAACCCATGTCCGCTCACGCGCAGCGGCGCCCAGTTTGGCACGTAATTGGGCCGACTGCAGGAGCAGGCGAAAGGCGTTGGCCAGATCTTCCGGATCACCGATGCGTACTATGAGTCCTTCCTCGCCAGGCCGGATCAGTTCACGCGCCGCAGCCACGGAAGTCACGACGCATGCCCGAGACATAGACATGGCCTCAATCAGCGCCGTGGGGCTGCCCTCTACCAAAGATGTCAGGGCAAACGCATCCATGGCCGCCAGAGCCGGCCTGACATCGGACACATTACCCGCCAATGTGCAGACATCCGTCAAGCCCAATGAGCCGATCAGCGCGCGTACCATGTTAGCGTGATCGCCGCGTCCAGAGCCTACCAGCAGCAGACGTGCACGTGGAAATTCATCCCGAATTGCCGCGAACCCGCGAAGCAGTGTCGGGTGGTCCTTGGCCCTGGTGATGGATGCCACCGATCCAATGACGAGTTCGGAGTCGCTATAGCCAAACCACTTACGTCCGGCCGCGGCCATTTCGGCCGACCACGTGTACCAGCCGGTGTCCACTGCGTTCGGGATTACCCGGATCTTTTCGGGTGCCACTCCTTCACAGTGCACGGTGTATTCCTTCAGGTGGGTAGCATTGGTGACATAACGCGTCACCAGTCTTCTGGTGCAGAGCTCGCCGGCCCTGACGAGATTCCAAACCGCACGACCGTGCGCGGACAGGTAATAGTCCCGAGCTTTGGTCTGCACGAGCGACACGATCGGAACCGCATGCTTTCCACTCATCCGTGCAGCGACCCGGACCGCACATTCCGATAAGCCACATTGCGAGATTTGGAGCAGGTCCGGATCATACCGCCAGATTGTGCGGGCGACCTGGGCAATCATTCGCGGAGTCGGCAAAATAGTCCGCTGACCAAGAACCGCACATTCACAGCCAGCGTTCTGCAGTTCATGGAGCAGCCCTGGATCGGTATCTTTGATCACCAGCGCCATCGAATCCCAGTTGCGGGAACGTGCTCGCGAAACGAAATCGACAAGATTCCTGCCAGGCCCGGTCCGCGTCAGGGCACTGACGACATGCAGAATCCGGAATTGCGGCTCTGAATTCACGACACCGGCTCCGGTACCAGTACAGCCAAGGGGGGACATCCACCTCCAGCGCGGGCTCTCAGAGAAGACACGTTCGCAAGAGCAAGAAGGACCGAAAGCAGTACGAACGGCTGCTTAGAAAAGACGAATACCTGCAGGCTCTGGGAACAAATGAGGAAGTACGCGAACACCAAAAATCCGATCATTTGGGGCGTCAGCCCGGGTTTCGCTTGCGCCGGCTCCCACACGGCCTTCCCCATCAGGAGGAATGTCGCTAACGCCCAAAGTGAGCCCGGGATGCCCATCTCCAGCGCGTAGTCCAGCCAGTCGTTGTGAGCCGAGAGACGCCCGCCAAGACTGTCAAGCAAGGCCATATCTCCTGTGCCCACCCCATATCCGAAAGGATGGGTGGCAATAGCATCTATGGCTGCCAACCAGACAACTGGCCTGGAGCCAACGTTCACATCCTCCGAAAGGCTAAACTCGAATGCCTCACGTCTGAGGGTGAAGAGCGCGACAACCCCCGTGAGTAAGACGAAACCTATGACTAACAGGTTCGCCTTTGACAGCCTGCGAATCTTCCATAGGATAGCGAAGAGAATCACCATGGCGAAAGCAATGATGGCAGTCCTGGTGTAGGAACGCAGCATGGTCCAGGTGAACAGTGCCGAGCAGGCGATTGCGGCTGTTCGCACCTTCCGACTGCGAGCGCCTTCGGTGAGAGCCAGCGCGACCAGCGCAAGTGCGCCGCAGGTGACTCCGATGTTATTCGGATTCCACTCTTGCAGATATTCGATCTCGCCGAACTTAGCGATATACATGTCTTGGTCGAACGTTGACGAGTCCCCGATGGGTACATCGTACATCGTGTTCGACGCCATCACAGCGATTACCAGGCCAATGCCACCTGCCAGACTCGCTGCAAGGAGCTTTTTGGCTGTAGCTTCGGTCCGAACGACGCGATGGGTCACAAAGAGGAACGCCGTAACTCCCATCGCCTTTTGAATCGTGTAAAAAAACACATCGCCGCTGGAATATCGTACGATGGATACCACCTGTCCGACGAGCAGCCATGCTATGAGCGTTCCGTACATAAACGCGAACCTGCGAGTCCACTTACTCATCGGAGCAGCAGGCGTAGACAGGATGACACGGACCAGAAGAATAAAGACGAGGACGTCCTCGGGACGAAGCCCCAGTTCTTTCACGCCAAGGTCTACGGACAAGCGGAACAAAGGGACAAACGTCAGAATCACTGCAAGCTGCAGGGCGCGTGTCAGGGACAGCGAAACACCGCAAACGACCACGATGATGAAGACCGCTATCGAAATCGCCTGATTGTCCAAAGATTCCCCTTCAACCGGCTGCGGGCGCCCTGAGTCCGAACGAGTGCTTGCGAGGACGGATTACCCGTGGACGCAAGGGTCGGCAAAAAATCTGCCCACCTGATAACCCAGTGTGAATCAACGGCTGAAACTTGTCCTGGTTTCCGATTGAAGCGGATGTTGTCCGCGTGTTCCAGCGTTACGTGGTCGATTGTGCAGTCGGTGTAGGCTATGTTGCTTGTCCGCGTCGAGGTGCGCTGGTCCCGCAACATGGTGACACCATCACTGACATGCCAGTCGCGGAAATCCCCGCCGACAATTCCCTGTATCATTACCCCTTGTTTTCCTGCGCCACTGGAAACCAGCTTCGTGATGTGATAGCCACGGCCGGGGACGCTTGCGTTTGAATATACGCCAATCGAATAATTATAAATATGATTATTCTCGGCAATCAGCGTATTAGCCTGCAGTCCCTCATCGCCAGTCAGCTCAAAACCGTGCGAAAAATTGTTCGACGCAGTCACGTTCTGAAGCACGACGCCTGTTGAACCTTCAATGGTCATGCCATTGGACATCGTACTTCCGGATAGATCTGAGTCGCTCAGAGTGAGATTGTGTACCTGCGTGATATTCAGACCTATGCCATAGAAGTTGTTCATGCGAAGGTTGGACATATTGAGGTCGCTCGCGCCCTGGTAGGCTTGAACCAGGGATCCGATGGAATGATCGGCTGCTACGCCTAGATTCGTGCCGGTCAGGTTCTCCAAGGTGAACCCTTTTCCGCCCGCGATCAGGATTGCGTTTCTTCGAACATTGTTGAATTTGACGTTCTTTATCGTGATATTAGAGGAGTTAGAGACAAATATGCCATCGGCGTTATTGCCGGATACGTTGAGCCGATTGCCGTCGATGGTAATACCCTCAATAATAATATCGGCGGATCCGTTGGGAATATTCATAATGGCTCGGTCGGCGGTATGATCCTTCTGTTTGAGCGTACAGGTTCCGGAGATAGTTATGCCGGATGGCAGAGCCACAGCGGTGATAATGTATACACCGCTGCCGGAGCATACCAGAGTTCCGTGTCGGGAAGGCCGCCCTCAGGCCGGCTTTCATCGCCTCCGTGTCGTCGGTGACTCCGTCTCCTTTTGCGCCAAAGCTCCTGATGTTCACTGTGGCGGGGGGCCGCCTGCGGGAAAGCCGTGAACCACGCTCCCGACCCGACCAATAGAACCGTGATAAAACCGAAAGACCGTACCAGTCTGTTCATATTCAGCTATCCTTCGATCAGAGCCCATATTCCTCGAACTTCAGGGGAAGACGCCCTCACAGCTACCCGGACTAGGAAACGGGTGCTGTCCCAGCCGGCCTCTCCCGTATAGATGCTTCGCGGTCGATAAGGAAAGGGACGACCAGTAAGTGCGGCGTGTATCACTGCCGCATTCGGTGAGTATACGCGGCCCAGTGTCGGAACGCATAATACGCTATCGTGAAACATTCGAGTTCTGCTACCTTACCGCTCGACAATCGTTCTCCATCACTCAGAAACATCTCGTAGTTCTGCTCGGTCAGGGACTCGTACGTACGAAGGAGAGCACCAGAGTGAAACTCAATAACATAACAGGAGACTCACACATGATCGTTTGAGTTGCTCCGCGCAGAAACGCTGTTTCAGCTCTCTCAATATCCACTTTCATGAATGTCGGCGGTGGCAACTGGTTTTCTTCGATGTACTGATCCAAAGCTTCCACGTGCACTCCTCCGTGGTGCAAGCGGCAGGCCCAGCTGATCTCTCCAGACGCCCCATAAGGTTAAAAGAGACCGGAAGCATGAGTTTTGAGCGTGTCTCGCCGAGGCCGACATTGTGGAGTGAACGGTCGTTATGTTGTTAACACGCATGGTCTCACGGCAATACTCTGCGGTGCTACTCACCAATTCGAACGCGTGAACACTCCCGCCTTTGAGCAGGCTCGAGAAAAGTAAGCTTGTGTACCCGACGTGAGCGCCTATGTCGTAGGCCACGCCGCCTGGCTTCAAATACTGTCGGGCCCATCTTGCGAGGGAGAGTTCATGTAATTCGACCCACATGCGGGGCGAAACGTGGAACGCGATAACAATCCGCTTACCTCTATTCGGACAAATGGGATCCGGTGACTCCGCGGCTGCGATCCGACGACCGTTTCCACGCCCGCGACCACGCATTTACGAAATAGTGCACGTACTGCAGATGCATTCGCTATCGCAACTAAACCTGATTACACGTTTCACGCGCGTTCCCAGCGGCCTCTGACGCAGGATGCTTGGTTTAGGCCACATTCGGCGAGCACGCCCAGCCCAGCCGCTGCAACCAGGTCGAGGTAGGCACTCCCGACCTCCTGCGGCCGGAACCGATGGCCCCAAGTCTGGAGCAAGCGAACAGAACGCGCATCGGGTTCATAACGGATAAATTGGACCAACTGCCTGACTTGGTCGGGCGTCGGACTGGTTCCTGCATCATGGAGGGTGAGGGCTGCCGGGTAACTCTGCAGAAGGGACGTCGTCTGGTCGCCCTCCACCGTGCTAAGGTTCAATATCTTTTTCCCCAGTGCCGCGTACTCCACGATCTTGCTCGGAAGCTGATACGACGTGGTATTTGCAATATTCACAAGCATGTCGGCCGTGCGCAGGGCGCCGAGGGTCACCTCGTGAGACTGCATACCGTGAAGGAAAATCGTGCTGTCGCCGGCACAGGAGCGGAAGTCATCCGCGCAGTCCGACACATCGCCGATGAAGTGAAGTTCGCAGCGACGCTCCAGAAGGCCGGAAAGCGCGCGGTGTAGGGCCAGCAGGAATCGCGGGCTTCGAATAAACCGGTAAAGGCGGCCTGCGTAGACGATGCGAACGGCCCCGTTCGTCGGGCAGACGGACGTATCGGAGCGCCGGACATCCGCCGGAGCACAGGGCGGAATTACGCGCAGCCTGCTCCCCACATCGGGAAACATCGACGCGTACAGGTCCGACATATTCTGATTTGTGACAGAAATATAGTCGGACGACGCGAGGACCTTTCTTTCCCAGAGCGCGTTGCGGCGTCGATGCAGAGCGTAGTTGTTCGGTGCCTCCTTGTCTTGACAGGCGAACGGATCGCCAACATCCACAATCCAAGGCAACGCCGGGTGTCTGCGTTTTATGTTGTAACCCACCAGATGTGAGGTGAATGGAAGCGACACGGTGATGATCCCGTCGCAATCACCATCTTTCACGATTCGCTCGGCCCTGCGCAGGGCAGCCGGGAACCAGGAACAAGCCCGATCGGGCCAGTACACCTTCTTCCACGATGCGTCGTAAATGCGACAGGCCATGTGGGCGGCGAACTTTCTAATGCGCGCGCTCACTCGCCTCGTCTCACGGCTTTCTTGCGCCGCCGTGGAACGGATCGCCGGTCCGATGTTCGCCCCAAGGATGCCCCCGACGCGATGGATGGTGAGCCCTTCCAATCCTGACGAGGAGGTGGCGCCAGGTACCTCACTCGTGATCACCTCGACCCGGTGGCCGGCCCTCGCGAACTCCTCGCTGAGCGTCTGCCAGCGGATGGCGCGGGGAGTCGGCGTCGGAGCGTACAGCCAGCTGACGACAATCAAACGCATGGCGTAGCTCGGTTTCGGTGAAGGCAGCAGGATTTCATGAGAATCAAGCCTCGCATTCACGACTTGCGGGCGATTACCAGGCCCAACATGGCTCCCAACGGGGAACGTAACCAGGTAAACTCATCGTGATAAGAGTCGAAGTAAATGGGTTTGCGGACCGGCGTGAAGCCCGTCCTATTGAGCAGCGCACGGAATTGCCGCCAGTTCCACGTGTGCTTTTGAGAGTCTATATAGTCGGACGTGTTGCGAAGCCGCACGTAACCCCGGAACACAGAGGATACGGCGAAGCTGATAATCAGAACTCCGGAGGGGCGAAGGGCATTGTGAAACCACCGGAGAAGCTTCTCCGCTTCAGTGACATACTCAATCACGCTGGAGCACACCACAGCATCGTATGCCGCTTGAGGGGCGTCGCCCATATTGATCCCGCCCGTACGAAACTCGACATCCAGTCCGGTCAGAGACTGAGATTGTGCGATCGCGACCATGCTAGGCGAGGTGTCGAGACCACGAACGCGAAACCCGCACCGCGCGAGAATTGCGGAGATGCGGCCGGGGCCGCAACCATAATCGAGAATGTCGCCCACAGCGGGAACCGACGACACTGCTGCGAGCATGAAAATATCGCCTCGCAAATAGGCGCCGGTGGCAATCTGCTGGTCCACTGCGAGTGCGAACCTTTCGGCGGTGCTGTCGAAAACCGCGATTGCCGTGTCGGTTGGGTTGGCTGTAAGCATTCCTCTGTTTTTCTCCGTGTAGCTGGACACCTTCACTGGGGGCGCCTGCCGAGCGTGGTCGCGTGCTGTCCGGGGACCAGCGCCACAATGTCTTTGGTCTGGGAGGAGCCCGGCGGCGG
This sequence comes from uncultured Acidobacteriaceae bacterium, assembly GCA_963763725.1. Classification (GTDB taxonomy): domain Bacteria; phylum Acidobacteriota; class Terriglobia; order Terriglobales; family Acidobacteriaceae; genus Bog-257. The sequence goes on from CAVXQI010000002.1 coordinate 127,906, forward strand.
CAGGTCAGCGAGTTCATAGTGGTAAACGATCCCGGAGATTCTGGGCATACTTTTGATCTCGTAGAGTTTGTATCCCAATGCGAAAAAAAAGTCTGCGACCTCGCCGGGAGACTTGCCGGCGGCGCGCAGGGAGGCCTCGTTCACCTCGAAGTGCACGACGGGCCGAAAGGTTGCTAACGTGCGCAAAGCGCCCGCTAGTACCAGTGGTTCCGCCCCTTCCACATCCATCTTCACCAGTGAAAGTCGGCAGCTGTCTGCTACTCCTGCTTCCCCAATGAGATCGTCGAGCGTGCGGGTCTGGATGGAAATCGTGCGGGAGACGGCCGTCTGCGCCAGTTCGTTCGGAAACATGCTCGACCACCCCAGCCGCGTCGACAGCGAGAATTCGCACACCCTCGCCGCATTGCCGAGAAGGCAGGAATAGAGTTCTACGTTGACGGCCCGGTTTCGCCGGCAGTTCGACGTGAGGATTTGCATGGCGCGGGGATCGGGCTCGATGCTAATGACACGGCCTTCCCGACCGACCGCCTTTGCAAGCTGGAGTGAGATGAAGCCTTTATGCGCTCCAACATCGATGCAGAGGTCACCGGGACGAACCACAGCTTCAATCAGACGAACCAAGGGTCGCTCGTACAGACCCAGACAAAACGCACGGTCGTCCGGATCGGAAGGATCGATCAACATGGAGAACCCGGCGTTGGTTTTCTTCCAACCGATCTGGTTTCCCCAGAGCAGGCCCCGACTCCACTGATAGGTACTCAGAGTGCGCCTTCCGACGTGACGCATGGCAGAGTTCATTCCGGTTGTAAAGCTGTTTTGCATAGGTTGATCAGCTACAGCGAGTCGGATGCCGCGGGTTTACCGACCGCAAAGGAACCCGGGCGCAACACCAGCCAGGTATAGCCGCCGACCAGCACGACGTGTACGACATAGGATATGAATACCGCTTCGGCCAGACCCATAGCCCCATATCGAGGCACCAGAAGCCAGGCCGAAGAAAACAACACGGGAGCCCAGACGGCGTTGAATGCGAGGCTGGACCACATCTTACCTAAACTCGCGATCGCATACCCAATGACGTTGACAGTCGAACTCAAAACCGCGGCCGAGACCAACAGGACCATCACCCACACACCTGACGTGAAATTCCGCCCGTACGCCCTGAGAATCCACGGGGACAGCGAAATGACCACAAGGGCAATGCCCGAGCTGGCAGCCAGGGTGACAATGAGATTGCCGGTCAGAATCCTCTTAAAAGCTGCGGCCCTCCCTTCGGCCGCAAGATTTGACAACATGGGAAGCAGCGGCTGGGAAAGCAGCGAGGCGCCGAAGATGATGGCACTTCGCCACTGATTGGCCGCGTTAAAGACGCCCAATTCAGAGTAGCCGTTGGGTTGATTCGCCAGAATGGCGTTTGCCGCCCATGCCACCGGAGCTACCAGAGCGCCGGTTACAACTGCCGGAATGGAGAATGCCCAGAGTACGCGTCGCTCGCTCCAGCTGCCTCTGTAACGTATGGCCACACCATGAGCTGCACATTCCTTCCGCACGGCGACGTAGTTGAAGACGAGACTGACGAACTCCGCCGCCGCAAGGCCGCATACGGCTCCGGGCAGGCCCCAACGCCAGACAGCGGCGATCGCCACCGGAAACGCCGAGACGCCGCGTATTACGTTTATTCGGGCAATTGCTTTGAATGCCTCAAAGCCGCAGAGCGTGCCGGTCTGGGCACCGTTGATTGCGATCAGCATCAGCAGCCCGGCCGCGATGCGGAGTTCGAGGACCAGAGTGGGTGCGTTGAGGACGGTTGCCGCGAGTCTGCCTGAAAAAACAAAAAGTGCCATCGCCAGCAAGAAGCCACTGACTAGGGCTGAAACATTGCTGAGGCCGATCATGCGCCCGGCCCTTGACGGGTCCGCCCACTTCAGCTCCGCCACATGTTTGTTGGCCGTCATGCCCAATCCCATGCCCGCGAAGATAGCCAGCATGGCCACGGTGCTCTGGATCATTCCAAACTCTCCAAAACCCGTTTTACCCAGGAATCGTGCGACCATGACGGAGGTTGCCAAGGTTAGGCCCTGCGAAGCCACAGCGCCCAGTGTCGACCATAGAACCCCCCCTACAAACCGCGCGCGAAGACTGTTGCCTTTGAAGGACCGCAGGAAGGTTCGAGCCGTCGCCACGTCGAGAACAAAGGGAAAACGAGTTGCCACTGGATCCGGCTTTGGAGACTCGGAGCAGTCCGGCGCCTGAGGCAGAAGCGCGCTGGAGTCCGGCAAATCCGCGATGTCGGCTTCGCGGTTACGCACCTGCCGCCGCCCAAAAGTGACCCGTGGAATCCCGCACCGGCGCGTCGTACTGTCCGTGGATGATCTGGCAGCCTGGCGCTCCCAGACCGATCTTCAGTTCCACCGGGTTTCCCAGCGCCTGTCGCACACGGGACTTCTTCTCCGGAGGCACAAACAGCAATAGGAAGCCGCCGTTGCCCGCCCCCAGGATTTTCCCCCCAGCGCACCGGCGGACACCGCGCGATCGTAAAGCCGGTCAATAGCGCCCGAGCTCACTTCCTCGTGCAGACTCCTCTTGCACATCCAACTCTCGTGAAGCAGTTCGCCAAAACGGGATAGATTGCCTTCGGACACTAGCACGTTGTAAGCCTCGTCCACCAGGCGCCTTATCCTAAGCAACGCGGAACGGTTGTGCGATATTTTTCGGATTTGTTTGGCGGCAACCTCGGATGCGGACCGCCGAATGCCGGTGAAGCAGATCATCAGTTGATCACGTAACTGACCCAGCCGCTGCGGCGATATCGGAACCCGGTATACCTGAATATCATCTTCGGCCCGAAATTCGATCAGGTTGAAGCCCCCGACAGCCGCGAAGACTTGGTCCTGGCAACCCACGGAGTCGCGGAACACATGCCGTTCCAGATGGATGGCTTCATAGGCAAGATCAATGCCGTTGCGATACCGCCCGCAGTAGGCGTGCAGTGCCTGCAGAAGAGCGACGGTGAAAGTGGACGACGACCCAAGACCTGTAAAGGCGGGCAGATCGGCGATGTGGTTGAGCTCGATATCGCGGGCGATACCGCAGCGTTTGAGGGTCTCGCGAAACGGGGTGTGTTCAATCTGATCAACCGACTGAACGAGCTCGACTTTTCGGTACGCAACCCGAATGGAATAATCGAACAATTCACTATGAAATCGGTTGGCGGTAATGTAAATACTCTTGTCAATCGCTGTTCCAAGCACGGCGCCGCCCTCACTGGCGAAGTGCTCGGGATAATCGGTGCCGCCACCGAAGAAACTTACGCGAAGAGGTGCCCGGCTGATGATCATAAGGTTGCGTGCCATGAAAAGTGAGAGTTGATGAACGACGCCGCCGTGAGCAAGGACTCTGGAGTGCCCATGTCGAGGAACGGGGCCCTAACCACGCGAACCCGCACGGCAGCCTCACAGGCAATCAGCGCCGGGAAGACATCCGTCTCGAAACTGAGCGGAAGCTTCCGCGGGAACAGCCGTAAAGTCTCTCGTCGGAACAGGTACACTCCGGCGTTGATCAGGCCTCCGCCACGCTGCTTCTCGCCAAAGCGCAACAGCCGTCCCTCTCCGTCCACCTCAAGGGTTCCGTAGCGGGACGAATCCTGAACTTCAACGCCGAGGATGACTGCTGGACCGGAACTCTGGGCAAACTCCCCAAGCGGTGCGCAAACCAGTGAGTCTCCGTTGAGCACCAGCAGTTTCGTGGCGCTGGTGTGATTCTGCGCGTACAGGAATGCCCCTGCAGTCCCGAGTGGTTCCGGTTCCTGTACGACGCTGACCGAAAGTCCCATCATGGCGTGTGTGCGATAGTATCCGGCGATAACGTCTCCGAGATATCCGGCAGAAATTACCACCTCCCTAATTCCCTGCTCCCACAGGTGCATAAGAATCCAGTCCATAAATGGGCGTCCGCTGACAGGGATCATTGGTTTGGGAAGATCGGGATAGAGAGCGCGGACGCGCGTCCCCAGACCTCCGGCCAGGACTACAGCGGCCATACTCGGTGAAACGGAAGGGTTCATATTTCGCCTGGGGATCTCACAAAATCCCGGACCGTGTCTGAGGTTCCTGGCACCGTGCAGTAACCGGCCAATCGTCCCAGCGAGAGTTCACACCGTACGCGCGGGCTTCCCGGGCGAGCGGTCAGCTGCTTTCCGGCCATACGCGCGGCTTGCTCGACAGAGATCACGCCCTCCCCGCCAACATTGATCACTTCGCGGCGTGCACCACGCTCCAGCGCCAGTTCGAACACAATGCGGGCCAGGTCTTGGGTGTGCATGTATTGAAATTCGCTGTCGGCACTGACCCAAAGAGGCTCGCCCGCGAGCAAATCGTGAATCGGATTCTTTCGGAGGCCCGGTCCGACAAACCCGCTGAGGCGCAGGATTAGCCACTCAGGGGCCTTAAAGCGCACGCATTGCTCTCCCAGATACTTATGAAAGCCGTAGGGAGACTGACAGGCTGGATCGATAGGTGCATCCTCAGAGGTCGTTGCCGGGAAACTCGAGTCCGGATAGACGTCGGCCGAAGAAAAGTAGACGTACATGCCGCATCGGAAATCCTCGAGCGTTTTCCGGACTGAGCGGACATTCAAATCGAAGTCCTCTACCGGAGCTTCGCGCGCCAGAAACTTTCTGGAGTTGCCGTTAGCGTTAATCAACAGATCACAGGAACTACCGGCCAGAACCGGATACTCCTGCCTGGTCGATTGCGGCGTGCGCCCACCCTTGCGCCTCGCAATATCGGACCAGGGCCGATCCAAGAAAGCCTTTTCCACCGAGGATGAAGATCATGCAGCCTGGCAACAGCCCTCAACTAATCAAACGGGTTTCCGGCCCAGCAGGTAAATGTCGCCGCAAAGGGACGGAAAGATCCGGGGCGGATAGTCGGCGATATCGGTGCATGCGAATAAGTCTGCTGGGCGAAAGATGAGCGATATAGTTACGGCCAAATATCCGCGCGTTCACAAGGCCCAGATCGCGGGCCAAATATCTAAGGTCGTCAATGTCCGCCTCTCGCACGTGCCCGCGAAAAACCGGTTCTTCGTACCGATCCTGCATCGAGTTCCACTTACCGTGCCCGAATGGCACGGTAATACGCTTCCTTAGGTTGACGCAGTTCGGCAATCCCAGAAAAAACAGGCCACCCGGCCGAAGCGCCTCAACCACTTGATGGAACAGCCGTTTAGGAGAATGATGCCAGTGTTCCATGGAGTGGAAACACGTAAAACAGTCAATGGTTCCTTCGGGGAAATCGATACCATCGGTGATGATATCCCGGCTCACGATAGACATGTCGTATGAGGACCGGATCGCTTGCCGATAATCGGTGTTGTGGTCCAGGTTCCGGAAGTCGTCCACGAGCACGGCGCGCATTCCGAGAAAAGAACACCCCGCGGCAAAAGTGCCCCACCCGCCCCCGAGATCGACAATCGTGATATCCGTTCCTAGTTCGTGTGTCACGATTTCAATCTGGTCGGCATTGCGTCGCGCGTGCCAGTAGCGTTCCCACTCCGGATTGTCACGCCACCATTGGTCATAGATGGAACGCATGGCTTGAAACGGCGTCATCTGGTTGGCCGCTGCGACCATCTGGTTGGCGGTTGCGATCATAGCCGGATGCCGTCGCCGCGGGTGCCGTAGTTTGCCTCCAGCCAGGATACCGTCTTTCGGAGTCCAGTCCGAAGTGGCGTCGGGCACGTCAGACCCATTGCGTTCAGTTTCGTCACATCGAAAATCTTCACTTTCTGTCCGTCGGGTTTGGAACTATCCCACTCAATCGCGCCGCTGAAGCCAGTTACATCGGCCACGGTCTCGGCCAACTCCCGGATGCTGGTGGTGGTTCCGGACGAAATATTGACCGGCCCGGTGCTGTCGAAGTTTTCGAGGAACCATGGGATGGTGACGGCCACGTCTCCGGCGTATACGAAGTCCCGCACCGGCGCTCCCGTCCCCCACATCACCACCCGTTCCTGGCCAGTCTGAACCGCTTCGTAATAGCGACGAATCATCGCCGGCACCACGTGGGAGTCGCGAGGATTAAAGTTATCGAACTCACCGTACATGTTCCCTGGAATGATCACGACCGAGTTCAAACCGTACTGACAGCGGTAGGATTCGCTTGCGACAATTCCCATCTTTTTGGCGGTCGAGTAAGCTGCACTGTCTGGCTGCGGGAAGCCGTCCCACATTTGGCTCTCGTCGATTGGCGATCGGGCTGTGGCGGGATAGGAACAGCCACCCATCGGATAGAGCATCTTCGCGACTTGGGATTTCGCAGCTTCCTGGAAGACTTGGCAAGTGAGGACAGTGTTCCGGTAGTAGAAATCAGCCGGGAATTCCCGGTTCGCCCCGATCCCGCCAGAGTACGCGGCAAGGTGGATGAGAACATCCGGTCTTTGCTCGCGGAACATTCTTGTGACCTCCGCTGGATCAATGAGGTCGTAGTCGCGGCTGGATACGCCAACAACGTGATCACGCCCGTACCGTTCGTGCAACACGGGCATCAAATGCCTGCCCAGGAATCCGCTGGCGCCGGTTACCAAAATCCGCTTGTTTCTGATCTGCATCAGACGTTCGAGTACAGGGAGTTGACGATAGATCTGTAGCCCTTGATGAGCTCGGAAACCCCGCAGTCCAGCGACCAGCGGGGTCGGAAACCAGTCGAGTGGATGCGCGCGTTCGACACGATGTAGTCCCTTTTGTCGGGGTCTTCGCCAACCGGGGCCTCCAGGTAGACAAAACCAGGAACCTGCTTCTGAATTATCTGGCAAAGTTCGATTTTTGAGAGGTTGGCGCCGTCGAGTCCTACGTTGTACGGCCTATCCCCCATCCCGTCGAAGTGTTCGACGCAGTGAAGGAAAGCCCGTGCGACATCCCGCACGTGGATGTAGTTTCTCTTGAAGTGACCTTCGAAAACCACGAGCGCTCGGTCGGTGACGGCTCGGTACACGAAGTCGTTGACCAAAAGGTCGAGGCGCATCCGCGGGGACATGCCGAAGACGGTTGCCAAGCGCAGCGTGATCGAGTTCCCTCGGTCAAGGACAGCTTGTTCGGCTTCGACCTTCGTGGTTCCGTACAGAGAGATGGGCCGGAGCGGGGTGTCTTCGGTACAGTACTTGCCGGGCTCGCCGATGCCGTAGCCGCTGTTCGTTGTAGGGTAGATGATTCGCTGCTGCTTTGACAGTACCTTGCACAGCATTAGAATGGCGTCCCGGTTCACGGTGACCGTGCCTACGGCGTCCCGCTTAGAAAGTGGCGCACCGACTAGGGCAGCTAGCGGGATGACGAGGTCTACGTCTCGAGCTAGCTCGGCAACCAACTGTTCGTTGCGGCAATCGCCACGAGATAACGTCGAAATCCGGGTGAGCGCAGCAGGCAGCGAGGCTGTTGGCCCGGTAAAGAAAGGAATCGAGGACGGTAACCTTGTGGCCTGCTTCGAGCAAGGCGGGGCACAGAATCGAGCCGATGTACCCGGCGCCGCCGGTAATCAATATGTTTTGTCTGTTCATAGCTGCGGGCCGCCGTTCGCTTTGAGGAGCGGCACTATATCGCTGATGGCGTCGCAGAAATGCACTTCGCAAGACGCTCGGTTTTCCGTCGCCAAACGATGGACCTCGTCGCGGGTCTCGCAACCGTAGCCAGTCAGCACGTGAACGGCCCGGCGCACTCCCGCGTTTATGGCAGACTGCGATATCACAGGGTTTGTCTCCCGCGAGACCGGCCTGCGGATTCGGAAGTAGACTCCATCCATGAAGTAACGACTTTATTTTCAACGGCGGCGCAGATCGCGTGGTAGGTGATCAGATGAACCTCCTGGATCCTGGGCGTTTCGGTGAGCGGCACAGCCATCAGAACGTCACACCATTGCGCCATCCCTCCGCCGCCTTTCCCCGTGAGGCCGATCGTGGACAGCCCAAGTTGGCGGGCCACTTTCAGCGCTTCGACGACGTTTGGCGAATTTCCACTTGTCGAGATGCCCCAAGCAACATCGCCCGGACGACCCAGAGCCTCGATCTGGCGGGAGAACACCGTCTCGAAGCTGTGGTCGTTGCTCCACGCGGTAAGGACGGCCTGGTTAGCTGACAGTGCGATTGCGGCTAGGGCGCGACGCTCGCACATGAACCTTCCGACCAGCTCGCCGCAGATGTGCTGCGCATCGGCAGAGGAGCCACCGTTTCCGAAGACCAGCAGCTTGCCGCCGCCGCGGAGGCATGACGAGAGCGATTCGCCCGCCCGACAAACCTCGGCTATGTAGGAGTCCTTGGCGATCGCTTCCAGGTTTCTGGCGGTTTCCTGAAACACGGAAGTTATCATGCTTGCATTGGAAAGATAGTTATCGTTGGGCGGCACTGGCAACCTCGTGCAGAAGCGCGTTTGACAGGTACTGACTCAAGCTCCCCCACCTACCAACTGCGGAAATGTCCAACATTTCCGCTAGCATCGGTTCCCGTACTTAAGTTTATTAATACACAGTACTTCTCGGTACAAGCGTAAAACCGTTGGGGGGAGTTGGGCCCCCCCAATCCCGGTCCGGAACAATTAGCTCATTACCTCCCTGCACCACAACAACTTCCGGACGTTTTCCCAATTCCGTGCTGCTCTCATCCCGTACGTGAATACATAAATACTTATCGACACAAAGCCGAACCATGTCCCGGGCAATTGTTTTAGGCACTGCCCTACGGAAAACACATGACACAGAGACTGGTGGGCTAGATTGGCTACTTCGCGGCGTCGTGCACTGGCCAGAACATCACCTGGAATCCTACGGCCACGTTATTCTTAGGAGTCGAACTAACGAGTGGAAAGTTCCAGTGTTCATATTGAACCGTCGAAGAAATCTGAAAATCCCGTTTCACGAGCCAGTCCACCGCGGTCGAGACGTCGGTCAGACCGCCCCCACCAAGAAATATGGGATCATTCCATTGTCTGCGATACCCCACCTGAATCTTGTTCTGAGCCGAAAACCAATAGGTGCTCCATGCCTGAATGGCATCGCCTTGGCGTCCCACCCAGCTACCGATAATTTGCGAGTAGTTGGTATACCCTTGCGCGTAACGTTGATTTTGGTAGTATGTTCCAAGTCCCGGATAACCTGGAACGTTGGTATAGATTCCCTCCACGCGAAGATCCAGTTTGGGCAACTTAGGAAGCTTGGGAAAATATAACCCTGGATTGAAGGCCGAGTCTTGGGGATACGCGATGGGATTCGGCTCGTCATTGGCCATTCCATCGATGTATAAAGTCACCCAGTCGCGGAGTTTGGGGAGACGATAAGAACAATTGATTCCAGTGTATCGCTTTCCTGGGTCTAGAGCCTGAGCATTTCCCATCGTGCTGAATGTGTGAAGCCAAGTTTCCAGCGTCGCCGGCCTTCCGTGCCCAGCCCATACAACAGAAAGAGCAACGCCAACTTCGAAATTTTGGGTCATTTTTAACGCGAGCTTGTCTCCCCACGTGTACGGAACCGGGTTTACTGGCCGACTGGAACTTCCGTAAACCACAAAGCCCGGAGCGCCGGGATTGGGAGGTGCGATGTATGGTCCTCGCAACCAGTAGTAGTCACCAAGCCGTCCAACGAATATGGTATTGCGTATCTTGCCGAGCCAACTAAGTGGCTCAGGAAGTTGGTATGGAGTGACTCTTGAAACGCGCAACATCACCTCCGGTTGCGCATTGTTCGAGAACATCAAGGAGCTTCCGGAATCTGGGCCCCAGTACAGACTCTGCTGACCAAACGAGACTTGCCAGTTGTGTACATTCAATGCAACATAGGCTTCAATGGACCGAAACTGGTTTACGCCGTTAAACGTGGGAACCGACGAGAGCGGAAGGTTAGGATGCCCCATTAGCCTGACCATTGGCATTAACGATGGCTTGTTGAGTCGACAGACTATAACCCGCGATTGAGCTGGAATGCTGAAATTCTCCTCTAACGTAGAAGGCTAGAGGTCCTGCTTCTGCCCTGCCTGATACCCCCGCGATTGCATTGAATCCCTGGCCATACGGTCGTCCATAGTCATCATAAATGGTTTGAGCGAAGTCATAGCTGTCCCGTAGCGGCATACCGCTGATCTGGGTCGCTCGCGCGTAGGCTGACTCCAGCTGAGCGCCGACATTCCGGGCCCCTTCGAGATTTGCGAGTTCGATGGCAAATTCCTGGCGCAGCGCTCTTACCACCTTCCGCATCTCCGAATTATCCGCTTCAGGCTCCCCCATCTGCTCTTCGGCCTCAAGAACAAGCCTCGCACATTCCAAACGCGGCCAAGGGCGAATAGCAATTAGCTCCGTCGGTAAATAACCAAGCGCTGCCAGCCGCTCGAATGCGGGATAAATCCAGCTATCGAGCGGCATGTAGGTCGTGCCCATGTAGGCCGGATTGCGGACTTCGTCGTCCGGATCTTTCTCAAATGTGCCCCAATTTGCCGCGTCAATTTCTGGGCCAGCGGATCGCGCCCGGTAAATCTGTCGTCCCATGTACCAACCGAGAGCGCTGCCGAGGACCGCGTCTGACGTCCAGTGCTTCTCTCCTATGACTCGGCCAGCGCTTACCCCAGCCGCAACCCCGTAAGCCATTAACTTCGTGAGCGTGCCGGGGTATTCATGCGCTAGCACGGAGGCCGCCGCCCAGCTAACCGCCGCCGTATTCGAAGGAAAAGAACTGCCTCCGTCAAAAAATTGCCCGCGACCATTCCCGGTGAACGGCCGCTCCCGCTGCGTGATGTATTGAATGGCGGTGGAGGCAGCGTATGCGTCTATCGCGGCCTCACCCATCAGAAACCCCGTCTCACGCTTGTGCTCATCGTGCGTCATCTGCCCGATCAAGAAGAGCCCGCCACCAGTGCCAATAAGGGCGGCCATTCCGGCGGTCGATGCATTGGCAGCCATGTTGACGGTGTTTCGCGACGTGGGCAAATGAGACTCTATGGCAGTATCGCTGCCAACCAGGAGCGCACTCCCAACGGTAGCCGGCAGGATGAAGGTGAGATCTTTAACACTCAAATGAAGCGGTAGCGTCCAGAAGGCTTTTTGATCAACCAATAAGTTCTTGGGAAGGGAGCGCAGACTCACGCCGGCTCCTTCAGTATTGAGTGCCGCTGTGGCAGGCGGAATGGCGGCGCTGTTTTCCGCTGGTGAATCCGCTTTCGCCGTTGCTGGCCCGTCATTTTTCACCGAAGTAGATGCTTTCGGCGACTCGGAACTTAGCTGCTCAGCGACTGTCGAATTTCCTTCAGATCCAGCGGTCTGCTCAGCTTCAATAGCGGGCCCAGTCGGGGGCTCCGGACGTGGCTGCTCCGCTGCGATGGAGTCTTTAGAGTCTTGATTCTGCGATTTCGCTACAGAGGGCGGCGCCTGCAAACTGCTTGACGTTTGCGCGGCAAGGGCAACCAGCCACTGCGAAGCATCCTTCGCGAATTTTGGATCGGTCTGGATGCGGCTGTACAGCATTTGATTTGTTATCGACTTTTCGTCGACTTCGTCGCCTTCTATCCGCATCTGCTGAGCCAGATAACTCTTAAGTACAGCGGCCAATTCAGGCCTACTCCGCAATAACTGCATTAGCCGTTCGCTAGTGTCACCAGCGTTTGGATCAGACGTCACGGCATTTCGTGACGATGCCGCACCCGTAGGTCGCTGGGTTGTTGACGAAGAGCCATTGACACCCTGTGCAGATCCGTTTGCGATAGCGAGAAGGAGAAACCAAGCTAACAACAGCTGGATGCCGCATCCTCTTGCAGCAAGCCTCATCGATCAGGACCACAGCCGGATTTTGTCAACTTGACTTGTTGCGACAAGTAACGTTCCACTACCCAACCCAAGCTACAACTTGACCACAACCGCGGCAGCCAGTGCCATAGATGTCAGGAGCTGGGCCACTTCCAGAGTTGTCTTCCAAGCCGAAGACCCACTGACAAACTTTTCGGGAACAACCAGCACGTCGCCAGGCTGCATTTTAGTGTTCAGAACGCCGCCACTGAAGAACTTGTCGGTGCCGCTAGACGATACCACCGACCCGTTGGCGCGAATGATGTAGATACCCTTCTTGTATGCCAGTTCGGTCGGTCCACCAGACTGTTTTAGATACCATTCCGCAGTCTTACCGGGCTTATAGGTGATGGCATTGGGGTTGTACACCTGGCCAAAAGAAACAATGAAGCTAGGCCGTTTCGGTACGGTTATGACGTCACCTGGGCGGAGGCTGATATCGGCCGGGGTGTTCTCCCATGTTGAAATGTTGCTGGTAATAGTCAGCACCAGTCGACCGGTCACTGGCTGGCTCTTCAGTCTGGCTAAGGTCTGCGTCTGCTGTTGCTGCATCGCCTGCAGAAGAGCAGCCTGGTCTTGTCCGGTAGTATCTGATGAGACTCTAACCGTTGCTGTCATCGTCTCGAGCCGCCGAATCAATTCCTGCCGTCCCTGTTCTTCCAACTGGCGCACTTCCACTCTGTCCAAGACGATTCCTGCAGGATAGGCCGCACTGGTGAAACCACCGACCCGCTTGAGCAATGAGCTAAGTTTCTCGCCTTCATTGATTCCATAATTACCGGGATGCGCCACTTCTCCTGCGATGTTAACGGACCTCCCGATATCACTCCATCCGGTGATTTGTAGAATCGTTAAGATATCGCCGGGCTTAAGCCGAACATCTGCTTGAGTGTCGCCCCCAATCGCGGCTCCTATCCTCACGGTTTGCTGGTTGGTAATCACCTTCTGTCCGTTTTCTACAACGTAGCTAGCCAGAACAGCTGAGTCTCGATAAGCACTCCGCTTAAAGCCTCCCGCCATCTTCACCAATCCCGCAGCCGTCATTCCGCTGCTCATGGGATAGTCACCAGGACGTAGAACATCGCCATAAACTGCGACTCGTGGAGCATCGATTTGATAGCGACCAAAGATTCGCACCGTATCAAACTGCTGCAGAGAAACTGTTTCGTCACCTGCCAGGGCCCCCGCCAAATCAAACTCGATCGTCACGGGATGGAAGTCGGGTGGCTGCAGACGAACGATCTCCGCGTGATTGGTCGGCTCAGGCAGGATGTCTTGATAAGAATGGAGCAGGTCGGCAATCTTCATTCCATCCTTGTAGGCGTAGCTTCCTGGCCGGTAAACGTGTCCCTGCAGGTAGACCGTCTTGTCGCTATACGGGAGAATGGGCGCAACCGTAATGCGATCACCATCCTTGACCCAAAAAGATCCCATGGAGTCCTTCAGCGGTTTGTCTCCCAGAACTCGGGATAGTTTCGCATTGAGGAGAATTCGGTTGGTGTGTGCTTCGATACGTTCAACTTTTATCTCTCCCAGACTGGCTGAGACGGACACGCCACCCGCCATCTGCAGGACATCTGCAAGTTGGGTATCACCAAGCAGTTCATAAATTGCCTGACGGCGGACCATGCCAGCCACGGCCACGAGAGGTCCCACGGGAGGAACAAGGATTGTATCGCCAGGCTGGAGGTGTTCGATGGCACGGCGAACACCTCCGATCAGCAGGTCGTAAAGATCCATCTCGCTGATCAATTGCGTTCCGCGGTAGTGCTTTACGATACGCAGCGACCCTGTGGGTGTCGGGCCGCCTGCCGCATACAGTGCGTTCAGCGGAGTTGACAGTGAGCTGATGTCATAGGCCCCCGGGCGCTGCACGTCTCCCACGACATACACTCGGACCGTGCGCACCCGCGTGACTGACAGATCCACTTTGGCGTCCCGATATTGTGGCTCGAGCTTATTCTGGATTAGCTTCTGCGCCTGCACCAGGGTCAGGCCAGCTACGAAAACTGGACCCGCATCAGGAAGCGAGATTCGTCCCTCGCGATCCACAACACGCGTCAGCCGTTGTGAGACGCCTCCCCAGATATCTAATGTCACAGTGTCCCCGGTACCTAAGACGTAGTCAGGGCCTGCGGGGAGGTCCATCGGGAATGTGTTCAGGCCGACTACGTCAGGCCTGAAGATATCGGAGCCAAACCGCTTTAGTGTCTTGGGCTGGTCGGGAAATTGCGTGTACAGTGCACTGGTAGACGGTAGATCAGGATAGGGGTTCTTCTGCGGAACAGTTTTGGGATTCAACGCAGAATCGTCAAAACGCTGTTCGCGAGTCGGGGCCATCGGCTTCGACACAGCCAGCCCGGTATTGCCCGGCTGATTGACTGTGGGGGCGACCCCCGATGGAATGCCGGCTGGCCCAGTCGAGCTCATCAGCCCTCTTGCGGTTTCCGGAGAGATAGTTCCCTGATCCACCAGCCACTGAACGGCGTCGTTCCTAAACTGCGGGTCGGATTGCAAGCGGGCGTAGAGCATCTGATCGGTGACCGATTGGTCATCAATCGCGCTGCCTTCTTGATGCAAGCGTTGAATCAGGAAGTCTCGCAGCTGCTCTAGAACATCGGGGCGGCTCTGGATCAGCTGCTGCAATTGGGTAGCGTTATCTGGAAGCGGCCGAGTTTCCCGTTTGCGTCCCACTGGTGACAGCGGAGTCCGACTCCTGCTCGCCAGACTGTGCCGCCACTTGCTGGGCGGCTAGCGCAGAAGTCTGTATGTCAAGGAGCGAAAGAGAAAGTATTACGACCAGGCAAATGCGTGATTTTCGAAAGCGATTCATCATGGGTTTGAATTAAGAACGGGTTAGTGCCCTCAGCTGCCTGCAAAGCAAACACCGAGTACGCTTTAGGCAACCTGGCCGCTCGCGCGGTCCCCGCGACAGCCGCGGGAGGCTGATTCCATCCAACCAGAGGCGTAAGGGCCCCCAGCCAAAATTTGCTGTACGCCATCACTGCCTCTTCCGTCTTCGCATAGGACTGACTACTGCGACCGAGCACTGGATATAGTTCCTGGTGAGCCAAAATTGTGGCGGCAAGGGCTATCGTGGTTAGAGAAGCGTCAAGACTACGTAGGGTACCGCTGGCGACGCAATGCTCAACGTAGTCATTAATTGCCTGAAAGATCGGGTCGAGCTGTTGCCGATAAATGTGTTCGCGTGTCCGTGCGAAGCTCCACCAGGCTGACCCACACCAGGCGTGTCAGCTCAGGCTGGTACATCGCCGTTATCACCAGGAACTCGATGATGAGCGGCAGCACCAGTTCCGGCGCGTTGTCTTGTGCCAATCCATTTTGCAGTTCTCGAGGAATACGTAACCGTCTTAATCGCGATTCCAGCGCAGCCCAGAACAAATCTTGCTTATGTGCGAAATGACGAAACAGAGAGGTTTCGTTCACGTCAGCGAGCCGCGCAATCTGCCGGGTAGTAGTGCCCTTGAACCCCTGGCGCGAGAACAGTTGCACGGCAGCCTCAATGAGGCGCTCGACGACACTGGTCGAGGCTTTTTTCATATGAAAGTTGACTTGTTTCTTGAATTCTGGAATGGAATTTTTGGCTCTTGCCGGGAAGTGCTGACGGCATCCGTGTGAATGTGGAAACCGGCTCCAGATTGTCGGCCTCGACTTCCATCGCAAAACTCTGATGTGTCATTTCCAACGTAAGCACGACACGAAGGTCATTTTTCTTGCGTATGAGTATCCCTTCCATTCCCGCCATCGCGCCATTCTTGATGCGTACCCTCTCGCCAACCACGAGATGAGGGTGGGGCTCAATCTTGCGAAGCCGGGCGGCTTCACTGCAGAGATTCGATGCAGAGATCCGGCAGCGGCGTAGGCTCACGCTTGGGACCGACTATCCACAAGACACTTGGAATCTCGAGTACTCGCACTCGCTCGCGGCGAGTTGTCCGCACAAAAATATAGCTGGGGAATACTGGCAGCTCGAGCGTGACCCTCGATCCGTCCTTCCACCTTCGCGGTATGCTATAGAGCGGGAGAAAATATTCCATCCCCCGCAGCTCGAGGTGCTGAGCTGCTCGTTTTTCATGGCGGGGGGTGGTGTATACGGCGAACCAACTCGGCGACTCGTTTGCAACCGTCGAGACATGACCTCTAGGTACATTCTGAAGTGAATTCAGGCGGCACCTCGTTTCGGACAAAGCTTCGCCCTCCTCGCTTGGCATAGGACTTTTCCACAGGCTGCCCCGCTCGGTAACCCGATCACGGATTGCGAATGAACTAGAGTAGCCAATGAGGAATGCTGGTTATTTCAAAAATCTGCATTCGCTCTTCAGGAGCCGCCGCTTACGAGGTTTTTTGGATGCCAATAAGTGTGAGCTAACTTTAGTTTGCTGTCAAGAAGAATCGTGGAATTCTATCGAGCACCAGAAGCAAGTGTTTGCTGGCGTGACTGACGGCGCACTGGCCTTCCTTGCTTCCTCCACTTTCCTCTTACTATGCCCGGCTTAGCAGCCAGTAGACAGTCACCCGCGGGACTTCACCAAGGTAGGCGTCCGTTTCGCCAAGGAGCCAGGTTGTCGCGACCTATTACTTCCGATTGGGCTGGTTAGATCAGGTTCGGTGTCCTCATCGTCAGAAGAGTACAGAAAATCCTCGATCTCGTCGATTTGCTTACTGGCGTCGCTGTAGCCAATGTCAATGAGATCCCTGGTGTACTTTGGGGTGAATAACAGGTAACTCATCAGATCCGAGCAGGATGCTGCATCCCGTCCTAGACCGCTCACAAAGTACTGGATAAGATAGGGCATCTCTCGCTGATGTTGCTCTGCCAGTTCTGACAAATCGACGGAAGGCGTGACCAAAAATGTCTTCAGCGGCCGCATCCTCTCACATCCCTCAACCCCAGCCTGCTTTATGTGGCCGTCGCGGAGCAGCTGATTCAGCCGTTCGAGGTGTTCCACATCCGCTGCCAGGTGATCCAGGAACATCACATTGAAGAGGACTCCCATCACTTGCGCCAGCGAAGGTTCTTTCTGATTGGCGACTTCTATCTGATGTTCCTTGTTTTCACAGCGGACACCGATAGCGAAAACCTTTCTGGCCCCCAGCCGGATGATCGGGCTGAGAGGTTGTTGAAGGCGCACACAGCCGTCGCCAAAGAACGCCGTACCCTTGCTGGTCTTGAGTCTTACCGGCTGAAAAACCAGAGGAATAGCGGCGGATGCGCAAATGTGATCCACGGTGATCTTCGTAGCCAATGTCACTCGCCGGCTACGGTTCCACATCGGGTGACCTTTGGCGCCTTGAATGAAAAGGTAACTTTTTCCTGAGTTGTAGTTGGTCGCGGAGATGGCTAGTGCGTAGAGAGACCCACGCCTGATGTTGTCATGGATTCGGTCGCAATTGAGGTGTGCGTGGAGATAACGCTGCAAAGGGGACGCATCCAATAAAGAGCGGGCATTGCCTCCGCCGAGAACTGCTCCAAAGGAGAGGTCCAATATCCAGGTAATGGAATTGCGCGCTTGGGACAAAACATCGCAGCGGAAGATGTCATTGGGTTTTAGACGCGACCACAGCTCTGCGACAACCTGGGTCGCCAAAGGGAAATTGTCACAACCTGAGGCGAGGGCGGCACCGTTCACCGCTCCAGCGGAAGAGCCTCCAATGATACGAAAGGGATTGCCCTGGCGCTGAACCCGCGCTATCTCGCCGATCCGCTTCAGCACCCCCGCCTGATAGGCACCGCGAGCGCCGCCCCCTGTCATCACTAACCCGAGAATGTTGTCCATCTTCCTCCTGTGCTGCTAAAGACTAGTACTGGAACGACGGAAGAATCAAGTGTTTAAAATTCTCGCCTGGTCGCGTGAGTGTCGTGGCCCTGAGGCTGCGGCATCCCCGCCGGCGATATCAACTGGTCGCCACCCTGGGGGTCTTCAACTCAGGCCGGGTTCCGCAGCACGGTACACACGGACGCACACATCGCGCCGCCGATATTGAAGGTCGCAGCCATCTTCGCATCTTGCCTCTGAATCTCCTTGGACGATTTTCCTGTCAGTTGCCGGAAACACGAGCCCAGCATGGCAACTCCGGTCGCGCCCACCGGATGTCCTTTGGCAATCAAGCCTCCGGACATGTTGATGGCGCAGTCTCCATCGACATTGGCTTTGCCTTCAACCCAATACCGGGCCCCCTTTCCCGGTGACGCCTTGCCTAGAACTTCCGTTCCAATGGCTGCTGCCACAGTGAAGCAGTCGTGGATCTCCGCCACATTCACATCGCCCGGCACAGCACCCGCCATTTCGTACGCCTTTCTCATTGCCCGGTACGCACCGCCAGGAACCAGGGGGTTGCGTCCCTCCTTCTGCAAGGGATCGGTGGCCTGGGCATAGCCCGCGATCTCCACACAATCGGATTTCGGCACGCCCAGCTTTTGCAAGCCTTTCTCCGTGGCGAGGATGACTGCGGCATAGCCATCGGTGATCTGTGAGCAGTCGTAGGTCTTGAGCGGCAGGCCCTCCACCACGTAACGATTGATTCCCTCGATTTTCGTCGCCTGTTCAAGGGTGATCTGGACCTTGTTCATCTGGGCCCAGGGATTGTATTTCGCGTTGCCGTATTCATTGACCGCAATCTGCGCCAGATCGCTCTCCGTGGCGCCATAGACCTGCATGTAGCACTGCATGATCTCTGCAAACAAGTGCGGGAAAATAAAGACCTTGCCAGAACGCTCCTCGGGATGCGAGTAGTATCCCAGGACCTCGCCGATCAGCTTTCCATCCATCTTCCCTTCCCGGTCGCGCATCTTCTCGTAGCCGATGGCAATTCCCACGTCGCCCACACCGCCCAAGAGCTTGTAGATAACCGACAGTATGGCCTGACCGCCGGAGGCGCAGGCGTTCTCGACCGATTCAATCGGCTTTCCTTCCAGCCCCGGAACCGTGGCCACCAGGCCCGAAAGCAGTCCCTGCTGATTCAAGGTGAAGTTGCAGGCCGAACCGACTGACCCGGTGTCAATGGCCGAAGGCTCTACCTTGATCTCCTGACACACCCCGGTGACTGCATTCCCCAGGATCTGAGGCACACTCATATCCATTAGTTTGCCGAATTTGGATTGGTTAAAGGCGGCGATATAAACGCGCTGGTTCATGATTTCTCCTTGCGACACTTCTTTGCACTTCCTGTCTGAGCGGCCATTTCCTGCGATAGCCACAGCCAACCAGAGCTCTTCAGAAGTTCGCGATAATCTCTGTTATCACGCTAGCATCGCATCTGTATGTGATTCAAATCACCCGCCGGTAGCTTGGGTTCCCGTTTTCGCATTTCGAGCAGCAAGGCAGCCGCTGGGTACTCGAGAGTTGTCCGGAGATGAAGCCGGCTTGAAATGAAAAAGAGCGCACAAAAAGCCGGAGCGGTATGCCCCGGCTTTTTGGACTCTTCACCCCTGAGCCACGGAGGAGGGTTGGGCTTAGAGGTTCATCTTGCGACGCAGCACTCCGACAACACCCAGAAGACCTGAGCCCAGCAGGATCATCGAGCTCGGTTCAGGAGTGGTGGTGCCGGAATTTCCAGTGCGCAACTGGGCGATGGCAAAATCACCTCCCGCGAGATCGGTGATGTCGACGCTGGTAATGAAGGCGCCACTGTCATTCTGCACAGCAAACAGCAACGCGCCCGCGGAGCCATTCGGGTTCAGAGTAAGCGTGAAAGACGATCCGTCGCTGGCGTGAAAGATCGCCTGGACGGTTTCGACCGCGAAATTATCCGGTTCGAGCTCGAATCCAATGGTATTTTCTTGGTCGGTAGTTGTGATAGTCAACGTGTTAAATCCCTGGTTCCACAGAGCGTTAGGCGTGCAGCTCTCGGTCGCAGGAGGGCAACCCCAAGTGGCCCAGCTGTTGGGGACGTTGACTTCCGTCTGCGGATTGCTAAAGCTAAACGGGCCCAATGAGTTAATCGTTCCTCCCGAGCCATCTCCACCACCGAAGTTAGTGGTGAACCCCGTGTAGTTGTCTGTTCCTGGCCGCCGAGCGACTGGTGCGCAGGACTTTGCAATTACGGGTTAAGCGATTTCCCCCGCCACACGGGTAACCGATTTCCCACCACTTTAGTGAGCGGAGATGACCGTTGGCCCGTTTAAGGTTCGTGGCTTCGGTATGCCGTAGCCAGCGCTGCCAGATGTCGGGGTTTCGCAATAGGCATACGGAGGACAGCGAGCAGTTAAATGCTGTCTTTTGAAAATTTCGGAGAGCTATAGATGCTGGTGGATCACGGTTTGCGTCCGGCCGATCCGATTCAGCAGAACCAACTCTGATCTCGTTAGCCAGCCGGTTGCGCTTGCCGCTCCAGCGCTTCCATGGTTGCCAGGATGGTGTCGGTCACCAGTTCAATTCCTGGGTCCGAGTTCAACATCATGTGATAAAGCCGACGGCAAGGCCACTCGGCGTTGAAGTATTTACGGATGAAGGCGGCGCGTTCGCGATCAATCGTATCCACCATCTCCTCGGCGTATTTGTCATCCATTTTCAACTTGACCATGCGGCGGATTTTTTCTTCGCGCGAACCATAGACGAACACGCGAAAGGTGTCCTGCCGGTTTCTCAGGATGTAGGGCGCACCCCGTCCTACGATAACGCAGTTCCCTTCTTCGCCCTTCTTCTCAATGATGGTGGTAGCCAGCTCCACCATTTCGTCGGCGCCAAAGAGTTTGTCGTCGGAGATGGGCAGCGACCGCTCGTAGCTGCCGCGCCAAAACACCTTTGCCAGACGATGCATCAGCGGATCGCATTTCTCTTCACGGCGTGCCACCGCTTTTTCGTCTACCGCGGCGAGTTTGGCAATCTCGCAGGTGAGTTGCTGATCCAGAAGCTGCCATCCCTTGCGACGCGCCAATTGCGCCGCGACCAGGCTGCCACCGGCCCCGTACTCGCGTTCCACTGCAATCGCTCTGAACATCGACTGGGTACCCCACCGCCGCGCAGAGACAATCATAGCGCAAGCGACGCCGCCCGCACCATGACGCGATCCGGGCCGAGGATACACCAAACAGAGCCTCGTTCCCAATACAGGGTTGCCTGCAGGTAAGCCTCCGAAGAACTGTTAAGTCTTGTAATGCATGGAGAGTCAGGAGAGACTCCAGGGTTTGTAATGACATCAAAACAGTTAGCAAAAGAGGAGGGACCAAGATCATGCGAAAACCACTTCTGTTCAGCCTGCTGCTGGCGTTTAGCGCAGGCGCGGTAGCTCAGACATCTTCGGCGGTAGCGGGGAATCAGCCATCACAGACAGTTCTTATTTCGAGCAACGGGCCTGTGGTAGCCGATTACGGCAAGCAGCCGCAGTCGAGCGATCCGGCAGAGAACACCATAGCCAAGGAAGTACGGCATGAGTTGCTGATGCTGCCCTATTACTCACTGTTCGATGATCTGGAATACAGCGCCCAGGGACGGACCGTGACCCTAAGTGGCAGCGTTACCAGCGAGCATGCCGTAACCAAGTCCGACGCTGAGAATGCGGTGAAGCATATCGAAGGGGTGGACAAGATAATCAACAATATAAAAATCTTGCCACCGTCGCCGCTTGACGAACAGGCGCGCATCCAGATTTATCGACGCATGGCAAACACGGGAGACTTGTCCCGGTATTTCTGGGAGGCGGCGCCGAGTATCCACATTATTGTCGACAATCAACGTGTAACGCTGAAGGGTTTCGTCAACAATGAGATGGATAAGAACCTGGCCACCATGGCTGCCAATCAAGTACCGGGGGTCTTTCAGGTAACCAATGAGTTGCGGATTGTGAAGTGAGCATTCGATAACGGCCGGGCAGCGGCGGGCATAACCCGCCGCTAACTGGCTTTCCGCTTCCGGCATAGCGCCACCCCGTAGGGCTTGCAGGCCCCAACTCGCGACATCCAAACCTGTTAGAATCTCCTCATTGACCTCGTCCTGGCAGGTCAAACAACTAGCGTAAAGCGGCCCTATGCGCAACGGTCTGAAACCACTGTGGTTGGGGATTGTTCTTCTCCTGATCGTTCTGGCCATCAATGGTTATGTGACTTTCCTGTCGTTTCAGCGGGTGAACCGAGACAACTCCATGGTTGAGCACAGCCAGCAGGTGTTGCTCGAGACAGAACGCCTGAAATCGTTGCTCGTGGACGCTGAAACCGGTCAAAGAGGCTATCTCTACACCGGTGACGTGCATTATCTCGAACCCTACAATCGGGCTTCTCAAGAAGTAGACGGTCAACTTGACCGAGTCGCCGCTCTCACCGCCAACATTGCGCTGCAGCGCAGCCAGGTGCAGCAACTCCGCGACCTCTGCCACGCCAAGATGAAGGAAATTGCCGATACGATTACTCTGGCCAATTCCGGTCAAAGCGAAGAGGCCAAGGCCCAGGTCCTGTCAAATGTCGGAAAAAACATCATGGACGACATTCGCAATTCGATCTCAGAGATCGAAGCCGTCGAGGCCGGTTTGCGGGCGACCAGGGTTTCCGAGATGAAGGCTGCCACGCGCTCCGCGAGGTCGGCGTTTGTTATCGCCACCTCGATCGCCGCAGCGGCATTGCTGATTTTCGGCGGACTGTTGGCCCGCGAGATGCGCAAGTCAGAGGCGGCAGCGGCAGCGGTGCTTGAACAAAAGGAGTGGCTGGATACCACGTTGCGCAGTATCGGCGATGCCGTGCTTGCAACCGACACCTCAGGCCGTGTCGTGTTTCTCAACGAGGTGGCGGCGACGCTCACCGGCTATAACAGCAACGAAGCCCGGGGGCGGCTGCTAAGCCAGGTCTTCCCGATATTCAACGAAGTCACGCGTGAGCAAACAGAGGATCCCGTGGCAAGGGTGATTCGCACGGGCACAGTTATCGGTCTTGCCAATCATACGGTCCTCTGCCGGCGAGATGATACCGAGATCGCCATCGACGATAGCGCAGCGCCTATCCGAAATGCACAAGGCGAGCTGATCGGCGTGGTGCTGGTGTTTCGCGATGTCACCCAACAGCGCGAAGTGGAAGCTGCTCTACGCAATGCCGAGAAGCTGGCCACCGCGGGAAGATTTGCCGCTACCATTGCCCACGAGATCAACAACCCGCTGGAGGCGGCCATAAATTCGTTGTTCTTGCTGAACCACGATTCCGGACTGAGCGATGAGGGCCGGGGCTATTTGTCCTTGGCAGAACAAGAACTGAGCCGGGTGGCAGCCGTGGCTCGGCAAACGCTGGGGTTCTATAAGGACACTACATCCCCCGCGCCCGTCAATATCCCGGAGGTGCTCGACCAGATCCTGGCGGTTTACGGCAGGCGGATCGAAGCCCGGAAAATACACATCGTTCGCAACTATGGGAAGCATTCTCAGTTTGTGGGATCGGCCGGGGAGATGAGGCAGGTATTCTCTAATCTCATTCTGAACTCGCTTGATGCTCTTCCGCCGGAAGGAGTACTTACGCTAAATGTGAGCGACCACAACGACGGACGGCCGGCGGTGCGGGTCGAGGTGGTGGACAATGGCAGCGGCATTCGACCTGACCAGCTGAGCAAGATCTTCGAACCATTCTTCACTACGAAGAAAGATGTGGGCACGGGATTGGGCTTGTGGTTGGCAAAGACCCTGGTCGAAAAACACGCAGGTCAACTGTTGGCCGAGCGCGTTGAGGGCAAGACCAGAATGATGGTGCTGCTGCCGGTTCCACCGCAATCCGCCAGCCAGTCAGACGCTGGCTAGCGAGATGTTGAGGGTCGCCGAATTTCGCGTTGCGCATTTGGTGTTGGCCTTACAGCATTTACAACAAATCGCTACGCCTCTGCAGTAATTGACGACTGACCCCCTGAATCCCGTAAGATTGCCAATTCCGCATGACGAACCCGACTTTGGAAGGCCGCCCTAATGCTGATCATCCCCACCTATAACGAAAAGGGGAATATCGCGGTCCTCGTATCCAGAATTCGTAAAGCGGTCGCAGAGGAGCCGATTTTCTTTGTGGACGACAACTCTCCTGACGGCACGGCGGATGAAATCCGCCGAATTCAGGAGAGCGACAGTGGCATTCACCTGATGGCACGGCCGGGTAAGGGAGGGTATGGATCAGCGTGCCGCGACGCGATGAAGGAGATTCTAGGCAACGACCTCGCCAACTATGTGATCCAGTCCGACGCCGATCTCTCGCATCCGCCCGAGTTGCTTCCGCGCATGATCGAGTTGCTCAAGGTTTGCCCCGTTGTAGTGGGTTCGCGTTATGTCGCCGGTGGTGGCGCGAAGAATTGGAATTTCTCACGGCGTGTTCTCAGCTTTGGCGCCAATCTCTATGCCCGCACGCTCACTGGAGTTCCGGTGCACGATATGACCGCAGGGTTTGTTGGATATCAGGCTGCTGCCCTTCGAGCCATCGATCTGGACCACATCCGTTCCGAGGGATACGCTTTCCTGATGGAAATGAAATTCAGCCTGCACCGTCACGGCACCCGCTTCTGCGAGTTCCCTATTATTTTCTCCGAACGCGAGTCCGGCAAGTCCAAGTTCAGCCGAAAGATTCTGCTCGAAGGAATCCGATTTCCGCTCAAGGCATTGGGGCGGAGAATCGGCGGCAAATCGTAGCTCCATTCCCACGATCACAAGCTCCAACACAATTTTCAGGCTCGCCGGAGGAAGATTTACTACGCCCGGGTTCGTGGGGCCTGTTGTCCGCGTCCGCCCCCTTGTCTGAAAGCGGCGACAGACAGGAGATGGCGGTGAGAGTCATTAATATCGGGCATACAAAAGTTCTTGACAAACTATCGCACGGGCAGCAATCATCCCGTCACCGAAGAAATCATGAAACTGTCCCGTGGGGCGGAAAGCTGAACTGCAACATCCACCGTGCAGAGACAACCAACGCGTCGTCAACGAACTGGGAGATTAGTGTTTTGAGCTTCAATCTGGGACCCGGAAAATTGTTGCGCAGCGCTTCCTCCTGGTTGTGCCTGGCGATGGCGAAGGTGGCATTCGCGCAATCCAGCACAGCGCCAGCGATACCCAATATTTTTTCTCCGGCTTCGACCCCAGCCGATTCCATCTACCATTTGTCGCTGTTCGTGCTGGCGGTCTGCGCGGGGATCTTTGTTACGGTTTTCAGTCTGCTGTTGTACTCGGTGGTGAAGTACCGGCGGCGCGCCGGTGACGATGGGCGTGAGCCCCCGCAAGTCTATGGCAGCAACCAGGTCGAGTTGGCCTGGACGGTTATCCCAGTGCTGATTGTGGTAGTGCTGTTTCTGGCTACCGCGCGGGTCATCCATGCGGTAGAAGATGCGCGTTTCCCAGCGGGCACCACGGAAGTCACGGCCGTGGGGCACCAGTTCTGGTGGGAGTTCCAGTATCCGCAGCAGGGGTTTATAGCGGCCAACGAGCTGCACGTTCCGGTCAGCGACCCGAATCATCCTACGCCCACTCACCTCACCCTTTTGTCGGCGGACACCGATCACAGCTTCTGGGTGCCGAAGCTGGCCGGCAAGACCGATCTGATTCCCAACCGCACCAACAGCATGTGGGTCGATCCGCATGAAACCGGAGTTTACGTAGGTCAGTGCGCCCAGTACTGCGGCACCCAACACGCCAAGATGCTGTTGCGAGTGATTGTGCAATCGCGCGCCGATTTTGACCGCTGGGTAGCGGAGCAGCGTCAACCCGCGCAGCCCGGTGACAACGCGGCCAAAGGCCGGCAGCTTTTCGAGTCGACGGCATGTGTCAACTGCCACACGATTGCCGGTACCAACGCTCACGGGACCTTTGGCCCCGATCTGACTCACCTGATGAGCCGGGAGACCATTGCAGCCGGTGCGGCATTGAATAACCGGGCGAACCTGCGGCAATGGATCCAGGACCCCGACAGCTTTAAGCCGGGTGCGCTGATGCCCGCCATGCAACTGGACGAACGCGATCTTGACGCCGTTACCGACTATCTGGTGACGCTGAAATAGAACTGGGGAACGAACGATGTGGGATGCTGAACCGATTCCGAAACCGCTGGTTGTTCCGCCTCTGCGCGACGCCGTTCAGCCGTTGTTCGACCGGGTGCATGGCTGGATCACCACCGTCGATCATAAGCGGCTCGGAATCCTATACATCGCATATGCCCTGGTGTTCCTGATCATTGGCGGTATCGAAGCCACGATCATGCGCATCCAGTTGATTCGGCCGCATAACGACTTCGTCTCGCCGCAAACCTTCAACCGCATGTTCACCATGCATGGGACGACAATGATTTTCTTCGTTGCCATGCCGGTGTTGTTTGGCTTCATCAATTACGCGATACCGCTGATGATCGGGGCGCGCGACATGGCCTTCCCCCGCTTAAACGCGTGGGGATTCTGGATGACCGCTTTCGGCGGCATCATCCTGTACTTCAGCTTTCTGGGGGGCAGCGGCTTGTACGGTGCCGGCAGCGCGCCCGACATGGGCTGGTTCGCCTACGCTCCGCTGACCTCGCCGGCATTTTCGGTGGGACACAGCACTGACTACTGGATCATCGGGTTGCTGATTAGCGGCTTCGGCAGCATCGCCACGGCTATCAACATCCTGACCACGATTTTTTGCTTGCGCTGCCCGGGGATGACGCTGGGCAAGATGCCGCTGTTTGCCTGGATGAACATGGTAACCGCCGGGTTGGTGGTGCTGGCGTTGGGTCCGCTGACCGCCGCCCAGCTCATGCTGCTGATCGATCGTTATCTCGGCGGCCACTTCTTCGACACCCAAGCCGGCGGATCGGCAGTGATCTGGATGCACTTCTTCTGGGTCTTCGGCCATCCCGAAGTCTATGTCCTGGTGATGCCGGCGTTCGCCTTCGTTACCGAGATCGTTCCCGTGTTCTCGCGGAAGCCGATCTTCGGCTATCCCATCATGGTGGCCGCGTCCATTTCAATTGGCTTCATCAGCATGAGCGTGTGGGCCCACCACATGTTCACGGTGGGGATGACCTCCTACGGCAACGCTTTCTTCGTGGCTTCCACCATGGCGATCGCGGTTCCCACTGGGATAAAAATCTTCAATTGGCTAGGCACCATGTGGGGCGGCAAATTGATATTCAAGGCGCCCATGCTTTTTTGCGTTGCGTTCCTGTTTCAGTTCCTTATCGCGGGACTGACCGGCGTCATGCTGAGCGTAGCGCCGTTTGATTGGCAGTTAGGCAATTCCTACTTCGTGGTGGCGCACTTCCACTACGTCATTGTAGGCGGGATTCTGTTCGCCCTTTTCGGGGCTTTCTACTACTGGTTCCCCAAGATGTCGGGCCGGATGTACGACGAAAGCCTCGCCAAGTGGCACTTCTGGCTGTTTCTCGTCGGCTTCCACCTGACCTTCGACTTTATGCACGTTCCCGGCCTCCTGGGCATGCCGCGCAGAATTTACACCTACGAGCCGGGACGCGGCTGGGACATCTGGAACCTCATCATCACCATTGGCGTCTTCTTTCAGGCCATCGCTATCCTGATTTTCGTTTACAACCTGATCTCGTCGTACTTCAAAGGCAAGCTGGCAGGTAACGATCCCTGGGACGCCTGGACGCTGGAGTGGAGTACCAGTTCCCCGCCGCCGGACTACAACTTCGCGAAGATCCCAGTGGTGCGAAGCCGTCGCCCGCTGTGGGACTTGAAGCATCCCGAAGATCCCGACTGGAAGTACGAATAACACCCACGCCGCTCAAGAAGTGAGATTTGCGGCAGAAAGAAAAAGGAGAGTCCCGCTTGGCAGCTACAACCGTCGCAATACCGCAACCTGAAATGCCGCTCTCCTCCGAGTTACGCGGGCGAGTGGGCATGTGGTGTCTGATCGCTGCCGAGTCGGCGATCTTCAGCATTTTCGTGGTTGCGTATCTGTATTATGCAGGCAAAAGCCTCAGTGGTCCGACGCCACGCGACGTTCTTCATGTACCGTATTTCAACTCCATCTGCCTGTTCTCCAGTAGCTTCACCATTGTGATGGCCGAGCACGCCATCGTACGCGGCAAGATCAAGTTGTTCGGAATCTGGTGGCTGTTGACGATCGTCCTGGGTGCAATCTTTATCGTGGGCACGGCCCGCGAATGGTACGGGTTGATCTACCGCGATGGTTTAACCATCAGCTCCAGCCTGTTCGGAACCACGTTCTACTCGCTGGTGGGGCTGCACGCCTTCCACGTGCTGGTTGGCTTGACTGGGCTATCGGTCATTCTGATCTTCACCGTTCTGGGATATGTGAAGCTGGAGCACGCGGAACGGATCGGGGTCTTTGCCATGTACTGGCACTTCGTGGATGCCATCTGGGTGGTCGTGCTCTCGGTGGTGTACTTCATCACGCGCTGAGGGGAACGGAAAGGAAGAGTCGAGACGAGTATGCCCACGCCAGAACCGCAGATCGCAAATCCTGAGCCCGCCGAGGTGATTCTGCCAGCGCCGACCATCTGGCCGTTTGCCCTGGCACTCGGTTTGGCGCTGCTGTTTGCTGGTCTGCTGACCAATGTGTCGCTCAGCGTCCTGGGTGCGATTTTATATCTGGCGGGCGCGGTTGGCTGGTTCCGTGAGGTGTTTCCGCATGAGCATCACATACCTGTACCCGTCGAGCCTGAGCGGGAGCCAGCGAGGGTTCCGTCGCGCGAAGTGATGCGCTTGCCGGTGGCGCAACAGGTGAAACGCGCCTGGCTGCCCTTGAAGATTTATCCCATCTCCGCCGGAGTGAAGGGTGGACTGGCCGGCGGGGTGGCCATGGCAGTCCTGGCCATGCTTTACGGGGTGGTGTTCTTCCGCAGCCTTTGGTACCCGATCAACTTGATCGCCGGAAGTTTGTATGACGCCCCTGCGATTCCTACCACCCAGGAACTGCTGCACTTCCGGTTAGGATGGTTCGCATTCGCGCTGGCCATGCACATCACCATGTGTCTCCTGGTAGGACTGCTGTACGGCGCGATGCTGCCCATGCTTCCTACTCGCCCGATCGTTCTGGGAGGCATCATTGGGCCATTGCTGTGGACGGGGTTGCTATACCACATTCTCGGCTACATCAATCCCCTGCTCGACAAGGAGATCAACTGGATCTGGTTTGCGGTGTCGCAGGTGGCCTTCGGAATAGTGGCCGGCTTAGTCGTCGTGCGCCAGAACAAAGTTTGGACGACGGAAAACTTGCCACTGGCCATGCGCGCCGGTATTGAAGCGCCGGGCATCATCGATGGGCGCAGTGGCGAGGACACTCAGCGATGAAGGTTCATTCCGCATTGGGGGCGGGCGTGCTGGCCACGCTGCTGGCGCTGACGGGTTGTTCTCTGAGAGGCAAGCCCGCTCCTGGCCCCGAGGTGCCGCGGCCCGATTCCGTGCTGGATCCGGTAGTGCTCTATCGGGAAAACTGCGCGGCTTGCCATGGCGCCGAGGGCAAACATGGAGCAGCCATGACTCTGGCCGATCCCGTTTATCTAGCGATCGTTGACGACGACACACTGCGGAACACGATTTCCAAGGGCCGGACGGGAACCGCGATGTCAGCTTTTGCGCAGAAAGAAGGCGGCATGCTCACGGATCAACAGATTAGCGCAATCATTCATGGCATTCGCCAGCGCTGGAGCCAGCCCAATGTGTTGAGTGGAGTGGCGGCTCCGCCATATGCAGCGAAGCTGCCGGGTAATCCGCAGCCGGGGCAGGCGGCCTACAACACGTTCTGCGCCAAGTGTCATGGCAACGGCAATCATGGCGGACCGAAGGCGGGATCGGTCACCAATGGCGCCTATCTCAGCTTGATCAGCGATCAGGGACTGCGCACGTTAATCATTGCTGGCCGCCCCGACTTCGACGCTCCCGATTGGCGGAACAACGTTCCGGGACGCCCAATGAGCGATCAGGAAATTTCTGATGTGGTGGCTTGGCTGGCGGCGCAGCGTTCACCGTCAACACCCCCGCCTGCTGCTGCGAATTCATCTTCTACCGCGAACTCATCTTCGCCCGGAGGTGTGCATTGAGTGAGGCGCCCGGCAAGGCGAAACAGCCCGACGCTCCTGACGCCAAGGTTGAGCTTTCACGCCGCGACCTACTCGCCAAAATCGGCATGGCGCTAAACGGCTTGGCCGTGGTGGTGCTGGCCACTCCCGTCGTAGGTTATCTGCTGGCGCCAATCTTGCGCGCCGAACGCGGCCAGTATCAGCGCTGGGTCACGCTCGGTGACCTCGATGAGTTTCCCGAAGGCCAGACGAGGCTCGCCCAGTTTCGTAATCCGATTTCTAATGCCTGGGACGGCGACACCGATAAAATTCCCTGCTGGGTACGGCGCCTGACCGGCGAACAATTTCAGGTGTTCGCCATTAATTGCGCTCACTTGGGCTGTCCCGTCCGCTGGTTCGCACAATCCGGATTGTTCATGTGCCCCTGTCATGGTGGGGTGTACTACCAGGACGGCTCGCGCGCTTCCGGACCGCCTCCGCGCGGCCTGTTCCAGTATTCCTACAAAGTAGAGAACGGCAAGTTGATGATCGAAGCGGGACAGATTCCCACCCTGTCGACGACCGCGAGCCTGCAGACGAGGAGAGGTGGATGTCAAGGCTGAAGCAGATCGGAGACTGGTTTGAGCAGCGCCTGCAGATCGCTGGCGTAGTCCGCGACACGGCCACGCATCGGGTGCCCCGCAATTCCGCGAGTTGGTGGTACGTTTTCGGCAGCGCCGCGCTCACTGTCTTCATCTTGCAGGTGTTCACCGGCATCATGCTGGCGCTCATCTATGTGCCTTCGGCCGGCGAAGCTTGGAACAGCCTGCAATATCTCAACCACGGCGTCACCTTGGGATGGTTCCTGCGAGGGGTTCACGGCTGGGGCTCTAACTTCATGGTTGCGCTGGTGCTCATCCACATGGCGCAGGTGTTTCTGTTCGGTGCTTACAAGTTTCCTCGCGAGCTGACGTGGATCGTGGGTGTGTTTCTGCTGTTGATGACGCTGGGAATGGCGTTCACCGGCCAGGTTCTGCGTTTCGACCAAGACGCCTATTGGGGACTCGGCATCGGAGTCGCCATTGTCGGTCGGGTCCCACTTCTCGGCGGCGCGCTGGTGCATCTGCTGCTGGGCGGCCCTATCATCGCTGGCGACACACTCTCCCGATTCTTCGCGCTGCACGTGTTCGTGATTCCCGGACTGCTCATCGGCTTCGTCTGCTTGCACCTGCTGATGGTACTGAAACTCGGCATCAACGAGTGGCCCATGCCCGGACGCGTCGTCCGCCGTTCCACATATGTGCGGGAATACCATGAGTTGGCGCATCGCGACGGTGTTCCCTTTGTGCCCGACGCGGTGTGGAAAGACATGTTCTTTGCCGCCACCATCATCGTCAGCGTGATGGCGTGTGCCGCCTACTTCGGGCCGTTCGGTCCTAGCGGGTATCCCGATCCCACCATCGTACAAACCATTCCTAAGCCCGACTTTTTCTTCCTGTGGATCTATGCCATGCTGGCCTTGCTGCCTCCACAGATGGAAACCGCAATCATTCTGATCGCGCCGGTAGTCGTACTGGGCTTTCTCATTCTGTTGCCGTTCCTGTCGGGCGAAGGCGAGAAGAGCTGGAAGCGGCGCCCCATTGCCGTGGTCACTGTGCTATTGATCGCAGTCGCTCTGGGAACCTTCACCAAACTTGCCACCTATTCTCCCTGGAGCCCGGTGATGGACGGCTGGAGCGGTGACCCAGTGCCGGTGGAGTATCTCAATGGACGATCGCCGCTGCAGCGGCAAGGCGCTCTGGTTTTCCAGGTGAAGCAGTGCCGTAACTGCCATTCCATTGGCGACTCCGGCGGCAAGCGTGGTCCCGCACTTGACAGCGTCGCCACCCGGCTCACCCGTGATCAACTGGTTCGTCAGGTCATTCAAGGTGGCGGTAACATGCCCGCCTACGGCAAGAACCTAAATCCGGCCGAGGTTACCGCGCTTGTTTCCTTCCTGGAAACTCTGCATCCCAGCGGCCATCTGCCCGCTCGTGACGCCGCCCAAGCTGTCGTCACCAAACAGGAAAACCCTCCTCCTGCCAATGATCGCTGAGGGTTCATGCAATCAGTCTTTCAAGCCGCGTTACACTCCTGGTCGATTCCTCCAGCGGCAACGTTTGCCCTGCTACTGACGGCGCTGATTTACCTGCGAGGCTGGATCAGTCTTCGCCGCGCGGGCTCTATTGAGTTACCGCCCTGGCGCGCCGCCAGTTTTCTCGTCGGACTCCTTTCGCTGTGGGTAGCGCTGGCTTCTCCGCTCGACACCTTCTCAGGATTCGTCCTGACCGCCCACATGCTGCAACATATGCTGCTAATGATGGTGGCACCCCCGCTTATTCTGCTGGGAGCTCCTCTCATTCCCATCGTGCGGGGATTGCCGCGCTTCGCTGCCCGCGAGTTTGCCGGACCATTTTTGAATTGGCCCCTCGCCAATCGGGTTGGGACTGCGCTGACGAATCCGATTTTCGCGCTGACACTGATGGGCGTGGTGATGTTCGCCTGGCATACGCCAAAGCTCTACGAGCTGGCTTTGGGTTCGAGTTCGTGGCACGAGGTGGAACATGCGTGCTTCTTTTTCACCTCGATAATTTTCTGGTGGCCGGTGGTGCAACCGTGGCCGAGCCGGGCGCAGTGGCCGCGATGGGCGATGGTACCCTACCTGTTTGTTGGTGATCTTCAGAACACCATCCTTTCTGCCATCCTAGTCTTCTCCGACCGTGTGCTCTATCCCTCTTATGCATCGACGCCTCGCTTGTTCGGTCTTACCGCGCAAGCAGACCAGGCTGCCGCCGGCGCCATCATGTGGGTCTTGGGAGGATTTGCCTACGTGTTTCCGGCCGTCGTCATCGCCGTGCAATGTCTGTCACGTGCCCGGCACCGCGGGGTGATTGCGACTCGCGGGGAACGCATTGCAGAAGCGCGATCCCTCCGCGGCAAAATTCCTTTACTCGGTGATTTTCTTCGCCCGCGACTCAGTAGCAGAGCTGCAGAGGCGGTTTGGTTTATGGTTCTATTCGTCGCCACTGGGTTGTGCTTCTCATTCCTGATCGCAACGTCGCCCGGCGATGACGATCAGGCACTCCGGCTGTGGAAACAACGCGGACCCTTCAGCATTGCAATCTTTGCACCGTCCGGAGATCTTCCAACCGGTCCCACCACGTTCGGAGTTCTGGTGCAGGATCAGAACACGCAAGAAGTCTTGCTCGACTCGGCGGTTGAAGTCTGCGCCCAACCGGGTGCTGATGGAGGAGCGTCGCTCCCGCCGCTTCGCGCAGCTAGCGAAAATTCCGAGAACAAGCTGCTGCAAACGGCGGAACTGGATTTTCCCGCAGCCGGCCAGTGGACGTTAAACGTTACCATCCACCGCAATTCCGAAAACGCCAACCTCTCTCTGCCCTTGCATGTGGCAAAGGGCGAAAGCGGTCTCGGCGATCTCTGGGCGTACTTTTTGTTTCCGGCGTTTGGCATGATTCTGTTCGGGGCGTATGTTCGGCGGCGCCATGAGGCTGCAGCCTCGCCGCTCCAGCAGCACGCTTCAATTTAAGGCGGCGAAAGGCGAGATTGCGCCCCTCGATCACACCCTTACCCTGGCACATTTTATGGATGCAGCATTCTTTGTATAATGAGAGCGAGAGCGCATGTCTCATGAGCTCGCACTTCCCGTGTTCCCAACCCTTGTGGGGCTATAGCTCAGCTGGGAGAGCGCATCGTTCGCAACGATGAGGTCGTCGGTTCGATCCCGACTAGCTCCACCAAACCGCTACCGAATTTTCAGCCCTGCACCCGCACCAAAGTGGCCATAAACCATGCCATCGATCGTTGGAATTCTCTCTCGCTAATTCGCTATTGCATTCCCATCCCAGTTGGGATTACTCTCTCAAATGGCGATGGCATCCTCGTCGCCCCTTTGTTCGTGGCCAAAACAGAAAATGGTCTGGCTGTGTGCGCTGGTATGGACTTCTCCAACCACGAGGCACACAGGAGGCATCACGTAACTCCGAAGATTCTCGGCGGCGATAATTGGGAGCTATATGGCGCTTGCCCCATTCCGAACGATCCCATCTGTCTCTATCGCGTTTCTCTTGGCCTGCTGCCTGAGCGCTGTAGTATCAGCCCAGGAACAGGCGAGTAAGCCTGCGCCGCAAACATCCTCCGCGCTTACCGGCGCGAACAAGCTGGCCAATACGCCGACACCGAAATTTGCAAGACGTGCCACCAGGAAGTGTGGGACAAGCATTTTGCTGGCACGCCGCACGCGGCGTTACTCAAAGGCGACCAGCATGGATGCCAGGCTTGTCACGGCGCCGGCGCAAGCCCATGTTGAAGGCGGCGGCGACTCGGCCAAGATCATTCGCTTTGAGAAGCTGAGTCCGGCGCAGACAGCAGCGATCTGCACGAAGTGTCACCAATCCAGTCTGGAGACGCAAAACTTTTCCAAGTCTGAACACTTGGCCAATGGCGTCAGTTGCACGAACTGTCACAGTCCCCACGGCTCCAAGGACGTCAATTTCCTGCTAGTGAAACCGCAAACTGAGCTGTGCTACGGATGTCACGGCGCTCAGAGGGCCGAATTCGCCCGGCCTTATCGCCACCGTGTCGATGTCGGACTCATACAGTGCAGCGACTGTCATAATCCCCACGGGACCGAGGTGGGCGGCCAGGTGCGTGCGGCCGCCGGTCAATTCGCGGTCTGCACCAAGTGCCACACTGACACCATGGGGCCGTTCGTCTTCGAGCACGCTCCGGTGAAGACTGACGAAAGCTGCCTGGGGTGCCATGTGCCGCATGGCTCGACCAATCCGCGCTTGCTGCAGGTCAACAACGTCAATTTTCTGTGTCTCCGCTGCCACACGCCGAATATGAACGGAGCTGCGGGTCAGCCTATGGGACCGGTTCACAACCAGTCTGCCAAGTATCAGGCATGCACCATGTGCCACACGCAAATTCATGGTTCCAACTTCGATCCCTTCTTCTTCCGGTAGTGGGGGCATGAAATGGGTTGTCAAAGGAGTCTCGGCGTTTATTCATTTGCGGTCACTGTGATCGTGGCCTGCCTGTTCTTGATGGGCAGCGCGTTCGGCGCAGAGTTCGGGGCAGACGCAGCCTCCGCCCTCGGCTTCTGCGGCGCGCCGTCATGCCACGGCGGAGGGCAAGGAAATCGGCGGTTTTCAGGTAACCCAGTCGATTGAGATCGGCGGCCGCATCTCCGAGGTCAACGGCAGTCAGCCGATGTACGACACCCTGGTCAATTACCAGACGGGTGCCCGCATCCTGGAGCAGTCGCTCACCATGCAGTCGCTAAGCCACCAGGACATCTTCGATACCTTGACCTTCAACAGCTTCGGATGGGGAGGCGATCCCGAACAGGCAGCCCGCATGCGTGTGTCGAAATACCGCTGGTATACCTTCACCGGCAGCTATCAGCACATACAGAACTACTTTGATTATGACTTGTTTGCCAACCCCCTCAACCCACCTACTGGTTCGCCGTTCATTCCTATCCTGAACTCCCCGCACAGCTACTTTGACCGGCAGAATTTATATAACTTTGGCATTGTCGTGCTGCCCATGCAGCGAGTGTCGTTTCGCTTCGATTACAACCGCAACCGTTTCATCGGGCCTTCCTACAGCAGTCTCCATGAGGGCACCGAAGCGCTGCTCAACCAGAACAACAACAACACCCTGAATGGCTATCGCTTTGGCGCCGATGTCCGCGTGACCAAGAAGACCACGCTCAGCTACACTCAGATGTTTCAGCAATATTCCGGCGACACCCTTTACGGCCTGAACCCATTCAACTCCTGGCCGCTGCCCAACGGGGCGCCGGTCTCTTTTGGGCTTTCCTGGTTCAACGGTGGAAGCCCGTGCAGCGCACCACTCAACAACGGAATCGCCAATCCTGCCTGTAATGGATTCCTCAACTACAGCCAGTACCAGCATGTAAGTACTTTCATTCCGACGGAACAGGTCAACCTAAGATCGTCATCTCTCAAATGGCTGGATTTTAATGGCCAGTTCCAGTACAGCCACGCGCGTTCCGATACACCGCTAACGGCGATCTTCAGCGGTCTTACCACGCGCACTGCCAGCCTCGGCTACAACACCTCGGGCAGCAGTTCCAGTTCCCGATGGAATTCTTCTTCCGCCGATATCTCGGCGATCTTTCATCTCACCAACAAGCTTCGGTTGGTGGAGACTTTCCGCTTCCACGACTTCAGTGTGACCGGCGACTATTTGGATCTTCAGTCCAATCTCTTCACTTCCGGCAATCTGCGCTCAGCTACCTTGCTCAGCCCGGTGTTTATGTTTCCGCCCACCACCCTACTTCATAGCTCCAGCTCTCCAGCGGATATCATTAACGAATCGACGATCAACCTGATCGGCCAGAACATGAAGCAGAACGACTTGCAGGTGCAATACGACGTGTCGCGCTGGTTTGGAGTGCGCGCCGGCTTCGTGTGGAGCAATTACATCATCCAGTCCGGAAGCACCCAACAAGTCGCCTTCGGCGACATCTATTACCCCAGCATGCCGAATCGCGGCAATTGTGCCGGGTTACCGTTGAACCCCGATGGCAGTTGCACATTCAGCGGAGTCATCGCGCCGTTTGGTAATCCGACCACCGAGATCAACAATTACGCCGGCGTGATTGGAGCTTGGTTCAGGAAGGGAAGCACGCTGCATGCCAACGTGAATGCGAAATTTGGCGGTGCCGACAATTGGATTTATCGCATCGATCCTCTAAGCTCCTTCAATATTTCCGGAAACCTGTCCTATGCACCTCGTCCCTGGCTGATGCTGGGAGCGAATCTTAATTTCCAGCAAGCCAAGAACAATACCAGCGACATCCAGTACAACCAGCACAACTATTCCACGGTGATCAATGCCATGATCAATCCCAACAAGTATTGGGGACTGGACATGGCCTACAACTACGATGCTATTCAGCAGAACATGTTCCTGTGTTTTGCTGGAACGGTGTCCCCGTCAGACACCACCACCTGTGCCGGGGATCCCACTCTCCTGCAGACGTACGGTTTTTATCGCACCCATACTCAGTTCGGTTACTTCGCCTTGACACTCACTCCCATCGAGCGGGTCACTATGCGCTTGGGCTATAACATCGTCGACAACCAAGGCAACACGACATCCTTGAATACGCTGCTGCCCTTGGGTCCGCTTTCGTCCATTTATCAGTCACCTCTTGCCGCCGTGGATGTCCTTGTCCATAAGGATGTCACCTTCAAAGCTGCGTGGAACTACTACCAGTACGGCGAAGGATCGTTCGTGGGACCTACGGCTTCGCGCTATTTCCACGCTAACAACACAACCCTTGCACTGAGGTACGCCTTCTAAGGCAGCACTACAGTTGGTGTTGTCCCGTTTAGAAGGGGCACGCCTTCAGGCGTGCCGTTGAATCAACCAGAGATCCCGGCTTTAGCCGCTGGGGGACAATCCCTCAGAGCCTATAGAGCATGTGTGAGAACTGGCTCCGAGTTGGCATGGTGGAACGGTTGCGCCAGAATCCAGCGCCGTAGGCACGGAAGAGTCTAGCCCAGCACGGACCCTCAGGCGGAGAAAGTGGAAATGGGATCCGAGTCCCGTAGGGACGACAGTTGTTCTCCCACACCCTCTCGAGACCGATTCTTTTGTGCGGTCCCGTCGGCAAGGCTGAAGAGATTGCTGAAAAAGTCGCTCTCGGCGGATTTTTTGAAGGGGCGCACCTTTAGGTGCGCCGTTAAGCTCTTTATTTTGCCATTCCGAGCGGGCTTCAGCCCGCGAGGGATCTGCTGTTTCGACTTTTTCAACAGCATCTGAAGCCGTGCCCCCTCAGGACCAGCTATACCAACATTAGGGAAGCTCTGATTAAGTCTATTCCTTGAAGGGGACGGCCTTCAGGCCGTCCATAAATGACTAAAATAATGCAGGGGCTTTAGCCCCTGCGGGAATTCGCTCTGACTTAATCAGACCTTCCTTAGCTCTGCTCTAGGTCGACGTGCTGGGTGTCTTCATTCTGTAACTCCGCGTTTTCACTTCAATCGCGTATGCGAGGGATCGGCAGAATTCGCTGTGTCAACGTCAATGTGTACGCCAGAACTGGCTGGCATGGTTGGCGGATAGCAGTTGCCATCCGGCGCATAAGTTTGATGGCACGCTGCGGTCATCTCTGGACGCCGAGGTGATTGCGCGTATTGCCACGCGTCGGCGAAGGGCACGCCGCTCATGGCAGGAGCTGGCGCCGGCTTCGGAAAGACGCAACCCGGCGAAGGGCCGCAGTGATCGTTACTGACAAAAAACTCGATCTCGCGAATGCCGGCATGATCGCGAATATCGTTGGCCGTCACTACGGAGACTGTACTCGACTCACGAAATGGGATGCCCGAACAGTAGATGCCTGCACGATAACCACCACGCACCACGCCATCCACCCAGGCATGAATGTAGGCGCGCTGCTCGGGCAGCATGCGGCCGCCTTGCTCCTGATCGAGAAACAGAATTGCGCCTTTGGGAAAACCGTCACGACTGGCCGCTTTCACAGCTACTGTGGCGTCCTTGTTCCCGACACGCGCGGCATTTCCCGAGGCCTTCAGTTGCTGGTATTCGCGCCCATTAAACAGCAGGAGGAATCCGTAGCCCATAGCTTGAATCGTCTTGCGTTTGCCTTGCCAAGTATTGGTGGTTGCGCCGGGCGGGTTGTTCAACCAATATCCGGTGAATGCAAATGTCTGGCGCAGTGCCGACATGTTCAGGTCGCCGGGATAACCATTGCGGTCCATTCCCAGAGAGGCTTTACCTTGCTGGGCGCCGATGGTGGGAAGACAAGTCGCGAAAATCAGAATGAGAGTGGCTCTTGCACGACGAGTTGGAAGACTTGCCCTCATCTATTGAATATCGCACATCTTCCGAGAACCATGTTCAGCTCGAACATCCGAACTACGAAGTTCCGATTAGGATGCCGGTGGCAAACACCAGCGCACCGCCGAATGCGACCTGAATTGCCGCCGACAGCGGCGGAGTGTCCATGAAGCGATGGCGCACCCAGGTTATGGTCGCCAGCTCAAACAGCACCACGATGATCGCAATCGTGGTAGCCACCCGGAAATCGTGAATCAGGTACGGCAGGGTGTGGCCGATACCGCCGGGCGCGGTCATAGCGCCGCACACCAGTCCTCGCAACCAAGGCGTGCCGCGCCCGGTCAGGCTACCGTCGTCGGACAGCGCTTCGGCAAACCCCATGCTGATGCCGGCTCCCAGCGATGCAGCAAGTCCGACGGCGAAAGCGTCCCAGGTATTCTTGGTCGCGAATGCGGCGGCGAACACCGGAGCGAGGGTTGACACCGAACCATCCATCAACCCGGCGAAGCCGCGAATGTCTTGCCGGCGGATAAGGGGAATGTGCTCCCCAAATTTGCTCTGATAAAGTTCGATCAGGCAGCGGCGATGGCCGATCTCTTCCTGGCGCATCTCTTCGAACACCTGCGCCGTGCCGGGAAAGTTTTCCCGCAGATTTTTGCCGAAGTCGGAATAGATTCGTTCGTCCTCTTCCTCCAGCGAAATGGCTAGCGCTAGGATTTCTTTCTGCGACAAACTGTTGAAGTCTCGCACGTGCGGCGTCACCTCCGCCCAAGATAGTAAATGACCACGGCGTGGGCGCTTACTGGACTGGTGCGTCCGGCTTGTGCGGGTGGAGCGGTAGGAAAATAGCTTCAGCCGCCGAGGTCGACTACCTCCACGGCTGATGCTGGAATTGGAGTAGAACTCGATGCGGACCTGAAGGTCCGCACTACCCGACCTAGTTCACGGTGGCCGCGCGTTCGGCGGGCTGAACAACTGTTAACTCCGTTGCCGGACAAAGGGTGCGGTAAGAACAGAAGCGGCAATGGCGGCCCGGCTTGGCTTGGAAGTTTCCAGCGGCTATATTGGCTGCCGCCTCGTCCACCCTGGCCTCTTCGGCTGAGAGCTGCTTCTCCGAACGCCGCGACTCGACCGCGCTGCAATCGGCGAGATTGACGATCACCAGCGAGTCGGCGGCAAAACCCATGCTCTTCGCCGCTAGCGCGTAGATGGAAAGTTGAAGGCTCTCGTCGGCATCCTCCTGCGTCTTCGGCTTTCCAGTTTTGTAGTCAATAATGCTGACGCGGTCACCTTCGATCCGCTCCAGGCGATCCATTCGTCCCTTCACCAGAATTCCCCCGATGAAGGAACGGAAGAATCGCTCATTGTTTAGAATCTGCCCCGCGGGGCGGGCCAGATCGGAGCGCAGAAATTGCCCCAGTTGCTCGCAGCCATCCTTCTCGTAGAGGTCGCGTTGCGCCTCGTCCTCGATCTTCGCCTTTCCAAACTCGTCGCGAAAACACGCAATGACCGCATCTTCATCCGGCGCATGCCCTGCCCGGACGCCATCGAAATAGGCTTTAAGCGCCAGGTGCATAGCCGAACCAAACTGCATCATTGCCGCAGGTTCCTCAGGGATACACCAGTCGCGGCTCAGCTTGAATGCCAGCGGACAGCGTTCATACTGCTCGATAGCGCTGGCACTCAACTCGCCGAGGGGCGCGTCGCATCGCGCGGCAAGCTGCACCCATTGCGCGATGATCGGCTGTGGCTCTGCCGCGGCATGCAACATTGGAATAATGTCGTATGGTGGCAACACCCGGCATTCGATCGCGCCCTTAAGCGTGGACTTCCCGGCGCTGGCCAATTCCCGCATGTACTTTTTAGGAGCGGGATCGTTTTTCGCTTTGCTGATCTTTCCGCAGAGGTAAAGCTCGTCCTTGGCACGGGTCATGGCAACGTAAAACAGCCGCCGTTCTTCTTCCTCGTGAAGGAGCTTGGCCAGATTCTCTGCGGCCGTGTCTTTACTGCGGAGGTATTGCGGAAATTCAACCAGCGGCTCCTTGTAGTTGTGCGGAAACGATTGCGAGGCCACGCGCAAAACGAAGACGCAAGCAAACTCCAATCCTTTGGCAGCGTGCACGGTCATCAACTGCACCGCGTCGGCGAGGGGCCGGCTGCTGAAGTCGGCAGGCGCCAGCGCCGCCACCGGATCGTCCTCCCCGCCGTCCTCAGCGAGGCATCCACCCGCCTCGCGAAACAACTCGGTGTACTCAAGGAATTCTCGCAGAGTTCCCTGCCCCACCAGCGGCTTAGGTTTGTTGCCCCACTGCTCGGCTAGTTCCTGCAAGCGCCGCAGCGGAAGTGAATCCGCGAGCTGAAATACTTGTTGCGCAATCTTCATCGCCAGCAACAACTGATCATTGGCGTTGGTAAGATCCTGTCGCGCCTCGCGCACCGATTCCATGACCGCGAAGCCGCCTGGGACCTTTTCCAGCAGCGACTCAATCGAAGCCTTTTTGCCGGCGAGAGCAAGCGCCGCGCGAAATTCTTCCGGGTCCACATCGAATTGCGGAAACGCTGCGACCCGAACCAGCGCTATTGGATTGGAACCCTCCATGATCTGTAATGCCGCCATGGCATCGCGAGCCTCTGGGGTATCGAAAAGGTCGACGCCCTGGACGTGCACAGGAATGTCGCGGCGGCGAAGCTCGGCCAACACCTCTTGCCGATTAATATGCGTGCGGTACAGGACTGCAACATCGGAAAACTTCATCCCAGGTCGCCGCTCACACATTGCCTCGATCGTATCGGCAATGAATTCGGCTTCCTGCTCGAATCCGTTATGCACCACGGCCTGCACGGGCAAGGCACGCGCCAGAATTGCATCCTCTTCCAGACGGGCACAGCCCAGCGGTTCGCGCGGCCAGCCGCCGTCGTGTAACTCTTTGCTGGCGATGGTCGGGTTCATCTGAATGGTCTGATAGGCGCAACGCAGGATGGGCGGCGCGGAGCGGCGGTTCTTCGACAGAGTGACGCGCTTCACGCCGCCAGGCTCAAAGATCCGAAGAAACTGGTCGAAGGCGCCGCTGGTAGCGCCACGGAAACGGTAGATCGCCTGGTCGGGATCGCCCACCGCAAATACGTTGGCTTCGTCGCCGCCAAGCAGCCGGGCAAGCTGAATTTGCGCCACGTTGGAATCCTGGAACTCATCGATCAGAATGAAGCGGGCATATTTCTGCGCGCGCTGCAATACGGACCGCCGGCGACCGAGCAAATCGACAGCGCGTGTCATGATATGGCCGAAGGTTCCCAGACCTTCCTGCTTCAGCAGGTCTTCGACATAACGAAAAACCCGCGCGATCTCGCGGCACCGGTCGAGCACCTCTTCCCGAGCCATGGTCTCGGCATCTTTTGACTTCGCTACCCGTGGCAGAGGAATCTCACTGCGCTCCAGGCGCTCGAGGTAGGCATCATAATCATCAGCAGTGCGTAGCTCGTCATGACAACTGCGGAAAAATTCCAGCAAATCCTTAAGGAACTGTCCCGGGTCTGACGCCTTGATAAAGCGCTTAAGCGGCAGCTCGGCAATACGGCGCCGCAACAAGATTTGCAGGTCCTTCTCGTCCAGAAGCGCGAATCGAATGTTGGCATCGAGCAGCAACCCGTAGCAATAGGAGTGAAAGGTGTGCGGCCGCAGTCCGCTCGACATCAACTTGCGTGCAGCGCTGGCATGATCAAGGTGAGGATAGAGGATCTCGCCAACCTTCGCGATCAGCTGGGCAGCCGCATTGCGCGTATAGGTGACGGCGAGAATTTCATTCGGCCGGGCCGATTCACTCTCGATGAGATGGGCCATGCGGCGTGCGAGGACGGTGGTCTTGCCGGTGCCCGCGCCCGCTACGACCAGCATGGGACCCGAAACATGCTCGATGGCCCGGCGTTGCTCATCCGTGGGTTCGAAGTCGAATGGTAGGCAGGTCTGCACCGTGCTCCTGATCACGCGAAGAAAAAGCGAACATGCTATTATGCTTGTTCAGCCCGCAATTGGCAAGAGAAACCTTCACCAAGTGTATGCGCCACGGGCGGAAGTCGACCAATTTCGCGCGGCTATATAGGCACCGGCGCCAAGTGTATCGCTAAACCGTCCCTTCCCCCAGCGTATAATCGTCGTTCGCGCACTTCACTCTGAGCACTACAGGAACCCTCGTGAGTCATCAGCATTCGCACATGCCCGGCCAACCACCCGCTGGACCGCAGCCGCTTCCGGGAGTCAACAGCATCATCGCTGTAGGCTCAGGCAAGGGGGGCGTTGGCAAAACCACTTTGGCCGTAAACCTGGCCATCGCATTGGCCCGCTTGGGCCACAAAGTCGGGCTGCTCGACGCCGACGTCTACGGCCCCAACGTTCCGCTGATGTTGGGCACCACCATGGCTCCAAGCGTGGTCGGCGAAGATCGCATTCTGCCGCCCGAGCGTTACGGCCTGAAGGTGATGTCGGTCGGCTTCCTTAGCCCGGGCGACAAGCCGCTGGTTTGGCGCGGCCCTATGCTGCATTCCATCGTCAAACAGTTTCTCGGCCAGGTGGAATGGGGACAGCTCGACTACCTCGTCGTCGATCTGCCGCCAGGCACTGGCGATGTTGTGATCTCGCTGGTGCAGACCGTACCTTTGACGGGCGCAGTCGTCGTTACCACGCCAAGCGACGTTGCCTTGCAGGACGCGCGCAAAGCCATCGAGATGTTCAAGCAGGTGAAGGTAGACATCCTTGGTATCGTAGAGAACATGAGCTATTTCGTGTGCCCGCATTGCCAGCACGAGATCGACATCTTCTCCAAGGGCGGCGGGGCGCGCACCGCGCAGCAGTTCGGCGTGCCGTTTCTCGGCAGCATCGAACTCGATCCCGACATCCGCAAAGGCGGCGACAGCGGCCAGCCCGTCGTCCTGGAGGGTGACCAGTCTCCGCACGCCAAATCGCTGTTCGCATTCACCCAGCGCGTGATCGAGCGCACCAAGGAATTGCAGGAAGCCGACAGCGGCAGCGTGATTGAGATCCAGTAGCTGAGTAGCGCTTGAAGATTCACGCAGCTGTCGTCTACAGCCCCGTCATTCATGATCCGAAAAAACTTAAGACGCAACACCTTGCCCGCAACCCGCGAGGTACGTATCTCATGCACTTTGAGGGAAGTATTAGCCGAAACACTGCCGCGTGAGCAGTTCCTGAAAACGCTTACCAAGCCATGAACAGGAAATGATTATCCAAACACCGCAAGCCGTTGCACATGACGGATGGAACCGTAACCTAACGATGTTACTTGTGCACGACTTAACGAGCGCTATGTTGGAGGCAAAATTGCACCAGAGCTATTAAGACATTCTCTGCCGCTTGCTTTCTGTGTTGGAAATTTCGCGGCTGGCAGTGCCACACAACTTGGAATGGCCTGGGAGGGTCACGGAATATGCTTAGAAAATGGTCGCCACTGTTATTGTTCGTGTTTCTGGTCACGCTGACGGCATCGGGTTTCGGCTCGTCGACCACAGTGATCCTGGGTGATAGTAGCCCGGGTCAGCTGCTGTTCACCAATACTGGTTTGGATAGCGCGAACCTGTCCTTTACGGGCACATGCGGTAGCGCGGATTGTCTGACCGGTCTCGGATACTACGGCACAAACGTCGGCACGTACTCCATGTGGTTCGTAGGCGGGAGTGGCAGTGTGCAGCTTTTGGCCCCCACGGCTGGTGTCTACCCGCTCGACATGAGCGGCAACACTATTGATTTTGCTTTCGCTTACGGGACCAGCTTTCTTGACGGCACCGTTGCGCTGAATAACGTTACGGATGGATCCGAGGCTCCGCGGTTCATCGCTGACCTGCTAGTCACCAGCAGCAACATCCCTGGCTTTGTTGTCGGCACCAACGCGCCTTTTGATTTCAACGCCTTCCTGGGAACCAATCCCACGATCGACCAGGTCTTCTCGGGACAATTTCATTCCACACAAGGTCCTCTCTCGTCTGGGGAAATCGTGCCCTCGACTCC
Source organism: uncultured Acidobacteriaceae bacterium (assembly GCA_963763725.1). GTDB lineage: Bacteria > Acidobacteriota > Terriglobia > Terriglobales > Acidobacteriaceae > Bog-257. The sequence continues at coordinate 172,543 of CAVXQI010000002.1, forward strand.
GGAACCGAGTAGCTTCCTGCTGTTTGGCTCGGGAGTGCTAGGTCTTGCGGGTTTACTGCGTCGCAAGCTGAACCGCTAATTCCAACTCGTCCCTCTGGGTCATAAAAGCCGGAGCCAAGCGCTCCGGCTTTTGTCGCGTACGCCACATGATCGAGGTTCTTTAGTTAAGAACTGCGGAAGAATTCGTCGGCCGAGCTCTTACCCTGCATGGTTAACAAACTCTGAGTGCTCCACCTAAGCTGGCTCTCCTGGATGGGGGATCTCGCTTCGCGTCACAACGCTCGATCCATGGTAGTTGTCCGCTCCGCTCGACCCCGGGAGATTGAAAGTGCGATCAACCACGGGGTCGCGGGCGCGGAGCGAGCGGTTGTGCGCGAAGGTTGCGGAACTCGCCACCCAAGCATAAGAAGCTTGGGTGGACGCGTCCTCAGGGTCTCACGTCAGGCGACACGAGAGTGTGGATGGGCCCCCCTGCCGGGTCACAGGCTAGGGCCCCCTTCCGATCGTCAGTGAGAGGTCTGCACCGCGTTATAGAGATCGAGTAGCCCCCATCCGAAGACACCGTTGGGGATCAGACCATATCCGCAGTTGTGTAGAGGCATCATATGGTGAGCTGAGCGGGTCAAGACCGATTCCGTGGCGTCAATGTCGCCAATCAGATCGGGCCTTGCCTGCCACAAAAGCGCAACTCCGCCCGCCACGTGTGGAGCAGACATAGAAGTTCCCGACCAGTATCCCTGGTACATTGTGCTCCACGGAACTGCTGCCCGAATGTTTACTCCAGGGGCAGTAATATCCGGCTTCATTCGACCACTACCATCCACGGTCACCGGGCCACGACTGCTGAATAAGGCGATGTTGTTGTTCGCGTCAGTCGTCCCAACGCTGACTGAGCTGGCGTAAAATTCAGGCGGATCGGAAATGGTGGAACAATTGGGGCCTGAATTACCGGCAGCCATTGCAGGAAAAATTCCAGCCGCACGTACAGCGTCAACGACGCTCTGCAGCGTGCTAACCGTACAGCCTTCCCTTGCCGGGCAGGCCCAGGAATTGTTGATGACGTCCGGAGCCTTGGTAGGATCGCCCTGGCTCGGATCGCCGTGCACCGGATAAGGCGCCATCAGGAACTCGAAACACTCGATATATTGCGCGGGAGAACCGGTGCCGTGTATATCCATATTTCGACAAGCTATCCACTGTGCTCCCGGCGCCACTCCGACCTGGTTGCCCATCCCGTCATCTCCGACCATCTCGCTAACGGTGAATGTGCCGTGCGCATTCGGATCAATGGGAACCGGCGAGTGCTGGCTGGTAGCGTCGTGCCAGTTGTAGTCGTGGTTCACCGTAGTACCGTTCCAGCCACGGTAATGCGATTTCAGGGCAGGATGATTCCACATTACGCCAGTATCGTTGCCGGCTACGACCGCACCCTCGCCGCGATAGCCTAATGCCCACACCTGCGGAGCATTGACTCGCTGCACGTTCCACTCCGGTCCGTGGCCTGGTGAATCCATGCCTGTACCAGGTGACCCTAGCACTGAGCTTTGCACCTGCGGGTTAGCGTCTATGTGCGCCACGTCACTGCGCGCCGCCAACTCCTCCAACAAGCCGCGGTCGACAGTCACTTTTACCATGTTGACAATATAAAACGACTGAAAAGGAATACCGCGCTGCTGCAGCAAGCTGCGGAGGGAACCTTGTGTACCCTGAGCGACACTCTGGAGCGCTTGGAAGACATAGCGGCCCTTATCCGATTTGGTGCGCAAGCTTGAGGCTCCACTTAAATCAGCCTGCTCGGCGAGCACTACTAGGGCTTCGGCTTTGCCGCCATTGGCCGTCTCGGAGATCAACCGCGCTGAAATCTTCTCAGCACTTGAAACGTCGGAAGCAGAGACTAAAGGAACCAGGAAGGTAAAAATTGTTATTAGAGCGGTAATAAGAAATCCGCGACTGACGCTTGTTCGGTTATTAAGAAGATTGAGTTTGGCAAACAAAAGGCACGAGGGGAGAGTCGTAATTTGCATCGGTCCTCTTTTCTTCGCTAGTTTTCGTCCCAACAACTGTTGCCAGGGATCGACCGTCGGTCAGGCCACAGACTGCTTGTCTTGTTGAGAATGTCTAATCCTACAGAACTAAGGTCACGCTTGGCTAGCACTTTTTGCTAGGTTCAATAGTACTTTCGTAACCGACAGTACCAAGCCATAAGCATGGAGGTAACATAATCGCGGATATTTTAGTGGGGTGGAGCTGTCCTCTTGAGCCACCCAAAGGTACCGGGCAGTGGGAGTCCTAGCGCGTTCGGCAATAACGCCTGCGAGGCGCCCATGTAAGGCACCGCTTGAGCAGCTTCGGGATGGATTTGGCGGGTACTGTTGAGTGTCGCTCAGACCGTGGGCGCCACGCGCCGCTTTTGCTCGCCTGGAGGCCGTCAACCATGCCTTGATAGGAGTAATCTGATGGCGGCTGCACGCCATACTGGAGGTGCTGGAAGGGCGATGCGGAAGGAAAAAAATTGACGGGTGGTAGGCAAAACCCTCTTGACCGGCCCATTCATCGACGCTTTGTCGATCCGGCAACCTGAAGGAAATGCCTGCTACCACCCGTCCGAACTGCTAGGTTACTCTACTCACAGCTCCGGTGATGCCTGCCCCTGCGATATCGAGCTGCTGACCCACGCCCACCGAACGCTTTCGCACCGGCGCCTTAGCCTCGCACTCCCAAGCGCAGTTTGCGCCAGAATCCTCCCACGACCATCAGACCGCTACCGATCAAGCCGAGTGAGGATGGTTCCGGAACGGCGGCCGGTTCATAAGCTCTGCCATAACCTGCCGTGCCATCCTGGGCGCTCAGAAAACCGTTGAAATCAAAGTGCGTCGCGTTGGTCTCGATTACCAGCAGAGGGGTCGTTTCCCCAGCGAGGATTTCATCCCCAGGGTTGTAGTTGAAGCCAACTACGCTTCCCGACATGCTGCGATCAATGTTGGTTGGATCGTGAATTCCGAATGGGTTGGTACCGACATCAAGACTCCAATTGGACCCATTGTCGAAGTTGTACATCGTATACCGGGCATTGATGTCAGGTCCCAAATTCGTAAACTGGTAGACGAAGTCCAGGCATCCGGAACACCAGGTGTTGTTCGGATCGGAATACACCCACTGGGTGTAATTGACGCTGAAGGTTGGGGTGGTGATAGTACCCGAAGTGGTCGCTTCCAAATTCCCCCCCGGGAACAACGGACTCGGGGCAACGGAACCGCCGTCCCCCAGAGTAGAAGCGTGAAGCAGAGGTACCGCGACGCTGAATACCAGCGCAAGCAGAAACCCTCTAGCGAATGGCGTCTTGCAGAAGTGAGTTGTCACGTTCATGCCTCCCAAATTTTCGACCCAGGATGCTGTGTATAGCATCGAAGCCGCGACGACCGGGAGCCCGGGCGATAGACTTCCGACACGTCCTGGATAACTAAACATGCAATCGCTGGGCCATTCACCACCACGGCCTATATCTATTTAATACTACTAGTTACAGTGGTTTTTGTCTTAAGTCCAGCACTCTGGGCTGCAAGATCTTGCACATATACTCTGGGGTTTTTCCGAGGGCTTCCCACATCGTTCCTTTCCGTAGTCGGGCGGTCCGTCCACGGGTTTAGGACGGTGCTAAGTCCTTGGAAAGCGCTCGCTACAGAACGCGCGTCAGTCTTTACTTAGGGGAGACTGTCCAATCTCAATTCCAAGAGGCTCGCGGGATCGAGGTATGCGCCTTCCCAGCGGACCCCCATATGAAGATGCGGGCCGGTAGCTCTACCAGTAGCCCCACTCAGGCCGATCTCCTGGCCCTTCGTGACTCTCTGTCCTTCGGCAACTTCAAATCGGGAAAGGTGCATGTACAAGGTCATGAACCCTTCTCCGTGATCGATAATCACGCAGTTGCCTTCGTAGAACATTTTGCGAGCCAGCACCACTTCCCCGGAATTCGCCGCCAGCACCCGCGATCCTGGCTTGGCCCGGAAATCCAAACCACGATGAACGCTCTCCAGCTTGCCATTGAACACCCGACGCGTGCCAAATGAGTCGGAGACCTTGGATCCCACCGGAGCAAGGAAATCTCCCGACCATTCCGGGGCTGGGATGAGGTGCGAAAAAGCCGTGCTCTTGGCTTCTCTGTCGGATTCAATTCGGCGAAGAGTTGCAGCGTTTGGCTTCACAAACTGGTCTGGCACTCGCAGCGATACGGTCTTATAATTCGACGGACCCACCCGAACATCGCGAGACAGGTTAATCACCTCCCCGTCCGGCATTGTTGCTAGCACTTCGAGCGGGTAAGTTCCCGGCAAGGTCTCCACGTCAACTCCGGCTAACCCATACCACACGTGGCCATCGCGACCCCGGAAAAACGCTACGTCATGTCCCATCCACTTCCCGCCTAACTTCGCCGGCGAGCCTTCGAGTTGGACCTCAAACAGACACGCCGATCCCGTTTGCAGCTCCTGCGGCGTCCACGCGACGCTCTTGAAAGCGGTAGCTGCTTTCGCCACGGTCGCCGGGACGGTGCTGGCGAGCAACAGTATCAGGGCAAAGTGAATACCTCGGCGCATGAGTTGATTGACCATGAAGCGCCGACCCTTTGCTTTTGCCGGAGGGCTGACGCCATCAGTATGAAAGGGAGTTTGTATCGGAATTCAAAGTTATGCAAGACAAAACTGACGGCTTGGAGTTTGGAGGACGATATACTGCAGGGTATTACACGGAGTTGCTAATGCGAACCTGGATCCTGCTTCCCTGCCTTGTCCTGTTGTCGATGATGTCTCTTGCCCAACAATCGTCCCCGAACCAAGGCAACCCCAACAGCGCTCCTGCCGGCGCTGCTACAGCCGTCACCATTGTAGGTTGTGTGGGCTCGGTCAACGGATACTTCACTCTCGGGACAAGCCGCGGTGATCGCTATCGGCTTAAGGGCGACCACGACACGCTTCTCGGCTATAACGGCAAACAAGTCGCCATCACCGGAACTGCGGTAACCTCGCCCGAAAAAGTCCGAACCCTGCAGATTTCCAAGATCAAGAAAATTTCCGACACCTGCCAGTTCTAGACCATAGCGCGCCTTGAGCGCAAAAAAAGGCAGGGTTCCTGGGGGCCCGCAGGTTCTCGGCACCCTCCCCAGCTCGTGCGCGGATGCAGCCAGAAACGTCCGGACAAACAAAAAGAGCCGGACAAGGCGTCTCTGCCTTTCCGACTCTACTAATTGCATTATAGCAGGTTTTGGTAGGTTTTTGACACAATTTTGAAACTTTATATCGCGCTTTAATCCATTGGTTTACGGTGATTTCGGCACCTCTGTGGGGCTTGACAAGCAATTCCCAATGTGGAACTCCGCCAATCCACCGGGCGTGATTTCGGTTGTCTTCCCAAGTTGGAACGTCTCGACTGCAAGATCCCATCATGGACATTTGGCACTCAATTAAGGTGAGTGCCAATCTTGACATCAACTCGCTTGTTTCCTAGAATATAAAAGCGGAGTTGTATCTTGCGCAACCGCAAATCATTGCAAATTATAAGGTTAACTTCCCCGCACACCTAGTTCATGGACGCACCGGCAAATATCGGCAGACGCGAACGCGAAATCTTGACGGCCATCGTGGAGTCCTACATTTCCACGGGAGAGCCGGTGGGCTCGCGTACCTTGGCCCGCGCCAATAGCGAGAACCTTAGCGCTGCCTCCATTCGCAACGTGATGGCTGACCTCGCCGACGCCGGATTTCTCGAGCAGCCGCATACTTCGGCGGGTCGGGTTCCCACCACCAAAGCCTACCGCTTCTACGTGAAGCAGTTGACCGGGGAAGCACGCCTCTCGCCTGCCGACGAGAACCTGATTCAGGGCAGCCTGCAAGGGTTGCAGGATGTGCCCGAGTTCATGGAGCGCACTTCCCACGTGTTGTCGCTGATTTCCCATAGCGTGGGCGTTACCATCAGCTCAGCGACTGGGGCAGCGCAACGCGCTGGAGCATGTGTACTTCCAGCGAATGGCCGATAAGAAAGTTCTTGCCGTCGTGGTCATGCGCAACGGCTTCGTCCGCGACCGCGTGCTGCGGCTGAATCAGGATTTGGCAGTGACCGATTTGGAAGCTGCTGCGGCCTATATCAACCAGAATTTCCGTGGCTGGGACATGGAGTCGCTGCGCAACGAGATCAGCAAGCGAATTCAGCAGGAGCGGAGCGAATATGATCGCCTAATGCGATCAGTGGAGCAGCTCTACGCGCAAGGCGCGCTGGCTACCGAAGCTGCCGCGCAGGCTGTGTACGTGGAGGGCGCATCAAATCTGGTGATCACCGAGCAGGACCAGGAGCGCCTGCGTCAGTTGCTGGCTACCCTGGAGGAAAAACAGCGCATTGTCGATCTACTATCGGCGTACCTCGACGTGCGCCAGGAGGCGGTGCGCGTGGTTGTGGGTCTGGAAGACGCTATGCCGCATCTAAGTAACTTCGTACTGATTGGAATGCCGGCGCGGGTGGGCGACGAGGTCATGGGTTCGCTGGCCGTCATTGGCCCGACTCGCATGGATTATGAGCACACCATGACTGCGGTGTCATACATCGCGCGGCTGTTCGATCAACTCTGGAACGAATCGACGTAGAAATAATTATGCAAGCAAAGAAACGCAATGGAGGCTCTGCTGAGGCAGAGTTGAATTTGGACCACGAACTGCCGCCGGCAGAGGAGAACGACGCGGCCTCGTCGCAGACAGACACTGCGGGCGGCAAAGTCGCAACTGCAGAAGACCCGGCATTGGAGTTAGAGCGCGTCCGGGGCGAACGGGCAGCCTACCTCGATCGGGCCGCGCGCATCCAGGCCGAGTTCGAGAACTTTCGCAAGCGTAGCGAGAAACAGCAGCAGGAGTACAAGGATTACGCCCTCGCCGGTGCGATGACGACGTTGCTTCCGATTCTCGACAGCCTGGATCGCGCGCTTAACACCAAGGCGGCGTCGCTGGATGATTTTCACGCCGGCATTGAACTTATCGACAAACAGTTTCATGATGCGCTGGCGAAGTTAGGTGTGCAGCCCGTGCCCGCGCAGGGGGAGGCGTTCGATCCCAATTTGCACCAGGCGATCCAGATGGTTGATACCGATGAAGTCGAAGACAACCACGTCATCGACGAATTGCAGCGCGGCTACAAATTGAAGGACCGCCTGCTGCGACCGGCAATGGTGCGCGTGGCTCGCCATCCCAAGGCAGGATAAAGCCGGTTTTGATTCATGGCTCTTGTAACGGGACGGCCTTCGGGCCGTCCATAAATGCATAGACACAAGACCGGGGCTTTTAGGGCATGTGTGAGAACTGGTTGCGAGTTGGCACAGTGGAAAGGTTGCGTAAGAATCCAGCGCCGTAGGCGCTGAAGAGTTTAGCCCAGCACGGAGCCGCAGGCGGAGTGCTGGGTAGAGTGGAAAATGGATCCGAGTCCCGTAGGGACGACACATGTTCTCACACACCCTCTTTTAGCCCCTGAGGTAAACAGTTCTGGCTACCAACGTTAAACGCGATTACTACGAAGTGCTGGGCGTCAGCCGCACGGCCAACGACCAGGAAATCAAGAGCGCCTATCGCAAGCTCGCTCTGCAACACCATCCCGACCGCAATCCGGACGATCCCTCGGCGGAAGAGCGCTTCAAGGAATGTAGCGAAGCCTACGCGATTCTTGCCGATGGTGAAAAACGCGCGCGCTACGACCGCTTTGGCCATGCCGGAGTTTCCAGCGGTCCGGGCGGCAATGGCGGATTCGATACCACGGTGTTCACCGATTTCCACGACATCTTCGGCGACCTATTCAATTTTGGCGATATGTTCGGCGGGCAGGGCGGACGCAGCCGTTCGCGAGCTCAACGCGGCGCCGATTTGCGCGAAGATCTCACTCTCGAGTTCGAGGAAGCGGTGTTTGGCGTCACCAAGCAAGTGCAGGTGCGACGGCTCGAGGAGTGCGACCAGTGCAAAGGAAGTGGCATGGCTCCAGGCAAAGCGCCCATTACCTGCACCACCTGCGCCGGACGCGGCCAAATGCGTTACCAGCAGGGCTTCTTTTCCATATCCCGCACCTGCACCACCTGCCAAGGTTCGGGCAAGCTGATCGTCGATCCATGCACGCAGTGCCGAGGCCAGGGCCGCATTACGCGCCACCGCACCGTCACGGTAAAAGTCCCCGCCGGAGTTGAGGAGGGTGCGCGCATGCTCTACTCGGGCGAGGGCGAAGCCGGCGTCTACGGCGGACCCTCGGGCGATCTCTATGTGGTGCTGCACGCCAAGGAGCATGCCGTTCTTCGAGCGTGAAGGCAAGCATCTGTATTGCATCGTTCCAATTTCCTTCGCGCAGGCGGCACTGGGCACGGAGATCACTGTCCCCACGCTCGATGGCGATTGTGTCGTGAAGATTCCCGAGGGCACCCAGCCTGGGAGCACCTTCAGAGTAAAGAATAAAGGTGTACCGGTGCTCAACGGTCACGGCCGCGGCGATTTGCACGTCGAGGTCAAAGTGCAAACGCCCTCGAAACTCACCAAGCGGCAGCGCGAACTGTTGCAGGAGTTGCAGACCACGACCTCGGTGGAGAATAAGCCCGTCAGCCGCTCGCTGCTGAATAAGGTGAAGGACATGTTTCAGTAGGCGGCAATTCGCTTTTTCGCTTTTCGATTTTCGAATTTTTCGATTTTAGATTTTTGGCTTTTGGCTCTTGGCAGCCCGTGGTGACTGTGCGGTTTTGAACGGGCACGGCTTCAGACTTTGCTGAAAAAGTCGGTTTCGGCGGATTTTTTGAAGGGGCGCACCTTTAGGTACACCCTTAAGCTCTTTATTTTGTCACTCCGCTGTTTCGACTTTTTCAGCAGTCTCTTCAGCTGTGCCGCAAATGAATGTGGCTTTAGCCGCTCGTCTTTTCAGAATTCCGACTTCTGCCACGGGCTGTTCTGGTTTGTTTCTAGCCAGCCCTTGCACATATGAAATTTGGCTGGATCGACATAGAGCCTCTTTGCTTCCCTGCGACTGTCGCCTACTAGAGCGAACAGCGAATAGCGGAATTCCTTGGACAAAGCCCTCCGCATCTACGCGTGGTTCCTGCTGGTGGTGACCGCATTGCCGGCGGCTGCGCGCCTGGCCCGGCCGCGTGAGTTAGCGCGCATTGTCCTGATGCGCTACCAGGATCCTAAGCGCCGCAAACGCGCCCGCATCGGCGGGCTCATCTACTTGGGATTGTCGATGCTCGCCATCCCTTTTCTGCTCCGCGCCCAAATGCACCAGGAACGCTGGTTGGTAATGGCCGTTCTGGTCGGAATGGTCTCGGCGCTGGAGTTTCTGTTGAACAGCCGCCTGTTTAGCGAAGAAGATTTGGCCCGCGAGAACCGCGTGTTCGGCGGTGTCTATGCTTCCATGGCCATTGCCACCATCCTTTTGCTGATGACGCGATGACGCGACGCCGCTGGATTGCCGACCAGTTCTCCGGCGATCGCGCCGCCTTGATGGGCGCGCACGCTGCACACTTGTCGCGTACCTTGCGCGCTCGCGTTGGTCAGCAATTCGAGGTCGCATGTGGCGATCAAGTCCGGCTAGCCACGGTTTCCGGCGTGCAGAACGACCGCGTGGAATTCCTCCTAGGCGAAGAACTCGCGGCCTGCAGCGCTGTATCCATCACTCTACTGCTCGCCGTCTTCAAATTCGATCGCATGGAGTGGGCGATCGAAAAGTGTACCGAACTGAACGTCACCACGATCATCCCGGTGATCGCTGGCCGCACGGAAAAGCACCTGGCTGTTGCCGCAACTAAGCGCGTTGAGCGCTGGCGGCGCATCGCTCGTGAAGCGGCCGAGCAGTCGCGTCGCATCGCGCCTCCGCAGATTAGCGACCCGGTGAAGCTTAGGGGCGTTCTAACTCTCCCCACTGTGGGCGAAATTAATTTGACCGATCAGGGGGACTTGCACACCGTCGATACTCCTGGCGACTTGCGGATCGTTCTCGCCGAGAGCGAACAGGAGGCTTCACTTGTCGATGTTCTCGGCGCTCCCTTTGCAGTGAAGTCGCTGTCTCTCGCCATTGGTCCCGAAGGTGGTTGGACGGCAGAAGAGTTGCACAGTTTCGCAACTTCGCACTGGCTGGCCGCGTCGCTTGGCGATACCATTCTCCGCGCCGAGACCGCCGCAATCGCCGCAGTAGCGATAGCCCGTGCGGAACTGTAGGCGTCAGCAACCCGCTCTTTGCCCTCCCCTCGTGTGCTGTTATCCTGCGCCAGCGCTTCGACCGGCGATTTTTGGAGCGGCTATTTACCGCCGACGAAATCCGCTACTCCGAATCGAAAGCCAATAAGGCAGAGCGCTATGCCGGACCATTCCCTGCCCAAGAAGCTGCCATGAAGGCCATTGGAACCGGTTGGGGCCGGGTGTCACCCCGCAAGATGTGGAAGTGAAGCGCGCGCGCCGGGCGGTCGGCCCACAATGGTCTTTCACGGCAAGGCAGCAGAATTCGCCCAGAAACTTGGGGCCGTGCGCGCCCACCTTTCGATTACCCCCACCGAGCAGTCGGCTATGGCGCGGGTGATCCTGGAATCTGAGGGAGCGGAGAAAGCCTGACAGTTTCCGAGAATCTGTCAGCTTCTGGCTTGCTGACGATTCGTCGAGAATCGCCGAGTCCCATGCACACAGATGAACAGCGACGACCTGGGTTGCCCCGTGTGCAGGTAATACAGCCGTGTGACTGGGCTGATTGGCGGTGAGCTGGAACTCTAGATTTACCATTGTCCGGAGTTGGCTCCAGAAAGCGTATAGACTCTCAGAAAGCTCACGGGGGAGCTTTTTCCCATGAACCTTGCACCTAGCAAGCACCCTTGGTGGACAGGGGTTTTGCTGTTGCTTGCGAGCGCGGCTTTTGCTGGGTCCGCGCCTGCGCAGGATCTAAAGGTGACCCTCCTGGGTACGGGTTCCCCCGGACCAAGAATGGATCGATTTGGCCCAAGCATCCTGGTGGAAGCCGGGAAACAGAAGCTGCTATTTGATTGCGGTCGCGGAGCTACCCAACGCATTGAGCAGGTCAAAGTACCGTTCGCGGAGGTCGACGCTTTGTTCCTCACTCACCTGCATTCCGATCATGTGGTCGGAATCCCTGATCTGTGGTTGACCGGTTGGATCCGAGGGCGGACGATCCCGCTTCGAGTTTGGGGGCCTGCGGGAACCCGAGAAATGATGGCGCACTTGGAGCAGGCCTACCAATTCGATATACACATGCGACGCGATGTGGATGAGAAGTTACCCTCACAGGGCGTAGTAATTCTGGCGAAAGACGTCGAGCAAGGAGTTGTGTATGAAAATGGAGCGATCAAAGTAACGGCCTTCGTAGTTGATCACGGACCCGTGAAACCGGCGCTTGGCTACCGTGTCGACTTCGCGGGACACTCCGTAGTGCTCTCCGGAGATACGAGATACTCTGAGAATCTAGTCAGTTTTTCTAAGGGAGCGGATGTATTAATCCACGAAGTAATGGATCCAGATGCATTTCGCTTAAAGAATCCCTCCGTGAGCCAAGAACGCGTGCAGACCATCCTTGCGCATCACACAACTCCAGAACAGGCTGGCAGAGTCTTCTCACAAGTAAAGCCAAAACTCGCAGTGTATTCGCACATAGTGCCTCCGGACGCTTCAGATCTAATCCCTCTCACCCGAAAAACATATTCCGGCCCTTTGGAGGTTGGCGAGGATTTGATGAGCATTGAGATCGGGGAAAAGGTAGTGGTACGCCATGCCCCGCGCTAGGTCTTTCTGCCTACTTCTGGTTTCGGGGTTTCCCCCCGGGTCACGCTAGTGCTTTTTCGGACGCGACGCCGGGAAGAGTGCTCAAGGCTGCAGGAAGGCGTGCGCGTCGCGTTCGAAAAAGCACCAGCGTCAACCGGCCAGAAACGTCGAGAATACGGACATTCCACGGGCGAGGTCCTAGCCGAACCAGACCAGCGTGACTATGCCTTTGTGGATGGTGCATCGGGAGCGGGGGTCACGAGCGCTTTGAATCGCGGATGATCGCGCAAGGAGGCGAGATCGGGATCGTGCTCCATCCACTCACGTTGCCCCCAACCAGCGGTGGTAGATTTTTCCAAACAGTCAAGCGCCTTCTCGAAATCGCCCAGCAGAGCGTACACGCAAGCGACGTTGTACAGGACTTGGAGTTCGTCGGGTTCCATTTGCACGGCGTGTTCCGCCCACTTCAGAGCCCGCTCCTTGTCGTTGAGCTGGGTTAAGGCGTTGGCGCCGAAATACACGGCGCGTGCGTCTTCGGGGTGGAGCTCCAAATGTTTCTCCGCTGCGTCCAAGCCCCGCCGGTATGCGGCTTGCGCATCCTGGTGGCTGCCGAGTCCATGGAGTGCGCTGGCCATCAGCATGAGTGCCTGATAATCCTCGGGAAGAACGCGACTGGCCTGCTCAAACCAACGGATAGCCTCTTCCAGCTTGCCTTGCACGTAGAAGTTGCGGCCGCTGAAATAATACGGTTCAAACAGCCTGGGATTAAGACGAATAGCGATGCCGAACTCACGCTGGGCCTCGTCGTACTGCTTCTTGAGTGAGGCGGAGAGTCCTTTGGAGGCGTGAGCTTCGGCCAACTCGGGATCAAGCTCCAAGGCTTTCCGGCTGGCTTCGTCAGCCTCTTCGAGATTGGCCTCACTCGATTCCCAGTAGACGTAGAGGAAGGCGCAACAATCGGCGATGCCGGCATAGGCACGGGCATAACGCGGATCGATGGCGATGGCGTGGGCAAACATCTCGCGCGCGAGATCAAGACCCTTGCGCCGGAACTGGTGGAAGAAGTGGCGGCCGCGCAGATAGAAGTCATAGGCGCGGACGTCGGCGGTAGGAACTTTCTCGATGGCGTCTTTTTCCTTGTCCGTGACTACGACGCGAAGAGCGGTGGCGATGCTGTTGGCAATCTCGTCCTGAATGGCGAATACATGCTGCAACTGCCGGTCATAGCGTTCGGCCCAGAGGGTGTGGCCTGTTTTAGTGTCCACCAACTTGGCGGTTATGCGAAGCCGATCAGCTTCGCGGCGAATGCTCCCCTCGACGATGTGCGTGGCATTCAGTTGCTGGCCCACATGCGAAGGCGTCACCGGTTTGTCGCGGTAGGCGAGCACGGCGGAACGGGAGAACACGCGAAATTCAAGTATCTTGGAAATTTCGGTGGTGATGTCTTCGGTGATTCCATCACGGAAGTATTCGTCTTCTTTTTGCCCACTCAAGTTCTCGAAGTAAAGCACCGCGAGCGAGCGCTCGACCTTGCCGCTTCCTACGGACGTCCGCTTGAGATCTGCCAGCAGGTCACGCGCAGACTGGTAGCGATATTCGGGATTCTTCTCCAGGCAGCGGAGGATAATTTCTTCCACACGAGTCGACAGCGTGGGCCGGAGGCTGCGCGGTGCGGGAGGCTGGCGATGGAGAATGGCATCGATCAGCGGGGGTGAGAGCCTCTCCTCAAAAGGAAGGCGGCCGCAAGCCATTTCGTAAAGAACCATGCCGGCGGAGTAAAGGTCACTGCGAGCATCCAGGGGGTTGCCCAGCAATTGCTCGGGAGCCATGTAACGCAGGGTCCCAGCGAATCCCAGCGAGCCTGGACTAGCGGTTGATTTGGTGACGTCGCCGGCCGGAATAAGGCGCACGGCCAGACCGAAATCGAGAATCTTCAAGCGATCGTCAGGGGTCACGCGCAAATTGCCGGGCTTCAGGTCGCGATGCACCACAGCCTGACTGTGAGCGGCGGCCAGACCCTCAGCCAGTTGCATGCCCAACTCCACAACATCTTTTTCCGGCAGCGGACCTTCGGCCAATTTGTCACTAAGAGTCACGCCAGGAACGTACTCGGTGACAAGGAAATCAATGTCGTCTTGCGTGTCGAAGTCGTAGATGTTGGCTATGTTGGGATGAGCGAGCTTCGAAAGTGCCAGGGCCTCGCCGTGAAAGCGATCGCGGCTTTCTTCCTCGCGCAAGGTGCCGGCGGGCAAGACCTTGATCGCGACATCGCGGTCAAGATGTTCATCGCGGGCGCGGTAGACTTCTCCCATACCGCCAGCCCCGATCTTCTGCAGGACTTGATAATGTCCAAGCTTGCGGCCAACAAGGCTGGATTGCTCCAAAGCTGAAGTAGCCATGGCGGACTCCCCAGTTGCGATACCAAGAGTAAACCCCTGATAGGAGGGCGTCGGTGACAGGTATCACAGGGTTGCCGGAGGTCAGCGAGTCACCCGCATCCTGGAACGAACACTAAACAAGTCGCGATAATGGAAGACGCGTGGGGCGGAGAGCCTAAAAACATCTCCGGCGAAGTGAACAGCTGGCCGTTAGCTCCGTAATGCCGGCGATTGACAGGAGCGCGTTTTCCCTTTGTCATTGGTGCGACGCTTAGCGGTGGCGCCCATTAGCAATCCGCTCCAGCAGACGTTAGGGTTGAGGTGGAAAGTTGTCGTCGAACATAGGTCACAAAGCCGTAACACTCTGAAACAGGGGCGGCGGCGCTCACGGTTATGCGTTACCGCCCCCTGTCAAGCGAGAGCACGGGACGCAGCTCTAGGGGTTGCGCACAAAACCGTGATGGCCAGCAGCATCAACACAGGATCCTGCGACAGCTCCGATGGTGCTAATGCTGTACGGTTGCGTGCTGTTTGCTCCAGGCGCGGCAAAGGATGTAATCGTGCCCGAAGGGGAGCGGAGAAATCCAAGAATACGGCCGGACACAGCATAGTACCCAGTCACAGTGCCTGACAGGTTGATCGCCTGCGCAAAGGTGAAGTAGCTACCGGGCGCGTAGAACCCGACCACGCCTGACCCCGGGGTAGATACGAGGCCATACCAGTGGCCGGTCCTGTCACGAAATTGCCCGGCGACAATTCCGTTGGCATTGATACTGTAGCCGTAGGACAGCCTTGAGCCGCCCAGCCCATTGAATACCGTAATGGCTCCCTGTGCAGTGCGCACAAATCCGTGAGTGCCGAGGCTGTCGGTGAAATATCCCGTTACCGAGTCATTGTCATTGATGCTGAGGGCCATGGTGTACGCCGAAGCGGGAGCATTGAAGGTGTTCACGATGCCCGAGGCGCTACGCACGAAACCGTGCGTGCCCGTGCCATCGCTGTAGTATCCCGCCGTCGTGCCCCAGCGATTGATGCTATAAGCCACGGTGTAGCGTGAGAGGCCAATGTCGAAGGAGGAGATTGCTCCCACAGCCGAGCGCACGAAAGCATGCGTGCCGGTCGCGTCCGAGTAATAACCGGTGACCATACCGCCCGCGTTAATACTTTGCGCGGCGGTGGTGGTCGCTGCCGGGGACATCGAATGCCACGATCTGGCCTGCCGCCGTCCGCACAAAGCTGCGCGTCTTGCCCGCGGCGTCGGCGTAAACGCCCGCTGCCGTGCCGGCATCATTCAGGCTATAGGCGTCCGTCGAGACGGCTCCCGGTACATTGAAGACGGCATAGGTTTGTGACCAGCCCATAGTTGCGAAGAGCAAGAAACCCAACAGAAGAGCGAGGCGGTTCTTGCCTGCGCACACCAAACTATCTTGAATCGACATTCATATCCTCCGAAGCCTTGGCAATGGTTTGCCGTCTACGTGAGACGGGCATGTGTTGTAGGAATACAGACCTGCGGTTTCCGGCAGGCCCAGGGGGACGTTTACTGCACACCCGAAGTTAAGAAGAGGTAATGGGGACCTCGCGCTGAAGCTCGATCGACAGGGGAGACGGTTAGGGTGATTCCTATTACGGGATGCAGTAGTACTGGCGTCACAGCAATCTCCTCTACGAGCGCGTTAGAATGCGCTTGAGCAAACCTTACGATTCGCATGAGATCTTGTCATCGAACGCACGTTAGAGAGGCCATAACCCTATGAATGCGCAGGAACTTGGCTCGGATCATCCTACGGGTGTGGGATCGAGAATTCTGGTTTCGTCCATTGCCCTGTTCGCGGCAATTGCGACTTTAATCGCCTTCGACATCATGGGGGATTACCGTTCTGGGATTGAACCGGGCCACGTGCTCTTCGAAGGCACAATCATGGCCTTCGCGCTCGCCGGGGTGGTAATCATGTGGCTGCAATTCAGGGCGGTACATTTGCGGGCCAGGCAGCTGTCGGCGGACCTGGAGGTCGCCCGGCGCGAAGCTCAGCGCTTCCGCGAGGAGGCGCACGAGGCACTACGCGGATTGGGAGAGGCCATCGATAACCAGTTCACCCGCTGGAGTCTTTCGCCCGCCGAGCGAGAGATTGGTCTGTTGCTGCTCAAGGGATTGAGTCACAAGGAAGTCGCCGAGCTGCGGTCGACGACGGAGACGACGATCCGGCAACAGGCCTTGGCGGTGTATCGGAAATCAGGATTGCGGAGCCGGACGGAACTCTCGGCGTTCTTCTTGGAAGACCTTTTACTGCCCGTCGCGGAACGGTGAGGGCGGGCCGCAAAGTAACTCGGGGGCGGATGCGGCTGCCACATTCCAAGGGCACGATGTCCGGCTAGAGCTGATAAGCAGTTAACGATTTCATTGGTGAAGCAATGAGGACGAGCCGGCACTCATCCAATGGGTCACAGGGACACCTCCTAGTGACCCACAATTATCTGCGTCGACAAATCGCGACTGCCGACATCACCCACGCGGCAGCGTCCGCCGCGTCAGCGGCTTCGTTCTGACGGGCAACTCGTAAGTTACTCTGAGCCGGAATTCCTCTTAGAGGAAATGTGTTGTCACGGTTTGGCTAGCGAGCGTCTGCCGTTACTTTCGCAACCTGTCTTACGTGTTCATCGAGCAAGATCAGGTCGTACTTAAACTCGATCTCGCCTGATTTCCCGGGGGTGAATGTGAAGTCGTAAGTCTCACCCGGCGCGATCGTGAACGAGGCGGGAGTTGCAACGGATTGCACCGACGCGAGGTCGGCGCCATCTTTGGCGATGGGGGTCCATTCAACAGGCTTCCCATCCTGAACTGCATTTATGACGATCGAATTGTTTGCGAGGATATCGATGAACCGCAGGCGATAGTGCACGCCGGCACGCAGTACGAGCGGAGCTGGTGCGGTTGAGCCGTTCAGCAATAGCTCGCCGTCTTTGCGTTTACCGTTGCGCGAGAGCACCAGCACCTTGTCAGTGTCAGGATGGAAGGTCTCGCCCTCGGGTAGCACGATGAGTGCACCATAGAGCCCGGAACTCAACTGGAACAGGTCGTTCATGTGGGTGTGGTACATGAACGTCCCCGCGCGTGGCGGTGCGAACTGCGCGTCGAATGATTTTCCGGGGGCTATCATGGGCGTGACGCGCGGGCCTTCGCCTCCCCATCCCGACACCCCATCGTAGTAACTCTCGAGTTCGATCCCGTGCCAATGCACCGATGTGGCTTCGTCGAGTTGGTTCGTTATGTGGATGGCCACTGGTTGATTGCGAGTCAGCACCAGCGTCGGTCCGGGACCGCCGCCTGTTTCCGTGGGCTGTCCGGGCTCGAGGATTGAGTAGGTATATTTCTTCGGACTCGACTTATCCTTCGCGATCACCAACTGGAGCTGGCGTTGCGCCTGCGGGGATTTATACGCTACAAGTCTTCTGATCGCGCCCCACAATCGTGATCCCCATCACGAGTCCCGCCATGTGGTTCATTGGGTCGGTTTGCTGCATTCCGTCGTGCGTACTCTCGTGATGAAAGGCCGAAGTTTCCGGGGATACGTGGGTCAGGATGTGGCAGTGAAAGATCCACCGTCCCGTGCGCTCTGGTTTCCAGAGGGTGGTCATCGTTCCGCCGACGGCCATGAAGTTGGTGGAAACGTCGCGCATCTGCGACGGCGGCACCGGGTCGCTCTGCTCAGCGTCGCCAGCGCTCAGCACTTGGAAGTACGAGCCATGCATGTGCATGGGGTGCACATTGCCGCTCGGATTCAGCCACACCCAGCGTACTTCGCTGCCTAGTGGATATTCCAGGCGCTCGGTATAGGGCCACGACTTTCCGTTGATCACCGGAACATCGAACGATTCCTGCGCGAGCTGGCGGTCGCGCCACATCCCAATGACAAACACGCGATCTGGCGCCACCGTGCCCCGTGGATCCACGATGAATGCACCGTGCAACTGGCTGTCTTCCTTGTAGGGCCTGCCCGCGAGCGTGTCACCGCCAGCGGTTGCCCAGTAGTAGTAAGCGCCCGGTGCGCCCGCGGAAAATATCACGTCGCGGGTCGCGCCGGCGGCTACCTCAAAAGTGTCGTCATTTTTTCCCGGACGCGTATGCATGCCGTGTATGAGGACATCCCTTGCAACCAGGTTATGCACAATGATGTGGATCCGGGTGTCCTCCGGAATGCGAATCATCGGTCCTGGGATCTGCAATTGCTTGCCGCGCTCCGCGAAGGCGAATACCTGGAGACTCGGCCCCGATTCATCTTCCGGATAAAATGCCCCTTCGCGGATTTCAAGTTCTACCGTGAGCCCCTCCTCCGACAAGATGCCCGCCGCGTGCTGGTTCGTATTCGCTGCAATGCGTGGCAACGAGGGGTCTCCGACGGCCTTTGCCTCGCAGCGCGCGGCAGCGAAAAACGCGAGCGCGACGACGATCAGGAAGGAGAAGTGCACTAGGGCTTCGGAGATGAGTAGTCTGGGTTTCACGGAGAAGCGATTATCCCTCAGATTCGCGTCAAGTGGTATGACCATTTCTCGGGAAGTCTCTTGCGACTTTCGTGCAGGCGCCGAGACCACCTATTCGGAACTTCTACCCCATGCGTCATTGTCGGGGCGAGAATTCTCCGGAGCCAGTTCCCTCCCTAGCCACGAGAGGCGGGCCAGTTACCGCGCAGGCGTTCGGCGGAGGGTGGTTCCGGAAGTTGTCCCCAATCGGCTTCTGGAAACATAGCTGCGCTACGAAGTCGATTCCGGTCGGATGGGGCAAACCAAAAGGGAATCTGCTGCCGCTACCTAACCGGTTCTTGGAAGAGCTCCCCATCTCTTACACAACAAACTGCAGGCAGCCATTCGTAGTAATCTCATTTCTTCATGATCGAGACGACTGAACAGGCCAGCCCGCTCGAAGCGGCGGCTGCGGTCTCGCCACGCGGTGGCGCGCTGGCGATTGGGCTGATGAGCTTTTCTGCCTTGTTGCTGGAGTTGGGGCTCACCAGGCTCTTCTCGGTGGTGCTGTTCTACCACTTCGCTTTCTTGGCCATTTCGATTGCACTGCTCGGACTGGGTGCGGGGGCCGTCTTCGCGTATCTGCGGCGGGAGTGGCTGCAGCGCTGGAACGTTGGACAGTTGGGCGCGTGGTTGTGCGCCGCGAATGCCGCGGTCATCTTCGTCGCGCTGGAGATAGTTGTGCGCACGTCGGTCTCCCTGCACCTCGACTGGTCAAACTTCCGCCATCTTTCTGTGCTCTATCTTGCTTCGGCCGTGCCGTTTTTTATCACCGGACTGTTGTTTTCGGTTGTCTTTGCCCGCCATCCTTCGCGAGTCACTCAACTCTACGGGGCCGACCTGCTGGGCGGATCGCTGGCCTGTCTGGCGTTGGTCCCGCTGCTTAACTTTATCGGCGGACCCAATACCATCCTGTTCGCCGCGCTTGCAGTCGCGTTGGCAGGCATAGCCTGGGGCGCTTCAGCGACCCGCCGCGTTCCCGCGGTCATCGCACTTACTTTCCTGGTGCTGATCGTGGCGAACTTCCGCGGCAAGCTCATTGACATTGTCTACGCCAAGGGCATGAAGCGCGAGACTCCGCTGTACGCCAAGTGGAATGCGCTCTCGCGCGTGGAGGTTGACAAGTCGGGAGCAGCCACGGCAATCGTCATCGATGCCGACGCCAGCACCTACATCATGAACTCCGACCCCTATCATTGGGATGAGGCCTACCGGCGCAATCTTATGTCGGCGGCCTCGTCCATCGCCAACGTGCTGCGGCCTCGAGGCGATTTCGCCATCATCGGTCCGGGCGGCGGAGTGGATGTATTGCGTGCCGTCGCCAATGGCAGCCCCAACGTCACCGGCATCGAAATCAATCCCATCATCGCCACTGACATCATGCGCGGGACCTTCGCCGACTACGCACATCACCTCTACCAGATCCCTGAAGTGCATATGCACGTCAGCGATGGACGCTCCTTCGTGCGCAACAGCCGCGACCACTACGACGTGGTGCAGATGACGCTGGTGGACACCTGGGCTTCCACCGCGGCCGGGGCCTTCGCCCTCAGCGAAAACAATCTGTATACCGTCGAGGCTTTCCGCGAGTACTTCGAGCACCTGAAGCCGGACGGCATGATCGCAATTACGCGCTGGGAGTTTACCCAGCCCCGCGAGGCTTTGCGGGTAGTTTCGCAGGCCATGGAAGCGCTGCGTCAACTCGGCGTGCCCGACAGCACGCAGAATTTCATCGTCATCAGTGATGGCGCCTTGAATGTGGATGGACGCCCCGTACTGGTGCTGGCGAAGAAGTCGCCTTTCACTTTGGAAGAGCAGCAGGCGGTGCTGAATCATATTCAGGGCACAACCGCGGGAGAATCGAACCTGAACCTGCACGTGCTTTACCTGCCGACGACCGCCGGCAGTCCCGGGATGGCACATCCCGCGTTCGCCGAGTTGATTCGCAGCCAGGACGCACGCGCCTTCTCCGCGCATTACGCGTTTAACGTTTCGCCAGTCACCGATAACGCTCCGTTTTTCTTCTTCACCCTAAAACCGGGGCAGGTATTCCGCGGGCTGGACAGGGGCGGCATCGACTGGAAAGTAAATCTGGGCATCGCGATTCTGGGACTGGTGTTGGTAATCTCCGTCGCCGCTGTCCTGGTTTTTCTCGTAGTTCCAATGCTGCTCTCGACCGAAGCCCGATCTGGCCGCAGCGTTCGCCTGCTGTATTTCATTGCCATCGGCTTGGGATACATCCTGGTGGAGATTGCGTTCATTCAGCGCTTCGTTTTGTTTCTGGGGAACCCGACCTATGCTCTCACGGTGGTGGTCTTCCTGATGCTGCTCTCCAGCGGATTGGGAAGTGTACTCTCGCGCCGATGGTTCACCGAGCCGACTCGAGTTGCTTCGGCGATGGCGTTCATCGTGGCCGCGCTGGTTATCTACGTTTTCGCTTTGCCGCACCTGCTGGAGGTGCTGGTGGGGCTTCCTTTCCTGGTGAAGCTATTGCTCAGCGCATTGCTGCTGATTCCGCCTGGACTTGCCATGGGCATGCCGTTTCCCAGCGGATTGCGGGCCTTGTCGGCGCAGGATTCTCTCCCGGGAAATCTGCCGACTAAACACGGCGCCGTGGAATGGGCATGGGCCATGAATGCTGCCTCGAGTGTCTTGGGTTCGGTGCTGGCGATGGTGATTGCCATTGAATTTGGCTTGAACGTGACGCTGGCCTGTGGCGCCGCCGCATACGTGGCGGCTATGTTGTTGCTGCGCCCCTTCAAGAAGCAGCTAGCAACTGGCAGCTAGCAAATGCTTTTTTGTTGTCCCTCGCCGCCGGATTATTCACGCCTGCGCTTTTCTTTCGGCCGTGGGAGCACGCTTCCCGATTTGGATTGGGAGTGTAAGCGACCAATGTTTATGCGGTTCCGGCGCTTCCGCCATCAGCAACGCAAGTTCAAAATTTGTTCAGCAGAAAATTATTCTTCAACGACTCTTGCCGGGCACTTGCATAACAGGGAACCCAACTTGTTATAATCACTCGCTTGGGTGATGCACGTCACATCAAGCTGAGACGCGCACTTCGTGGTACCGCACTAACCTGGGCGCCGAAGGGGTAATCGGCTCTCGAACCCGCAAACCTGGAAAGTTTCATAAATGGCCCAAGTCTTTCATCGCAGTGCGAACACAATTGCACGGGCGTCGATTATCGGGGTGGTGATAGTCGTGTCGGTATTGCTGTGGGCAGCCCTGCAGGTGCAGCGCTCGCCCTATGCCACGTACCAGGATGTCAACGAGGCCCAGCCAGTGCCGTTCAGCCACCAACATCACGTGGGAGGCGACGGTATAGACTGCCGCTACTGTCACACCTCGGTCGAGAAATCGAGCTTCGCCGGTATTCCTCCCACCAAGACTTGCATGAATTGCCACTCGCAAATCTGGACCAACGCTCCCATGCTGGAACCGGTGCGTGACAGCTATCGGACGGGGCAGTCGCTGATATGGACAAGGGTGGACGACCTTCCTGATTTCGTTTATTTCGATCACAGCATTCATGTCAACAAAGGGGTTGGTTGCGCCAGTTGCCACGGAGCAGTGGACAAGATGCCCCTGATGCGCGCAGCCAACTCGCTACAGATGGAATGGTGTTTGAACTGTCATCGCGCGCCGGAGAAATTCCTTCGCCCGCGCGATCAAGTATTTAACATGGGCTACCGGCAACCCAGCTCAGATAATCCCGTGAAGCTGGCAGATGGCAGTGTGTTCACGGACCAGATCGCCCTGGGTAACGAGTTGAAACATCGCTACAACATTCGCAGCATCCAGGGCATTACCAGTTGCAGCACTTGCCACCGCTAGTCGCGTGGAGCCGACTACGGTAGTTAAACGAACGATTTTTTCCGGAACCGACGAGACGATGGAAAAAGAGAACCCGAACAAGTCTGAGGCAGTCTGTCCCAGCAAACTGGAGCTTGTACAGATTCAAGACAAGCTGGCGCGCGCCAAGAGTGGTCCGCAGTACTGGCGCTGCTTGGAGGAGTTGGCCCAGACCGACGGCTTCTATGAAATGTTGCACCGCGAGTTCCCGCGTCAGGCTTCGGTGTGGCCTGAGGGAACTTCGCGTCGCGACTTCATGAAGTTGATGAGCGCCTCGCTGGCTTTGGCCGGATTATCGGCGTGTGTGAAGCAGCCGCTGGAGCCCATCGTCCCCTACGTGCGGCAGCCCGATGAAGTTATCCTGGGCAAACCGCTCTTCTTTGCCAGCGCCATGCCCTTCGGGGGCTACGCGACGCCGGTGCTGGTCGAGAGCCATGAAGGCCGTCCGACGAAGGTGGACGGAAATCCGGAGCATCCGGCAGGTCTGGGCGGAAGCGATGTTTTCGTGCAGGCTTCCATCCTCGACATGTACGATCCGGACCGCTCGCAGACCATTACCTACCTGGGGCAACTGAGCACGTGGAGCGGATTCAGTGCGGCGCTCAAGGGAGCGCTGAATTCGCAAATGGCGGTAAAGGGAGGCGGACTGCGGATTCTCAGCCACACCGTCGGCTCGCCGACTATGGCCTCGCTCATGGATCAGGTGCAGGCGGCTTATCCGGAGTCGAAGTGGGTGCAGTATGAGCCGCTGAACCGTGACAACGTTCGCGCGGGAGCGAAGTTGGCGTTCGGGCAGTATGTGGAAACACGTTACAACCTGGAAAAGGCCGACGTCATTCTCACCCTCGATGGCGATTTTCTTTCCAGTGGGTTCCCCGGATTCTTGTACTATGCTCGCTCTTTTGCGGCCAGGCGCAATCCCGACCTGAAAGAAAAGATGGCGCGCTTCTATGCGATTGAGAGCACGCCGACCAATACCGCCGGCAAGGCCGATCATCGGCTGCCGGTAAGAGCGTCGGAAGTGGAGCAACTGGCGCGGGCCATCGCTGCGGGAGTCGGGGCTGGCGGCGGAGCTTCGGCGAAGCCCGAGCATCAGAAGTTCGTTGCGGCGCTGGTGAAAGATCTGCAGGCACATCGAGGCGCGGCGGTCGTAATTCCCGGCGACAACCAACCGCCCGCCGTACATGCGCTGGCCCACGCCATGAATCAGGCGCTGGGCGCAACCGGCAATACCGTGATCTACACCGATCCGGTGGAAGCTAAACCGCAGGAGCAGACGGCGGCGCTGAAAGACCTGGTCGGCGAAATGAACGCCGGCAAAGTAGATCTGCTGCTCATCGTGGGCGCGAACCCGGTTTACGACGCTCCCGCCGATTTCGAATTCGCTGCCGCCATGAACAAGGTTCCCCTGCGCGTGCAGCACAGCCTGTATCTGGACGAGACCAGCGAGCTGGCCCACTGGCACGTTAACGCAACGCATTATCTGGAAGAGTGGGGAGACGGGCGGGCCTTCGACGGAACGTATAGCATCGTGCAGCCGCTTATTGCTCCGCTTTACAACGGCAAGAGCGAATACGAATTCATCTTTCCCCTGGTTGGTTCCTCGCAAACTGCGGGCTATGACATCGTTCGCAAATACTGGCAAGGCAAGATGCAGGGCGGTGACTTCGATGCGCAGTGGCGCAAGGCGCTCAACGACGGGTTCATTGCCAACACTGCGTTGCCTGCAAAGAGCGTCTCCGCGAAGGGTGGCAACATCCCAGCATCGAACAACGGGAGCAGCAGCGGCGACGCGATGGAGGTCATGTTCCGTCGCGACCCGCTGATCTACGACGGCAGCAAGGCCAACAATGGGTGGCTACAGGAGACCCCGAAGCCGATCACCAATCTTTGTTGGGACAATGCCGTTTTGATCAGCCCGAACACCGCCAAGAAGCAGGGGCTGGTCACCGGCGACATCATTGAGATCGACGTCAACGGACGCAAGCAGAAGGGGCCGATTTGGCCGCAGCCCGGACATCCTGACAATTGCATCACGGTTTTTCTCGGCTATGGGCGCACTAAGGCGGGTCGCGTCGGTAATAATGTCGGATTCGACTTCTATCAGATTCGCACCAGCGATGCTGCCTGGAGCGCGAATGCCAAGATCAGCAAGGTCGGCTCGGGATACGGGTTCGCTCACCCGCAAGGCTTCCAGTATATCGACCACTCGGATCTTCCCAAGGGCACCGAGCCGCTCAGCAATCGTCACATCATTCGCAAAGCCAGCTTGCGGGATTTCATCAAGAACCCCGACTTCGCGCACGAAGGAATCGAGTCGCCGGAGCCGGAGATGACGCTCTACTACAACTACCAGTACACGGAGTTGAAGTGGGGCATGACCATCGACATGAACTCCTGCATTGGCTGCAAGACCTGCATCGTAGCTTGTCAGGCGGAGAACAATATTCCCGTCGTAGGTAAAGAGCAGACGATGCGTGGCCGGCAGATGCAATGGCTGCGCGTGGATGTGTACTACGAGGGCGGCACCGAGAATCCGTCGGTGTATTACCAGCCGGTCCCATGCCAGCAGTGCGAGAACGCGCCTTGCGAAGTGGTTTGTCCGGTCGGCGCCACGGTCCACAGCACCGAAGGCTTGAACGACATGGTGTACAACCGCTGCGTCGGCACCCGGTATTGCTCCAACAACTGTCCGTACAAGGTGCGGCGCTTCAATTTCCTGCTCTTCCAGGACTTTGAAACTCCGCAGTTCAAGATGATGCGCAATCCCGAAGTTAGCGTGCGCAGCCGCGGTGTCATGGAAAAGTGCACCTACTGCGTGCAGCGCATCAGCCACGGCCGCATCACCGCGGAGAAAGAAAACCGCAAGGTGCGCGATGGCGAAGTGATCACCGCCTGCCAGCAGGCTTGCCCGGCGGGCGCCATAGTCTTTGGCGATTTGAACGATCCCAACAGCCGCGTGTCGAAGATCAAAGCGCAGCAGCGCAATTACAACCTGCTGGAAGACCTGAACACTCGTCCTCGCACCTCGTATATGGCGGTGGTGCAGAACCCGAACCCTGAACTCGAGCAGTCGGAGCCCAGTTAGCGATGCAGCAGGGACCAGAGGAAAAAACGCTTTTGCAGGACGTGCCCTGGCCGGATGAGCCACCGGTATTAGCGCCGGGGCAGACCTTCGGTTCCATGACGGACACCATTGCCGACGCCGTGCTGACGCGGCCAATTGGCCTCGGTTGGTTGGCCGGATTGGCCATTGGCATGGGGTTAGTGGCGCTGCTGATGGCGGCGGTCACCTACTTGTTTCTGGTGGGCGTCGGCATCTGGGGCATTGAGGTTCCCGTGGCATGGGGCTTCGCCATCATTAATTTCGTTTGGTGGATCGGTATCGGTCACGCCGGCACGCTGATCTCGGCCATCCTGCTGCTGTTGAAGCAGACTTGGCGCAATTCCATCAACCGTTTCGCCGAAGCCATGACTCTGTTTGCGGTGGCTTGCGCCGGCATGTTCCCGCTGTTGCACATGGGCCGTCCCTGGCTGGCTTACTGGATGTTTCCCTACCCCAGCAGCATGGGGGTGTGGCCGCAGTTCCGCAGTCCGCTGGTGTGGGACGTCTTCGCAGTTTCCACCTACGCCACCATCTCGGCGGTTTTCTGGTACGTCGGTCTGGTTCCGGATTTCGCTACCATGCGAGAAAGGGCCCACCATCCTTTGACCAAAAAGGTTTATGGAATTTTGGGTCTGGGCTGGCGCGGTTCAGCCCGCCACTGGAAGCGTTACGAGGCCTTGTATATTTTGCTGGCCGGTATCGCGACTCCCCTGGTGCTCTCAGTGCACACCGTGGTCAGCTTCGATTTCGCCATCGCCATTCTTCCCGGCTGGCATACCACCATCTTCCCGCCCTACTTTGTTGCAGGTGCAATTTATTCTGGCTTCGCCATGGTGCTGGTGCTGGCGATCCCCATCCGGCACTTCTATCACCTCGAATCCATGATCACCATGCGCCACCTGCAGAACTCGGCCAAGATCATGCTGGCTACCGGATTGATCGTCGCCTACGGTTACTTCTTCGAGGCCTTCATCGCGTTCTACAGCGGTTCGACCTACGAGCGATTCATGATGCAGAACCGCTGGTTCGGTCCCTATGCAGTGTTCTACTGGTCGCTGATTCTCTTGAACCTGGTTGTGCCGCAGGTGCTTTGGATGCCAAAGATCCGCGCCAACACCGCGTGGCTGTTCCTGATCTCGTTGGTGATCCTGGTAGGCATGTGGCTGGAGCGCTTCATCATCATCGTCACCAGCCTCAGTCGCGACTTCCTGCCCTCGTCGTGGGGCCATTACGTGGCTACGCGTTGGGACTACGCGATCTTTTTCGGCACCATCGGCTTCTTTACCGCGGCGATGTTTATCTTCATTCGCATCATGCCTTCCATTTCGATCTTCGAAATGCGCACCCTGCTGCCTGAGTCGGAGGTGAAAGCGAAGTGAGCCACGCACAGCTCTCACCGGCAATTTACGGCATTCTTGCCGAGTTCGATTCGTCCACCGATCTGGTCGTATGCGACCAAAGCGGCGTATGCCGCCGGTTATCGCAAGATGGATGCCTACAGTCCCTTCCCCATCGAGGAAGCCAGCGAGGCTCTCGGCTTTCACAAGAGCCGCGTGCCGCTGATCGTGTTGCTGGGTGGACTACTGGGTGGTCTTTCGGGCTTTGGCCTGCAGTACTGGATCAACGTGATTTCCTATCCGCTAAATATCGGCGGAAAGCCCTATGACTCCTGGCCGGCATTTATTGTTCCGACTTTCGAATTGACCATTCTGTTTGCCGGACTTGCGGGAGTCTTCGGGATGTTTGCCCTGAACGGTCTGCCCATGCCATATCACCCGCTGTTCAATGTTGATCGCTTTTCCGCCGTTACCCGCGACAAATTTTTTCTGTGCGTAGAAGCCGCCGATCCTAAGTTCGATCTGGTGGACACGCAGCGATTCATGGAGAGTCTGAAGCCGCTGTCGATTTCGGAGGTGCCCCATTAATCGGTTAGCGAAATTCGACCGCCGGGCATCGATGTCGACCCATTGTTCCGGAAACACCGAATACCGGGTACGCCAAGCAGTGGTTTATATCCTGCTGGCGTCGGCGTTGCTCCTGCTGGCAGGCTGCCGCGAAGACATGCAGAACCAGCCGTATTATCGCCCGCTGCGCGAAAACAATTTCTACGCCGATAAACGTTCGGCGCGGCCCATTATCACGGGAACCGTGGCGCGTGGGCATTTGGACGCTGACACCTACTTTTATACCGGCAAGATAGGCAGTAACGATGGCGACTACATGCCCTTTCCGGTGACCGCCGAAGTGATGGCGCGCGGACAGCAGCGCTTCAATATCTACTGTGCGCCCTGCCATTCAGAACTAGGCGACGGCAATGGCATGATCGTGCAGCGCGGTTTTAAGCACCCGCCGTCTTACAACACCGAACGTCTGCGGAGGGCGCCGATCGGCTATTTCTTCGATGTTATGACCAACGGCTTCGGCGCCATGCCCGACTACGCGGAACAGGTTCCCCGCGCAAGACCGCTGGGCGATCGCAGCTTACATTCGTGCTTTGCAGTTGAGCCAGCACGCCACCGAGGCCGATGTTGCCCCCGGGGAGCAGATTGCCAAACAGCCGCCGCCCGGGGTCGTTGATCACGCCGCCGTACGATACCCAAGGGGCCACCACCGCCGCGTCCGCTCCTCCCACGCCCTCTCCGGCGCCGGCCAATGGAGGCGAAGCAAAACCATGAGCAGAGAAACTCCTCAGGTCGGACAGGCCGAATACGCCGTTCCCGCCCAAGCGGCGCAATGGCAGAAGCACGCGCTAATTATCGGTGTCGTTGGGGCCATCTTGTGCGTAATAGGCGCGGTGACCTCGCTGGACCAGTTCCTGCGTGGCTACTTGATCGCCTACATTTTCTGGCTGGGTCTCAGCCTCGGCTGTCTGGCCTTGCTGATGGTGCAATATCTTTCCGGCGGACTATGGGGCCTGGTCATCCGCCGTGTCCTGGAAGCCGCCAGCAAGGGTCTTCCGCTGATGTTCGTGCTGTTTCTGCCCATCCTGTTCGGGCGGCACCATCTCTACGCCTGGATGACCGACCCAGCGCTGACGGCGCGGAATAGTTGGTACTTGCACACGTCAGGACTGGGGGGCTGGATTGCTCGCTGGATCATTTACTTCGTGATCTGGGGAGGGTTGGCGTTCACGCTCATCCGTCGCGGCGATCAACAGGACCGTCCTCTGGTTACAGGCGCGTGGCCGCGCTTCCAGGGGCTGAGTGGCATTGGGCTGGTGCTGTATTCCTTGACGGTGTCTTTCGCGGTGGTGGACTGGGTCATGTCGCTCGATCCCCATTGGGGCTCGACCATCTACGGGCTCATTTTCATCGCCGGGCAAGGTTTGTCGGCGTTGGCGTTTGGCGTCGTGATGCTAACCCTCTTTACGCACTACAGTCCGTATCGCGAAATCATCAAGCCGATGCAGTTCCACGATATCGGCAAATTGATGCTGGCGTTCGTGATGTTGTTCGCCTATTTCTCGTTCTCGCAGTGGCTCATTATTTGGGCGGGCAATCTGCCGGACGAAATCGGCTGGTATCTGCATCGCATCCGCGGCGGATGGGGAGTGGTGGCGCTGATCATCATCCTGTTTCACTTTGCTCTGCCCTTTGCGCTGCTGCTGTCGCGCGAGCGCAAACGCGCCGGCAGCCGCTTGATCGGGCTCGCCGTATTCCTCATGTTCATGCGGGTAGTGGATATCTACTGGTACGTGGTGCCGAATTTCGCCCACGAGCAAGGACACTTCTACCTCAGCATTTGGTACATCGTCGCGCCCATTGGGGTGGGCGGACTGTGGCTGACGTACTTCTTCTACAACCTGCGGCAGCGAACACTGTTACCGCTCTACGAGCCGCAGATACCAAGCTTGTTGCACCAGAGGTCCCATGGCCACTGAGAATCCTAAATACGATCCCTTGCGCAATCCAGAGGTCGATTACGAACGCGCAGACCTGAGCGCGCGTGGAATCGTGCTGTTCCTGCTCGGACTCCTCGTGGCGGGGGTTTTTATCGAGCTCGTGATATGGGGAATGTTCCGCTTCATGGCGAAGAGCGAAGTCCTGTTCCCCCAGGCCCAGGCCAATTCTATGGCGAACGAGCGAACGCTTCCGCCTGCGCCACATGGCCGCTCGGTGTTGCAGAACGCTCCCGCAGTGGACACCTTGGTTTTTCCCGAGCCGCGCCTGCAAGTGCGTGACGCGGTTGACATGGACAAGTTTTTGGCTGCGGAGCAAGAGACGCTAGATCCGCAGCAGCCGTTCATGGACTCGACCGGGGTGGTTCATATCCCGATCTCGCAAGCCATGAAACTTATCGAGCAGCGTGGGTTGCCGGTGCGTCCGAATGCGCCGCCGCCCGATAGCAACACGCAAACCGAAGCCGGAAATCCGAAGATGTTAGATGTACAAGTTAAACCGCTGGCGCCGGAAGCGTCCGGCATGAAGGACCAGAAGATCGAGGGCAAGCAGCCGTGAGATTGCGCCGGCGATCAGCGAGCCGAAAGTCTAGCGCCGTAGGCGCGAAAGAGTTTAGCCCAGCACGCAGCCGCAGGCGGAGTGCTGGGTAGGTTGAGGAATAGAACTGAGTCCCGTAGGGACGACAGAAACAGCAGGGTCCCGCCATTCAGACTGAAGTCCTCGGTCGGGATGACAAAGTAATTTGGGATCGACAGAATGATGCGCGTGCGCAGGAATTGGATTTAAGCAGTGAAACGTTTTTGGTGGGAAATCGCGAAAGGATTGGCCATGGTGGTGGCGGCCGGCGCTTGCGCCGTTGCCCAGCCGCCTTCTTCTTTTCGGGAGAAAAGTTCAAGTGCAGCGGCCCAGGTCAGTCCATCCGACCTGTCGAACGTGGGCATCGAGCAGCGGCTCGACCAGCAGGTACCGCTCGACCTGCAGTTCAAGGATGAGACGGGAAAGACGGTGCGGCTCGGCGACTACTTCAAGTCAGGGCGGCCCGTTCTGTTGAACCTGGTGTACTACACCTGCCCGATGTTGTGTGGCGAGGAATTAGCGGGCGAGGCGAGCGCGCTCGGGGTGTTGCGATTTACGCCGGGCAATGAATACGAAGTGGTGTCGGTCAGTTTCAATCCTGATGAGACTCCGAAGGATGCGGCCGAGAAAAAACAGGTTTACGTCTCGCGCATGAATGAACGCTTGGAGCACAAGACCAATGGCGATGGCTGGCATTTCCTGACGGGCCAGCCGGCGGAGATTAAGCAACTTGCGGATGCAGTGGGCTTCCACTATCGCCGCGACCCGAGTACCGGACAGTTCATTCACGCGGCCGGAATCATGATCGTGACTCCCACTGGAAAGATCGCTCAGTACTACTACGGAGTTGAATTCTCTCCGAAAGACATTCGCCTGGGCTTGATTGAGGCTTCACGCGACAAGATTGGCACCCTGGTCGACCAGGTGACGCTGTATTGCTATCACTACGATCCCAAGACCGGGCGATACGGCGCAGTGGTGACCAACATCATGCGGCTGGCTGGGGCGGCAACCATGCTGATCCTCGGCGGGTTTCTCATCGTGATGTTCAGGCGTGACTCCCACGGCGGCAAGAACGGAACAGGACGGGCCCGATAGATATGTGGAAGAACTTCCCACTCTTTCCCGAGCGTGCTTCGGCACTGGCGTGGCAGGTGGACGGACTTTATTTCCTGCTGATCGCGGTATCGGCGTTTTTTACGCTGCTGATTTTTGCAGTGATCCTGATCTTCGCGGTCAAATACCGCCGGTCGGTCCATCCTCATGCGGTGCAGATTGAAGGCTCGCTCCCACTGGAGCTGACGTGGACTCTGATTCCTTTGGGGATCTGCATGATCTTCTTCGCCTGGGGTTCGCTGATCTACTTCCAGGAGGCCCGCCCCCCGAAGGATGCGATGGAGGTTTACGTCGTAGCCAAGCAGTGGATGTGGAAGTTCGAATATGAAAACGGGCAGCGCGACATTAACCAGCTGCATGTGCCGCTGGGCCGCGACGTCAAGATGGTCATGAGTTCGCAGGACGCCATCCATAGCTTCTATGTGCCGGCCTTCCGCATCAAGGCTGACGTGCTCCCTGGACGATTTACCACGACTTGGTTCCATCCCACCAAGGCGGGCACGTATCACTTGTTCTGTGCGGAATATTGCGGCACGGAGCACTCCGGAATGGTCGGCCAGGTGATTGTGATGGAGCCTGCCGAATATCAGGCGTGGATGAGCGGCGGGCCTTCGTCGGGTTCGCTGGCGTCCAACGGGCAACAACTCTTCCAGCAGTTGGGATGCGTGACCTGCCACCGATCCGATACCCAAGCCCGCGGGCCGAACCTGGCCGGCGTCTTCGGTAAGCCGGTGCAGTTGGATGACGGACGCACGGTAGTGGCCGACGAAAACTACATTCGCGAATCCATTCTTAATCCGGGCGCCAAGGTGGTTTCGGGTTTCAAGCCCATCATGCCCACTTTTCAAGGGCAGGTTTCGGAAGAGAGCTTGATGGCGTTAGTGGCCTACGTCAAGTCGCTGGCGCAAACGCAACAGCAGGGAACGGCGAGCAATAACTCGCCGGCTCCCGTTCCATCGAACGTGCAATGAGGCATCAGACCCTAAAGGTGTGACATGGCAACCGCTGTACAGACCGTCGAGCGCGAGAACTACCTGAATTCGAACTACGGCATCAAGTCGTGGCTGCTGACTACCGATCACAAGCGGATCGCGATTCTGTATCTCATCTCGATCACCGCTATGTTTTGGCTTGGCGGATTCTTCGCCATGATGATCCGCCTGGAGTTGCTGACGCCCGCCGGTGACCTGGTAATCGTCCGACACCTATAACAAGCTGTTCACCATGCACGGGATCATCATGGTTTTCTTCTTCCTGATCCCGTCGGTGCCGGCGGTGATCGGTAACTTCGTAATCCCGCTGATGGTCGGCGCCAAAGATTTGGCGTTCCCGCGAGTGAACCTGTTGAGCTGGTATCTCTACATGGCGGGCGCCATCACGGCGCTGACTGCCATGGTCACCGGCGGCGTGGATACCGGTTGGACCTTCTACACGCCCTTCAGCACCACTTATTCCAACACCCATGTGATTGGGGCGGCGATCGGCATTTTCATCGCGGGATTTTCCTCCATCCTGACCGGGCTGAACTTTATCGTCACCATTCATCGCATGCGCGCGCCAGGCCTGACGTGGCGCCGTCTGCCGCTGTTCTGCTGGTCGAATTACGCGGCCGCCATCATTATGGTGCTGGGCACTCCAGTTATCGCTATCACGCTGCTGCTGGTGGCGCTGGAGCGCGCCTTCCATATCGGCGTATTCAATCCCCAACTGGGTGGCGATCCACTTCTTTTCCAGCACTTGTTCTGGTTCTATTCGCATCCCGCCGTGTACATCATGATTCTTCCCGGAATGGGCGTCATCAGCGAGATCATCACCTGCTACTCGCGCAAGCGCGTCTTCGGGTATGAGTTCGTCGCCTTGGCTTCGATTGCGATTGCCGTGCTGGGCTTTCTGGTGTGGGCGCATCACATGTTTGTCGCCGGAATTTCCGTTTATGCGGCTCTGGTGTTTTCGCTCTTGAGCTACCTGGTTGCCATTCCGTCGGCGGTCAAGGTCTTTAACTGGACTGCGACCATGTACAAGGGATCGATCAGCTACAACACCCCGATGCTCTATGCCTTCGGCTTCATCGGCCTGTTTACGGTGGGAGGTCTAACGGGAGTATTCCTGGCATCGCTTGGCATCGACGTGCATGTCACCGACACCTACTTCGTGGTGGCGCACTTCCATTACGTGATGGTCGGCGGCATGGTGATGGCCTACATGGCGGGCCTGCACTTCTGGTGGCCCAAGATGACCGGCAAAATGTATCCCGAGGCCTGGGCCAAGTTGTCGGCGTTGCTGGTATTTGTCGGCTTCAACACGACCTTCTTTCCGCAGTTCATTCTCGGCTACATGGGTGCGCCGCGCCGCTACCATGCTTATCCGCCGGAATTTCAGGTACTGAACGTGCTCTCCACGGCGGGCGCCTCCATCCTGGCCGTCGGCTATGTGTTGCCGATGATCTATTTCGTCTGGTCGCTGCGCTACGGAGAGGACGCAGGTCCCAATCCGTGGAACGCGGTAGGACTGGAGTGGATGACGTCCTCGCCTCCGCCAACCCATAACTTTGACGAGACCCCAATTGTGACTTGGGAGGCTTACGACTACGAACATCAGCCGCAGGAGGAGGTCAGCGTTGGCCACTAGCGATATAGGCGATGTCCAAGTCGCTGAACGCGCGCTGCAACATCACTTTGCCGACATGGAGCAGCAGCAGGAAACCTCCACCTTCGGCATGTGGATGTTCCTGCTCACCGAGATCATGTTCTTCGGCGGGCTCTTCTGCGCGTATCTAGTGTACCGAGCCTCGTACTACCAGGCTTTCGTGGAAGGCAGCCAGAAGATGAACATCTGGCTTGGCGCCACCAATACTGCCGTGCTCATCTGCAGTTCGCTGACCATGGCGCTTGGGGTCCGTGCCGCCCAGATGGGCAAAACCAAGCTTATGGTGGTTCTGCTCCTTATCACCATTGTGTTCGGCTTTGGATTTCTTGGCATCAAGGGGGTGGAATACCACGAGCACTGGGTGAATCACGAATTTCCCGGACCTAACTTCCATTTCGAAACTGGCGACCCGGCACATCCGGCGACCGATCCGCAGCATACCGAGATCTACTTCTCGCTGTACTGGGCGATGACCGGCCTGCACGCCTTGCACATGGTGATCGGCATCGGGTTAGTGAGCTGGATCGTCATCGCGGGACTAATGCGCGCTTACAGTCCTTCGTACTTCACTCCGGTGGAGAATGTTGGCCTGTACTGGCACTTTGTCGATTTGGTGTGGATTTATTTGTTCCCGTTGCTCTATTTGATCAGCAAGAAACACGGCGGCTAACGATGAAACATACGCAAGAAGAACATTTCGATCCATGTCGCACCTGGTGCCATGAGCCTTTATGTGGCGATCTGGGCTGCTTTGATGGTGTTCACCGCCCTAACGGTATTCGCGGCGACGGTCGAATTGGGTGTTTTTAATATCGTGGTGGCGCTGGTGATCGCGACTATCAAAGGTACTCTCGTCGTCCTCTTTTTCATGCATCTGCGTTACAGCACGAAGTTGACCATGGTAACTGTTGTCGCTGCAATGTTCTTCCTATTTCTGTTGCTGTCGCTCACCATGACCGACTATCTGACGCGTGCGTGGCCTACCTATCTGGCGCACTGAGTATGCGGATTGGGACTGGGCAGGGCTTTCTGCTGTCGGGCACCCTGAGGAATCGCTCGCGCCACTTCACGCTAACGCGGTTCCAAAATTAACGTATCCGGTTGTAAGGGTAGAGCGCCGCTCCGGCTTGCTTATTTATCCGGACCTGGAGGTCTTGAAGAGCCTCACTACCAGACGGGGATACACTCATTCTGGAATCGCTGGCGGCGTTGCCGATTGCCACCGCGGGTTTCATCATCCTGTAACAGAGGTGTGTTTACTGTATTGCTGTGATACCCACACATGACAGTCCCTCGCCTACGCTCGGCTACAATACAGCCGTGAAGCAAACCATCTTTGCCGTGGAAGACGACACGGATATTTCTCGATTGGTCGCTCACCACCTGGAGGCTGCCGGATACGGTGTTCGAACCTTTGCTGCAACAGCCGGGGTGATTGCGGAAGCCGAGAAGCAAGCCCCGGCGCTTTTCCTTTTGGACATCATGGTTCCCGGAGGAGACGGACTGGAGCTTTGCCGCCGCATTCGACAAAGCTCATCATTGGCCATGATCCCGGTGATCTTCCTGACCGCCAAGACCAGCGAGGCCGACCGCGTTATCGGTCTCGAACTCGGCGCCGACGACTACGTCCCCAAACCGTTCAGCCCGCGCGAACTGGTGGCGCGGGTGCGGGCAGTGCTGCGGCGATTTGAACGTCCGCTTGCGCCCGCGATTGTAAAGGCCGGCGATATTGAAATTGACAGCGGTGGAATGACTTTGACGGTGCGTGGGCAGCTGACGCAGACCACGGCGACCGAGTTCCGGCTGCTCGAATACCTCGCCCGCCATCCCGGGACGAGTTTTCACCCGCGATCAGTTGCTCGACGCCGTGTGGCGCGACACCCACTACGTCACCCCGCGCTCGGTGGACGTGTATGTACGCCGCATTCGCGAGAAAATAGAAGAGAATCCGGACGAGCCGCGCTATCTGAGAACGGTACGCGGAGCGGGCTACCGCTTCGAGATTCCGAAATCGTGACGAGCCACTCGTGAAGAGCAGGATCTTCCTGAAGTTGTATCTCGCGGCGCTGTTGGTCATCGTCGCCTGCACACTCACCATGGCTGTGCTGGTACGTCATGCCTGGGTAGGAATGCTGCGCGGCGAGATTGAGACCTCCTTGCGCCAAAAGGCCCTGATGTTTGCTTCCCGCGTCGAGGAAGCTCCTCCGGCATCGCTCCGCCAAATTACCCAGCAGGCCGCGGCTGCGGCAGACGCCCGGGTGACGGTCATTAGTTCCTCGGGAAAGGTGCTGGCCGACTCCGAGGCAAATCCTGACGATATGGAGAACCACGCCACGCGTCCGGAGTTCATCGCCGCTTTGCACGGCCAGGTGGGAAGCTCAACCCGTTTGAGCCACACCATTGGAGTGGAGTTACTGTATGTAGCGGTGCCGATTTCTGGCGGAGCGGTGCGCTTTGCCTATCCGCTGTCTGCAATTCGGGAGGCCAATCGCCACATCGGCCGCGACCTGCTGGAAGCGGGACTGGTTGCCGCGATTATCGCCATGTTGCTCGCGATCGTTGCGACATACTCCATCAGCCGGCGGCTGGTTCGGATTACCGACTTCGCGGAGCGGGTGGCGGCGGGCGACCTTTCGGCGCGCATTCAGGAGGCGTCGACTGACGAAATTGCGCACGTTGCCTCCGCGCTCGACAAGACAGCGCGCAAATTAGAGGACGGATTCCGTGCTCTTGAGAACAGCCGCCAGACGCTGGAAGCCCTGCTGAACTCCATGCAGGAAGCGGTGATTGCGGTGGCCCAGGACGGACGCGTGCTCTGGGCCAATCAACGTATGGAACGCCTGCTACCAAGCGGAGTGCGCATGGGAGCGCCGCTGGTGCAATCCTTGCGCGATCCCGAGATTCTGATGGCGGTGCAGTATGCCCTGGACAAGCGGGACGTCTCGGTGGCAAACGCCGCCAAGATTTTCTCCGGGCGTGTCTTCGACGTTACCGCTGCGCCAATGCCGGGAGGCGGTGCGGTGGCGGTGCTGCATGATCAGACCGAGATCGAACGAGTGGAGAAAACACGGCGCGACTTCATCGCCAACGTCTCGCATGAGCTGCGCACACCGCTGACTTCCATCCAGGGGTATTCCGAGACTCTGCTCGACAGCCATGACCTGCAGGCGAGCGGGCGTGAATTTGTGGAGATTATCCGCAAGAACGCCATGCGCATGGCCCGGCTCACAGAAGACTTGCTGGTCCTGGCGCGGGTCGAGTCGGGCGAGCAGAACTTCAATTTCCAACCGGCCACGCCGCGCGAGTTGCTCGAGGACGCGGTACAGACCTTTAAGGATCTGGCCGCCAGCCGCGGCGTTGAGCTGTCGTTGATGAACACAGCAATTTCCACCGTCTCGGTTGATCGCGATGCCATTCACCAGGTGCTTTCCAACTTGATTGACAACGCTTTAAAGTACGGTGATACAGGCGGGAAGATGCTAGTGGGGGCGTGCGAGACCGAAGACGGAGTGCAATTTTACGTTCGCGATTTCGGTTCCGGCATTTCCAGCGAACATCTGCCGCGGCTGTTCGAACGCTTCTACCGCGTGGATAAAGCGCGTTCGCGCGAATCGGGAGGCACCGGGCTGGGCTTGGCCATTGCGAAACATGTTGTGCGCGCCCACTCCGGAACGATTCGGGTGGAGAGTGAACTGAACCACGGGTCGACCTTCTACTTCACCCTGCCTCGCCAGCCTGCGCCGGTCAGCGCCTAGCGTGCTTTTAGGATGGCGCTTGCAATTTGCGTACGCCCCCCTGTGAATTCAAGCGAACTTCATGTGGATTTCATCAAGAATTCACAATCGCTAGTCTACCCTGTGCTACAGCGCTCGCGTAATCATCCGCCGATGGCCCAGGTGTTCGGGTGCGCGCGGACATGTTCGGTTAGGGCAGTAGTTTTGAGACACCGTATGAGTTCAGCCGAAGTTGTCCCGCCCAGTCCGGATGCGATCTGCGCAGAGTTGCGAGAGCAGACCCTCCAGGCCTGTCGCTTGGCCCGAATTGCAGCCGGAATTGTCGCTGAGGGAATCGCCACCGGCGTGCCTTCTCTATCGGACGGGGTCCGCGAGCGCGAGAAGGAACTCGACACACTCGATCGCCTAATCGATCAGGGGGTGACCTCGATCATCACCAAGGTGGACGAGGAACATGCCCGCGAACTGCTGGCGTGCCTCAAGTTCATCATTGACCTGGAGCGCATCGGCGATCTCCTGCTGAACTGTAGCAATCGCGCCGCCGCGGTTGGCAGCCGCATCGAGTTGCAGGACATCCGCGATCTCACGGTAATGGCGTCGCGACTGGAAAAAATGCTCGCCGATGTGCACGATGCTTTCAGCCAGCGCGATCTCAATCGCGCGCTGGCGGTGCTGCGTTCCGACGCTGAGCTCGATCGCCTGCGCAACCTCATTTTTCTGCGGCACATTGAAAACCACGATGGCGCTCCCCGCCAGGAAAGCTTCCACGTGCTCTTCATGACGCAGTCCCTGGAGCGTGCCGGGGACCACGCCAAGAACCTTGCCGAGGAAGTTTGCCATCTGGTGAGCGGCCACAGCGTCCGCCACATCTTGCGCACTTACGATAAGCCGATGGAGCAGATGTTCATCGAAGACCTGAAGCGGCGACAGAGGACCGCGAAGTAATCCGCGAACTGAAATTTCATGACCGCGAAATTTCATCTGAAATTCACTGCCCGGCAATTCTGTCTTTGCAACTAACTAAATGCGCCACTTTATGGAGAGAGGGGCATGTCGCAAGCGACCACCAAAGCACCGCAAATCGACCCCCAGGCATCGAAGCCAGCTCCTGCACCGCAGTTACCGAAGACCGGCGTCGAGGAATGGCTGCGAACCTGGAGGCAAGTCCTCATCGCCGAGGTGTTGAGCCTGATGGAGTTCCGCCGCGACAGTTGAGTGAAGCGCTCGAGAGCTTCAGCGACCCGTTACAGGCGCCGCGCTGGGTTCATGCGAAATTCACTCGCGTGTAACGGAATTGTAACAATCCGAAGGTAAAACCAGTAAGGAACTCTATCTGTGGCCAATTTCAGGAGGAAACTACGTGATTCGCTCTTTCAGGGTGCTCCTCTGCATCGCTGTGCTTGCCAGCTGCGCGCTTGCGCAGACAAGTCTTAACGGGGCTGGCGCTACTTTTCCTTACCCCATCTATTCCAAGTGGTTCAGCGAGTATCACAAGGAACATTCGGACATCGAGATCAATTACCAATCTATCGGTAGTGGGGGCGGCATTCGCCAGGTCCAAGCCGGAACCGTTGACTTCGGCGCCAGCGACATGGCCGCTGGATGACCGATCAGCAGATAGCGGAATCCAAGGTCAAAGTGCTGTCATCAGTTTCCCACCGTTCTGGGGTGCGTCGTGCCTGCTTACAACATTCCGGGCGTGACGTGGAGAGATCAAGTTCACTCCCGAGGCGTCTGGCGGGGATCTATCCTCGGCAAGATCACCAAGTGGAACGACAAGGCGATCGACGGGCGCGAATCCGGGGCTAAAGTTCCCCGACCAGGAGCATCACGGTGGCGCATCGCTCCGATGGCAGCGGCACCACCTACATCTTTACCGATTATCTTTCCAAAGTCAGCCCGGAATGGAAGAACAATGTCGGTCGAAGGCACTTCGGTGAAATGGCCGGTAGGGATCGGCGGCAAAGGCAACGAAGGCGTGGCCGGGTCGGTTACGCCAGTTGCCCGGTTCCATCGGTTACATGGAATTGATCTACGCGCTGCAGAACAAAATTACGTACGGCAGGTAAAGAACTCCTCCGAGAATTTCATCAAGGCAAGCCTGCAATCGACAACGGCGGCTGCGGCTCGCGGATGAAGATGCCGGCCGACTTCCGGGTGTCGATCACCAATCCTCCGGGCAAGGACTGCCTATCCGATTGCCAGCTTCACTTGGCTGCTGGTTCCGACCCAGTCCCACGGATGCCAAGAAGGGAAAGATCGCTGAAGTGGGTTTCCTTCGTGGATGCTGGACAAGGGCGAGACCATGGCCAGGCGCTCAATTATGCTCCGCTGCCCAGAGCAGTCGCTGGAGATGGCGGCCGTCACCAAGCAGGTCAAGCCGTAGCACTAGCCATTGGATCTCTTAATTCTTCCGATGGCGCACTCTGGCAATCGTAGCAGCGAACAAGAGCTTAACAAGAATGATCACGCGAAGGCCCTGCGCAGCGAAACCCGCTCATCGCAGGGGCTGCTAAGTGCACTCAGAATTCGATAATAAACGCTTAGCGGCACGGCGAAAGCCGTGCCCCTACAACGCAGTTTCGCGCACGGCTAGCCTGCAGTGTACAAGGCCTGATGTTATGCAACGTAATTCCAGCTCGACACTAGTTGCTCGCTCTTGTAATGCTCCTGTAACACATGTCTGATAGCGTTGACCCAATGAATCCGACCGAACCGCTGGGAAAGCTCCAGAAGCCCGCGACCGCGATTCCGTCCATGGCGCAGGTGAGTAAGGAGCGGAAGGCGGCAGCCTCTACCGTCCTGCAAAAGATTCGCACCAGCCATCCGCGCGCCAGCCGTATTCCGGACTCGGTGTTTGCCGCTGATTATTCTTCTCAGCGCGATTTCGGTATTTGCGATTGTCGTGCTGGTGGCATGGGAGTTGATCGACAAGTCGCGCTTGTCGCTTCACCAATTCGGAATCGGCTTCTTCTACGGGCACGACTGGGACCCGGTATCGGGCAGCTTCGGCGCCATGCCGTTCATCTACGGCACACTGGTTTCGTCGTTCCTGGCCTTGCTGATGGCTGTGCCACTGTCGATTGGAGTGGCCGTGTACGTCACCGAGATGTGCCCGCAGCGGCTGCGCGCCATCATCTCGTTTCTGGTGGAATTGCTGGCGGCCATTCCCAGTGTGATCTATGGCTTGTGGGGAATCTTCGTACTGGCGCCGTTGTTGCGTGAATACGTCGAGCCTTTTCTGGCGCGGACCCTGGGCTGGACAGGCTTCTTCACCGGACCGATGTACGGCTTGGGTATGCTGGCGGCAGGCATCATCATGGCGATCATGGTGGTGCCGGTGATTGCCTCGATTACGCGCGAGGTGATGACCGCGGTTCCGCAGAACCAGCGCGAAGCTGTGCTGGCGTTGGGCGCCACCCGCTGGGAGATGATCCGCATGGGCGTTCTGCGCAATGCGCGCATCGGTATCGTGGGCGGTGTCATACTCGGACTGGGGCGCGCGCTGGGCGAAACCATGGCCGTTACCATGGTGATCGGGAACCGTCCCGAGATCGCAAAATCGCTGTTCGCGCCGGGCTACACCATGGCCAGCGTCATTGCCAACGAATTCACCGAGGCCACCGGCGATTTGTACCTGAGCGCGCTGGTCGAGATCGGGCTGGCGCTGTTTATCGTGACGCTTATCGTCAACGCGCTGGCTCGGCTACTGGTGTGGAGCATCACCGGCGGGACTGCGAGGGTACGTGCCTGATTCGTCCGCCCAGTCAGCGCCGCAGCAGGTCGGCCTCGTACGACGTCTTACCAACGCAGGAGCGACCACCTTCGCGGTTGCTGCCGCCATCCTGGTGCTGGTTCCGCTGTTGGCCATCTTCGCTTACCTGGTCATAAAGGGAATCGGCTCGGTCAATTGGGCGTTTCTTACGCAGACGCCAAAACCCCCGGGCGAGGTGGGCGGCGGCATGGCCAATGCCATCGTTGGCACCGGAATCATCCTTGCGGTGGCCAGCGTCATCGGAGTGCCCCTGGGTATCGGCTCCGGCATCTATCTGGCGGAATATGGCCGCAATCGCTTTGGTGACCTGGTGCGGTTTACCGCCGACGTGTTGAACGGTGTGCCCTCGATCGTCATGGGGATTGCGGTCTATTCCCTGGTGGTGGTTCCGCAGAAGCACTTCTCGGCATTTTCCGGCGGCGTAGCGCTGGGAATCATGATGATTCCGACGGTCGCGCGCGCCACGGAAGAAATGCTGCTGATGGTGCCCAACGTGATCCGTGAGGCCGCCTATGGGCTAGGCATTCCCAAGTGGCGCACCACGCTCTCGATCTCGCTGCGCACCGCTTCCGCCGGGGTGATCACCGGCTGCATGCTGGCGTTTGCCCGCGTGGCGGGAGAAACCGCCCCCCTGCTGTTTACCGCTTTCGGAAATCAGTTTTGGAACTTGAAATTGAATCAGCCCACTGCGGCGCTCTCGTTGCAGGTTTTTACCTACGCTATTTCGCCGTATGACGATTGGCACAAGCAGGCCTGGGCCGGAGCGCTGATCCTGATCGTCTTGATCGTGGGCGCGGTTGCCGCCGTCCGCATTACCACCAGCCGCGGAATGTTGAAGGGGGGATCGTAACTCTCATATGGGTGTCGGAATCGAAGTGCGTGGGCTGAACGCCTGGTATGGCAAGAACCAGTCGCTGCACGCCATCGACATGGTCGTTGCCCCCAACCACGTCACCGCCGTGATCGGACCTTCAGGATGCGGCAAAAGCACCTTCGTACGCTGCCTCAATCGCATGCACGAAACTATTCCTGAAGCCCGCGCAGAGGGCTCCGTCAAAGTCGGTGAGATGGATGTTTACGGCAGCGGCTCCGACCCAGTCGAGGTGCGCCGTCGCATTGGCATGGTGTTCCAGAAGCCGAATCCATTTCCGACCATGTCGATCTACGATAATGTTGCCGCAGGTCTGAAGCTGAACGGCTTTCGCAACCGCAAAGCAGATGAACGAACTGGTGGAGCGTTCGCTGAAACTGGCGGCCTTGTGGGAAGAGGTGAAAGATTCCTTACACAAGAAATCGGGGGCAAGCCTGTCGGGTGGGCAACAGCAACGGCTGTGCATCGCGCGCGCGCTGGCGGTCGAACCCGAAGTGCTGTTGATGGACGAGCCGGCATCGGCCTTGGACCCCATCTCGACGAGTAAGATCGAGGAACTCATATTTCAGTTGAAGCAGCACTATACCGTTGTCATCGTGACCCATAATATGCAGCAAGCCGCTCGCGTCGCCGAGTTTACCGGCTTTTTTCCTGATGGGGAGTCTTATCGAGTACGACAAGACGGAAAAGATCTTTACCACCCCCGCCGACAAGCGGACGGAAGACTACATTACAGGCAGGTTTGGATAATGCGCAGCCGCTTCCAGCAGGGACTGGACGAACTGAAAGAAAAACTGTTGCGGATGGGAGGCCTTGCCGAGCAGGCCATCGATCGCGCCACCGAGGCTTACCGCACGCGCGACAGCAAGTACTGTCAGATGGTGCTGACCGGCGAAAATGCGATCAACGAGGCCGAACGCGAGATCGATGAGCTCTCGCTCGACCTGTTGGCTATGCAGCAACCTATGGCGATCGATCTGCGTTTTATCCTCGCGGTGCTGAAGATCAACGCTGACTTGGAACGCGTGGGCGACCAGGCGGTGAACATTGCGCAACGGGTGCTTGACCTGATCAGCGAACCCGAGGTGCAGTTGCCGGTGGATATTCCGCGCATGGCCGACAGCGTCAGCACCATGGTGCAACGCGCGCTCGAGGCCTTCCTCGACGGCAAAGCCGAGGTCGCGGAGGCGGTTCTCCAGATGGACGGCATCGTGGACCGTATGAAAGATGAGGCCTTCATTGTGCTGGTCCAGAAAATGCACAACGAACCCGCGGTCACGCGCCCGGCGCTCAATGTACTGCTCATCTCCCGTAACCTGGAGCGCATCGCCGACCACGCCACCAATATCGCCGAAGACGTGATTTTCTGGGTGCGCGGCGCCGACGTGCGCCACGGGGGCGCTCACTACCGGCAATAATTGCACGCGCCGGTTACCGTAGTAGTCATATTTTGATGTCGCCGGAGGTTGCAGCGATCAGCGTGTGCTGCGTGTTTTCCGCGCGCAAAAAACCTTAGCCAGATATACGGGCATACTGGCTGGGAAACTAGAACAGAGCTAATGTTGGTATATCTGGTCCTGCAGGGGGCACGGCTTCAGGGGCTGCTGAAAAAGTCGAGAAAGCAGATTTCTCGCGGGCTGAAGCCCGCTTGAGATGACAAAAGGAGAGAGCCTAACGGCGCACCTAAAGGTGCGCCGTTTCAAACCGCCTGCGCAAAACCGACTTTTTCAGCAGCGGCTAAAGCCAGGCTGTCTGGTTGATTCAACGGCGCGCCTGAAGGGGTGCCCTTCTAAGCCGGACTACACCAACGGTAGTGCTGACTTAGCCTGGATTATTCATGAGTAGCCTGACAATTCGAATGAAGGGGCGCGGCTTCAGCCGCGCCTAATACGGTTCTTA
The DNA here is from genome assembly GCA_963763725.1 of uncultured Acidobacteriaceae bacterium. Classification (GTDB taxonomy): domain Bacteria; phylum Acidobacteriota; class Terriglobia; order Terriglobales; family Acidobacteriaceae; genus Bog-257. Next base: position 216,672 of record CAVXQI010000002.1, read on the forward strand.
TTGACAGTGGCTTTAGCCACGGAGAGACTTCGGGGTTGACACGAACTGCGAATTCCCCCAGGGGCTGAAGCCCAAACCTCCACGCCCATGTTAACGGCACGGCTGAAAGCCATGCCCCTTCAAAGCGTGAATTGCTGGTGAATAATCCAGGTTAGAGTATTTTCCCACGTGGTGTATATAAGTCGTTCACGAACTCAACCCTGTAATAACTAACCGCAATTCTCAGGAGGGCAGAGCGGATACGCTCCTGGAACTGAGAATCCCGATTCCATTAATGATTTGAGTTGGAATCGCGCTTTTGCTGCTGAGATTGCTGAGATGGAATCTGATCATCCTGGAAGCCGGTCGCGGCCTGGAGGGTCCCAGCAGTTTCGGCCGGGGTCTGCCGTGTATTCGGCGCTTCGCGCGCTGGACGCGGGACGTAGCCATCCAACAAACGATGATGCATGCTGTACAGGGCCAATTCCAGACGGTCGGTTACATGCAGCTTGTCGTAGATTTTTCGCAAATAGTTCTTCACCACTTGTTCCGTAGTGCCCACCTCCCGAGCAATGTCTTTGTTCTTCAAGCCTTGCGTAACGCCGCTGATGATCAGCATTTCTTTCTCGCTGAGACGCAACTGCTGTTTGGGAGCGGTCCCTTGCAGCGCTTGGGAGCGATACGCTTCGATGACCCAGTTCACGCCCTGCTTATCGAGCCAGGTTTCGCCGGCTGCCACTTTGCGCACACACCGCACTAACAGATCGGGCGAGACGGTGCGAGTTAGAATGCCTCGAACCCCTCGACGCAAGTAATCCACTGTTTCCTGCTCGCCGGCACGCTGCGTAATCAGGATTAACTTCGCGCCGGGAAGCACCCGCTGAGCTAGCTCGCTGATGGCTTCAGCCGGGGCGAGCGACAATCCTGCTTCGAAGAGAAGCACGTCCGCCGGCACTTTCGCCGCGACGCTGATGGTTTGCGGTAGATTGTCCGTCTGCGCCACCACCTCCAAATCGCTCTCCCCCGAGAAAATCCTGGCCATGCCTACCCGGAAGATAGCTTCGGAGTCGGCAAGGATAATCCGGATGAGAGGTTTTTCCGGTTCCAGCGAAGGTTGCCCCGACGCCGCAGAGGACGAGACATCCTCCCCTTCATGGCCGCGAGCAACCCGTCCACTGGCCTCAGTCCCGTGTTTAGATACGTTCGAAGTGGTATTCATCGATCACTACCGCTACGCTTCGTCCTGAAGTTTCTTCTGAGAATCGCACCACTCGGCCTTGGCATTTCACTGTTACCGAATGGTCCGTTCCCAGGACGTCACCCGGCATTTCAATTGTGAACTCCACCTCAGACCCCACCATGATCTCGGATTCAGTGTGAAAGAGAATGCCGCCGGCTGAAATATCGATCGTTTTCGCGTGGCATTCCGCCGTGGGAGTCTTCAGAGTGACCTGAAGATGGAGAGGAAAACGGATCGAGTTGCGCAGTTCGGACTCGTGGCCAGTACTCATAATGGGTTACCGATGGGCGCTGATCGGGTAACAACTGGAGCGTTACTTATTAAATTACCATTAAGGGAGTCTACTTACGTAGAAAAATCGTAAGAATTCGCAAGCACCGCCATTTTGGGGCAATGGGCAGATCGGAGCCGGGGGCCAACATTATAGCGTCCCAGGAACCGTGGGATGAGCACACACCTTAAGGCTGACTTACGCATGGTCTTGTGGCTATGCTCCAGCGCGGCAATATGCTCTAAATCACAGAAAATAAATGCCTAGTTAAACTTGACGCCCAATGAGGGCGATTCTTCACCCTAGAACTTCGTGGTCTCGGTAAAGTTGAAGTCACGCACTTTCAGCGGCGGCACCACCATGTCGAACGATTCTTCCCCGCATGATCGCACCGGGTTCCCCATGGCGTCCACGCTTTGCAGCATGTGCAAGAGGCTCTCGTTGAAACGAAGGTTTCGGATACCGCAAGTAACCTTGCCATTCTCCACCAGGAATGTGCCATCGCGGGTCATGCCAGTGAGGATCTTCTCGTAGGGATCGACTTCGCGGATGTACCACAGTCGGGTTACGAGGATGCCATGGCCGGTCGCGGCAACCATCTGCTCCACGGTTTGTGATTCGCCCTGCGGAGCACCGGCAAACACGATATTAAGCGGAGCCTCGCCGATCTCACTGGGCAGCGCGAAGCCATGGCCGGTGGGGCGGATCGGGCCAACCTTGCCGGCCATCGCCGATGCCTGCATTCGCTTTGCACTAGCGCGTGAGTAAGTCACGGCACGGACAACACCATTCTCGATCAGCTTCAACCGTTGCCGCCTGGCGCCTTCGCCGTCGAAGGGAACTCCCGCCTGCAACGGGTGATACACGTCGTCCCAGACGGTGATGTTCTCGCCGAAGAGCTGGGTCCCGATGCGATCGTTCAAGAATGATCTCTGTTCCAGCAGCGCCGAACCGCCAAAATCCCAGAACATAAATCCCACAATATCGAGTACCGCGGCAGGTTCAAGAATGACGGTGTATTTGCCTGGACGCAGGTCCCTGGGATTGTTCGATTCGATTGCTTTGTGAGCAGCGACTTCCGCCATCCTCACCGGATCGAGTTGCGCTCGGTCGGGTGAGTTTGACTTCTGCCATCCTGACGACGAGCGATCGAGCATACTGACCGAAACTTCGGCTAGAGTCTGCTTGTACCAACCGTTCACGCCTTTGGAATTAAAGATGCCTTCGACGATCTCTGCAGAAGAGAAGATGCCGGCTGCTGCCAAATTGTGCTTCTTCGCGACAGCGACCATGGACGCCACGCCCTCGGCGCGGTCTTGCGGAGTGAGACTGGCCGTGGCTTCGAAATAGCGATTGACTGTTCCATCAGCGCAATCCACCGCCGCCGTGGCCACTTCGTCTTTGGTTGGCATCGGCATCAAATCGGGATCGGGATGTTGCACCTTCGCTAGTGCTTCGGACGATTGCACCACACGACGTAGACTGTCATTGTCGTGCTTATTCGTGCTGGCACGAGCAGTGCGGCTCCCAAAAGCGGAGCGCACCGAAATGTTGTACTCCTCCTCTGCGACGTTCTGATGAATCGTATTGTTGGCGAAGCGCGTCAGTGCGCTGCGGCCACCAGAGATGAGCAACTCGATCTCGTCAGCCTGCGATACCCGGCGCACCTTCTCGAAGATATCGTTTGCCTGATCGCGATCAAGCATCGCTATTGGTTTCCTTTATACGCCGTGCCGACCATTACATTGCAAAACCGCGCTGGGGCTGCGCCGTGGCCGGTTCCCATCACCTGTTGCGGCTGGCCTTTGCCGCAGTTCGGAGTGCCCCACAACGTCCATTCCTCGCGTGAGCAAATGGCGTCCATCGCGTTCCAAAACTCCGTTGTAATGCCCGAGTAGGAAGGGTTCTTTAGCATCCGTCCACGCTTACCGCCAATGATTTCCCAGCCGATCTCGCAGCCGAACTGGAAGTTGTAACGTTTGTCGTCGATGGACCAGGAGCGATTGGTCTCCATGAGGATGCCGCGGTCCGTGGATGCGATAAGTTGTTCCAGGGTCAGCGGCGACTCGCTGGGGAGGATGCTCACATTGGTCATGCGAACGATGGGGAGCCGGTTCCAGTTTTCCGCGCGCAAGCATCCACCACTTCGCCTAGCGCCAATCGCCGCCGCGGTGTCGCGCGAGCTCAAGTATCCGGTGAACAGCCCGTTGGTGATAATCGGAGTGCACTGCGCGGCCACCCCTTCGTCGTCATACGCAAACGTGCCAAGCCCGGGCCCGTGCGCTGGAGTGGCATCGGCCACGGCATTCACAATTTCGCTGCCATATTGCAAGGTGCGCAGTTTGTCGAGGGTGAGGAAGGACGTCCCCGCGAAATTGGCCTCCATCCCCAGAACGCGATCAAGTTCGATGGGATGCCCGATGGATTCGTGGATTTGCAGCGCGAGCTGCGACGAGTCGAGAATGACATTGAACTTGCCTTCCGGACATTGCGCCGCGGAATGCAAGGCAACAGACTGCTCTGCAATCTCGGTGGCGTGGTCCAGCAACCTTAGCTCCTCGACCAGTTCATAGCCTCGGCCTTGAAACTGACCGCCGTACGAGTTGGGATAAGAGCGCTTCTGAATCTCCGTGCCCTGGAACGAATAAGCTGCGTAACCCGCCCCGGAGGTAATGGTGGTCTGGTGTATCTCGGAACCCTCCGAGGAATAGAACCACTGCTCATAGCGGCGAAAGTTCATGTTGGTCTCGGCCAGGGTCACGCCCTTCACCGCCAGCAGGGCAGCATCAATGGCAAACAGCAGGTCGAGATTTTTTTCGATAGGGATGCTGAACGGGTCGATCTTGCAAGGCGAAGCCCAGTCAGCTTGGGCGGGCGGCTCGGGCACCAGATACAGCTCTTGCGACTTAACGGTCGACGATGCTCTGGCGATCTCAACCGCTCTGGCGGCACAGCTCTCGACCCCTTCTCGCGACATGTCATCGGTGGCTGCGAAGCCAAAGCCTCCATTGGCGATGACACGAATGCCGATGCCCAGCGACTCAGAGTCGGAGGCGCCGGCGATTCTGCCGTTCTTGGTAGCGAGCGCACGGCTGCGTTCGTCCACGATGCGAGCTTCGGCGTGCGATGCGCCTCGCAGCTTAGCTGTTTCCAGTGCCCATGAAGCGATGTCTTTCATGCGATCACCGAATCAATGATGATAAAGATGATATCGTGTTCTTCCGGAATGTTGCTCCGTAGAAAATCATTTACCAGGGAGACGCGGAGCGCACGGAGTTTCTCGTTTCTATCGAGTATTCTCCGTGGCTAATTCTCATCCCTGGGAGTGGATCGCGCACTCCCATGTAACACTCAGGTGGAATCGCTGAGTTGAATGGCTTTGCGAGACAAGCGCGGTTCGGTTGGGCTGGCATTTACGGCATGCGTGAAGGCTGGCGGCAAGGCCTTTGATTCTTGCCATCCCAAGCCGACTTCAATCGGCGAGCTGAGCCTCTTCTCCGGTGCGAGGTGCTAATGGCAGCCACCATCAAAACCGTGAACCTTGAGCTCGGAATGCCGAGTGTACCCCAGGCGCGCTCACGGCTGAGTTCCGAGATTCGCCTCGCACAGCAGAGCGGCGTCCGCGTGCTGAAACTTATACACGGTTACGGATCGAGCGGCGTGGGCGGAGACTTGCGTTTCGCTTTACAATCCACTCTCCGGCAAATGGCCGAGGCAAAGGAAATCCGAGATTGCATCTGGGGCGAAAAGTGGCGCACCAGCGATGAGCGAAGCTGGGAGCTTCTCAAGCACATGCCAGAGCTGAAGAGCGATAGCGACCTCGGCAAGGGCAACAAGGGCATCACGCTGGTTGTGTTGTGAGGACCACAATCGTAAATGCTCCTTCCCCTATAATCCTGAGGTGGACTATCCGCTTCCTAATGCGATGACGTCCGTCTGTCAAGCGGGTATCGCGTTCTTTTAGGATGGACGTAACCACCCCCAATTCCGTTTCGACTCTAGAAACCACTGGCTCGCCGCCGCGGGCCGCCATTGTCGCGTGCATGCTCGCGGGAATGTGCACGTTCCTGAACGTGTATGACACGCAGCCGCTGCTTCCGTACCTGCAGCAGATCTTCAATGCCTCGGAAATTGCGGTATCGCTGACGGTGAGCGCCACCATCCTGGCGATGGCGCTGACCGCGCCTTTCATCGGACTGCTGGCGGAGTCCGTCGGTCGCAAGAAGGTCATCGTCCCATCGCTTTACGCGCTGACTGCCCCAACCCTGCTGGCGGCGACTTCGCAGAACCTGCATCAACTCATTTTCTGGCGCTTCATGCAAGGGCTGTTCGTGCCCGGGGTGATCGTCGTCATCATGGCGTACATCAATGAGGAGTTTCCCCGGCAACTCATTGGTCGGGCAATGTCGGCATACATTTCGGGGACGGTATTGGGCGGGTTTTTGGGACGATATATCGCCGGCGTGGTGGCCCATAATTTTGCTTGGCGAGAGGCCTTTCTCGTCATCGGGACCGTAAATCTGGCGGGTGCGATCATCGTGCAGCGGTCGCTACCGCGGGCGAAGCGCTTCGTGCGTGCCGCGAGCATCGCTCACTCCATCTCCGAGGGCTGGCAGCATCTGCGGAACGCGCGTCTGCTCGCAGTCTTCGGGATGGGATTTGCTGCGCTCTTTTCCCTGGTTGGGACCTTCACGTACGCCAATTTCTATCTCGCCGCTCCGCCGTATTGGCTGAACTCGGAACAACTGGGCAGCATTTTCTTCGTATACCTGCTGGGACTCATCGTGACCCCGCTCTCGGGCCGCTGTCTCGATCACTACGGGATCCGGCCAACCTCGATCATTGCTGTTTGCTTCACGTCAGCGGGATTGTTGCTAACGCTGTTGCACTCGCTGGCGGTCATCGTCGTGGGACTGGCTCTGGCGTCGTCGGGTGTCTTCATCTACCAAGCCGTGGGCACGGTGCAAACCGGAATCGTCGCCGGCAGAGCGCGCTCCTCGGCCGCGGGATTGTACGTGACGCTCTACTACATCGGCGGCAGCCTGGGGGCTATCGTTACCGGATGGACGTGGGTGGCTGGAGGCTGGCCCGCGTGCGTGTTTCTGCTGATGGGTGTTGCCGGGCTGGCGATGGTGTTGGCGTTCGTGAGCAGCAGGAAGGCAGCTGTCAGCTGTCAGCCATCAGCTATCAGCTAACCCGCGTCCACAATTCTGCACATGGCAACGCTCTGGCGGCCAAAGGCATAGCATTTCGAGTCAATGTCAATTTTGAGACGGCAGCGTGCAAGCATCTTTGTTGCGAGCACAAATGTGTCAAAACGCTAAGAAGAATTTAGCACCGCTCGTGCTATCTTTGAGGCTGTTCGTTTGTGCGCTAGTAAGGACAGGCACTTAGGCCATTTTTCCTAATCCGCGATACTTTGCTTTTAACTCACCATTCCAGAGTTGCAGCTAGCTAGAGGGCCACATGCGTTCACTAGTCATTATAGTTGTGTCATTCCTGTTGTGTTCGAGCTCATTGTTAGGAGCGCAAGCTAAAGCATCCGCACCGAAAGTACAAAGGGGATTACAAATGCAGATGTAATTGCGATGGTCAAATTGGGACTTGCGGAAGACATCATCATTTCCAAGATTCGCAATGAGAAAATCAGAACCTTCGACACCAGCGTTGGCGGGCTTAAAGCACTGAAAGCGTCGCACGTTTCAGACACCATTATCCGAGTGATGGTTTCACCGGACGCTCCGCCTAAGACTGAAGCTGCGGGGAACAAGGCTGATGGGGTGCCGGACAATCTGAGTAGCTCACTGGCCCTGTCCGACTTATTCGCCCGGCAAGCGTACCTGTTCCTAGAACGGATGAATAAATTGGGGGCGCCACTTAGTCCGGAAGACTTTACCGCGGAAGGAATCGCCGAATTTCAATCTGAATCTAGCGGGTTGGAACGCGACCTCAAACGAACGAGAGAATTCGATTTGCAAACGGATGGCGATCACGCATTGATGCTGATGCTTCAACATGGACAAGTATTCTTGTTGCACGAGCGGACGCTGGAGGTGAAGCATCTCGAAACTCGCGGCTCGAAGCCCGGAGATCCGAAGTGTTGGGTGTTTGATGGCGATCGAGCAGACAATCCAGGAACGGAAGTACGATCCTAATGCCTTTAAAACCAAATATTGCAACTTAGATGAGACCGTATTGAATGAAATGCGGAGCGAGGGAGACTAAAATGTTGCGGCGTATCGAGATTGAAGGAAGTATTTTGCGCGTCGACGAACCTGCAGACGGCAGCGTTCAAATTGTTGATCATCCTGAACTAAAAATTAAACGATTAATGGAGCACGTTATTGAGGTATTCCGAGACAACAAGTCTTTGGGATGTTTCCAGGATGAAAACGGCGCTTGGATCCAAGAAAAAATAACAGACAGGTAAAGCGCGGACGGGTGACCTAGGCAACCATCGTGAGGGTGCCTGTCCACCCGCCCTACTAACCACTAACCCCTAATCCCGAGCCCCTGCCCTACGTTCCTTCGTTCCAGCTCGCCAGGTATTCTTCCTGCTCCGAAGTCAGGCGGTCGATCTTGATGCCCATCGACTCCAGCTTCAGTTTCGCGACCCGCTTGTCGAGTTCCTCCGGAACCACATACACCTTCTTCTCCAGTGACGAGTGGTTCTTCACCAGGTACTCGACCGACAGCGCCTGGTCGGCAAAGCTCATGTCCATCACGGAGGCCGGATGGCCTTCTGCCGCGGCGAGGTTGATTAGGCGGCCTTCGCCCAGCAGGTTGACCTTGCGGCCGTCCTTCAGCGAGAACTCCTCGACAAAATTGCGCGTGGTGCGCTTCGACGACGACATTTTCTCCAGCGCGGGAATGTCGATCTCGACATTGAAGTGACCAGAGTTGGAAATGATGGCCCCATCCTTCATGGCGTCGAAGTGTTCCTTACGCAGAACGCTCTTGTTGCCGGTGACGGTGCAGAAGACGTCGCCGATTTTGGCGGCTTCATCCATGCTCATCACGCGGTAGCCGTCCATCACGGCTTCGATGGCCTTCGTGGGATCGATTTCGGTGACGATGACCTCGGCTCCCAGACCGCGCGCGCGGCTAGCCAGCCCGCGTCCACACCAGCCATAGCCGGCGACTACAAACTTGGAACCGGCGAGCAGGAAGTTCGTTGAGCGAATGATGCCGTCGATGGTGGATTGTCCCGTGCCGTAGCGGTTGTCGAACAGATGCTTGGTGTCGGCATCGTTCACCGCGATAATGGGATAGCGCAACACGCCCTGCTTCGCCATGGCGCGCAAACGAATGATGCCGGTCGTGGTCTCTTCTGTACCGGCAATGACGCCGTCCAGAACATCGGTCCGCTTAGTGAGCGCAATCGTCACCAGATCGGCGCCATCATCCATGGTGATGTTCGGCTTGTGGTCCAGCGCCGACATGATATGCGAGTAGTAAGTGTCGTTGTCCTCGCCCTTGATCGCATAGACCGGAACGTTGTAGTCCCGCACCAGGCAGGCGGCAACATCGTCTTGGGTGGACAGCGGATTGGAGGCGCAGAGGACAACGTCAGCGCCGCCATCGCGCAGAGTAATCGCCAGGTTGGCGGTCTCGGCGGTGACGTGCAGGCATGCGGAAATCCGGATGCCCTGCAACGGCTGGTTTTTGATGAAGTCCTTGCGGATGATCTGCAGGACCTTCATGGACTGGTTGGCCCAGTCAATACGCTTCTTGCCCATATCGGCAAGTGCGAGATTGGCGACATCGCCGGCGACGCGAGTGGATGTAGTTGACATAAGCTCCTGGTGAAGTTTCGAGTTTCGAGTTTCAAGTTTCAAGTGGGAGAAGTTTCAAAGGTACGAGCCATTGTTCTGGCGCACGACGGAAACGCGAAAAGCGTTGGCGGCGTTAACTCAACTCGAAACTTAAAAACTCGTACCGAGGGGCGGAGTGTTCCGCCCCGCTTCCGGAAAAACTACTTCGCCGCCTGTGCGGATTTCTGAGCCTTCGCCTCTGTCAGACCGGCCTGCTCGCGCAGGGCCGCGGCTTTGTCCGTCGTTTCCCACGTAAAGTCGGGGTCTGGACGTCCAAATGGCCGTAGGCCGCGGTCTTCCGGTAAATGGGACGACGCAAATTGAGCGATTCGATGATGCCCTTCGGGGTCAGCTTGAAATTGGCTCGCACCAGATCGGCAATCTTGCCTTCGTCAATCTTGGCGGTGCCAAAAGTATCGACCAGAACGCTCACCGGCTCTGCCACGCCAATGGCATAGGCAAGCTGTACTTCACAACGATCCGCCAGTCCGGCGGCAACAATGTTCTTGGCGATGTGGCGCGCCATGTAGCAGGCCGAGCGATCAACTTTCGTCGGGTCTTTGCCGCTGAATGCGCCACCACCGTGACGCCCCATGCCGCCATAGGTGTCCACGATGATCTTGCGGCCGGTCAGTCCGGTATCGCCCATAGGGCCACCGATTACGAAGCGTCCCGTCGGATTGATGTGGTACTTGGTATTCTCGTCAAGCATCTGGTCGGGTAACGCCGCCTGAATCACGTGCTTCAGGATGTCAGCACGCAGCTCTTCCGTCGTGACCGTCTCGGAGTGCTGGCTGGAGATGACGACTGCATCAATGCGAACCGGTTTGTGGTTCTCGTCGTATTCCACTGTGACTTGGGATTTGCCGTCGGGCCGAAGGTAAGGAAGAGTGCCGTTCTTGCGGACTGTGGTTAGCTGTTGGCACAGCTTGTGGGCTAACGAAATCGGCGTCGGCATGTAATCGCCGTTTTCATTGGTCGCGTAGCCGAACATCATGCCCTGGTCGCCCGCCCCGCCGGTGTCCACACCCATGGCGATGTCACCCGACTGCTTGTTGATGCTGGAAATCACAGCGCAGGTGTTCGAATCGAATCCGTAGAGCGCATTGTCATAGCCGATAGAGGCGACTACGCCACGCACCAGCGACTGAAAATCCACATAAGCTTTGGTAGTGATTTCGCCGGCGATGACAACCAGGCCGGTGGCGGTCAGGGTCTCGCAGGCCACGCGGCTGTAAGGGTCTTCCTTCAGGCAGGCATCGAGAATTGCATCGAAATCTGATCAGCGATCTTGTCCGGGTGACCTTCGGTCACCGACTCGGACGTGAACAGATAAGTCTTCTTGGACAAAGCGAAACTCCTTCTTTCGCCCGCGATGGCGGGCCATCACAGTAATTTGACTGGGCAGACTAATACCAGGGATCTCTAAGGTCTATCAGTGAGGATAGCAACCGCCGGTAAACTCCCAATATTTTACGGCCAAAGGGTTGCTTTCGGCCAGTTAAAAGCAAAATTGGCATTGAAGGAGTCCCTAAGCGGGTATATAGTGTCGGGCTGTGGTGTGCTAAAACGGAAATTCCGGCTGTGAGAGGAGGAAACCGATGGGTGCAGCTAATTTTGACGCGCCCTCTACAGGTAACGTGTCGAGCGCTTCCGCCGCTCTCTCGATCACAAATACCGGCTCGGGTAATGCGCTCACCGCCGGAAGCACGAGCGGTGACGGTGTGAGCGGATCCAGTGTGAGCGGCTACGGGGTAAGCGGATCCAGCGATAAGGGTGTGGCCGTACTCGGTGTGAGTCAAAACAATGATGCTGTTGTAGGGCGGTCCCTCGGTGGTCACAGCGGCGTGTGGGGCGACGACGACGGTGGAGGCAATGGTGTTAGCGGATCTAGTCAGACCGGCCAGGGGGTGAGCGGATCTAGCGGATTTGGCATTGCCGTATTAGGTGTGAGTCAAACCAATGATGCTGTTGTAGGGCGGTCTAGTGGTGGTACTCATAGCGGCGTCGTGGGTAACAATACCAGCACCAATGCGCTAGGACTCCTCGCTGGTCGGGATAAAGATTCGAATCACCTGGCGGGTGTGTATGGGGAAAGCAGTGACGCGGGCGTTTATGGCCGTGTGACGGGTGATGCCGGAACCGGTGTTTTCGGTCACAGCGCGGGCACTGGTGGCAAAGGTGTCGTAGGTCTCAATTCGAGCTCTGGCATCGGTGTATACGGCGAGAGCACATCTGGGCAGGCCGGATTCTTCCAGGGAAATGTCAAAATTACCGGGGAAGTTGCCTGACGGTGCCAGTGGCATCGACTTAGCACAGACAATCGTTGATCTGCAGCGACAGATCGTAGCCCGGACAATCAACAAGTCGCCGACATTATGATGCGGGCGGATAATCAAGCAGCCGTCGCGAAATAATAATCCCGAACCTCATCCGCGTCTTAACGAAGTCCTGCAAGCGGTGGGCGACAATACGTATCACATCGACGGAGATGGTTGCAATCCTCACAGTACTCTTATCGTTCGCGTTACGGATAGGGATGGCTCGGTGGTTGATCAGATTCCTCTACAGAACGTGGTCGATGGGACTGGTCACTTTGTAAGCGAGAAGGTCGTCCCCCCAAGGCTTCGCTTCACGGGGAGCCCCTTTTCTTTGCGGTCTCTGACTGGTCGCCGTCTTCGGCAGATTGGACGGGTTTGCGGTGGTCTAACACGGTCATCTACCCTCCTGGCCATTAAAACCAATCTCGTTTTACCAGGCGGAGCCTTAAGCGTAGCGCCGAATGCGCCGTGTCTTGGCCACTATGCTGTCTGCAGGTTCCGGGCTCTTTATTCTTTGAGCTTGTACGTGGCGGTCTTCGGTTTTCGAAACCACTTAGTACATCTGCTTGTATTTGATTTGGGGCCAGGGCGGGAAATCAGATTGAATTGGAGTTGAGTGTTCTACTCCTGGGCAGGCAGCTGTCGTACCACGTTGTGTATAGCTTTCAATTGATCGAGCACTTCCGGCAGCAGCTTCAGATCGAGCGCATTGCGCCATCTGACTTGGCCTGCGAGGGATTGTCGTGCACCTCGACGAATATGCCGTTGACGCCGGCGGCTACCGCC
>CAVXQI010000003.1:0-81368 GCA_963763725.1 uncultured Acidobacteriaceae bacterium
CCACCACAGATGCGGGTGCCCGTCCTTCGCGTAGGCGAAGGGCGGGTACGACGACGGCATACGCAATGGGCGGTGTAGAACGGACAAGAGTTGCGCCGGCAGCATCGCCCGCACCCTTGCAAAAAAGCAAGGATGGGCCACCCTCCGCGGGAATGGTGCAATGCAAAGATGACCACCCGCCCTAGTGAAACGACGCGGAGACCTTCCGTCTACAGTCTTACTTCAGGAGAATTTTGTGAGGCTTCAAACTGTACTCATTGCCCTGGTTTTGCTACTGGCGAGGAAATCACCTGCTAGCAGGTCTTCGACAGTCATGTCCATCTTTGGGAAGGCGAGAGGTCACTCCGTCAGTACGAGACGGAGGCGAAAACAGCAGGAATTGATCTGGTAGGTTTTGGTGGCATGTGGTTCGGCGGGCCAAACCAGGCTTTGAGCGGGCATCCCGACGAGATCAGAGAAAGCAACGACGCCCATTTCGCCCTTTCAAAGAAACACCCAGAGATGCTCCCCATTGCGACGGTCCATCCATATGACGGCGAAGCCGCGATCGAAGAGGTCACGCGCGTCGCCGCGCTTGGCTTCAAGGTACTCGAGCTGCACCCGCACACGCAGAAGTTCGACCCCTCGGGTCCGCGCGTGCTGGCCGTCGTCACTCGTGCTGGTGATCTGGGCATGATCGTGCTGGTGGACAACTTCAACATCATCCCGGGAGACAGCGAGAAACTGTTTAATCTCGCGCTTGCAGCACCGAGAACCAAGTTCATCTATGCGCATCTGGGCGGCATGAACTTTCGCTTCTGGAATGTGATACGGGCAGCTCGCACGGCGAAAGGCCTGTATGCGGACAACATCTACTTCGACATTGCGGGAACGACCGTTTTGTCAAGAATGCGCCGATCCGGGACGAATTCGTATGGATGATCCGCGGTGTAGGTGTAACTACGTCCTGCTCGGTTCACATTTTCCTCAATTCACTCTCGCGGAGACACTCGCTGCGTTCGAGGAACTCAATCTCACGGCAGAGGAAAAGAAGAAAATTCGCTATCAAAATGCGCAAACTATGTTCGGCAGAAGGCCCTGATGATTTGGAGATGTCCGTTTGTTGAGCAAGGCCGATCTCGCGTGCAGCATGCCGGGAAAATGAACGGGTGGAGAGAGAGCATCCGCAATAGAAATAGAAGAACGGCAGCGTAGGAAAGAGCGCTGGAGGGATTACGAGATGGAAAAGGGTTCACGAGAAAACCACAACCGGACGCACCCGCGACGCCAGTCAAGAACTACATAACGCGGAGCGGGCTGGAGCGCCTCAAAGATGAGCACCGGTTTCTGCTCACCAGGGAACGCCCGGCCGTGACGGAGGTGGTGGCGTGGGCTGCCAGCAACGGCGATCGCAGTGAAAACGCCGACTATCAGTACGGCAAGCGGCGGCTGCGGCAGATCGATGGGCGGATTCGCTTTCTCACCAAGCGAATCGAAGCCGCGGAAGTGGTGGACCCGGAAGCTCCGAGAGCGGGGCAGGCGGCGAAGAGGGCATTCTTCGGAGCGACCGTGCGCTATGCCAATGCCGCGGGAGCGGGCGAGTGGTGAGCATCGTGGGCACCGACGAGGTCGATCTCAACCGCAACCACATCAGTTGGGTGTCACCTCTGGGGCGCGCGTTGATGAAGTCGGCAGCGGGTGACAGCGTAGTCCTTCAATTGCCGGGCGGTACAGAACACTTGACCGTGCTGGAAGTGTGTTACGAGCGCATTTCTGTGGAACCGTTCCGTGAACCACCTGGATCCGAGGCCTCGGCAAAGAGAGTCCCTCGCCGACGCTAAATCACCTGACGAAGAAACAGCGAGATTGGCATACGCATTGCCTGAAATTGCGAACTGACAGGAATGCTTACGGGGACGTGAAAACGCAGCCCCTGTCGCCGCTCGGCCATGTCGCGGATGCCAAGTCGTCCGCTGCGAGTGAAATCAAAAGATAGCAGCCTAATGAAGTGGTAGAATTTCGTGCGGGTGCTTTCTTATAGACTTGGCAATGGGCTCTGAGCCTGAGAATCGCCGGTACAGCGTTTCACGGGCAAAGTGACAGCGAACTGTGGAAATCCGCGGAAACCGACACGCTTTCTTACACAGTTGCACATTCGTCATTTTGGATGAAAAGGGAACAGAGCCATAAACAGGTCGTAAAATCAGGCACTTACAAGTAGAGCCGGGATGGCGGAACTGGCAGACGCAGCGGACTCAAAATCCGCCGACCTTCGGGTCTTGGGGGTTCGACTCCCCCTCCCGGCACCAGCACAAAAACCTACAGAATATGCGGCTAGCTGGCGCTAGCTCACCGCATCAGATGCACTCCGAGGCAGACGCAGCGGACCTGACACCCGCTTATAACGAACGAGTGTAAAATCCATCCCACTGAAACAATTAGGTTTACTCAGAAAATGCTGTAGTGAGCATGGCTTGCACATCTGTTACACATTTTCAGGTTCTCGTGTAATGACGTATTGCAACACCTGCATCCACTCGCGCCCGAAGACCGCGAAAATTCGAGTCACGCCCACAAGCAAGACATTGGCGCAGCAACAAGACGGTCGCCGAAGGGGACCGGCCTTCCGCCATCGTAGAGAACCACTCCCAGCTTGAAGTTATCGCCGCAGGCCTCCGCCAACTTTCGGAGTCCCTTGAAGTCGCCAGCATTCACGGTAGCGCTCGCCTTGACTTCGATACCGACCAATGCGCCACTTCCCGCTTCAATCACAAGGTCAACCTCGTCCTGATCTTTGTCCCGGTAGTGATATAAAGCGCAACTCTCACCAAACCAAGACGCCTGTTTCAACACCTCAGAGAAAACAAACGTTTCCAGCAGCGGTCCGAAGATTGACCGGTCTTTCGCGACCCGCTCTGCAGTAGCTCCTAAGAGTGCGCCGAGCAGGCCGGAGTCAAGGAAATGCAGCTTGGGCGTCTTTACCAAACGCTTCAACTGGTTCCGAAACCACGGTTCCACCCGACGAACGAGAAACAACTGCTCCAGGATGGCGACGTATTTCCTTGTGGTCTTGTCGTCAAACCCAACTTGGCCGCCTATCTGCGTGAAATTGGTGAGCTGGCCAGAATGGTGGGCAAGAACCTGTAGCAGACGCGGCATTTGGTCGAGTTTTTCCACGTCGGCAACCTCGCGCACATCCCGCTGCACGATGGCTCTTACGTAATCGCGTGCCCATGTCTGGCGTCGCTTTGGATCTTCGCGCCGCAGCATTTCGGGGTAACCGCCAATCAGCACGGCTTGTACTAGGTCTTTGCCGATCATCAGCTCCGCGGGTTTGCCAAGTTTGCTATCGAACGCTGCTTTGAGGAAACCCGGCTTTTTGCCTCGGATTTCAGCCCGCGAGAGGGGCAGAAGGCTCACGATCTCCATGCGGCCGGCTAGACTCTCTGAGACTTGAGGCAGAGTCAGGATATTGGCTGAGCCCGTCAACAGAAACCGGCCGGGCCGGCGATCATCATCCACTGACTTCTTGATAGCCCGGAGGAGGTCGGGCACTCGCTGTACTTCGTCAATAGTCGTTCGATCGAGAGCGCGCACCAACCCAGTGGGATCGCTGCGTGCCGCAGCCAGTACCGTGTCGTCATCCATGGTGATGAATTCGCGATTGCCCGCGACCAAATCGCGGACCAGCGTGGTCTTGCCGCACTGGCGGGGCCCCGTAACCATAACAACCGGCGTGTCCTTGAGCGCGGTGGCCACCAGTTCGGCGGAAAAGCGATGCCCGGACTCTGGCGGAACTCGAATCTCGATTTAGCAGCGAGCAAGCCTGCCGAGAGTATCTGTTCCGCCTGCGCTGGCCAGAAGGGTTTCGGTGTTCGCGCTGCGATGATGGCAAAGCTTGGCCGCTCCGATCGGGGCTCTGGCAGTGTTCGCGTTGCAGCTATCAGATATCGGTGACGGCAGGAACGATTTTCCAGGATACACGGACGCCGCTGACGGTCTGGTTTCGTGCCATGTGGTGGGTGACCAGCCAGAAGAACGGCGTCAGCGCCTTGGGCCTACAGCGAGTCTTGGGTCTGGGAAGCTACCAGACAGCCTGGGCGTGGCTGCACAAACTGCGGCGGGCTATGGTGAGGCCAGGACGGGAGCGACTCTCGGGGAAAGTCGAAGTGGATGAAACATATCTGGGTGGGTTGGAAGAGGGTGTTCGCGGTTGACAGACCGACAGCAAGGCGTTGATTGTGGTCGCAGCCCAGGAGGACGGCCAAGGGATCGGGCGAATTCGGATGCGGCGCATCCCAAACGTCTCGGCCCGAAGTCTGATTCCCTTCGTGGAAGAGTCCGTGGAACCCGGCCACGTGGTCCACACCGACGGCTGGTTGGGCTATGCTCCGTTACAGAGCCACGGGTACGTTCACAAGATCAGTTTTCTTCGGGGGAACAAGCAATCGCCTTCCGAGCTGTTGCCGCGAGTTCATCGGGTGGTGTCGCTCCTAAAGCGCTGGCTGCTGGGTACGCATCAGGGAGCGGTGAGCATTGAGCATCTGGATTACTACCTGGACGAGTTCACCTTCCGGTTCAACCGGCGCAAATCGCGGAGTCGCGGAAAGCTGTTTTTCCGACTGGCGCAGCAGGCTGTAGCGGCGGAGCCCACAACCTACCGATCGATCATCGAGTCCGCGAGGACGGGCTGGTCCTCAAACCACAACCTGTTGGGGGTACCTGAGTGAAGTGGATACCCATCTTCAGAAAATTACGGCGGGAAACACTCATGACGATGTCACTCCTTAATCTTCAAAGAGCTCGCCGAACAGTTCGCGAACCCTCTCTTTGGCGGAATCCAGAGCTTTTCGTCCACGCGGTGTAGTCGAATATACCCGCCGGATCTTACCCGCTACTTGCTCTTTTTCCGCGCGAAGTAACCCCTTCTTTTCGAGACCGTGCATGATCGGGTAGAGGGTGCCCGGACTAGGCGATAGCCGTGACGCGACAGTTCTTCAATCATCCCCAGCCCGAAGATCGGTTCGTGACAGGCGTGATGAAGTATGTGCAGCCGGATCAGTCCCGAATAGAGATATTGTTGAGAGACGTTGCTACTGGTCATATCTAATATCGTTATCGAGCTTCGATTATAATGTACCTCGGCGGGTCCGGATTCGCAGCCTTCACGCAATCCTAATAAAGGGTGTGGGCAGCACTGGGTTGTTGATGATTTCCGGAAGACGGAACGAAAGTACCCCTGCTGCAGGCTTCTGACTTTTAAAACCCGGCCGCGACCATTCTCGGCTTACGCATTTTGATGTTTGTGCATCTGGGAGCGCAGATAATGAGTGCTGAGTGGAAACGTAAACTCGTGCCGGTTCGCATGAAGGCCATCATCCTGATACGGATTGCCGTGGGCTTGATCTTCTTCACGCAAGGAGTGCTGAAGTACATCGATCCCAACATGGGGGTCACTCGGTTTATGAAGATCGGATTCGCATATCCCGCGTTTACGGCGCACTTTGTAGGCGCTTTTGAGATGGTCTGCGGGTTCTTAATCCTCCTTGGCCTAGTGACGCGCATCGCTGCCATTCCCCTGCTCATCGTCATTTGTACCGCGATCGCCGCGACGAAGATCCCCGAATTGTCCAGGAGCAACCAAGGATTTTGGTTCATGCTGAGCGATGCGCGTACGGATTTCTCCATGTTCATGTCCCTGCTATTTCTCATTGTCGCTGGGCCTGGTTCTTGGTCATTCGACTCACGGCTTGAAAGCTCAACTCCGGCTGAGGCACACTGCCGGTAATCGCGTAGCCCAAGTCTCTACGTCCACCTATACGCCACCGTCGAGCGCTGCTCCTTGGGATGAGTGCGGTTGCGACCACTTCGAGTACGACCCCTGATGCCTGGCTGACAGCTGATGGCGGCGTACTGAGTGCTACTATTTTCCCGTGAGTCCCAAGAAACGCATCGCTGTGATTCCGGGAGACGGCATCGGCAAAGAAGTCATCCCTAACGCTCTTGAAGTCATTCGCGCCAGCGGGGCAGCCATCGAGTTCACCAGCTTCGACTGGGGAGCCGACCGCTACCTAATCGATGGCGCCACCATTCCGGCAGACGGCTTTCAGATGCTGGCGCGTGACTTCGACGCGATCTTCGTCGGTGCGCTCGGCGATCCGCGCGTGGCCAGCAATATCCACGCCAAAGAAATTCTGCTGGGCATGCGCTTCAAGATGGATCTGTTCGCAAATGTGCGTCCGGTGCGACTGCTCGACGCCTCGCTATGCCCACTGAAAAACGCCTCCCCTGACGACATCAACTTCACGGTAATCCGCGAGAACACCGAAGGCGTCTACATGGACATGGGCGGCAACTTCAAATTCGGCACGGCTGATGAGGTCGCCACGCAAGAAGACATCAACACGCGCAAGGGAGTGGAGCGCATTATTCGCTTCGCCTTCGAGTACGCGCGGGCCAATGGCCGCAAGAAAGTCTTGATGTCAGATAAGTCAAACGTGATGACCTACGCCGGCGGCCTGTGGCAGCGCGTCTTCAAGCAAGTTGCCAAAGAATATTCTGACATCCAGACGCAGCATATGTACGTGGATGCGCTCTGCCTGCAGATGGTACGCGAGCCCCGCTCGCTCGACGTCATCGTCACCAATAATATGTTCGGCGATATCGTTACCGACCTCGCTGCCGCGCTGCAAGGCGGGCTCGGCATGGCCGCCAGTGGAAACATCCATCCTGGCCGCACTTCGATGTTTGAGCCAGTGCATGGCTCGGCGCCCCCGATAGCGGGAAAGGACATTGCCAACCCCGTGGGCTCGATTCTGACGGCGTCGATGATGCTGGCGCACCTCGGCCTGAACGCCGAAGCGCAGAAAATCGAGAATGCTGTGCTCGAGGCCGTTCGCGCGAATAAAACGACGGTCGATGCAGGAGGTTTATTGGGGACGCGCGAGTGCGCGCAATGGATTGCGGCGCGGGTGGCGAAGTAGTCGCGATTGTTATACTGCCCTATTCATGCTCAAGGACACGCTGGAACAAGGTCGAATCATTGCCGACGAAGCGCTCGAGCGCCTGCTTCCTCCGGCTTCGCAGCATCCTGCATCTATCCACCAGGCAATGCGGCACAGCGTGTTTGCCGGAGGAAAGCGTCTGCGGCCCATCCTGTGCATGGAAGCGGCGCAGATGATCGAAGGCTGCATTCCCGAAGGCGTCGAGGAGTTGGGTGCGGCGCTGGAGATGCTTCACACGTACTCGCTGATTCACGACGACCTTCCCGCGCTCGACAATGACGACCTGCGCCGAGGCCGTCTTACTTGCCACAAGGCATTCGGCGAAGCGACGGCCATCCTTGCGGGCGATGCCCTGCAGACCTACGCCTACGAAGTGCTCGCTAAGTTGCAGTGCCCGGCGGAAGCACGCGTCGCCATCATCGCCGAGATCGCGCACGCCACCGGAACCATCGGTGGCATGATTGGCGGGCAAGTAATGGATCTTGAGGCTGAACACACGCGCGCCGATGCGCAGGCGCTGGAGTACATCCATCGCTCCAAGACGGGCGCACTGTTGACGGCGAGTGTCGTCACCGGCGGCATGTACGCCGGAGCCGATGAGTTGCAGCTCCAGCGGCTGCGCGACTTCGGTCAGAACATCGGGCTGGCCTTTCAGATCGTGGACGATGTACTTGACGTGACGCAGACCTCAGAACAGTTGGGCAAGACCGCTGGCAAAGACACCGCGCATGAAAAGGCGACCTATCCCGCGCTGTTCGGGATCGGCGCTTCGCGGAAGAAGGCGGACGAGCTAGTAGCCGCCGCCGAGGCTGCGCTGGAACAGTTTGGCGAGCGTGCCGCGACCCTGCAAGAGATCGCGCACTTCCTGGTGGAGAGGAAGAAGTGAGCGGCAATGACAGGCCTAACACATTCCGAGACACAGAATTGTAAGCAGCGACAGTGAAGCAATACGAAGTTGTTTTTTCATGGTGTGACCTCCTTGTAATCATTAGGTTGTGGCGACGGTCGAAGACGAGCGGCGCCGGGTTGTACTATGCGAAGCATTGCGCACGCATAGTTCGGGAACTATTCCCTCACTTAAGCCTTCTCGGGAGTAGAGCCTGCTCTACTCCCGGCTAAACAAAGCCAGCCAGTAGAGAGCCGTATGCCCTCCCTTTACTGGCTCGTGCTTACCCCATTAGCTTGCGCCGAGCTACACCAGCTAGTCCGAGCAACCCGCTCCCCAACAGGAGCAAGGAACTGGGTTCAGGAGTTGGCGCCGCTAGAGCGAAGGAGTTGTTGAACTGGGATTCCACTACTGTCAATCCATCGATAGGTGTGTTGGTGGTGATCCAAACCGCAATTGTGGGATTACCTGGCACGTGGTTGCCGTCAAATTGGTACTCCCCAGTGGTTGAGTTCCAGAAGTATTCAGGCATGTTTGCCTGAACGCATTCGGATAAATTCCCGGCCGAGCAATAGACTGGACCACTCAGCCAGGCTGTTGTGACAGGATTCCCGTGATAGGTCGCGTCTAGTGTGTACCGTTCGTCTTGTCCTGAGCCATTGTCAAGGTCACCGAAACCGAAGAAGGTGCCCGCGGGCAGGACGCCTATGCCCGAGAAACTCCATGTGCTAGTGCCTGGGTTATGGTCGGGATAGGGTCCCGCGCCGGAAAAGGTTCCCTGCCAGGGGAGCGCAGCGGGCGCGGACCACGTTCCCGTGAAACCGCCGGCGATGTTGTGGATGGTGGGTGTGATGCCCGGCGGATTGGTGCCACAGGCAGGGCAACCGGAATACGTAAGTTGCACTACACTCGTACTGTTGAGGTCAGAAGCAGCAACCGGAATAGCCGACCCTGCAATTCCGAAGGTGAGTGACAACGCAATCAGAGTCAACGTGAACAGTGACAAGCAAGATCTAGTTTTAATATTCGCTTCAGGGGTCGACTGCGACTATGTTGAGGTGCGGTTTGGTGATTTGGGTTTTCATGGTGACCTCCTTGTGGTCATTAGGTTATGGCGACGATCTGAGCTGAGGTCGTCGCCGGTTGCTCTGCGGTCAAGTCGCTCACCGCGGGGAACCGAATCGGAAATCCGGTTCAAATTCGTGCCGAGTGTGCGTTAATTGGCTTGCGAAGACAATGCACCAGCGGTGATTTGTGGGTGATCTAACGGTGATCTAACGGTGATCTGGATGACCGGCTCATCCCAAACCTCTTGCGGCGCACGTGCAGTCTTGGTGATCGAATGATTTAGGTCGTTAAAGGCTGTAGAGGTTGCAGGCAGCAGAAGTTTTATGTAGCGGCATTGGTAGCATCCGTTACTCGTGCCATAGAAAAGGAGCCGCCCCGAAGAGCGACTCAAGAGATTCAGGGGTTGTGGCAAACTATCCCATTAACCTCCGGCGCAGCACTCCTGCGAGGCCGAGGATGCCTGAACCGAACGTTATTAACGTGCCGGGCTCAGGAGTTCCGCTGGTACTGACGCTGAATGCCGAGTTGCCGTCCAGGGTGTATTGGTGGCTTCCATCGGTGCTCTGCTGCCACCACTCTGGAAGGCGGAGATCGTCCGAAGCCGCACGCGTCGTGACCGCGTTGGGATCGTTCAGGACATTAGAGAAACCAACGATCCATGTACCGTTCGTCACTGCAAGGTTCAATCCAGTGATGCTGAACGTATAACTTCCATCGCCGTTGAGCACACTGGTGGCTACGGCGGTCCCCGAATATGCTGGAGAACCGAAAGGGTCTGCCGCGTTTGGGCCAAATACGAACCACTTCGTGCTGACGTAGCTGCTGATCTGTCCGGTGCTGAAAAAGTCTGTGTAGGTAAAGTCTGTGATTTTGGTCTGCCCGGAGACGACGAAATCGTCGTACAGGATCCAACCTGACCCGCCGCAACTGGGCAAATAGGTATCGCATAGTATAGTGGCGGTCCCGTTGCTGCTGTTCTGCCAAAACGTGATGTCAGCAAATGCGCCGCATGTGGTACCGAGCACTACAAACAGGAAAAGAAGTTTCCTCGTGATCGGGGTTGTCATGGTGACCTCCTATTGGTCATTAGGTTGTGGCGACGATCTGAGCCGAGGCCGTCGCCGGTTGTTCTGCGGTCGAGTCGCTCACCGCCGGGAACCGAATCCGCTAATCCGGTTCGAGTTCGTGCCGAGTGTGCGTTAATTGGCTGGCGAAGACAATGCACCAGCGGTGATTTGTGGGTGACCTAGCGGTGATTTATCGGTGATCTGGGTAAGCGGCTGATTCAGAGCCTCTTGCGGTGCGATGCAGTCTTAGGATCGAATGATCTAGGCGCTTGGTTTTCGGTAGGGGTTGGGGACAAGGGCACTTGTCAGACCGGCGGCGCTGCTGGCGCGGCGCCCGCCACATAAAAAGAGCCGCCCCAGAGCGGCTCGCAAGGTTCAGCGGGTGTGCCTAACTATCTAATCAACCTTCGGCGTATTACCCCGGCGAGGCCGAGAATTCCGGAGCCAAACAATATGAGACTACCTGGTTCGGGGGCGAGGGTGTGCTGAGAGAGCGTGCCAATCTCCTCGCATGCACCGTCGGCGCAACCGCCAATATACCGCATGTTGCCGGTCGACAACCAGCCGTAGTCGCTGGATTGGCTGCCGAAATCAAAGGTCACGTGCGTCTGCCATTCACAACTGATCTGATCGCACGTCTCCCAGGCGCCAAAGGTACCCCCAGAAAGGATGGATCCAGTGAAGTTGTACGGTGGATGTTGTCCGAAATTGTCATATCCACCGAAGGAGACAGTGCCCGAATCGATATTTCCTGTGAAGTCGCAGCTGAAGCTGCAATTACCGCTTACCGTGAGGTTTGTAATGGGAGCAGAAAAATCAAAAGCGAAGTTTAAGGTAGGCGAGACAAACTCCGTATCGCTCACGATCGTTGTATCTCCGGGATTCCAGCTGTCACCGAATCCTATTGTCTGCCAACTACCCGTATAAAACGGGACCGTGTTGTCAGCTCGGACGACCCCGCAGCAGAGGGTTAGCGCGGCGACGAACCAAAGTCTAGACAAGATGCCGCGCTTTTTCATACGAGATTCAGTAGGAAACGTGGTTAGAGGTTGAACTGCGACTACATTGGCGTGCTGTTTGCTGATTTGCGTTTTCATGGTGACCTCCTTGTGGTCATTAGGTTGTGGCGACGATCTGAGCTAAGGTCGTCGCCGGTTGTTCTGCGGTCCAAATCGCTCACCGCCGGAAACCGAAATCGCTAATCCGGTTCGAATTCGTGCCGAGTGTGCGTTAATTGGCGTGCGAAGACAATGCACCAGCGGTGATTTGTGAGTGATTTAGCGGTGATCTATCGGTGATCTGGATAACCGACTCATTCCAAGGAGCTTGCAGGGGGATTACAGTCTTAGCGATCGAAAGAATGTAGGTGGTTAGCTTCGGTAGAGTCTGGAAGGCGATAGGAGAGGAAGCTGCTGAGGCACCATCGGGACATGACAGTCCTTCATGAAAAAAAGCCGCCCCGAAGAGCGGCTCAATAGGTTTAGTTGTTCGCCAGACTATCCCATTAGCCTCCGCCGAAAGACCCCAGTTAGGCCAAGGATGCCGGAACCAAACAGCAGGAGGCTGCTGGGCTCAGGAGATGCAGTTCCGTCGATAGTGAAAGATTCGGAAGGAATTGTGCCAAGGGTGTTGTCAAAATAGGCCGTGGACGGGCAGTTCGCGCCGCCGCCGGTACCACCACAGCCGGCGCCGTTGTTTTCGTCCCAGCCCACCAGGCCGTTACATCCGAAGGGCCCGCAGGCAACAGCATTCGATAAGGTGAGCCAGTATTGACTCGGGCCCAGGTTGATGCTGGGGAATGTAAAGCTGGCCTCGGTGATGTCACAACATCCTCCGTTGTAACCCACGTAATTCCAGCTAAGGGAAGCGGTGCCGAAGCCCTTATCGGCCGCGAACGGAGCACTCCCGATCTCCCAGTCGACCGTCGAGGGCCGTGCTTCCACCTCGGTCCACATGCCAAAATGAACGCTTTCTACGTTCGACATGCTTGCCGTGAGAAAGAATGAGTCGGATACGGCATTGCCCGAGCCATGCTTGATGTCCCAGCGATTGACCGTGCCGTTAATCGGGCCATTGTCATAGAGAATCCCTGCCCTGGCCGGGGTCGCGGCCATTCCGAGACACAGAATTGTAAGCAGCGACAGTGAAGCAATACGAAGTTGTTTTTTCATGGTGTGACCTCCTTGTAATCATTAGGTTGTGGCGACGGTCGAAGACGAGCGGCGCCGGGTTGTACTATGCGAAGCATTGCGCACGCATAGTTCGGGAACTATTCCCTCACTTAAGCCTTCTCGGGAGTAGAGCCTGCTCTACTCCCGGCTAAACAAAGCCAGCCAGTAGAGAGCCGTATGCCCTCCCTTTACTGGCTCGTGCTTACCCCATTAGCTTGCGGCGAGCTACACCGGCTAGTCCGAGCAACCCGCTCCCCAACAGGAGCAAGGAACTGGGTTCAGGAGTTGGCGCCGCTAGAGCGAAGGAGTTGTTGAACTGGGATTCCACCACTGTCAAGCCATCGATAGGTGTGTTGGTGGTGATCCAAACCGCAATTGTGGGATTGCCCGGCACGTGGTTGCCGTCAAATTGGTACTCCCCAGTGCTTGAGTTAAAGGAGAATTCGGGCATGTTGGCCTGAACGCATTCGGACAAATTCCCGGCCGAACAATAGACTGGATCACTGAGCCACGCCGATATGACAGGATTCCCGTGATAGGTCGCGTCTAGTGTGTACCGTTCGTCTTGTCCTGAGCCATTGTCAAGGTCACCGAAACCGAAGAAGGTACCTACGGGCAGGACGCCCGTTGGTCCTATGCCGGAGAAACTCCATGTGCTAGTGCCTGGGTTATGGTCGGGATAGGGCCCCGCGCCGGAAAAGGTTCCCTGCCAGGGGAGCCCAACGGGCGGGGTCCACGTTCCCGTGAAACCGCCGCTGGGGGGAAAGCCGATGGTGGGTGTAATACCGGGCGGAGTGGTACCACAAGTGGCGCCCGGGCAGGGACCGGGAAAGTTAAGTGTTGCCGAACCGATGAGGGGACCAGCCGCGGCCGGAATGGCCGACCCAGCAATTCCGATCGTAAGTGACAATGCAACCAAAGTCAGCGTGAACCGTGACCAGCAAGATCTGGTTTTCATAGGTGGTTCGGGTTGAACTGCGACGTTGATGTGCTGTTTGGCGATATGCGGTTTCATGGTGACCTCCTTGTGGTCATTTAGGTTGTGGCGACGATCCGAGCTGAGGTCGTCGCCGGTTGGTCTGCGGTCTGAATGGCTCACCGCCAGGAACCGAATTCTCTAATCCGGTTCAAATTCGTGCCGAGTGTGCGTTAATTGGCTTGCGAAGACAATGCACCAGCGGTGATTTGTGAGTGATCTATCGGTGATCTATGGGTGATCTGGATAAGCGACTCATTCCAAAGGCTGTTACGGCGAGGCGGTTTAAGTGATCGAACGATTTAGCGGCGAATTCGGCAGATGTTCGGGCACAGCTGTTGTAGGTCCGGTAGCGCGGCAGCAATCGGCGTTATGCACATAAAAAAGCCGCCCCGAAGAGCGGCTCAACAGATTCAGTTATTAGACCAAACTATCCCATTAACCTTCGACGCAGCACCCCCGCGACGCCGAGTATGCCCGAGCCGAACAGCATGAGGCTGCCGGGCTCAGGAGTCGTCCCGCCGGAGCCGCCGCCGATGGTGAACGATTCCGATTCAGTCGCCGGACAATCGCCACTCCCGTTGGGGTTCCGGAAGGAGCAAAACGCTGGACCTTCATTGACGTCCCACGCGTCTAAGAAGGTGCCGCCGCTGTCCTGGGCCTGACTCAGGCTGAGAAAGTACGTCCCGTTGGGATCGGACAAGTTGCCAGAGATGCCCACTGTATTCTCAAAGATGGAGTAGCCGGAGGTGTTGTCAAACAAGTGATGGGTACTAGTGAGAGCTACCGGGTTCCCCAGATCACCACCTAGCTCATTGCCGAACGGAGTACTACCGAGTGCCCACGCAACACTCATCGGGGTGGTGCCGATGGGTACCCACTCGGCGAAGGTAAGAACGGTGGCCGTGCCGCCGACGCAGCCTCCCCCTGGACACAAATTGGGGGTAAACTGGTTGGAAATGTCTTGGCCATTGGGATGGCCGGTGCCAGGACCATCGATAAAGAACCCATTCAAGTTGCCATTTGTCGGACCATTTTGATAGATAATTTGCGCGAAGGCGGGAGCGCCCAGCGCAAGACACAGAATTGTGAGCAGTGACAGTGAAGCGAAACGAAGTTGCGTTTTCATGGTGACCTCCTTGTGGTCATGGGTTGTGGCGACGATCGAAGTTCGAGCGGCGCAGGGTTGACGTTGTGCGAACTTGCGTTCGCGTAGTTTCGGGAACAGATGCTCTCCCAAAATCTTTCTCAGATCAGCAGCTTCGCCGTTCATAGAGCACTTGATCTGCTGTCGAGCTCTGGTGATCGGCCCGCCAGGCCGGGTTGGCTTGCTCCTGCAGTTCCCGGACTAGCCGGGACATACAGCCGTGCAAGATGCATCCCGCCAGCGCCTCGCCATTCATGGGCTGCGGCGGAGCCAGCTGTCCCCCGCGCATCCTGGGCTGAAGGTAGTGAAACGCGCGGAACAGGGTCTCTGTGGCCCGGTAAAGCTTTCGTTTGTCGGTCTTCATTGGAACTCGTCCTTTCCTCTAGAGTGAATCTTCCGGTCGTCGCCGGTTATAAGCTCGGACCTTGCCTCGCCACCCGGAGGCAGGATGGTTCGCCTGCCCCCGGGTGCACATTCGAACTGAGAGCAGAGTGGCCAGTTGTGCTCGTTTTCCGCTCTCATGAACGCACAATGCGCCGGTTCGTCCGCGCTATCAATGCACCAGCGGTGATTTGTGGGTGATCTAACGGTGATTTTTCGGTGATCTGGATAACGGATTCATTCCAAAGCGCTTGCAGTGCGCGCGCAGACTTATGATCGCGTGATTTAGGCGGTTAGCGTTGGCAGCGGGTCGGGAATGAAGCAGTTGGAGGCCCAGCGGGCACTGCTGGGGCCGGCACCTTTCATGAAAAAGAGCCGCCCCGAAGAGCGGCTCAATAGGTTCAGTTGTTGCGCCAGACTATCCCACTAATCTGCGGCGAAGCATTCCCGCGAGTCCGAGGATTCCGGAGCCGAACAGCATGATGCTGCCGGGCTCGGGGGTGGTACCGCCACCAATGCTGCAGTTTTCACCGCAGGAGAGGCGGTATACGACGTCGGAGTAGTCCAGGAACAGTGTGCCGTTCGTGGGATCCGGCGAAGCATAATCTCCGCGCGTACCCCCAGAAGCGATGACAGTCAGCTGAAGGGTATTGGGATCCAGTAGATCTACGAACCCGGTATTGACACCGTTGCCGTTGAAATTGACGATCAGGTCTCCGTTGATAGTTGGTTGTTGCTGCTAATCACGCCCATACCGTCTGGGCCGCCCGCCAGGAAGCCAGAGTTGAAAACCTGAATTCCCGGTAGCGATGTTAAAGCCGAAGATAGAACCACTACTCTCGCCGTAGACAGTCTTGCCATCTGGCGACACAGTGAGTCCGTCCCAGGCGAAGGATGGTCCGCCTGCCACTGTCCTGGAGGAGCCAGTCCCGCCGTTCGCACTTGGATTAATGTCGATGATCGTTTCCTGGTAGGTTGTTGCCAGGATATGCCCGTTCACGGGATTGCCCCACATGCCGCGTAATGTCGTTTCGGGAACGCCCGTCAGGATCTTGCTTACATTTCCGCTAGTGTCGTATTGAGCGAACTGGCCAAACTGGGTAGTGCCACCGTACGCTAAACCGCCGGCGGTAGCGTAGGCTAACGCTCCTGTAGGGTTCAGCGTAGTCGAGGTAATGGCGCTCCCCGTGGTCTGACCGTCAACGTCGTGGAACACGTATCGTGTGCCGTCACCGACATTGTAGACAAGGACGCGATCGGGAGCGGCCAGAGCTACGCCGAACGGACCGCCACAGCAACCAGTGTTACCGGGGTCAAGGGTCGCAAAGGTAGAGAGAGTGAATCCCAAGCTAATTCCAGCTGGTGTGAGTGTCAGAGTCTGGGCGTTTGCTGTAGTACCCATGGTAGCGACAATCGCCAAAACCGTAATTCCTAAAGTCAAGGCCGCAGAGAGCACCGCTGACTTGCGCAAGGCAGAGACCGCCATCGGCTTGTTGTTCTTACTCACAGCGACGCCCTTGGCATCGGTGGTCGGTGACATGGAGGCTGTCTTATGACTGGGGCTGGGGTTTGTCCTGCATACCAGGAATGGCGTGAACGCCATGACGATATTGTTAATAGCTAGCGTTTTCATGGTGACCTCCTTGTGGTCATTAGGTGGTGGCGACGATCTGAGCCGAGGTCGTCGCCGGTTGGTCTGCGGTCAAGTCGCTCACCGCGGGAAACCGAATTCGTTAATCCGGTTCAAATTCGTGCCGAGTGTGCGTTAATTGGCTCGCGCAGACAATGCACCAGCGGTGATTTGTGGGTGATCTAGCGGTGATTTATCGGTGATCTGGATAACTGACTGATTCCATGGCCCTTGCAGAGCCCACGCAGTCTTATGGAGATCCTGTTTTCGTTATCTATCCCCAGTGTCTTGCCCCCGCTTGCTCGGGATTCTGGCTCAAAACGGATGAGCCCCGTTGGAGCACGAAGTAAAAGGCCGGAGCTTGCGGCTCCCGCCTTTTGGTTCAAAACGTCATACTCAAACCAGCCTAGATCTTCAACTTGCGTCGAAGAATCCCCGCCAGTCCCAAGGCACTCGTACCGAAAAGGATCAATGTGCCCGGCTCCGGCGCGAACGTCGAGATCGACTGTCCGCTGAAGAACAGAGCGCTCGAATAGGCTGTGTCCCCAACATTTGCAACGGTGAATTCCAACTGATAGGTGCCGGCATCGCTAGCGTCAAATGTGAATACCGCGTTATTCCAATCGGAACTGCCTCCGGGCCCGCCATCATATCGACCGGGGCCGTATTGTGTCGCGCTCGGGTCACTTCCGTTGGTGCCACCGGTTAGGGCGTCCAGGTACCACTGATCGCCTTGCAAGAATGCACTGCCCGGCGTCAGCACTAACCCTGGCGGGAAACCAGGGAATCCAAATCCTGGCACCACCTGGTTGCCGGCGCCAGTACGTGCTGTAAAGAGAAAGAGCGGCGTTCCGCCGTTCGTCGGTACCAAAGCCACATTGGCCCAGTCGGAGAAGGCGCCTGAACCGTCATTGGTGGCGAACATGAAGTCAAAGTTGAGCTTCGAGCCAGCGTGAGCTGTGAAGACGTTCGAAATCATTTGGCTTCCGTTCGCAGTGCCGGGAACTTGGACGACAGATCCACTGGGGTAGAAGCCCGTCGAAACATTCCCAGGGAAGCCACCGCCAGTGTCCGTGACGATGTAGCAGTCGGTAGCAGATCCGCTTGGTCCGATGAAGGGCGCGGCGTTAGCAGCAAGTCCACCACCCACTCCGTTCAGCGTCCAACCGGCCGGGGTATTACCGCCGCCTATCGCACAGCCCACCGTACCGGCATAGGCGTTTCCCGTCGACAGCATGGCAAGCATCACCAGACACGCCGCAATGATCCCAGTTTTCCTTGTTTGCGAATCCATACTCTCGGTTTTCATGGTGACCTCCTGTGGTCATTAGGTTGTGGCGACGATCTGAGCCAAGGTCGTCGCCGGTTGTGCTGCGGTCTAAATCGCTCCCCGCCGGAAACCGAAATCGCTAATCCGGTTCGAATTCGTGCCGAGTGTGCGTTAATTCGCTTGCGAAGACAATGCACCAGCGGTGATTTGTGGGTGATCTAGCGGTGATTTATCGGTGATCTGGAGCCGTGCCCTTTCAAAACGGCACATTCACCACCGGCTGCGGGCCTTGTTTTCACCGTCTGCTGAAGTTTTTTGCGTTCAGCAGAGACACTTCGGCCCTGGCTTTTGCCGCTTGAACTGAGAGGTTGCGCAGGCTGACCAACTTCCCTTCCGCCATCAGAAGGCTGGTATCCAATGACACAACCTCATACTTTTTGGTGGTCTCCTCGTTGTTAAAGCCAGTAGATTCAACGAACATACCACTGAATCTTTCGGCCCGGACCACGATCGAAAAGAATATGGCAGCATGCTCTCGCACGACATTCGCAATCTCCTCAACGTATTTCTTGTCACAAAACGCTCGGGCGTCCTGTCTTAGCGAGTACAACCGGCAGGTTCAAAATACAAAAGTCGAAAATCAAGGAGACAACTATGAAAATCGTAATCATCGGCGGCAGTGGACTCATCGGATCAAAGCTCGTCCCCAAGCTGCATGAACACGGGCACGAAGCGGTCGCGGCATCACCCGATTCTGGCGTCAATACCGTCACCGGCGAGGGACTGGAGGAAGCGCTGAAGGGTGCATCGGTGGTGGTTGACGTATCGAACTCTCCCTCGTGGGAAGACGCGGCGGTGATGAAATTCTTCGAGACATCAACCCGTAACCTCCTCGCCTATGAAGCGGGCGCAGGGGTGGGACATCACGTTGCGTTGTCAGTGGTGGGAACTGAGCGCCTGCTGGAGAGCGGCTACTTCCGCGCAAAAATGGCCCAGGAGAAACTGATTAAAGAATCATCGATCCCCTTCTCCATCGTCCACGCGACGCAGTTCTTCGAGTTCCTTAAGGGCCTTGCCGACATTTCCATGGTCGGCGGCAAGGTTCATTTGCCTCCTGTGCTTTTCCAGCCGATGTCGGCTGACGATGTCGCGAGTGCCGTAGGCAAGGTTGCGGTAGGCCCGCCGCTAAATGGCACCGTCGAAATCGGGGGACCCGGAACAGTTTCGTGTGGATGAACTAGTCCGGCGACGCTTGGCCACACTCAAGGATCCCCGCGAAGTCATCGCTGATCCAAACGCGCGTTACGCTGGAGCGAAACTCAGCGAGAGAACACTGGTTCCGGGCGATAACGCACGACTCGGCGAGACGCGTTTCGAAACCTGGCTGACTCAGCCCGCAGCACAAATTCCGAGTGCGCATCCTCAGCCCACAGGCGTCGCAGTCGGTGACCAAGGAGAAAGAGAGTCACAAGAAAGCTAGCTGATATCGCCACCGCGGACACCGCTGCTGAGTGGGGATGAAGGGATACACCGCCCGTTGCCTCTCCCCGACACACGACGAGATTGCGCCACTCGCCTTCAGTTTGTCCGAGTCACGTGGCTGGCAGGACGGACATCACATCGAAGATTGGCTGCGCGCCGAATAGGAACTCGCGTGGTACACGCGTAACTGCCAAGTACCGACCAAAACACACGACGCATTGAAATGGCGTCGGTCAAGCGAAAGGTTAATTTATGACGTTCACAAAAGTAATTTTGGCGCTGGTATGTGTCATGTCCGGCACGCTGGTAGCACAGCAGGCTAAGGTAACGCAGCTCATGTCGAAAGACCTGACGGAGTTTCCTGGCAAAGAAGGTGTGATGATCACCGTGGAATATCCGCCGGGCAGTTCGGACCCAATACATCGCCACAATGCTCACGCGTTTGTTTATGTGCTGGAAGGCTCGATCGTGATGCAGGTGAGAGGCGGAAAGGAAGTGACTCTGACACCCGGTCAGACCTTCTACGAAGGCCCGGATGATGTCCACGTCGTTGGGCGGAACGCAAGCCAAACCAAACCGGCGAAATTCGTCGTGTTCCTCGTTAAGGACAAAGGCGCTCCGATACTGGTGCCCGCCAACTAAGACATGAAACTGCGAGTGGTTCTGTGTCATAAAAACTTAAGGAGAAAATAACTCGCACTGCGATAGCGCGTTTTGAGATAACTATGCAATCGCCTTCCATGAGAAGGCCTGTTCTTCGCGGATGATGGGTGACTAGGTGTCGGCAATGTCGGCTGGCAGAACCTGGACGTCCCCTATGGGAGGAGGTAGGGCCGGGAGCTGCACCCCAGGGGCCAAAAGCAGGCCCGCCGCGGACCCCGGGACCTGCGAGGAAGCTAGTCGGCCCGCTTGCTGGTGGCCCGCCGGGGCTTGGGCTTCGGCTTGTTCTTGCCCTCGAGATTGAGCGCTACGGCAGCGCGGATGAGGTCCTTCAAGGCCGCCTCATCGACCTTGTCGCCTTCGTGAATGTCGATGGCGCGCCTGACATTCCCGTCGAGGCTGGAATTGAATAGGCCGGAGGGGTCCTGCAACGCAGCGCCCTTGGCAAATGTCATCTTGACGACGTTCTTGTACGTCTCTCCCGTGCAGACGATGCCGCCATGGGAAAAGACTGGAGTCCCCGGTTTTGTTGCGCTGACCCACTTTCGTTCTTCGACGATCTCAGGGTCTGCGTCGTGTATGATTGCGCGCACTTTCGCGAGCATCTTCCCGCGCCAGTCGTTAAGTTCCTTGATCTTCTGGTCGATGAACGGAGAGGCAGATTCCATCGGGGCGGGTTTCTTCATGTATCACTCCAATTCTCGCAGTTAATTTAGAGCAGTCGGCGTAACCTGCAACCTGGTAGTAGGTCCAGCTTGATTGTCACCCCGACCTCGGTGCTAGGTGCCCCCCTCATCCGTTCGTTTCGGATGAGGGGGGTTCTTGAAGGATTCCGCAATGATACCAGCGCTCCAAGCCTTGGGTGATGGACCGAAGTTCGCGGAGTCGTCGCGCTGAATCAGTGAGGGGGACTAGACCCTTTGTAGTTCGAGGCACCCACTCATCCGAACCCCGCGGATGAGTGGGGCACCCGGCACCCGGCGCGGTTTCGGCGAACGACCCGCTCAATGTGATTCCCCAGTTCAACGCCACAGCTAGCTTGATCACATCTGAAGCCGCGCGTTTCAAAGCTGGCTGCGGAGCACCCACCGAAACAGATGAATAACCTGAGGCCCCAGGACGCATTGACTTGCAACTCGCACAACCCCTAACATGAGTCCCGCACGGAGGGAGTTCTCCCAGGTGGTGGGCCAGATCATCTCGCACTACCGCATTGTCGAGAAAGTCGGCGGCGGCGGAATGGGTGTGGTGTATAAGGCCGAGGACATCCGCCTGGGCCGTCTGGTCGCACTCAAGTTTCTTCCGGAAGATGTCGAACGCGATCCGGAAGCGCTGGAACGATTTCGCCGCGAGGCGCGTGCCGCCTCAGCGCTGAACCATCCCAACATCTGCGTGCTCTATGATATTGGCGAAGAGGACGGTCACGCCTTCCTGGTGATGGAGTTTCTGGACGGAAAGACACTCAAGCATCTGGTCGACGAAGGACCCATGGAGATTGAGCGGCTTCTCGACATTGCCATTGGGGTCGCCGATGGATTGGATGCGGCCCACTGCAAGGGGATCGTTCATCGCGATATCAAACCTGCAAACATCTTCGTGACCGAGAACGACCATGCCAAAATCCTTGATTTCGGTTTGGCAAAAGTAACCGCGGTCAGCACCAGTTCTGCCACTGATCAATCGGGGCTCACCGTAAGCGCGACGGGGAAGGAGAAGCATCTCACCAGTCCCGGCAGCACCCTAGGCACGCTGGCTTATATGTCTCCGGAGCAGGCGCGAGGAAAGCCGCTGGATGCCCGCACCGATCTGTTCTCATTCGGTGCGGTGCTGTATGAGATGGCGACGGGAGTAATGCCCTTTCGCGGCGACACCTCCGCTTTGTTGTTTGACGCCATCCTACACAAAGCCCCAGTCGCGCCAGTTCGGCTGAATCCCGACCTGCCTTCCAAACTGGAAGACATCATCAACCGCGCGCTGGAGAAAGACCGCACGCTGCGATACCAGAATGCATCTGATATGCGGGCGGAGTTGCGTCGCCTGAAGCGCGACACAGACTCATCGCAGCACTCGGTCGTGGCCGTCGCTGACCACACTGAGACGCAGGCTGGGCCGGTTGCTGCTGCAAGCGGACCATTTGATGTCAACCATCGGATTGCGTCGTCCAAACAGACTGCTTCTCAGTCAACGATCACGCAGGCGCGCCGGGCATTTTCGTGGAAGCTGGGGATGGCAATCGTCTTGTTGCTCGCAGCCATCATTGCGGGCGGCATGTACTGGCGCTCGCACCGCGCCCCTAAACTGAACGACCAGGACACGCTGGTGCTGGCCGACTTCGACAATACGACCGGAGATCCCGTCTTCGATGACACCTTGAAGCAGGCGATTGCGGTGCAGCTGGGGCAGTCCCCCTTTCTGAATATCCTGTCCGATGCGAAAACTCGCGCCACACTGAAGCTGATGGCGAAACCACGAGGTACAAAGCTGACGCCGGAGGTGGCGCGTGATCTGTGTCAGCGCGCCGACGCGAAGGCCTACGTTGCCGGCACAATCGCGAGTTTGGGCAGCCAATATGTTATTGGTCTGGACGCGGTTAATTGCAACACGGGAGATGTACTGGCGCGAGAGCAGGTTACGGCAGAAAACAAAGAACACGTATTAACAGCGCTGGGTACGGCAGCGACCAAGCTGCGAGGAAAGCTCGGTGAATCGCTGAGCACCGTGCAAAAGTTTGACACACCTATGGATCAGGTCACCACTCCGTCCCTCGATGCCTTGAAAGCCCTGTCGGAGGGAAGAAAGATCTTGCAGGAGCAAGGCAGTGCGGCGGCAATTCCATTCTTTAACCACGCCATTGAACTCGACCCCAACTTCGCTGCCGCGTATCTAGCTTTGGGAATTTCGTACTCAAACCTGCGAGAGCCCGGTTTGGCCAGTCAGAACCTGACGAAGGCATATAACCTTCGGGACAGAGTGGGCGAGCGGGAAAGGTTCCGCATTGCGGCGACCTACTATCTGCTGGTCACCGGTGAACTGGACAAGGCAATCGAGACCTACGAGATGTGGGCCAAGACCTACCCGCGCAACCCCGAACCTTACGGCAATCTGGGCGTTGATTACAGCTATTTAGGGCAATACGAAAAAGCAGTTGCTGCAAGTCTTGAGGATCTTCGCCTGAATCCGGGCAGCGCAGCCGCCTTCACCAATCTCGTCGGATTGTACGCCGCGTTGAATCGCCTCGACGATGCCAAGACGACGTATAAGCAAGCGGTGGAGCACAAGGTTGACAATCCGTTTCTGCACGGCAACCGCTATGGCGTTGCCTTTCTTGAGAGCGACACCGCCGAAATGAAGAAACAAGTCGCGGCCGTGAGCGGTAAGCCAGGAGAGGACATTCTGTTTTCGTTCGAATCCGATACAGAGGCTTTCTATGGACGCCTCAATGGTGCACGGGAATTGTCTAAGCGAGCGGCCGAGTCGGCCCGGCGGACTGGCTCAATGGAAACAGCGGCGGAGTGGCAGATGGATGCCGCCTTACGCGAAGCAGAGTTTAACGATATTGCGCGCAGCCGGCAGGACGTCGCCTCAGCGCTCGCGTCCGCGCCCACCCGGGATGTGAGCATTCTGGCGGCGCTGGCGTTGGCTCGCATCGGAGATGCTGACCGGGCGAAGCGTATGGCGGACGATTTGGCTGAGCGCTTTCCACTGAACACGCTCATCAATCACTATTGGCTTCCTGCCATTTATGCTTCCATCGAAATCAGGCGCGGCAATCCAGCGAAGGCCCTCGATATCCTCCAAACCACCGAACCCTACGAACTTGGCACTCCCCTTCCCCAGTTCGAGGTTGGCGGGTCGCTCTATCCCGTGTACATAAGGGGCTCAGCCTACTTGTCGCTGAAGAAAGGTAACGAAGCAGCCGCCGAATTCCGCAAGTATCAAGATCAGCGCGGTGTCGCAGTAAATTGTCCGTTAGCGGCGTTGGCGCGGCTTCAGCTCGGCCGGGCCTATGCGTTGGCGGGAGACTCCATCAAGGCGCGCGCCAGCTACCAGGAGTTTTTCGCTCTCTGGAAAGATGCCGACCCCGACATACCTGTACTGAAAGAAGCCAAGACCGAGTATCAACAGATACGTTGATGAAGCCTGGCATAAAGCTAAACTCAGGGGCACGCGCAAATGTGCCGCTAAACCGGATTTTTCATAAGGGTCTCACGCTTTGAAGGGGCAAGGCTTCAGAGGCTGCCGAAAAAGTACGAGAAAGCAGAGTTCTCGCGGGCTGAAGCCCGCTCGACATTACCAAAGGAAAGAGCCGACCGGCGCACCTAAAGGTGTGCCCCTTCAAAACTCTCTGCCTTCAGCTGCCGAAACAGATGAAGAGTCCAGGTGAAGCGAGGCTACCCGGAGACGCCAACTCAGAATCTGCTCTAGCTAGGGCGACTGCGCACGAACACCGCCGCCAGCGCGTCCTGGTACACAAGTTGGAATCGCGAGTCCGCCTGCAAGAGTGCTCACCAGGTTGTTAGTCTTTTGCAGGATCACCACTCCCGCCTGGTTGAGATAAGGATCGTCCACATACGATGGCGCTCCATTGGCGGTCTCGAAGAAACTGCTCATCCAATTCGTCTCCGTAGAGATCGGTGCGCCCGTCGATGGCGACGGGATAGTTCGGCATGTACCAGATGAGAAAGCCGCCCCAGTCGAGCGTGTTGTAGAGCGGCCCTGGCGCCGGATGCTTGCGCAGGTAGTTACGGCATTGACGGGCAGAAAGCCGCTGATGGCCCGGTCAAGGCCGCGCGTGTTGAAGTCGGCGCTGCGGGCGAACAGTAGCAGCGTGAGCGCGACCACCGCCGCCACCACACCTTTCTGCAGCCAGGTTTCTTTCGCCTCGCTCTCGGTCTCGTCTGCTAGCGAGTCGGCAATGCAGGCCGCTGCAGGAATGCAGATGAACCAGGCGTCGCGCATGGTGCGGAAGGCGACCGCGCCGGCAATGGACAGCAACAGGAGTTTGAAGGCGTCAACTTTGCGCTGCCGTCCGACGGCAAAGAACGCGAAAGCCATCAACAGCAGCTCCACATAATGGCTGCCAGCCCGGAAGTTCAGCGGCTGCAGTTCCATGATCATGCGGTATGGGACTTTCGCCTGGGAGTATTGGAAGATCACCTGATACAGATGGTAAGAATTCGGTCCGATGCAGGTGGCAATGACACACGCGGCAAAAACGGCGACCAACGTTGCGGCCGGAAGTTTGGGAGGCGAGAGCCACTGCGGCGCGAATCCAAAACGCGACAGCCAAGCCGCTGCGCCACATTCACCGCCATCAGCAGTCCAACCAGAAACAAGTCCGTAGATGAACTGGATGTGCAGGTTCGCCCAGACCAGAAAAATCAGCGGCAGCCAGTAGAGAAGCTGCACGCGGCCGGTGCGATGCGCTTCCAGACACCAGCGTCAGGGTCACGCAGAACAGCATCATGGAGAAGAAAACCGGCCGCGGCATCAGGTTAAACAGAAACGCCGAGCAGGT
Source organism: uncultured Acidobacteriaceae bacterium (assembly GCA_963763725.1). GTDB lineage: Bacteria > Acidobacteriota > Terriglobia > Terriglobales > Acidobacteriaceae > Bog-257. Next base: position 25,240 of record CAVXQI010000003.1, read on the forward strand.
CACGACTGCCAGGATGCATGCCAGTCCAGAACCGGCCGGAAAGGCGGCGCGACCATCCAATAGATGGAAGTAGGCGACGCCGAGGGTCAGCAGCGTTCCGTACATCCCAATGCCGAGCAGCCCGAACCAGGCGTAGGCGCGCGACATCAGAACTTCGTAGCCCCAACTGTAGGCCACCCAGGGGCGATCGGCTGCCGTCCACGAGAAAAGGCCGGTGTGGGGAACCGCCACGTGCTGGACGATCCAGTCGCCAGCCTTGAGGTGCCACCAGATGTCGAGGTCGAGCACCGAGAACTTCAGATTGAAGGCGATCACGCCCACCGTGACCAGCAGGCCGGCCAGGGTGAGCAACTGCAGCCAGCGCAGACGCAAGGAGCGGGCGCAGCTCGTCGACAAAACCGCATTTTGCGCTTTCGCTTTCGCTCTTCGCTTTTCGCCAGGGCAGGGCGCGATTCCTCGGCAACCAGACTCATATCTGCGTCTCAGTGCAGGTCGCGTTCCAAAGATAGGACTGCAATAAGTCTAACCTGCACAGCGGATTACGGCCTCGATGGACCAATCGAGGAGTCACCTTGCCGCGCCAAATCACACGCGCAGTGCGGACAAACACGCTTCCTGCGCTGCCCTGCGGCTCACGCGCTGACTTGCTGGCCCGCTAAGTCCCTGAATAAGAATGGCTAGCTGTGAATTCCCGATCTGGCCATGTTTGGCAAGCCGTGTGCACTTTCCATAGGTTCCTGCGGAACGTGCGCACATCGCACTCCCCACCGAGCCGAGAAGCTTGAGCTGGCACCCTCCCGGATTGTCACGAAGGAGTAGTGAAGATGGAAGAGGAATCGAAGCAAAGCGGCACCACAACCACCAACTGGACGGCAACCCAAACCTACGCCATGGCGGCCGTCTGCCTGCTGATTGGCGTGTTGGTGGGATATCTGGTGCGCGGCTCGGCCAAACCCGCGGCCCAGGCGAGCCCGGCTTCCGCCGAAATGCAGCAGGCTGCAACCGCCCCGCCATCCGGCGCGGGAACAACAGAAGATGCCGACCCTGGATGACATGAAGCGCATGGCCGACAAACAAGCGGAGCCGCTGCTGGCCAAGCTGAAGACCGATCCCAAGAACGTCGATCTGCTCAACAAGATCGCGCTGACCTACAAGGCGACCCATCAATTCAAAGAGGCCATCTCGTACTTCCAGAAAGCTCTGGATGTCGATCCCAAGAACGTGCCGATTCGCACCGACATGGCTTCGTGCATGTACTACACCGGCGACGTGGATGGCGCGCTGGCGGAACTGGACAAGTCGCTGACCTACGATCCGAAGCATGCCGGGAACGCTGATGAACATCGGCATCATCAAGTGGCAGGGCAAGAACGATGTCAACGGCGCAGTGGCCGCGTGGCAAACGCTGCTCAAGCTGAATCCGAACTTCCCGCAGAAGGCAGTGATCGAGCACATGATCACCGAGGCCAAGCAGCAACAAAACACTGCGCAGTCTTCGAACCAACCGAAGGGATAAGTTGACAGTTTTTCGGGCAGGTCAGGCCATGACAAACGCGACCCTGGAAGTGCAGCGGCAGCAAGTCCCGAAGCGGAAGTCACGTCACGCCCGAAATATGAGACCTGGCTCGCCGCGGCCTATGGCGTGGCCCTGTTAGTTTGCCTTTCGGTTTGGTTTCTTGCGGTACGCGCGCCATTGTGGACGGATGAAACTCTTTCCTACTGGCAGATCGCCGGCGGTTTCAAGCAGATTTGGTCGCGCTCCATACAGGGCAATTCGTTCGCTGCTTACGCCTACATTCTGTGGCTTACCAAGACATTTTTCGGCAGCAGCGAGCTCGTCCTCAGGATTCCTTCCATCCTGGCCATGCTCGCCGCCGTGTATGTGTTCTACCGGTGCGCCAGGGAGCTGTTCGACTGGGACGTGTCGCTCATCGCGGCCATGTTGTTCATCCTGCCCAGAGGAATCGCCTTTGCCGCGATCGACGTGCGTCCTTATCCGTTCGCGCTGCTGGTGACCAATCTTACGATTTTTCTGTTCCTGCGCTGGATGAAGACCAAGCGGACCTGTACGCTGCGCTGTTTGGCATCGCGGCGGCGGGCATCTTCTACTTCCATTATCTGTTCGCCAGCATTCTTGCGGCGCTTGCCGTTTATTACCTGTTGACTCGGCGTTCTTCGCTGCGAGCCGATCTGCGGCAGATTGGCGTCGCGCTCGGCTGCTTTGCCATCTTCCTGCTTCCGGTGTTGCCGCGGCTCAAGTACATCTACCAGACGCGGACTACGCACTCCTTCGCCCCCGCGCCGCAATGGACATCATTCTTTCAGGTACTGAATCCGGGGACCGGGACAGTTGTTGATATTGGCTGGCGTCATTCTCCTCGCGGTGGTGGCGCGCCGGTTGATCCGTCCCGGGCGCGAAGCGTTAGACAAGCTTCTGCTGTGCGCAAGTCTGGCGCTGGTTCCGATTTTGTGTCTGTATGCGATCAGCGTGACCACCTCGGTGCATGTCTTCATCCCACGCTATCTGCTGGTCGCGGTGCCCGGCATTGCCTTGTGCTGGGGATGGCTCTGCAGCCTTATCGATTCGCGCGCTCTTCGCGCTTTTTTCTGTTTCGCATTTGTGGGTCTGTGCGTGTTTCAGGCCTATTCATCGCCACTGTCGCGCAGGCACGAAGAGTCGTGGAAGGAAGCGCTTGCGTTTGCCGATGCCAATGCCGCCGTAGACCACGCGCCCTCTGCTGATGTGCAGTCCTCTGGTGGAAGCCGACTTTCAGCCCATGCCGGCAGTCGCCAGCGACAGCGTGCTGTACTCGCCGTTGAGCTACTACAAAGTGAGCTCGCTCAGGTTCTCCCACTTCCGCGCACTTTGAACGCCGAGGCCGAGCGCCAAGCCAAACAGTTCCTGCTGAAGGCGGCCCAACAGCATACCCGTTTCCTGCTGCTGGCGCCGTGGCCGTCTTTACGCATGGTCGATCTTCTGGCCTATACTCGCAGAGCACGCACACCTATCGCGTGCTCGGAGAGTTCGATGAGATCTTCGTCGTGGAGTTCACTCCGTACTCCGATCGATGACGTGGCCCGTCGTAGTATGTCGCATCGCCGAATTCGCGCGCCGACCTTGCGCAATTCCCGCGACTTGTAAGTTCAAACCGTAGAGACTGGAACGGTTTCGGGATTACTCACCGGCCCGCACGGTTAGAGCAGGCATTCCATCCTGCGTGTAGCGGATGGAATGTCGCCAGCAGCAATATCGGCATCATTAGGTACACTTACTCTGGATGAACTGGCTGCGCTTCGTCGACCTTGGCGCCTACCTCGTGCTTGCCGTGGTAATCGGCCGGCACTGGCACAACGACTGGCCTCACTGGATTGGCGCCGCCATTGCAATACCAGCTTTCCTCCTGTGGATGCTGGCCCGCCATCAACTTGGCGATTCCTTCGCCGTGCGGGCCGAAGCCAGGAAACTGGTGACCCATGGAATTTATTCCAAGATTCGCAACCCGATTTATATTTTCGGCGGCCTCGCATTCCTGGGAGAGTTCGTGGCGTTAGCGCTGGTACGTCTGGACAGTGGTTTTTGTGATCATTAACATTGGCCAGTTCTTCCGCGTCAAGCGTGAGGAGCAGGTGCTGACGGCGGCCTTCGGTGACGAATATCGTGTCTACAAAGCCAAAACCTGGTTCTGACTTTCCATGCCTCGACAAACACTGCTGTACAATTCCCGCGACTTGTAACCCCAAACCAGAGATACTAGCTCCTAAGGCCACGGTTGAATTGCCCACATCATGAATATCAGCTGAAGCCATCCGTATCTCCCTGCTGTCGTTTGGGCCAACAAACTGCGCTCGGTGCTGACCCTCCTGGGAGTGGTCATCGGAGTGGCGGCGGTGATTGCGGTGGTCACCTTCGTCAACGGCATCAACGGATATGTTGCCGAGAAGATCTTCAATCTCGGCGCCAACGTTTCATCATCAGCAAGGCACCCAACGTGGTCACCGACGTCGACCAGTTCATCGAAGGGCAAAAGCGCAAAGACCTGACGATGGAGCAGTACCAGGCGGTCGCCGAGGGATGCGATGCGTGCAAGATTGTGGGCGCTGCCATGCGCCAGTTCAATGGCAAGGTTGTATATGGCACCCAGAGCAGCACCGACACCTGGATTCGCGGCTGGACACCCACCATGGCGCAGATCTATGACCTCGATTTGGTGGCCGGGCGGATGCTGAACAACGCAGACGAGAACACGACTTCCGCCGTGGCCATCATCGGACAGGACATTCGCGAGAATTTGCTTGGGGATACCGATCCGCTGGGGAAAGAAATCCGGGTGGATGGTAAGAGCTGTACCGGGTGGTCGGGCGTGGGCAAGAAAGAAGGCAAGACCCTGGGCCAGAGCCGCGACAATTATGTGATCATGCCCATCGCGACGTGGCTCAAAAGCTACGGTGCGCATAACAGCATCATCATCTGGGCCAAGGCCAACGATGTCGGGACGCTCGTTCGAACAAGCCATCGACCAGGCGCGGGTGATTCTCCGCTCGCGAAGACATGACCGGGTTGGCGAAAAAGACAGTTTTGTCGTCGAGACCAACGCGAGTTTCCTTTCGATTTGGTCCGATCTGAGCGGCACATTTTTCATCGTGATGATCGTGATCGCCTCCATTTCGCTGATCGTCGGCGGCATCGTGATCATGAACATCATGCTGGTGTCGGTGACCGAGCGCACCCGCGAGATCGGCATTCGCAAAGCCCTGGGAGCGCGGCCGCGCGACGTGCTGCGGCAATTCCTGATCGAGTCCATCACCATGGCGCTGATTGGCGGACTGATCGGCGTGGCGGGTGGCATTGGTATCGCCAAGCTCGTGACCCTGGCGATCGGGATGCCGTCGGCGATCAAGATTTGGGCCATCTTCGCCGGGCTGGCGGTTTCGGCGGGCGTGGGAATTTTCTTCGGTGTGTATCCGGCGCGCAAGGCGGCCAAGCTGGATCCGATTACGGCCCTGCGGTTTGAGCTGTGATTTTCGGCGAGGGCAACCCAGGCTTAAGTTCTAGCTGTAAGTTATGCGGCGAAGCGACTACAAAGAGATCCTGCGCATGGCGTTGGAGACGATCGCCAAGAACAAAATGCGATCGGGCCTGACGGTGCTGGGCATCGTGATCGGCGTGATGATGGTCATCGTCATCTCGTCGGTGGTGCGCGGATTGAACTCTAATGTCGAGGGCATGTTGAAAGACATGGGCTCCGACCAGGTCTTCGCCTACCACTTTTCGCCGTTCACCTTCGGCCGGCCGACTACCGAGATGCTGACCCGCAAAGAGTTGACCCTCGACGATGCGATGGCCATGCGCGACCTGCCTCATGTAAAGGCGGCCACCGCCAGCCTGCGCATCATGTTGCCGCAGTTCGGCACGGGAACCTTCGCCGTGAAATACGAGGGACGCAAAAGCAAGAACACCATCCTTGATGGCAATCTGCCGGCCACCATGCAAACTGACGATCTGACGATCGTTCGCGGGCGCTGGTTCACGGAAACTGAAAATGAGCATCGCAGCCAGGTGGCCATTCTGGGCAGCGACACCGCCGACAAGCTCTTCGAAGATGAGAACCCAATCGGCAAGGAAGTCAATATCGAAGGCGAGTTGTTCCAGGTGATCGGCGTGATGGCCAAGCGTAAAGCGGCTTTCGGCAACGGCTCGAATCCGGAAGACAACATTGTGCGCATGCCCATCGCCACCATGCACAAATTGCATCCCGAGCAAAAGCAGTACTGGATCACGGTGAAGTCCACGTCGCACGCGGACATGGACACCACCATGGACGAGATGCGTGCGCTGCTGCGACGGCGCCGTCATCTCAATCCCGATCAACCCGATAACTTCGCCGTCTTCAGCCAGGACGCGCTAAGCGATACCTGGAACCAGCTCACCGGCGGAATCTTTATCTTCATGTTCGCGGTATCGAGCGTGGCGCTGATCGTAGGCGGAGTCGGGGTGATGAACATCATGCTGGTGTCGGTGACGGAGCGCACTCGCGAGATCGGCGTGCGCAAGGCGATCGGAGCCCGCAGACGCGATGTGCTGCTGCAGTTCACCCTGGAAGCCATCACCCTCACCGGGATAGGCGGCATTATCGGGATCGTCATTGGAGGCGCGCTGACTGCGCTGGTGCCGCTCGTCTTCCCTTCCTTGCCGGCGAGTATGTCATTGTCCTGGGTGCTGACCGCAACCGCCGCTTCGGTTATGATCGGCCTGGTGTTCGGAATCTATCCTGCTTGGAAAGCCGCTAATCTCGATCCCATCGAAGCGCTGCGTTACGAATAACAACAATCACAAATGTGGCGGCATTGCTTACGGAATGATCACCGCTGCGCCATCGATCGAGTCGCCTTTGATTGCGAGCAAAGCTTCATTGGCCTGCTGTAGAGGAAACTTCGTAACTTTCGGGTGAAGTTTGATTTCGGCGGCAATCTTGAGAAAGTCACGCGCATCGGCTCGGGTCATGTTCGCCACGCTGCGAATCTGGCGCTCGCCCCAAAGCAGACGGTCATAGTCGAACTGCGGAAGGCGATCGAGATGGATCGCGTTAATGGCGACTACCCCGCCCTTGCGCAAACTTGCAAGCGCGGCGACCACCACATCTCCACTGGGCGCGAAGGTAATGGCGCGGTCGAGCTCGACTGGCGGTTGGTCCGTTTCGGCGCCCACCCATGTCGCCCCCAGCGAGTTTGCCAGTTGGCGATGCGAAGCGCCGCGCGTGGAAACGTAGACCTTGCAGTTCCAGGCGTGCAGCACTTCGATGGCAAGATGGGCGGACGCCCCGAAACCGAATAACCCAACGCGCTCTCCGCGTTGCACTTCCGCAACCCGCAAGCTCCGAAACCCGATGATGCCGGCACAGAGCAGCGGCGCAGCATGTAAGTCGTCGAGCGCCGGCGGAAGCGGGAATACGAAGTCAGCCCGAGCCAGCGCATATTCGGCGTAGCCGCCATTTACGGTGTAGCCGGTAAAGACAGGAGCGTCGCACAGATTTTCCATCCCGCTGCGGCAATACCAACATGTCCCGTCAGTGCCCCCGATCCACGACACTCCGACGCGGCTTCCAGCCGGCATGTCGGCGGTAGCACCTTCGACTACGTCGCCCACAATTTGATGTCCGGGAATCAAGCTCTCCCGGCGCGACGGAAGTTCGCCTTCCACAATATGCAGGTCGGTACGGCAAACCCCGCAGGCTCGGACCTTCAACAGAACATGGCCTGGCTCCGGCGCTGGGCGCGGAACCTCATCGATGCGAAGAGGACGCTTGGAAATATCCTGGGACGCGGTAAGCATTGCGGCTCGCATCGAAATCTCCCATTGCATCGAAAATCATTCACCACGGAGACAAGAAGGACACGGAGTTTATTTCTAAGAATTATTTTTCGTTATCCCAGCGCTTCCCAAGGCCGTTTTTCTACCCGGGTGGCGGCGATCCATATATCGCTCAGAACCAGACTGCGATAATTTTAGTCGCAATTGGCCGGTTGGCTACAACTTTAGTCGCACAATGCGCCGGTGCGCCGTCTACCTGGCGCGGACCGACTAAGCTTCGGTGTTATTCTGAGGAATCAACCAACTCAACTGCGATCCTTCACTAGCATCCCGAACGGAAGCAACTGCGCACTTCGTCATAGATTGGAGCATTTATGGTCCGACTGAAGCAGGTCCTGGCGTTCGTCTTAACTTGGGGAATTTTGATGGCGACCTCCCCGTCCATGGCGAGCGCGGAAGCCTCAGCTGCCATGTTTCCCCCGATGAGTGGCACGCAAGAGGCTCCGCCAGCCAATGTTCCGGCAGCCGACATCGACGCGATCGTGGCACCAATCGCCCTCTATCCTGACGCGTTGGTGGCACAGATTCTGGCGGCGGCGACTTATCCCGACCAGATAACCGAAGCTGACAAATGGGTGAAGAGCAATGCCAGCCTCAAAGGTGAGGCCCTGATGCAGGCAGTCGACAAGCAGCCTTGGGACCCGAGCGTGAAGGCGCTGACGGAGTTTCCATCGGTGCTCGACAACATGGCGAACAATCTGTCCTGGACCTCCGCGCTCGGCGACGTATCCTATAACCAGCAGGCGGACGTCATGGCTGCCATCCAGCGGCTACGCAAGCAGGCCAAGGACGCTGGCAACCTGAAATCAACTTCCCAGATGACCGTGGTCCAGCAGAGTCCGCAAACCATCGTCATTCAACCGGCAAATCCAACGGTAGTTTATGTTCCGACCTACAACCCTACCGTAGTGTACGGCACGCCCTATTACCCTCCCGGCTATAGCACGGGTGCGTTGGTGGCTACTGGGCTGATTTCTTTCGGTGTAGGCATGGCAGTCGGAGCCGCAATGAGTAATAGTTGCTGCGGCTGGGGATGGAATAGTTGGGGATGCGGATGGCATGGCGGGAGCGTGACGTACAACCGCAACGTGTACGTTTCACGCAGTAATGTCTACGCCAACGGCAATCGCTACAACTACAACAGCGGCCGTTACACCAACGGCAATCGTCCCGCGAATTATCCATCGAACGTCAACCGCTCGGGAAACCGCAACACCAACGTCAGCGGCAATACTGTCAATATCAATGGCGGAAATCGCAACAACGTCAATAACTCGAACAATGGCAACCGCAACAACGTCAATAACGCGGGCAATCGCAACAACGTCAATAATGCGAATAACGGCAATCGCACGAATAATGCAAATCGCCCCAACAATGCCGACTCCGGAGCTAATCGGACTGCTAACAACGCTAACCGGCCGGCGACCTCCACTCGCCCAGCGGCTTCGCCGGACCGCGGCTATGGCCAAAAGCCCGCGACCGGAACCAAGACTGGCGCCTTCACCGGCTACAGTTCGGGTGGGAATGCGCGAGCGCAGAGTAATCGCGGACAGGCGAGTATGGGCGGCGGACAGCGTAGCGCACCTGCTCGGAGCGGGGGCGGCGGGCGCAGGCGCTAATTTACGGCCGAGAGCTGGCTTAATTGGCGCAATGGAACTGCAGTTGACTGTTGCGATGGAGTAACTGATGTCTCAGACAAATTTACGAGGTATTCCGATGCAGAGGCATGCAAGCCTAATCAAGACCGCGTTGTTCGCAATTTCATTGGTTCTAATTGTCACTCTGGCGAACGCGCAGGAAGCCGGCGAGAAGACTTTTGCGACGCCGCAGGACGCCGGTAAAGCACTGTACGATGCCGTCAAAACTGGTGACAAGGCGGCCATGGAGGCGGTCCTGGGGAAATCGTCTGCCGGCATCGTTTCTTCCGGCGATGAAGTGCAGGACAGGAATAATCTCGAATTCTTCACCAAGCGCTTCGAGCAGATGAATCGCTGGGCCAAAGAGTCAAACGGAAATCAGATTCTCTACATTGGCGCCGAAAACTGGCCATTTCCCATCCCCCTCAAGAGCAATGCCGGGCGGTGGTATTTCGACACCAAGGCCGGAGTGAAGGAAATCCTCTTTCGTCGTATCGGCAAGAACGAGTTGGCCGCCATTCGGGTGTGCGACGCTTTGGCCGATGCGCAGCACGATTACTTCGATCAGACGCATGACGGCGATTCCGTCCACCAGTACGCGCAGAAGTTCGTCAGCGATGAAGGAAAGCAGAATGGGCTGTATTGGAAAGTTGCCGAAGGGCAACCGGAAAGCCCGATCGGTCCCCTGGTGGCCTATGCCACTGGCCAAGGCTACGGCGGTAAACACGACACTCCGCAGCCTTTCCACGGCTACTACTACCGAATCCTGACCGGACAGGGCGCTAACGTAAAAGGCGGCGCTAAGAGCTACCTGGTGGATGGCAAGATGACCGGAGGCTTCGCCTTCGTGGCCTATCCGGCCGAGTACCGCAACTCCGGCGTGATGACCTTCCTGGTGGATGCGACCGGCGTGGTTTACCAGAAGGACCTGGGAGCGAATACTGCCGACATCGCCAGTGCAATGAAGGACTACAATCCGAATTCTACGTGGGTCGTTGCCTATAGTGACGATGAGAAGGAGACGGCGGATACCTCCGACCAATAGTCACGGATAACGGCGTAGGGCGAGGCTTCAGCACCGCGCATGGTGCGTACAAATGGGCCGCTCCAGGCTGTGCGAAAGCTGTGCCGTCCCTGATGGGACTTGATCTTATTTTCCACTTTTACCCGGCGCTTCCGGCCCTGCGGGGTTGGATTTTGCGTAATCGTTTTTCGCTGCGCAACTCAGCAGTGAGTTTTCCACCCAGCCCGTAAACCCTAATAGGTTAGCGTTCTGGACGCGGGCCTGAAGGCTGGTTCTACTCGCCAAGCACTATCCTCTTTGGCTATGGAACCTTTTCTGCTTCTGGGGTTTATACATGACCAAACTGTCATGCCGGAGAAATTCGCTCTTCATGTGGACTCGCTAATCTAGACATGCTGAGGAGGTTTCCTCTCCCACAAGCTGCTTGACGCGAACAGAAAGCAACGCACAGATGACACGAATCGCAGGCGTGGCCAGCGCATTTCCACGCCAATACTACAGCCAGCGCGAAATAGCTCAAGCTCTGCAAAGGCACTGGGACAAAGGCCTCGATAATCCGAAGATTCTTGAGCGCTTACTCACCCGAGTCGGGGTGGATGGACGATATTTGGCTCTGCCCATCGAGGCCTACGACGACCTCGTCACTTGGGGAAAATCGAACGACGCCTGGATTGAGGTTGCCGAAGAGCTTGCCGAACAATCGATCTGTCGTGCTCTCACCCGCGCTGGACTTTGCGAAGCCGACCTCGATGCCATCTTCTTCGTTTCGGTCACCGGGGTCGCCAGTCCGTCGATAGATGCACGCCTGATGAACCGGATGAACTTGCGGCCGGACATTAAGCGTAACCCGATCTTCGGATTGGGATGTGTCGCAGGCGCGGCCGGCATCGCGCGCGCCTCCGATTATGTGCGCGCGTTCCCTGCCCAATGCGCGGTACTGGTCTCGGTCGAGCTTTGCTCCTTGACCTGGCAGAGGAACGATCTCTCCGTCGCCAACCTGATTGCCGCGGGTCTGTTTGGTGACGGCTCGGCAGCCGTAATTCTTGCTGGCAGCGAACGCCAGGCTGCCGGTCCTCAGGTGCTTGGCACCCGCTCATCGTTTTATCGCGGTACCGAAGAGGTAATGGGTTGGAACATTTCCGAAGACGGCTTCAAGATCGTACTTTCGCCCGGCGTGCCCGACATGGTTCGCAAACATCTGGCGCGCGACGTGGACACACTTCTCGCCGATTACAATCTCGACCGCCGCGACATTGACAGTTGGATTATGCACACCGGTGGACCCAAGGTCCTCGAAGCCACAGCGGAAACCTTGGGGCTTCCAGAGGGTTCACTCGAAACGTCGTGGCAGTGTTTACGGCGAGTGGGCAACCTATCGTCCACATCGGTGCTGCTGGTACTTGAGGAGTTCATGAACCGGCGACGTCCCGCGGCCGGCAGCTACAGCATATTGGCTGCCATGGGACCGGGCTTTTGCTCGGAACTGGTGCTGTTGCGCTGGTAGAGGCCATGCACGAATCGATCCACGAAACTGAGGTATTCATCGGTGGAGGAGGCCCGGCGGGACTCGCAGCCGCGATCGCGGCGCGGCTGGCGGGCTTCAGTGTTACCGTCGTCGATTGCGCCCAGCCCCCCATTGATAAAGCCTGCGGTGAGGGCATCATGCCGGATGGACTGTCGGTCCTCGGCAAACTTGGCATCAGTGTGAGTTCTGGACTGGCGGCGCCCTTTCATGGCATTCGGTTCGTCAATGGCGCTACTCATGTGGAAGCGCGTTTCCCGCAGGGTGTCGGTTACGGCCTTAAGCGTACCGTTCTGCATCAACTGCTCATCGATCGCGCGACTGAGTTGGGGGCATTTCTGTACTGGGGAGCACGCATCACCGGCGTTTGCGAGAAGGGTGTGTTGGTGCACGGACAGCGGGTCGGTTATCGTTGGCTGCTGTGTGCCGACGGGCACAATTCGCTGCTGCGCAAACTTACCGGGTTGGATGTCTCGCACTCCGTCCAGCACCGTTTTGGATTCCGGCGCCACTACAAGTTAGCCCCCTGGTCCGATGTTGTGGAGGTCCATTGGAGCGACTGCGGACAGATGTACGTCACGCCGGTGTCAGACGACGAAATCTGCGTGGCTCTGATCACGCGTCGTCCAGGATTGCGTTTTGACGAGGCACTCGCGTATTTCCCGGACTTGTCGGCGCGCTTGAAAGGCGTAACTCCGGAAAATCGGCATTTGGGAGCTCTGTCGGTGACGCGTAACATCAGCGCAGTACAGCTTGGCGATGTGGCGCTGGTAGGAGAAGCGGCGGGCTCAGTGGATGCGGTGACCGGCGAGGGTCTTTCCATGGCGTTCCGCCAGGCGATTGCTGTTGCGGACGCGATGCGAGCCGGTGACCTCCGGCGGTACGAAGCGGCCCATCGCCGAATCGCGCGCCTTCCGCGCATGATGTCCCGCTTGCTGTTGACCATGGACAGGCACCCCAGTTTTCGAAGGCGGGCATTCCGTGCGCTCGCGTCCGAGCCCGGTTGCTTTGGGCGACTGCTGGCCATGCATACTGGCGCCATCTCTGCCACAAACTTCGGACTGCGAGAGTCAGTAATGTTGGGATGGCATCTGCTGTACCAGTTCCAGAATTGAGGCATTCGCGCTACGGGCAGTGCGGGCTTACAGAGACTGTGTCGCAGCCTCACATCAGGTTGCGGCAGTGTATATCAGGTCCTAAAGGGACACGGCTTGCCGACAGGAGCGCACAAAAGAATTGGCCTTCGGGGCCTGAGAGATTGTCCCTCAGCGGCTAAAGCCAAAGGCGCGGCCGCGTAACGGCGCGGCTGAAGCCGCGCTCCTTCGACCACGCCGTCGAACCTCGGAAGTCTGGTGACTAATCGAATGAGGCACACTCTGAAGATCAAACCTGCAAATCGAATTGGCCGGACCCGTTTTCCTGGGTGCGTTGTTCTACTCGCAGTACTGGTCCTGGCGCCATCTGTAGTCGCCGAGCAGATACAGGTGACTTTGGATCCGGCGCAGACTACCGTCGACTGGACGCTGGGTACTACCCTGCACACGGTCCACGGTACTTTTAAGATGAAAAGTGGAACGATTGGTTTCGACCCGAGAACCGGGACCACCAGCGGCTTGATCATTGTGGATGCAACCAGTGGCGACAGCGGAAATCACTCTCGCGACAAGAAGATGCACAAAGAAATCCTGGAGAGCCCGCGCTATCCCGAGATAACCTTTACGCCGGAGCGTGTAATTGGCAGTATCCCACAGACGGGTAATACCACCATCCAGATCCAGGGCTTGCTCCATATCCACGGATCGGATCACGAGCTCACACTGTCAATCCCGGTCGAGACGAAGGGCAATCAGGTGAAAGCGAACACGAGCTTGGTCGTGCCCTATCAGGACTGGGGCATGAAGGATCCCAGCATCTTCCTCCTGCACGTGGAGAAGAAGGTGACGGTCAACGTCTCGACGGTTGGACACCTTGCGCGGAGCAACACGTCCCGGCGACGCATTAAATTTTGACGGGGAAAATGTTGACCTACTGAATGCGCGCCAGCTCGCTCACGTAGAGCTGATTGCCAGGGAATTCCTTCGCCAGACCCGCCAGCAGAGTTCGCGCTGCTTGCCGGTCCTTATCGCGCAACGCTGCAACCGCCAACAGTAGCCGCGCAAAGGGCGCAAGATAGCGACCCTTGTCTGCCGTGAGACGCAAGCGGTCCAGACCTTCCTGCTTGTCCGTCTGCGCACCCGTCATCCGCAACACCCAGCGCACCGGTGCAGGGTTGAGTCCGAGCAGGTAATTTTCCACGCCCACCGCCAGGTATGCGTCATAGCATGTCGGATCGATCGTCAGCAGTTTTTGCGCGATGGCGCGTGATGTCTTCATGTAGCCCAGACTGGCCAAGTTATGTTTCTCGATCAGCGCTGCATAATCGCCGCGCAAGCCGTTGGCCATGATCTGGGAGAACAAGGCGTTCTTGTCATCCGGACTCTGCGCCAAAGTCTTGGCAACCAGCTCGTCGCTCTTAGTCAGCTCCTTTTCGAACTCCGTCTTTAGAGCAGGATCAGGAGTGAGTTTCTGCCGCCCGTCGAACTTCTTATCATCGATGAAGAGATCGGATTCCAGGATGTGCAATCGGTCGAACTCGGAAAATAAATATGCGGCCGCGTTGGATACATACCCCATCGGGTCTGCGGGATGAGTTCGCTGGTAGCTGACAAATGTAGCATGGGCAGCTGCGAAATCGAGGTTGTACATCTGCTGAAAGCCTCGATCAAGAGGCGATTGCGTGCTTGTGTCATTCGAAGAGGCAGCGACCGAAGAGGCAGCGACCCCTGAAATGACAAGCGCCAGCACCAGGACCCCGAGAGCTACGCAACTGCATAAACGTCGAAGTAACCCCAAAACGTCACACCTTCTCGCTCAAAACTTCAACCAGCGGTAGAGACACGACAATCACGGCGCCCCCGCCCTCGCCATCAGCGATCTGAACATGACCGCCATGGGCCCGGATGGCAGCATTCACAAACGCCAATCCGAGACCATGCCCAGTCGAATGCTGTCCTTTCACAAAGCGTTCAAAAGCACGACCGCGCAAATTGCAAGGAAACCCTGGACCGTTGTCCTCAACGGTCAGTTCAGCCTCGCCGACTCTCGTCCCCACAGACACATGGATGCGACAGCCCGGTGGAAGGTGCGCTATTTCGTTATCAAATAGATTAGCGATGCTTCGATTCAACAAAGAATGGTCCGCGTCAATCCTCACCGGCTGGAGATGGACCGATAGCTCGTGTTTATGTTCAGCCATAGCGGGCTGGTAAAGGTCTACCATTTGTCGCACTAACTCGGAAAGATCAGTAGGCTCTTTACGCAACTGCAAAGCTCCGGCATCGGCTTCCGCAAGGTCCAGTGTGGTATTCAACATCTGCGACAGCCGATCCAGGCCGTCGATTGCTTCGGCAACCCGCTCACGCCACTGTCGCTGGTCGCCATCCGAGAGCGCGACTTCCAGACTTCCACGGATGGAGGTGACCGGGCTCTTCAGGTCGTGCGCCACCGAATCGGTGAGAATGCGCATCTGGTCTACCGACCATTGGATGCGGTCGAGCATGCGGTTGAAGGTGCGCGATAGCCGCGAAATTTCGTCGGAGTGGCGACCGTCAGGCAGCCGCTTGCCCAAGTCTTCGCTGCCAATGCGAGATACGGTTTCAGTAATGCGCTCGACCCGGGTCAAGGTGCGATGTGCCGCCAGCCAGGTAATCAAGAATCCCAGTGCGACGGTCACACCCCACACCATCAGACAACGCTGGGTCAAGCGGTCGAGCATCTGGGCACCGCCGAGGTCCGCAAATCCCAGATACAACCCTCCCCCGTCGTTCTGGGCGTGGTACACAACCCGAAACGCCTTTTTCCAGCCCCGCACACGCACGTCGGCTGGAACTCCCGGCACCAGCGGTACACTGGTTACGGCTGGAATAAACAGTTCTTTTGGAGTGGGTCCCACCCAGATTGGTTCCTGCCCCCGTTCCGTCTTCAGAAAGAAAACGGAAGCCTGATGCTTCCCATAGGCATCGCTGGTGTCGGGCACTTCCCGGGAAGCAAGCTCTGCCACCTCCTGGACCAAGCGGTCATACAGCGCATCCCGGGGGGTATTCTCCGAAACATCGGCAAGCACTTCGGCCTCTCCGCTCAGCCAGGCGTCGCTGCGGTAACGAATATCTCTCGCGATCAGCAAATACATGATCGCGAACGCCACCGCGCTTCCCACGGCGAAAGCTACGGTTGGCCAGACGGCAATGCGCCATGCCGCCGACGGTCCCTGCGATTTAGCTTTCCTTAAGAACATAGCCAACCCCACGGATGGTATGAATCAGTGGGCGTTTGCCTTCGGCGTCCACCTTGTTGCGCAAACGGTAGATCTGAACATCCACCACATTAGTTGCCGGATCGATGCGCATGCGCCACACGCGATCCAGAATCATGGTCCGCGTCACCACCCGTCCCGCATTGCGGACGAGGTACTCAAGCAGCGCGAATTCCTGGGTGGTCAGCTGTACCAGGTCGCTTCCTCGCCGAGCTTCGCGCCGCACCAGATCCAACTCCAGGTCCGCAACCCGCAACCGTACCGCTTCCGTTTGTGGAGCAGCCCCACGGCGCAAAAGATTACGGACCCGGGCCAGCAGCTCTGCCAACGCGAACGGCTTGGTCAGGTAATCGTCGCCGCCCTGCTCCAAACCACGGACCCGCTCGTCCACGGATCGGCGGGCCGACAGGATAAGTACCGGGGCCGTATGGCCGAGAGCGCGACAGCGGCCGATCAGGTCGAGGCCATCCATGTCCGGCAGCCCCAGGTCGATAATGAAACCGTCATAGACCTCTTCTGCAGCCAGCGCTAACGCTGACTTCGCATCGGGGGCGGTATCCATTTGATAGCCGGCTTCCGTGAGACCCCGGTTTAGAAATTCGCGTATGGCTGCGTCATCTTCCACCACAAGCAGTCGCACTGATTTCCTCGCGCAATCCTGAGAATTATTTAAGGATAGCGCAGAGATTGCCGTTGCTGACACTTCAAATCTCCATGGTGCGGCGCGCCAGACCGAGAGCTTCGGTCCAGAACGCAGTGGAGTTATGCATGTCGCCGACTACCCTTCCCATAGCTTCCACGAACCGCTCGATGTGTTCTTCCTCGACGACCAGGGGCGGAGCCGATTTGAGCACCATGAAGTTGTTTCCACAAACTTGAGTCAGAATATTTTCTCGCCGGAAAAGTCTCATGACCAGCATCTGCCCGAACATGCCGGGATGAATGGAACGGAATGCCTCGAAGGACAGCCGCAAAGATACTTTCGACGGAGGCTTGAATTCGATGCCGCTTAACAGGCCCAAGCCTGGCGCGGCCTTGAACATCTCATAGGGCAATAACGCTTCGGTCAGGCGTGAGCGCAGACGTTCACCCAGATATGTGGCTCGCTCTGCCAGCCGCTCGTCCTCGAGCACATCAAGGGTGGCGAGCCCCGCGCGCATGGCGAGTCCGTTTTCGCTAAAGGTGGAGGTGTGCACGATGGCACGCTTCAGCGAACTGTACACCGCGTCGCTGACCGCCTCAGTCATCAGCACGGCGGCGACCGGAATCAGCCCACCGCTAAGCGCCTTCGCCAGGATGACCATATCGGGCTGGACATCGAAGTGGTGCGCCGCGAGAAATTTTCCCGTACGGAACATTCCCGTCTGCACTTCATCCAGAACGAATAACGTGCCGTAGCGTTTGCACAGCGTCTGGACTTGCCGCAGATAATCCGGCGCTGGTATTCGAATACCACCCTCCGACTGGATCGGCTCGATAAAAAAGGCCGCAAACTTCCTAGTCTGAAGTTTGCCTTCCACGGCAGCGATGTCATTGAACGGGATGGCTTCCGTGTCCTTCAGTAGCGGGCCGAATCCTGCACGCCAGAATTCGTTGTCCATCAGCGAAAGAGCGCCGCAAGTCAATCCGTGAAATGCACCCTGGGCATACAACACGCCGACGCGCCCCGTGGTGGCGCGAGCAAACTTGATTGCCGTCTCCACCCCTTCGCTTCCTGAACTTGCGAAGAACGCTCTGCTGAGTCTGCCGCCAGCGAGGCTACATAGCCGCTCGGCCAACTCGCCGGCGAGCTCCGGCACGTGACTTTGCAGCATCACAGGACCGGAGCGGTCCAGTTCCTCTTTCAGGGCTTCTACGATACGAGGATGATTGTGCCCGGTGTTGTGAACGCAGTAACCCGACAGGAAGTCCAGATACCGTTCCCCGCCCTCGGCAAACAGTTCGGCACCCGTACAGCGCTCGTAGCGCACGTTCATGTCGAGCAGATCCAACAGGCGGACCCACTGTGGATTTACGTGCTCCGCATACGATGAGCGGGTCGCAACCAGCCCGAATTTCACAGGTTCCCCCAAATGAGATGACACGCATCCTGATTACACTCTAGGCGAGTAAGGTGGAATTGCATTTGCAGTCGGATGACATTCTGTTCATCTCGCGCTGGAGTGTTGGGTGAAATCAAGCCAACTGACATCAAAGCAGTTGCACGCTTGACTGCGTTCTATGGCCTATTCCATCACAGGAGGGCATGATCCACAATCTGCCGGGCCTCCTGTATGATCGCGTCCAGGTGGGCTTGGTCCTTAAAGCTCTCGGCGTAGATTTTGTAGATGTTCTCGGTACCGGAGGGCCGGGCGGCAAACCAGCCGGTGGCGGCAACAACTTTCAGCCCACCGATTGGGGCATTGTTGCCCGGAGCCCGCGTAAGCTTCGCGACGATGGGCTCGCCCGCCAACTTCGATTCTTTAACCGACTCAGGCGATAGCTTTCCCAGTTTCGCCTTCTGCTCTGGCGTCGCCGGTGCGTCAATGCGCGTGTAAAGCGGCGAGCCGAACTCCGTGGTCAATTCGCGATAATGCTCGCCAGGATCCTTCCCGGTACGTGCTGTGATCTCGGCAGCCAGCAGGTTCATGATCAGGCCGTCCTTGTCGGTGGTCCACACGGTGCCGTCGCGTCGCAGGAAGCTGGCACCTGCGCTCTCCTCTCCACCGAAGCAGAACGAACCATCGAACAGTCCTGGCGCAAACCACTTGAAGCCCACCGGGGTTTCGCAGAGGCGGCGGCCAAGTTTCTTCACCACGCGATCGATCATGCTGCTGCTGACCAGCGTCTTGCCAACCATGACATCCGCTCCCCAGCGCTCGCGATGGGTGAGCAGGTATTGAATCGCAACCGCCAAGTAGTGGTTCGGATTCATCAACCCCGCTGAGGGCGTAACAATGCCATGCCGGTCCGAATCAGGGTCGTTAGCGAAGGCGACCTGGTACTTGATCCTTGAGTCCGACCAGTCCCGCCATCGCGTACGGACTGGAAGAATCCATACGAATCTTGCCGTCGTGATCGACGGTCATGAAGGAAAACGTCGGATCAATCTTCGGATTTACGACGGCGATGTCGAGACCATAAATCGAATTGATCGGCTCCCAATAAGGCCCCGCAGCGCCACCGAGGGGGTCCACGCCCAACTTCAGGCCAGCCGAGCGAATAGCCTCCATGTCGATGACGTTGTGCAAATCTTCAACGTAGGGCAGCACGAAGTCTTGCTGGTGCGTAGTGATAGCCTTGAGGGCAGCCGAGTACGACACGCGCTTCACGCGGCATTCGAAGCTCGCAACAACTCGTTGGCGCGGTTCTCGACCCAGTCGGTAATGTCAGTATCGGCCGGGCCGCCATTGGTTGGGTTGTATTTGAAGCCACCGTCTTCTGGTGGATTGTGCGATGGCGTGACGACGATACCGTCCGCTAAGTGCTCCTTACGACCGCGGTTGTAAACCAGAATGGCGCGCGAGATGACCGGCGTCGGCGTAACACCGTCGTCTTTCTGGATTATTGTCTCGACGTTGTTCGCGGCCAGAACTTCAAGCGCCGTGCGCTGCGCGGGCGCCGAAAGCGCATGCGTGTCCTTGCCCATGTAGAGCGGGCCGTCGATTCCCTGGCTGCGGCGATAGTCGCAAATGGCTTGAGTGATGGCCAGGATGTGCGCTTCGGTGAAAGTTGCGGTCAGGGACGAGCCTCGGTGACCGCTGGTCCCAAAGCTGACCATCTGGGTGGGATCGCTTAGGTCGGGCTTACGCTCGAAGTATTCCCGTTCGAGTCGCGCAACATCGACCAGCATCTCCTTCGGCGCCGGTTTGCCTGCCAAAGGAGAGATCGTCGCCTGTCCGTTTGATTCACCCGACCATCCGGCTTACGAGGTCCGGTATTTCGCGGGCACATTAGCCGCAGCCGCTCGATCGGCAAGCACCACGAGCCTGGTCCTGGCTGATGCGTCCGGAAGGAATTGTGGTGTCGCCTTCGAGCAAACGCGGTAGCATCGTCACCTTCTCAGCGCCGTCATCAGCCATAGGATGCGCCGCGAACGATTCAGGACAGGGTAGGTCAGCGTCATGCGGCGTCTCCCCATGTACACACCCGTCAGGCCGACGTCGGCATCCTTAACGTTGAGTACAGGATCGTTGGGAACGAGTGAGGCGGTATGTCCGTCAGGTCCCATGCCGAGATGCGCCAGGTCCAGCACCGGCGGCGAACCGGCGACCTGCTCCAGCGTTTTCGCATATTGTTTGGCAGCCGCTTCTATGTCGGCGGATTCCACCGGCATGGCATAGATCTGTTGCGGAGGCAGCGGCGCATGTTCCAGCAGGCTGGCACGCAGATGTGTCAGGTTTCGATCCGGATCTCCGGCGGGCGCGATGCGCTCGTCAACCTGGAAGACATGCACGTCTTTCCAGGGGACCTCTTCGTTCGCCAATGCGCGCAACATGATCCATGGCGTCTTGCCGCCACTGACCGCCATGATGAAGCGTCCGCGAGCAGCAACTGCAGCGCGAGCATCCGCTGCAATCGTCGCTGCCGCAGCTTTTGCCACGGCTTCGCCATCTGTCAAACACTTCCAGCTTCATTCAGCTTTCTCCGTTCACCGCATAACATCGGTTACCTGTCTGCCAACCAGCCTTATCCAGCTTTCGCTGGTGCTGCCAACGGCTCCACTTCGGTCGATGCCGGATTCTGCCAGCCACCTGGCGGTGTAACCTGATCGATCTGGCTCGGTCCCCAGGTATCCGGATCGTACTCATAAACCGGAGTGGTAGCCTTCAGCATCGGATCGACGATTCGCCACGCTTCTTCGACATAATCTTGACGCGCGAACTGCGTGGAGTCTCCCGCCATGGCGTCGCCCAGCAGCCGTTCATAGGCTTCCATCTCGCCGGGCTTGGGGGTACGGCTCGCCAGCATCTCCGTCATTGTGCCGACTTGGTCGTCCTTCAATGACGGAACTGCCATGCCCAGCGCGATCGTCACCTCTGGACTTACCCGGAAACGCATGTAGTTCGTCAACACTTCACTTTCAGGAATCATCGTCGGAGGCTTGCGCAAGCGCGCAATTACTTCGGTACAGGTCTCCGGCAAACACTTCCCTGCCCGGATATAAAACGGCACGCCCTTCCAGCGCCAGGAATCGATCTCCAGCCGCACGGCGGCAAAGGTTTCTACCTTGGAGTCGGGTGCCACGCCCTTCTCTTTGCGATAGCCGCCGAACTGTCCGCGGACAAGGTCCTTGGGGTTGATCGAGGGGATCGCTTTCAGCACCTTTGCCTTCTCATCGCGAACCGACTCACTGTCGTTTCTCACGGTCGGCTCCATGGCCAAGTTGCACATCACCTGAAAGAGATGGTTCTGGATTACGTCGCGAATGGCGCCGGTCTGATCGTAGAACGCGCCTCGGCCTTGCACGCCGAAGTCTTCTGCCATGGTCATTTGCACGCTTTCGATGTAGTGGCGGTTCCAGAACGGTTCCATGAACGCATTGGCGAAGCGAAAGATGGTTATGTTGTGGACCGGCGCCTTGCCGAGATAATGGTCGATGCGGAAGATAGAAGACTCGGGGAAGGCGCTGAGCAGGATTCGGTTCAGTTCCTGCGCCGAGGCCAGGTCGTGGCCGAAGGGTTTTTCGATGATCACGCGCGCGCCTTTAGCGCAGCCCGATTTCATCAACTGCTCCACGACTTTCTCAAACAGCATTGGCGGAATCGCCAGGTAGTGTGCCGGATGCTCGGCTGAGCCCAGTTCTTTGCGAACGGCTTGAAATGTCGCTATATCGAGGTAGTCGCCGTCGACATAACGTAGTAAGCTGCTCAGCTTCTCCCATGCCGCAGGGTCGACGCCGCCGAATTGAGTGAGGCTGTCATGGGCGCGCGCTTTCAATTGGTCAAGGTTCCAGCCGGCCTTGGCGACGCCAATGACCGGCACATTGAGGTGGCCACGTTTGACCATGGCCTGCAGCGCGGGAAAGATTTTCTTGTGCGCCAGGTCGCCGGTAGCGCCGAAGAAAACCAGGGCATCGGATTCGATATTAGTCATGGCCTCTCCTCACTTCCCTGCCGCTTTTTCCAAGTGTCCGCCGAACTCATAACGCATCGCCGACAAAAGTTTGTCGGCGAAGTCGGCTTCGCCGCGCGAGCTGAAGCGCTCGTACAGTGCGGTGGTGAGAACTGGGCTGGGCACCGCCTCGTCGATCGAGGCCTTGATGGTCCAACGCCCTTCGCCTGAGTCCGACACTCGGCCGGCAAATTTCGAGAGCTGAGGATCTCCAGCTAACGCTGTCGCCGTCAGATCTAATAGCCAGGAAGCGATCACGCTGCCCCGTCGCCACACCTCGGTAATGTCGGTGAGGTTGAAGTCGTACTGATAGTGTTCGGGATCGCGCAACGGGGTGGTCTCGGCGTCAGCGGCATGCGTCTGCTTGCCGACATTGGCCGAGCGAATAATGTTCAGTCCTTCGGCATAGGCGGCCATAATTCCGTACTCGATTCCGTTGTGCACCATCTTGACGAAGTGTCCGCCACCGTTTGCCCCGCAGTGCAGATAGCCCTGTTCGGCCGTCCCGCCCATCTTCTCGCGTCCCGGTGTTCGCGGTATGTCGCCGATGCCCGGCGCAATGGTTTTGAAGATAGGGTCGAGGTGTTGCACGGCCGAGTTCGGGCCGCCGATCATCATGCAGTAGCCGCGTTCCAGGCCCCACACGCCACCGCTGGTACCGACATCCACGTAGTGGATGCCCTTCGGCGCGAGTTGATTTGCGCGGCGGATATCGTCGATGTAATAGGAATTGCCACCGTCGATGAGGATGTCACCGGCTTCCAGATAGGGCACGATTCCGGCAATGGTCTCGTCGACCACGGCGGCCGGGATCATCAACCACACCGCGCGCGGTTTGGTTAGTTTGCTGGCAAAATCTTTCAGCGAAGAGGACCCCACCGCCTTCTCCTTCACCAGCTCTTCCACCGACTTCGGCGACATATCGAAAACCACGCATTCGTGGCCCGCTTTCATGAGCCGCCGAACCATGTTGGCGCCCATTCTTCCCAGACCTACCATTCCGAGTTGCATTGCTCACTCCCTCGTTTCAAATATTTGTTGAAGCTTTAGTTGAAGTTTTACATGTTTTGCCGATAGCGCCGGATCAAGCTGTTGGTGGAACTGTCGTGCGCCAGTTCCGGATCGGTCTTGCTCTCTAACTCACCAATAATTTTTTTGGCCAGGACTTTGCCCAGCTCCACTCCCCACTGGTCAAACGAATCGATGCCCCAGATCGTGCCCTGGGTGAACACCGAGTGCTCATAGAGCGCTACCAGTTTGCCCAGCGTCTCCGGAGCGAGCTGATCGGCAAGGATTATGTTCGAGGGGCGGTTGCCTTCAAACACGCGGTGCGGCACCAGCCAATCCGGCGTGCCTTCGGCCTTTACTTGCTCTGCTGTCTTGCCGAAGGCCAGGGCCTCGGCTTGCGCAAAGACGTTGGACATCAGCAGCGTGTGATGTTCGCCAAGTGGATTAAGGGTTTTGTAGAAACCAATGAAATCGCAAGGAATAAGTCTTGTCCCCTGATGAATCAACTGGTAGAACGAGTGCTGCCCATTAGTGCCAGGTTCGCCCCAGTAAATCGGGCCGGTGTCATAGTTGACTTCCCTGCCGGCAAGCGTCACATGCTTGCCATTGCTCTCCATGGTTAGCTGCTGCAGATAAGCAGGAAAGCGCTTGAGGTATTGCTCGTAGGGCAACACCGCCACCGTCTGCGCTCCAAAGAAATCGTTGTACCAGACCGCCAACAGTCCGAGGAGCACCGGCAGGTTGCGCTCGAAGGGCGCCGTGCGGAAGTGCTCGTCCACCTGGTGGAAGCCGCTGAGCATGGCGCGAAAATTCTCCGGCCCGACAGCCATCATGGTCGAAAGGCCAATCGCCGAGTCCATCGAGTAGCGGCCGCCGACCCAGTCCCAGAACTCGAACATGTTGGCGGTGTCGATGCCGAACTTGCTGACTTCCGCGGCATTGGTCGACACTGCAACGAAGTGCTTGGCGATGGCCGTCTCATCGCCACCGAGTCCGGCTAATGACCAGTCACGCGCCGTGTGGGCGTTGGTCATGGTCTCCAACGTTGTGAAGGTTTTCGACGAGATGATGAACATCGTCTCCGAGGCGTCGAGATCGCGTACCGCCTCAGCGAAATCCGTGCCATCCACATTCGATACGAAGCGAAAGGTCATGTCGCGCTGGCTATAGAACCGGAGCGCTTCATAAGCCATTACCGGGCCGAGATCAGAGCCTCCGATGCCGATGTTGATGACGTTGCGAATCCGCTTACCGGTATGGCCTTTCCAGTCTCCACTCCGCACCCTGTCGCAAAAAGCCGACATCTTGTCTAGGACGGCATGCACCGCCGGAACTACATCCTGGCGATCGACAACAATCTTTTCCCCCTTGGGAGCGCGCAGGGCAACGTGCAGAACGGCCCGCTTCTCGGAGACATTGATCTTGTCTCCCCGGAACATGGCGTCAATGTGCTCACGCAGGCCCGACTCTTCCGCCAATTGCAACAGCAGCTTCAGGGTTTCGGCGGTGATCCGGTTCTTTGAGTAGTCCAGGAACAGTCCCACCGCCTCAGCCGTGAAACGCTCACCACGCTTGGGATCATCCGCAAACAATTGCTTTAGTTGCGTGTCGCGCATCGTCTTGTGGTGGGCCCCCAAGGCCTTCCACGCCGGTCGGCGAGTGAGCGATTTCAGGCGTCCTGCCATGTTTTATTCTCCTTTTGCTTTCCCAGTCTTCTTAGTCTTTTTCTTCTTCTTGCTTTTGAGCGACAAGTCTTTCACGTTCGCAGCTGCAGCGGCGGGCGCAACACTGTCAGGCAGATGCTCAACCCCTTCTCCCCACAGGCGAAAACCCCCGAGAAAGGCATTCGCATTGTTGCCCGCCCGGCAACCGGGGGGGAGCTGTTTCAGCTTTTTGACGTTGCCTCCGCCCAGCACAATGTCATTAGGCTCCAGCGCGGCAGCGATGCGAGCAACAACGTCGAAGACATGGCGCTGCCACTTTTTCCTGCCCATTCGTTCGAGTCCACGCAACCCGACGTAGTCCTCGTACGTTCCTCGCTTGTAGGGGAGGTGAGCCAATTCCATAGGTTCCACGTGTCCATCCACAATCATCGTGGATCCCAGGCCGGTTCCCAAACCCAGGAACAGCATGCGCCCTTTCTGGTAGCTCCCCAGGGCTTGCATGGCGGCGTCATTCATTACTTTCACCGGGCGGGCGAACGCTTTTTCAAAGTCAAACCCCACCCATCCACACGCCAGATTGTGGGGTTCCGAAAGCGGCCGTCCCTGGGTCACCACTCCGGGATAACCAATCGATACCACATCGTACTTCCAGTTCTTGGCCAGCTTCTTGGCCTCCGTGACCATCCGTTGCGGAGTCATCGTCGGACCCGAGACAAACTTCCGCGGCAGTTCCTGTCCCGTGGCCAGAATCTTGACGTGGGTCCCGCCGACATCCACCGCGAGCACATCCATTACGACGCCCCTTTCGCGATGGCCGCACTCTTCGAGGCGATCACTCCCAGCAATTCCTTCCAGGAGTCATCGAATGACTTCGCCCCTTCCTCCTGCAGTTGTGCGCCCAGGGCGTCGATATCGACGCCCGCCTTGGCAAATTGCGCCAACACCTGTTCGCAGTCGCCGCCATCGGCCGGCAACACCCCTCCGATGTCGCCGTGATCGGCCAGCGCCTTCAACGTGCCTTCCGGCATGGTGTTCACCGTATTCGGAGCCGCCAGCGACTTGATGTACAGAACATCGGACGCCTTCGGGTCCTTGGTGCCCGTGCTTGCCCACAACAGCCGCTGCGGGTTGAACCCTGCTTTCGCGATCGCCTGGACCCGCGGCGAGGCGAGAAATTCGCGATAGGCTTTGTAGGTGCGCTTGGCAATTGCAATCCCCAACTTATCGAGCAACTCAGGGGGCACCTTATTCGCGACGGCAACGTCCCATCGACTGATAAACACGGACGCCACTGATCCCACATTGGTCGGCAAGCCGGCTGCGACGCGCCGTTCGATGCCGCGCAGATATGCCTCCGCCGCCGCCAGGTAATGCTCCCGCGAGAACAGCAGCGTCACGTTAATCGAAACCCCAGCGAAGATCGCTTCTTCAATAGCAGGTAGGCCTTGCTGGGTACCAGGAATTTTGATGAAAAGGTTGGGCTGTCCTGCCCGAGCATGCAAGTCCTTCGCCGCGGCCAAGGTGCTGCCCGTGTCATATGCCAGCAGCGGCGACACCTCTAACGAGACCCACCCATCAACACCCTTCGTTTGCTCATGAATCGGCCGGAACAGCTGCGCCGCACGGGTTAGGTCCTCAATTGCCAGTTCAAAGAACAGGGCTTCCCCCGATTTGCCCTCGCCTAGTTTCTGGCGAATCGCCGGGTCATAGGAAGCGCTGTTTTTGATAGCATGATCGAAGATAGTGGGATTTGATGTGAGTCCAGTCACCGACAGTTCCTCGATGTAGCGCTTGAGCGTACCGCTGTCCAGCAGGTCGCGCGTGATGTTGTCTAGCCAGAGGCTCTGGCCCAGATCGTGAAGCAGTTGAGTCGCCTTCATCATTTCTCCTCAAATTTGCCGCGCTGGAAAATTATCAGCCCCGGTGGAAAGGTACAACTGGTAAATTTTTAGTTCGCTGCCCAAGGTCGCGAGTAGAATCTGTGCAGACACGGTAGTGCGGAACAAGCCCAAGGCATCAAGGCCGAAACCGGCACCAGTTCAGCGAAATCAGGCAATTAATCTTGAATGGGAACTATTATATTCATGGGCCTATTCTCATACTAGTCTGGGAAAGCCTGCCGACCGCAATCCTCAGGCCGAGGCTGCCTTCGCCGACAACAAAGTAGCCGGATTTGACTAAGTGAACGCATGGACACCGCAATTAAGATAGCCGAGCTGAATCGTCGCTTCGGAATCCCTGGCATGGCCGAAATCGTCGCCGGTAACGGTGGCTTGGCGAAAGTGTCGATGTCGTCTCCTTTAGCCGCCGGCGAGATGTACCTGCACGGCGCACACGTTACTTCGTGGAAGCCTGCCGGCGCTGAGGAAGTCTTCTTCGTCAGCTCACAGTCGCGATGGGAAGATGGCCAAGCCATTCGGGGAGGAATACCGATTTGCTTTCCCTGGTTTCGCGCGAAATCCGACGATCCCCATGCGCCGGCCCATGGATTTGTGCGCACAAAAGCATGGGAACTTGAGTCGATCGTGCAGAGTGGCAGCGCGATTTCGGTCAGCATGTTCACGGAAAGCGACGAAACCACAAAACGATGGTGGCCCGCAGACTTTCGTCTGGTCCATCGAGTGACCTTCGGGTCGGAGTTGCACCTTCAACTTGAGGTGACAAATAAGGGCACGATGATGGCGCGCTTCCAGGAGGCGTTGCATTGCTACCACAAAGTGGGACATGTACAGTCAGCGCGTCTGCACGGTTTGGACGAGGTTCATTATCTCGACAACACCGATTCGAACCGGGAGAAAGTGCAGCACGGCGACGTCGTGATCGCGTCCCAAACCGACCGCGCCTACCTAACTGGCCAATCCGAAGTTGAGTTGGAAGATCCCATGTTGCATCGCCGTGTCCGCATCGCCAAAGAAAACTCGGCCACCACGGTTGTGTGGAATCCTTGGGTCGAGGGGGCGCGGGCGCTGCCGGACCTCGGCGATGATGAGTGGACGCAGATGTTCTGCGTCGAAGCCAGCAATGTTCTTGAGGGTGCCGTGGATCTCGAACCCGGAAAGCAGCACCGCCTGGCCGCCAAGATCACGGTGGCGGAAATGCGGCATTCCGCGACTTAGTCCAAATCTCTTTCCGCAAGTTATATCTGCAATACGTGGCCGAGGGTCCGGCTCCAGACCACGCCTTGAAACGAACATTTGCCAATCCCGAACCGGTCTAACTTTCTAGTTGCTCCTGGCTCCTCTTGAGTCGCGCCTTTTCCAATGCCAATCGAGTCTCCGCTTCTTTGAACTTTGCTTTTGCCTTGTCGCGCTCGCGTGTTGCCTTCTCAACCCGTTGCTGGGCGTTCTTGATCGCAGAGATTGCCTTCTTGTGTGATTGCAGCATGAACCCTAGTGTAGACCTGCAGAGTCATGGTGCGCTTACGAAAGACCTGGGGAACGCGATTGTCGTGCGCAATGACGACTTCCAGCGACTAGACTGTTCACAGGCTTGTGCTGTAACGCAATTTCATACTAAAGGCAATTTTTATGGCTAATGAGAATACCAAGAAAGGCGTCATCGGCATCCTCACCGGCGGTGGTGATGTGCCGGGCTTGAATCCGGCCATCCGCGCGGTCACGATTCGAGCGTTGCGCGAAGGTTACGAAGTCATCGGTTTGCGGCGAGGCTGGGCTAGTCTGGTGGACATGGTCCGCGAAGAGGGTTATGACAACAGCGACAACTTTCAGAGCCTCACGGAGGAGCTGGTAAACCGCGCCGGCCGCACCGGCGGAACGTTCCTTCACACTTCCCGCACCAATCCCGGGCGGGTAAAGCAAACCTCGGTTCCCGCTCAACTGCAAAGCGCTTTTACTGCCGAACTGAACGACCTCACGCCTGAAGTCCTCAAGAACCTGGAGTGGCTGGGAATCGATAGCCTGATTCCCATCGGCGGCGATGACACGCTGAGCTATGGCGTCCGACTGCATAAAGAAGGGGTGAAGGTAATCGCCATACCCAAAACGATGGACAACGACGTGCCGGGGACTGACTATTGCATTGGATTTAGTACCTGTGTGACCCGCACCATCGAAATGACCAATCGCTTGCGAACTTCGGCCGGCTCGCATGAACGGTTGCTGGTGCTCGAGGTCTTCGGTCGCTATGCCGGTTTCACGGCGATGCTGCCCACCATGGCCGGCGCCGCCAACCGCTGCGTAATTCCTGAACATAAATTCAACATCGAGCGCCTGGCCGAGTTGCTGATTGCCGACCGCCGCAAAAACCCCAGCCGGTATTCGGTGGTGCTGATCTCCGAAGGCGCCATGTTTGAGGGCGGCGAAATGATCTTTGCGCGCGCCACCACCGATGCCTACGGCCATAAAAAGCTGGGCGGGATCGGCGACCTGGTCTCGGAGAAACTGAAGGAGCTGTCACCGCGCTACAACAACGGCAAAATGCTGGACACCATAAGCCAGAACCTCGGCTACCTGGTTCGCTGTGGGGATCCGGACGCGATTGATTCGATCGTTCCCATGGCTTACGGGAATCTTGCCTTAGACCTGTTGCTGAGGGGGATTCATGGAAAGCTGGTTGTGCTGAAGAACGGCCGCTACAGCAACGTGCCGATTGAAACCATCGCGGCCTCTAAAAAAGCGGTCAACGTGAAGGAACAGTACAACACGGAAAGGCTGAGGCCGTACTACAAGAGTTTTGAGGACAAGCCCCTGTTCATGATGACCAGCGATAGTTGACAGGCTTTGCGGGGCTGTTAGAGCCAGTTGTACGGGTAGTGCGGCGCCTTCAGCCCCGCGTCCAGGGTTGGAAGAAAAACCGCTTCCGCTAGGAATTGCACGGCGATCTCAACGCG
The DNA here is from genome assembly GCA_963763725.1 of uncultured Acidobacteriaceae bacterium. GTDB lineage: Bacteria > Acidobacteriota > Terriglobia > Terriglobales > Acidobacteriaceae > Bog-257. The sequence goes on from CAVXQI010000003.1 coordinate 54,760, forward strand.
CGCCTGAAGAGGGTGTGTGAGAACATCTGTCGTCCCTACGGGACTCGGATCCATTTGCCATTCTACCCAGCACTCCGCTGCGGCTCCGTGCTGGACTAAACTCTTCCGCGCCTACGCGCTGGATTCCTGCGCAACCGTTCCACTGTGTCAACTGGTAGCTAGTTTCTACACAGTCTCTTAAGGCCCGCACTACCCGAAACACAACTACTCGGGAATCGCCCTCGTTTTGCGTCAAACGCGCGCGGCTTTCACGGTTGGGCCGTTTCTGACCCCAGTCTCAGGACGATCTCTTTCAGCGCTAGATGTTGCTGAAGCAGACGAAGGTACTTCCTTTCGTCCGCCGATACTTTGGCGCGGACGATGTCCCACAACGCCTGCTTCTGCAGACTCGTCCATTGCGCGATTTCGGGCGCCAGTGATAACACCGACGCAAAATTTTCGAACGCCGATTGCTCGAGACAACTGCACGTGCTGAGATCCACCTGCAAATCCTGCGATAGCTTTTTTCCGGTAGCCCGCCGCATTTTTTCCAGGTCGCCGTCGAATTCTTCCGCCATCCGTCGCTGTACCGCCAAGTCCGATCCTTCGGGTTGAGAAAGTGTCCCACTGACCGCGCGATCCTTCGCCAAATTCATAAAAGACATGCTCTGCCGCTAACTGCCGCAAGAGTCCGCGCCGACGTCCGGTGCGCGGGATCGCGGGTAATTTTGGCCTCTTCTTTCCTGGTGATCGCAAGCAGTTCTGGACGTCCAGGACGAAACCCCAGCTTGCGATAGAACCAAAAAGCGCCGGACTTGATCGCTTCTTCATTCTCCTGGCCGAGCTGATAGGGATAAACCGAGAAACAAGTCACGCCAGTAAGCTGGTGCAGGAAGTGAAGGACCTTGGAATAAATCCACGCCGTCTCTCCGTCTCGAAAGGCGTAGAAGGTATTGAATCCTACCTCCATCCAGTCAAACAGCGAGATGCCTTCGATGTAATTAATGGGAACGCCATTCTTCAGCGTTATACCCGCATGATAAGCGCGGAGAGGTAAACGCCGTTCGGGCGGCAGACCCCAAAGAAAGATCTGCACACCTCGCCCCACCTCGGCTTCAAAAACGTGACTCGGATCGCCACGGGTTGTGCCGTAAAGCTCGCGATAACGGACGGTGAGGGCCGCCCGCGTCAGATCCAAAACTTCTTCGCCCTCACGCCATGAAAGCTTGTGCACTGGCAACGGAGGCGAACTCAGCTCGTCGGCCAACGATACTTGGTGGCGACGAAGCAGCGGCTGCCGGTGGCAGAACATCCGCGCCACGCTGCGGCGCGCGCGTGTCCGGCTGGCCGCAGAATTATCCAGCGTCCACAACACCTTGACCGCTATCGAATCGTAGAGCGACGTCCGCTCCAAACTGGCAAGAGGTGCATCGGCGATGCGCTGTAAGAGCCATGGCAGTATTTTCTGGGGGCCGCCCGCGGCATTCGCCATCCACTCAAAGAATGGGGTGTCGGCTTCGACGAGAGAATCGTCTGCCAACAACGGAATAAAACGGGGCAATGTAACCGCCATCTGGCGACCCTGCTCGTCGAAGTCCCACTCAACATTAAGCCGTTGCGGATAACGATCTACGAGCCAGCGAGCCACATCATAGGTGAAGTTGTCATTGATCACCGTGCCCGCAATGCCAGAGAACCGTTCGTCGTCGAACAGTTCCATATCGGCGCCCGCAGCCTGGAGGCCCTCCACCCGGTGCACCATGCCCTCCAATAAATCATCGGCCAGTTGCGCAACTTTGCGGCTTTGAGGAAATGCGCGCAGGAACAGGAGAGCGTCGTGAAAGCGAATGAGCGATTCAGCACTGTCGAATTGAACGTCGCGCATCGAAGCCAGTAGCTTCTCCATTCTCGCAGCAGAACCGGCTCCGAAATTGAGCTTGGACGTTTCCAGTTCCGGCAAGCGCGAGGCAGCACCCGCCTTCATTTTTCGCCCTGGCCGGCATCGGAAACTTGGGTAAGCCTGTGGACATCAACCGATGCGGTTTCAATTCTTCCATCACGAAAGGCTTTGCAGTCGGGGACGGCGAGACTCGCCGAGACCTTCTCTGACCTCACCGCTCCGACCACCACAAACAAGTTGGTCACCAGGATGACCGTAAAGGCCATTGCGGGCAGGAAAGCAAACACCTGCCCGCGGGCGCTGACAATCTCCAGGGCGAGCACCGCCGTAACCAGCCCGCGCGGCAGCATCCAGAACAATAGCTCCGTTTGCCTGCGAGTCACGTCCCGCACCGCCCACCGGCTGCTCTGCAAGGCGAGGAAGCGCGCCAGCAGCAAGGCGGCCAGAATGCCGATGATGGGAACGAGATGTCTCCGGCCGACAAATTCGGCAACAATCCCCAGGAGAACGAAAAAAAACGATCGCACCAGAAAGCTAAGCTCGGCATGGAAGGCGAGCAGGCGCGCTCCCTGTCGAGTCGTATGCGGAGTGCGCGGCAAATTGGCTAGGGTAATGCCAAAAACCAAAACCGCAAGCAGCCCACTGCCACCGAAGCAGCGTGCAAGAGCGTACACACCGAACACCACCCCCAAGTTCAGAATGGTGGTGTTGGGTTGGTTGGCTAGCGGGGGCCATAACTTTGACCAAACGGCTCCCGCTAGCATACCCAGCAGTATGGCAATCACGATGTGGTGAGAAAAGTCGGCGGCCACGCCGTACACCATATTCTGGCTTACTCCCGTGTTCAGCAAGCTCCCTATGAGGAGGACGGCAACCACTTCGCCCAGGGTGGACTCCAACGTCAGCGCAATCTTGACGGGCTCAGGCGCAGAAATCTGTTCCAGAGCTGGTATGACAATTGTGCCGCTGGTACACCCGAGGGCGACCCCCAGAAGCAGGCAGTCGCTCCATTGCAGATGCAATAGCGCCCTGCCCATCAACGCAATCAATCCCAGACTCAGGCCATAACTGACGATCATCAACAACAGTGCAGCGGGCGCGTGGCGGGCGGCTTGTCGCAGTCTGAGTTCGACTCCGCCGGTAAAAAGAATGAGGATAAGGGCCAGGGTTCCGAGAATATCGATGATCCCCTGGAAGGCGCCAGGACGGACCCAGTGCAGAATAGGACCTAGGGTTACGCCAATCAACAGCAACACAATCAGGTCGGGGACACGGGTAAGACGCGACAGCCGGTTGGCAACGTACGCTAAGACCAGCAAGGCGGCAACTGCGCCGAATATATGAGTCATTTCCATAACGAGGGTTGCGCCAGTTCGGCCCCGAAAAAGCGAGGCAATACGCCGAACCAGCGGAAGAACACATCATATACGGAAGTTCATCCGCGCCCTAGATGCATGGAGTTCCCGCGAAAAGGAAGGACAAAACTGTGCTGGTCGTACTGAAGGTTTCACTTGCTCATAAAGCAGGGAAGCCTGAAAGATGAATCAACTTAGCAGTTTCGATCATTTGGCCGTGTCTAAATTAGCTGGGTGGAGCACGCCTTTCGGGGCGTACGTAACTGAAGTCAGTTTTGTAGCAGCTTTAAAGGCCGTCCGACGGTGAATGTGCTGCACCGTCACCTGCAGCTAAAAGCCGTCTTATCGGCGAATCTTGGGTGCACCTCGGAAGCGGTGCTCCACTCTCTACCAAGGGTGAAACTGCTGGAGCCTGCCAACGAGTTAGACCGCATTCTCCAGCGCTGATTCCGAGGGTAGGCTTTGGAATGCGCTTCCGCTGACCGGCAGAAATACGGAGAACACGGTTCCGCTGCTCCCCTCCGTGGTGCGGCTGCGCACCCGCATGGAGCCGCCGTGCCGCTCCACAATGCCCTTGCAAACCCAGAGGCCAAGGCCCGTGCCGACGTCCTTCTTGGTGGTAAAAAAGGGCTCGAAGATTCTGCTTCGACTGGTTTCAGGAATACCCTTACCATCGTCGCCCATCGTGATCTGGATCACGTCCTCGCCATTCGACCGTTGACGGCGTTTGGTCACTCGAATACGGATATGGCCGCCAGGCCGGACCGCCTCAATGCTGTTTTGCAGAAGATTGGCCAGGACCTGCCTTAGCTCGCCGCGAACCACAGCTACCTCCATGTCCGCAGGAACAGCAATGTCAACGTGTAGATGCTTGTTTCTGATCTTGGAACCATAGATTAGCAATAGGCCTTCGAAAATCCGGGAAATGCGCGTGACTTGCGGAGTCGCCGAGTCGCGATAGAAACCAAGGGTTTGCCTCGTGATGTGCGCCACTCGGGTCAGCTCCTCGTCAGCCGTCTGCAGATATTGCCGCGGACCTTCCGGAAGCGAGGGATGGTTGGCCGCCAAATAAAGAAGGTTGACCACAGCCTCGAGCGGATTGTTAATTTCATGCGCCATGGTGGCCGCCATTCTGCCCACGCCAGCGAGCTTTTCTGCAGTCCGCAGAGCTTCTTCCGTTTTCTTTCTCTCCGATATGTCGCGCGCGATCTTCGAGGCTCCTACCACTCGACCGAGGGCGTCCCTCACTGGAGAAATGGTCAGGGATACGTCTATCCACTGGCCATCTTTGCGTACCCGCTGGGTCTCGTAATGGTCCACCCGCTGTCCGGCTACGAGCTTGGCCATTATCACGGCCTCTTCCGCGCGCAGTTCGGGAGGGATCAACAAAAGAATCGATTGTCCGATTGCTTCCTCGGCGGTGTAGCCGAACATTCGGCTGGCGGCGGGATTCCAGCTCTGGATTATGCCGTTGAGGTTCTTAGAAATAATGGCATCGTCCGACGACTCGACGATGGCCGCCATCCGCGACTCGCGCTCCACTGATCCCCGGCGAATTCGCGCCAGATTGAGGTGCGCACTTACCCTCGCGATCAGCTCGCGCGCGGTAAAGGGCTTCACCAGATAGTCATCTGCTCCTGCACTCAAGCCTTCCATCTGCGACTCTTCTCCGGCGCGAGCCGAAAGCAAAATCACGGGGGTTGTCCGGATGGCAGGATCGTCACGAATGGCGTGGACAACACTGAATCCATCAAGTCCCGGCATCATGATGTCGGCTAACACCAGGTCAGGACGGAGTTCCCGCGTGGCAGCCACTGCTTCCTCTCCGCTGGAGACGACCTGTACGCGGTAAGACTTACTTAGCAAATGACGAAGATACTCGCGCATGTCCCTGTTGTCATCCGCCAGCAGAATGAGGTCCCGAGCCAAATTGGAGGGCGCATCCCGGGTAATCGGAATTGTGGCAGCACTCAAATTGATGCTGCCGCGCGAGGCTTTCGGCAGCCACTGTAGTGCCTCCTCCACATAGCTGTTGGCCCGTAGTGCGGTTAATGACTCGGTGCCAATCCTCTTCGCATAATCGTGCGGCAAATGCGCCTTGCCGAGCGGAATCGAAACTGTGAACGTGCTTCCCTTCCCTAAAGCGCTCACGACCCGCACGGACCCACTATGCAGCTTCACCAATTCTTGCACCAAAGAGAGGCCAATTCCGGTTCCTTCGTAACTGCGGCCCTTGACGCCTTTCACCCGGTGGAAACGCTCGAACACGCGCGACACTTCGTGCTCTGGAATTCCCGTCCCCGTATCGCTGATCGACAGTTGAACCTCATCGTCAATCGCTTTTAGTGTGACGCTGACCGCGCCTTCGAAAGTAAATTTAAAAGCATTGGAAAGAAGATTGAGCACGATCTTCTCCCACATGTCGCGGTCCACGTAAACCGGTTCGGGCAGCGGATCGCACTGCACGTGAAATTTAAGCCCCGCTTTCTCCATAGCAGAACAAAACATGCTCGCCAACTCCGCCGTGGCCGACGCCAAATCGGTGGGCTCGTAGATCGCTTGCAAGCGTCCGGCTTCGATGCGGGAGAAGTCGAGCAGGGTGTTGACCAGCTTGAGCATCCGCAACGCGTTGCGGTATACCAGCGACGATTGCTCTGGGCTGAGCCCGGAGGGATGGCCGCCGGCTTCCGAAATGGCGTCCTCCAGCGGGCCCAGCATCAACGTCAGTGGGGTACGGAATTCGTGGCTCACACTGGTGAAGAACACGGTCTTCACGCGATCGATCTCCGCCAGGGCATCGGCACGACGGCGTTCCTCTTCGTGCGCTATAGCGTTACCAATGCCGGCGGCGATTTGATTCACCAGGAGACTCACGAAACCGCCGAAGTCGGCATCGAACTGCCGATGAGGATTCAATCCAGCCACCAGTACGCCGGCCAGCCTTAGTTCTCCCTGTTGCGGAATGGGAAAAAGAATTGCCTGTTTCGGCGGATGATTCCACCCTCCGGTCGGCAATCCTGAAAACCGCCGATCAACATCGTCTACCATCACCGGTTCGGCGTTTGCCATTGCTTTGGAGAACGGCCACCCGGAGTCGTTCTCAGCCTTGAGATCAACCGAATCCGGGCAAGCTGCGTGGTGGAGATCAATTCCCGTTCGCGCCGCCAGCCGTAAGTTCCGGCCGCTAGGATCGGCAAGGTACAGCAACGCGAACGGCAAGTCGAGGTCGGAGCTTGCTATACAGCCTGCCGCAGCGTGGCAGACCTGGGTTGAAGTCCGACATTGGTTAACCGCCGTCGCGACCTCGCGAAGCAAAGCCAAGCGGCGCGCCGCGATGATTCGCTGGGTTTCCTCGGTAACCGCGCAGAAGATGCCTCGAACCTCGCCTTGATCATCCGGAAGGGGACTGTAAGAAAAAGTGAAATACGTTTCTTCCAGATAATTGAAACGGTCCATCAGCAGCAGGAGAGCTTCGTCGAAGGTCGCCTCTGCCTGACGCAGAACCGCATCTGTACGGGGACCAATTTGCTCCCATATTTCTGCCCACACCGTTTGCGCAGACTGCCCCAGGGCGCCGGGATGCTTCTTGCCAAGCAAAACGCGATAGGGATCGTTATACAGGTTGACCAGTTCCTCGCCCCACCAGATGAACATGGCATAGCGGGAGGTTAAAATGATTCGAACCGCGGTCTTAAGACTCTGCGGCCAACCCGTGACCGGCCCGAGCGGCGTCCGTGACCAGTCGAATGAGCGCATGAGAGCACCCATTTCGCCACCGCCCGCAAATACTTCCTGTGATATTGCCGATCTATCTATGTTTGAGGACTTCATGTAGCGCTTGCTTAAGAGCGATATACTACAGCACTATTTTGCAACTTTGATACGGGATGTCATCATGCGCAGCCCGAAAGGCGCAAAATTAGATTCCCAATTGTTACGGTAGGTTGCTTATCCGACCCTTACCGGCGGGTGCGCCATTTTCGAGGACGATTTACGCAGCCGTACGTCGAAGCCTCGACCACCCTACCCATGCCAGCGCTAACAAAGTAATCACGGCAATAATTATTTGGGAGATCACGCAATAGAGACACCACACTTCCAGAACGTGGGCCTCGATGCTCGTCAGGTATAAGGCGAACGCCATTCCAGCCAGCAGGCACAGCAACAGCAGCCGACGGCGCCTCATAAACCCCAGAGCGCCGACGACCAGGTATCCAGCGATGCCGATGGCTGCCACCGGCACCCCACGGATCACAGCGTAAGGGCTGTGGTTCACCACTCCGCAGTCCCACTTGTCATTGATGCGGCACGGCTCGGAGCCGGTGTCGTAGTGGACCTTCAGGGCCAGAACCGAAACCACGATGCCTGCAATGGCCAAAAAAAGAATGAGATAGCGCAAAAAGTTTCTCCCGTGTGAAATTGTAACGTGTGTGGAAACAGGACGCGACCCTGGCTGGGCCGTCCTCCCGCAATCCGTTGCCATCACCAAACGTTGTGATGTAGTAGAATCCTTCTGCTCATGCGCCGTCTTGCCGCCAGTTTTCTGCTTTTGCTTCTATGCGCGGGGATGACCCTGCCCCTCCTTCAGGCGCAAGGCTCGAGCGTTCCGGCCTGCTGCCGCCGCAACGGGAAACATCATTGCGAGATGCTTCCCCAAGGCGACGGTTTCCGGACGGCGGCACCCGGTTGCCCGTATCGCAGTTTTACCGCCCTGACCTCACACTCCACAGCTCTCAGCACCGTAAGCTACAGCATTGTTCGTCAGCTTGCGCTGCGGGAATTCGGTGAAGATGGATGTCACCTGACCTTGCACTACCCGCCTGCGGCAATGCCCAGAAGCGCGGCCCTCCTCTCCTATAGGCTTCTTCGCTCTCGACAACTAGTGGGACGGACCCTGCTCAGGATGCAGCAGACTCCGCGCATGCGCCCTTAATTCAGCGCCATGATCTCCGCGTGGAGAATCAGGCCACGCTTTCTGCCCCATGTCAGCTATTAGGGGAGAAAACCAATTTGCAGCACATCCTTCGAAACAAAAAGACGGCCGCAGGCATCTCTGCTCATCGGCACGTTCCTACTTACGGCGGTCTCGCCATCGATAGCGACGGTGTTCGGGAATGTGCGCGGCGTGGTCCACGATCCGCAGCACCACCCTATCGCCGGGGCGGAGGCCACCCTGAAGGCCAACGATTCGTCCTATTCAGTGACAGCGAAGACGGGCACCGATGGAGAGTTCCATTTCGACGCCATACCGCTCGGGAAGTATACGGTAACCGTCGAAGCGGCGGGATTCGCTCCGCAGGAGCAGGTCCTGCTGGTCGTTTCCGGCAGTGCGCCAATCTTGCATTACCAAATGGCGGTCGCCGTGGCGCAGGAGAAGGTCACGGTTACTGCGGCGCCTGAAGACCTGGATCCGGACTCGCCACGCAGAGACATCATCATCGATCAAAAGCAGATCTCACGCTATGCGGGCGTGGATGCAAGCAACAGTTTCAAAATCATCACGCAATTTGTTCCCGGATCGTATATGGTGCACGATCAGCTTCACGTCCGTGGCGGACATCAAGTCACGTGGGCAATCGACGGCGTGCCGGTTCCGAATACAAACATTGCCTCCAACGTCGGGATGCAGTTCAATCCCAAGGATATGTCGTATCTCCAGGCGGAGACGGGAAGCTACGCGGCGGAGTACGGCGACCGGACCTATGGCGTCTTTAACGTCGCACCCAATAACGGCTTTGAACGCAACCGGGAAGCGGAGTTGATCGTCAGCTACGGTAACTACAACCAAACTGACGATTGGCTGAGCTTTGGCGATCACACTGCGAAGTTCGCGTATTACGCCAGCATTAGCGGCAATAATACCAACTGGGGTCTGGAGCCGCCGACTCAACGTCAATCTGCACGACCAGGCGCAGGAGGGGGCGCGTTTACTTCTCTCATCTACAATCCGACTCCCAAAGATCAGTTTCGTTTCGATGCCGGACTCCGCCTCGATTATTACCAAGTGCCCAACGATCCCGGAATGCAGGCTGCGGGTATCGACGACCGCGAGCGCGAACAGGACGTCTTCGGAACCGCCACCTGGGTCCACACGTATTCTCCAGGTCTCATGCTCATCGCATCGCCGTTCTATCATTTCAACCGCGCCGCGTATGAAGGCGGCCCGAACGACGTTCCCATCGCCACTGACAATCGAGCTTCCAACTATGAAGGCGGCCAGATAACACTTTCTGCCATCAATGCCAGGAACAACGCGCGCGTAGGAATCTATGCTTTCGCGCAGCAGGACAACACCTTCTTTTCGGTGATCGCAAACAATGGTTCGGGAGACCAATTTAGCCAGCGCGTGTATCCGGGAGGAAACCTCGAAGCTGTGTTTCTCGAAGATCAATTCAAGGCGACGTCGTGGCTGACTTTTACCGGAGGAATTCGGTTCACGCACTTTGATGGTCAGCTCACGGAGAATGCCGCCGATCCACGTCTGGGAGCGGCCATCCGCGTTCCTAAGCTCAATTGGATTCTGCGGGCAGCGTATTCATACTTCTATCAGCCGCCGCCGCTCGACACCGTATCAGGACCGCTGCTCCAGTACGCGGCCAGCCAAGGAGTTGCCTTCCTCCCCTTACAGGGCGAGCGCGACATTCAGCAGGAGTACGGTGTCACCATTCCCTTGCGCAACTGGGTGTCAACTCTTACGTATTTTCACACCGGAGCGCGGAATTTCTTTGACCACGACGCCCTGGGCAATTCCAACATCTTTCTGCCACTCACCATTCAAGCGGCCCGCATCAAGGGCTTTGAAGCGACGCTCCGCTCGCCGACGATTCTCAGTCATTATCACGCTCATCTGGTGTACTCGAACCAGCAAGCCCAGGGATTTGGAACTGTAACAGGCGGGCTGACGGACTTTTCTCCGCCGCCGGTGGGAGGATTTTATCTGGACCACGATCAGCGCAATACGCTTTCCGCGGGCACCGAAGGCGATCTACCGTGGCGCAGCTTTGCGGCCCTCACCTTCAACTATGGCTCGGGATTCCTGAACGGTAATGGGCCCAATCACCTGCCGAGTTATTACACCTTCGATCTTGGCGCTGGGGAAAACTTTCGGGGAGAGCTTTACGCTGCGCTTGATCGGCACCAACATCACCAATAATCGCTATCAACTCGACAATAGCAATACCTTCGGCGGCTCCCACTGGGCCGATGCGCGTATGCTGTCAGTGCAGGTGAAATACCGGTTTCGCTATTGAATGTTACGCTGGCATGCAGTCCACTTATGAAGGGCTGATTAACTCACTTGGGAGTCCCTCAGGGGCTGAAGCCAAGTCGTTATATCAGACATTTACGGGCGGCCTGAAGGCCGTCCCCTTCAAAGCACCAGACTTAATCAGAGCTTTCCCGCGAGGGGTAGAAGCAAAACCACGGAGCCAAAGAGTCACGGAGAAATAGAACCAAAACGCGGTGCACTCCGTGTCCCCTGTGGCAATTCCCCTTCCCATCATGCGCGATTGTCATACATAGAATGAGGGTCATCAGGAAGATGGCGATCACCTTTGCGGACACCCCTTCTATCCACTAACCACTATCCACTTTCTTTTCACTGCCCTTCCAGCGTGCACTCCACGTTCATCTGTTTGCAGACCTTTAGCACGCCATCCACCACGAGGGAGTTCGTCCCCGGCGCCGGCAGCAGATTGGACGCAATCACCAGCTGCGTGATCTTGTCGCCCAGCGGAGTGGCCTGCAAGCTGGCCACTTGCTGGCCGTTGGTAAATTGCACAGTCCTTTTCTTTTCGTCCTGCTTGGTGATCTTGAGATCGGTACGCGCTGACAGATTCTTCACAGCAGTCTGGTACACCTTGTCGGCATTAGCTTCCAGAACTACGGTTGCAACGTCGAAGCCCGAGCCGTCTGTGGAGCGATCGCTCATCTGCTCCACTCGCCCGGCGACAGCCCGCGCCACCATCACCCATTGGGCTTGGACGGCTATAGCCCCGGCGGACAATGCAAAAAAAACAACTGCCATCATCATCTTTCTATTACGCTTAGTCATAATTCTCCTCTGCAGCGTTAGCCTGGATTATTTACCAGCTATTCACACTTTGAAGGGGCACGGCTTTCAGCCGTGCAGTTACATGGGCGTGGAGGTTTGGGCTTTAGCCCCTGGGGGAATTCGCAGTTCGTGTCAACCCCGAAGTCCCTCCGCGGCTAAAGCCACTGTCAATAAGAGCCGGGTAAGGCGCGACTGCAGCCGCGCCCCTTCATTCGAATTGTCAGGCTACTCATGAATAATCCAGCTTAGACGATACGAGACCCAAGTTATTTATAACTCGAACAGTCTACTCTAGGAACAATGCCACGTCATGAGAAGTAGCATTGGAGGAGTGGCCATAGACAAGCACTCGCCAAGTCTAGCTAACTCGGGGGGCACTAGGGGGGTACCACAAAAGTATCAGCAGGGAAGAAGGTTTCCTGATGTATGCGAAACTTTGCACAAGGGAACGTGGGATCAATCGTAAATTATTGTCTCCCAAAGGCCGAGTTTGGCGATAAACATGCGCGTATTCCGGCTCGTGGGCATCACCAGATGGGCTCTCGCTGGATCAAGTTGCCTCTAAGAGAAAAGGAGTTTTGCGATGCCGAAGTACCTAAGAACGTTTCTCTTGCTCGCTCTGTTGGCTGCCATCGCCTTGCCCGTGGCAGCGTCGTCAACCATCTACAATAATCGCGCGACGTTTCTGAGCGCATTGAGCAGCTCTTTCACGGATGATTATGAGAATCCAAACTACATGTTCATCCAGACCGACTCTCAGATGACCGCGGTCAACAATCAAACCGCGTATATGTCGACGGGTTTTTCCAATCTCGATATCGTGTTCAACGATGTCGGCAGTAACCACTCGTATTGCGCGGGCTGCAACGGATCGTTCATTCTCGACTTCACCCACACGACCTTCGGAACTTCAAACGGCGTGTTCGGCGTCGGCTTCGATGTCGTGGATGTGAATGAGGATTATTTCGCGACCGTCTTTCTTGGCAATGGAACCGAAGAGCAATACGCCTTGCCACCTCCAGGCTCGTTTTGGGGTATCACTAATCCGGATCTCATCAACCACATCTGTTTTGGACCTGCGAATTGCGGGACCACAACAAGCCAGTCGTTCGCGTTAGACAATCTGACGATCGGAACGCCTTCTGGAGGTACTACCCCCGAACCGAGCACGCTCATCACCTTGGGCTCGGGCTTGCTTGCCTGTGCTGGGTTCCTTCGACGAAAGGTGAAAATCTAAGGGATTGGATTGGGAGGACTTGAAAATGTATCGTCACTCTCTTTCTCTCACAGTTCTGTGTCTTGCCTTGACTGTTTCGGCCTTCGCAGGATCTACCATCTTTAGCGAGGGTCCGATTGATGGCTTTGACAATGCGCTCTTTATCACCGGCCCTAACAACCCAAATATCGACGGGTCTTTCCAAGACATTTCGAACGGCTTCGTTGCGACGAGCTCCGCAACCCCCACCACCCTCGAGTACGGTTTGTGGCTAGTGATCGGGGAGTTCCCGGCGACTATCAGCTATGAGATAGGCACCACGCCGTTCGGCACTCAGCTCGGCAGCGGAACGGTTGCTCTAAGTCCTTCCAACTACGTTCCAGGGCCGGGAAACACATGGGACGTTACAATCCCAGTTACCTCACTAGCTATGACAGCAGGCCACACCTACTGGATCTCCCTGAGTAATGCCAACGACACCGGTGACTCGGGGACGAGTGCGTGGGACATACCGAACGGCGGTCTCGGCGGACCCGCGATTTGCGACTTCAGGAACAACGGCGGCGCTTTTGTAACAGGTGTCAGAGGCAACTGTGGAGTCGGAGGGGAATCCTTCACGCTCACCGGCAGCGCGGACAACTCTCCTCAGCCCACTCCTGAGCCCAGCAGCATCATGCTGGTCGGTTCCGGAGTGCTCGCTCTCGCCGGCGTCCTGCGTCGAAGGCTAATAGGATAGCCGGGCGCAAGCGCTAATCTCTTCTCGAATGCGCGGGGGTATATCGCGCAGGTGGATGCTTTTGCCTCGGCCATTGAAGAAGGTCGAGAGTTCAACATTTCCGGCTAAGATAGTTTCGAGCGAGCCGAAAAACTTCTTTCTTTCGGCTCCTCTGGCCTTGCTCTTAAAAGAGTAAGCCGCCCCGCCGTCATCTGCAGAACGCGTCCCCTACCCGATTAATCCGTGTCGAGAATTTGTGCCCGACCTGACTCCCTCGCACCTGCCAGCCAAGCGAAAGCGAGCAACTTCTGGGTCACTACGCCTGCATTTCAGACAGGAACGCTAGTCGGGTGCCGCGAGAAGCGCCCAACCCTGCTTGGGACGACCGGATAATGCTTCGTCTTTCGCTTTGACATGGGCGTTTTTACTTATCCCCGACCCTAACTACATCCCCAATTTTGCCGATGAAATCAGGTGGTATGGTGCGGCCAGGCGCCCCGTGATTTCAAGCCAGAATGACTCCCCTGGTATGGATGGTCGCGAGGGACGGTTTGTATGCCGTGTTGTGTATCTCGAAAGGTGGAATCCCGACCATTCACCAGGCCTTTTTTCTGAGATCCGGCTGAGATCGAACTGGAGGTACGCCCGTTGCTAATAGGAGTTGCCAATGAGGTTCAGATCCTTAGCACTGACACGGACCTTGTTTCTGGTATTTTTCTTCTCGATTCCCACGAACAAAGCAAGCTGCGCCGGACAGGAATCCGTCCCTGATCTGTCGGAAGCGACCCTTGAGCAACTGGGCAACGTCAAGGTATACAGCGCTTCCAAGCATCTGCAGGCAGCGAGCGAAGCGCCTTCCTCGGTAACCGTCATTACCGCGGACGAAATTCAAAAATACGGTTACCGTACGCTGGCCGACATCCTGAAAACGGTGCCGGGCTTTTTTGTTACGAATGACCGTAACTATAGCAGCGTCGGCGTCAGGGGATTTGCGCGGCCGGGGGACTTCAACACGAGAGTCCTATTGTTGGTCGATGGACACCGGCTCAATGACAACGTTTACGACGAAGCCATGATCGGGACGGAATTTCCGATAAATATTGACTTGATCCAGCGAATGGAAGTCATCCGTGGCCCGGTTTCATCGCTCTATGGCAGCAATGCGCTTTTTGCCGTCATCAACATCATTACGAAGCGGGGCCGGAACATCAATGGGCTGGAGCTCTCTGCCGACGCGGGCTTCATTCAATACTTACTCCGGCAGGATTACCTATGGGCGCAAACTGCAAAAGGTCGAGTTTCTGATTTCGGGTACGTTCTACGGAAGTCGAGGACATAACTCGCTTTTCTTTCCGGAGTTCAACACGCCGCAGACGAATTATGGCATTGCCAGTCATGCCGATGACGACCAGGTCGGCAGTTCGCTGGCTACGATTTCCTTCCGCGATTTCACTCTCCAAGGCGTGTATGGTACCCGGGAAAAAGGCATCCCCACGGCTCCTTACGGAACGCTATTCAATAACCCCGGTACTCGTACTACCGATTCCCACTCCTATATCGACTTGCGATACCAGCACACCTTCGCCAATTCCTGGGACGTGCTCGCCCGGACCTTCTATGACCGATATACCTACCAGGGGACTTACATCTATTCTTCGCCCCTCGACTCCTCGCAGATCAGTCCCAACCTGGACTTTGCCGACGGTAAGTGGTGGGGGGCCGAGCTGCAGGTCACCAAGACGGTTCTCCGGCGCAATCGGATCACCGCCGGAGGCGAATATCGTGACAACCTTCGGCAAGATCAAATCAACTACAATCTCAATCCCTATTTGCTCCTTCTCGATGACAAACGGCAATCGTTCGTGGGAGCGCTGTACTTGCAGGATGAGCTTACCATCACCAAGTCGCTGTCTCTGAATGTGGGGTTTCGCTATGACTATTACAGCGCTCTCCAAGCTAGTACAGACCCCCGGGTGGCGCTGATTTACCGTCCTTGGCGCCAAACTGCGTTCAAGTTCATCTACGGCGAGGCTTTTCGCGTTCCAAACGTGTACGAACTGTATTATTCCATTCCACCCAACCTCGCCAATCCTGCCCTGACCCCGGAGAAGATTCGCAACACCGAGTTCGTTTGGGAGCAAGGGCTCGGGAGCCACCTGTGGTTTTCAACCTCGGCGTTTTACAGCTCGATCCAAGGCCTGATAACCCAGGAGCCGAGTGGCGATAATTCTCATTTTCCGCAATCTTAGGAACGTCAAATCCAGCCGGGCTGGAAGTGGAGGTCAAGGGGCAGCTTTCCCAAGGGCTAGAGGGAAGCAGCTAGCTACAGCTTTCAGCAAACCAAGGACACATCTTCGGGCCAGTTCCTAAGTAATTCCCCCAGAAACCTCGTCACCCTCAACCTGAGCCAGCCGCTGTTGGGAAGAAGAATGTTCGTGAGCCTGGATGCGCAATACCGAAGCCGAATCCAAACTCTCACCGGTGGCTCGGTATCGCCGTTTTCCGTGGTCAACGTTACCCTGCTGGCTCGCAACCTTGGCAAGCCATGTGGATTTATCTGCCAGCGTCTATAACTTGCTGGACAAGAAGTACTTCGATCCACCCTCGACGGACAACTTGCAGCAGGAAATTCAGCAGGACGGGCGCAGTTTTCGGGTCAAAATGACGTGGCATTGGGGAGGGCGGTAGGCTTCGATGCAATGCAGGCGACACAGTTCGTGATGTGCTTGCTGACCCTGGGCACTGGGCTCTTGTTGCTGCTGTTGCCAGGGCCGCCCTTGTCGTGTGCGCAAACCGTGAGCGAGTATCAGGTCAAAGCGGCTTATGTGTATAACTTTTCGAAGTTTGTCGAGTGGCCGGCCCAAGCCTTCGCGAGCCCCGCCGCACCCATCCGCCTGTGCGTCTTGAAAGACCCGGCATTCGAGTCGGAATTGAATCAGATCGTCAAGGGCAAGATGGTCGGAGGTCGCGCCATGACGGTGGTTCCTGTGCAAACCGGAGAACAGTCCCTGCAGCTGCCAGATATTGTTTATCGCCTCGTCGCAAGACCGGCAGTCTCGACAAATCATCGATGCTCTGCGGAACACCAGTGTTCTGACCGTGGGCGAATCGGAGGGTTTCGTCGAAAAAGGCGGAATCATAAATTTTGTCTTGCAGGATGATCGGGTTCAGTTGCAGGTGAATCACAAGGCAGCCACCCAGGCCGGACTCCATATTAGTTCCCGGCTGTTGAGCGTGGCCAAACTTGTAATTGAGTAGGAGACAGGATGTCGTTGCCATGAAGGCGTTCCGCGACTGGTCAATTCGCCACAAACTGACCGGCCTGTTCATGGCAATGGCGTGCATTACCACAGTAGCAATTTCTCTACCGCTGGGCATTTTCGATTTTTGGGGAACCCGCAAGACGCATGGTCCGGGACCTGGCGATCCTGACCGATGTCCTGGCCAGGAACAGCACCGCGGCGATTACCTTCCGTGATGCCGACGCGGCGCGAGATGTTCTGCAGGCCCTGCGGGCAGAACCAAGCATCACTGCGGCCTGCATCTATACCGAGGACGGTAAGCCATTTGCCAAGTATGTTCGCCAAGGGAGACGATTCCGGCTTTGTTCCTCCGCCTGCGCAAGCACCAAACCACCCGCTTCGAACGGAACCGGCTGGTCCAGTTCCGCCGAATCATGCTCTCCGGCGAAACCGTAGGCACGATCTACATTGAATCTGACCTGCAGAAGACTTGACCGGAGATTTCGGGAGGAGCAGCTGGTCTTTCTTGGCGGCATTGTTGGTCACCATGTCGCTGGCTTTTTTCCTGGCCTCGCGCTTCCAGCGGCCAATCTCGCGTCCCTTGATGAACCTGGTGCAGACCGCCAAAGCGATCTCCATGGCTGCTGACTACTCGGTCCGCGCCGATCTGCAAAACCGGGACGAGTTCGGGCTGCTGGTTTCCGCATTTAACGAAATGCTGGACCAGATCGAAAAGAGAGATCGGGAACTTCGTCAATACCGCGAGCACCTCGAGGAAGAAGTCATGTCGCGGACCGCCGAATTGTCCGACGCAAACGTGGCGCTTCGGCAGGCGGAAGAGAAATATCGGGCTATCTTCGAAGATGCGGTGGTTGGAATTTTTCAGATCACGCCCGAAGGCCGTCCTCTAAGTATCAACCGCGCCATGGCGCAAATGCATGGCTACGATTCGCCGGAGCAACTGCTGGCGGAGGTGCCGAACATGGTGGATCAGCTATTCGTCAATCGGGAGCGGATGAAGGAATTGAAACGCAGGCTCGACGCAGGAGGGTGTGGTACGCAGTGCGGAACTGGAAGTCTATGACAAAGATCGCACCAAAAAGTGGGCGTTGGTGAATCTGCGGGCGGTGCACGACGCCGACGGAAACATCGTGCTCTACGAAGGTACGGTTGAGGACATCACGGACCGCAAAGTGGCCGAGGAACGGGTCCAATTTCTCGCCTATTACGATGCCCTTACCGGCCTGCATAATCGGACATTTCTCCGCCAAGTCTTGGCCAAAGCGCTAGCCAGCAGCTCGCCGCCAGGACGAGAAAATCGCAGTTTTGTTTCTCGACCTCGACCGGTTCAAAATCATCAACGATTCGCTCGGACACTCTTTCGGCGATCTTCTCCTGCAAGAGGTTGCCGAACGGCTTAAGCGTTGCGCCCGGGAACAAGATACTGTGGCCCGCGTCGGCGGCGACGAATTCCTGATCGTGCTGGCCGGCGTGAAGAGTGTAACCGACGCGAGCTATCGCGGCGGACCGGATCCTCAATGGGATGGCCGCTGAATTCCTGATCGAAGATCAACGCCTCAACCGTCACTTGCAGCATCGGCGTCAGTATTTTCCCGGAACATGGAATGGACGGGGAGACGCTGATCAAGAATGCCGATGCGGCCATGTATTGCGCCAAGGAGAAGGGACGCAATACCTTCCAGTTCTTCACCGAAGACATGAATGCTCAGGTGGTGGAGCGGCTGACTTTGGAGAACAGCCTGCGGCTGGCGCTCGAGAGAAAAGAACTGTTCTTGGTGTATCAACCGCAGATGGAGATCGCCAGTGGAATGATCGTCGGTTTGGAAGCGCTGCTCCGCTGGCAGCACCCGGAACGGGGCCTGGTGTCGCCCGACAAGTTCATACGAGTGGCGGAGAGCAGCGGCCTGATCATGCCCATCGGCGAGTGGGTGCTCAGAGAATGCCTGCTCTCAGGTTCGGGAATGGCAGGACGCAGGGCTTCTGGCAGTGCCGGTGGCGGTAAATGTGTCAGCCGTACAGTTTCGCCAAGGAGACTTTCTTACCGTCATCAAGAATGTACTGTCCGAGACCGGGCTTTCCCCTGAATACCTCGAACTGGAGCTTACCGAAAGCACTTTGCTGTCCAACGTGAACGTTATGTTCCCGATGCTTGAAGAATTGCGGACCATGGGGCTGAAACTGGCAATCGACGACTTCGGCACCGGCTACTCCAGCCTGAGCTATTTGAGGCAGTTTCCGGTTAGTAAGCTTAAGATAGACCGCTCCTTTGTGCAGGATGTGGTGCTGAATTCGGATGACGCAGCCATCACTGCCGCCATCATCAGCATGGCGAAAGGTTTGAATCTCAAGGTAATTGCAGAAGGAGTTGAAAATGAGGCACAAATGTCGTTCCTGCGAGCCCATCAATGCGACGAGATTCAAGGCTACTACTTCAGCAGACCTTTAACGGCCGACAAAGTTGCCGAAAAACTGGCCGAGCAGTCCGGTTCAGCCTTGGTCTACAACCCAAGGGAAGTCAATAGGCGGGCTGAAGAAGGCCACGCTCGTTGGCGCGCTTTAGCCTATTGAAAAACCAAACACAAATTGCGACCAGAACAATTGCGAACCATCATCGCCGCCATAGCGGTCTCCTCTACAGCTGCCAGCGGGTCCGTATATCCCAGCAACGACACCGACCTGGTCATTGAAGGCCCCCCACGACCCCGACGGGCGGATGCTCTAGCAACTGGAACCGCTGTGGCAGGTTCGAATGCCGGGAGCCTCGATATCTTTAAGAATTAGTTAGTGACGGGAGTGTCGGTTGATCTCGCAAGTTATTGAAAAGGGATGGTGGACCTGGTCGGGATCGAACCGACGACCTCTTCCATGCCATGGAAGTGTAATGGCAGTCGGCCATTGATTCTAAAGCAGTTAATGGCCGGATAAGCCGGTAAAACCGGCATAAACAGCGCAATTTGCTACCAAATTGCTACCAAACTGAACGAGTGGGATCGAAGGGCTGATTCGTGGGGGATCAGCCCTCTTAAACTAGCGACCTCCGTTGTTGCTATGCCGAGACCTCCGTCGTTGATTGGAGAGCGATTCTCAACAGCCGAAGTTTGGAGTCGATCCTTCAAATCGCCCGTTGAAAGGCACCCCTTTCCTTGCCCCGTGTTGTGCAGCAGAGAGCCTCACCCGGCGGCACAATGCCCGTCAGCTCGACGACGAAAAATACAGCCTTGCTTATCATCTTGTCTTGGTTCAGCCTGAAATGGAGAAGCGACGTTCTCCGTTAGTGTAGATTCCGCCCCTGCGGGGCGGGGATTTTCAAGGCATGAGGGTCTATCGTCCGATGACCTCCTCGCGTGCAGCGCGAGAGAAGACCCCCGCGCGCTGCTGAGCATCGGCTCGATGAGCCCTCCGGGGTATCCCTCAGCATGGTTGCATCCCTGCAGTGCCCGCTTCCGTTTCGCCCGGCAAGATCATTGTAGCTCCGCAGCGATATGCCGTTCTCAACCTCCGGTTTGGGTCGTGATTGGGGGAGTGGAGGCGAAGGCCGCACCGAGCCGTGCTTGACACCGACAGAAACAAAGGTAACTTCCTTCTTTAGCGCCCAGTAAGTATATTGGGGCCATGTTGACGGCACGACTTGGCGCTTTATTGCTCTTTGCGGCCCTCGTGGCCGCCGCGTCCCAGACGTCGGTTCCGAAATCAGGGAAGTCGCCCGCGCCCAAACTTCCGGTAGTTGATTCCGACGCCTGCGGGAGCCCCAACCCTAGCATCTACTCTGGCGAACCTTTGCCGTTCGAGCTAGAAGCAGATGACCGTTTGTATTCATCTTGGCAAGATAGCCGCGTCCTTGTACGCAGCCTTCCACGTGGAACAAAGGTGACCACAATCGGAGCCGTTAACATCATTCGGGAACCGGACAGGGGCGTGATTACAGGCGAGGTTGATCAGTCGCTTCGTCCGCTGGCTCAGGGGGACGAGGTTCTCGGCTATGGCTTGCACTCTGACGGTCTCGTATCCTTCTGGGGCAAAGGCGTCTGGTTCACCGAGTACGAGGACAATATTGCGTTTAAAGGCGCCTGCGGCTTCGCCGATAAGAGTGAGTGCCACGTCAATATCACAAAGCCCGGCGTGCAAGAATGGTGGATGCAGCTGAAAACCAGCGACGGCGTCACGGGCTGGATTCTCGGACTCAAGCAGAGCGGCGACAAAGTGTCATATAGTCCAAACGCTGGATATGCGTGCCGCGACTGAGGTGAGGCGTTACTGACTTCCTCGAACTTCACCCGCCTAAGCCAACCTCCCAATAGTCAAACCGGAAACTATTCACTTCACCGGCTGTCCGATATCGTGGCGTCTGGTCGCTTCGCTCTTCACGCGGCTTGCTGGCGGCGACTCTGGCGCTGCTGTCTGGCGGCTTCCAACTTGTGGTCGCGTTCCGCGTGAATCTCCTGCTGACGCCCCGCCAGCACGTCCTTCGGCGTGATGTAGCCCGTGGCGCTGTTTAGGCGGACGTTGTTGTAATACTCCACATAGCTCTCGATCAGACGCCGCGCATCTTCCAGCGACAGCGGCGTTCCCGGCCGAATACACTCGCTTTTCAGCGACTTGTGCCAGCGCTCAATCTTGCCGTTCGACTGTGGATAGTAAGGGGAGGTTCGGACGTGCGTCATGCCCGAGATTCGAATGAACTCCTTGAAATCGCGGGCAATGAACTGCGGGCCATTGTCGGAGATGATTCGCGGCTTCGCTTCCGGGTACTTCTCCTTGGCGCGCTGCAGGATCACCTCGACATCAGCTTCTCGCATGGACTCACGCAGATCCCAATGCACGAGGAAACGACTGAACCCATCCAGAACGCTGCACAAGTAGTAGAACGTGCCACACAGGTTGATATAGGAAACGTCGATATGCCAGTGCTGATGCGGCTGCAGCGGCTGTTCGAAACCGGTTCCCTTGCGCGAGGGTTTGCTCTTCCACCGGGATAATAATCCAGCTTGCTTCAACACTCGCCAAACGCTCGCCGGACTGACGGCCACAACGTCAGCGTCGAGCATCATGAACGTCAGCCGCCGATAGCCTTCCAGCGGGTTCTTCAGGTGGAACTCGATGATCGCCTCTTTCTCCCACGGCTCCAGCCAGAAATCACGGGGAACCCAACCGTTGTGCTCGTTGACGCACCCATACCGCTGCCGCCAGTCATAGAACTTGCTGGCGGTCACGCCCAGCCAAGGGATGAACCGTCCGACGCCGATCTCGGCCTTCTCCGACCAGCGCCGGACGAAATCCACGACTAGATCCCGCACATCATGCGGCACCCAGATGCCGGTTAGAGTTCCCCAAGACTTTTTTTTAGCGCGATGTGCTCAGCCATCAGCTCAGCCAGGACCTCGTCCTTGGTCTGGACCTTCTTCTCCAAGAACTCGATCCGTTTCTGCTTCTCCTCCACTTGGCGGTGGGGACGCTCTTGCGACTGAAAAGCGGCGGCTCCGTTCTCGAACAGTTCTTTCTGCCAGCGGTAGAACACCGTTGGCCGCAGGCCCAGTTCTTCACACAGCTCCGAGACGGGCACTTTGTCCACAAGATGCCGCCTCAGGATGGCTACTTTTTCTTCTGGGGTGAAATGCTTCCGTTCCTTCCTCATACGTTCGCTCCGCTATCTTAACGGACGAACGCTTTCTCCATTTCCAACTGAGGCAGGACACAGTAAGCACCGACTGAAATACGCTTTGGTATAGCAATTTGCTTTCTGGTCTTTCTGTCTGGGGATCATGTTCACCTGGCAGTGAGCATACGATTCGAGACAGAAGACCAACAATGTATCTAACAATAGAATTTTTAAGAGAGAGAGTTAGGGCACTAACACTGTAAACCCTTACAGTACAAGCAGATAGCCACAGGGCACATACAGCGCCATAACAGCGCATATACATTGCCCTAACAATACCGTCACCACCGAGGGATAACCGAAGGTGTATCTACCCTAGTGTCTCACATTGTGGGACATTAAAACAATCTAACAGTAAGCAACAGTGTACCGGGATCAGCCACCAAGCGCGTACGGCTGCGCGACGTTATCGCAACGGCGCGACAGCGGAAAGCGCAACAACTTAAATACTCACTGACGATTCCGGAGCTTACCTTTCTGCAAGCCGGTGTCTATCTAAAAGACTACGGCAACGATTCACCACGGTTGCCGGGATCAGTTACTAATCTTAAAGATTCACAGTCGAAGCAGCATCCTTCGCACCTTTGTTGCTGACGCTGTGAAGCACGGACAGTCGTAGCGACAGCGCCTGTGGGTTATCGCTGTTGACTCCTGTCCACCACGCTCCATGCACCTGGCTTTCATTACTGCTTTAACCAGAGGCGGAGCGGCACAACCCACGCGATTTCCTGACGGGGACTAAAAGGCAATCGATGCTACTTTGCCGTTTACATCGTGCCTGATCGCGTGGGACAAGTTACCAAACCCACAAATAACCAAGTTTTTACCCACACCAAATCGTTGTTGGTACGGCGGAACAATATCGCACACGGACAGCGGCATTGCGAGCGGTAGATTTGCTTAACCTAAACATCAACGAAGGAAACCGTAAGGAAGCACTCACAGTAGGACAGCTTGTCGGGCACTACCGCGAGAAAGAACTCGGCGAGGGCAGCGATAAAGCGCATTCAACGCGGATGACTTTCAAGACGAATTCGACGCGCTGGATACTGCCAGAATGGAAAAACCATTTGCTTCACGAGGTGAAGGCGGTTGCGGTTGAAGCATGGCTGGGCAGTTTGCCGCTCGCGCCGGGAACAAGGGCAAAAATCCGAAACACCATGTCTGCACTGTTCAATCACGCAATCCGATACGAGTGGCTGGAAAGAAACCCGATCACTCTCGTTAGGCAAGGCGCGAAGCGACAGCGGATTCCAGTGATTCTGGAAGTGAGCGAAATCAAGGGTCTGCTCTCGGAATTGCATCAACCGTTTTTGGCAATGGTCGCAGTGGATGCCGCAACGGGCTTACGGCGGAGTGAACTGCTCGCCTTACAGTGGCGTGACGTTGATTTCGAGGCGCTGGAGATCAGGCTTTGCCGTTCAATCGTCGGTCAAGTGATTGGCGAAATGAAAACGGAAGCCTCACGCAAGCCCGTTCCGTTAGAACCAGACCTTGCCGCAATTCTTCTGGATTGGAAGGGGCGCACAGCTTACAGTCGCCCTGAAGATTGGGTGTTTGCTAGCCCAGAGATGGACGGCACACAACCGTACTGGCCCGACAGCTTGTTGCGATGGCATATTCGTCCAGCGGCGATTCGGGCTGGCATTCAGAAGAAAATCGGCTGGCATTCATTCCGCCACAGTTTGGCAACACGGATGAGCGCGAACGGTGAAAGCGTGACAACAATGCAGGAAATTCTTCGCCACGCGAACAGCCGAATTACTCTAGACACTTACTGTCAGGGAGTCACGTCCACTAAGAGACGTGCACAGGGCAGGGT
This sequence comes from uncultured Acidobacteriaceae bacterium, assembly GCA_963763725.1. GTDB lineage: Bacteria > Acidobacteriota > Terriglobia > Terriglobales > Acidobacteriaceae > Bog-257. The sequence continues at coordinate 78,719 of CAVXQI010000003.1, forward strand.
GCTGGAGATGATTCTGCCGCAGGCAGTGCAGACGACGGAGACAGTGGAAAACAGGGCCGAAACGGCTTAACGTTCCTTTCTGTTCCCACGCTGGTCAGTTGGTTGGAGCTAAGTTGTTGAAGAAAATGGTAGGCACGAGGAGACTCGAACTCCTGACCTCTACCGTGTCAAGGTAGCGCTCTAACCAACTGAGCTACGCGCCTAAGCCGGTGGGACGATCTCTATTCTAGCGGGCGCGCGCCACCTCGGCAAGCTTGCAATTGCGACGTCAATCCTTGGTCAATCTACCGCAAAGAGTAAAAGTAATCTGTGGCTCGAAACTCAGCAACCCGAGGTCGGCCCCAACTTTGCTTTTCTCATCTTCTTCGCGGCCAGAAGTGGCGATCGCGAAAGTCGCGATGCCGGTAGTTTCGTGGCTTGTCGGCATCCCAGGAAAAGGCGCCTTTATGCACCGTGATTTGAGGTTTGCTTCCCTCTGCCCCAAGAATAATGCTGACGATGTCGAACCGGCATGGCGGTGGCCGGTCGCCGGGGATGCGACGAACATATCTGCGAGCGACCGATAAAATGTGGCGCCTCTTGCTTCGATCCACGGCAGTTACCGGTGGAGCAAACCCTTCGCGGCTCCGGGTTTTGACCTCGATGAAGCAGAGAATGCCATCGTCCCATCCGATCAGATCAATTTCACCGCGGTCGTAAGGGACACGAAAATTGGCGACAACAATTCTGTAACCCAAGCTCCGCAAGTGCAGGTAAGCCTGGAGTTCGCCGCGTTCTCCGGTGAGCAGATGTTTCGGCTTGCGCGCCGAATAACGGTTAGCCAATTCCAGACTGCGGATGACGAACTTGGTCAGCCACACCATGAGGCGAGTAACCGTCCAGTCAGCTTGACTCTAACGGTTTCCGACTTCTGCCGGTGTGATGAGCATCACCGGAAAAGGTGCGGGCAGGAAACGCCGCCCTGTCGTGAGAAATTGCGGCACATGTTGCCAGCGAGAGACAAAGCCGTCAGAATCGGAGAGGCGTTCGCGGCGTTGGTTCGCATTCAGCTTCGTGATAGCCGTCCGCGCAGCGATGTCGGGACCATTAGCGACCCATAGGAAAGGTGCACGTGAAACATCTGGGATTAGCAGATATCTCTTTCGGGGTAGTCGCTTGAAGAGTCAATTCTGGACCGCGCCAAACCAGATCACACTACTGCGTCTGATCTTCATTCCGTTTGTCATCATCACCGTGTTCGATGGGCAGTGGGTTTGGGCGCTGGGGCTTCTAGTCGCGGCGGCTTTGAGCGACGCGCTCGACGGGCTGCTGGCGCGGGCCTTGCACCAGCAGACCCTGCTTGGGCAATATCTCGATCCAATCGCCGACAAGCTGTTGTTGAGTTCGCTGTTCCTCGTGCTTTCGTTTGTCAGAAAGATCCCGTGGAAGTACACCATCCTGGTGTTCAGCCGCGACCTGTGCATCGTCGCCACCGCAGTCGTTTTGTATGCCACGGTGGGCTTCCGCGACTTCCGCCCCAGTATTTACGGAAAGCTGAGCACCGGTTGTCAGATTGCCGCGGTGTTCTTCGTCGTACTGGCACAAGTGCTGCGCGTACCCTGGGTGCTATATCTGGAAACGTTTTTTCTCTACGCAACCTTCACATTCGCGACCATCTCGGGTGTCCACTATGTTCTGATTACGGGGTATCGATTACGCAAACAGGACCAGAAACCGGCTGCTTAGGGGGGTGACCGCGGCGAACGCGCCGCTGAAGCTAGGTTCTACCCGCACAAACCGATACGCGACTTGCAGATCCACTATAGCCTGATATCTCATGAGCACCGATCGCAATCACCGTGTGCAAGTGATCGTAGCGTTTGCCCTGGTGTATCTCTTCTGGGGCTCGACGTACCTGGCGATCGGAATTGCCGACGACGAGCATCTTCCACCTTACAGTGATGTGTGCTTTGCGATTTCTGATCGCCGGGACGCTGATGCTGGCGGCGTGTGCTGCCATGGGTCGCAGGGATTCGCATTACGTGGACTGAAGGGACTACGGCTGGCTACCATCGGGTGTTTGTTATTGGTGGGTGGCAACGGAGGTCTGGCCTGGGCCGAACAATGGGTCCCAACAGGACTAGCTGCACTGATCGTCGCGGTTACGCCGATCTGGTTTATGGTGCTGGAGACCTTTGTGTTCCGCGGAGACCGGCTTTCACGGCGCGGTTTGATCGGGCTGGCGCTCGGTATCGCCGGTATGGCAATTCTGTTCTGGCCCGAGTTTGCAGCCCGCAATACCCTGGGCTCCATGCAATTGGTGGGTTCGTTCACTCTTTTGTTCTCTTCGATGAGCTGGGCGATTGGCTCGGTCCTGTCGCGCAAGTGGCAAATGAAGGTTGACCCATTCACCGCAACCGGCTGGGAAATGTGTTTTGCTGCGATCGGCAATGCCCTGGTGGCGTTGGTTACAGGCCAGCAGCACCGCATTGTGCTGACTTCCCGCGCACTGATGGCGGTGCTCTACCTGGTGGTTTTCGGCTCGTGGGTCGGTTACACGGCCTACATTTCGTTGCTAAAGCATGTATCCACCCAGAAGGTGGCGACATACGCGTATGTGAATCCCATCGTCGCGGTTTTTCTGGGATGGCTGGTGCTGCACGAGCACTTC
>CAVXQI010000004.1:0-53305 GCA_963763725.1 uncultured Acidobacteriaceae bacterium
CTTCCGATCGCCAACCGCCACGTCCGACGTACCTCGCAGCGTGCCAGTTACGCCGAAAGCTGAAAGGATTGCGCGGACTACATCCGTGCCCTGTCGAAAACCGGCCTTCAAGTCGAGGTGATTGGCGTCGGCATGACCAGGGAGTAATTCAGCACGCCTCCGGTCTGGAGCACGGTGCCCCCGCCAGTGCATCGCTTGAGGACATCCACTCCCAGCCTGGCGCAAGCGGCGGCATCGACCACCTGTTCCGCGCGCTCGTTCGAGCCCATCACCACGGCGGACGGACCTCCCCACCAGAAGCGAAGCAGATGCCGCCCCGTGCCCGATGCCGACCTGGCCAGAGCCTCGTCGAAGGCGACATTCTCGGCTACGGTGGGAGCCGACCAGCACAGTACGTCCATCACTTTGCCGGCGTGATGCCGCTCCTGAAGGCCTGATACGCCGCAATCAGCGCGCTTCGGTATTCCGCCTCGTCCTCGGGCGCAACACCGTGATAGATCTTCACGACATCGAGTAGGGCCGCGCCGTCGCCGTCGTTCGCCGGGACGTCGCGTTCGGCGCACTGCTCGAAGATCAGCGGCAACCCAGTTATCGTGATCGCCTTGCCCTTGATGGTGACCTTGCCGCCGGGCAACGGACTGGAGCAGGCACATTGCGCCGCGCTGGCTCTGACGGGGGCATCGCCCGGCGCCACCTCTGCCAGAACCGTATCCACTTCGGCGGCAATGCGTTCGGCAACCGCCCAGACAGCCTCTTTATCCACCTGGGAAGCATCGCGGGAGGACCGATGGCAATCTGAACTTTCCGTTCCCAGAATGTCCGATACGACCAGCGCCGCACTCACCGGTCCGCTGTGCTTTTCGGTACCCCACTTCGCACACTGCTTCGAGCAGCCGTCGATGGTGATGGTCGGATGGGTTCGGGCGAAATTGCGTTCCGCGTCGTTGCCGGCCAAAAACAACGGCAGGCAGAGCGTCACCGTCACATCCGGACGCAGCAGTTCCAGTACCCGTCGTGTTGCCAGCCGGGAAATTGTTCCTTCTGGAATCGCTTCGCCGCTGCACGAGATGATGCCAACCTTGGTGATTTCCGTGCTCATCGAATCACCTCCTCGTCGCGCGCACGCGTGCCGCTTCGCAGACTACATCTGCCAGCGATATCCCGGGTGATGGCCCAGCCTTCGTCGTTAAGCACGGTGGCGTTGCCCGGCTTCGCCCCACGGTAGTTCTTGAAAGCCTCCGCCACCTGAATGGCCTTCGCGACGCGTCCGCCCGCCATCTCGACGTTCTTCTGCGCGCAGGCCTTGGCACACCCGTCGATCGTGATGCAGGCATGGCTTCGTACAGCGGCGACTGCTTCGGAGTCGCCCTTCACCAACAGCGCCAGGCACAGCGTGTCCGTTGTTGTCGGGGCCAACTCATCGGTTACCAGATAAGCGGCTTCGCGGCTAATCAGGCCGTGCACTTTGCCGATCCCGCTGCACGGAATGACCAGCGCAGGACTCTCTACAAGTTCGTTTCTCATTTCGCCTCTCACTCCTCTGCCGCTTTGCGCTTCACGACCTCGGCATAAGCCGCCGGGTCGATCAGCATTTCCTGGTCTTGCGGCCAGTTGGTTAACTTCATTTCGACCAGCCATCCGCCGCCGTAGGGATCTTCATTGACGAGTGCTGGGATTCGCGATTACTGCGGGATTGACGGTGGCAACCGTGCCGGTGGCGGGCGAAATTACCTCGAACACTGCTTTGGTCGACTCAAGACTTCCCAACTCGCCAAACTGCTCCACCGCGCCATCCGTCTTGGGCGGATCGAAGTAGCTGATGTCGGTCAGCTTCTGCTGCATGTAGTCGGAGATACCCACGCGCGCTACACCATCCGACGCGCGCACCCAGACATCGTTCTCGTTGAACAGGTAGTCCACTACCGGAATACGGAATTCGAACTTGTCGTGGGTGACCACCAGGTATTCCGTTGGTGGTTCGAACACAGTCCCTGGTTCGGCAGCTGCCACAGGTGTATTCAGGTTGCGCACCAGTTCATCAACCATCGTCTGGGCCAGCGTCAACCCCTCGGGGCCGAGCGTGAGTGTAGATGAAAGCGCCTGCCCCGACGCCTTTACCGCGTCCGAGACGAGAACCTTGCGGTCCACTCTGCCGTTCAAGCCGGCAGCGAGTTTCGAGGCACACCGCGTCGAGCAGCCATCTACCACGATCAGCGCGCTTTCGCCGAGCACCTTCTTGTAGCGTGCAGGCGCGCGGTTCAGCAGCACCGGGCAGATAATTTCACTGGCCGTCGCATCGGCTGCGCGAATCGCCACCTCTCGTGCAATCGATCCCTCCGGTTTGTCCAGACCGTTGCAGGAGAGAATTGCGCGCTTCATTTGACACTCTCCTGCTCGCGAACTTGCTTAATGAGCCGGATGATTTCCGGCTTGTTAGGAAACGAGAGCGCGTCTGGCCCGCAGGTCTTCGAGCAAGCCCGGCAAAACACGACGCAATGGTTAGGGCTAGCCACTACCAGCTTGCGCTCGCCTTCCCGCCGCTCGAAAACGCGGTGCGGACAGAACGTGTCACACTCCATACAGAAGTTGCATTTGTCGTAATCAATGGTGGGAAACCACGGGATCTTGTTGCGGGCCACTCCCATGAAGGTTGTTTCAGACATCTTCTTTTACCCCCATCTCGCGAAGCGCGGCGGCAACCTTTTCGACCGCAGCGTCGGTCGACATGTCGCGAATATCCAGCGGGGTCATGTCTCGCTTCACATCCATTCCTTTTTCAGCGAAGGCGTCCCGGAACATCTTGTATTGCATGTTCGGGGCACAGGCCGCGATCACTAGCGGTCGCTTCTTTTCGAGAAAGTCCGCCAGAAAGCGGTCGCCATCCTGCTCGCACAGTTGCGGATGAATCACGCCAAACTCGACCGGCAGTTCCACGCGCGCCCGGTTAATGAAGTCCCAAATATCCATCTGGGAGAACCCCGGACACTTGCCGGTACAGACACACATCACCAGGCCAGGACGTTGCTCTGACATCTAATTGCCTCCAGCTTCCACCAGCATCTGCTTGATCTCTTCAGGAGACGGGATGCGGCCCGCGGCCTTGACTTTGCCGTCAATAACCAGGCCCGGGGTCATCAGGATTTGAAACTTCATGATGTCCCTGATCTCGGTCACCTTTTCAACCTGCGTCTGGAGACCAAGTTCCTGCACGGCTTTCTCGGCGTTTGCGGTTAGGGTTTTGCAGCGGGCGCAGCCCGTGCCCAAGATTTGAATTGTCATGATTACCTCGATCTCTCCTTAAGAACCTGCGTGGCGCAGGTGAAGAAGTTGCAAACACACGGCGTCAGCAGCCGGTAATACACGAGATTGCCTTCCCGGCGGTCTTCGACAATACCGTGGGCGCGGAGCAATGCCAGGTGCTTGGATACGGTGGAGGCATCGCTTCCCACCAACTGCGTGAGTTCTCCCACCGTACACTCCCCGCGGTTAAGGCGGTCGACAATCATCAGACGGGACTCGTGGGCCAGCGCTTTGAGCACCCGTGCCTGCTTCGCGAAAACATTGCACTTTGTCATCAATATTACTATATGGCCATGTGGCCACATACGCAAGCAGCAAATCAAAAAAACTCGCGCCGATTCCCAATTCCGGAAAACGGCACGGGCTTGGGTTAAATTTAGCGATCCGAAGCATACAGATCACATAATGAAGTTGAAGACGTAGCCTACGATGAGAATCCCGACCGTGACCACGCCCACAAAAGCGGCGATCAACTGCGGACGCAATACCTTGCGCAGAATGACCGTTTCCGGTAGCGACAGCCCGATCACCGACATCATGAAGGCCAGCACGGTTCCCAGCGCGGCACCCTTTCCCAACAACGCCTGCACTACAGGAATGATTCCAGCGGCATTTGAGTACATGGGTACGCCGATCAGCACCGCCAGCGGCACCGACCACCACGCACCTTTGCCCATGATGTGTGCCATGAAATTCTGCGGAACATACCCGTGAATCCCCGCGCCGACTGCGATCCCAGCGACCACATACGGCCATACCTTTCCTACTATGTCGCGCACTGCTTCACGGCCAAGTTTTAGCCGTTCAGCCCAACTGACCTGATCGTCGGGGACCGCATCCGCCCCAGATTCCATCTGATAGACCCAAGGCTCGACAAAAGCTTCGAGCTTTAACCGCCCTATAATCCATCCGGCGATCATGGCAATGATCAATCCGGTGCCAGCGTAGATCGCGGCGATGCGCCAACCGAACAAGCCGAATAAAAGGACGAGCGCCACCTCATTGATCATCGGCGCCGCGATGAGAAATGAAAATGTCACGCCCAGAGGCACGCCGGTGGTGACGAATCCAATGAATAATGGAACCGCCGAACACGAACAGAATGGCGTGACGACACCGAGAAGCGACGCCAAGAGGTTCCCGGCGGACTCGCTTTTTTCCGCGAGAATAGAACGCGTCCTTTCTGGAGTGAAGAACGACCTGACGATTCCTACGCCGAAAACAACCAGCGTGAGAAGCATCATGACTTTAGGAGCTTCAAAGACAAAAAACTCAACCGCAGAACCGAGACGCGTGCCACCGTCGAGATGAAGGACGGAGTAGGTGATCCACTTCGCAGCCGGTAGCAGAAAGCTGTAGATCAAACCCCACAATGCCAAAAAGAGTGCGGATAAGGAAAGATTTCCCCACACCGTCCTCTTTCGGGGGGCTGTGCTCTTGTCCGATACTTCGATCTCCACGCAGCCACCTCTCGCCGCCATTCGCTTCCTTCTTTCCTGCTTACAAAGGACAAACGCGCCGTCATGCTCCGTCGTTACGAACAAAGTCGGTTAGCCAATAAGAAATCTGATCGCGAACTTTGCGAAATACGTGTAGCTGTTGGTCTTTTGGCGCAGCAGCCGGATCTTCAAAGCTCTGATGTTTCCGCGCACCGCCGCCCGGAAAGATTGGACACGATTCTTTCGCGTTATCGCAGACGGTGATCACATAATCGAACTGCTGCCCGGCAAACTCGTCGACCGACTTGGAGCGATGATTCGAAATGTCAATGCCAGCCTCCTTCATGGCGGCAACGGCATTGGGGTTCAGGCCAACCGGCTTCGTCCCTGCGCTGAACACCTCAAAGTCTTCACCGGCCATGTGACGCAACAGACCCTCGGCCATCTGACTGCGGGCTGAATTACCAGTACACAGAATTAGCGCCCGTTTCTGGCTCATCGCACACTCTTTCCGTATGGATCGCAAATAGCTACCACTGGCTCGCCGGTGACAGCATTTCCGAAATATCGTCGCTGGAAGAATAGCGAGACATTTACCAACGCGATCATTGCCGGCACCTCGACCAGAGGCCCGATCACAGCCGCGAACGCTGCTCCAGAATTGATCCCGAACACAGACACAGCGACGGCGATTGCCAGCTCAAAGTTGTTCGAGGCCGCAGTGAAGGAAAGCGTCGCGGTTTTCGAGTAATCCGCTCCAAGCTTCTTTCCCATGTAAAAGGAGACCAGGAACATTGCCACAAAGTAGATCAACAACGGAACGGCAATTCGCACGACATCAAATGGCAGACGCACGATGTACGCGCCCTTGAGCGAAAACATGATCACGATGGTGAATAGCAGTGCAATCAGCGTTAAAGGACTGACGCGCGGGACGAACTTGTGGTCATACCAGTCGCGGCCCTTGGCTCGGACCAACACCCAGCGAGTCAGAAAGCCAGCAAGAAACGGTATACCGAGATAGATAAAGACACTCTTGGCGATGTCGGCCATCGAAACGTTAACGACAGCTCCATGCAGCCCAAGTATTGGAGGCAGGACGGTGATGAAGAACCAGGCGTAGACCGAGTAGAGGAACACCTGAAACAGCGAGTTGAACGCTACAAGGCCGGCAGCATACTCGGTGTCGCCCTTCGCCAGTTCGTTCCACACGATCACCATGGCGATGCACCGGGCGAGTCCTATCATGATAAGTCCAGCCATGTACTCGGGGTAGCCGCGCAGGAACACGATCGCCAGCACGAACATCAGGATCGGCCCGATCACCCAATTCTGCACGAGCGAAAGCGCCAGGATGCGTTTGTTGCGAAAGACCTCGCCGAGCTCTTCGTAGCGCACCTTGGTGAACGGAGGGTACATCATGACAATCAGGCCAACGGCGATGGGAATCGAAGTAGTTCCTACACTAAATTTATTGAGGAACGGAACGATTCCCGGCACCAGCCAGCCAGCGACGACGCCGACGACCATGGCCGTGAAAATCCATGCGGTCAGATAACGATCCAGAAAACTCAGGCGAGAGCGGTTGGTCATGGTATCTCCTTAAATCGGCCTAGAAGACTTGCTCCACGGCGCCGCGCGTAATCCCTACGAGGCGCATGGCTAGCAACTCCAAGCCCATCGCCGGTCTGTGGATACCGCTTTTCGACGGAAAGCGGCTGGCCTCCGCTATTTGATGATGCTCTCATTCGTGACCGATGCGATCGATCTCTTTCTGTATGGCAAGCTTGTCAATACTCGACAGGGGCAGACACATAAAGATGCTGATGCGGCGGTCCAGCATGAAGAATGCGCTGCGAAAAGCTAGTGAGACCTCCTCGGGCTTACCTTCGACGGCGGCGGGGTCAGGCACGCCCCAGTGGGCTGTCATAGGCTGGCCCGGCCAAATGGGACAAACTTCCTTCGCAGCGTTGTCACAAACCGTGAACACGAAGTCCAATTCCGGCGCCCCCGGCTTTGAGAACTCTTCCCAACTCTTACTACGCAGTCCGTCGGTGGGCAGGCGGGCCGTTTCGAGCTGCTTCAGGGCCTCCGGGTGCACAAATCCTGCCGGATGGCTGCCCGCGCTATAGGCAATGAAATTGGGGGGGCCCTTACGCTTCAGAATGGCCTCGGCCATGATCGAGCGGGCTGAATTGCCCGTGCACAGAAACAGTACGTTGTAGCGTCCTTGCATTGTCGCACCTCGTAACGGCAACTAAATCAAACCTTGGCTGTCTCGCGCGAAGGAGATCGACTAGTTCTGGGCCTGCCAAGCGCGGAATAAGGTTTCCATGCACTGACCGTGCAGGAACCTGCGGCAATGGCTTTCTTGAGGCGTTCTGTGTCCTGCTGCAGCTGCTCTTCGTCTCCGAAGACCTGGCGGAGAAAATCAAGCAGCAAGCGTTTGGCCGCCTCTCCCGGATCAGTGAGACGGTAGTAAATGCGGTATCCGTCACGACGATCAAGAACCATTCCGGAGTTTTTCAGATAAGCCAGATGGCGAGAAACGTTAGGCTGCGAATTTTCCAACACGTACTGGATGTCGCATACGCAAAGCTCACCGTGCAGCAGCAGGTTGATGATCCGCAGTCGATTGTTGTCACTTAAGGCTTTGAAGTACTGTTCCAACTCTTTCATCGATTGAGCCTCCTTATCGGACCGAGCCGGCTTCGGCCAGCTCCTGTAGACGCTCCACTCCGACTGGCGCGTCCGCCTGCCAAGGAAGCAAGTACACTCTCTTGGAAAGTGTCTTTACTTCGTTGGTGTAGCGCCTTTCAATTTCTGCCCGCTTCGACAGAACCGGATCTTTCGTGTTTGTCGCGGCAAAGCTCTGATTAACGATCCATCCATAGGGGGTAATGCCAGCCCGAGCAAGATCGCTCTCCAGCCGTGCTGCCTCGTGCACCGGAGTGGCTTCCGGCAAAACCACGATCAGGATCTTCGTAAAGTCAGGGTCACGAAGTTGGGGCAAAAGTCGGCGAACGCTGTCAGGGATGTAAGTTAAGTTGCGTTCGACATCGCGATGATAGGCGTTTGCGGCATCGAGTAACAAAAGCGTGTGACCGGTCGGAGCGGTATCGATCACCACAAATCCATGATTTCCGCGGTCCACGACCTGGGCGAAAGCGCGGAAGACGGCAATCTCTTCGGTACAGGGAGACCGCAGGTCCTCTTTCAGCAGCGCTCGCCCTTTCTCATCTAGACCATCGCCCGAGTCGCGCAAGACCTCCTCGGTGTAAGCGCAGGTCTCAGCCGCAGGATCGATCCGGCTCACCGTCAGGCCGGGAGTGCCTCCCTCTAGTGCCATGGTGAGATGCGCTGCAGGGTCGGTGGTGGTCAAGTGAACAAGATGACCCAGTCGCGCCAACTTGACTGCAATTGCGGCTGCGACAGTCGTCTTCCCAACTCCTCCCTTTCCCATGGTCATGATCACGCCGTTGCCGCGGGCGGCGATTTCAGGAATCAACTGCGCCAAGGAGGCAGGAAAGTCGACGGCTTCATGGGCGGGACTAAAGGCGCCGGAACCATCGGAGCTTGTTCCTCCTAAATCTCGCAGAGCATCTGCCCCAATCAAAGCTCTCGACACGAGTGGAATTTCCAACCGTGGTAGTTGGCGAATTCCATCCGGCATTGCTGCTAGGGCAGCATTACCTCGGCTCTCCAAGGCGTCGGCAACAACGTCATTGTTCCCGGTAGCACGAAAACAGCCATTCACGATCAGCCGCTGATTGCGCACACCAAGGGTCTCGAGTTCCTGACGCGTACGTTCAGCCTCCGCCAGCGCAGAGCTTTCAGGTCTGGTCACCAGATAGACGGCAGTTTTCCCGCTGTCGCACAGCGCGCGTACCGTATTGTCGTAGAGTTCGTGTTGCGCCTGCAGTCCACTCAGGGGACCCAGACACGAAGTTCCACCTACATTGGTCTCGATGAATCCCGACCAGGCGGCGGGCAGTTGTAGCAATCTCAGAGTGTGGCCAGTCGGGGCGGTGTCGAAGATCACGTGATCGAATTGGGTGGTGGCGTGGTCGTCCCCCAGCAACTTTGCGAACTCATCGAAGGCTGCGATTTCGACCGTACACGCGCCCGACAACTGCTCCTCAATGCTGGTCACGGCAGTGTCGGGCAGAACTCCGCGGTAAGGACCGACAACGCGTTCGCGATATTCTCTCGCGGCTTCTTCCGGATCAACATTCATGGCGAAGAGACCGGGGACGCCCTCGACCTGGGTCGGACGCACTCCAAGTTCTGTAGAGAGCACCTCGTCAAGGTTCGAGGCAGGATCGGTGCTCACCAGGAGAACGCGTTTTCCCGCATCGGCCAACGAAACGGCGGTGGCACACGCAACGGAGGTCTTACCAACTCCGCCCTTGCCGGTGAAAAGCAGATTTCGGGTCAACTCGCCTGGCAGCTTCATTTCTTCGCTTCCAAGGTGCCCAGGCCAATACCAACCAGATCAGCCTTGTGTGGTTTGAATACGGGTCCGAATTCGTAGGCTACGCTGGTATAGTCTGCGAGTTGTTGGCGGGTGGGATAGTCGCTCTGCGACACCACAATCCCATCGACTAGTATCAACGGCAAGCACTTCGTGCCTTGCGAGTTGAGGGCCTGCTTGACTGTAGAATTCGCGGCGAATGCGGCAACGTCCTGTGCCAGGTTGTATCGCTCGACATCAACGCCTTTGCTCTTCAGCCACTCCAGATCGGCGGAAAACCGGGGCAGAACTGGATCTACGCTGGGCCCACAAACCCCAGTCGAACAACACATCGCCGGGTCATATACCTGAAGTTTCGACATATATATGAGTTCTCCTTACTAATTCGTGCGGCCAACGGCGGCCGGCCGAAAGTTGCGACCGACCCCAGCGATCATTGCAGCCGCAGGCCCGCCATCTTACTGGCCGGAGTTGACTGCATTAACCATATATGCATATACAAGCATATACATATGCTATCATAGTTCGCGTGATGTTCATCACCGATGCTTGTGATTTCGGAACACAACCCACTCGTGAGCCCGAAGATTTGCTCGCTGAGCTTGTTGAACCGAAGCGATATCGGCAACGATCTCGGGCGAAGGCCGTTGTTCTCGAGAGCAACCCACGAACTGCAATGCACAGAAGAGCAGTAGAACTTTCAGGACGCGATGCCCTCGAAAAGATTCGTTACAAGCCACGCGATATCTAACTGTGCTCCGCCAAATCGCCGCTTGCTTCTCTCCCACTACCACAACTTCGCCGTCTTACCCGATGTTGCAAGTACCGGGTCCCAGATTAGGTACAAGTGCGTCATCCGCCGGAGGTACTGGCCTGACGCCTCTTTCTGCTGCCACATGGCCACTCGATGTTCGTCCATCGTCCGCGTGGCTTCGTTCACCGTCTTCGAGGAATCCCGATATTGCTGCAGCAGATTACCGAGGTCTTCCGTGACTTCGAAACGAAACTGCAGGCGCATGCTTTCCTCGGGAATGGTACGGAGCAGCGCTTCAAGGGGCGTCTTAATGGTGTTCATCCCCGCATCGTCGGCGAAGTAGCTGATCGCGCCTTTTAGCTCATAACCGGCAACCATTTCGCCTGGCAGGAGCACCATCACCCGGTCAAGGAAGTCGCGAATTGGCAGAAGCTCGCAGAGTCCTGGCTCACTCAAACTCTTTTCGTGCTGTGTCCACGTAGTCGGCATCTAGGCCTCTTCTTCCTTGAAGTAACTCGTCTGAATCTGTGCCTCTTGAGTTCCGGCGCTGTACTGCTGCGGCCGGGCATCAAACAGCAGCAGGTCGAGCAGATAGATGGGCGCGACGGTGTACGACCTCGAAGAATCCGAGCTTTGCTACGCGCCGCAGTTCGGCAGCGCGAAAGATCCCGTCAATTTTGCCGGAATGGTCGCCGCCGATGTGCTTCAAGGCGACATGCCCCTCACTCACTGGGATCCTATGGATACTGCATTCCTGCTCGACGTGCGCGAGCCGGTGGAATTGGCCGTCGAGAGCGTGCCAGGCGCTGTCAACATTCCTATGGGTCAGTTGCGCTCACGTCTCGGCGAGCTGCCGCGCGATCGCGAGATTCACGTCATCTGCCGCTCTGCTCAGCGCGCCTACTACGCGACACGCATCCTTTTGCAGAACGGATTCAAAGCGCGAAGCATCTCCGGCGGCATGTTGTCGCGTGCGATGTTAACGGTCGATATGAAGTCAAAGCTGTCTGAGGCCGCCGAACCCGTAAGCGTCTGAAGCGCGGGGACGCGAGATGGAAGCTGGCTCCACCGACGAGGGAACAGAAGATGCCGCAACCAGAGCTGAAATTGGTCGATATGCTGGCGCTGGACCGCAACCGGCTGGCGGCCGAACGCACCCTCATGGCTTGGGTTCGAACAGCTCTCTCCATGATCAGCTTCGGTTTCGCCATTTACAAATTTCTGCAAGTTATTGACGAGCAGAGCGCAGTACCGGTTCTGCGGCCGAATGCGCCACGGAACGTCGGACTCGTGCTCACCGACCTCGGGACCTTCGTGGTGGTGATTGCTTCTATTCAGCACTGGAGCTACGTAAAGAACTTACGGGCCGATCAGCCTTACAAACCGTGGGACCTGAGCTTCATCGTGGCGTGCCTGATCGCGATTCTGGGTGCCCTGCTATTCGGAAGCATCATCATCAGGTCCGGTCCCTTCGGGTGATTCGAGGAAACAGACTATGATAATCATGACTTGGTTCAACATTACGGTGGTGGTTTTTACCGTGGCGAACCTGATGGCCGGGGGCCTTGAGTGCGATTTGAAGGACTCGCTCAAATGGCTGCGGAGCCGCCAACTCGTCGTGCCAACCCTCCTCTGGGGCTGGGTGGTTGGGCCAGCGCTCGCCTGGCTGATCATCCAAGTCCTTCCGCTGTCGGAGGGACACGCCGCTGGGCTGATGTTGACCAGTCTGGCGCCAATCGCGCCGTTCTTTCCCCTGGCTGCGTCAAAAGCCGGCGGCGACATGACCTTCACCGGGGCCTACATCCTGCTGGGGACAGTTGTCACGGTCGTGTTGATGCCAGTGATGGCGCCGCTGCTGATTAAGGGACTGACGTTGAGCGCATGGCCGCTTGCGAAACCGCTCATTCTGCTGGTGCTGATTCCGCTGGTGATCGGCATCGTGATCCGATTTTACAAACCGACCGTGGCCGTCAGAATTTTCCCATGGGTCAGGAGAACCGGGGGCATCTTCCTCTTGCTCTGCTTGGCGACGGCCCTTTGGATCTACGGCAAGGACATGCTCAGCACGGTGGGCAGCTTCGCCCCAGGAGCATGGGTCGTGTTCATGGTGGTGATGGCCGTGGTGCCGTATCTGATCGGCTTGGGCCTGAAACAGAATCAGCGCAGCGTCATGGCACTTGGAATGAGCTCGCGGAATATTTCGGCAGGCTTCGTGGCGTTCTATGGCATTACGAACCCGCCCGAGGGGATGTTTTTGATGGTCTTGCTGGTGGTCCCGCTGCACGTCATCATTGGGTTGCTGGCAGTGCCGCCCATATTCGCCAAACAGTCCGGCGCGAAAGCTGCGGGAGCTGCGGCATGAATGTTAGAGGGTACCTAACAGGTCCGCTTGACCGCTCTCTCCTAAATCTCACTTGGAGCTGTGGTGGGAAGCTCGTCGACGATGTGATTGTGACGAGGTCGTACTCCATTTGTGGCGAGGTCCTGCTCCGAAATTCGAGCCCTCATCCCCGCGGCCACAGGCAGGAAACTGGGGCCTGCAAGGGGAACCGACGCATGCACCAACTGCTGTAGTGCGTTGTAGCGTACCCAGCCGTCTTCCAGCGGCATCCGCAGCGCTGCGTGACAGTGGAAGGTTCAATCCGACGTATTGGGTGAATATGCGAGATGAACCGATGTAGGACGGGTCAGTAATTCACCGTACCCGTTGAAGAGCGGACCACACAAAAGCAGATCCCTCGCTGCGCTCGTGATGACCAAAATGGGGGGTCGTGCAGACGTCAATAGGAATTGACGCAGCATGGCTTTCCGTTATGCTCCAACCAGGTCAGTAGTGAACGCAGACTTGCCTGTGCCAGAGCTATACAGGAATCGCCCGCACCATAGTAGATATTGATGGTATCCCCGTCGGGACTCATGGTGTGTCCACACGGGAACACCACGTCATGCACGTCGCCTCCGCGCTCATAGTCGGTTTCTGGTCCAAAGATCCAGGAATCGCCCCGCAACAAACAAAGATCCGGCTTTTGAGGTCAAAGAGAGCAAGACCGACCCGGTATAGCGAGCCCGAAGCTGTCTGCTTCACGCCGTGATACAGCATGAGCCAACCGCTCTCAGTCTCGATTGGCGGCGACGACAGGCCAATCTTGTTTGCGTCCCACCATGCGCCCTTGCGCGCCTCCATCATCACTCGATGACCACCCCAATGGCGCAGATCGGGAGAGTAAGAAATCCAGATGTGAGCTCCCAGAGGGGTCATGGGTCGATGGATAAGTGCCCACAGTCCGCCGATCCGGTACGGCAGAAGGGCCGCATCCTTGTCGTCGGGCGACATGATGACTCCGTATCGCTCGAATGTCCGGAAATCCTTGGTTAGCGCCAGAGAAACCCCAGGGCCACCTTTGGAATATGACGTGTAGGCCACCGCATATTGCTGCAGCTCGGGAACGTAAGTGATACGCGGATCTTCGATTCCCCAAAGCTCTTCTGGATATTCATTTGGGTCAGGCATCAGCGTTGGCGTTGCATCGATGTTCCATCCGTCCATACCATTCACAGAACGAGCAGCGCATAGATGGGAGAGACCACGGCGATCCTCCACCCGGCAAAGCAGCAGCGTGGAGCCATCCGCAAGCAGGTTGCTCCGGCATTAAATACGCTATTGATCCGATAAGGCCAGTCTTTGCTGGTCAAGGATTGGATTGGCGGGATGCCTGCTGAAGGAGAGATTCGATAGAGTCGATAGAATCAATAGAGTCGATAGCCAAGGTCATAAGTCATTCTACAGGAACAGGTCAACTGAACGTTGGAGCGCAAAAAGCACTCGCCGCCGCCGGCAACCCAGCTAGAGTGCAATCTCCGGCACCGTTACATCCTGGAGCTGCCGCATCTCCAGAAGCGCCATCAAGAACGACAGGGTTGACTCCGCTCCCTGGTTCTCGTTGGCGCGGTCAGGATGAAGACCATCTCGACAGCCGCCGGTGCTGGCGTCGTATAAGGCGGCTTTCAGGTCGTTGTCTCCCAGGAACCAATTGAACGCAGCCCAGGCCTGCGTGCGCCAACGCTCATCTCCGGTGGCGCGATACGCTTCCAGACATGCAGAAACGGTTGCACCTGCTTCGACCGGCTGCTGATCGAAACGAGCTTTTTCACCCGCCTTGCAGTAGAAACCCTGCGAGCCGATAGGGACGAAGTGGCCGTTCACGTTGCAGCATTGTTGGGTCGCCAGCCACTCCAGCGACTCGAGGCCAGCCGCCAGCAACTCTTTGTCTGAAGTGCGCGAGCCGGCCAACAATAACGCCTGGGACAAACGTGCATTGGAATAGGCCAAACTATCTTCAAACCAGTTCCAACCCGGCGTGCTGGTGATTCGATAGATATTCAACAGCTTGTCAGCGAGTGCATCTCTCTGCCTTTGTGCAGAGCGGTCTCCCGGGAAGCGATCAAGATACGCCTGAATTCCGAACAAGGAGAACGCCCAGGCTCGGGGACTGGTAAAAGCCAGCACCGCCGGAACTGCCAGTTCAAATAAACGCCCAGCGAGGCCCCTTAGACCTTCATCGACGGTCTGATTGACCGCAGTTCCCAAGGCCCACAAAGCGCGGCCGTGACTGTCTTCCGACCCCTGTGGCTCCTGCCACTGACGCCCATAGCTGAGAAAGTTGCGGAACCTTCCATTGGCGGAATTGAAAGCCAGCCAGAGAAAAGCCAGGTAGCGCGAAGCCAATTTCTTCGCCTCAGCGTACCCGGGCGCCGCAAGTTGCTGCACGCGAATCGACACGATCAGGGCGCGGGCATTATCGTCGGTGGCGTAGCCCTCGTGATGATTGGGAACGGCGAATACGGCGTGTTGCAACATTCCCGTATCGTCAGTCATGCGATTGAGATGATTGAGCTTCACGGCCGGCAAACTGTGGATGCGATTTGCCCCGACTGGGTTGGGGCTGACCAGGCGAGGATTCCACATGCGCTCTGCCCGGGCGCGCTGGAAGCTGCGCATGTAGTCCTGGGCCACGCTTTTCCAAACCATGTTGCGGGAATACAAGTACGCCCGTTTGCGCATAGCGTGCCGTTCGGCTTCATTCTCCAGGAGCTGAATGGTCTGCTCTGCAATTGCGTCCGGGTCGTTGAATGGGACCAGTATTCCGCGGCCCTGATCGAGTAGCTCAAGCGCGTGCCAGTAGGGAGTCGAGATGACTGCCTTCCCCGCACCCAGGGCGTAGGCGAGGGTCCCAGAAACTACCTGCGCTTCATTCTTGTAGGGTGTGATGTAGATATCGGCCGCGCCGATGAACTCCATCATCTCCTCAGGACTAACGAATCGGTTATGAAATATGACGTGCTCCCCAACTCCCAGGTCCTCAGCGAGCAACTGCAGCGACTCGCGGTATTTATCTCCCTCGCGCTTTCTAATGTGAGGATGGGTCGCGCCCGCGACGATATACGTAACATTGCTGTTCTGAGACAGAATGCGCGGCAGGGCCTGTATGACGGTTTCCACTCCCTTATTTGGCGAGAGCAAGCCGAAGGTCAGCAATACCGATTGGCCCCCAACTCCGAAGCGGTCCTTGTAAAAATTCGGATCAACAAACGCCAGGTTGGGAACTCCATGCGGGATGACATCAATCTTTGCCGCAGGGACCTGGAAGATCTCCTGGAGAAATTGCGCAGAGTGCTGGCTCATCACGATAAGGCGGTCGGAGAGCTCTGCGATTTCGACCATCACGCGATGCTGGTCGGGGTTGGGTTCGCGCAGCACGGTATGAAGGGTGGTCACGACGGGCATGTGCAGTTTCCGCAGCAGCTCCAGGATGTGGCTCCCGGCCGGCCCGCCGAAGATTCCGTACTCGTGCTGCACGCACACCAAATCGACATTGGTGAAATTGAGGAACTCAGCCGCGCGTTCATACGACGGCAGCTCCTCTTCGGTCAGCTCGAATCGCACGCGCTCGGGATAGCTGTATTCGGAATCCGGATCGTTCACGGGCAGTGCGAATAACCGTTCGGTTCCGTACTCGGTCGAAACCGCGTTGCACAAGTCGGTGGTGAAGGTGGCAATACCGCACTGCCGGGGAAGATAGTTCCCGATGACAGCGATTCGACTGGGAAGAGAAAGATTGACCGCGGTATCGAAAGGCTTCGCTGACTTGATCTCAGCCACGTGCGGCAGTGAGCCTGCAAGTCCCAACGGTCTCCTGAATGGCAGCGTCTTTGGCAATGACATAAGGTCCCTATCTGCTCACCATCCCGGAGGTTGGTGAAACAATCGCGGCGCTGTCCAGTTCGGTTCTCCCCCGAGAACACCTCGCCTGACGGCGCCGCGAACTTTTCAATTGCCAGTGTGCCGCAGTTCGGCAGGCACAGCGGCAAACCTCAACTATTTAGTTTCGGCAGCTTCGCGCTGGTTGGCGCGTTTTTCAGCGGCTTTGACCGCTGCGAGAAACGACTCGGTGCTCGCCGGAGCGCGCACTTCGCCCGTTAGCGTTTTACGGAAGGAAATATCTTTGCCATAGATCGCAACGGTGGAGTCATTGTCCTGCTGGATCTTGGCGCCATCCACTGCGACTCCAGCAAACAGGCCTTTGGTGCGCGAGTAGCTCAAGGCCTCGGTGTTCATCTTCCAGTCGGTGCCTGCCGAAGCATGCCGTCCAACCGGACCTGCGGCCGCGGAGGCTTCGCCGCTTAGTTCGAACTTGCTCGAGAGCAGCCCTTGCACACCTTTGTCATTCATGAACAACATGATGAGATCGACCGACTGGGCGCCCGCCTGGAAGCCAAAATTGCCGCCGCCGATCGAAATGAATGCCGGCGCACTCCAGCCGTGGGCGGTCCGGCAGGTAACCACGCCGCGTCCATGCTCTCCGCCGACGATGAATGCACCCTTCGCCATGTCGGGCACCACCGCAATACACTTGGCGTCATTGAGCACTTCTGCAGGAATGCCCTTGTCAGGTGCAGCCATGATCTCCTGGAGCACGCCGCCAGCCGCCTGCAAGCGCGCGTTGGTGGCTTCTACTCCCGAACCGGCGAACCCGAAGGTCGCCAACGACAAAACGACTAATGCGATTCCGTATTTCTTCATCGAACACTTCCTTTTTCATTGCACGTGGGTTTGTGAGTGAGTTGGTGACGGTCGATATCCACCGTAAAGGTCAGGCTGTTCTTCGGCCACTGATCAAATTGATGACCAGGACCACGACGGCAATCACCAACAAAAGGTGGATCAGACCGCCGGCTATGTGGAAACTGAAACCGAGAAGCCAGAGAATCAACAGAATGACAAAAATTGTCCAGAGCATATGTTTCTCCTAATGCTAGTTATGAGCGTCAAGGTTGTGTGATTACTCAGTAACAGCGCCTGTGCCGGTAATCGCACCGAAGGTCGCTATGAGTCCACTGCTTTGCTGTCAGCAGCAAGGCTTCGGGACCGTCGAAGGTTTACTCAGCGATCCACTAAATCCGGCCAAGCAGCAGCAAAATAACTACAATGACGAGGATCACACCCAGCCCACCGCTCGGGGCGTAACCCCAGGTACGGCTGTGATTCCACCTCGGCAGGGCACCCACCAGAAACAAAACCAGTAGAACAATCAAGATAGTTCCGAGCATACTTTCCTCCTCGTACTTACGAATCAAGCTCCGGCGCAATGCGACTTTGGTGAGCACTCGCGCGGGCCGGGTTGGTTGCGATCAGGCTCGCGATTGTTGTCAACAAATTGTGGGGGTGCTGTCCTTTGGGGTAGAACCTGTCAGCCATGATGCCGGCAAGCACCGCATCCCCGTGGTAATCTCCGCTCATCGCGACAATCGAAATCGACGGATACCGGCTTCGTACATGCGAGATCAGTTCAATACCCGACATGTGTGGCATGTTGAGATCGGTCACGATCAGATCAGGGACCGTTCGGTTCAAGTGCGACAAGGCGCTGACGCCGTTTTCCGCCTCAGCCACGTCGTATCCCGACGCCACCAGCAACATTCCCAGGCTTTCCCGAATGCAGGGTTCGTCGTCCACAACGAGAATCTGAGGTTTGGCGCCGTTTCGGCATTGTGCTCTCCTGATGGTGGCAGACAGAACAAATTCCACTTCACTACGATGTCATGCCCACGCTCCCCCCGTCTGGTCAAAACAGAACACTTCATTTGGCGGTGATGTGCTGGTGATTAGTCAGGAGGACCCTGGAAGTAAACGGAGCGAAGGTGAGCCATTTCGGCAGATGCTGATCCTCGGACGGAAAGACGCATTATGAGAAACAGCGTATAGCCCTACTCCACTCCGACCGATGCAGTGGGCTCAGCGCCACGAGTTGGGAACGGCCGTCCATCGTTGAAATGTAGGCAAGTACCGGCGCTTGTGGCAGACAATACAGCGTCCTGGGCAAAGAAAGAGAAGAGGCAGAACGGACCTTTCAACCCATCTCTCAGGAGGCGCGGTCCTGAACTGGTCTCCCTTGCATACACGGCAATGCGCGGATAATAGATACATTTTGGGCTCGCAACATTATTCTCAATGCCGAACGGCGGGGCTCGTCTGGCTGGTTTTCGCCTTTTGAGCGCGACCACTGCAAGCCGCCCGCGTTCCTGGAAAGATTATCGAACAGGCCAGAATCGAAAAGCTGGTCAACATTGCTCAGTGCGCAATCGTGACCCACGATCCCTCGGTGGCGGCATCGCGCGCCGGTTGACATGGGAGGTGGATGAGCCTAGCCTAGCCTAGCCTTAACAGTGAGGCGGCACTTCCTTTCCTTTTTCAGGTTCTCTGAACTAAGTCAGCCCATCTGAAGTCACATCTCTTAGCCCATTATAAGTATTTGAATTGCGAGCCGGAGTTCTATGCCAAATCAAGTCCAATCCGGCACGGTGCTGGTCCAGCAGTCAGCCATTCTGGGGTTACCCGGGTCCCTCGCTGCGGCTCGCAAGTTGTTCACCCAGGAGGAGCGTAATGACGTTGTCAGCTTGCTTGCCGCAGATCCCAAGGCGGGCGAGGTAATGGAGGGCACGGGTGGATTCCGTAAGCTTCGAGTGGCTCGTGAAGGCACGGGGAAAAGCGGCGGTGCCCGCGTCATCTACATTTTTCGGAGCACGGAATTCCCGGTTTTCCTGATCACAGGTTTTCCCGAAGAACCAGAAGGCGAATCTTTCCAAGAAAGAACGCAACGAGCTCAAGAAACGGGCCGACAAGATCTTCGAGACCTACAGAAAGGGTGAATCATGAAGACGGCATTCGAAAAGATGATGGCAGGACTCGATGAGGTTGAATCGTTCTTGGCAGGGGGAACCAAGGGCTTCAAGGTTCATGTTCCTGAAGAGGTTGACGTCAAATCGATTCGTAGGCGCCTGGGACTGACCCAATCGCGGTTTTCCCGCACCTTTGGATTCAGCCTTGATGCAGTAAAAAACTGGGAATGTCAGCGGCGACAGCCGGAGGCAGCTGCTCGAGTTCTGCTTACTGTCATAGAGCATGACCCCGCCGCCGTCATCGCCGCCTTGCACCCAGAGGTGGCAAAGGTTGGCGCTCAAAAACTCCGGCAACAGACGTATAAGCGCGCGAAACGATACATCAGACAAGCAAGTGAGAATCGGCCGCAGTCCAAACAGATGCACGCTGCCGGTTAAGGGGCGGCCGCAGATTCCTGAGCGAATTGGCGGCCTAATCGCTCTACACCTTCCCATCGCGCCGCCTCCTTTCGGTCGCATTCTTGTGGGCCGTAGATGCCCGGGCTCGCGATCTCGCCGGGCAGTAAACACCCTCATCCCAGAGTTCGACTAACACTCCCTTGCGGGGAAACGACTCTCTTTGCAGTCTGATGTCACAACGGGTGTTTCCACCCATAAAACGAAACAGGAGGTGAAAAACAATGAAGAACGCGCATGGACGCATTGGAGAACTCGTCTATATTCGGCACTCGGAGAAAACGAGAACCCATCTCCGCGTTCATCTGAGCGCCTGGATCGGTGAAGAAAGCAAAGCTCACCGTCAACATGCCGGCTGGCAACTCGATGTGGCGGCTGTCGAATGCCATCTCGTGGGTAGCAGGCCAGACGGAAGACTCCGAGCGGCGGCTGGAGATCAGCAAGGTCGCAGGACGGGTCCTCAATCCAGTATGAGCAGCAAATCCTGGAGGGCGAGCCGTGGAACTCGCCCTCCTTGTGGTGAACGAAATTGCCATCTTGCGCCCGGCTCGCCGACCAAGATGTGGCTGACGATGTGCAAATTGTAATGGCGCTCAAGTAAGGAGCGGTGTACACGCTGAATTCACCAGCGCTGCGTACCGGCCGCCGCGCTCTCTCGTGCCTCGGCACATGCCTCTGCCATAAGCGGACGGAATCTTACGCACCTAAGAGACCGACACCCAGTTTCCTTGCAGTTCTGCGCAGCTCGTCGTCAAGCGTAGCCAAAGGCAAATTTTGACGGATGGCCAAATCGAGGTATATCGCGTCGTAGCTGGTTAGCCGGTGTGTTCGGCACAACGGAAGAAGATGGGTGAATGCCCTATCCGGAGCTTCGTCGTCTCGCTCGATTGCGAGCTTGCTCAGGTCGGAGATAAAAGCGTTGGACTGCGCCGCAGTGACCCGGCCCTTGCGCTCCGCCATCGCCAGGACGTTCGTAATCTCAATGAACCACCAGGCAGGCACAAGTGCCGTTTCAGATGCCAGCCGGTTCAGCAAGGCCGCAGTCTTCGGTGTTCCTTCATCGTGGAATAGCCAAGCCATGGCGATAGAACAATCAACGACAAACGCGGCGGCGTTCATCGACGGCCCTCGCTAATGAGGTCCTTGACCCTCAATCCTCCCAAAGACAGACCCTTGGCGAGTTTCTGAATCCGCATAATAGCGGCGGTGCGCTCTTCCAGACTCGTTCCTTTCTTCACAGGCACGAGCTTGGCTACAGGTGCACCATGTTTGGTGATGATGATCTCCTGTCCTGCCTCAACCTTCTCGAGTAGTTCGGATAGATGGGTTTTAGCCTCGTAAGCTCCGACAGTATTGCTTCCCGGCAGAATCGACACGAGCTCCTCCTCATTCAGACTAGTGTGAGACTAGTCTATAGCTGAGGCGGCGATGCGGTCAACTTGGCGGCCGACGGGCTTGGGGTCAGGCACCCGCCCGTAGTCCGTTCGACGGCGAAGGCGCCTATCGCTACGGTGGACGCTGGTCCAGTACCGGCGTCCGCCTCAGCTACGCCTCGGAGCATCAATCGTTGGCCATGCTGGAATACTTCGTCACCTCGATAAGGACGATCCACCAACCGATCTCGTTCTACCTACCCGGTAGGGTACCCGAATCAACCGATGGCGTAATCAACTTGCGACTAAAGCTGCACCCATGCCAGTGCGATCTAAGGCGCCGTTCACTTTGGTTAGGCGATTCCTATGCGCACACCAGCTAAGGCGGCTGGCCGCCTGCATAAATTAAGGATTGTAGTCGTCGTTGATCGTGGTGAGGGTGGACGCAGAGTTTCGCGCGCCCAGCCGACGGAGGCGCCCTTCTCACGTCGTATGTTTAATCGTCAGGACTTCGTTGCCCGTTTCGCTGTAGATCAACCCATTCACCACGCCCCGGTCGAGCAGCGTAGCGAATCCGCCAGAGAGGGGCAGGCCACTTAACCACGAGAAAGGACGGTACCACTGCCTTGTGGAAGCGAAGAGGGATTCCTTGCAGAGGGTGCGGCGGGAACGAGAGATGCGGAGTTTGACCATTCCTGCTTCGTACTGGATGATGGAGGCGGATGGACCCTGAACGGACCATTGCCGAGATCGAATGGCTGGAACGCATCTCCTCGCTGCCCGACACCAGGCCGTTGAGCGCAAGTGATCTAGCAGCGGCTAATCGCAGGCATGACGAGGCACTATCGCACAGCCCGTGGTTTCGCCTCTGGCAGTCATACGGTGTGTGTTGCCGACCCGCTGCCCCAGGACTCTCCTTACCAGAATCAGGCGGCTAGCCTGGCAGCAATTGGGAATTCCCGAATGGCGAGTCCGGAATCACAGGAATGGCGCTGCCGATTTTGGAGTCGCCGGTTGCGCCAGTTCTTTGCGTCACCACCTAAACAGAAAAGGCGCCCTTTGTGAGAGCGCCTTCACCTTGATCATAGGTTGTGAATTTTCTCGTCTTGCTGGATCAGCCCAGCGCGTGCGATCCGTACAGCAGCTTCGCTGGCCGGCAGACTCTAGCGAGTCCGCCTTTTGGCTGCGGGTACGAACTCCACAGCAAAGTTGATATTGCGCACCAGATTAGTCCTGATCGTAGGGCTCGATATCATCTCCGTCGTCCTCGTCTTCAGCTTCGGGCTTCATCTGCTGAACGTAGGCGTCGCGCTCGCGTTTATGGCTGCGAGCGGTATGGTCATCCGGCATGTCTGCCGCCATGACGAATTCTTTGAGGAACTGGATTCGCTCGCGAGGAGCGATTCGCCCTCCCACTTCGTAGATCAGGTAATTGTGGTTCTTGCGGCAGAACCGTTCGAATTCTTCATCTTCCGCGAACTGAACGGTGATGCTGCCTCGTAGCTCTGATTTCAGCTCCAGCTTACCGTCCGCATGCCACTGTCTTACCGTGGTTCGCGTAACCCGCAGCACGGCCGAGATCAGGGAAACGGTGTAGATCGAGCCATTGCGCTCTGCTCTCTTCCCGTTTCGAATGATTTTCAGGTGGATGGTTCGCACCGTGGTGCCAAACTCCTCAGCGATCTCGGCCACTGAGCGGTCGGACTCGCACATCTTGAGGATTCTGGCGATGTCTTCCTGGCTCCACGGACGCCGGTGATGAGGACGAAGGAATCCGTACCTCTCCGCCAGCCGCCAGCAGACTTTCTCGGAGTAATTTGTAAGTTCCTGCAGTTGTTTGACGACCGCAGCCCCATCTTTCTTTGGAATGCGGGTTGAGCGAACGAGGCTTAGCGCTTTTTCCGGCCACACATATCGTTGCCGGGGTGATCGTGTTGACGCGTTGCTCGATACAGACATTGGCCCAAATAACGAATCAGATTCGTCTCCTTTCGTAATTTGAGGGTCTCAGAAGCGGCATATTGCGACATATAAAAGCAGGTACTACTTGCAAAAGTAAAGAGAAAAGTTAATGAATCAAGCCTCAGTGATCACTTCAAAAGCGGCCAATGGTTATCACTTCAAAACCGGCCAACGGAAGGTGCCCGGAACTTAGATGTTCTACCCCTTCATCCCCTCTTCAGGCAAGTCTAATTTGTAATGATCTGAGCTTGATCGTACGGAGAGCGCTGATGACTCCAAGAGTCAGACACATCGTTGGATTCCGGGCTGACTTGCAAATTTCCGGTGGTGGACGACCAGACATGGGCTAGATTTGCGCCGGTGAGTGTCCGGGGGTCGCATCACTTATTGCTTCGTCGAGCCAGGTGAACTACTATTCGTGCCGATGCAGATACAGGATCTCGCTAAGGCATACGAGGCGAAAACCGACGAAGAACTCCTGCAGTTGGCGACGGAGTCGGAACAGTTGACTCCCGAGGCTCACGCTGCTCTAAACACCGAATTGGCAAAGCGCCGAATCGACAGCACAAGACATTTGAAGGTACGAGAGGAGAGTCAGCGAGGCTGGATCGAGCAGTCAAAGACTCACGGCACGCCGGTCCTAGGGGATTCGGATGGGATCGCCGAATTTCTAGCAGAAGTCCTCCGTGTTTATCACGACCAGTTCTGGCTTTATGTCAAGCTCACTGCTCCGTCAGTGGTAGTGGGCGGGATCGCGGTGTTCATAGTCGGGTACGAGGTGCGGGAGATTGCACATCCCCTTTCCCAAGGCGTTGAACACAACGCCGAGACTCTCGAGATCTTGCTGGTGAGGCTTGCAGGATGTCTTGTCGGCTGGATGGCTGTTGCTTTTTCATTTGGGGCCATTTGCGTGACCATACGCCAAATTGCAGCAGGGGTCGTCCCGTCAGTTGCAGATGCCTTCACCGAAGTTCACGAGCGGACTGCCCCGCTCTTGCGCCTTTCCCTGTTGCTCTTTTTCTTGCTTTTGGTCGTATTTGCAGCCGCTGGGGCGTTGTCTGTGAGCATTGCGTGGATATTGCTTGAGCTTCACGTTCATCCGAGCCGGTTCACAATTTTCGTCTTCGCGTGTGCGACTGTGGGCTCAGCCATCCTCGTTTTTTCCCGCTTCGTCCTCGCCATCCCTGCCGTTGTCTTGGACAACTGCAAAGTCGGCCAAGCAATTTTCCGTAGTGACGAGCTAGCGCAGGGAAAGTGGCTCACTCTCGCAGCTCTTCTTGCTAAGTCGCTGATCGGGGGCTATCTCGCGGGCATGTGCCCGTTCTGGCTGGCATCTTGGATTCCGGCCAATGTTCCATTGCCTTCGTGGTTTCCCTGGATCTTGGCCGTTGCGTCGATTGCCGGAGTCACAGTGGTCGAGCCCACCATGCTCATCGGCTTCGCCTTGCTCTACTCCAGAGTGTCGGCGTTGTCTTCTACTTCAAGCGAGCCAGGCGCTCGCCGGTTGGCGTAACATCCCCATTTCCCCTGCGATCCGGCCCGAGCTCAGCTCTTGAAAACTCGCCGCCTATTGCGCCGTCGCATCAAGCTTGGTTCTCCAACTTCGAGGGCCACACTTGAGGAGGTGCCCGTGATGCAGCAAGCGGTCGAGCATGGCGCTGACGGCGGCCGCATCGCCCAGCAGTTTGCCCCAGTCTTCCACCGGCCGGTTCGAGGTTAGCATGGTGCTGGCACGTTCGTAGCGTCGCATGATGATCTCCAGCAGTTCCTCGGCAGCGGTGAGGGGCAGCTTGCGCATTCCCAGATCGTCGATGATGAGCAGGGGCACGGTCACCAAGAACTCCATGTGCTCTTTGTGGGTGCCGTCGAGAGTGGCTTCGGCCAACTCATCGAGCAAGCGGTGGGTCTCGCGGTAGAGTACGCGGTAACCCTGCTGGATAGCGGCTTGGCCGATGGCTTGAGCCAAGTGGCTCTTGCCGGTGCCGGGGGGGACCGAGAAACAGGGCGTCTTCGTGGCGGGCGATAAAGGCGCCGGTGGCCAGGTCGAAGACCAGACTGCGATTCATCTTCTTGTTGAAGCTGAAGTCGAAGTTGTCCAGGGTCTTCTGGGAGTCGCGGAACTGCGCCTGCTTTGTCCGCCGCTCCAGCAACCGCTCACTACGCCGAGCGAGTTCGTCGGAGACCAGACAGGAGAGCAGGTCGATGGGGGCGAGCGGTTCGGCTTGTGCCTGGCGCAGACGGGTCTCCAGCACGGCAGCCATTCCGCCTAGCCCCGCCTAATCGACGGAAGGCTCGTTCATGCAGTTCGGCCCAGATGCGGGTGCTGGAGCGGAAGGTTAGCAGTCGAACGGCTTTCCGGCTGCAGCCCAGCGTCATCACGAACAACCGGGTGCGCCGATACTTGTGGGTTCCAGGATCACGCACCATGGGGCCGGTGCCGTAATCGACTTGCGCCTCCTGGCCGGGAGCGGTGACGATCACCACGCGGGCTTCGGGCGCTTGCGCGCCGCGCAGCTTGCGCACGAAGCGCTGCACGCTCTGGTAGCTACTGGCGAAGCTGTACTCATTCACCAGGTCCTGGTAGATCGCTACAGCATTGCGGCCCCGGCTGAGTCCCAGTTCAATGGCTTCTCGGTATGGATCGCAAGCGCTGGCGCTGGGACTGCGCTGTGGAGACGCCACTGGCGCCGAGGAAAGAGCGCCCACTTCGTCTGGTTGGGATGGGTTGAGGTCGGTGATCACCTCAGAGTCGGTAATCACCTCATTGGCCGGTTTTGAAGTTGCTTTTGCTTTTCCCTTAGTGGAAAGGTTTTCGGGGTTGGTGTTGGGGTTGCAGTTGGGGTCGCTGGTCGGAATGGCCGGTTTTTCCGCGCTAAAGCCGGTGATCACCTCGTTGGCCGGTTTTGCCGCTTGCCGCCCCCAGCCTCCTGGCGGACGCACCGCAATCCCAGCCGCTTTCAAGTACTGACTGGCGGTTTCACGACGGATGCGCGTAGCCTGCTGGATCTTCCGCAGCGGCCAGCCCAGCCGTCCCAGAGCTAAAACTTGCTGTTTCTTCTCTTCGTTCAAGACATTGGCCATGCCCTCGAAGGCTACAAGCCTCCTCGGGTGTCAATGTCCCGGACGCTATTCTCGTTGGCCGGTTTTCAGGTGATAACCATTGGCCGGTTTTGGGTGATCGCTGAGGTCAAGCAATAATGGAAAGGTACTCTGGCCAGAGTACCTGGCACGTAGAATTATTGAATTTCAGGCGCTCGTTTTCGCTTGTATGCCGAATTCCCAGGTTCTAAATAGCACTCAGGATTTCTTCCGTGCGCGGTGAGTGCGCTTCTCAAACATGCGCGTATCGTAGGTCAGCGGCTCCAGATCCCGAACAACGATCCGACTGAACTCCGCGTGGACAGGATTGATCAGGCAGTTATTCTCGTGTGGGGCGAGAACAGACGGTACGAAGAGCACGCAGCTCTTGCCGGCCGATACAAACTCGTCGCCGAACGTTGTGAGCTCCGGTGGGGCGACGCCAGACCGCCAGTTCGCCGGTAGGTCGCTGACGTTCAGACTTTCTCTGATCACATCTTCAGGAACTTCGGCAACGGCTAAAACGAGATCGGTTGGCGGATCGTCCTTATCGAGGTGGACGAAGTATTCCAGCATGGCCAAGGATTGATGTTCCGAGGTGTAGCTGAGGCGGACACCGGGACTGGACCAGCGTCCCCCATAGCGATAGGCGCCTTCGCCATCGAATGGACTACGGGCGTATGCCCTACGCAGGACCCGATAGACCAGTTTCAACTGATTCCGCCGTAGGCAATGCGGCCCAGTATGTTTTCGACCTGGCGGGCGCCAAGCTCGGTGTCGATGGCAGCAATGGGGGCGATTCCGCCGAGCGCCCGGTTGGGTCGCTTAAGCCAGCGCAAAGCTCGCTCACGATCTCCGAGGAAGTCATTGGCAATAGCGACAATCCGAGCCAGCCGATACAGACGGT
This sequence comes from uncultured Acidobacteriaceae bacterium, assembly GCA_963763725.1. Lineage (GTDB taxonomy): Bacteria > Acidobacteriota > Terriglobia > Terriglobales > Acidobacteriaceae > Bog-257. Next base: position 26,921 of record CAVXQI010000004.1, read on the forward strand.
CAGACTCGTAGCGCGCCAGCCGTCCGCTAGTGCGACGACGTTGCAGGCTGCGGGGAGAAAGGTCGAGGGCGCTGGCAAGCTCCTTGAGGGTCAAGCCAGAAGCACGCATCAGTTCCTCGACGACAGCAGGGCGAAAGCCCTCGCGTATGGCCTCACGCAATTCGCGATCATTGGACAGGTGCCGTCCCAAGGTACGTTCGCCGCCCAGCTCGTCGATCACGGCTCTGAGCTCGTTTACCATTATGTCGTCTATGATAGCGACAAATGGCGCAGGCGTCAATTGATCTAAACAGCTTTTTCTCTTCGAAACAGGCTTCGCTTTCGCTCGCGTTCCGCTGGCCCCCTGTGAACATAGGTGCCTGGTCTGTTATTGAAACTTTTTTGCTTCACGAGCCGTTATCGCCTCGATTGCTGCCGGGTTGTCCGTCCTCCTGCGAGAAATTTGCAAGGTGCGAAGGTGCAGCTCTCCCAAATTCACATCCAAAATAGCAGGAGTTTTTATGGATCGAAGCAAGCTGCTGTTTGTTGACGACGAAGAGGCGATTCGGGTGACTCTGCCAGCGATTCTTAAGCGGGAAGGATTCGCAGTCACTGTTGCTGCCACCGTTCCTCAAGCCCTGAAGCTCATCACACAGGAGCAGTTTGATGTTCTAATCTCGGACTTGAATATTGGGGAGCCAGGAGATGGTTTCACCATCGTCAGCGCAATGCGTAGGACTCAGCCGAACGCGGTCACGTTGATCCTCACGGGATATCCAGATTTCGAGACAGCGGTTCGAGCACTCCGCGAGCAGGTCGATGATTATGTGGTGAAGCCAGCCGATGTCGAGCAACTGCTAGCGGCAGTCAGAAACAAACTGCTCTCCCCCAAACAGAAGCTGTCTCACCAAGTAAAGCGCGTTTCGACTGTGCTTAGGGACAATGCCGAACCGATCGTGGAGGTCTGGTTTCAGGCCTGCTCAAAGGATGCACGCTTGTCACGAATTCCGTTGTCCAAGAAGGAACGCGTAGACCACCTTCCGGGTGTTCTGGAAGAATTAGCCAAGAGAGTGGATGCTGAAGGACTTGAATCGGTCGATGGGGCGCTTGATGCTGCTCGCCTTGGCGAAGCAATTGCGCGATTCGGGGGGACGGTGGCTGCTCCGGACTGTGCAGCGGAGGATACGAAACCAGAATACGATTTCCGAGCTCAACGGAGTGGTGAGCCATGTACTCGTGCAGCGAAGAGGGGATCGGCATGAGGTGCTCCCGGTCAGTAGTGTTTGGAAACAGGGAAATCAGGGGCTGTGTGCTTCTGAGTCTTGCTTCATAGCAGTAGAGAGTTCTTCTCGAGCAGAGCAATTGCGACAGAAGGCTGTCGAGGCACTCCATGACGATGGTCAGGCCTACGCCCATGTCTTCGATGGTTTGAGCGATCTGCTTGCGTTTATGCTCGCGCTCACGTTCGGCGTCTTCTCTCAGAGCTGATTGAGTTCGGGTCATTAGATTGCGAAGAACGGACGCGAATTCCCGGCAGACGGTGTGACGGTAAATCCGAACCATTGCAACCGAGAATCCTTGAGGCATTCGTCAATGGATCGCAGTGCGGTTTGTTGGTATGGCTGAGAGGACTGTTTTCACCCCAAGCTCCTGAATCAGTTCCGCCCGTGCTCTTTGCAAGAGCTCGCAGGCAATCGCCAGCTGTGATGTTTTCTCGGTAAATTCGTGTAAGGACGAGTTCTAAGATACAAACGCTCGACAGTGATATACGGGCAAAGAGGATCGGCGTGACCCAGTTCCGCCCTGAGCGCATCGAATATTGAATTGTTCATCAAACACTCCTCATGTGAACCGGCGGTCGATGGGTTCCGTGCAAAATGCGGGAGCCGGTCTTTGGCCATGCAAGGCAGAATGAAGGGTTGTTCAGAAGCCCTGTTCTGGGCTTACCCATGGATTGTGAGAAACTCACTTGCGAGGAGGCGTTCGCAAACATCCGCCATCCTTCTGCCGAATGTGGTTGGATCTTTGAGATTCAAAAGTGAAAGTCGCCACCTTCAACATCAACGACATCAACAAACGGCTGCAGAACCTTTTGGCAGTGGCTGTCGAAAGAGCAAGCCCGATGTCGTTTGCCTACAGGAACTCAAGGCGGAACAGGGAGCATTTCCTGCGAGGTTCCCTACAAGCTCGGGTACGAGGCCGTGTGGCAAGGCGAGCGCTCATGGAATGGTGTCGCGATTCTCGCTCGCCATCGCGCGCCCGTCTTGACTCGTACTTGTTTGCCTGGACTGGAAAAGGACACTCAGGCTCGCTACATCGAAGCAGCGGTGAACGGGGTATTGATTGCCTGTATCTACCTCCCCAACGGCAATCCTCAGCCTGGTCCAAAATTCAGTTACAAGCTGACTTGGTTTGAAAGCCTCATTTCGCTACGCCGGCGGAACTAATCGCAAGAAACCTTCCTGTCATCTTGGCGGGCGACTTCAACGTCGTTCCTACCACACAGGACATCTATCCAACTCGCTCTTTAGATAACAATGCCCTGATCCAACCAGAGAGTCGGGAAGCATTTGCCCGGCTACTTGCTCAAGGCTGGACCGATGCTCTGCGGAAAATGCATCCACAGGGACCGCTCTGGACATTCTGGGATTACAAGCGTGAGCGATGGCTGGCTGACAAGGGAATGCGACTTGATCATTTTCTGCTCTCGCCGGAGCTGTCAGAAAAGCTGGTAGATGGCGGCGTCGATCGATGGGTACGTGGCGAGGTGAATGCCAGCGATCACGCACCAGCGTGGATCACGTTGAATCCTTAATTGCGCAATATCTTGCGCGCTTCTAGTCCGATACGTGCACGAACTGGTCAATTGGGTCATCGCAGTTCGAGAGAAGCAAGCGCGGCCGGCTTAAGTAGCTCTCTGAGACTCTAACCGGACTCTGCGGCCACGGAACCGGCCCGTTGAATTCAGGTAAAACTAGAACCTATCTCATAAATACGAACCACACTAAGTAATTGTGGTTAGTTGAATTTACAGGCACATCGGTAGATATGGAACTCACCGATGCGCAGTGGGAGGTGCTGAAACCGCTAGTCGAACCCAAAACGTCCGGCAAACGACGTGGCCGGCCCTGGGCGGACACCCGCAGCGTCTTCGAAGGTGTGCTGTGGATTCTTCGCACCGGAGCGCAATGGGCGGAACTGCCGCGCGATAAGTTTCCGCCGTACCAGACCTGCCATCGCCGCTTCCAGCAATGGGTGCGCGAAGGCACGCTGGTCGAGGCGCTGCGCGGGTTGGCGGAAGATCTGCTGGCACGAGGGCGGTTGGATTTGGCTGAGACCTTCATCGACGCCACCTTCGCGGGGGCGAAAAAGGGGGCGCTGCAGTTGGTCCAACACGCCGCGGCAAAGGGACCAAGATCATGGCAATTGCGGAGCGCCATGGTCTTCCTGTCGCCGCCTGGATTGCAAGCGCTTCGCCACATGAAACTCGCTTGGTCGAAGCCACCGTCGAGCAGCGCTTCACGGCGGCAGCGCCGCAGCGAATGATCGGCGATCGCGCTTACGACAGCGATCCGCTGGATGAGCGGCTGCAACAGCAACACGGCGTCGAGTTGATTGCGCCGCACAAAGTCAACCGGCGCAAGCCGAAGACCCAGGACGGACGCAAGCTGCGGCGCTACTGTCGGCGTTGGAAGATCGAACGACTGTTTGCCTGGTTGCATAACTTTCGTCGCCTGGTCACCCGTTGGGAGTATCAGGAGGCCAACTTCCTCGGGCTCGTCCAGCTTGGCTGCATCCTCATCTTGATGAGGAGGTATTTATGAGATGGCCTCTAGTTTCTTTCGCCGTAATCCCAGTTCGACGAGCTTCAGCAACTCATCCCGGTTCGTTTTGACTGCGACTCCTGTGTAACCGAAGCCCATCATGGGCTGCATCTTCTTGCGTGAACGCAGCTCTGACAAAAACCAGTCGGCCCAGTCAGGGACTGCCGGAAGACCAAAGTGCAGTGCAAGAGAGGACCATACGAAGTTTGGTTCACTACTGATCAGCAAGAGGCGTTCCAGGCTGTCTCCGGCCATCTCCTGCGAGAGCGCAACCAAGTGCTTCAGCGGCCTTTTTCGTGCGGATATATTAATACCTCCGCGAAAGCAAGTCGGTGATTCACCCAGCGAGACGATCTTTTCTCTGCCATCGGGATCGATGACGGTGAAAGGATCGTGGCTGGCAAAGGCGGCTGATAGGGCGCCAATCTCCATGTCATCGGCGACAACCGACACCAGGTGTGCCTTGCTCTCCTCGCCGATCCATGCGTTCAGATGAACGCGGATGTGGGTCCGCGTCTTCTCTGAGCGCCGGATATATACCAGTTCACCAAATCGTTCATGTGCATTCTTCATTGTTCTTCGCCTCCTGTTCTGCTTCTTTGAGCACGACCACGCGCCCGGCCCGGTACCGGATGGCTACCGCTTCGGTCTGCACAATCTCCGGCACTCGCTCTCAAGCTGGCTGGTGAATAAGGGCAAGGCCGAGCCTAAGACGGTCCAGAGCCTGCTTCGCCACAGCCGTATCCAGACGACGCTCGACCTTTACACCCAAGGCGACGGCGACGAGACGCGGGCCGCTCAAGGCGCATTCCTTCGGGAGATGGGCCTGGCCTCGGAGATAGTCCAGTGAATTGTGGAAGATTTGTGGAATTGGGCTTTTTGGCTGATTCGCTGGTAAACCCCAAGAAAAATATGGTGGGCGCTACAGGATTCGAACCTGTGACTTCCACCGTGTGAAGATGGCACTCTACCGCTGAGTTAAGCGCCCACAAGTGCGGTATTTCGATTGTAACAAATCAAGTTAAGAGCGAGCGCTGGGGCGCTTTACGACGTGCCGGGTCTAAACCCACCGCCCTTTCGGGCGGTGGTACTTAAGTTAGGCGCCGGCTTAATTTCGGTTCCCGAAATCGAAGCAAAGCAGAACGCCACGGTCGTTTGCCAAAAACATTGCAGCACGACACTTGAATATGTTCATCTAAGTGGCTTATGGCGCTCGAGGAGTACAAGCGAAAACGAGATTTCAAGCAGACACCCGAACCTCCCGCCAAGGTGGAGCGCGGCGAGCGGCGTCGCTTCGTGGTACAGAAGCACCGCGCCACACGGCTGCACTATGATTTCCGGCTCGAAATGGAGGGCGTGCTAAAGTCCTGGGCCGTGCCCAAAGGCCCGTCGCTCGATCCTGCCGACAAGCGCCTGGCCATGCAGGTGGAAGACCATCCAGTTTCATACTTTGACTTCGAGGGCATGATTCCCGCCGGCAATTATGGGGCAGGCACCGTCATGGTGTGGGACATGGGTACTTGGGAGCCGCAGGGGGATGCCGCGGAGATGCTGCGCAAGGGGGACCTGAAGTTCCGGCTCAACGGCGAAAAGCTGAAAGGTGACTTCGCGCTAGTGCACATCAAGTCGCGGCGCCCGGGAAGCAAAGGCAATGAGTGGTTGCTGATCAAGCACCGCGATGCCTACGTGCAGGAAGGCTACGACATCGACAAGTATGACTACTCGGTACTGACCAAGCGCACGATGGACGAGATCGCGGGCGATCAAGGCTCGGCGGAGTGGAAGAGCAGCCGCAAGGCCGTCGGTAGGCGGCGGTTCGAAGAAGAATGACTGGTTGGCCGAATCGATCGCGAAAGCTGACGCGATGAAAGCCCAAGCCAAGGAAAAATCAGCAACCTCGAACGCGTCCTCTGTTATAGCGAAGACATTTGCCAGCGAAACGCACGGGGCCGAATTCCACCCAAGCAAAAGGACGCCCAGCTGCGAAGCGAAAGGCGGCCAAAGGCACTCGTCCCACTAGCGCCTCCTCTGGCAGGGTAAAAAAAAACTCTTAGTCGACGACGAGCATAGCAATCGCTCGACTTTAGACGCGACGCGCATCGGCCTCAAAACGCCGATGCCTCGTGTTATTCATCCCATGCTGGCGACCCTTGTGGATAAGCCGTTTGACGGCCAGGAATGGCTCTATGAAGTGAAGTGGGATGGCTATCGCGCCATCGCCTTTCTGGAGAATGGCTGCGTGCGTCTGGTCTCCCGTAATCAAAATGATTTGACTGCAGCGTATCCTGAGCTTGGCTCGATTCCAGATTCCATCAAAGCGCGAACGGCAATTCTGGATGGTGAGATCGTGGCGCTCGATGAGCAGGGACGACCGTCGTTTAGCCTTATGCAGCAACGCACGGGAGTCGGCGAAGGAGGCCGTCGCATTCGTCGCACCCGCGATGACATTCCCGTGATGTATTACGTCTTCGATTTGCTCTACCTTGACGGCTACAACTTGATGCCAGCCGGGTTGGAACAACGCAAGGAGCTAGCTGGCATCCATCCTGGCGCCGGGCGACCTCGTCCACTACTCCGATCATTACGTGGGAGACGGCAAGGCACTATTTGAAGCAGCGGCGCAGCGCCAATTGGAGGGGGTGGTCGCTAAGCGGCGCAGCAGTCCTTATGTGCAAAAGCGCAGCAGCAATTGGCTGAAGATCAAGATCGTCAAACAGCAGGAATGCGTGATCGGAGGTTACACCGAGCCGCGTGGATCGCGCGAAAACTTCGGCTCCATCGTGCTCGGCCTCTACGACGATCAGGGCCGACTGATTCCCGTCGGGCAAGCGGGGAGCGGCTTTACCGAAGCGTCGCACGCGGCCACGTGGAAGCGGCTGCACCCGCTGGAGACGAAGCATAATCCGTTCTTCGGCAAAGTTGAGAGCACGCGGCGGGTGCATTACCTGAAGCCGGAGTTGGTTGCTGAGATTAAGTTCACCGAGTGGACGCACGAGGGACAAAGCGGCGGAGTCAAGATGCGCGCTCCGGTGTTTCAGGGACTGCGCTTCGACAAGAAACCAGAGGAATGCAGGTTCGAACGTCCCGCTAGCGCGTCAGCTGAGGTTAAGAAGGCGGAGGCAGGCGATGCAGGATAAGCGCAGCGCTGCATTTCGGAGTGAAATCTTCTCACCGCGCACCGGAGCGGGAATGGGTTTCTTCGCGTGAGAGACAATGGCCATCTGTCTTCAAGAAGGGCTTCCGCGCGAGTGCTTGCCGCATGGCGCGCTCGTAACTGTCCTCTGCCAGAATGCGCTCTTTCAACACCAAGATAATGTTCTTCAGACGAGATTTCATGACAAGTATGAATTGCCTTATTTAATGTCCTTCATCGGCAGCACCGACCCGTAATCGTGGCCGCTGGCGTCGACGGCACGCGTAATTACCGCGCTAAAGGCATCGCGGAGCTCAGGGTACTTGGCCACGATCGCTTTACTGACGGCCATGTTGTCCTGGAAGGCCAGTCCGGAGTTGGCTGCATCCGGGTTCTCGTAGCGCACCCGCAGGTCGAGATTGTTTTCCACCGGGACTGCCACCATTTCAGCCACCTTAAAGGTCTTGCCATTGGCCGCAAGACTCAAGGGAGCGCCGCTGGTCGGCAAGTCTGCCCGGCCGCGCGCTCTGCATTTCCTCAGCGATCTTGTCGAGTTGCGGCGTGCTCATAAAGTTCACGGGGGCCATCAGGTCCCACGCTGTCAGATAGTAGAACCAGGCATCGTGTAATTGCCCTTTGGACTTGTACTCTCGCGCTTTGGTCAGATACCACTGCCCATCGTGGCCGCCGATCGAGTCCAATCGCGGGTAGTAACCGGCCAGCTTCCACGCGCCATTCACATCCTGCAGAATCAGAGAAAGCGTGATCGGGTCCTTACCGGCAATCTTCTGCATCACCATCGCATAACGTCCAGCCGGCAGATTGGAGATTGAGAAGACCAGCCGGTCAGGCGAGTTATAGATGCCGCAATAGAAATCGGCGCGCGGCAGTGTGCCCTTGGCTTGCGAGGCATCCAGTACGTAGGTTCCGCTAACAGTTGCTGGGCCTTGGGAGAAATATGATTTATTAGTGACCACGGCCTGCTCGATGCTGCCAAAATCTCCCGCGATCGCGGGAATAGAATTGGCCTTCAGCCCGGCTACATCTCCGCGCTTCGACATGTCGAGATATTGGCGCGCGGCTGCTTCGACTGCGGTCTTGGTCGGAACATCCAAATCGGCGCCGCTGGAGCAAGTCTGTGCGGTCACCGCGGGCGCCATGATGGTTACTGCAAGCAGCAGGAGACCCATGCGAAGGAAGAAGCAACAGGACAAGCGATAAGTGAACGATAGTCGGATCATATTCGTAATGGGAACGCCGCGTGAATGTCCGTCTGAATCTAAAGAATATACTGGATGATTCCGATCCTTTAAGATGCCGGTTACCCTACGTCAGATGTTCGGCCAACCTCTTGCCGGAATCTGCGGCGCGTCATGAATCAGCAACAGACGCGCCATGGCTAGGTTTAGAATAACTAAGGCGGCGCGACGCAAAAACGATGTAGTTGCTTGGCCGTCCAACTCATTATGGTACGCCTTCGGCAGGAACTTGGGATCGTCTTTGTTGTTGGCATGCGCACTGTGCCTCGCGCTCGGGGAATCGCCAGCGCAGACACCCGCTCCGGCGGGCGCGACTGCGGCCGCCAGCACGCAGCCGCAGAAGACCCGCGCTCATGGCAAGAAAGCCGCACCCGTTGCGGAGGCGCCTGCACCAGCACCCGTACCGCTGACGCCGGAACAAATGGCTCCTACCCCGCCGAAGGTCACGTATCAGAATGGGCTTCTCACCATTGATGCCAAGAATTCGACACTGTCGCAAGTGTTGCGCGCGGTCCAGGCCCAGACCGGCGCATCCATTGAGATGCCGTCGAGCGCGTCGACCGATCGTGTCATGATGCAGTTAGGTCCGGGACGGCCAAGGGATGTCCTGAATACGCTTTTGAACGGATCTAAATTTAACTACGTCATTTTGGGGATGACGGACGATCCGGGGCGTGTGCAGAAAGTGATTTTGATGACCCGGCAGAACACGCCGGCAGCCGTTAACACCGCACAAAACAACGGTCCGGGACAGGCTCAACCACAAGCCGAGGAGCCGCAAGACGAGGAAATGCCTCCGGCCGAAGTGGAGGCCGAAACCCGCCCGAAAATCCGCCGGTTTCACCGATGCCTGGGCGATTTCGGCCCGGGCAAGTTCCCATGCGTCCGCCCGATACGAATGAGCCACCTCAGGACAATGGAAACGACGCGAACGGTGGCAAGACTCCGGAGCAGTTGCTGCAGGAGCTGCAAAATATGCAACAACAACAGCAGCAATACCAGCAGCAGTTGAATCCTGCCAACACCGGAGAGCAGCCGCAACCGCAGCAGCAATAACAACCAACCGTAAGAAGCGTTCCGCTGAGGCCGCGCGATTGGACCCTTCGTTTCTCGACTCTTCCCCGTCTTCCAAACCTATCCGCGCGACAATGTGCCCAGGGCCACGCGGAACATGGCATCGAAGTTCTCCCGCCCGGTAGATTGCAGCGCGCGCTCGACCGCCTTCTCTGCAATCGCGCGCTGGTAGCCGAGATTGGATAATGCCGAGATCACGTCTTCCTCCACGGCGGAATGTGTCACTGCGGGCTGCGCGGCGCCAAATCCCTCAAGCTTGTCTCGCAGCTCCACGCACATACGTTCGGCGGTTTTCTTGCCGATCCCAGGGATGCGAGTGAGCCGCGCGAAATCGTTTCCGCGAATGGCGCCTACCATGTCGGCTGCCGCCATACCGCTGAGGATCGTAATTGCCAGCTTGGGGCCGATGCCGCTCACCGTGATGAGCTTCTCGAAGAGCTGCTTCTCTTCCGGCCGCAGGAAGCCGAAGAGCGCAAGCGCATCTTCGCGCACATGAGTATGAATGTGCAGTGCCACCTCGCTGCCCGGCGCGGGTAAGTCGGAGAATGTGGGCACAGTGATGGTGATGTCATAGCCGACGCCACCAGCTTCGACGATGGCTTGGTTCGGATGCTTGGCGATGAGCCGTCCGCGGAGGTGCGCAATCATGCAGGATGATTGTAAATTGATCGCTCACATCGGATGCTAATTACGATGCCGAATCGCCGCCCAAGCACCGAGAAGTTTGCTCAGCTGAAGTCCGCGCCAAATGCCAGTCGCCTTACGGCTGCGATCTTGCGGCACGCCCAGATTCTTCCCCGTGAATTCTTCAGTCGCGATCCGGTGACTGTGGGGCGCGAGTTGCTGGGCAAGCTGCTTATTCGCCGTGAAGGGAGAACGCTCATGGCTGGCCGAATTGTCGAAGATGAAGCCTATCTCGGAGTAGAGGACCCAGCGGCGCACGCTTACTCTGGGCGCACTCCACGCAATTCCGTGCTCTTCGGACCACCGGGGCATGCGTATGTGTACTTCATATACGGCAATCACTACTGTCTGAATGTTTCCTGCATGGCTGAAGGAGATGCCGGCTGTGTGCTGCTGCGGGCTATGGAGCCGGTGTTTGGACGGGAAGCCATGGCTCAAGCTCGCGGGCTTCAACTATCGTCGATTCCGCGACCCTCGCAATTACGGCTGATTTCCAGCGGCCCGGGCCGCCTGTCGCAGGCGCTCGGCATCACGCGTCTCCGTGACAACGACAAAGACCTCGCTGTGCCCTCGTCGGATCTTTGGTTCGCCGACGACGGCTATCGCCCCGCGCGCATAGCGGCCACCACTCGCGTCGGGATTACCAAAGCAGTTGAATACCCGCTGCGATTTGTGATTGCCGGGAGTCCGTTTGTGTCGGCGAGGCGGGCGGTATGATCAAAAACTCGGGATGTCGCGCATTGCCGATACTGCAAGTCTTTGGTCAGACAATGCTTCCGTCTAACTTCTCGATCTGCGGGACTTCAATCCAACGGCAAGTCGGACCGCGGTGAGTCGGGTGACCAATTTCCTGTTTCCTGCGTCTAATGGTATGAGAACTGCCTGTGAATCCCCTCACAATTCAGCCGCAAAGTCACGACAACTGTATAATTTTCATTTGGCTTGTTAGCCGGAGGAGACTTAATGGATCCGCAAGTTTCAGGTTTTAGGCAAAGGTTTAAGGGCAATCGCTTTGCCTCAACCGTGGTGGTTTTGGCGACCTTGACGCTAGGTATTCTGATTGGCACGGTTGTCTCCGGAGGCGTGAAGGGCAAGGAGAAGAATTCCTCCGCCGACGCGACCCCGCTGCAGGTTCCCTCACCCGTGCAGTTGTCGAACCAGTTTTCCCAAATCGCTCGCCAGATGGAGCCCTCGGTGGTCAATATCAGCACTGAATCTACCATCAAGAACCCGCACCGCGGGCGTCGTGGCATGCCTCCCGGCGACGAAGGACCCGGTGGTGGCGATGAAGACAATCCCTTCCAGGACTTCTTCAACCGCTTTTTTGGTGGCCCGGGTGGTCAGGGTGGGCAGGGTGGTCAGGGCGGTCCTGACCAGGGCTTTGGCCCCGACGATCTCCGGGAACGTTCCCTGGGTTCCGGCGTCATCGTCGATCCTAAGGGCTACATTGTCACCAACAATCACGTAGTCGAAAAAGCGGATCGCATTCGGGTAAAACTGATGAACGATCCGGCTACCGTGACCTACGACGCCACCGTAATCGGTGTCGACAAGGAAACTGATCTCGCGGTGATTAAGATCGACGCCAAGAAGCCACTGCCCGCGGCCAAGCTGGGCAACTCTGACAGCATGGCCGTCGGCGACTGGGTGCTTGCGGTGGGGAGTCCCTTCGGTCTCGACGAGACCGTCACGGCAGGTATCGTTTCCGCCAAGGGCCGCAATATCGTTCCCAACCGGCAGTTTGAGTCGTTTATCCAAACCGACGCTGCCATCAATCCCGGCAACTCGGGTGGGCCCCTGGTGAATATGGCGGGCGAAGTGATCGGCATCAACACGGCCATCTATACCAGTGGGGGAGGATACCAGGGCGTCGGATTCGCGATGCCGTCCAACACTGTGGTGCAGGTTTACAACCAACTGATCGGACCCGACCACAAAGTCTCGCGTGGTTCGATCGGTGTGGAGTTCAATGCCGTCCCGAATCCAGCGGTGGCCCGCGTTTATGGAGTCACAAGTGGCGTTACCATCGCTCACGTTACCCCCAACGGCCCGGCCGACAAGGCCGGCCTGAAGACTGGTGACACCATCGTTTCTGTCGACGGCAAGCAAGTGAAGACCGGGGACGAATTAGTGGCGGAGATTTCCGCTATCAAGCCTGGAAGTACGGCCAAAATCGGCTACATCCGCAATGGCAAGACTTCTTCAGCCGATGTCACCATTGCTGACCGTTCCAAGCTCTTTGCCGCTCGCTTGGGCGACCAAGAGGAGGGCGGTGAGCAGGCACAGCCGCAGGAAAGTAAGTTCGGCATTACCGTGCGTAATATTACGCCGGACATGGCCAGCCGCGCCCAGTTGCCAAATACGAAGGGTGTGATGGTTCAAGACTTGAAACCAGACGGCTTCGGCGACACTGTGGGATTGAGCCGTGGCGATGTCATCCTGGAGATCAACAAGCAGCCGGTCAACAGCGAGGACGATTTCCAGAAAGCCCAGGCGCAGGTGAAGAGCGGACAGGACGTCGTTTTCCTGGTTCGCCCGCGCGGAACTAGGGACAACACCACCGTCTTCATGGGAGGGACTCTGCAGTAGCGAGTAGGGACCCTTCGGGTTGTCGGTTGACGAGTAAGCAACCCAACCGGCGGCATTGGCGCATCGAACCAAAAGAGGCCAATGCCGCTGCTGTTTCATTTTGGGATTCCGGCCTCTTTTTCTGTTTCCCCTGGGGTTAAAGCTTCATTACAATGAAGCGGTATTCTGGAATTCATAGATTTGTCTCTGAGGTGGTCGTTGCCTATCGGGAATCGTATATCTCAATTCGTTGGTGTTGTGGCGGTGCTGGTGCTGGTGGCCAGTGTCGCTTCAGCAACCACTACAAGCAAGACAAAAACCCAGCACGCCAAGGCCAGCAAGACTCCATTCATCCTCCAGCTCACCATTCTGGCAAATCCAAAACAGCAAAAAGCGCTTCCCGCTCCCGCGGTCAACGGGGGATCGACGAACAACGCACTTTGGAAATCCAGAACGCCTTGATTAAGGAGCATTACCTTACCGGTGAGCCTTCCGGCACTTGGGACGCGGCTACCCGTGACGCCATGACCCGCTACCAGGCGGCCAACGGCTGGCAGACCAAGCTCACACCCGATTCCAGGGCACTGATCAAACTGGGCCTGGGACCCGATCACAAAGGCCTATTGAATCCCGAAACAGCGAACATTCCTTCGCCGCACGAACTCGGGGTGGACAGCGAAACCCAGCCCGGCGGTTCGACCGAAGAGCAATAAGCAGGACAGAGAGATTCGATAACGAAGGCGCGGACATCCCGCGCCTTTTGTATTTCCGTCGCAACCCGGTGTGCTAATCTCATCCGTCCGTTTCATAACGGCACGGAGGCAATCATGAGCCAGCCAGAACACAACTTCCAGATGGACTACATCGAATTTCCGGCAACCGACATTGAAGCGACCAAGCGCTTCTACCACCAAGTGTTCGGCTGGGGGTTCACAGACTACGGTCCAGGCTACACCAGCTTCAGCGACGGCCGGCTCGGCGGCGGCTTCAATGGCGAGTCGCAATCCGCGGGAGCCGACGGCAAAAAGACGCGCGGCGTGTTGGTAGTCCTGTACGCGACATCGCTCGACGATACCCGTGGCAAGGTGATCGCGGCGGGCGGCAAGATCGTTCGCGAGATCTTCGAGTTCCCCGGCGGCAAGCGCTTCCACTTTGCCGATCCCAACGGGAACGAACTGGCCGTCTGGAGCGAATAACCGCCGGCAGTCTTGCTTTGGGAAAAGCGAATAGCGAGAAGCGACCGCACGCGTGAACACCAAACTCAATTCCTTGCTGATAAAAAGCATCGCAGTTGGCGCTCTGGGCGGCTTGCTCTTCGGGTTCGACACCGCTGTCATCGCCGGCACCACGCAGCAGCTCACCCAGGTTTTCGGCCTGACCCCGAAAGAGTTGGGCTTCACAGTGTCAGTCGCGCTCCTGGGGACGATCATCGGGGCCATGTTCTCGGGCATTCTGGGTGAGAGGTTGGGCGGGCGCGAGAGCCTGCGCATTCTGGCAGGGTTTTACATCATCTCCGCGCTGGGCTGCGCCTTCGCATGGAACTGGCCATCGCTGCTGATCTTTCGCTTCATTGGCGGCCTGGGGATTGGTGGCTCGTCGGTGCTGGGGCCGGTGTATATCGCCGAGATCGCTCCCGCGCGCTGGCGAGGGCTGCTGGTGGGCTCATTCCAGATCAACATCGTGATCGGGATTCTGGTTGCGTACCTGAGCAACTACCTGATCGGGCGCGGCGGTTTTGGCATGAACGAATGGCGTTGGCAGCTTGGTATCGCCGCGGCCCCTGCGATCGTTTTTCTGGTCATGCTGTACGGCATTCCGCGAAGCGCCCGCTGGCTGGTTACTCAATATCGGATCCCCGAGGCGCTGCAGGTGCTGGAGAAGCTGGGGTCAGACAATCCCCAGGGCGAATTAGATGAGATCGTCGCGTCTGTACATGTAGAAGACGCGCCGCACTCGGAGCCGCTCTTCCAGCGCAAATACTGGATTCCGATCTATCTTGCGTTTACGGTCGCAGCCTTCAACCAGCTGGCCGGAATCAACGCCATCCTGTATTACCTGAACTACATTTTTGCCATGGCCGGGTTCAGCAAGGTGTCCGGCGATTTGCAGGCGGTGGCCGTGGGTGCGATGAACCTGCTGGCGACGCTGCTCGGCATGTCGCTGATCGACAAGCTGGGGCGCAAAACGCTGCTGCTGATTGGTGCCGTCGGTATGACATTCTGCCTGAGCGGCGTAGCGGTAATATTCTTCAGCCATCAGCACCAGGGTCTGCTGGTTTGGTTTCTGGTCGCCTATATCGCGTTTTTCGCAATTTCAGAGGGTGCGGTCATCTGGGTATATATCAGCGAAGTGTTTCCCAATCGGGTTCGGTCGAAGGGACAGAGTCTGGGCAGCTCGACCCACTGGATCATGAACTTTGCCATCTCGCTGGTCTTTCCATATTTCGCCGTTCGCTTCGGCGGCGGATTTCCGTTTGTGTTCTTCGCCGCCATGATGGCCCTGATGTTCTTCGTCGTGCTGTTCACCTTCCCCGAGACCAAAGGCGTAACGCTGGAGCAGATGCAGCACAAGTTGGGGATTGAGTACTAGGGGCTAGGGGTCAGGGTGCAGGGGTCACCTAGTTATGCCGTTGGCCTTATCATAGATTGTCATCCCGAGCGAGGACTTCAGTCCGAGTCGAGGGACCTGCTTTGCCGGTTTTTCCGGAGGCTGCAAAACAGGCAGGTGCGAGCCTTGAATGCTAAGATTGCGCTAGGAAAAAAGCCATGAGCGGGATGATTTCTAATTTCGACGATAGAGTCGTTCGCGATCCGCAAATTTGTGACGGCGAAACCGTGTTTCGCGAGACGCGCGTCACTTTGCGTACAGTGCTCGTCAGCTTGGCTGCAGGAGATAGCGTCGAGGAAATTTTGGCTGATTTTCCCGATCTAAAACCCGCAGACATTCAGGCCGCCATCGCATTTGCAGCGGCGTCTGCCGAAGAAGATCTACCCGTTCCAGCAGTGCCGCACATCCGATGAAGATCAAGCTGGACGAGAACCTTCCTCTCCGATCAGGATTTGGATTTCTCCGATTCCCGAGCTTTTGCACCCGGTTCCCACTATGGCATTCTCTTTGTCCGACTTCACTCATCGAGCCGAAGAAATCTAATCGAGCGCGTCAGCGCTGTGTTCGAGAATGAAAATATCGACGACTGGCCGACCTGCTTTATTGTCGCCACAGAACGCAAACTTCGCGTCTTGAGACCGCCGTCTAGGGTTACTTGATTTGCTAGATTTATGGCCTGCACGGTAATTGTTGTTTGAGGAGGCACAGGCTTCATGAATCGCTCGTCGTTCCTTGTTCTCTTTGTTTTCGTTGCTGCTTCCGCGTTCGCCCAATCACCCTCCGCACCTCCCGATCTCTACAAACCCGTCCTTGACCGCCTGCAATCCATCACCACGATTTCCTTGGAGACTTGGCAAGCGCGCGCGGCTGACCTTGCGCACGGGGAAGATCCGGCTTTGAGCACTTCCGACTGGCAGCCGGTGAAGCTGAAAGAAGATTGGAAAGGCTCGCGCTGGCTGCGACTCACATACGAGATCCCGGCGCAGTTGAACGGCTACAGTTTGCAGGGCGCGCGCATTTCTCTCGATTTGCACGTCAGCAGCGACGACGCCATCCAGCTCAGCATCTTCTCCAACGGCAACATGGTGGCGCGCACCGATGAAGACGGGCAGGTACCGATCACTTTGGTCGAGAATGCCCAGCCGGGAGAGAAGCTGGTGCTGGCGGTTCGTGTGCTTGATTCTGGCGGTGGCGGCTGCTGTGGAGGCGACTCAACTCGCATCGAGCACGCCGAGCTTCACATTCAGCCTCCACCCGACCGACCTGATCCGGCGCTGATGCGGCTGCAGATTCTCTCGGCTGAGCCGGTCATCGCCGCGTATCCCGATGGCAAGGCCGAACGCGAGCAGCAACTCGACGCGGCCGTGAAAGCCATAAATATTGGCGCGCTGGACCAGGGCAACCAGCAGGCCTTCGACGTTTCTTTGCGCGACGCCCAGACCAAGCTCGACGTGCTGCGGCCTTACATGAAGCAGTTCAGCATTGGCGCGGTTGGGAACAGCCATATTGACATGGCCTGGTTGTGGCCATGGACGGAGACCGTGGAGGTCGTTCGCAACACCTTCGGCACCGCTCTGCAGCTGATGCGCGAGTATCCCGACTTCAAATTCACCGCTAGTACGGCGCAGGCCTTCGAGTGGATCGAAGAAAAATATCCCGCCATGTTTCAGGAGATCCAGCAGCGGGTGAAAGAGGGCCGTTGGGAGGTGATCGGCGGCATGTGGGTCGAGCCGGATCTCAATATGCCCGACGGCGAGTCGCTGGTGCGCCAGATTCTTTACGGCAAGCGCTATTTCCGGCAGAAGTTCGGCAGAGACATCAACATCGGCTGGAACCCTGACTCGTTTGGCTACAACTGGCAACTGCCGCAGATTTACAAGCGCTCGGGCATCGACTACTTCGTCACCCAGAAATTGCTGTGGGCGTCTGAGTTCACCAAGTTCCCCTACCGCCTGTTCTGGTGGCAGGCGCCTGACGGCAGCCGCCTGCTGACTTACTTCCCCAGCGACTACGCCAACCCGATCGATCCGCAGAAAATGGCGCGCGACTCCGCGACTTACGGGCCGATGATGTGGAAGTACAACGGCGGGACCAACTCAGCGCCCGCCGGCGGCCTGGACATGATGTACCTGTACGGCGTTGGCGACCATGGTGGCGGACCCACTCGCGTCGATCTCGACACCGCGCTGCGCTGGCAGAAAGGCGACCTCGTCTATCCGCAGATCAATTTCTCGACGGCGGCACAGTACTTTGCTGACCTGGAGAAGAACAAGAGCGAGCTCAAGATTCCGACCTGGGATGGCGAGCTGTACTTCCAATACCATCGCGGCGTGCAGACGACGCAGTCGGAAGAGAAGCGCGGCAACCGACAGAACGAAGAGTTGGTGCTGAACGCGGAGAAGGTCGCCTCGATCGACATGCTGTTCGGCGCGGCATGGCCGCAGCAGAACTTCGATACTGCCTGGAAAGATATTCTGTTCAATCAGTTTCACGACATTCTGCCGGGCTCGGGCATTCATATCAACTACGTGGACGCCGCGCGCAAGTACGCCGTGGCTACGCGCATCGATAGCGATATTATTCACGCCGGTCTGGCCGACATCGCCTCGCACGTGAAGTCGGATGGCGTGAGCGTCCTGGTATTCAACCCGCTGTCGTGGCCGCGGACAGATGTGGTTGAAGTGGAAGCGCAGTTCCCGCAGCCCGTCAAGGGAGTTTTGGGGGTGGATACTGACGGAAGCCCTCTGCCTGCCTCGGTAATCAGCAACGATGCTTCGACGGGTCGAGTTCGTATTCGCCTACTGGCGGAAAACGTTCCTGCTACCGGCTATAAGCTCTTGCGGCTTGAGACATCTCCGATGGCCTTTCAAACCGTGGGTGATATTCGCACGTTAAAGGCGCATTATGTCACCGCCACCGCGGATTCGCTCGAAAACGAATTCATCCGCCTGAAGGTTGATCCCAAGACCGGCTGCATCACCAGCCTCTACGATAAGCGCAGCAACACCGAAGCGCTGGCGCTACCGGTTCAGAGCGAAGGCTCGCCAGCGGCATCGCCCGACGGGCTACCGTGCGGCAGCCTGCTACAAGCTTTTGTGGACAAGCCCAAGAAGTGGGACGCGTGGAACATTGACGCTGACTTCGTCAAGCAACATTGGGACCTGATGCAGGCCGACGAAGTGAAGCTCGTCGAGAATACCCCGCTGCGCGCCGTCATTCGCGTCAAGCATCACTTCCAGAAATCGAGCTTCGTGCAGGACATCACTATGTATCCCGGCGTGCCGAGGGTTGATGTCCACATGCAAGCCGACTGGCACGAGCAGCACATTCTACTGAAGGTCGCGTTCCCCGTCAGCGCGCACAGCGACAAGGCGACGTTCGAGATTCCCTACGGCAGCGTCGAGCGGCCCACGACGCGCAATACGCCGGCCGAGCAGGCGCAGTTCGAAGTCCCGGCGCTGCGCTGGGCCGATATCTCCGACGCGATTCATGGTTTCAGTCTGCTGAACGACAGCAAGTACGGATACGACGCCAAGGACAATGTACTGCGCCTGTCGCTGCTGCGCTCGCCGACCTGGCCCGATCCCGAGACCGATCAGGGGCACCACGAGTTCACCTACTCGCTCTATCCGCATGGCGGCACCTGGCGTGAGGCGATGACCATGCATCAAGGCTACGTACTGAACTATCCGCTGATGGCGGTCACGACTGGACAACATCCCGGCACGCTGCCGGCCGAGAAGTCATTCTTCGCCACAACCCAAGACAACGTCGTGATTACGGCCATCAAGAAAGCCGCCGACGATGATGCGCTGATTGTCCGCTTCTACGAGTGGGCTGGAAAGAAGGGGGACATTTATCTTCAACTGCCACAATCTGCAATAGCGGCCTGGGAGACGAATCTTATGGAGGTCGCGCAGACACCGCTATCGCTGAATTCAACCGGCAAGTTGCTCGTCGTGCCGACGAACCCGTATGAGATCAAGACGGTGAAGGTGCAATTCGGAAAGTAAGCCGTGGAGCACCGAGCCGGAAGACCTCACTGCGGGGATCACCCACGAAGGTTTAGAATTTGCCTTGAGAGATCGCCGGAATCATCAAAACGGGGAGAGCTTTCACTCTCCCCTAGTTGCGACAGAGGCGATATCGATTTCTATGATTCCCTGACCGAACGGATTGGTTGCACGACATGCCAGAACTAGACACGGCCGAGCAGGTTGGAGCGATTCCGGAAGTTGCCAAGATTCCTGGAACCGAGGAGTGCAGCGTGACCCTCGATGGGGTGCGGTGGCGCTATCTCCATGCGGGATCCGGCCCGCCGTTGCTACTAATCCACGGCTTCATGGCCTATTCATTTTCCTGGCGCTTCAACATGGAGGCCTTGTCGCGGCACTTCTCGGTGTATGCCCTCGATTTGCCGGGCTCTGGCTTTTCGCAGCGCACCGATGCACCGCAATGCTCGCTGGCCGGCGATGCCGAAGGCGTTCTGCGCTTCATGGAACATTTTGAAATGGAGCAGGCGGACGTGCTTGGCACTTCTCGTGGAGGGGGGCTGGCGATTGTTCTGGCTGCCATGGCCGCGCAACGGTCGATGTCGCATCGCATCCGCCGGCTGATACTTACTTCTGCGATCAATCCTTGGTCGAGCTACGGGCGGTTTCTAACTCGTCTGCTCTCCATGGCGATTGGCGGAGTCTTCGTCACTCATGTCCTACCCAAACAACGCTGGCTGATGCTCCGTTACTTTCGCAAACTGTACGGTGATCCCAGGCGTATCGCGCCCGGCAGCATCGAGGGCTACACGGCTGGATTGGACGTGCCCGGAAGCTTTGAGCAGATCTTGCGCGTTGTGCGCTCGTGGCATTGCGACCTGGCGCTCATCGAAAAGTCTTTGCCGGCGATCAGCGAACTCCCCACGCTCTTGCTCTGGGGATCGCGGGACACAGCGGTGTATCCGTCGTCAGCCTATGAGCTGCAGCAGCGACTGAAGAACAGTGTGCTGGTCGTGCTCGACGGTGTCGGCCATGTTCCTTACGAAGAGGTGCCTGATGAGTTTAACCGGGTGATTTGCGACTTTCTGTTGCACGACACGCCGCGAACGCCACTGCAAAGTGCGTCTGAGTTGCCTACGTCGTTGCGGAGTGGCAACTGAGCGGCAAGTTTTTAGGGGGCACGGCTTCACAGGCTGCTGAAAAAGTCGAAACAGCAGATCCCTGCGCGGGTTGAAGCCCGCTCGGGGTGACAAAATACAGAGCTTAACGGCGCACCTAAAAGTGCGCCCCTTCAAAACGCTGGTTAGTCCGCGGCTGTATTGTCAACTTCATAGACCTTAGCAGGGGCGTGGCGAACCGGCCACCACGCTGCCAGCCCGGCTCCCAGATACATGGCTCCCACGATCCAGAAGCCGTAGGTGAGCCCGTGGCGATGGGCGGCTTCGCCCGCCAGCAACGAGGTTGCGATCTGCAGAGCGCTGGCCGCGAAGTAGAAAGTGTTCTGTACCCTTCCCATGAAGTGACGGGGCACCATCTGCATCATCTCGCTGGACAGGGCGATGCCGCCGACGCCGCGGCTGGAGCCCATCATGAAATAAATCGGCACGGCCAGCGCCAGCCAGCGTGACACTGGCAGCAGAAAGAGCGACAAGGCAATGATGGACATCGTCAGGGTTACCGAGCGGTTGACTCCCTGGCGCCGGATAAACCTTGAAGCATAGAACACGCTGACAAAGGCCCCGACCGCCCAGCCTGCATTCAGCCATCCATAGCCCACCGCTCCGCCGTGCAGGATGCGCTCGCTCAGCGGCGCGGACAGTACACCTTGAGTCATCATTGCCGCGACAAACAGCGCCCAGGCGATGCCGATCAGCATTACCCGACGGTTCTCACGGACGTAGCGATAGCCTTCCTTAAGTTCGTGAAGATAACCGGCGACCGCGCCGGCAACAGGCGATGATTCGACGCCTTCCGACACGGGGTGAGAAACCGTGACTCGGCCCTTACGTACGAAGTAAATACAGGTCATCGAGACCGCGTAACTGGCGCAGTCAATGAGCAACACTCCCCCCAGACCGACGTGGTTATACATGAAGCCGACGACTGCGCCCGCCATTAGCCAGCCGCCCTGCAACGCCGCTAACAACAGCGAGTTCGAATCCAGCATCTTGTCGTCCGGTGTTAGCTCCTGGATGAGTGCGTTTACCGTTGGAAAGAACATCCAGAAGCCAATGGCGACTAGCATGTTCATGGCGTAGACGTGCCACAGACGCACATGGTGAGTGAACACCAGCATGGCAACGAACAAAATGATGGTCCCGCGCGCAAAGTCGAGCCACAACATCAGATGTCGCCGGTCTTCGCGGTCGATCAATACGCCAGTGAAGGGCAGCAGAAGTAGCGAAGGCAGGGTCTGCAATGCCACCAGAGTCCCCAGTGACACTTCGGAATGAGTGGCCTGCAAGATATACCAGATCACCGCCGCGGCGTTCATGCCGCTGCCGACCATGGAAATGAGGTTGGCTACGAAGATCAGCCGCATCCCGCGATGCTGGAACATCTCCCTCATACTTCAACTGTAACCCACTCGCGGCACACCTTAATGGTCAGATATAGTGAGCAACAAACAAGGCAGTTTAAAAGCGCGGATGCCATGGGTGAATGGCGATTCATGCAAGGCCCGATAGACTTGCGGTCACACCTAGGAGGTGCCAGTGGAGAACCACGCCGTACGTATTTGCTGGAATTTGCCCGGCACGTATTGCACATAACTGAAGCCGGACACACCGAATGCGACCCTTCAAGCGCTGAGCCGGTGATCACCAAGCTCACTTGTTCACTGGTTGAGGTGGACGAAACTCTTCTACTGACGCCCGGAAGCCGGCTTCACCGGATCTACGGCGCCGACGAGATTCGCGAGACCTATCACTGCTGCTTTGGTCCGAATCCCACCTACTTGGCGCGCTTGATGAATGGCGGATTGAAGGTTGCCGCCACCGGATCTAACGGAGAGGTACGCGCCATCGAACTGCCCGGCCACCGATTTTTCTTTGGAACGTTGTTTCAACCTGAACGGTCCGCCCTTAAAGGGAAAAGCCATCCGCTGATCGCTGCCCTGGTTGCAGCTGCCTCTTCCGCGACGCTGCGCTGAAGCTATTTCTTGACCAGCGCGTCAGACAGCAAACGGGCTTTCGTCGCCAGGTTATAGGCACGCTCGAAGTCATTATCCGATGTCGCCTTGCGCGATTGATCAATGTACGTTTTGATCTGCGCAACCATGGCTTGCTCGTCGTGGCTCAGAGTGCCACTCACGCTCTTCAAATTCTTCTCAGCCGCAGCCAGCAAGTCAGCGGTCGTCTGTTTCTGTTGGCTCACCTGCTGGCTGCTGACGTCAGCGGCGATTGCAGTGTCGGGTGCGCCCTCAGCCAGAGTCGGCGGAGGATGGGCAGCGGCAATTGTAGTGTTGGCATTGATGCTGGAGTAGTTTCTGGGCTGGCGGCCGGAGGCTGCGCTGGCTTCTTTCGGTGACGTGGTTGCGACTTCGGCTTCTGCGGTGGTGGAGGAGGCGCTACCTGCGTGGGCGGCGGCAGGGGAGGAGGGGCTGTCTCGGAAATTTCGTCAGGTACGGCGACCTCAATGGTGGGGGCCTGCGCCTGTGGCGGAAGCTGTGGCTTTTTCTTTTTGCAGGCGACGCCCAGCAACACCAACAAGACCAGAACCGAAGCAGCGAATTGGCGCCAAATATTCATGCGAAGTTCAGCAATATCGCTGCCGCGTTAGCCTCTCCTGGACAACGTGAAGGGCACGCCTAGCAGAACAGTTCTCACCATCATAAACCTCAGACGGCAAATGCATGAGGCCGTAGGGTTACGGTCTTGTCGGCAGCCCAATATCAGGGTCAGCTGCGAGTCAGCGATCTCGGTGTCTTTCACTTCCGGGGCCTCCGCCAAAGGGAGAACCAGACGGAACGTGGTTCCTTGCCCCATCTCGGTCACAAAGTGAAGGGCGCCGTTGTGTAGCTGCAAGACGCGATAACTCATAGCCAGTCCAATGCCACTGCCCGCCTTTTTGGTGGTGAAATACAGGTTGAAAATCTTGTCGCGAATCTCCGGGCGAATGCCGGTGCCTTGATCGTGGACCTCGATGATGGCCGCCGTTTCGTCGCGCCGTGCGACCATACTGAGGACACCGCCGTCGCTCATCGCCTGTACTCCATTGAGCACGACGTTCAGCAGAGCCTGCTTAATCAGGTCAGCATCGGCTCTCACGGGCAGCGCCTCGGCGCCCAAGTTGGTTTCAATTTTTACGCCTTGGCGCGCCGACTCTGGCGCCGCCAGCAGAGCAACCTCCTCCATCACCCGGCGCAAGTCGAAGTCGGCAAGGCGCAACTCCAAGGGGCGGTTGAAGTCCACTAGCGTCTGCACCACACGGTCCAAGCGATGAATCTCACGTCCGATGATGTCCATGTGGCGGCGGGTGTCAGGGTCGACCTCGCGCATCTTTTCGCGCAGCAGTTCCAGGTGAACCACGATGGCGTTGATGGGATTTTTTACTTCGTGAGCTACACCGGAGGTCAGCCGGCCAATGGCTGCCAGACGGCGAGACAGTTCAATTTCGTTCTCGATACGGCGCACGGACTCGGAGTCGCGCATGGTAAGAAGCGCCCCAATGCGCTCGCCACGCTCAGCAATAAAATCGAGCGCAATCTGTATGCGCTGCCCGTTCTCCAGTTCGATCTCTCGTTGTGGGATGGGACGGTGTAGCGCAAACGCATCCAGCACAATGCGGCCCAGCTTGTTGGCATCGTTGAACACCTCTTCCACCATGTTTCCCAGGATCTCTCCCCGGGGACGGCCGACGAAGCGTTCGGCCGAGGCGCTCACCAAGACCACCCGGGTATCGCGCGTAAATAGGACAAGTCCGTCTTGCAGGGTGCCCATAATCTGGTCGAGATTTTCTTTGAGAGCGCTAAAAACTTCCTTTACGTCGCGGATCTGCCGGCCCAAGCGATCTATCTTAGTGCTGACCAGCCCGTACTCGTCGGTTCCCCGGGGGTCAGGCTCGGGTGTGATGTCAGGTACGCCCGCTGTCATCTGGTCCAGGCGGCGGCCAATCGCCTCCAACGGGCGCAATGCAATGTTCGATACCCCGGCTGCCAACGCGAGTGACAGCAGGATGGCGATAGCAGAGAAGAAAAGAGCCCGCGTGAGCTGCGGCTTGATCTCGCTCTTCAGAAGGACAGTGGAAATGCCGACGCGGATATCACCGAACGGCTGCCCCTCGCGTTGGATGGGCAGGTAAACGTCGTAAACCTTAGGCGCTCCGTATACGACGTCGAGCTGACGCCGGAAACTGCCATTGCGCACATCCTGAAAGTCCTCGCGTGACTCCAGTTGAGAGCCGATCGCGGACGGGTCGGTGTGTACAATGGCTCGTCCGTTGACGTCCGTAATAGCAGCGTCGGCGATGGTAGGAGAATAACCGACAATGGATTGCAGCAGCGTGTTCAAGCCAGCGTCGGCTTGCAAGGCTTCGTCCAACACCGCCTGGACCTGCCTGGGATCGTTCGTACTCGCAAAGGTGCCGCTGAGGTCGACTTGCGAGGCCTCGCGGGCGCTCTCCCGGATCTCCTTGGCCACGAAAGCGGCATTGTCAAAGGCCTCCGTTGTACGCTGTCGTACCACATGCGAGACGTACAAATAAGAAAAGGCCGCAACCAGCGCGAATACCATACCGCTGATCGCAAGGACCAGCTTTGTTTTCAGACGGACTTGGGTCATGGGAGGCACTCGTGTCGCCGGGATGTTGCCGGAATCATATCAGCCCCAACGGAGACCGCAAAGGACGCGCCCCGCTAGGCATCCGAAAAGTCCGCAGCAGCCTGTTGTAACCGACAGATTCGCAATAGGTTAGAGAATCATTGCGAAGCCCTGAGGCAGTCGTGTGATAAGGTTGCGTGGGCATTGCAGACGCGAACAACGAAATCTCTCCAATTTGCGTCCAATATCACAAGCCCACCCCGTGGTGGCGAGGGCGAGGTGTGGCTGGTACGGTAAAGCAGGAGAAAACCAGTGGCTCAACCGGCAATGGAAGAAAACAAGAAGGTACAAAGCGAAACGGTTAGCAAACTACGTGTTCTGTCACACGACCTCAGCAATTACATCGAAACCATTATGCAGGCTTCTTATCTTCTGGCCCAGGCGAAACTCGACGACAACAACAAGAAGTGGCTCAGCTTGATCGACAAGGCATCGCAAGATGCGGCCCGAATCAACCGCGAGATTCGCGAGATATTGCGCTCGCAAAATTGACTATTGTCGTTCATCCAGCGAAGTTGGCCCTGTCAACTTCAGAGGGTAAAAAGCCGGTAGTGTGTCAGAATTTTCCTGCACGCTACCTGACACGTGTGACTCCACCAGATCGTTGCTGGCAGTCGCGGCCATGCTTGCAGTTGGTGCAAGCTGGCGCGTGAGGCTGTCCCGCCAGCTCCCTTGCTGGCCCTCCCGTAGGGTGGGGAATGGCAGTCGCGTCGAACTAGCCTGGATTCAGGGAAACATTTGAGCCCGTACATCCAGACGTGGTACGGCCCACCAGGCCGGCGGAGACGAGACGTCTCCGCCGAACTTATGTTGGGCTCGTTTCCTAATTGCTACTTTTTGCCGGCCTTGCTGTTGAGCAGGGAAACCAGTTGCTCGCCAGCGGGCGTCGGTTTAACCGCAGTGCCGCCCACGATATCCCGGGCGCTGACCGACTTCTCGTAAAGCCGCTGGTTAGCATCTTTGTCAGGCTCGAGAGAGGCGCCGTCAAGCGACACGCCAGCGAAAAGTCCGGAAGTCCGGGAATAGGTCAGCATGTCAGCAGTACCCGTACTCGCGCTGGCTCCGGAACCGGCCGCTGCGGTCGCGTCGCTGCCGACCTTAACTTTGCCGTCGAGCAACTTGTTTGCCGCCGTCGGCGCCATGACCAGGATGATGTAATCCTTAGCCGTGCCGCCGACCTGAAAACCGGCACTGGCGCCACCGATACTGTACATGGCGGGCGGTCCCCACTTGCCAGTGAAGTCCGCGCCCTCACGGCAAGTCATCGGACCGCGGCCTCCGGTTCCACCAATGCCCACGGCGAACTTCTTCACACTGGGCAGTATGACGATGCAATCAGCCTTCGCCACTGTGCTAGCCGGAATGTCCTTGCTGCCGACCATTGCCCGTAACACGGTGTCTGCATTTCTGATGGTCTCCTCGTCTTTCGTTTTGCTGGCGCCCCAC
>CAVXQI010000005.1:0-311842 GCA_963763725.1 uncultured Acidobacteriaceae bacterium
GCACCTCACGTTGGAAGTTGATGCCCTCTCCACATTGTTCGCACGCGATCCGTTCACCCTTGTAACCCGGCAATTCTTCGGGCGGGAGAGAAACTTTGACCCACTGCACCGTGAACAGGTCATCGTTTGAGATCTCGCGATAAGCCAGCATCTGCTGCTGGTTCTTGTTCGCGATTTCGGGATGCAATTGCCGCGCCAGCATCTTCGAGCTTTCGCGGGCGCAGACCCGAACCGCCCGCTCGGACGCGAGATCGACAAAAGTCGCGGCCACCTTACCCCAGTCACGGAACTTGAGCGCCCGCTTGCCCAATCGGCAGCCGGTTACGACGGCAACGGCGTCGGTGGCGCAGCGATCAATCTCTACAAAAGTGATGAGGCGTTTGCGATCTTTCCCCCGCGGGTCGTCGATGCCCAGCAATTTCAGTCCGAGCATGGCCAGCCGCACGCCCAGCACCTGTCCGGCACAAAGATGTCCGTGAGCTTCCTCGGCGTCGCGCAGTAGTTCGTCAAAGGTTTTCACCCGGATTATTCACTCGCTTCGGCAGCTGATCGCAGCAAGCCTTGAAGGGGCGCGGTTTCAGCCGCGCCTTTACGTTAGTCGGAAGTCAGGCTTCAGCCCTTGAGGGAATTGCCACTTCGTCTCGACACCGATTCCCCCTGTCGCTGAAGCCACCGTAATGACAGCAGTTTACGGCACGGTTGGTAAGCCACGCGACTCCAAAGCGTCCTCATGAATAATCCACATTCACTGGAAACTCGTACTCCGGCTCATGGTTCGTCTGAATCGTCGTCGGCTACTTCGTCTACAAAGCGGCCGCGCACGGTCACGCTGAGCTTGTCGCCACTCTTGGGTAGAAAGCTCACGCGCGCGGGTTGACGTTCCCACAGCGGGGCGGCGCAGTCGGAGTCGGGCTGGTCTCCGCCATTCGCCTTTCCCAGCTCTTTGCGATAAAGCGGCTTCTTGACGCCAATTTGCATAACCACCGCGTCCAGCCTTTCGCCATTGGCCGTGGTGCCGCAATAGGCCGCATAGTCACGGTACCAGCTCACCTCCGAGTAGAACGGGTCAAAATCGGGCAACCGGATGGGCGTGATCTTTCCGGAGCTACGGTTGACCAGCAGCCATCCGCCAAGTTGCCAGAGCCACTTCGGTGATCTGCGGGCCTCGTCGGGCAGCGCGTCATTGACGCGAAAAGCCCGGCGTATCACGAACTCCCGGTCGGTGACGTCATGTTGCTTACCCGTCGTGTACTCTCTCAGCTTTGCATCTACGAAGAGGGGGCTGACCATAACATCCATCGTCTTAGATTCCGAAGCGCCGATGAACAGCTTGACGGGCTGCGGCTTTCCCAGGCTTACAACATGAGGTTTCGAAGCAGCGTTGACGGCAATATTCAATAACATCAAAACGACGAGAGCATGGACGGAGCGCATTGCTAAGGGAAGGCTAGTCCCCGGCTGTCCCCGCCGCAAGTCCCATCCGGCGACTTGGTACTCGGCGAACTAGACACCTTGCCTGACTGGCCATTTCGCGTTCAAACAATCGTCTACACCTGTTACAACTGGAATACAATAAGCCAGCGTCTAAGTTGCAGATGATGGACTTGTATTACAGCTTCATAATTCCGGCTTACAACGAAAGCGAGCGCCTGGCGACCTCGCTTCCCAAAGTCTTCACCTATATCCGTGAACGTCAATTGCAAGCTGAGGTGATC
This sequence comes from uncultured Acidobacteriaceae bacterium, assembly GCA_963763725.1. Lineage (GTDB taxonomy): Bacteria > Acidobacteriota > Terriglobia > Terriglobales > Acidobacteriaceae > Bog-257. The sequence continues at coordinate 1,716 of CAVXQI010000005.1, forward strand.
GTCGTAAATGATGGTTCCACCGACGACACGGCCGAAGTCACGCGCAGCTTTGCCAGCGGATATCCTGGGCTCCGGTTGCTGGAGAACCCTGGAAATTGCGGCAAAGGGTACAGTGTGCGTAACGGTATGCTGCACGCCAACGGTGATGTTTTGCTATTTACGGACGCGGACCTATCCTCGCCAATTTACGAAGCGACCAAGTTGTTCGTGGCCCTCGAACAGGGTGCGGACGTCGCCATCGGCTCGCGCTGGCTGCAGGCTGCACTGCAAACCGAACGCCAGCCCTGGTATCGGCAGCTGTATGGGCGGCTTTTCAATCTGGCATTGCGCATCGTTCTGGGATTAAAATATCGCGACAGCCAATGCGGCTTTAAGGCCTTCACCCGGGCGGCGGCCCAGACCATCTTCTCCCGTCAGCGGGTAGAGCGCTGGGGATTCGATCCGGAGTTGCTATTTCTGGCCGACAAATTCAAGTTGCGCACGGTCGAGGTCGCAGTGGAGTGGGCACACGACCACCGTTCCAAGATCAGTCCTCTGCGCGACGGGTTGAAGATGGGTGTAGAGATGATCGATGTTCGCCTGAACGATCTGCGACGGCTGTATCAGCATCCCTCGACGACCATTGAAGAGCCGCGGATTCAGCCGGTAGCTCCCGCCGAGATCGCGAAATAAATAAACATAAGGACCTAAAGCGTCAGGGAGGCCGCTGCTTTGGCCGCACTCTCGGCCCGCTGATGGGTCGCATTTTTCCAGCTAAATTTTGTAGCCTTCTTTAAGATCTCCGCATCTGCTCTTGAGGCGGCAAAAGGGGTTCCTATTTTCGGGAAAGAACGCCGCCGCAACTTGCGATTTGTGCATCTTACTGGCGATTCACGGGGGCAGCGTTATGTCCAGCACAAGCCCAACTCGCGATCTGCCGATGTCGGGCGTAACTCAGGGCGAAGCCTCATTGGTGGAAAAATATCTGGCGGTGCGCGAGGCCTCTCTGCAGATTTGTGCTCCTTTGAGCGTGGAAGACCACAGTTTGCAGTCCATGCCCGATGCAAGTTCCGCCAAATGGCACTTGGCGCACACCACCTGGTTCTTCGAAACTTTCCTTCTCAGCGCGCAGAACGGTTACTACCCTTTTAATCCCGCATTTCGCAATCTCTTTAATTCGTACTACAACGCAGTTGGTGATCGGCCGTTGCGTGCCTTGCGGCACATCTTGTCGCGTCCGGGATTGGACGAGGTACATGCCTACCGTTCCTATGTGGACGACGCTATCGTGCATGTGCTTACAACGGAGCCCGCGCCGGAGTTGACCGCACTGCTGACGCTCGGAATCAACCATGAGCAACAGCACCAGGAGTTGATCGTCACTGACGTAAAGAACGGGCTGTGGACAAACCCTCTTCGGCCGGCGTTTCGCTCATCACAAGAAAGTCACCACGCACAGGGTGCCTCTGCGGTCGCCGTGCCCATGGAGTGGCGCCGCTTCGAGGAGGGAATCTACAGCGCCGGTTTTGCAGGCGAGGGATTTGCGTTCGATAACGAAAGTCCGCGACACAACGTTTATCTCGAAGGATTTCGCTTGGCGTCGCGATTGGTGACCAACGGCGAGTATCTCGATTTCATGCGCGACAACGGGTACGGCAGAGCTGAACTATGGCTTTCTGATGGTTGGGACTGCGTGCGCAACAATCAGTGGAACGCACCGCTGTACTGGGAGCAGCGAGATGGTGACTGGTGGCATTACACCATAGAAGGCATGAAGCCGCTCAACTTGAGCGAGCCGGTTTGTCACATGAGCTATTACGAGGCCGACGCCTTGGCTCGGTGGGCGGGCGGGCGACTCCCCACCGAATTCGAGTGGGAAGTCGCGGCAAGATCTTGCCAGGTGGAGGGAAATCTGGTGGAAAGTGGCCGTCTGCATCCCTGCGCGGCGCAGGCCGGCGAGCCATTGTCGCAGATGTTCGGCGATGTGTGGGAATGGACGGCCAGTGCGTATGTGCCCTATCCCGGTTTCAAGCCAGCCGCAGGAGCGGTCGGCGAATACAACGGCAAATTTATGTGCAACCAGATGGTGCTACGCGGCGGCTCCTGCGCAACGCCGCAGTCGCACATTCGAGCCACCTATCGCAATTTCTTTCCGCCCCATGTGCGCTGGCAATTTATGGGCCTACGGTTAGCCAATGGCAACTAGCAAGCAAGTTCAGTATCTAGCAAATGACGCCGTCGCCCTGGAAGTATTCGAGGGCCTCAGCGCGACGCCCAAGTGGCTTCCCTCCAAACTGTTCTACGACCAGATCGGGTCGGACCTCTTCGAGCAGATCACCGAGTTGCCGGAGTACTATCTCACGCGCACCGAGCGATCGATCTTAGAGACCTATGCAGGCGAGATTCTTCAGCATGCCGGAACATCGCTGACGCTGGTCGAACTCGGGGCCGGGACCGCCGCCAAAACCTGCATTCTGATTGAGGAATTGCTGATCCGCCAGAGCCGCGCGCTGTTTTACCCCATTGATGTTTCGCCCTCCGCTTTGCAGGAGGCGGTCGCGCGGCTTGGCCGGCAATTTCCCGGGCTGCGGGTGAATCCCATCGTTGCGGACTACACCGGAGGCGTGCCGGCGTTGGGACGCATCAGCGGACGCAAGCTGGTGCTTTACATTGGTTCAAGCATTGGAAATTTCGAGCCGGAAGAGGCGATACGGATTTTACGGCGCATTCGCCGGACGCTGCGAGCGGGCGATGCTTTGCTGTTGGGCGCCGACTTTGCCAAGAGTCCAAAAGTTCTTCTCCCCGCGTACGACGATTCGCAGGGCGTTACGGCAAGGTTTAACAAGAACATTCTGGCGCGCTTGAATCGCGAGTTCGATGCTGACTTCGACGTCGATCTCTTCCGCCACATTCCGATGTGGAACCGCCGGCTGTCACGCATCGAGGCCTATTTGGAAAGCATCACCGCGCAAAACGTGTTCATCCCGGCGCTGGAGATGGACGTCTCGTTCGCTCCCGGAGAACGTATCCACACCGAGAACAGCTACAAGTACACTGACGACATGATTGAATCCATCCTGCGCGAGAGTGGCTTCGCCCTGGAGCACACCTGGTGCGATAGGAAGAAATGGTTTGGCGTGCACCTGGCGCGGGTGTAGGGCTGGTCTTTAATCTTTGCGCCAGACGGAAGAGGCTGTCCGCTCAGGAGCAGGAACTGCGAACCGGGCAGCGAAATAATCAAGCGGGCCGTGGGTGATCGGCGCCGGGCTCAAACGTCACGACGGCTCCTCCGATCGGCGCTGGCTCTCTGCGTTGGAACATCGAATCAATTCGCACTGTGCCGGTGAACCAGTCAGAGGGGCCTTTGCCCGATGGCTGGGAACCTACTCGCATAATGTCCATTTCGTTCTCCAATCTACTGCTGGGGTGCGAGTTCGCCAAACCAATAGGCGGCTGTCACCCCGCCATCCATCAGAAAGTCGCTGCCTGTGATGAACCCGCCATCAGGGCCCATGAGAAGCGAGCCTACAGTTCCGACCTCGTCTGGAGTGCCGGCGCGTTTGGCGGGAGCCAACTCGATCATTCGCCGATAGCCAGCGCCGCGCGGCCCGGCAAGCTCGTCCTTTGCGAGCGGCGTGATGATGATTCCGGGGCTGATGGTGTTGATTCCCGCACTGCGCTTCCCCCACCGAACAGCCTCGGCCATTACGCGCAGCGAGTTGCCGCGCTCCGAGAGTTGGTAGGCGTGAAGAGGGTCCGTCACTTTGTCGAGCTGAAGGAAAGGAAGCTTGAGCAACTCCTCTACAGGGGTTGTAGCTAGCGCTTTGCTCTGCTCGGCGGTGAGCGGCGGAAGGCGATGCCCAGACTGGGATGCGATCACGACGCCAGATCCACCGCGAGCGATCACATTGCCAAACTCTTCCCGTACGAGTGCGGTGCCATACAGATCGACTTTCAGGTGCGGCGTGCGAGTACCTGATACCACAGCCGGTTGATGCGCTGCCTGAAGGTGCTCAGCTGCCGGATATTTCCGGGCACCGCGTGGTATTGGTAGTAGCCGTTGACGACCTTCCGAAGCCATGCACCGACCTCGCTCGGGCGAGCATGCATCCGGCGGCGAAGCTCGACCTTGATGGCCTTGAGCTTCGCAACCATCCGCTGCTTCGCCGTAATACGCCAGACGGTGAAGGTATCGGTCTTGTGGCGGCGCCCACAGTAGTGGGTGAAGCCCAAGAAGGTGAACGTCTCTGGTTTTCCCGCGCCCCGCCGCTGCCGATCTCTGGCAGCATAGCGCCCGAACTCGATCAGCCGGGTCTTCTCCGCGGCGCGCGTCGCTGCCAAGCTCTGGATGGCGCTGATAACAGCTGCAGGTGATGAATTGGAGATCGTGCCCGCCGTACCAGCGTTCCAGACCTTTCGTCACACTCTGAGCTTGGGTATCGGTCAGATGTGTGGTCGGTGATGAAACACACTGAGCCCCGTGATCTCCGAATCCCACTCATTCCAAAATCAGGAATGAGTGGGGCACCCTCTATAACCGTGTCGGCGTTGTCAAGAGACACGTGGACCGGCGAAGGTTTTTGACTTTTCCCTTCGTTGCGTTTTTGCTTTTGTAGTTGCCGTTGCTGTTGCTTTTGTTTTGCTTGCTCATGCTGCCAAGGCTCGCTCGCAGAATCCTGCGGTGGAAGTTTGGTTCCACCAACCATCTATCCGGTCACTCTGCTCCCGACCAGGATTCGTTGTTCGAACTTCCCGGCTTCTCCGGGAAGGCAAGGCGCTCAATCAGGCCGACGGTGAATTACGGCTTCACCAGGGTGCCCCGCGGGCTACCTTGCATGCGAACCAGCTGCGCATAACTGGCCTGACTACGCAGCATCCAGTACATCCGTACCGCCAACTTGCGGGCAATGGCGACCTTCGCCACTCCCGTTCCACGGCGCAACTTCAGCCGCTGATAGTCTTGCTTCAGTTCGGCATCCAGCCGCGCCGCCGTGTGTCCGGCTTCTACCAACAAGGAGCGCATCATGGGATTGCCTTGCTTGGAAATCGCTCCCAGCCGCTGCCGTCCTCCCGAAGAATGCTCGCGTGGATTCAGTCCCAGATAGCTCACTACTTTCTTACTCCGTGCGAAGCGCTCCACCGGTCCCAGCGTCAGCACAAAGGCCAGCGAGGTAACCGGCCCTACTCCGGGATGCGTCATCAGCCGTTGTGCCGCGGCACTCTGCTCGGCCTGCTCGGCCACCGCGTGGTCCAACTCCCCCAGCGATGCATCCAGTTGATCCAGCATCGTCAGTAACTCCTGCCGGCGATGGCTTGCCCACGGACCCAGGCTTAGGTTCTGCAACTCGGCGCGCCCTACCTTGGTGAACAGCTGCTTCTTGCGGCACACCCCTTCGCCCATGGCCAGCGCGTGCAGTTGGTTGCCCACCGCATTGCGCATCCACACCAGCTTCTGCCGATGCCAGACTAACTGCCGCAGATCGCGTTCCTCCAGGCTCGGTCGCCAGATACGCGGAAAGCGTTCTTCCACCAGCAACTGCAGCACGTGAGCCGCATCGCGGGCGTCCGTCTTCTGCTTGCGCACCATTGACGCCCGGATCTGAGCGGCATCCCCGATCCACAACTCGTGTCCTAACTCGGCCAGCATGCGCTCGAACCAGCGGGTGTGCCCCGTGGCTTCGATGCCCACCCGCACCGGCCCCTGCAATCCTGCATAGAAGGCTCGTGCTTCTCCGTTGGCGTGCTCCAGGCGACGCTCGATCAGCTCGCCCGTTTCCTTGTCCAGCATCGCGATCTGCTGGTAGCGCGTGTGTAAATCACAACCTACAATCTTCATGTGCTCGGCTCCTTTCCTCCGAGCCTTGGTTTGCTTGAGCGCACCAAGTGTACTCGGCGGCGGGAGCCGACACGGTTATCTAATCAGGCGGTCCATCCGGTCAGTAAACTGGCTCAGAACAACCTCCCCACCCGGAAGAAGAACTTATGATGGCCAGTATCGCCGTAGGCGTACGCCGCTTCGACCGGGCCAAAGATCGTGTTCACCACGATGCCAGCCGCCGCATCGGTGGGGAAACCCGAGGCTGTATTCAACATAGTGTGGGGCGCGCCGTACACCTGCGCGGCTTCGTAAAGACCCAAAGCGTAAATGCCGCTACCCAGCAGAGGCGGCAGCTTCGCCAACTGCCGGATGTATCCCACCTGGAACAGGAAGTACTTGTCCATGAGGAGTTCGTTGGTGCCGTACGACACCAACTCCCTCGAGCCGCCCAGGGAGAACTGCGGCAGCCCGGTCTCGTGGTTGAAGGTTGTCCCAGCCGATCCGCTTATAAAAACCGAGGACGGCTCGTTCAGCTTGAAGAAGACTTGCCCCTCGCCCTCGAGCACGGGAAACGGGTGGGGGGCTTCCGGGCTGGCGTTGTACCAATAAAAATCGCCGGTGAAGCTTTGTCCCGCACGAGGAATGACAGGATCATCGAGGCGGTCCAGCTTGTATTGGACCTTGCTGGCACCGTAGCCGCCGGAGAAATTCGAGAGCTCGGTCGCATTTCCGATTTGCCGATCGAACTTCTGCCAACCACCTTCGTAGCCGACGCGTAGTTCACCCGTCGTCCCGAACTGATACCCGACATCTGCTCCGCCACCCAAGGTGGTGCGCCGGTAGATGGAAAACAGTGTGTTGTTGTTGTACAGATAGAGTGGATCGTTATCGGCCAGTATCCGGGGCGCAACGAACCAGTGAGTTAACGGAGTAAAGGGATGGTAATACTCCGAACGTAAGCCATACTCGGAGAATAAGATGATGTCATTGCGCCATTCCGAGCGGAAGCCGCCAAAGTCGAACCAGGTTACGCGCGCTCCCAGGTTGAGAGTAACGTTTTTCAAACTCGATCCGTCGATCAGGATGAGCGGCCGGACGATGGGTGGCCCATAGGAGTTTTCCTCGGTATTTATCAGCAGGCCCTGCTGACCATTTCGCTGCTCGAATGAATAGCTGAGCACCGAAAATCGCCCAAATCCCTTCAAGTGCATGATGGCCTGGTCCAGTTGGTCGAAGTCAAGAGGCTTGCCAACCAGGTCGGCCATTTGCTCTTGCACCCGCCGCGAAAGGTCTGCATTCACGCCATTCACAGCTATGAACGTGGGAATAGGAGAGGTGCGGCGACGGGAAGCGCGATCGGCCATATATTGTTGCCAGGTAGCGTCATCCACCGCGAGGGTCAAGAGGACCTTGGACTTCGCGGCAGCCGCGTCGTATCCGGCCTTGATGATGGCGTCAGCGGCGTCGAAACTTAGCGCACCCCATTTCTGCACCGGTACGGATACGAGTATGTCCGCGCTTTCCATGTTCTGCAGTTCATTGGCAGAGATCATGACCGACAGAGACTGGCCGAGCACCGAGAAGGTGGAGAGATTCGCGTTGGGAAGCATCGGTGCCTCCGAAAGGTGAATCGCCACCGTCAGATCTGCCCCCATCTCTTTGGCCACGTTGACCGGAATGTTATTGAGCAATCCGCCGTCGGCGTAGATGGCATCTTTCGTCCGGACAGGGGTGAAGATTCCGGGCAGAGACATGGTGGAGCGCAGAGCCAGGGACAACGAACCGTTGCGGAAAACCTTTGGCTTCTCGGTGACCAGATCGGTGGCTACGCACGCGAATGGAGTCGGGAGGTCGTTGAAGCTCTTGATCTCCGAGTAGGGAGCCGCGACCTTATCGAGAACCAGCGAGACCTGTTGGCCGGAGTTGAAGCCCTCGGGAAACTGTATGCCTTTGCGTATCCCAAACTCCAGGCTGTTGGGATACGCGCGGGCGTCCTCTTTGCGGCGGAATGCGAGGTCGTCAAAGGGAGTCTGCCCCGCCATCACCTCGTCCCAGTTGATGCTGTTCACGATCTGGCGCATCTCCACGGCATTGTGTCCCGTGGCATAAACGCCTCCGACCAAACCTCCCATGCTGGTGCCGGCAATGTAGTCAATCGGGATGTGATGTTCCTCCATCCAGGTAATCACACCGACGTGGGCAAGCCCCAGCGCTCCGCCGCCTTGGAGTACTAATCCCACGGTTTGGCGCTTGGATTCTGATGGTCTCGCTGGTGCAGCGCCGGTTTGGGGATTTGCAGGCTGCTGTTGCGCGATGCTGGGGATGGCACAAAATATGAGGACGATGTTGAGCAGGTAAGCTCGACGGCAGAGGTGCATGGTTCTTCTCCAAACTTCGATTGACTGCGAAGATCGTTGACGACCTCGCGGCGTCAATCGTTCAAGTGAACGAACGTTTTCCGCTGCGGATTATGTTGTAAGGAACATATCGAGAGTCTGCGTTTCGGCACCGGAAGTCAAGGAAAACGAATGCCGTATAACACGCGAGCTTGCGTTCAGGTAGAGCGGCATTGTGGCCCGCCTCAACACTCTTCTCGAATCGGAGGCGCAGCACTCCCGTCTCCGCTTTCGGATAGGCGCTCCCGCACCGTGTCACCACTGACTCGTCTTAATGCCAATAGATAAGTGTGGCGGAAGAGGCGAGGGGATCGATACTCCAAAAACTACTAGAGGTTGGCTAAGAAAGTATTATTGCTTACCCGCATGGGGTTCGCGGCTACTCTCGAGCGGGTTAACAGCATCGTGTATTGGCTGGAGGTTGCGGCCGTGGTATTCTCGCCTGCCGGGACGTTCCCCACTGGAAGCGGCATTCAAGGAGGATCCGTGACTGAAGATCTGGTCCAACGAGTGGACACGATGAAGCGGGAGATTGATGCCCTCCAAATCGCCATCCTGAGCCAAAAAAAGCCCTGGTACAAGGAAATACCGATCATCGTGTCCGTGGCGGCACTGTTGTTCTCGTTCGGTACGACGTACGTTCGTACCGGCGAGCCGAACTTCAAGACGTACAGAACTTGCGGCAGGAGCTAAGAGGGTTGTTGCAAAGGTTGGCAGCCCTGCCCAAGGAGAACGTAGAGGTGGGCAAGGAATACGCGGGTGACCCCGGGGCCATAGCCCTCGTCAGCGGATACATAGGTCAAGAAAACGCCCTGCTGGCGAGACAGGCGGCTGAGGTTGCTCAGAGTTTGCCCAAGGATGCCGTATCTTCTACTGAATACTACGGCATTGGCCTCGCACTTGGAGCCGCCTCTGATTTGCAAAATGAGAAGTCTTTTCTGAAATTGGCGGAGGAGACGACACAGGATTCTATACTGAGATTTCGGTATTGCGGACTGTGGCGGGTCTGGACTTCCTTATGGGTAAATCCGATGCCGGTCGCATTGAGTACCAAAGGGCGCTCGACATCTTTTCCAAGTATCAAGGTTATGATCCTCTCACAATGACCAACACGAACATCTGGACTGAGTTAAGTTCGGCCAACTCGGAAGCCACTGGTTCACGTGCCAATGCCGCGCAGCACATCGAGAAGGCGGAACATCTTTTGACCGGCTTACCCTTAGGCCCGAATAGTGGAACCGTCAAGTTGCAGGTGGAGCAAGCCCGGAGCCAATTTGAGCAAGGCGGCATTCCCTCTACGCCCACTGCTCCTATCCCAGGCCTGCAATTGGCAACGGTGCCAGCTAGTAAATAGATAGCCTGTAGAGCTTGCAATGAAGAACTCTAGGTCTGATCCAGCGCCTTATTTCTGTACGGATTCCCTTCGGGTTGCTCCATCTAGTAGGGGAAGTTCCGGGCAGCCGTATCCTGCGACGATGGGTAGGGCGGCGCTTTAACGCGTTTGGATGCAGAAAAATAAAGGGCTTCCGCGGCTGAGGTCGTCGACCTCATCCGCTGACCCGGAATTGTATGGAGCCACTGGACGCAGGTCTGACGGCACGCTCGACCCGCGCAAGCGGACGCACCAACTCTGGAACTCGACACAGAGTTAAAGGCCCAGACGTATGCTCAGTTGCGAACACACAGAGTTACCCCCATCTAAGCGCGGCTTGGGCTTGTTGTTCTTTTTCCCGAAACTGTAACTTCTGCCAGTTGGCTTTGGCCGGAGTGTCGCGTCTGATGGAGCGTAGGAGCGTGCCATCAAATTCGTATCGACAATTGTGTTTAGCGGTATTGCTGATTATAGCGACGGGGTCGTTCTTCTCCATGCCTGCGTTCGCGGAAGAGTCCCCGGCAGCAGCCGATGCGCAAGCCCAAACCACGGCTGCTCCCGCTCCTCAAAACACCGCCGGTGCCGACAATGGCTGGCACTTCGATATCACTCCATACCTGTGGTTTGCCGGACTCAGTGGCGAGGTTGGCGCGTTCGGTCACAATGCTGCCGTGCACGCCAGCCCAGGTGATTTGCTTTCGCACTTCGATATCGGGTTGATGGGTGTGGTCGAAGCGCGCAAGAACCGCTTTCTGGTGCCGATCGATTTCCTGTGGATCAAGCTTGAGGCCGACAATGCGCTTCCCTCCGATGCAGGTTTGACTTCGATCAAAGTGAAGGCGACACAGACGGTTCTGACACCCAAGGTCGGTTACCGGATCGTGGACAAAGAAAAGCTAAAGGTGGATGCTCTGTTCGGCCTCCGCTATTGGTATCTCGGGCAGGACCTGACTTTCCAGCCCTCTGGCCTCGTGCCCAGGATCTCGCCATCGGCGAACTGGGTCGACGGCAACGGGGGCATGAGATTCGAGTTCCCACTCTCGCCGAAGGCGGCGGTCACAGTTACGGGAGACGTAGGCGCCGGCGGCGCGAATCTGGACTATCAGATAGCGGGGGTGTTGGGTTACAGAGTAAGCCGCAAGGTGGTCTTGCAAGCGGGATGGCGCTATCTGTACGTGGACTATCGCTCTGGTGCACCCAAATTGTTCGTGTATGACACCCACGAGAGTGGCGCTCTGCTGGGAGCGACCTTTACTGTCAAGTAAGGGCGCGAGCGGATCAAGTCGAATTCGTCAGCGGCTTCAGCAAGGTCTTGGGTCGCGGCGAACGCGGCGCTGAAAGCGCCACACTACTCAGCGCGCGGACACAGTCATCCCGAAACTACTCTAAAATAGTTCACTCCGATTGAGCCGAAGAAATACGCGATAGCTCGATCTTCATGGGATCGACCGTAACCCGCACGGCCCCGCCGAAGGGGCTGTTCAACGCACTGATGAGCAGCAGGGTGAAAGCGAGAAAGCCACCCAACGCGGCAGTCATCACAACCTGCGAACGAATGCTGGGCAAGGCAAAAAAGTAGGTGAAGCCCACCAGCAGGACCGCACCTGTACACAACAGGCACCAAAGGATTGCTGGTACGGTGCCGTGGCTGGCCAGCAAACGCAGCCGGCGATAGTCTCCCATTTCCGCCAGGCGGCTCACCGACTCTTCGTAGTAGAAGCGCGATTTGTCGTCGCCGGCGGCGCCTGAGCGATACACGTTCCATAGGCTGGTGGAGGCCTGCCAGGTACGTGGACTGTCGCGGTCCTCGGCCATGGCGGGGAATTCGTCTTCCACGATGGAGCGAACATAGCTGATCAGCACCGGTCGCACATTGTCGCGAAGCGGTTCGGAAAGCCCCTTGGCCATGCGCGAGAGGTCGCCAATCATGTTGGCTTCCTGTTGAAGATTGGAGCTCGCTTGTTTGAAATCACTCCAAACCGCGAAGACGGCGAAGGCGAGTAGAACGGCGTAAAGGGTTCCAATGGTGGATACAAAATAGCCCGCGATTTGGTGATGATGCTCCAGCCATTGGAAATCTGCATACCGCCGGACGGCCACGACTCCGGCCGCCGACAGTAGCATCACCGCCAAGAGAACGGACACTCCCACCACGACTGAATCCACGGCCGTAATCTCCAGCCGAAGTGTCGGCCACCAATCCTTATTGCCCGCCGATCACAATCAGCGTCACTGGTGCGGACTTGCTCTTGCCGTAGATTCCCCCTTGCGCGGTGGCGCTCACGTGGTAGTTCAGGCACGCCGGTGTCTGAGCTACGACCGAAATCGGTTTCTCGCTGCCTCCCGTGATGATGCCCGGCGGGTTGAACGGCGAAGACTTCCGGGATCGACCAGGAAACCGGTGCCCTTGGAGTCGGATTGCCAGGTCACAGTCGTTCCAGTCTTAACGCAGAAAAGATCGTTTCCCCTTGCGCCGGGAATGCTGGGGGTGGCAGCGGACGAGTATGCGGTCCGCTTGATGTTGACCATACACGGAGTAGAAGCCGATCCGCAGGTGTTGTCGGCGGTACATAAGCTCGCCGGGTTGGGATTGGAGCAAACGTCGTTGCTGTCTTTCTTCTTGTCGTCGGCGGTAGCAAAGCTAACCATCAAGAGGACGAGCAGCAGCAGCAGTGCGCGATAAATAGTAAAACGCTGAATCTTCATAAGCACCTCAATCGAATTGAAATTCAATGAGCACGGTCACGAAAGCTTTTGTCAGAAACTTCCGCCGAACCGCTTTCGGACTACGCGGGAAGTCGTTCAGGCCACCCGCTAGTTTTCCCCGCTCGTTCCCTTCCAATCGATGATGTTACCCAGTCTCCAGGGGTTCTGCAGGAGATTGATAGTCAACTGCCCATCATCACCGATCCCCAATTGGGCCGCGGGGTACAATACGCCGGCGCTCTTGCTCTTGTCCTGACCGTTGATGTCGATCTCGCCGGCAGTCAGGTCAAACGATTGCGATTGCGTGTCGAAATAGGCTTCGCCGAACTTGATCTGGCGGTTGGTGACGAAGCGGATCTTCCGGCCCGTCGGGGTCTGGATCAATCCGATATAGCTGACATCGTACCCCAGCGTGCCGGTGATGTTGACGTGGCCTACCGCCTTCATCTTTTCCAAGGCGTTCACCAATCCCTTGTTGGAACCCTTTTGGAAGGCTTCAACCAGGATGTCGCGATCGGCGGCCGTCGAATAGTCGTAGATGATCAGCGTGACACCGATGTTGCGCCCCAATTGGGTGCTGGTGCCCCAGGCAGTGGCATCAATAGTTTCATTCTTGTCTCGTGCAAACCCAGCGATACTGGCCAGCAACAACAAACTGGTTAAAAGCAGAACGTTGAAGACAACCCGGAAAGGACCTGATTTAGTGCGCATGTTTCTCTCCTCGTCGCCGCGTTAAAGCAGCAACTCTTCTCAGACTTGACGAATGGTACGTTGAGGGCTAGCGAGAAGATAACTACGAAAAGTACTTGTACGTCAATCAAAAACAGTTAGTGGCGGCCGGAAAAGATGCGTTCCTGGTGTCAATGCCGGCTGCCCGGTGCCGCTGGGTAGGTCCTGTTACCCTGAAAAAGTTTTTACCGCCCCTACTACTTTTGCCAGTGCCCAGAAACCGATTAAGGAATACGATCATCCTGACGTTCCCTAAACGAGAAGATAGAGCGGACCCATCCTCGCGGATCGCGTTCTCGCGTAACGCGTATTTCGCAGCGGGACGGCCTGCAGGCTCAACCGCGTCGGACCGGACAGCTAGCTCGCGCCGGAATACCCGTATTTACGAGAGGAAAAGAAAGTATGAACAGAAATAGGATCGCAAAAAACGTTTTGGCGGTCACGGTGACCGTTGCAGCCATAGCGCTGATCTGCGGTGTCGCCGTCGCGCAAAGCAACGAGATCCAGGGCGTGATTGACGGACGCAGCGGCGCCACCATGACGGTCAAAACTCAGGACGCCGGCAACGTGGTCGTCCTGCTTACCGATAGCACCGAGGTGCAAGAAGTCGAAGGCGGTCTCCATATGCGCAAGAAGCAGATGGGCTTGACCGCTTTGGTGCCCGGCCTGCCGGTTCAGGTGAAAGGCTCCTACAATGCCCAGAACCAGTTAGCAGCGGACCTCGTCAAGTTCAAGGGCTCCGATCTTAAAACCGCGTCCGACATTCAAGCGGGCGTAGCCCCGGTGCAAGCGCAGGAGCAGGCGCAAATGCAGCAGATGCAGCAGCAGGAAGCGCAAATCCAGAAGGAACAGGCAGCCATGACCCAGCAAGAACAAGAAATGGCGGCAGCGCAGGCCAAGATTGACGCCAACAAATCAGCGATCGCGGCCGCCAACAAGCGCTTTGGCGAACTGGGTGACTACAACATACTCGGAGAGGTGGAAGTTTTGTTCGGCAACGGCAAGGTCACAGTTGACCCGCAGTACAAACAACCCCTGCTGGATTTGGCGGCGAAGGCCAAGACTGTCACCGGTTATGTGATTCAGGTGAAGGGCTACGCATCCGCGTTAGGATCGGCCGCCTTGAACGAGAAACTCAGCACGGAGCGCGCCGACAACGTGACCGATTTCCTGGAGCAGAAGGGTAGCATTCCACTCACGAACATCCTGGCTCCGGGAGCAATGGGTACGAGCAAGCAAGTTGCTCCTGACAAAACTGCCGAGGGACAGGCGGAGAACCGCCGCGTCGTCGTCCGGATTCTGCAGAACAAGGGCATCGCCGGAACCTAGAACGGTTCAAGAATTGGGGTAGCACGTGCCAGGTAGTGTGGACCTGCACTTGGATTGCTTAATCAGAGCGTGTTTCACAAATCGGTTTGTAACAGGGCACGGCTTTCAGTTGTGTCGTTAGGAACGGGAAGAGTTGGGCTTCAGCCTCTGAGGAAAATCGCATTTCGAGTCAACCCGGAAGTCCTCGGCGGCTAAGGCCGCCATAGCATGACAGCAAGTTGCGGCACGGCTGAAGCCATGCCGCTTCACGTCATGAATAATCCGAGTCAAGGCCTAGCAGGCGCCAGTGGTGATGGTTCGATAATGACTGGAGGCTTGTCCTGCAACAGGTAATAGCATTCAAGGAGAGAAGAATCATGAGCGCAAAAAAAATTGCTAAGTTCGCATTGGTCGTAAGTCTGTCCTTGGCGGCACTGCTGCTGCTATGTGGTGTGGCGGCCGCCCAAAGCGCCAAACTTCAGGGCGTGATTAATGGACGCAGTGGCGCCACCATGACGGTCCAGAGTCCGGACGCCGGCAACACCGTTGTCGTTCTCACGGACAACACGGACGTGGAGGACGTATCGGGCATCTTCCACGCTCGCAAGAAGCAGATGGGTCTGACCGCACTGGTTCCCGGCCTTCAGGTGACCGTGCAAGGCTCCTACAACGCGCAGAATCAGATGGTGGCCGATACCGTCAAGTTCAATGGCAAAGAGCTGCAAACCGCAACCGACATTCAAGCTGGCGTGACTCCGGTGGAGCAGCAAGAGCAGGCGGAGAAGGCGCAGGCAGCCAAGCAAGAAGCGCAAATCCAGAAGGAACAGGCAGCTATGGTGCAGCAACAGCAGGAAATGGCTGCGGCGGACGCCAAGATTGCCGCCGAAAAAGCGGCGATTGCGGCCGTCAACAAGCGCTTTGGCGAATTAGGTGACTACAACATCTGGGATGAGGTCACAGTGCTGTTCGGCAACGACAAGGTCAACGTTGACCCGCAGTATTTTCCTAAGTTGCAGGAGCTGTGCCAGAAGTCGAAGACGGTCACCGGCTACGTGATTCAGGTGAAGGGCTATGCCTCCAAAGTGGGCTCGGCCGCCTTGAACCAGAAACTGAGCCAGGAGCGGGCAGCCAACGTAACCGACTACTTGGATCAGCAGTGCCACATTCCTCTGACGAATATCCTGGCGCCGGGTGCCATGGGTACGAGTAAGCAGGTGGCTCCCGACACGACGGCGGAAGGTCAGGCTGAAAACCGGCGTGTCGTTGTGCGGCTGCTGCAGAACAAGGGCATCGCGGGGACATAGACGCTGACGCTTGGCAGTTGCAAACGGGGCCGGAATTTCCGGCCCCACCGGGCAACAGGAACCAGCATTTTTCTCAGATCGCAGGGAGCGCTGAGAGGATTCCACACTTATAGCATGTAAGTGTCATATCGCAACAACTTTTTAGTGGCTTATCGAGCTGGCTGCAATGTGCTAGCTAGGTCGCTGCCAGAAATAGCCGTTACAAGGGCTCCAAGGCACCTAGAGGCTCGTCGAGGGATGCGGAGGTACCGGAAAGCTGTTCAGCGCCTTCCGACGCACCAGCCGGGCGGGGAAGGCGGTCCACGGCGATTTCCCTTTTTGAAACTCCAACTCAGGAAATTCCCACATTGGGCGAGGCCTATGAAAGTGAAGAGGTTTGGGATTGGATTGTCGCATTTAGGGGACGAGGGAAGAGAAATGGATATTCAAAGATTGCTTCGAAAGCTGATGCTGGTTGCACTTGTCGTTTTCAGCGTGTCCGTGGCTGGCCAAGCCTTTGCTGCCGACAGCATCAAAGGTCAAGTCATTCTGGGCACCGCCCCGATTGCCAAATCAACCGTAACGCTGTGGGAAGCCAGTGCTGGCGCACCCAAACAGCTCGATCAAACGAAGTCCAACGATGATGGCCGCTTCGAAGTTCGCGTCAAAGGTGCACACGGCGAGGGCGTCCTCTATCTCATCGCTGCCGGTGGCATGGCGAAGGCCAGCAAGGCGGGCAGCGATAACCCGGCCATCGTTCTACTCTCGGTGCTCGGGAATAAACCGCCGCAACAAGTTGTCGTCAACGAGCTCACGACCGTGGCTTCGGCGTTCACCGCAGCGCGATTCATCAATGGGGAAGCCATCTCTGGTAATCCGCTCGGACTGCGCATCGCCGCCGGGAATGTTCCGAACCTGGTGGACCTGGAGACTGGCAGATGGGGCAAGGTGATTATTGATCCAGGCAACAGCACCTGGACAACGACGCTCGCGAACTTTGACACTCTCGGCTCGCTTATCACGGCCTTTGCCACGGTCGCCAACGATGATTGGCGAACCCGCTTCTTCGCGGCCGCGACCCCAACCGCCGTTGCGACGCCGAAGAACACTCTTGAAGCAATGGCTGGCATCGCTCGTACGCCATGGGCCAACCCGAAAGCGCTCTACGAACTGTTCGACCAGGCCTATCCGCTGCCCGCACCCGATGGACGACGCAATGCGCCTTTCGCACCGTATCTCGTCTATGCGCCGCCAGACTTCACCCTTTCGCTGTGGTTCGGCGGCGGCGGGTCTTACTCCAATGGCAACATGGTTTTCGACGCAGAGGGCAACATGTGGTGCGGCCAGAACTGGCTGGCGGGTTCGCAGTCCGGCGTCCGCAAGAGCACCGGTGGCGGCTTAGTCAAGTTCAGCCCTAACGGAACTGCGCTCTCTCCGGCGATCACCGGCTTCACCGGCATGGGCGTGGATGGTATTGGATGGGGCACGGCCGTCGCACTCGACAAGGTCTGGGTCGCGAGCTTCAACGGAGCGATTGGAGTACATGATTTCCAAGGCCGCACGATCGGTAAAGAGAGCGACATTCCCTTCGCGGGCAAAACCGGCGGGCTCATGGGCGTCAGCGTTGCTGCCAACGGTGATGTCTGGATCGCAGACGGCACGAAAAACCAACTGCTGTATTTTCCCGGCGGCCGTGTGAAGGACGGACGCATCGTGAATGTCGCCGGGCTCTCGTCGCCTTTCGGCATCGCCATTGATGCGCAGAACCGCGTTTGGGTCAGTAACTCCCAAGCGAATACGGTGATACGTTTTCCCGCCGACGATCCGACCAAGGTTGACACCTTTAAGGTCGGGATTGGCGCCCGCGGAGTTGCCCTCGACTCCAAGGGCAATCTCTGGGTGGCCAGCGTAATGTCGCCCGACTTTCCGCTACCGCCGATCCCCGCTGGCGTATCCATCATGCAGCAGTTTGCGATGATCCTGGAGGCCCTGAAGAAGAACATTGAGGCAGGCAAGAAAACCGGAACGGTGAACATGATCAGCGCCGACGGCACGCAGGCCGTGCCGGAGGGCTTCACCGGGGGCGGGAACATGAATGCCGGCTGGGGCGTAGTGGTCGACGGCAATGACGATGTTTTTGCTGCAAGCGGTTTGGGTCGTGGAATTGTGATGCTGGCCGGGGTCGGGACGAATGGCCATGCCCCGGGCACCAAGCCTGGCGATCTCATTCACTACTTCCAGGGCGGCACCCTCCAGATACCTACCATTGGATCGATTGACCCGGCTGGCGATCTCTGGGTTGCGAACAACTGGAACAGCGTTGAAGCGGCGACCGCCGCTGATCCGTCGCCTTCCACCTCGACGTGGGGCGGAGGATCGGGCTTCACCGTCTTCTACGGCGTCGCGGCTCCGGTGAAAACCCCGCTCCTGGGCACGGTGCGGCCGAACTGACAAACGCGCGAGGAAGGCATGACGTCCTTCCTCGCTCTCGCGGGTGGTGGCTGTGCTGCCACCTCCGATGCGGCACGCGGGCTCGATCATCGATGGCACACGGCAGCGGCCGGCGATAGAGGTCGCGCCGTAGAGAAGACATCTCCCCGGGTCACGAATGGTAGGAGAAAGGAAAACATAAGTGACTCAATACCAAGTAGTACGAAAAGTTATTTCTTACGCGTTCGCGGTCGCGCTGCTGTTGAGCGGCGCGGTGGAGTCTGCGCGAGCTTGCACCGGCATCACGCTGGTCGCGGTCGACGGCACCGTGGTTCATGCGCGAACATTGGAATTTCCCGTCGATCTTCACTCCGACGTGATCATGGTTCCGCGCGGCTATGCGCGAGTGGGGACCACGCCTGACGGTCAGCCTGGGGTCAAGTGGACGTCTAAGTACGCCAGCGTGGGGGCAAACGGCGTTGGGCTGCCATTCATGTTTGATGGGTTCAATGAGAAGGGCCTCGCCGCTGGGCTGTTCTATTTCCCCACCTCCGCCGGATACATGCCCTACGCGCCAGCCGATGCAGGCAAAACCATGGCGCCGTGGGAATTGGGTTCGTGGGTGCTGGAGAACTTTGCCAGCGTCGAGGAGGTAAAAGCCAACCTTGGCAAGATCGTCGTACCTACCGTCGTGTTTACGCAATGGGGCTTCGCTCCCGAAGTTCACTTCATCGTCACGGACGCGTCAGGGAAGAGCATAGTGATCGAGTTTGTCGGTGGCAAACTGCATGTCTACGACGCCCCATTGGGCGTGATCACCAACTCGCCAACCTTCGATTGGCACATGACCAATCTTCGCAACTACATAAATTTCTCGCTAAGCAACGTGCCGCCGGTGAAGCTGGGTCCGGTCACGCTGCAGCCGTTTGGCCAGGGCTCGGGAATGCTCGGGATGCCGGGTGACTTCACGCCGCCGTCGCGCTTCGTTCGCGCCGTCGCGTACAGCCAGTCTGTCTTCCCGTCGAAAACCGGCGACGATGCGGTCCTGGAGGCGTTTCACATCCTGAATAACTTCGACATTCCCAAAGGCGCGGCCCGAGAGGATCAAAAGGACGAACACGGCAACATCGTGGCCGACTATACGATTTGGACCAGCGCTAACGATCTGAAGGCCAAGCGGTTCTACTTCCGCACGTACGACAACAGCCAGATCCGTATGGCGGACCTGACGAAGATGAATCCGGAGGGAAAGGACATTATCAATATCTCGATGAAAGGTGCAGAGGAGATCAAGTCGGTAACGCCATGAGCGGCTAGGCGTCGCCAAGGTGTCGCAAGTAAGGATGCTTTAATCGAGGGCAAATGCCGGAACCTAAACCAGCACCAAAGCGCGATCATGTCCGCGAGAAGGCCCGGGCTCTTATTACCGAGCGCTGGCAGTCGCAGGCCAATCTGTCATTTTTCCTGGGCCTGCTGATAGTGGTCGGTTTCATACTTCCTTCGCTAGGATTTGGAAGAGACGACGAGCAGCGGTACAGCGACTTCGCTTTTTCGATGTTGCTGGTTTCGGGAGTCGCAATCGCCTGGGGGCGGCGCTGGCTGTTTCCGCTGGCGGCGTTTGTCGGAAGCGTCGCTATCGCTGTGCGCTGGATGACACTCTTCACGCCGACCCTGGCATTGCAAGTGTGGTCTGGCATCTGGTCTCTGGCGGCCGTCCTGGTGATTGCCCTGGTCTTGCTGGCGCAGGTCTTTCGCTCGGGGCCGGTCACGTCGTACCGCGTCCAGGGCGCCATTGCCGTTTACCTGCTCTTCGGAGTGGGTTGGGCCCATGCCTACCACACCACGGAACTCTTACATCCCGGATCGTTCAACAGCACCGCAGGCAACCTCAATAGCGTCGTGGACTGGGCTTACTATAGCTACATCACGCTCAGTACGGTAGGCTATGGAGACATCACTCCCGTGCGGCCGGTGGCACGCGCCCTCTCCATGGGGGAGGCGCTGACCGGACAGTTGTACCTGGCGGTCCTTATCGCCAGACTGGTGGCGATGGAAGTGGTTACCTGGCAGTCAAAAAATCAAAGTTCGTAACTGGAACACCTGCTAAACAAGGAGGCGAAGTGTTAAACAAGAATATTGCCGCAGTACTAATTTTGGCTGGTGCATTTGCGTTGCCGGCCACCACATTTGCGCAGCAACAACAGCAACAGCAGCAACAGCCGGCCGCCAGCACGGCGACTACCGATCAAGACATCCAGTTGCTGCGCGAAGATGTTCGCTCGCAGAAGAAGCAGATCGTCGCCGCCAATCTGACGCTGACGGACGCGGAAGCTACCAAGTTCTGGCCGGTTTATGATGCTTACACCGCCGAGGCCACCAAGATTGGCGATAGCCGGTTGGCGCTCATCAAGGAGTACGCTCAAACCTACGACACCATGACCGATGCACAGGCGAAGAGTTTGATTAAGCGATGGGCGGCAACCGACGAGGCCAGCATGAATCTGCGCATGCAGTACATGCCCAAGTTTGAGGCGGTCTTGCCGGGCAAGAAAGCGGCGTTGTTCTTTCAGATCGACCGCAGGCTTGGCCTGTTGATTGACCTGCAACTGGCTTCCGAGATACCCATGGTCAAGCAATAGAAGATTAACCACAGAGACACGGAGATCACGGAGAAGTCTTTGGGAAAAAGTTCCGCGTCCTCTGTGTCTCCGTGGTAAATGATTTTCGGCGGAGCGTGGGCATGGGTTATTCAATCAGAAGAGGAGGAGGGTTTCAGAGCGAAATGAAAAACTGCAGAGCTGTTCTTACACTTCTTGTCGCTGTGGTTTCCCTGATGCTGGTGACGGTTTCAGCGTCGCAGGCGCAAGCGCAAAATTCGGCACAGGCGCAAAAGCTGGCCATGCTGGCCAAACAGTTAGACCTCAGCCCGCAACAGAAAATCAAACTTATGCCGATTCTGGAAGCTGAGGCTCCCAAGGTTGAGGCGATAAAAGCTAACACCTCGCTGACGAATTTCCAGAAGCTACAACAACTGCGGGTATTGCACGAGCAGACGAATCCCCAGGTCCAGGCAATTCTGTCGCCGCAGCAGTACCAGCAGCTGCAACAAATCCGCCAACATGAGATCGAGCAGACCATGGAGAAGAAGCGCGCGCAACAGCTTCAGTGAGCGGGGCGGCATCGAAGAGAGCAAGGTGCCTTCCAATTCTATAGTGCTCCGAACGCCCGCCGCCCGGGGCGAAGGGTAGTTATGAGTAAGAACATCGTCATTGCTATTTTCATTCTGGCCAGCGCTTTCCTGCTGCAAGGCAAGTCTGTGCTGGCCCAGACTTACAACACGCCTCTTCCCAAGGTGAACGACAAAGATGTGCAATTGCTGAGGCAGGACCTGCGGGCCAAGGCGAAGCAGCTCTTCACCAAGAATATGCAACTCACCGATGAGCAGGCAGCAACCTTCTGGCCGCTGTATGACCAGTACGCTGCCGAGGTCAGCAAGATCAATGACAAGCGTTTCGGCCTGATGAAACAGTACGCGGACGTATATCAGACTATGACGACAGAACAGGCCGACAGCTTGCTCCGCAGCCTGGCGGATGCGGACGCAGCGATCATCCATCTGCGACTGGAGTATCTTCCCCAGTTCGAGCAGGCGCTGCCCGGAGGCACCAAAGCAGCACTGTTCTTCCAGCTTGATCGTCGGTTGGATTACCTGATGAACGTGCAGATGGCTTCGCAGCTTCCCGCCATCAAACCATAGGTCTGATACCAGACTTAACCTAGCAGCCCGTGGCAGAAGTCGGAATTCAGAAAAGAGGATCCCTCAGCGGCTAACGCCACATTCATTCTGCGGCACTTGCGGCACCACTGACAGAGGCTGCTGAAAAAGGCGAAACAGCAGATCCCTCGCGTGCTGAAGCCCGCTCGGAGTGACAAAATAAAGAGCTTAACGGCGCCCCTAGACTATAAGGTACGCCCCTTCCAAAAGCCGCCGAAACCGGTTTTTTCAGCGATTTCCGAAGGCGTGCTTCTTTCAAAACAGCACATTCACCGCGGGCTGCTAGAGCAGCCCTTGTGAACCCTCTCCCAATACGGGAATAAATGGTGTTTATCTTTTACTTATCTATACTTCTGTCCCCGTTTTTTAGCGTCCTGCGGCTCTGGCTACACACTACGAACCAATAGAGTTATCTCCTATGTGCTGGGTGTTTTAAAGGATGCTACTCGCAGTTTTACCAGTTACGTTCCGAGCGCAATTGCCGATAGCATTCAAGATGATCTACCGGGTAACGCCGGGGAGAAAGCATCGTCAAATAGTTAGCCGGGCGATGGAAGCAGATAGATCAAATTCAACTAACGCAAAATGGAGAATATTCCGTGAAAAACAGTAAGTGGATTTTGGTACTGGCATTTGTATCTATGTTGAGTATCGCGTCGTTCGCGCAGGACTATCCCAAGTTTGAAGTCCCTGTGGGCTTCTCATTCGTTAACGTCCACCCCAATCTGGCCCCGATCACCAGCTTTAACGTCTTTGGCGGCGGCGGTGGTTTTGTGTACAACGTCTCCCCTTGGATCGGGATTAAGGCCGATTTCATGGGCTACACCCAGGGCAGCGGCCTCCGGGACCAGTTGAAGGGCCTGCCGGGCTACGCGGGTTCAGCCAGCGGCAACGTTTTCACCTACATGTTCGGACCGCAAATTAAGAAACACTCCGGCATGTTCCAGCCCTTTGGACAGGCGCTATTCGGCGCGGCGCACACCAACGCGTTTGCCACCATCCTCACGTCCGAAGGCAAGATCGCCCAAGGTAGCGGCAGCAACAATGGCTTTGCCATGGAGTTCGGCGGCGGCCTGGATATTCCAATTGGAAAGGTCGTTCAGATTCGTCCGGTCGAAGTGGACTATCTGTACACCCACTTCGGAGCCAATCACGTTGCTGGTTACTCCGCGGGCCAGAACAACTTCAAGTATGTCGCCGGTTTCAACTTTGTATTCGGCGGCAAGTAACTGACTCGATTCTTTGGTTAACCTAATGCGCTGGCGCCGCCTTCAGGGGCGGTGCCAGTTGTCTTTTGAAGCACTTCCAACCCGTCCAGTCGCAACCCATGGCTGAATCTCGTTCAAGAGCGCCGAGAAGGCTTATTCCGCTTTCGGGAATTTCTTGACTGACCGCTCGACTTTCTTCCTCCGCTCCACGACAATGAGCTTGAGCGCTTCCAAGATCAATGAATCTGACCGTACGGGTCGTGCGGGCCGTTTGTCCTCGACGAACGCGCTGAAGCGCCGTACATGCCTACGGTAGAACCGCTTTCGTTCTCGCGCTTACTGGCTTGGTGCGGCGCTTCGAAGGCAAGAAACGGGAGATGCTATGGACCGTAAGTCCGCGCCACGATTACTGATTGCCGACGACCACAAGCTGGTGGCGGAGGCTTGCAAGAGTTTGCTGGAGCCGGAATTTCAGGTCGTGGGCGTGGTCACCGATGGCCGTACCCTGCTGAAGGTGGCTGCCACCCTCAACCCCGAGGTGATCATTCTCGACATTGGCATGCCGCAGCTGAATGGTTTGGACGCGGGCGAACAGATCAAGCACAAAATGCCGTCCGTCAAGCTGGTATTCCTTACCATGAACAGGACTGCCGAGGTGGCTGCCGAGGCCTTTCGCCGCGGCGCATCGGCCTATGTCCTCAAGCATTCGGCAGCGGACGAATTGCTTACGGCCATTCGCAAGGTTGTCCAAGGCGAATCCTATCTGTCGCCGTTGATCGCACGCGAGACAGTCACCTTTTTATTGAATCAAGGCAAATTGCCGGCAGACGAGAAGCGCATTACAAAGCGGCAAACCGAGATCCTGCAACTATTGGCCGAGGGCATGTCGATGAAAGAAGTCGCCAATGTCCTCGATGTGAAGCCCGGCACGGTTGCCTTCCACAAGTACCGGATGATGGAAACCTTGGGCGTCAAGAGCAACGCCGAGCTGCTGGAGTACGCCATCAAACGGCAGATGATAACCTCCTCAACTTAGGTTCTTGCTTTCGCCAGGCGTGCCACGCACCGCGGCGTCTACACCTGTCCAGGTTGAAGCGTAATTCACGATCCTGCTCGCATCATACAAAGGTCACTTGACCTCGCCTGTCGTCGCCGTTGGCGCCGGTATCGACAGCAACGCATAGACTCCGGTTTTGGTAGCTTGTGCGCACCTAAATTATTTTCTTGGCCTTGCAGGACTAGGCGAAGTGGATCGCCGAACTCCGGCTTTTCGCTTATGCGGGCGCGGTGACAGCTGCGAATCTGTGCCGAATATGAACTGCTATTTCGGATTTCCGCCTCGCATTTTCGTGTTACAGAACAAGCATTTTTGCCAGTAGGCATGACGGCGGCTTCGGGGATAGCCTGATAGTGACGCTATGGCCCCTGGTCGGGGGGCTGAGACTTATGTTGACTGGAGCTTGCCGTGGCATCAGTGAGGGTCCTAATCGCCGATGACTCCCCTGCAGTTCTGGAAAATGTCGTTGAGATGCTGCAGGAAGACTTCGTCATTGCGGGCGCGGTGCCGAACGGAAACTCCGTCCTCCATGAAGTCGCGAGTGCTAAACCCGGATGTGGTCGTGCTGGACATCTCATTAGGCGACATGACCGGATTTGACGTGGCCAGGGGTTTACACGAGATGAAATGTCGCGCCCGAATCGTATTTCTGACGGTTCATGAAAGTGCGGATTTCGTCCGCGCGGCGGTCGCGCTGGGCGCGTCAGGCTATGTGTTCAAGTCTCGCGCAGATGCGGACCTGGTAAATGCCATCAACGCCGCCGCTCGTGGCGAAGAATTCCTTCCTGCCGGATACCCTTGAACCGCCTCCGACGTAGAGCTTCGCTAACCCGAACCAAGAGAGGATCACCCGGCCAGCGCAGGGTGTGCCCGCCCAGGCGGGCCCGCGCGAAACAGGACTTCGAAAAAATCGCTAGCTGACGTAATATGGAGGCGCAAAAACTTTCCTCTTTTTTCCCTGGTCGTGGTTCTACCGGTTATGCCGGGAGACTTAGGAAAAGTGTGATGGCGCGGCATTCCAATATGCGCGAGATAGGACCGCCGCTGACCATGCTCAGATCGCCTCAAAAGAAGGTTGTGCCCTATGCTAAGCAATAGCAAAAGTAATCGCGTGCTGAAGACCGCGAAGCAACTGTCTCTATTCTGCGCTATAGCTGTGTTATTGGTCGCTCCGGCAATGGCCCAGGACCAAGGATGGCCGCGCCAGATCACCAAACCAGGCGGCAAGCTGGTTCTCTATCAGCCACAGGTTGACGACTGGAACAATTTCAAGCAGGTTGACGCGCGCATGGCATTTACCATAACGCCCACCGGCGGTAAGAGCCACGTAGGCGTGGTGACGGTGCGAATGCAGTCTGCCGTCAATATGGACGATCACACCGTATTTCTTAGCGATCCTCAGATTACGAGCATTTCCTTTCCCTCTCTGGATCCCGCAACCACGGCGCAGATGGACCAGCTGATGAGGACGTTTCTAATCCGGCGGCCACCATGACCATATCGCTTGACCGCCTGGTGGCCAGCGTGAAGAAAGACAAGGCCCCGCCGGTGGCGCCGCTCAAAAACGATCCGCCGACTATTTTCATCAGCATGCGTCCGGCGATCCTGCTGTTGGTGAATGGAGCGCCATCGCTTGCGCCCATCGCAAACTCCAATCTCCAGTTCGTGGTCAATGCCAACTGGCCGTTGTTCGTTGAGCAGGGCAAATCCACCTACTACTTGTTCGACGGCAAAGGCTGGCTTACCTGCGCCAGTCTGGGAGGTGGCATGGACGCCGACGAGCCAGTTGCCTAAGCAGATGTCGAAGGTACCGGAGAACGCGAATTTCGCCAGCTTGAAGGGATTCATTCCGCCGCCACCGGGCAGCGCAGCCAGCTTTCCGGTTGTGTATTACAGCGCCACTCCGGCGGAGATCGTGGTTTTTGGCGGACAGCCGCAGTGGACGCCGATTCCCGGCACCCAACTGGCGTACGCGTCGAACACGGAGAGCACCGTCTTCAAGTACACCCCAACCGGCGCTTATTACTACCTGACGGCGGGCCGCTGGTTCACCTCTACCAGACCGGTGCTCGGTCCGTGGACGTTTGCAACCTATAGCTTGCCTGCTGATTTTGCGAAGATCCCGCCGGACAACCCCGCCGGTAAGGTTCTTGCGTCCGTGCCGGGAACGCCCGGAAGCCGAAGACGCCGTGCTGATCGCGCAGATTCCCACCACGGTCAAGGTGAATACTGCGGAGGCGGCGAAAGAGGTCAAGGTGTCCTACGTAGGCGCGCCGCAGTTCCAGCCCATCGAGGGGACCACCATGTTGTACGCGGTCAACACGCCCGACAGAGTGATTCAGGTCGGCACCGCGTATTACCTGTGCTATCAAGGGGTGTGGTTCGTTTCCTTCAGCCCGCAAGGTCCGTGGGAGGTAGCGCAAAGCGTTCCGCAAGTGATCTACACGATTCCCGCCGACCTCACCGGTGTACAACGTCGTCTACGTTACCCAAACGCCCCCATCGGATGGCTACGTTACTGCCAGTTACACTGCGGGCTACATGGGAGCATTCATTATGGGGGCGACGGTGGGAGCGATCGTGGCCAGCGGCACCGGTTATTACTATCCGCCGTACATGTATGGCGGATTCTATTACCCATATGCCGCGACCTACGGTTATCACACCTATAATCCCTACACCGGAGCCTACGGCTATGGAGGAGCAGCCTACGGACCCTACGGCAGCGCGCACTGGGGAACGTCTTACAACCCGAACACAGGAACCTATGCACGAGGGGCGACCGCATCCACCGCGTACGGTACTCGCAGCGCCGGTGAAGCCTACAATCCGTACACCGGGGCCTATGGCGCGACCCGGCAGGGTTCGAACGCCTACGGGTCGTGGGGACAATCGGTAGTCAGCAAGAACGGCGAGACCGCCTACACCCAACATGCCAGCAACGCATATGGCTCGGTAGGTACTGCGCAAACCTCCAGCGGAGGCAGGGCTGCGGCCAGCAGCACGGCTTATGGCAACACGGCGGTCGGTAAGACGTCGAGCGGCGACATGTATGCCGGCCACGATGGCAACGTATATAAAAACACCGGCTCCGGCTGGCAGAAGTACGACAATGGCAGCTGGAACACCGTGCAAAAGCCGACCACAACGTCGGCCCAGAGTTACGAGCAGCAACATCCTACAAGCTCAAACCCAAACTATTCGTCGGCGCAACAGAAAGCCGAGAGCAATCCGAATTACGCGTCGGCGCAACAGAAGGCGCAGAGCAATCCCAACTATTCCGCCGACCAGCAGAAGGCGCAGAGCTATAACCAGCAGCGTTCGTCGGCAGACGGCGGCTATAAGCCAACCGGCGGGTCATCCTGGGGCGATCTCAACCAGCAAGCCCAGGATCGTCAACGCGGCGCAGAACAGACTCAGCGCTTCTCGCAGTACCAGCACTCCGGTGGCTGGGGTGGCGGAGGGGACCGTTGGGGTGGTGGAGGCGACCGCTGGGGTGGTGGTGGCCGTAGTTGGGGCGGCAGGCGATAGCAGCGCCTTTTCGCTTGTGATCCTCCGCCAGTGCAGGCAGTCGAAGGAGCCCTGTACTGCCCACTCACTGTCGCCCGGCATGTTTTCGATGGAGCGAAGCGAGGAATCTGCTGCTGTTCCCTCACCGACTAAAGTCGATTCGGGATTACAAAAATATAGGGATCGTAACGGCGTGCCTAAAGGCACGCCCCTTCCCGAGCGAACCATATCCGGCTGCACGGAGGACTACATGAACTTCCAAAATCGACCATTAAAGTGCTCAAGGGCTTTCCAGCTATTCTGGCTTGTCCTCCTCGTCTCTCTTGGCGCGCAGGCGCAGAAAATTCACGTCAGTTACGACAAGACCCTCGATTTTTCCAAGTTCAAAACCTATGCCTGGGCGCCGCATGGAGCGGTGGGGCATCCCCTGCTGGCCGCCGATGTCGTGGGCGCCATCGAGGATGAAATGAAGGCCAGGGGATTGCAGCTAACCGCGGACAAACCAGACCTGGTCATTCAGGTGTACGGTTCCATTGATCAGGACAGCAGCCTGACCTCGAACGATCCCCTCTACATGGGGACGGGCGGTATTCCGCCGTTCGATCCCAGCGCCTTCGGACCGGCGCTGGCGGGGACGTGGGGCAACACTACCGTGACCATCCACAAAGGGCAGTTGGTGGTTGATCTGCTGGATGTGAGCACTAAGAGGTTGGTATGGCGTGGCATGGCAACTGACAACCTGAGCGCGAACAATCCCAAGAAGCTGGAGAGCCAGGTCAACAATTCCATCGTCAAGATGTTCAAGCAGTACCCCACGGCCAAAGGCTAAGGCGATCCGGCGGCGGGTTAGCGATGGAGGTAGAGCACCCTTCTCGCCGCCGGTTCCGGCAGTGCGCGAGGGAACTCCTACCGCAAGCGCAAGACAGGGTATGCTTTCTATATGGATCGCGGAGCTTCAGCGAAAGAGAGCTTTTCCTTTGACGTGATGGTGATCGGGGCCGGACCGACGGGTCTCGCCTGCGGCATTGATGCGAAGCGCGCCGGCCTATCGGTGGCCAACATCGATAAGGGCTGCCTGGTGAACTCGCTCTACAACTACCCAAGCAACATGACGTTCTTTACTACGCCTGAGCTGCTGGAGATCGGGGACCTTCCGTTTTCCAGTCCCAACCAGAAGCCCACGCGCCAGGAGGCGCTGGAGTATTACCGCAAAGCGGCCGAGCACTACCAGCTTGATGTGCGACAGTACGAACCGGTATTGAAGGTCGAAGGCAGCGACAATCATTTCGTCGTGCACACTGCCAACCTGCACGGCCGCCGGCGCGAATATCGAGCATGCAAGTTGATCCTGGCCACCGGCTATTACGACCGGCCGAATTACATGAATATTCCGGGCGAAGACTTGTCCAAGGTCATGCACTACTACCGCGAGCCGCATCCCTTTTTTGGTCTCAACGTGCTCATCATCGGCGGGAAGAATTCGGCGGCGATTGCGGCGCTGGAGTTATGGCGGCACGGTGCGCGGGTTACGTTGGTGCATCGCGGTCCGGGCATCAGCAATTCAGTGAAGTACTGGATCAAGCCCGACATCGAAAACCGTATCAAAGCCGGACAGGTGAACGCGTACTTCAATACTTGTGTGCGCGAGATCACGCTGGAACACGTTGTGCTCGACACGCCGCAAGGTGAGGTGAGGCTGGAGAATGACTACGTCTTTGCCCTGACCGGCTACCATCCGGATTTCGAATTTCTCTGCTCCCTCGGTATCAAGCTGAGCGGCGAAGCGGACAAGCGGCCGGTCGTTAATCCTCAAACTCTGGAAAGCAACGTTCCGGGGATTTATCTGGCGGGCGTAATCGTTGCCGGTATGCGCACCAGCGAGATCTTCATCGAGAACGGGCGCTTCCACGGCGCACTCATCGCCGCCGACTTGAAGCAGAAGCTGCGGGCAGAGAGCGTCACCGCGTAGCGAGACGTTTTAACAGCGAAGTCCCTCAGTGGCTGAAGCCATCACAAAGACAGAGCTTTACGGCACGACTGAAGTCGTGCCCTGACACAAAACGTGCGGTGACCGATCAAGGAGCGGTTGAGAATTGGCCTTTCGCCAGTGAGGGAACTCGCGCTTCGGCTAAACCCATCACAAAGATAGCGCTTTATGGCTCGGCTGGAGTCGCGCCCCTTTAAGGCGGCGCCCACCAGGCCGATAGGCTGACATTGTCGAGCCACACCGAATAGGGATCCTGCAGGTAGTCGCCGTCCATTTGGAAGGCCACATTCACGTCATTGCCATGCCAATGCCGCTGCGGGTTGAAGTACTTGTCGACGGTGCTAACGTTATCGTCGAGAGTGACGCTGATGTAGTGCACCTGTCCGTTGACGCGCTCGATCTGCCAGGTCAGGTGGTGCCATGTGTTGGCCGAGACTGGTGGGCAGGGCACTGAGGTGGTTTCCCAAGATTCGGTCTCGGGATTCCAGATGTCCCAGTGGCCAGTGTCCCGGTAGCTGCACTCGCTGCCCCAGGTATAGCGCGTGCCTCTTATGCTCTGGTTGACGTCGAACTCTAACGCCTCAGGCGCCCCCGGGTGCTGCAGATAAAAGTACAGGTCGTACACAAAGTGTGTGGGCGTGCTGTTCGGCCCGAAGGATTTCCACCACAAGGCATTCGAATAGTGTGTAGGACCGCCGAGATTGAACACCGAAGACTGGCCGCTCAGTGACGGAGATGGTTGATTGGGTGTCATGCTGGAGGTGGCGTCACCTAGCCCGCTAGCGCAAGGCCTTCCGTGGAGCTTGGCCGTGCACCACTCCCAGTTGGGAAGGGTTTGGATCGCGCTATGGTCTGGGCTCCGGGCGGTACACCCGGCGGCCCGGCCGCTGGCGGAGGCGGCGGCGAGGGTTGCGTCCCCGAACCTGAATCTTGTGTACCCGACCAGTGGTTGGCGGGGCGGAGGTTTGCGGGGGTGGCGTTGGCGGTGTCTGCGATTGTGAACTGGTGACGACGGGCTTCCGCCGCAACTGGCCAAGACAAACAGCACTGGAAGCAACAAAGCGGGCGACCAAATTTGGGATGAACACGAGAAACGATTGG
This sequence comes from uncultured Acidobacteriaceae bacterium, assembly GCA_963763725.1. Taxonomy (GTDB): domain Bacteria; phylum Acidobacteriota; class Terriglobia; order Terriglobales; family Acidobacteriaceae; genus Bog-257. Next base: position 32,375 of record CAVXQI010000005.1, read on the forward strand.
ATCAGATTTCGCGGACAAATAAAACTGCATGCTAAACGTGCTCCATTTCTAAAGGAGATTCAGACGAGTGTGGCTGGTCATGTTAAGTGAGGGCAAACCCAATTATATTGGCCGGACCATGTAGTAAGGGACGAATACCAGCGAAAACATTGAAAAAATCATCGTAGTACAGCAGAAACATGCGCCTAGTTCTTATGGACTAAGGGCTCGCAGCGTTTTCTCGCGACGAACGCGGCGCTGAAAGCGCGACGAAGTGCGAGTTCCGTCAGAGGCTAAAGAGGGTGTGAGAGCATCTGTCGTCCCTACGGGACTCGGATCCATTTCCGACTCTACCCAGCACTCCGCCTGCGGCTCCGTGCTGGGCTAAACTCTTCCGCGCCTCCGGCGCTGGATTCCTGCACAACCATTCCACCGTGCCAACTCGGAACCAGTTCTCACACATGCTCTAAAAGCCTGACTCTCAGGCCCACGATCTCTCGCGGGCTGAAGCCCGCTCGAGATGATAAAAGAAACAACTTATCGGCACGACTGAAGTCGTGCCCTGACGCAAACCGTGCGCTAACGAAGTTTTTCAGCAGTCTGTTGAAGCCGTGCCCCTTCAAGGCTGACCGCTTGAGCTGCCGAAACAGATTAATGCAGCCGAAGCGCTGCAGAGGCGGTGTTCAGTCCACGATACCAATTCTCGCGTTCTGATTTTTGCAGCGGAATTCAGGTTGCGCTCTCGGGCGCGTACTGCGCGACCCCGTTGCCGAACGACCAGTTCTCCTTCGCCACTTCCACCAGGTTGATGAATACATCCTGCGGGCGAATGCCTGGGCTGCGTGCCAGCGCCTGCGCGACCGCGCTATAGAATCGGCGCTTCATCTGTAGGGAGCGTCCGTGGTTCAGCGTGATTTGCATCAGCACAATGTCATCGGAGCGGGAGATGTCCAGATAAGTTGGGTCGTAAATCAAGGAATTCGGATCATGCTCCGCTATGATCTGAAAGCGGTCGGCGATCGGTACATTCAACACTTCCACCATGCACTGGTGCACCGCTTCGCTTATGGCGCGGAGGTACTCTGGCGATTTGCCGCTGCGAAGGTCGATTCGTACAAGGGGCATAGAGGCCTCAAATGCACTGTCGATATTAGACCAGTTTACGTTTGGTGTAGTCGAACACCGGCGGCGCGTCGCTGGCTGAAGCCAGCCCGGTGGTGAGCTGGAACGCGGCGCTAAAGAGGGTGTGTGAGAACTGTGCCGTCCCTGAAGGGACTCGATCTTATTCTCGACTTCACCCAGCGCCGAAGCGCGGGGCTAAGCTCTTTCGCCCCTGCGGGGCTTTCTTTTGCGCAATTCGTCCACCGAGCCAAGCCAGAGCAAGTTCTCACACATGCGCCAAAGCGCCGCACTACCCGTACTCGCTCGACTAACGGTAATCCTAAACTGGTCCAGCTACAATTACCCGAGCGCCTTCTAGATCAGAGCGACTGTCCCCTCGCCGATTTGTTCGTTGATGAGGCGCGCGACCAGCGGCTTCAACCCTTCTCCCGTTTTGCTGAGCACGAAATCGTTCTTTTCTTCGGACCAGTCGAGTTTGAAACTAGTGGACAGCGCTGAGATCCAGATTTGCCGCACCGGCGAATTTGGCGAGATGACGAACCTTCCCGGAGGCTCGTCGAAGCTGATGTGCAGGGCCCCCGCATTCTCTTCGACTTCGAAGTCGGCATCGCCTTCGGCGGCGTAAAGACTGCGCTTCAGCGCTTCCAAAGCGGCGTCGGCGCGGCGGCGAAAATCCTGTTCGTCCATGCCGGAATTATACGTGCTGCCGCGCGCTGCGAACTACCGCACCACGCCTTCCAGCGGCGAGCTCGCGGTTGCATAAAGCTTCTTCGGCATGCGGCCGGCAAGAAACGCCTGCCGTCCCGCGGTCACCGCGTTCTTCATGGCTTCAGCCATCAGCACCGGGTCCTGAGCGCCCGCGATGCCGGTGTTCATCAGCACGCCGTCAACGCCGAGTTCCATCGCGATGGCCGCATCCGACGCCGTGCCCACACCAGCGTCTACGATGAGCGGCACCTCGGTGATGATCTCGCGCAGAATGCGGATGTTCGGCTGGTTCTGAATGCCCATGCCGCTGCCGATGGGCGCTCCCAACGGCATCACCGCGCTCGCGCCAGCATCAATTAGACGCTTCGCAACTACAATATCATCAGATGTATACGGTAGGACGGTAAAGCCTTCCTTTACCAACACGCGGGTGGCTTCTATGGTGGCCTGCACGTCGGGAAAAAGAGTTTGCTGATCGCCGATGACCTCGACCTTCACCCAATCAGAGAGGCCGACCTCGCGTCCTAAACGCGCGGTGCGGATCGCCTCGTCGGCGGTGTAGCAACCGGCGGTATTGGGCAGAAGAAAATACTGTTGGGGATCGATGAAGTCGAGCAGCGACTCCTTGCTGCGGTCGAGATTGACGCGACGAACCGCGACCGTGACCATCTCGGCGCCGCTGGCCGCGATGGCGCGTGCCGTCTCCTGCCCTGACTTGTATTTGCCCGTGCCCACGATGAGCCGCGAGCGGAACTGCCTGCCTGCAATAGTGAAGTTGACGGAGTCCATGCCTCTATTGTAATGAAAGGCGGCGCGCCGGGGATATGGTGCAGCAGTCAGAGGCTTTCAGCTATCAGCCTTCTGCTTTCAGTCACTGCGCTGATCCTGTGCAAACACCAGGGAAACGGCCAGCCGCCTGGTTATCCCGGTCGAGGGCTCCCAGACCGGTATCGCAATCTCTGTCGTCCCTACGGGACTTGATCTTATTACCCACTTCACCCAGCGCTGAAGTGCTGGGCTAAGATCTTTCGCCCCATTCGGGGCTGGTTTTTGCGCTTCCTGCGACCGCAGCAAACTGGCAATAGGTTGCGACACGGTCTCTTCAGTCCCGAACGGAGGACCTGCTGTTTCTTGGTGTTCGCTGCATCTGCCCACGCGCCCCGAGGCTCGCAAATCGAGCCAGGCTTCTGACATAGGCGTTGCATCCGGCGGAACGAATGCGACATCCATGTATTCGCTGGCGGTTGTACATTGTTTTCCGAAAGAGGGCACATGGCAACTCCACCGCTCATCACTCCAAGCACCAACAAGCCCGACCTCCTCCCCGCGTTGCCCTTCGAGAGCTGGGAAGACACCTTTCACACCTTGCACATGTGGGCGCAGATGGTCGGCAAAATTCGCTTGACCCTTTGTCCGCTGGTAAATCACTGGTGGAATGTGTCGTTCTATGTCACCGCTCGCGGCATGTCGACGTTGGCGATGCCGTATCAGGAGCGGGACGTCGAGATACGCTTTGACTTCGTCGAGCACAAGCTCATCATCGAGACTTCGGACGGGCGGTCCAGAGTCCTCGATCTGAAACCGCAGAGCGTGGCCGATTTTTATCAGGCGCTTATGGCAGCGCTCGCCGAACTCGGATTGGATGTAAAGATCTGGACCACTCCGGTCGAGATTCCCAATCCCATTCCATTCGAGCAGGACCGCACGCACGCCAGCTATGACGCCGAGGCGGTGCATCGCTTCTGGCTCATCCTTACCTGGGTGGACGAAGTGTTCAAGGAATTTAGAGCGCGTTTTATAGGTAAGGTGAGTCCGGTGCACTTCTGGTGGGGAAGCTTCGATCATGCGGTGACGCGCTTTTCCGGAAGGCCCGCTCCGGAGCGGCCGGGCGCCGATCGCATTACGCGCGAAGCCTATTCGCACGAAGTCAGCAGTGCCGGGTTCTGGCCCGGTGGAGGCGACATCAAGGCGCCGGCCTTCTACTCGTATGCAGCGCCGGAGCCGGCGGGCTTTGCGGAGCAGAGTGTCGGACCAGCCGCTGCGTTCTACCATCCGCAGATGAAAGAGTTCCTGTTGCTATACGACGACGTGCGCGCCGCAGCCTCGCCCAAAGCTGCACTGATGGAGTTTTTGCAAACCACCTACGACGCCGCTGCGACGCTGGCCAAATGGGACCGTAAAGCCTTAGAGCGCTGAGACGGCGCCGGAGAAAACAGATGGCAGAACAGTGCACTCATCTCAACCAGATTAAAGTCACCCACACCAAGATCAACGTCTGTCCAGACTGCGTCAAAATTGGGGATACCTGGGTACATCTGAGGATGTGTCTGGAATGCGGCCATGTCGGCTGCTGCGATTCCTCCAAGAACAAGCATGCCACCAAGCATTTTCATGCGGTCCGGCATCCTCTCATGCGATCCATCGAGCCAGGAGAAGCATGGATCTGGTGCTACATCGACAACTTCTCTCCCGGGGAAGTGCCGGAGTGATACCTCGGCTCAGTACGCCATCAAGATTCGGAGGTCTCTCACATTGTTGCCAGTCGGCCCGGTAATGATGGTGTCGCCAATGGCGTCAAACAGAGGATAGGCATTGAAGGCCGCCAAGGCAATGGCGGTGTCGAGCCCGCGCTGCTTGGCTCGCTCGACTGTCGTTCCATCCGCTACGGCTCCGGCCGCATCGCTATTGCCATCGATGCCGTCGGTGCCTGCGCTTAGCACGCTGATGTTCTCGCCGGCAATCTTCTGCGCGCAATAAAGCGCGAACTGCTGGTTGCGTCCGCCCAAGCCCGACTTTGCTGCCACCTTCACCGTGACCTCGCCACCCGAGATCAGGCATGCGCGCGATACTCCCCGGCGTAACTCGCGCAACCGTCCCAGCATGCGATCGGCGGCAGGTTCATAGTTCCAATCGTCGCAGCCGTTGTCCACTTCAATGGCAAAGCCGCTCAACGCCGCGCGTTCTACCGCGGCATGCACGGCGGTAGCGTTCGAAAGTACGGTGGTGTAGCGCGAGTGTCGAAATGCGGGATCGTTTTGCTTGGGAGTTTCCTCCAACTCATCGCGCTCGAATAACGTACGTACGCTGGCGGGAAAGTTCCTCAGCAGCTTGTAGCGCTTGGCGATGGCCTGACAGTCGGCAACGGTCGTGGTGTCTGGCATTGTGGGACCGGAGGCCAGCGCGTCGAGGGCGCCTTCGGGCACATCGGAGACCAGCAGCGACGCCTGGTAGGAGGGTGCAGCCACGCGCGCCAGCCGTCCGCCTTTCAATGCCGACAGATGTTTGCGGATGGCATTGATCTCGGCGATGGGCGCCCCCGAATGCACCAGAGCCTTGTAGGTCTCGACAACATCGGCCAGCGAAATGCCCGCGCTGATGGGCTTCTCGGCGATCGCCGAAGCTCCGCCGCTGATCAGATACAGCACCAGAGTTTCAGGCGACGGTGTACTAAGCAGCCGCAGGATGGCATCGCCGGCGCGCAGCGACTCTTCGTTGGGGAGCGGATGTCCGCCCAGGAAATAACGGAAGCCAAACAGTTGTGCCGAGGGCGCGTTAGGACAGGCAATGATCCCCATGAGCCCGGTGCCGACTACATTGACCAGTGCCTCCGCCATGGTGTGTCCCGCCTTGCCGATGGAGACAACCAGCGTCCGCGCAAACGATCCCAGGGCATAGACGTCATTTCCCAGGCGCAGATCGCCGCGCTCGTAGAGCACCTGTTTGGAAAATGCCCGCGGAATACCGCACTCGGACAACGCGTGCTCAAATATCTCCCTGGCGCGCTCGCGCATTTCGCGGGCTAATACTTCCGTCGGGGGATTGAAGTGTGGCGGCGAGGACTCAGACATGTGGGGAGATTATAAGCTGGGGCCAGTTGCGTTGGCTCTTGGAACTTCTACCGGAGTTCCTGCGGCATGGCGGATTCACCGACTATTCACGTAGTATTCATCGCTCTCTGATGTAGAGAGGCGGCGGTGCGGGTAGGCTAGCGTCAATTGCAAACCTGATCGGAGAGAGGGGAGATGGCCAAACAGCCGCTCCCCATTTTTGTTTTCGGTTTCAAGTTTCGAGTTTCAAGTTTTCATCTGAGGCACGCGAGGAGAATGAGGTACTCCTGCAAGTCAGCTTCTCGGCCGGATGGTGGCGGGAAGCAACCTGGCTCTTGAAACTCGAAACTTGAAACTATTCCCGCCGTTTGCCTTCACCCTCTCTGCCGCACTACCATCGTCTTGTCATGCCAGTCGCAACCGATATACCTACTTCTAGCTATGTTCCCGTGAAGGCGCCGCGCGGCAATCAGCTCTCCTGCAAAGGCTGGGGCCAGGAAGCCGCCATGCGCATGCTGATGAACAATCTCGATCCCGATGTCGCCGAGCGTCCGCAGGACCTCGTGGTCTACGGTGGCACCGGCCGCGCCGCGCGCAATTGGGAGTGTTACCACGCCATCGTCAACTCGCTGAAGTCCCTGGAGAACGACGAGACGCTGCTGGTGCAGTCGGGCAAGCCGGTCGGCATCTTTCAGACACACGAATACGCGCCGCGAGTGTTGATCTGCAACTCGAACCTGGTGGGCCACTGGTCGAACTGGGAGAAATTCAACGAACTGGAGAAGTTGGGACTCATCATGTACGGGCAAATGACCGCCGGCTCGTGGATTTATATTGGCTCGCAGGGCATCATTCAGGGCACGTTCGAGACGTTCTCGGCGGCAGGCAAACAGCATCTGGGCGGCGATCTGGAAGGCAAGCTGATCGTCTCGGGCGGCATGGGCGGGATGAGCGGAGCACAGCCGCTGGCCGCTACCATGACCGGCGCGTGCTACCTCGGCATCGAGGTCGATCCGGAGCGCATTAAGAAACGCCTGCGCACCGGTTACTGCGACTTCATGGTGAATTCGCTCGACGAGGCGCTGCGCATCATCAAGAACGCGGTGCGCAAGAAGGAGAACATCTCGGTCGGGCTGGTTGGCAACTGCGGCGACATTATTCCCGAGCTGGCCGAGCGTGGCGTGGTGCCCGACATTCTTACCGACCAAACTTCGGCGCACGATCCGCTGAACGGCTATGTGCCCGCCGGCATGTCGCTGGAAGATGCGCTGGCGTTGCGCAAGAGCGATCCAAAGGCTTACGTCGAGCGCTCGCTCGACACCATGGCGCGCCACGTCGAAGGCATGCTCAAGCTGCAGAAGATGGGATCGGTCACCTTCGACTACGGCAACAACATTCGCACCTTCGCCTTCGAGCACGGGGTGAAGAACGCTTACGATTTTCCGGGATTCGTGCCGGCCTACATTCGTCCGCTGTTTTGCGAAGGGCGCGGACCATTCCGCTGGGCGGCGCTCTCGGGCGATCCAGCGGACATCCACACCACCGACGATCTGGTGTTGGAGATGTTTCCGCAGAACAAAATCCTCAGCCGCTGGATCGATCTGGCGCGCAAGCGGATTAAGTTCCAGGGATTGCCGTGTCGAATCTGCTGGCTGGGTTATGGAGAGCGCGCGGAGTTTGGATTGGCAATGAACGACCTGGTGAAGAAGGGAAAGATCAAGGCGCCGATCGTGATGGGCCGCGATCACCTTGATTGCGGATCGGTGGCGTCGCCCTTCCGCGAAACCGAGGCGATGAAGGATGGCAGCGACGCTATCGCCGATTGGCCGTTGCTGAATGCGTTGCTCAACACGGCAAGCGGTGCGTCGTGGGTCTCGATTCACAACGGCGGCGGAGTGGGCATTGGATACTCGCAACATGCAGGACAGGTGACTGTCGCCGATGGCACTGACGCGATGGCCAAGCGCATCGAGCGCGTGCTGACGAATGATCCGGGGATCGGGGTTGCGCGGCACGTGGACGCGGGGTACGACGAGGCGAAGACGGTTCGCGCAGGAGAAGGGAATTAAGGTGCCGATGGCGGGAAGCAGCTAGCAACTGGCAACTGGCAACTAGCGATTAGTGTTGTCACTGGGGGGAGCAGTGTTAGCAACTGGATGGAGAAGTGGCAGGGAGAATAGGAATTACCGACCAACCTGACGGAATACGCGGGGGAAGATCGAACGCAGCTGCATATTTTCGTCGGGATAGCCCAGTCATCGAAATCGAAGTAGATGGCGTATTCCGGGATTTTCGGCTTACAAAGACGCTTCTGGACTACTTGTCCCGAAATAAGCGGGGACGCCATCGGCGAATGGCTTGGTCGTCGCAAGTTAGTTTCCTGGCCGGCGCGGCGCCCACCGGAAATTGAATTGGTACCGCTGGGTGGCAACAGGTATAGGCTTGAGCTTCGTAAGAGATGAAACTGGTAACTTCAATCGCGATGACGATCCTCCTGCTGGCTGGCTTTGTGCAGTCGAAAGATCGTGTTTGGACGAGCGGTAAACTCCTGTCGTCGGAAACAGAGCACGGGACTCGAGTGGTGGGGGTGTACCGACCCCTATGGGTGGCTCGATGATAGGCACCCTTCCAAACGATATCACTACGTACACCATCGACGATGGTACATACCTATGGGTACTTACGAGGCGGATAACACGAAAGAACGAGAAACCTTTTCCGGTAACTGTAAATGGGCAGGTGAAGTTCGCGGTTCATAAGACGGATTGCTATATTTTGGATGATGAAGGCAAGGAACAAACTGACTTTGGAAAAAAAAAATCTCAAGGAGCCATCTAAGTGATGTGTGGATATCTAAGTAAATGAACTGTTGTTTTTCACGTGCAAAGCTGATTCATAGTGAATTCTCCCGTCACTTTCCTCATCCATGCTGCGCAACTTCTGACGCTGCGTAGCGACGGCGACACCGGCCCGCGCCGCGGCTCGCAGATGCGCGAACTCGGCATCATCGAAGATGGCGCCGTACTTATCGCCGACGGCAAGATCGTCGCCGTCGGTACGACCGACGAAGTCGCCAAGCACGAACTCCTGACGGCGAAAGCAACGCATATCGACGAGATCGATTGCTCCGGCAAGGTCGTACTCGCCCGGCTTCGTTGACTCGCATACGCATCCGGTCTTCACCGCGCCTCGGCTTATCGATTTCGAGAAACGCATCGCGGGCGCCGCCTATGAAGAGATTGCCGAAGCCGGCGGCGGCATTCGCGCCAGCCTGCGCGGCGTGCGTGACGCCTCGCAACAAGAGCTTGCCGCCCATGTGGTGCGCGGCCTTGACGAGATGTCGAGACACGGCACCACCACGGTAGAATGCAAGTCGGGGTACGGTCTGAACTTCGCCGCCGAGATGAAATCGCTGGAGGCGATTCGTGAGGCTTCGCATCAGTGGCCGGGCTGGGTGGTGCCGACGCTGCTGGCGGCGCACGTGGTTCCCCCAGAGCATCGCGAAAATCCAGACGAGTATGTCCGCATTATCTGTGAGGACATGATTCCTACCGTTGCCAAGTTGAAGCTCGCCGCCTTTGTTGACGTCTTCTGCGACCGCGGGGCGTTCACCATGGAGCATTCTCGGCGAATCCTTCGCGTCGCGATCGATCATAACCTTGGCGTGCGAGCTCATGTGTGTCAACTTACTCCGGAGCAACTCGCGCCTCTGATGGAATTTCATCCCGCCTCGCTCGATCATCTTGACTACATCAGCGACGATGACGTCGCAGCGTTGTCGAAGCTTGACACGGTGGCGACCTTGCTTCCCGCGGCCAACTATTTTCTCGGCCTGGAGAGCTTTCCGCCGGCGCGAAAGTTGCTGGATGCCGGAGTCCCCGTCGCCTTAGCGACCGACTACAACCCCGGCACGTCACCGACTACGTCCATGACGTTCGTGCTGTCGGTAGCGTGTACGCACCTGAAGATGTCGCCCGCAGAGGCGCTCGTCGCCGCGACCTACAATGGCGCTTGCGCGCTGCAACTACAGGGCAGGAAGGGAAGTCTCGAGCCGGGTAAAGACGCCGACATCGCGGTCTTCGAGGCCTCGGACTATCGCGAACTGGCGTACTGGTTTGGAGTCAATCGCTGCCGCGAAACGGTCTTGAATGGGATTCGGCAGGTGGCAAGGTAGATCAGCTGGCAGTGCCGTGTATCAGAGGCCATGTGAGAACCGTGCCGTCCCTGACGGCAGAGGTTGCGACACCCTCCCTAGAGCATTTTTGATTTAAGTGCATACATATCCTGAGGAAGCGAAGTAGTTTGCGCATTCGCTTGGGGAGACGCTGTCGCATGGAGTGTATACACTTAAGTTAAAAATGCGCTCAATGCCCGGCGCTGCCCGAGCAGATTTGAGCATCTTTTCGCGGCTGTTTATCGCCTAGAGATCACTTTTCTCGTCATCCCTGCGCCTCAGCCCACGACGAACCTGTTTTGGGGACAATTTCGTCTTCGTCGCCAGGGGGGTCGGTAAGCGGAAACCCAAGACGCTTCCATTCATAAAACCCGCCGAGCAGCGGATGCACGGGGCGAATGCCGAGCTTGCGTAATTGCAGCGCCACCCGGGCGCTGGTCGCTTCGTTGGGTCAAGTACAGAACAGCACGATCTCGCCATCACGAGCGATCTCTCCGTGCCGTGCCTCCAGTTCCTCGGGCGAAATCTGCAGCGCGTGCGGCAAAGTCCTGGGATCGGTAAGCCGGTCGAGCGGATGCCGCAAGTCAATGATGGTCAGCGGCTCCCCTGCTTCCAACTTGTGCTTCAGTTCGTCCGGAGTAATGCGGTCGCCTTTGACCTGCTCGATGAAGCGGCGGCGCTCGTTCCAGCGGTAAAACACGTAAGCGATCACCATGGCAACGAACAGTAGGAGTATCGAGCCGCCGAAGCGCGAGGCGCCAGCCGCGATACGGTCAAGTTGCTTGCCAAACAGGAAGCCAAGTCCAGCCCACGCGCCGGTCCACAACAGCGCGCCCAGGAAGTCGAAAAGGACGAAGCGTGGAAAATCCACGCCCACCATGCCCGACAGCGTTGGAGCTGCAGTGTTGAGGCCAGGAATAAACTTGCAGATCAGCAGGGTTCGCGGCCCGAAGCGGGTAAAAGTTGTTTCCGTCTTGCGGACGCAGGAGTCGGGCTCCAGAGCAATGCGACACAGCAGGTTCAGCACCACCGCGCCGCGTCGCTTGCCAAAGAAGTACCAGAAGCTATCGCTGCACAGGGAAGCGAATGCGGGAATCAGCATCGCCAGCGCAAGATGCATGCGGCCCTGTGCGGCCAGGGCGCCGGCAGCCAGCAATAGCGGTATTGCCGGAATAGGTAGTCCCGCCTGCTCGATCAGCACCCACACGAAGAGCAGGGCATAACCGTAATGAACTACGAATTCCAGCATCTGATTCATTGGGTTCAGGAAAGCAACGCAGACGAAGCGGTACTGCTTTGGTTGGATGCCGATAAGCCCCAAAGGTTCCGGGCTGCGCTAATTCCAATGCAGAGCTTCTTGAAGGGGCACACCTTGAAGGTACGCCGTTAGGCTCTTTTCTTCTTGTCATCCCTCGCGGCCTTCAGCCCGCGAGGGACGCTTTTTCGATTTTTCAGCAGCCTCTGATGCCGTGCCGCTCCAGAATATGCGATCCCCATAAAAAACCAGCACCGCTAGCCGATGCTTGTCTTCGCGAATCCTGGCAGCGCCACCATGCGGCCTGCCGACCTATCCCAGTACTCTGCCTCCTGCACATGGACCTTCAGCAGAATTAGGTTGGGATCGTCGCTGCCCTTGGGAAACCAGGTTTCGTAGACGGGTTTCCATATCTGCTTCGCCTTGACGTGATCGCGCACCAGTTCGCACTTGCCGCTAATCGAGACATACTGCTGGCCATCCGCATCGGAGTATGCCAGGTTGACACGGGACTCGGTCCGTATGGCTTCCACTTTCTCAGTATTGCTATGGCTAAAAAACCAGATTATGCCGTCGCTATCCACTTCCTGGGTTGCCATAGGGCAGCTGTGCAAACTGCCGTTGCTTCGAACGGTGGTGAGCATCGCAAAATCGATTCCCTCAGTAAGTTCGTTTAGCTTGGTTACTGGGTCGTAAGTCGGCGCCATGTAAGCTCCTTGTCTTTGTGAAGCGGTTTAAGAATTTTGCAGTCCGTCCAGTATGCTAAAAAGGTCGAAATAGCAGATCCCTCGCGGGCTGAAGCCCGCCCGGAGGGACAAAATAATTGGCTTAACGGCGCACCTAAAAGTGCTCGCCCCTTCGAAAAATCCGCCGAAACCGACTTTTTCAGCAACCTCTGAAGCCGTGCCCTTTCAGAGCGCCCAACGGGGCGCCATCATCCTATGCGCCCGAGGCAGCAATGAAATCAGCGGCCACGTCGTCGGGCTTCCAATCGTTTCCAGAGTATACCTTGGCTACCTTACCGTCTTTGCCGATCAAGACCGTGCGCAGCCCATGCACAATCTGTCCGTCTTTCTGGTTATAGCTCAGTCCGAAGAAGTCGGCAGCTTGGCGCACTTGTTGCGGGGAACCGGAGGCGAACTCCCAGTGGGCGAAGTCGGGATCGACGCCTCCCACATAGTGCTCGCCATAGCTGCGCAGGACGGCGGGTTTGTCGTTCTCCGGGTCGAGGCTGATGCTGAGCAATTGCGCTTCATTGAAGGTTTTCGGGGATTTCCGCAATTGCTGCATGACTTGGCCGAAGTTTTTGCTCATGCGTACGCAGTAGTCAGGGAAGGGGCATCGCGTATAGATGAACGTCAGCAACAACGGCTTACCGCGGAACTGATGGAGACGGATCGGCTTGCCATTTTGGTTGACTAGGGTGAAGTCCGGCACGTCGTCGCCGGGTTGCGGGATGTGCAGCGCCGAGGTGCCGTCGCTTTGCTTTTCGCCGGTCCGGGTGAAGCTGATGTCCTGCAATTCGGCATGGTCGCTGAGCACCAAGGTCGCGTGGATGGAATCGCCCGGCGCAATGGACTGCAATACCCAGTTACTGGACTTGCTCACAGTGAACGGCATGGTCATGCCTTTCATCAGGCCGGGAACATCCTGGTGGGCGATCGTCAACTGACGGGCGCCGGGATCGACCGCGACCACACGCCCTTCCAATTCGTAGCGCTTGGCCGCAGGCGCATTGGAGCAGGCGGTCAAGGTGAGCAGCAAAAGTAGAAGCCATAAACTACTGCGGTAAGCGAAAGATCGGGAGAGTACGCGGGAATTCATACTATTTCGATTGTACGAAAACCGAGAACGAAGGGACGCGCCTGCGGATTTTTGAAGGGGCACACCTTTAGGTGCGCCGTTGAGCTCGTTATCATTCCGAGCGGGGTTCAGCCCGCGAGGGATGTGCTGTTTCGAATTTTTCAGCAGCCTCTGAAGCCGCGCCCCTTCGAAGCCACTCCTATTTCGCAAGCGCATGCAGCACGTCGTAGAAGTCCTTCAGGCCATTGAACATGATTTGGATCCCGATGCAGACCAGAATGAACGCCGACAAACGGATGACGATGCCGGTACCCGACGGACCCAACAAGCGCTCCAATTCGTCGGAAAAGCGGTAACACAAGAAGATGGTTACTCCAATCAGCAAGATTCCAAGTACCGCCGCCAGCGCGCTCACAATCAGTTGCAGATGCGTTTCTTCGTGGATGTTACTGCCCAGCGTGAGTGCGACCGCTATGGATCCCGGTCCGACCGTGAGCGGCATGGTGAGCGGATAAAAAGCCTGCGACAGGATTCGTTCGCGGCTGGGAGTTGCGTCCAGTTGCCTGTCCTTCAGGTCGTCCCGCCGATTCAGAATTTGCCATCCGGCCACGGTTACAACCAGCCCGCCACCCAATTGTACGGCTGCCAGGCTGATCCCGAAGAACTGCAGGATGTAGGAACCGATGAACAAGGACGCGACCAGCAGCACCACACCGTTGACTGCGACCCGCATGGCCACGGTACGGCGAGTATTGGTGTCGTAGCCCAAGGTCATTTCCGCAAAGATGGGCGCCATACCCAGCGGGTTCACGATGGGAAGCAGCGCGGCAAAAACCAGCAGCACGTTCTTGATGATGGCATTCATGCGAGACACCCAGCATAGCGCAACCACATCGTTCGTCGCTTGCAGGGTTTCTGCATTGACCAGATGGCATTTTGCAGGTTGAATGTTCATGTGCGCGCGATCCGCGCACGGTCACAGCCTATGGGAATTCCACCACGCACGTTCGGTGCGCTTCAGGTCAGGTTGCGCGAATCGCTGGTCACGCGCGCGCTGGTCCTGCCTATCCAGCAATTTATCCACATCCAGGGCATCAGTAGCGTGCTGTTGCTGGGCGCGGCCATCGCCGCTTTGGTGTGGGCCAATTCGCCGTGGCAGGATTCCTATCACCATGTTTGGGAAATGGAACTCTCCCTCTCCCGGCTGAACTTGCCCGTACATGCCTGGATCAATGATGCCTTGATGGCCATCTTTTTCTTTCTGGTGGGCATGGAGATCAAGCACGAGATCGTCCATGGAGAACTCGCCGACATGCGCCGGGCCGCGCTACCTATTTTTGGCGCCCTCGGCGGCATGATTGTTCCGGCTTTGCTATTCATGGTCCTGAACATTGGTCATCCCGGCCAACACGGTTGGGGCGTTCCCATGGCCACCGACATCGCCTTCTCGCTGGGCGTACTGGGCATGATCAAAGGAATTCCCCAGGACCTGAAAATTTTCCTGCTCACGCTGGCCATTGCCGACGACATCGGCGCCATCGCCGTGATTGCGATCTTCTATACCAGTTCATTGCGACTGGAGTCCGTAGTCATAGGTTTGCTTTTGCTCGCCGTTATTTTTTTGTTACGCAAGGTAGGCATTGCGCAGCCGGTTTTGTACTTCGTGCTGGGGCTGAGTTTCTGGGTAGCGATTCTGCGATCGGGCATTCACGCCACCATTGCGGGGGTAGTGCTGGGGTTCATGGTCCCCACAAAAGCAACTTTGTCGTTGCGGGAGTTTCAGGAGATCGGCGCGGGAATCGTGGAACAGTTCCGCGGAGCGCTAGCCCAAGGTGACGAGAAAACCGCCAAAAATTTGCTCGGCTCCATTGAACAGTTGGTGCACGGCACGGAAGCGCCCTCCGAGCTCTTGACTCGCAAGTTGAATGACTGGGTTTCCTTCCTGGTGTTGCCCTTATTCGCCCTGGCCAATGCGGGAGTAACATTTTCAGGCGGCGCGTGGCACGGTTTGCTGACCAGCCGAATCGCCTGGGGAATTCTGCTCGGACTGGTCGCGGGGAAACCGCTGGGCATCATCGGATTCGCCAAGCTCGGAGTGCGCACCGGCCTCGCCCAAATTCCCAACGGGGTCACATGGCGCCAGTTGAGTGCGGTAGGAATTCTCGCCGGTATCGGCTTCACTGTTTCTATTTTCATCAGCTCGCTGGCCTTCGACGATGCATCCCAGCTGCTGGAAGCAAAAACGGCAGTGCTGGCAGCGTCACTGTTGGCCGGAATATTGGGGTACTTCGCGCTGCGTGATGGTGGAGCTCTACGCCAGGCGTCGAATGCGGATGACCCGCACCGTAACCTGGATTACTCATCTGTTCCAGCGCTGAAGACAGCAAACTTTGAAGGGGCACGGCTTCAGCCCCGGAGGGAATTAGCAGTTCGTGCCAATACCGACGTCCCTCAGTGGCTGAAGCCACCCTGATGACAGAGCCTTACGGCACCACTTAAAGCCGTGCCCTTCAAGGCCAGGAATAGTGCAGGTTACCGAGAATTAAATCCCAGAAAACACGATACAATTTATATGGTTCTTGACCGCGGCAAGCGGTTCTTTATAGCGCGGTAGCGCACTCGTCACGCGTAAGCTGTCGGCCCCTTCGTTCCGGCAGCGGCAGAATTGAATGGTTTCACGCACGTACGCCGTCTGGACGTATCTCGTCGGGCGTCACACAACGAAAGGAAAAGGTTATGCGTTCTCGGGTACTCACGCTCATGTTCATCGCAATTCTTGCGGCGAGCTTCGCGGCCTGTAGCAAGAAAGATCAAAGTCAAAACGCCGCAGCGCCGACGACTGATACTTCCAGTACGGCCCAGACTAATCAGCCTGCGACCACCAACCAGCCGGCGGCTAGCCAGATGGCTCCAGCGCAGCAACCGGCGCAGGGCCAACCCATGGCGCCCGCCCCAGAGCAACAGATGGCGAAGGCTCCGGAGCCGCCGCCACCTCCCCCACCGCTGGTGATTCCGGCGGGAACCAGCATGGTGGTTCGCATGGGGACTAGCATCACCTCGAAAACAGCGAACGCGGGAGACACCTTCACCGGTTCACTGGCGCATGCGGTGACCGTGGGCGGGGCGGTGGCCATTCCTGCCGGCGCCGGCGTCAGCGGAACGATCGTCGATGTCAAGTCCCCGGGCAGGTTCAAAGGTGAGGGCATATTGTCGATCGCCTTGACCGCCGTTAATGTTGGCGGGTCGTCGGTACCGATCCAGACGTCTACTTATACGCAGACCGTAAAGGGTAAGGGCAAGCGCACAGCCGTGGCGGTCGGAGGCGGAACCGGCGCTGGCGCATTGATCGGCGGAATCGCCGGCGGAGGCAAGGGAGCATTGATCGGCGGTCTGGTCGGCGCTGGCGCTGGCACCGCGGGCGCAGCCTTCACCGGCAACAAAGAGTTAGAGATCCCGGCGGAGTCGGCAGTCACCTTCAAGCTCGGCCATTCGATTACGGTTCAAAGGCGTGCGAAGAGTGCTTCCCAGGATCAAATGGCTCCAACCCAGTAACCTTGCAACGTCGCACCCGAAACTCACATCTGGGTACCCCGTTCTAGCCCTCTTTTGACTAGGGCGGGGCAGTTGTTGTTTCATGAGTATGTGCCGGCCTTCTTCAGCTTGGCTCGCCTTTGTGACGCCCAGCCTTGCTTGGTGACTTGACGCCCACGCCCGAGAGCTAGTGCATCAGCAGGAACATCTTCCGTGATGCATGATCCTGCGCCGACGTATGCGCCCTTGCCGATTCGGACAGGCGCCACCAGCGTTGCATCGCTACCGATGAACGCTCCGTCTTCAATCGTGGTGGCGTACTTGTTAACGCCATCGTAATTGCAGGTGATGGTGCCAGCCCCGACGTTCACACCTTCGCCAATTTCGGAGTCGCCCAGGTAGGTAAGATGGTTTGCCTTCGAGCCTTTACCTAGCTTCGTCTTCTTGGTCTCCACGAAGTTGCCAACGTGCGCGCCTTCGCCGATGTCGCTACCCGGCCGGAGATGGGAGTAAGGTCCGAGCTGCGCACCGTGACGCACTATGGAATCTTCAAGGATGCAGCCCGGCCGAATGAGAACTCCATCGCCGATTTCGCAGTTGGTAATAACGGAGTACGACCGAATGCGGCAATCGGCGCCAATCTTCGTCTTACCAATGAGTTGAACGAAGGGCTCGATTACGGTGTCCGAGCCGACCTGCACCTCGGCATCAATGTCGCATGTCTCGGGACGGAAGATGGTAGTGCCCGCGAGCATTAGCTCACGCGCTTTCTGGTCGCGAAGCTTGGCATCCAGTTCCGCCAATTCGATCCGCGTGTTCACTCCGAGCACTTCGCTGGAGTCGGCGGCAGGCAACGCCAACACCTTTTCTCCGGCCTTGCCCAGCAGCGTGACCATGTCAGTCAAGTAGTACTCATGATGGGCATTGTCTGTCTTGAGCTTGCCGATGTTAGCGTAGAGCGGCTTGGTTCCGAAGGCGTATATGCCGGAGTTAATCTCGCGTTGCTCCGCTTCTTTACCACGCAGCGACTTCTGTTCGACGATACGCTCGACTTCGTCGCTCTCCTCGGCCTTGGTCTTCTTGCGGAAAACTCGGCCGTAGCCCGTCGGATCAGGCGGCCGAGCAGTCAGCATTGTCATCGCGGCATGGTGCGCGTGATGAAAGTCGCGGACTTGCTTGATGGTCTCGGCCTGGATCAGCGGAACGTCGCCCGAAAGCACTAGCACCGTTTCGAAGCTCTGCAAGGCGGCGCGCGCTTCCATCATGGCGTGCCCGGTGCCGCGCTGTTCGCGTTGCAGGACAAAGTTAATCCCTGCGGGAGCCAGCGCCTCGCGCACTCGTTCAGCTTCGTATCCGATGATGGCGAAGATGTTTTGTGGGGCAACGACTTTGCTGGCGGCTGCTACCACATGCGCCAGCAAGGGCTTTCCCGCGATCTCGTGCAGGACCTTGGGGCGGTGCGACTTCAGCCGCGTGCCTTTGCCGGCAGCGAGAATGGCAATAGCGAAGCCCTGCTGTTGTTGAGACTGTTTCTTTGGCATGTCCAAGCATTTTATTTAACCACAGAGGCACGGAGACACAGAGGAAATTCCCATCTGTAAGGCGGCATCGCAGGCCGGCGGGAGTTCCTCCGCTATAAGCAAAGCTGATGCTGCAGTCGAAGCCGTCGAAGATGCAATTGAACCTTGCGCTTAAATCTGAGTCTTCAGTGACGGAAGCGGCTAATGATCGAACCGACGTGGCTAATGACCCAACCAATGATGGTCAGCACAAGGCTTACCAGCGCGGCGATCCCCCACCACGGTTTCACGGTCTTTTCCAGCACTACAACAGGCGAAAGTCTGGCAGGCTTCTTGTGAACGCTTCTGCTGTGCGGTCTCAGCTCGTTGAGGGCCCCGAAACGCTGACCGCACTTTTCGCAGAAAAACAGGTTGATCTTGGGATCGGATGATCCTGCCCGGTCGAACTAGAAAATCCACTTTCCCGTGGGGGTTGTCAAGTCTGTTAGCTTGCGCTTGTTCGGGTCGCTCAGATCGAGGTCGACCACGTCACCGGCGTGATATAGCCACGCATTCTTGTTATCAAAGGCTTCAGCGATGCATTTCGCTTTGACGATCATGGAATCTCCGACTCGCCACCGCGCCACTCCTATGTGCGAATTAAAGGGCCCTCTCCCAAAGGTCGGAACTCGATACTAGCAATCCTCCGTGCTCTCTATGTCTCTGTGGTGAATCCTCTTCTACGGCTCGTGATGCAATGCCGTGACCGGCGACTCGCGCAACTCCATCATCAGTTGCAGCAGGTCGTGCGCGACCCGGTAGGTGTCGTGGCGGGCGACTAGCACTTCTCTGGAATCGATCGCCTCCAGTAGATAATCGCCTAAGATCGGCTTCACCCCGAGTGCCTCGATGGCGTCAACGTCGGTCTCGATCTGCGATTGCTGTTGCTCGGCGTATTTCAGTGCAAGCGCCGGCGACGCGGGAGTGCGATTGAGCAAAGCGTAATCGAAGAATTGATGCCGAGCGTGCTTGTAGAGGGCGCGAATGTGATCGGAAGCGGTAAGCCCAAGGCTTTCGTTGGCCTGGGTCATTAAGTTACAGACAAAGACTTTTACCGCACGGCTGGCCGCGATGGCATGGGAAACATCGCGCACCAGCAAGTTGGGCGCAAGGCTGGTGAATAGCGAACCTGGGCCGATCGTGATCAAGTCGGCACTCTCGATGGCCTCCAGCGCCATCGGCAGGGCCTTGGCATTCGCGGGGGCCATGCGCAACTCGACAATCCGCCGCTGACTCGCGGTGATATTCGTTTCTCCGCGGACGAAGGAGCCGTCGTCCATGATCGCGTAAAGTTGCGCGTTGCTGGTGGTGGCGGGATAGATGTGTCCGCGAGTCGCCAGAATGGCCGACGAATGTTTCACCGCCTGGCTGAAGTCGCCCGCAATCGCGGTCATTGCCGAAAGGAAGAGATTTCCGAAGCTGTGTCCTCCCACTCCTTCACCGGCAGGGAAGCGGTATTGAAAAAGCCGGGACAGCAGGGCCTCGTCTTCCGACAGCGCGACAATGCAGTTGCGCACATCGCCGGGAGCGGGCACATTCAATTGTTTTCGCAGCCGGCCGCTGGATCCGCCGTCGTCGCTTACGGTGACGATGGCGGAAAGATCCTCGATGCGAGGCGGCATGCCACGGAAGGAAGCTTCTCCCGCAGCTGTCACATACTGCTTCAAGCCGTGAAGCAGCGTGGAAAGTCCCGTCCCCCCACCCATGGCGACAACGTTTACAGCCCGCGGCCCAGCGGAATTTGATTCGTTCTGCATTGGCTATCGGACTGCGTCCAGCTAATAATGCCACTGGTCCGGCGGAGACGGAGTGCCGGAGCTGGTATCGGGATAAAGCAATTCGGTGAACCGGGGATCGTCGGCCAGGTTCTTGAAGTCACCGTCGTTGCGCGCCTGGTAGCGATTGGCCGGATTCAGCCGAATCGCCTGGTGCAAGCTGGCGATGGCTTCGGGGAAGTGGCCGGTCAGGCAGTTCAAGGTCGCCATGCCATACCACACGAAGTCCAGCTTGGGGGCGTTCTTAGTGAGCGCCTCAAGATTCTCGCGGGCGCTGACGTAGTCGCCCATGTTCATCAGCGACACGGCGTAATCGAATTGCTCTTCCGGCGTTTTGAACGTGGTGACTGCGTGGCTCATTTGCTGGTTGCAGCTATTCAAGTGCACCGCGGCGCGATCTGCCAGTTCGGGACTGGGACCGGCCACAACCTTCTCGAAACAGGTTTTAGCTCGATCGTACTTGTGCGCTTGCAGGGCCTTCAGGCCAACCTCGTAGTTCTGTACCGCCTGGATGAAACGAGGATCGTCGGTCAACTTCATTGGTTTACTTCCCCGGGATCGTATGTCGGAGCCTGCAGCGGACGAGCGTAAGCTACTACCGCCCCTAGGTTTAGCAGTCGTTGGCTTCCCTTTTTCCGCCGCCTTCTTCTTCATCCGTTGGCTTCCTTGGGTTGATTCGCGACAGGGAATTGCTCAGGGCTGTGCAAACCCCTAGTCGAATGCAGGTTGATTGTGCTGAGTTATACCCGCAACTTGGGATGCCGTCAACTCACCCGTATTGAACGGCGCGGAGCCTTATGAAATCACTCGCTCTTGGCGGCCGATTCAAGATCGATGGACTTCCATTCACCTTTGATGATCGCCGCGCGAATTTCGGCCGGCGTCTTCTTCAACTTCGTCTGCTGGTACGTGTAAAAAAGTTCCTTCATACAGATTCCGCAGTGCGCTCCGTGCGTAGTCTCGAAGCAGCTATGCAGGCTTCCGTGCCCGATGCGGTCGCAATAGCAGTAACACGGCATCTGGTAAAGCGCACTGGGTATCTTGGCCGCCAACTCGTAGCTTTTCACCTGGTAGGGGTACTTGAACGATTCTCCCCACAACTGGTCCTTGGGCAGGATGGGCATGGCATCACCCGGCTGTAGGGCGTGGTCATGGTAGGCGGGCACGCGATCGCCTTGCGCAAAGCAAACCACAGCAAGCACCGCAATCAGAGCGAGCAGCGCAAATTTTTTCATAGGACAGACCTCACCAGGAATTCTGACTCATTTTAGCGGAGTGGCGCAATTAGCCCAAATCGCTGTCCGCGCGAAGCCACGTCTTATGCTTGACCCTGGTCGTCAGACCGGCGCATAATTACGCCGCTCCTGTGCAGGCGAAGCTTTCGCTTAGGTGTCCCTGACGCATCTGTACCGTCCCGGCCCGCTTGGAACCCGTGTCCATCGCTCCTGAGTTTACGGGCTGCCCTTTCTGGAGTTTGAGGCTTTGATATGACCGAACCAGCACGTAAGCAGATCGGCGACTACGAGATTATTCGGGAACTCGGGCACGGTGGAATGGGCCAGGTCTTCCTGGTACGCAACCTGATTTCAGATCGGATCGAGGCCATGAAGGTGCTGCTTCCCGATCTCGCAAATCAGGGCGACCTGGGGGCTCGCTTCATGCGCGAGATCAAGCTGCTGGCCAGCCTCGATCATCCCAATATCGCGGCGCTGCGAACGGCTTTTTCTGCCGACAATCAACTGATCATGATCATGGAGTACGTCGAGGGCGATACCTTAGCTCATCGTTTGGAGCGGGGACCCTTCCCACCGGCCGAGGCATTGAATTACATCGACCAGGGCTTGGCGGCATTGAGCTACGCCCACGCCAAAGGCATTATCCATCGCGACATCAAGCCTGCGAATATGATGTTGACGCCGCGCGGAGTTCTGAAGCTGATGGACTTTGGTATTGCGCGATCGGGCAATGATCCCGGCCTCACCATGACCGGTACAACCCTGGGATCGCTGGGCTACATGTCGCCCGAGCAGGTGCAATCGCAGCCTACGGATGCACGCTCAGACTTGTACTCGGTCGGCGTTTCGCTCTACGAAATGGTGACTGGCCAACGCATGTTCAGCGCCACCAGCAGCTTCTCCATCATGGAGGCGCACATCAAAGAGGCTCCACGTCCGCCCATCGAAGTGCAGTCTTCCTTGCCGAAACCGTTGAGCGACCTGATCCTCATGGCGGTGGCTAAGAATCCGGCAGAGCGCTTCCAGACGGCGGACGCGTTTCGCAACGCCTTGTCGCAGATCAGGGAATCCTGCGCCGGGATTGGTTCGGAAAAAGGTGCGGCGGCGGCCGCGACTACGATCACTGGCGCGCAAGTTGTCCCGGCAGCTTCTGCGATAAAGCAAACGCCAGTGAGTCAGGCGGCCGCAGCCAGTCAATCAGCCGCCAGTACCGGCATGTCCCCTGCGAGTGCCTCCGCGCAGACGGATACTCACCTCAAACGGGACGCCGGATCGCGACATCCATTCTTGATCCTGGCCATCGCCATTGTGCTCTTGGTGGCTACCCTGGCCGGGGCCCGCGCTTATCGAATCCACAAACAGAATGCAGTCGCCGCCGCAGTTGTGGCGATGAACGAAGGCCATCTTCCGCCGACAGCGCCGAATCCGGTGCCGGCCAGTCCCGTACCCGCTCAGCCCGCGGCCGCTCCATCTGCCACCCCACCCGCTGCCGAAGCTGCCGTGCCGAAACCGCTGGCCACTGAGACCAGGGCAAATCATGCCAGAATGAACGCTGCGGTGGCAGAGCCGTCGGCCCCTACGGATGCGGGCCCGGACGCGCAACAGGCGCAGGCCGCTTTGGAACAGCAGAAGAAGTTGCTGGACGAAATGGAGATTGAAAACGACCACCTGGAAAGCCGGGCGGCCGCGGTTGAAAGCAGTCTGGATGCTCTGGAGCAGCAGATGCATCAGAGCGGTTTGGGCTTGCGTGGCGACATGGTGTCGGCACGTGCCAGCATGCGCGGCGACATGGCCAAGGCGAAGCAGGCGCTGGACAATTCCGACACCGAGCGGGGCCGCCGTTATCTGGATCAGGCGAACGCGGAGATCAGCAAACTGGAGTCGTTCCTGGGCCGCCGCTAGCGCGTGTTAAAAGGTCGCTTGCACGCTGCTTTGAAGGGGCACAGCTTCAGGTGCGCCGTTGCAAATCTTTCATTTCTGTCAGCCCACGAGGGATCGGTTGTCACTCGCGGCTGGAACCAAGGCCGGTAAAAACAGCAGATCGTAAAGGCCGTTGGTGATGATAATTGAGAGATCGCCGAGCCGGACACTGAGACTATACTGACGACGAGCCGTCTAAACCATTAAGATGAAGTCTGTGCCCAACGAAGACAATTCTATAGTCTTGCCTCCAGCACCTGCTACCGGCGAGCCGGCCTCGCTCACACCGAAACGCTTGACGCCGGTAATTTCGGGCTGGCTGCGCGACATGTTGATCTCGCTCGCAGTATCGGCCTTCTTCATCATCTTCCTGTACCAGCCGGTCAAAGTAGAAGGCACCAGCATGATGCCCACGCTCGACGATCAGGAGCGCGTCTTCATCAACAAATTTGTTTACAGGTTGGAGCCCATCGAGCGTGGCGATGTAGTGGTCTTTCGCTATCCGCGCGATACCGCCAAAAGCTACATCAAGCGCGTGGTGGCGGTCGCCGGCGACCGCGTGAAGATCGAAGACGGCGTGGTGTTCGTCAACGGGCATCGCATGAGCGAGCCCTACGTGCCCGGCGCCTACGAGGACGTGCGCTCCTATCCCGAGACGGTGGTGCCGGCGCACTGCTATTTCGTGCTGGGCGATCATCGTAATCTATCCAACGACAGTCGCGACTTCGGTCCGGTGGACGAGGACTTTATTTACGGCAAAGCGGTCTTTGGATATTGGCCGGTAGCCAAACTGGGCAAGCTGCGGTAATTCGATTTGTCCCTCTGCAATGAGTTTGTCATCGTGAGCGCAGGCGGCGCTTCGCCGCGGGAGTCGAAAGACCCCTCCTCGCGGCTAAACTCGCTTGCGGGCGTGTGCCTCACATCCGGTGCAGAACAAATTCCGCGGCCCTTCCTCTTATGCCGCAGCGCATTCCCTGATAAAATCAATAAAATCCAAACCCCGGAGATGCAATGCAGGCAATCCTTGCGTTGGAAGATGGACGGATCTTCCACGGCAAAGGCTACGGCGCAAAAGGCGAATGTTACGGGGAAGTTGTTTTTAACACCTCCATCACCGGCTATCAGGAAATCTTCACCGATCCTTCCTACGCCGGTCAGATCGTAGTTCTCACCAACCCCGAGATCGGCAATTACGGCACCAACTCCGACGATAACGAAGCCACGCGTCCCTACATCGAGGGGCTGATCGTGCGCGAGTTTTCGCGGGTAAGTTCGAACTGGCGCTCGCAGGAGGTAGCGGAAGGCTATCTCGAACGCTATAAGATTCCGGTGCTGGGCGAGATCGACACCCGTGCTCTGGTGCGCCACCTGCGCGACAACGGCGTCATGCGCGGCGTTATCTCGACGCTAGAGACCGACACTGACAAACTTGTCGCCAAAGCACGCTCCATCCCGAAGATGGATGGCACCGACTTGGCGAAAGAGGTCACTACTCGACACGTGTACCAGTGGGACGAAGGCGTGCGCTCGCACGAACCGACAGAGGTGGTCGGTGTGAAGAACGAGCCGCCTAAGCATCACGTCGTCGCCTACGATTATGGGATCAAGCACAACATCATGCGACGCCTGGTGGGTGAGTGTTGCAGCGTGACGGTGGTTCCCGCCACGACCAGCGCCGAGGACGTACTCGCGCTCAAGCCTGACGGCGTCTTCCTGTCGAATGGACCCGGCGATCCTGAGCCGGTGACCTACGCGCAGGAGAGCATTCGCAACTTGATGGGGCGCGTGCCCATCTTCGGCATCTGCCTCGGCCATCAGTTGATTGGCATCGCCCTGGGCGGAAAGACCTACAAGCTGCGCTTCGGGCACCACGGCGGCAATCATCCGGTGAAGCAGATGAAGACGGGCAAGGTCGAGATCACCGCGCACAACCATAACTTCGCCGTCGATCCCGATTCGCTGAAACAAACCGAGGTCGACCTGACTCACATCGACCTGAACGACAATACCCTGGAAGGCTTGCGGCATCGCTCGCTGCCTCTGTTCAGCGTACAGTACCACCCCGAGGCCGCACCCGGACCCCACGACTCGCACTACCTATTCAAGGATTTTGTGAAGATGATGGAGGAGTGGAAGAAGTGAATCGCCGTAGGTCCGAATTACAGTGCGATTGGGAGGATCTGCTCTCCGGTGCGGATATTGCAGCGTGGGTGGCAGGACAAAGAGGGAGACCTCTCTCTGAAGAACTTCCAACCGATCCCGGGATCTATCGCTGGCTATTTCCTTCAGAGGGTTCGGAAAAGCCCTGGGCTTATGTCGGAGAAGGCGAGAACGGGCGGTTCCGCATTTCCGATTATCTCAGAGCAGCAGTTGAGCCAGTTACAAGTGCTGCGGAGGATAGCTTCAAACAGGAAGAACTAAGAGAAGCGATCAAACCATTCACCGATGTTCAGTCGTTCGAGTCGGAGAGTGTCTTGCGCGGAGGGCTGCTAGTTGCAATGTGCAGCTGCAAAGACTTCGGATAACTAAGGAAAGAACAATCTGCGGAATTGAGATCAGCAGTCGTCTTTTCGACGATAAGATCGGCAGGGTCTTTCTCGAGCATTGGGCCATTCTTTCGACCGAGAGCGAGGGCTATACGATGCTCAATCGTGGCCGAAATGTACAGGGAAGAAATTGTGGAAGAAGCTTCATCCGAAGCAAAAGGGAGTAAGGAAAGTTGCTTTTGAAGGGGCGCGCCTTTAGGCGCGCCGTAAAGGCCAAATAAGAATCCGGGCTTTAGCCCCTGAGGGAATTCGAATTTGAGACCCACTACACAAGAGACTCAGGCAGGCCACACCTACTTCGTCACTTCTCAGATTTGGCAGCGAAGGACCCTGTTCAAGAATGAGAAATGGGCCAAGCTGTTACTTGAGGCACTCCACTCCTATCGGGGTCGCGCCTATTTGCTCCATGAGTATGTCCTTATGCCAGAGCACTTCCACATTTTGATCACACCATCAGTGACTTTGGAGCGAGCGGTCCAATTCATCAAAGGCGGCTTCTCCTACCGAGTGAAGAAGGAATTGCAATCATCGATGGAGATTTGGCAGGTCGGATTCTCCGACCACCGAGTCCGCGATGCTGCAGACTATCGCATATATGTTGATTACATTTACCGAAATCCGGTCGGGCGGAAGCTGGTGGAAACCGCGGCTGATTATCCGTACTGCTCGGCCTTCCCTGAAAGCCAGAAAGACGAAGTCCCTCAGTGGCTAAAGCCACTAAATGAAGTTAACTCTTACGGCGCGGCTGAAGCCGCGCCCCTTCCAGATGAACTTTTGACGATTAAGAAACATTAAATGCCACGCCGCAACGACATCGCGAAAGTGCTCATCATCGGCTCTGGGCCCATCGTCATCGGCCAGTCGGCTGAGTTCGACTACTCCGGCGCGCAGGCCTGCAAGGCCCTCAAGGCGGAAGGCTTTGAGGTGGTGCTGGCCAACTCCAACCCGGCCACCATCATGACCGACCCCGAGATGGCCGACCGCACGTACATCGAGCCGCTCACCCGTACCTACCTCGAAGAGATCATCCGAATTGAAACTGAGATGCTCACGGCTGGCGGCAGATCTGGCATCTTTGCACTGTTGCCGACGGTCGGAGGACAGACCGCTCTCAACCTCGCTGTCGAACTGGCCGACGGCGGTGTGCTGGAAAAATACGGCGTACAGCTCATCGGCGCGCAGCTTGGCGCCATCAAGAAAGCCGAAGACCGGCTGCTGTTCAAAGATGCCATGACGGCGATCGGCCTCGACGTGCCGAAGTCATCGCTGGTCAACAATCTGAAAGACGGAATCGACTTCAGCAGCAAGATCGGCTTCCCGGTGATTCTGCGTCCCTCGTTCACGCTGGGCGGCACCGGGCGGCGGCATCGCCTACAACCGAGAAGAGCTGCTGGAACTGCTCGCGCGCGGACTCGATCTCTCTCCGGTCCACGAAGTGCTGCTGGAAGAGTCGGTGCTCGGCTGGAAGGAATACGAACTGGAGTTAATGCGCGATCTCGCCGACAACGTCATCGTGATCTGCTCCATCGAAAACTTCGATCCGATGGGCACGCACACCGGCGACTCCATCACGGTCGCTCCGGCACAGACGCTCACCGACCGCGAATACCAGGCTATGCGCGACGCGGCCATCGCCGTCATTCGCGAGATTGGCGTGGAGACCGGCGGATCAAACATCCAGTTCGCGGTCGATCCGCATAACGGGCGCATGGTTGTCATCGAGATGAACCCGCGCGTCTCGCGCTCCTCGGCGCTGGCTTCGAAGGCCACGGGATTTCCCATCGCAAAGATTGCCGCCAAGCTGGCTGTTGGGTACACGCTCGACGAGATCACCAACGACATTACCCGCAAAACACCGGCCTGCTTTGAGCCGACGCTCGACTACGTCGTGGTCAAGATCCCCAAGTGGCAGTTCGAAAAGTTTCCCG
Organism: uncultured Acidobacteriaceae bacterium; assembly: GCA_963763725.1. GTDB lineage: Bacteria > Acidobacteriota > Terriglobia > Terriglobales > Acidobacteriaceae > Bog-257. The sequence continues at coordinate 59,737 of CAVXQI010000005.1, forward strand.
GCGCGGACGAGTCGCTCGGCCCGCAGATGAAGTCGGTGGGCGAAGTGATGGCCATCGGGCGTACCTTCAAGCAGGCGCTGCTGAAGGCGGTGCGCTCGCTCGAAACCGGTCGCCGGGCCACTGCCGACGATATCGAGCCGCGCATTCTGACCAAGCGGCTGGTGACGCCGCATCCCGAGCGGCTGGCGTACATTCGCTACGCGATTTGCGCAGGGAATGTCGGTGCGCGAGATCGCGCAAATGACCAACATCGATCCCTGGTTCCTGCACCAGCTCAAAGAAATCTCCGATGAGCAGGCGAAGCTGGGCTCGGGCGACATCGACACCGAGCGCTTGCGCGACATCAAGCGCATGGGGTTCTCCGATGCGCGCATCGCGGACAGCCGGAAGATGAAGGAAGGCCGAGCGGCGGGCGAGACGATTCATCAGTTGCGCAAGCAACATAATGTCCAGCCGGTGTTCAAGCGCGTGGACACCTGCGCCGCCGAGTTCGAAAGCTACACGCCTTACCTCTACTCGACGTACGAGGAAGAGGACGAGGCGACGCCAACCGATCGCAAGAAAGTCATCATCCTGGGCAGCGGGCCCAACCGCATCGGGCAGGGAATTGAGTTCGACTACTGCTGCTGCCACGCCGCATTCGCGCTGCGCGACGACGGTTTCGAGACGATCATGATCAACTGCAATCCCGAGACCGTCTCCACCGACTACGACACCAGCGACCGGCTCTACTTCGAGCCGCTGACCTACGAAGACGTGATGGCGGTGTACGAGCATGAAGCCTCTGGCGGCGCGCCGATCGGCGTGATCGTGCAGTTCGGCGGACAGACGCCGCTCAACCTTGCGCTTCCGCTGAAGGCGGCCGGTGTGCCCATCATCGGTACTTCGCCCGAGAGCATCGATCTTGCCGAGGATCGCAAGCGCTTTGGAAAGCTGCTGGAGGAGTTGGACATTCCGCAGCCGCCCGGGGCCACCGCCGCAAGCGTCGAGGAGGCGCTCGCCAACGCCAATCGCGTTGGCTATCCGGTGCTGGTGCGGCCCTCGTACGTGCTCGGCGGACGCGCCATGGTCATCGCCTACGACGACGAGTCGGTCATCCATTACATGAAGGAGGCGGTCGAATATTCGCAGGAGCGCCCGGTGCTGATCGACCACTTCCTCGAGTCGGCGACCGAGATCGACGTGGATGCGCTCTCCGACGGCGAAGACGTGGTGATCGGCGGCATCATGCAGCACATCGAAGAGGCCGGTATTCACTCTGGCGATTCGTCGTGCGTGCTGCCTGCGGTCGATATCCCGGAGCAGCAGTTGGCGACGATTCGCGATTACACCTTCCGGCTGGCGCGAGCCCTGAAAGTCATCGGCCTGATGAATGTGCAGTATGCCATCCAGCGCGACAAAGTGTTTGTGATCGAGGTGAATCCGCGGGCCTCGCGCACCGTGCCCTACGTCTCGAAAGCGACAGGCGTTCCCTTAGCCAAGATTGCCGCCCGCCTGATGACCGGACGGAAACTCCGTGAATTTTTGCCGGAGAATATTGAGCGCGCCAGCGATCTGGATACCGGCAACTTCTATTTCGTGAAGTCGCCAGTCTTCCCCTGGGGAAAGTTCCCTGGTGTCGATACGGTGCTGGGACCAGAGATGAAGTCCACCGGCGAGGTGATGGGCGTGGCTGACAACTTCGGCGAAGCCTTCGCCAAAGCCCAGACCGCCGCTGGACAAGTGCTGCCAACCGCAGGAACGGTGTTCCTCAGCGCCAACGATCGTGACAAGCCATTCATGGCCGAGTTAGGAAAGCGTTTCGTCGAGCTGGGCTTCAGTCTGGTTGCCACCCACGGGACGGCCCGTATTCTGGAAGAGGCAGGCCTGCGCGTCGAGCGCGTGTACAAAGTGAAGGAAGGCCGGCCCAACGTGGTTGATCTGATCAAGGGCGAGCGCATTCAGTTGATCATCAACACGCCGCATGGCGTCGAGCCGTGGTTCGACGAGAAAGCGATTCGCCGCGCCGCGGTGACCGCCCGCATTCCAACCATCACGACACTGTCCGCCGCGCGCGCCGCCTGCGAGGGCATCGCGGCGCTGCAACGTGGCGAAGCGAAGGTGTACGCGTTGCAGCAACTGCATGCGGAGCGGGTGGGGGCAGGGAAGTGAAGAAGCAAACCGGCGAGAAATGGTCCCAGGAAGAACTGCTGATCGTGATTGCAATGGCTCCGTAGCAGCGTCTGGAGGTACCGAGTGCAGGCATGTCGTCATGCTTGACTTCTGCCAGACCCTGATCTATGAAAGACTTGTACAACATGAAACAAGGGTGAAGGAGTTCACCCCAACCGCTGTCCTTCCGACTACCGGGACAGATGATGACTCCTGACGAGGAAAACTTGTCGCGGAGTCATGTCCCCGGCACGCTTTCCAACAAAATTTAGGAGTGACGTTCCATGGAGAACGTGTGGGTACTGGCAGCGCTTTGGGTGGGACTCGCCTTGGTTGCGACTCTGCTTGCGATCTGGTTCAGAATCTCGACTGCGCTAACCGAAATCGTGGTCGGCACGGTTGCGCAGCTCATCATCGGCGCCTTCCTCGTGCAGGGAGGATTGGGCGCCAAAACCGGCTGGATTAGCTTTCTGGCCGGCACCGGCGCCATCGTTCTTACATTCTTGGCAGGAGCCGAGCTGGATCCGGGTGCTTCGGCGGATATTCGCATCCGAAAAACAGTCTAGCGGGGAGAGTTAGAATGCCCGGCACCCACATCACGTTAAACGCCAGCCAGCGCCAGCGGCTGCTGATCACCTGCAAGCACATCGATAAGCTGCTGGGCGATATCGAAGCCACTCTCAACTCAGCTGCATCAAAGAGCGTCTTCCCCAGTTACGTCGCCGACATCACACCGATTCAGCGGAAGACCGTTGAAGACTACATCGCACGAATCCGCGGGCAACTACTCCAGGTGCTCGCGGGAGAGTCACTCGCGCCGGAGCCGCCTCACATCTCGGTTGCCCATTCCATAAACGTGAATCTAACGTTCATCGACATCGCGATTGCGGAACTCGCGCCGCACTACATGCGGGGTTACGGACCTGTCTCTGACGAAGGCGCCGCGGATCTCAACGGCATCGTGGCCGAACTGGAGTCTGCGGTTAAGGAGCTAACTCAATACATCTCCCGGCCCGCAACCGGCGACCTGCGAGAGAGAGTCGAAAAGCTGGCGCAGCAAGGATGGGTTGTTGGCTCTGCCCGGACTTTGGCCGAAATCATTGATCGGAACCGATTGACCGAGTTTCGGCCGACGATGAATATGCTGCTCGACCGGGCAGAGGAGACAGCGCTGGAAATCGCTGTGTTCGGGCGCGTCAGTACCGGAAAATCTTCCCTGCTCAATCACGTGATTGGTGCCGACCTGCTGCCGGTGGGAGTGACGCCCATCACGGCCGTCCCGACAAGAATAAGTTACGGCCCCAAACCGCTTGTGAGAGTGTGGCAGGAAGGGCGCGGTATTAGTGAGCACAGAGTCGAACAGCTAGCCAACTTTGTCGATGAGCGCCTGAATCCCGAGAACCGCAATCGCGTCGGACAGATTCTGGTGCTGTACCCATCCAAGCGTCTCCGTGAAGGCGCTATCTTCGTCGATACTCCTGGCGTCGGATCGCTGGCTACTAATGGCGCGACTGAAACACTGATGTACCTTCCTCGCTGCGATGCCGGCATCGTACTGGTGGATGCGGGATCAACCCTGACCCCCGATGACCTCAAGATCGTTAGGGCGTTGCTCCAGGTGTCCACGCCGACCAGCGTGCTCTTGAGTAAGGCGGACCTCCTTTCTCAGCGCGATCTCGAACAGCAGATCACCTATATCAAACAGCAATTGCAGAACGAATTCGGCACAGAGCTGCCGGTGCTGGCGCGCGGCGAGTGTTCAATCTGCACTCTGACGCGCGTCTTCCCGAACGCAATGGTGGACGCTCCCCATCGTACCCGGCGGCAAGGGGCGTAACTTGCTAGGAGATAAAGTGCTAAACACTGGACCAGCTAAGAAAGTGACAGTCTACGTAATTGAAGGCCAGACCTATCACGGAACCGCGTGCTATGCCGCCATCCTAGACTATCTGTTCTTCCGAGGAATTTCAGATGCCACGGTCACGCGCGGCATTGCGGGCTTTGGAACCGATCACAAGCTGCACACCAGCAGACTGGTCGATCTGGCGGACCAGATGCCCATCAAAATCGAGTTCATCGAGAGCCCTGACCGGGTGCAAGAGGTTCTGCCCAAGCTCGCCGAAATTGCCTGCCAGGGATTGATCGAGGTTCACGACACCACGGTCATCCGCCCACTCGCGCCTGGCAAGAAGCAGCAACCGGAAGTTCCGGCAGTCAAACTCGAAAGCCAGGCGAAGATGATGCGCATCCTGATTGGCGAACACGACCGGTGGAACGGCAAACCTCTACACGAAGCCTTGGTGCAGGCGCTCCGCGCCAACGACATTGCCGGCGTGACGGTTTATCGCGGAATTCTCGGTTACGGCGCAAACCGTCGCATGCACAAGGACTCGACGCTCAATCTGTCGCACGACGCCCCAATTCTGCTGACCGTCGTGGACACGGAGCAGAAGCTGCGGGCTTTCTTTCCTGTCCTCGACCAAATGGTTAAGCAAGGTCTGGTTGTTCTCTCGGATGTGGACGTCATCAAGTATTCGCACGCTCAGCCATTGCCCCCACCCCAGCAGGCCAACACCGGGCGCGCTGGGGACCCCGGACCGGAGACGCAGGAGGCGCAGAAATGAAACTCGAAGGCAAAGCCAAGATGCTACGCATTCACTTCGGCGAAGACGACCAGTGGCACGGCCGGCCGTTATACGAAGCGATTGTGGAGCGTTGCCGCAAGCTCGACATTGCAGGAGCGACGGTATATCGCGGCATTCAGGGCTATGGAGCAAGCACCCGAATCCGAAAGCCGCACTTATTGCAGTTCTCCCGGGATGCGCCGATTCTCGTGCAGATCATCGACACACAAGAAAACATCCAGCGGCTTATTCCAGCTCTGGACGAAATGGTCTCTGAAGGACTCATCGCCATGTCCGATGTCGAGGTGATCAAGTACGTGCATCAGGAAGGGCAGCATCCGCAAGGATCATGAACGCTGGCTACCATCTCGAATCGAAAAGTGACCTGCCGCCGCGCCTTGCGCCGGTCTTTGGTCGCGAGGAGGAAATGAATCAACTGCGAGAACGCCTCGCAGCCCGACGCCCCTGGCTGCTGCACGGTCCGGCTGGAGTTGGAAAGACGCTGCTGCTATCAGTGCTTCTCCCCGAGTTTCCCAAGGTGTTGTACAGCACTCAGAATCAAACACCGCAGGTTCTCTATCGCAACTTAGCCGAGGCACTTCTTGCCGATGGCTGGCAGGAATTCAAATCTATTGAGAAGAAGACCGCTGTTGCCCTTAAAGGTTTAGTGCGCGATGCACGACGCAATTCCGAATACCTGGTTGTTGCGGATCACTTGCAACGTCCTTCGCAGGCATTGGCGGCGGCGGTTCGTGAGTTGGTGTTCAGTTGTTCGGTTCCGGTGGTCGCGGTATCGCGATCCGATCACATGGAGGATGCAGGTTTTGTTCTGCACCTGTTTTCGGATCGAAAGGACAAGTTTGCCATTCAGAATTTCGATTCCGATGTCGCTTCGCAGTTTGCAAGATCGTGTGTCGAAAGAGAGGGCCTACAGGCCGAAAATGTCGTTCAGTTCGTGGAGAAGATCGTCGAGTTCAGTAACGGCAACCCTGGCGCCATGCAGCAGATGATCCGCATGGCCAAATCCGCGAAGTACTCGCATGAAGGCCAAATCAAAGTTACGACGCTGTATATCGACTACAAACTCGCGATGGTTGCGCACTAATTAAGGCGATGCCGAATCTGGAGCAAGAACCTGTTCCGACTCTTCAGGCCACCGGCCTGATCGACGCTCAGGGACTTTCGCGTTTGTCGCAGATTGCAGAGCAACTGGGGGAAGCCTCGATTGCTGCCGATGTGGGTCAGCTTCTAGCGAGAATCAGGGAAGGGCGCTTCTTTGTGGCTTGTATCGGCCAGTTCAAGCGCGGAAAATCGACACTGCTGGATGCCTTGGTAGGCGAGCCAATACTGCCAACCGGCGTGGTACCCGTGACGACGGTACCCACCGTCCTCCGTTATGGTGACCAGCGCACGGCGCGTCTTCTTATTGACGAGAAGTGGCGGGCGTTTAGGCCCGACGACCTCGCACAGTATGTCTCGGAGGAACTGAATCCTGAAAACACGAAGAGGGTAGGAGGCGTTGAGGTCTTTCTGCCGTCTCCGTTACTTGCCTCTGGGATGTGCCTGGTCGATACGCCGGGAATCGGCTCCGTTTTCGCGGGCAATACCGAAACCACGAAAGATTTCATCCCCCAGATTGATGCTGCGATTCTCGTTGTCGGAGCCGATCCGCCGATCTCCGGAGAGGAGCTGGCCCTGATCGAAGCGGTTGCTGCAAATGTGGATGAAATCATAGTCGTTCTTAACAAGATCGATCGCGTTTCCGCCTCCGAACGCCAACAAGCCGCAGCGTTTGCCACAAAGGTCCTGGCATCGCGTCTGAAGAAGCCGGTTCAACGCATCTACGAGGTCAGTGCGCTTAACAAACTGAACAAATTGCCGGAGCAGGATGATTGGGAAGCACTGGTCGGGGACCTCGGCGGGCTCGCCAGCAAGTCGGGACAGGAGATGACCCGTTCGGCAGCGGAGCGCGGCTCGCGACGCTTCTCGGCCTCTCTAACTCGATCCGTCCAAGAGCGTATTCGCGCGTTGCACGAGCCGATCGCGAATTCCGAGCAGCGAATCGCCACACTTCGGCTTACCGCGGGCCAGGCCGAGCAATCGTTGCGCGATCTGGGGGCATTGTTTTCTGCCGAACAGATGCGGCTCTCGAACACCCTGCTGGCTCGACGCAAAAAGTTTTTTCGGCAGGCTCTCCCCAACGCGCAAAAAGAATTCGAGGCGGAATCGCGCGCCGTTCAGACCGGCTTCGGTCCCGAGCGGCGCCGCGAGCTCATGGCTCTTGCCCAGATCGTGGCGAGGCGTCATGTGATGCCGTGGCTTGACGCGGAGGAAGCGCAGGCAGAGGAGCTTTACAATGCCGCAACACAGCGCTTCGTGACTCTTGTCAATGGGCTGCTCCAGCGCATCGCGGAAAAGCAGGCGGCTGACTTTTCACATCTGCCGAGATCGCTTGATGCTGAACAAGGCTTCCGCACTCAGTCACGTTTTTTCTTTCACGACATGATCACCATTGCACAACCGGCATCTCCGTTGCTGTATTCTCTCGACGCATTGATGGGAGTACTGCGTATCCGGCGATGGTTTCAGAGAGACGCTGAGCGCTTTCTCGAACAGCTCCTCGACACCAACGCTTCACGCGTGCAGGGAGATGTTGAGCAGAGGGTGGTCGAAAGCCGTCTGCAGCTCGAATCTGAGGTTCGCAAACTGCTCCGAGAGGTAAGCACCAGCGCCGAGCAAGCTCTATCAAACGCTCGTGACATCATGGCGGCTGGAACTAATGCTGTGACGAGCGAAATCGAGCGCCTAAACAACCTTCGCGGCGAGTTGGGAGCATTGAGCAACGTTTAGCAGCTTGTGAAATCAAGTGCCAGGCAAAGACTCACAACAGGGCAACCTGTTCCCGCTGCCCCAGCCGATCTCTTCCTCCAAGGCATTGCACTTCGTGCTGCTCATTGGGGTCGTCTGTCTCTTCGCAGATTTCACATACGAGGGATCGCGCGGTATCGCCGGCCCAGTGGGGAAGGTTCAAGGTGCCGAAGTCGAAGGCATCGAAAGTCCCGGTTCCGACGCACCCCCTCCTGGCTGGTTTTCTGCTGGCCTGGCGCGAGAAGACGCCGTATGCCAGGGATGATGACTTTGTGTTCCCCAGCACTCGTCTGAAGGGCAAGAAGCCGCTGTCAGCTTCGAACCTGGTGCAGAAGTATCTTCGTCCGGCCGCGATGAAGCAGGAGTCATCAAGGAAGGCGAGAAGGTCCGATTCGGCTTTCACAACTTCCGGCATGCGCTGGCTACGGCGCCGGTCAAGCTGAAGGTCGATGCGAAAACTGTGTAGGGGATGCTGCGTCACGAGGACTTCGGGACAACCATGCAGCTCAACGCGCCGTCCTCGACGGTCGCTACTGGCCATGCAATTTGACGGACTTGCGGCTGCCAGGCTAAAGAACCGCAGTGAGGCGGTATTCGCGGGCCACAGGTTCTACGATTTTCACGCGTCCGTGGCCCGGGAACGCTCATCTTCTGCATTCCTGCCCCTTCCATCGCTCCCGTGGTGTAGACCTCACCTTGCATCACGTAGAACTCGTGCGAGACGGGAGGAAGTCCCCCGGGCGGCACGACGAGGATCAAACCGTACATTCCGTTTGCAATATGTTGCGCACCTGCGTGCGCGCGACTACCCGTATGGACTCGCGGTCGGATTTTCCTGCTGTCCGTCGCCACACTAGTGCTACGACTGCATGGCAGGGGATCCCGTGACAGTGGCTTTGGTTTCCATCTCGCCCGAACGCGGAGCCGACATTGGGTTACCCCATGGTTACTTTTGTAACAGGCAACATCACTCTGGTGGCCAAGAAAAGAGACACCTTTCGGTTACCCTGGTATGTGCTCGTTGGCTTAACCGGCGCTGCGGCAGGTATGTCGCCGACGGGGAAGAATTTCTTGCGGAAACGGAGCTCGCCATTGAAAAGGAAAAGGATCAAAATTCATCTCTCCTCCTCGCTTGTCTGGCTGACTTTCCCCCTTCTGGTTCTCGCCCTTGTGACACCGCTGCGGGCGCAAACCCCTGTGGGTGATTGGAAATTTGATGAGGGATCTGGCACCCGGGCAGCCGACTCTTCAGGCAACGCTCATACCGCCCTTTTGTCGAATGGGTTTAGCTGGGCCAAAGGCGCCGATGGAGGTGCGATTTCTGCGAATGCCGCGAATCGAGATTCTGTGAGTATTCCCGCGATTGATCTCAGTGGCACTCGTGCGGTTACCATCGCCTTCTGGGCAAAGCGGATCTACTCGATATCTGGGAAGGATGTCCTGTTTGAGGCTACCACGAACTATCAAAACTCGACTACCGGGTTCGCCTTCCTTCCGGATGATGAGTTGTGCCAGGGGATTCAAGCTGCTTTGCGCGGCAACGAAGGGACGACCGCTAATTGTTACAGTCAACCGTCTTCAGGAATTTGGCACCACCTCGCCGTCGTATTCGACAAAGGTCAGACCGGAGGGGGCGAGGTAGCATTTTATGTTGACGGCGTTTTGCAAACTCCGAGCTGGAGCGTGTCTGCGTCAACGAATACAAACAGCTTTGGCAATAATCCCGTCTACCTCTTTTCTCGTGGTGGTACCTCGAAATTTAGTTCCGGCACGGTCGACGACCTGCGTATCTACAACCGCGCCCTTACGGCTGCACAGATCCAGGAGCTCTATGACGGTCCGATCAATGGCTCGGGTGGGTCCATCACTCTGGACGGCAACGTACATCGGGTACGGGACAATGGCAGTACCCCCAGCTACACCGCAGTGGTGTCGATCGGGACGCCGACAGCGGGGGATTTGATTACTTGCGAAGTGACATTTGACGGTCACAACAGCAATGCCGTGGTATCTGTCGCCGACAATCGTAATGGAACCTATGGCGCAGCCGTATCTGCCCACCTCAATACCACGTTGGTGCAATGGTTTGGTATCTACTACCGAGAAAATGTTGCCGGTTCTCCCACCACGGTAACGCTCACCACCACGCATTCACAGCCGTGGGAGGCCATTTCCTGCCAAGCTTGGAAAGGTGTAGCAAGCTCGCACTCGCTGGATTCAGGGTTTGTGCAGTCGCGAGACGGGCTGTGGATTCCGAATCCGACGACGGGTGCTAACAAGACGCCAGCGGTGAATGGCGAGTTGGTCATGGCAGGGGCGGGCTTGTATTCTTCCGGTACGCCGACGGCGGGCCAGCATTACAGCTTGATCGACAGTGCTGCTGCATCGCAGTGGTGGCCAGAATACTGGATACAGACCACGGCCACGGCAACGGCGGCCAACTACATCTGGCCGAGTGATAGCTGGACGGATATGATGGCGGCCTTCAGGCCTTCCGCTGCTACAGGAAACTTTACGATCTCGGCCTCGCCGAACTATCTCAATATCACGCAAGGCAATCAGGGGACCGCCACCATCAGCACTACCATCAGCGGTGGATTCAGCAGTTCGATCAGTCTGTCAGCTTCGGGAGTACCCACAGGTACGACCGTGGGCTTTAACCCGCCGACAATTCCGGCCCCAGGTTCCGGGCAGTCGACCATGACCGTCACAGTGGGGGCGAACACACCGCCGGGAACCTATCCCATTACGGTGAAGGGTACTGGCGGAGGGATACAGCAAAGCACTATCGTCAGCTTGACTGTGACGGCAGCATCCACCTTCACCATTTCAGCCTCTCCCTCTTCTCTCACTGTCATGCACGGCAATTTTGGGACCTCAACGATCACCACCGCCATTAGCGGTGGATTCGACAGCGCAATAAGCCTGTCCGCAGCGGGGATGCCTGCAGGCACGACGGTGAACTTCAATCCGAGCACCATTTCTGCACCGGGCGCGGGCAATTCGACGATGACGATTACCGTAGGGTCGAGCACGCCGACCGGAACTTATCCCATCACGGTGACCGGCAACGGGGGTGGCATGCAGCAGATGGTAGTGGTAAACCTTACGGTTACAGCTCAGGTGATTTTATCCTGGACCCCGAGCGTATCGGGTGGGATCGCCGGTTACAACGCCTATCGCAGTACAACTTCAGGAGGACCCTACGCGAAACTCAATTCCAGCTTGATTCCCACTACGAACTACAATGATCTGATGGTACGAAGTGGATCCACGTATTACTACGTAACCACCGCCGTCAACAATCAACAAATGGAAAGTAGTTACTCGAATCAGGCTACTGCAACCGTACCGTAACCGTGCCCGGAGAGTATTGTAGAAACACAACGAAATGGCCGCGTGGTTTCGCTGGCGTCGCGAGCCAATGCATATCCAGAATCCGCGCGGGCGCCATTGAAGTACTTCTACACACGCCTTGCCGGTCGGCTTTCCAGGTCGGGGGAAGTCGATCTGCACCCGATTGCGATACGACCACGAACCCTTGCAGCCGCCATTTGTTCGGCCTGAAGCACTTGATCTATGGTGAGCCCCTTCGTCACATGTTTGTACCCTTGCGATATCTGCTCACTGGCAATCGAGTACCACATGTAGGCTTGTAATGCATTGGCGAGGTCACTTCTGTGAGCCGAATAAAATTGAGCTAGAGCGAGCTGCGCCGACAGCACTCCCTGGTCAGCAGCGTTTTGACACCCGATCAAGGTAGCTTCGTCCTGCAAACTCTCATATGCGCGCTCATCGACCAAGTAGTGGAAGGCAGAGTCTACGTGACGCTCCTGGCTCAGCGTCATAAACAGGAGTTCGACCCGGCTTGAGACCCCCAACTTGTCAAAGATTCGAAAAAGGGCATTCTTTATCGTATGCTGGCTCAGATGTAATCGCTCGGCAATCTCGCGATTCGATAGCCCCTGGGCGACGCTCCGAACCACCTCCATCTCCCGTTTGGAAAGTAGATTCAATCCTCGCGCATCTACGGCACGGATGTTGTGCGAAGAAGCCAAAGCCTGCACCAGGGTTGCAACCTGCTCAGTATTGGCCCAAATCTGACCTTCGTAAACCTTGCGTATGCACTTGGTCAATGTATCTACAGAGTCATTCTTGCTGAAGACACCTCGCGCGCCGGCGCGAAAAGCCTCTAATATGGTTTCGCCTTTCGAGGAATCCAGAAGAACAACCGCCCTAAGATCTATATGCGAGGCTCGCAGAGCTCGTAAGACTTCGAACCCGCGGTTGGGTCGCTCATCCAAGTTTGAACCTAGGAGAAGCACGTCTATGTCCCGAAGGTTGGGACGTCCGGTAAGGCTTTCAGAACCTGAAGCCGAGGTCGTCACTTGCAAACAGCCGTCGCGTTTCAGTGCATCGGCGAGCAGCTCAGTGTGGACCCGCGTATCATCGCTTACGAGTACACGAATTGAAATCGCAGCAGACTGGTGGCGCATTCAGTGGTTCTTTCTCCAAACGAAGTTTTGTGCAAGCGGCGTGAGAAGCTTCGCCCGTGTGGAAAAAGTCTCTGGCTAGAGGGAACTTTCCCACGCGGGCACAATGATCGGCCATCAACTTCTCAAGGGTGCGGACAGGCTACAATAGCTTTCCGGCTAAGACAAGAGGACAATAGTGCTACCACCCTGCATATTGTCGTGTCGTCTGCAGTGCACATAAGTGTTACTGCCCGTCCGCGATATAAAGCCGATGCAAACCGCATAAGTAATTGGTTACGCGGTAGATGGGCGCTTTCTGTCGCTTGGACAGAGAGACGACCTTCTCTGAGCACGTACTCCTCACCCCAAAGGATTGTTCCTCCATCGTGAGAGAGAAATGGTGCACCGAGACTCTGTGCCTCTTGCAATGACCTGCAACCTGTCCTAAAGTCCACTCACCTCAGACACACAGGCTTACTTGCAAAGATGCGTCAGGACCCGCAGCTATGCTCGTGGAGTCCAGGCGCATGACTAACACGGGTTGCTTGCGTAGACGCCCTGTAGATTCTGCTTTCGGAATCTCAGGAATCATGAATGCGCAACCCTACTCGGGCAAGTCAATGTGACTTAGAGGGCGAAGCTATGTATACCCCTAGTCAACCTTTAAACTCTCCCGAATTGCCAGCGTTCGCCGGTATTGGCGCGGATGACGCAGGCACTGAACAATGGTTCGCCTTACATACCCGTGCCAAACACGAAAAGGTGGTTGCGCAAGAGGTTCGCGATCGAGGAGTAACGACCTTCCTGCCGCTGATTAGGGGGGTACACCGATGGAGTGACCGGCGGAAAATTATAGAATCGCCGTTGTTCAGTTGCTACGTGTTCGTAAAGCTGGTGCCGGGAAACGACGAACGCTTGCGAGTCCTTCGCGTGAATGGCGTGCTGAGGTTCGTCGGAGTTCAGGGAAGGGGAATCCCAATCCCGGACGAGCAAATCCAAGCGGTTCGAACGCTGGTAGAAGAGCAGCTACCTGTCTGTTCCCATCCATTCCTCAAGATCGGGCAACGCGTGCGCATCCGCAGCGGCGCGTTGAGCGGCATCGAAGGGATTCTTACCTCCCGAAGTGGAGAACATACACTGATCATCTCCCTGGATGCGATTCAGAGATCTCTGAGCGTGCGCATCGAAGGATATGAAGTCGAGCCGGTCTAAACTTTTCGTATTTCCTTGTTTCCCCATGGCTTTCAGAGAAGCTACTAAACCGGCGGCGGAAAAGCCAACCGAAGTACTGCGGTTGCTGGTAGTAAGCCGAGAGACAGCGGTTCTGCGGCCGCTTTGGCTCATCGGAGAATCAAACTCTTGGCAGATTGAAAGTGCCACTAATGGATGGGGCGCGATGGAGCGGGTGCAGTCGGGAATAACGCCGGACTTGCTGATACTGGACTTGTCACGCGTTGACATTGATGGTCTGCACTTCTTGCGCTGGCTGCGCCGACTTCGTCCTGAGCTACCGATCGTCACGATTTGTGATCAGAACGATTCACCTACCAGACAAGAAGCTATTCGGCTCGGGGCCAGGGATTGTGTCCTGAGGCCTGTGGAAGATGAGGCACTGGAAAAGGTGATCAGACGTCACCTCTCCACACCGGCCGACGTACGCGAGTTGGACATCACGAGTGACGATGTCGAACAAGTCGGTGGCGACCACTGCTTCGTGGGCGCCAGCACGATCATGCGAAAGCTTCGGGCGCAGGCCGAACTCCTAGCGGAGACCGATGCTCCTGTGCTGATTCTCGGAGAAGGTGGAAGCGGCAAAGAGACGGCAGCACGCCTTATTCATCAATTGTCCGTCAGGTCCGGATTCGAGTTCGCAAAAGTCAATTGTTCCGCCCTCCCCAGTGATTTGCTGGAGACCGAACTATTCGGATACGAACGGAACGGAACGGGCCTTCCACGGTCGAGACCCGGCAAACTTGAACTCTGCGAAAAGGGCACGATTCTTCTGGACGAAATTACTGAAATGCCGATGACACAGCAGGCCAAGCTGCTGCAGGTTTTGCAGGAAAAGCAATTCGCTAGACCAGGAAGTGAGGCGGCGGTCGCAGTTGACGTACGGGTTTTGATCGCGAGCACAAGCAATGTTGAACCCGCAATCGCCGAAAACAAGCTTCGCGAGGACCTTTACCACCGCCTGAGCGAATACACGATTCGAGTTCCTGCCTTGCGCGAGCGTCGGGAAGAGATTCCACTTCTTTTGCACCATTTCATGCGCCATCTTGCGAATCATTACGCCCTCTCACCCCGGAGTTTTTCGCCGACGGTTTTGGAGGCATGCCAAGCGCATTCTTGGCCCGGCAATCTGCGAGAGTTAGAAAATTTTGCAAAACGTTACCTCATGGCGGGAGGTACGGAGGTGGCGTTCGCTGGCGAAACCGCGTCCGACTCAAGCGGAATGGATGATTCTCGGCTTTCCCGCTCCGTGAGTCGGATGACGGCACCGTCCAGCCGTTACCAAACAGGGGCTTCTGGCTCTCAATCACTCAAATCATTGGTACAGACGGTGAAATTAGAAGCCGAGAAGAACGCAATTGCCGCTGCATTGGAAAAAACAGGCTGGAACCGGAAGGCAGCTGCGCGCCTGCTCAGGGTCAGCTATCGCACCCTGCTGTACAAGATCGAGCAATATCAGATGAGAATGCCCGATTCCTCTCTGGTGCCGAGAGGCGCGGGAAGCGGAGGTAACGGAGTCGGGGGCAACGGCCGCGGCTGATTGGGTCGTGAGTCGGGGGGGCTCCGGGAGACTGATCATGACGATTATAACCGTCGAGACATGGAGCAGACACTTGAGCGCAGGATTGGTTTGCGTCCTCCTCGCTGGTGGTGTTTCGGCGCAAGCACCCAGTAAATCAGGTGCTCAATCTCCCGCTCCCGCCGAGATGGCTTCGGTCGCAGAGCCCACGAAAATATCTGCCACTCCTCCACGCGATGACGGCTTTGTCATTGGAAATGGCGACATACTGGCCATCAGTGTATGGAAGCAACCGGACATCTCGCGGTCGATTCCGGTGCGATCGGATGGGATAATCTCGCTTCCCCTGATCGGAGAAATACGAGCCGCTGGGCGAACTCCTTTAAAGCTGGAAGAAGAGATCACCAACAAACTGCAACCCTATCTCGTGGAACCAGAAGTGACAGTGATAGTCGAGCAGATTAACAGCGAAAAGTTCAACATTCTGGGAAGGGTGACTAAGCCAGGTTCATACCCTCTTTCGAACTCAACGACAGTTCTGGATGCAATCGCACTGGCCGGCGGTTGTCGTGACTTTGCCAAGCATAAATCAATTTATGTTCTGCGCCGCAATCCTGACGGCAGTGAATCCCGGTTGCCTTTCAGTTACCAGGATGTCATCAAGGGAAAGAACACTTCGCAGAATATAACACTTCAACCGCATGACACGATTGTTGTTCCTTAGTTAGAGCAGACATGTTGGCACGAGTTTGCTTTGGTGTCTTATTGCTGGCGTGCAGCTCAGCGTGGTCCCAGGTGGACACGAGCGAGGCGGAAACTGCCACGGACCCCACGGACGAAGTGCAACTGCGTGTACCGCCTCCAGTCAGCGGAGAAGCTTACCCAGCTGAATTCGCCGGTGCAACTGAGGCAAATTACTGGCGCGGCGGTTTCACTCTTACCAGCGCATACTCCAACAACATCTCAGGCAGTGGCGCCAATCCGATAGGTGACGTGAGCTACTCGATCTGGCCTACGATTGCTCTCGATACCACGACTAGCCGGTTGCACCTGACGCTCAACTATAGTCCCGGGTTCACGCTGTATCAACATACGAGTGCCTATAACCAAGTCGACCAGAGTTTAGCGGTCAATGCGCAGTTTCGCTTGAGTCCTAACATTTCTCTTAGTGTGCAAGAGGGTTTTCAAAAGACATCCAATGTGTTCAATCAGCCCAATTCTCTCTTAAGCTCACCGGTTTCTGGGTCAGTACCAGCGCCTCGGGTCGCGGTAATAACGCCGATCGCAGATCAAATCAACAACGGCACCAGCGCACAGCTTACATATCAAGTGAGTGCTGACGGAATGCTTGGGGCCGGCGGGAGCTTTGGCAACCTGTATTACCCTAATCCAGCAGAAGTTCCCGGCCTGTATAATTCGCGTTATGCTGGAGGGTCTGTCTTCTACTCTCACCGCCTCGGGGACAAGTACTATATCGGCGGAACCTATCAGTACCAAGACCTTCTGGCGTATCAGGCTCTGGGGCGGAACACCCAAACATCGACACAGGTGCAAACCGGGTTTGCTTTTCTTTCGATCTATCTGAAGCCGACGCTTTCTTTATCGATATCCGCGGGTCCGCAGCGTTACAGCGCAACCCAGACGCTGCTGCCAACGTCGCACTCGTGGACGCCGATGACAATGGCCAGTCTTGGCTGGCAAGGGGAACGGACAACTTTGGCCCTTAGCTTCGCGCGGCTGGTCACTGGCGGAGGCGGTTTGAATGGCGCATACCAGTCGAATAGCGTCAGCGCCTTAGCAACGCGGCAACTAAGTCGCGCCTGGACCGCCGGAGTATCAGCGAGCTACGCGGACTATAGCACCCTGACTCCCTGGTTTGTTCTATCCAGCAGCGGTGGAAGTACGGTATCTGGAACAGTTTCCGTCCTGCGCTCACTGACCGACCACCTTAGTCTACAGTTCGGCTACAACTGGATGCGCCAGAACTACGGAGATACTGCGATGTACATTTTGCCTAATACTAATCGCGTGTTTATCGCAATCAGTTATCAGTTTACCAAGTCCCTGCAAAGGTAGTTATGCCGCAAATTGTTCAACCACAGGCTGCTGAGGGGCTCGGTCTCCGGCACTATCAAGACATATTGCGTCGCCGCCACCTGCATTTTCTCATCCCAATGTTTCTCGCATGGCTTGCTGTATGGGGAGCAAGCTGGATGTTGCCGGCACGATACACGTCAAGCACGTTGATTTTGGTGGAACAGCCCACCATGCCAAAGGACTTCGTCGTTCCGAACCTAAGCGAGAATCTGCAAGAACGGCTGCAAAGCATCACCCAACAGATCCTTAGTCGTTCGCGTCTCCTTCGTATCGCTGACGATCTGAACCTATACTCAAAGGACCGTGGGCGGCTGTCGCCAGACGAGATTGTCGAGCGGATGCGGAAGGACATCAGTATAGAACTTGTACGCGGCCCCGACAACGATATCAGCGCGTTTAATGTTTCTTACTCGGCCCATGATCCGTTGATCGCTCAACAGGTCACGAGCGAGCTAACGAATCTCTTCATCAATGAAAACTTGGAGGTGCGACAGCAGGAATCCGAAGGTAATACCAACTTTCTGGAGAGCCAACTGGATACCGCCCGGCAAAGCCTGGAAGCCCAAGAACAGAAAATTCGCGAGTTTAAGGCTCAGCATGTTGGACAGCTTCCAACCCAAGTGGAAAGTAACCTCCAGATTCTAAGCGGACTTCAATCGCAACTACAGGCGGAGTCCGATGCACTCAACACTACGAGGCAACAGCACGTATATTTGGAGACCCTGCTAAGCCAATATCGGACGTTACAGGGATCGTCCAAGAGTGCAGAGGGTGCACCGATGGGACTCCCGGCTATCGATCAGAAGCTGAGTGACCTGAAGGCGGAGTTGCGCGATCTAAGCTCTAGTTACGGCGATAAACATCCGGAGGTTCGTAAGGTGAAAGATCAGATTGCGAAGGCGGAGGCACAGCGCGATCGGCTTGTGGCGGACATGAAGACTAAAGGCAATCGCGTCCAGCCTAATGAAAACCCGCCGGCTCCGTCCTACAACAATACGGGGGTAAGAGACCCGTCACTGGTGGCTCAATTGCAGAGCCAACTGGAAGCTAATCAGATCGAGATTAAGAACCGCGAGCAAGCGATCGCTACCCTTTCGTCAAAAGTCAACGACTACCAGGCGCGCCTGAATCAAGAACCTATACGCGAACAACAGCTTGCAGACCTTACGCGAGGGTATGATCAGTCAAAGGCCTCTTACGACGAGCTGCTGAAAAAGAAGAATGATTCGGCGATGGCAACCAGCATGGAACTTCATCAGCAGGGTCAACGCTTTCGGATCATTGATCCTCCTAGTAAACCTTTGAAGCCGAGCTTTCCCAATCGCCTGAAGTTCTGTGGCATCGGGCTGGTTGTGGGACTTGCGCTGGGAGCCGGTGTGGTTGCGACCGTCGAGAAGATGGATGACCGCGTCTACACTGAATCTGAATTACGAAAGCTGCTGCCTGTAACAATAATTGCAGAGTTACCCGTCATCAGTGGACCAGCAAGCGAGGGAGATGAACAACAGAGAGCGTGGCTTGGATGGGCAACGGCAGCGGTGATCTTTGCTGCCATTCTTGCGGGCTCTGCATTTAGCTATTTAGTAGGTTGATCGTATCCTTTAATGTACAAATCCTTCTACAACCTAGACCGCAACCCGTTCGAGATTGTTCCAGATCCGTCTTTCTTCTTTTCGACCTCCAGACACAACGAGGCGATGGCAGCGCTCTATCACGGGGTTCGAGGGCATAAAGGCTTTGTTGTGCTCACTGGGGAAGTCGGGACGGGAAAGACCTTCTTACTTCGTTGTTTGCTTGAACTGTTCAAGAAGAGTGACGATGTTGCTTACGCCTACGTTTTCAACGGCCGCCTGTCGCCATGTGAGTTTTTACAGTACGTAGCAAGCGACTTCGGACTTCCGGTTGCCAGCAAGAATAAGAGCGAGATTCTTCTTGATTTCAGTAACTTCCTGATCGCACGTGGCGTCCAGAATCTTACAACCGTTCTTATCGTTGACGAGGCGCACCATCTCTCAGCGGAGATTCTTGAGGAGATCCGTCTGTTGACAAATCTTGAAACGACTCGGGACAAACTGTTGCAGATCTTGCTGGTTGGACAGCCAGAGTTAGACGACAAACTAGATTCGCCAACGCTGAGGCAGTTGAAGCAGAGGGTTGCTTATCGCGCCCAACTTGCGCGATTGGATGTAAATGAAACGAAAGGCTACATCGAACGGCGGCTGCAGGTAGCCGGGGCAAGCGCAAATGGCCAATGCTTATTTCCTCACGGCACCATCGCAAGCGTATATCGGCATTCTCATGGTATTCCGCGCCTTATCAACACCATTTGCGAGAATGCGCTCATCACTGCGTACGCTCGAAGGATGAACAGCGTGACTCCCGAGATCATAGAAGGCGCCGCTGCGGACCTTCGCCTTGACGTAGTGCATATTCCCCAATCGGCTGCGCCCATAGAGTTTGACGAAACATTTGTCCAGCGAGCGTCCAAGACCTTACTGGAGTTTGTTTCGTATCTCAACAAGACGCCGTCGCAAGATATGGGAAGCGAAAGGCCATGACCGGCTGGGTTAGCAAATATGAGCCAAATATTTGACGCGTTGCAGATATCGGAGACCGGCCGTACTGGCGCTGGGTTATCAGCGGCAAAGGAATTACTGGAGGTTGTCGAACGGAAGACCCGCCGACCCGCAACCGCCAACGAATACCAGAAGGAGAACCCCTGTCTTGAAGGCTTTGGACATTTTCAGACAGCACGAGCCTGCTTATCTTCCCGGAGTAAACTCGTATGTATTAACGATCAGGAAAGCTTGGCGGCAGAGAAGTTTCGCTTCCTCGGCATTCGCTTGAGGCATATCCAGCAAAAGCGTACCTTAAAGCATTTGTTGATTACTAGCTCCGTGGCTGGAGAAGGAAAGAGTACGATCGCCGGAAACCTGGCATGCACACTGGCCGGTAGTAAGCAGCAGAAGGTCCTGCTGTTGGAGGGGGATTTGAGGCGTCCCTCGTTGACTGAGCGGCTGGGCCTGGGAGAACTTCCTGGTCTCGCGGAATTGCTGGAAGCCGACTCACAACACCTGACAAATATCTACCACCTTGAAGATTTGGGAGTTTGGATCATGCCGGCCGGCAAGTTGCAAAGAAACCCCTTAGAGTTGCTGCAACCGGGAAAACTCTCTGCGCTCATGGATCGCTTGAGAGCCGGGTTTGACTGGATTGTGATCGACTCTCCTCCAGTGCTGCCTCTTGCCGATACAAGCATTTGGATGCGTGTGGCAGATGCGATTCTTCTCGTGACACGACCCGGGACAACCGCGAAGGGACAGTTGCAGCGCAGCCTGGAAGCCATCGAGCAATCCAAGCTGCTTGGCGCAGTGCTCAACAGTTCTAAGGAAGCGATGGCTAATGGCTACTACTATTATGCTGCTCGCTCCGCTGGCCCACAGAGTGCGAGTCAGTCCGCAAAATAGAGCGATTCGGGCCAGAACTAATAACTCCTATCGATGATCAATTCACGTGCCCATCGGGTGGCGTAAAACTTTTAGTCATACCGCACAATTAGAGAGTTATGCGCGCTAAAGGCGAGCGCCGAAGCTGCGGAGGATGTTGTGACTCTACAAAACTCGAATAATGGTTTAAGACCCGATTTTCTTCCATCCAAGCCCGTATTCGGCGCAGAACGCGAGGTTTTGCCTGAAGAGACATTTAAGCGAATGATTGCGGTCGAGCGTAAGCGGACGGAGCGTTCCGCCAAACCGTTTCTGCTAATGCTGCTGGACACGGGAGAGCACCAAGGTGGGGACAAGAACGGCAAAATTCTTGCCAACCTCATATCCGCGTTATTGGTATCCACCAGGGAAACCGACGTCATCGGCTGGTACAAGAACCAGTCCTGTGTTGGGGTGATGTTTACGCAGCTAGTAATGCTCGACCAGAAGTCGATTCTAAGCGAATTGCTCGGCAGGGTGGGCGGCATTCTACGAGACAACCTGCCTTTCGAGGAGTTTAACCAAGTCAGCATCTCATTTCACTTTTTCCCTGATAAGTGGGATCATGACCTACCCCAACGGTCGAGCAATCCGACTTTATATCCCGACCTTCCCAGAGTCGATAAGGTCACGCAATTCTTTTCGGTGACAAAGCGACTGATGGATATCGTCGGCAGCTTGTTACTGCTCGTCATTTTCTCACCTGTCCTTGTGGTGGTAGCTCTGGCGGTCAAAATATCCTCAAAGGGCCCGGTATTTTTCCGTCAAAAACGGGTGGGGCAACAAGGTAAGCCATTTACATTCCTAAAGTTCAGGTCAATGTACGTCGACAACGATGTCAGCGTGCACCAAGAATATGTGACGCAATTGATCGCTGGGAGTGCGCAGCGCAATCTATGCAAGAACAAGGATGACGAAGCCGGCATTTACAAGCTTACGAATGACACTAGAATCACGCGGGTGGGTGCGCTTTTACGGCGGACGAGCTTGGACGAACTTCCGCAACTGCTGAATGTACTGAGGGGGGAAATGTCGCTTGTCGGCCCACGCCCAGCGATTCCTTACGAAGTAGCGGCTTACCAGATATGGCACCGGCGCAGAGTGTTGGAAGTGAAGCCAGGAATTACGGGGCTGTGGCAAGTGAACGGGCGGTGCCGGGTCGAGTTTGATGAGATGGTTCGCCTCGATCTTAGGTACGCCAAGAACTGGTCGCCATGGCTCGACATTAAGATCCTCGTCCGTACGCCGCGAGCTGTGCTTATTGGTGAGGGCGCGTACTGAGGAACCGCTCTGCTCTATCGATCAAATTGTGTCCCTATCGGTCACGAACTCATGAGGTCAAAGGTAATGAGAGCATGGTAAATGTCGGGGTAATTGGCTACGGTTATTGGGGTCCAAATGTTGTCAGAAATCTTGACGGCTTAGAAGGAACCCGCGTCGTAGCCATTGCTGACAAATCATCGTCTGCGCGCGAACGAGCTCAAAGAGCCACGCACGGAATTAAGATAACCGCCGATGCAGGCGAAGTAATCGCGTCGCCGGAAATTGACGCCGTCGCGATAATAACTCCGGTTTGGACGCACTTTGAACTTGCTAAAGCCGCCCTCGAGAACGGCAAGCACGTTTTTGTGGAGAAGCCGTTCACAAGCAATACGGCGCAGGCTGAAGAGTTGATCAACATCGCAGCCAGAAAGGCCCTCCACATAATGGTGGACCACACCTTCCTGTTCACTGGGGCGGTAAGAAAGATCAAACAACTGCTCCAGGAGGGCACGCTAGGCAAGCTGTATTATTACGATTCAACCCGCGTGAACTTGGGTCTGTTTCAACACGACGTAAACGTTATTTGGGACCTCGCCCCTCATGACCTTGCGATTATGGACCACGTCATCGGGGAGGACCCCGAGGAAATAGTCGCTACTGGTCAGACCCACCTGAACGGGCACGAGGATGTTGCTTTTATCACGCTCTACTTCCCGAACGAGGTCATAGCCCACATCAACGTGAACTGGTTGTCACCAGTCAAAGTGCGTACGACGTTAATCGGCGGCGAAAAGAAAATGCTGGTGTGGAATGACCTGGAGGCTGACGAAAAAATCAAGATTTACGACAAGGGAGTACAAATCACAAGCCGCGAGGGACTGTATAACCTGCTCGTTAACTACCGCTCGGGTGACATGTGGGCTCCGCATTTGGAGCAAAGTGAGGCATTGCGGCTGGAGTTAACCTACTTTGTCGACTGCATCGTCAACGACGACACCCCTTTTAACGATGGATTGGCTGGGTTGCGGGTGGTCAAGATGCTGGAAGCGGCAAATCGGTCCCTTTGTCGTCGTGGTGTCGCTGTACATGTCTAATGTCCCGTCGCGCGGCACAGCCAGCTAATATTTCTATGGTCAATAATACAAACGAGGCTGAGATACTTGGCAACTCATATAACTGCATAACGCCGGACGTGAAACTTGGCAGAGATGTGAAGTTGTCCAAGTTCATCAATCTTTACGGTTGTGAAATCGGCGATGAGACAAAGATCGGCGCCTTTGTTGAAGTGCAGAAAAACGCCAAGGTGGGCAAGCGCTGTAAGATTTCGAGTCACACCTTTGTGTGCGAGGGAGTGACCATTGGGGACAACGTCTTCATCGGCCATGGGGTGATGTTCATCAATGACAGCTACCCCCGAGCAACCCGACCCGACGGAAAATCACAAACTGAAGCCGACTGGAAGGTCGAACATACTGTAGTCAAGACGGGAGCCTCAATCGGCTCGGGCGCCACAATCCTTTCCAAGGTGACGATTGGGGAGAACGCGATTGTGGGGGCGGGCAGCACGGTGACGAAAGACGTGCCGGAAAATGCAATTGTCGCGGGGAATCCAGCACGGATTTTGCGATACCTGGTTAGCAGCGGGCGAGGGGCGTGAGCTTGAGGAACGAATGCCAATGAGTGTCCTTCGGACCGGGAATCTGTTTCCGAGCCAATTTCATCGGGCTGAATACACATGTCGCACTTACCACAAGAAAGGCGTTAGGCAATGAGCAGCACTAGTATCCAATTCCTGGATTTGATCAGTCCTCACGTGAAAATGGAGGAGGAATTGATAACCCTCTTTCGTACAGCATTACACTCGGCTGCATTTATTGG
This sequence comes from uncultured Acidobacteriaceae bacterium, assembly GCA_963763725.1. Taxonomy (GTDB): domain Bacteria; phylum Acidobacteriota; class Terriglobia; order Terriglobales; family Acidobacteriaceae; genus Bog-257. The sequence goes on from CAVXQI010000005.1 coordinate 83,327, forward strand.
AGGTGCACCGGTTGAAGAGTTTGAATGCGCGTTTGCCGAGTGCTGCCAAGTCGACTACTGCGTTGGCGTGGGCAGTGGGACAGATGCGCTGCGTTTCGCGCTTATGGCGGCAGGGGTCTGCCCTGGAGATGGCGTGCTTACCGCGCCAAACAGTTTTATCGCTACCACCGAGGCAATTTCTCAAGCCGGCGCGCATCCCGAGTTCATCGAGGTCGACGAGCATACTTACAACATAGATCCCGAAAAGCTTCGTGAGCATCTGGAGGTTAATTGCGACCGGGAGGGTTTATCGGGAAGGCCAGTGTCGCGACGGACTGGACGAATAATTACGGCGCTTGTACCGATTCATCTCTATGGACAAACGGCCGACATGGATCCGATTCTTAAGCTGGCAGAGACTCACAATCTCGTCGTCGTTGAGGATGCATGCCAGGCTCACGGTGCAGAATACTTCTCGCGGGATCAGCAATGCTGGAAAAAAGCTGGATCTATGGGCAAGGCAGCGGCCTTCAGCTTCTATCCGGGCAAGAATTTGGGTGCTTGCGGTGAGGCCGGAGCGGTAACAACTAACGACTTGGACGTGGCGCGGAGAGTGCGCCAACTACGCGACCATGGACAGGCAGAGAAGTATTACCACGACATAGAAGGCTACAACGGTAGGTTGGATGCGATTCAAGCTGGAATTCTCCACTTGAAGTTGGCGCATTTGTCAGAGTGGAATAGCCAGCGGCAAGCGAGAGCCGCGATTTACCTGGAATTGCTTTCAGGTATAGATGGTCTGATCCTTCCATCCGAACCGTCTTGGGCTCGGGCCGTATATCACCTCTACGTGGTCAGGGTACAAGATCGCAAGGAGATGCAGAACCGTCTCAAGGCAGTTGGTATCGGCACCGGTATCCATTACCCAATCCCGCTTCACTTGCAGAAAGCCTATCGCACTTTGGGCTACCACGAGGGAGATTTTCCGGTAACGGAAAAGATTGCATGCGAAATTCTCTCGCTGCCGATGTATCCACAACTCACACTTGGCCAGCAAGAGGCTATCGCCCAGGCAGTCAGGAATAGCGTTCTGATGGCCGCTAATGCTGCCTCCGCCGCGGCAGTACGATGATCACGGTTCAGTCAAACTGAAATTCGTAAGTGTGTCTGGTTCGATGCACTACACAGTATGCTCGCAGTCTCGGGCAGAGTGCTCCACAGATATCCACCTTGGTACCCCACCGCCGACCGTAATTCAACAGCCATGGCTTCTACATGCACAATCCGACGAGCAACCACTGACATCCGGACACCAACACTTCGAGGTAAGAAAGTCTGGATTGATCTCGACAATTCGCCCCATGTCCCTTTCTTTGCGCCCATCATCGAACAGCTCAGGATCCGCGGCTGTACGCTATTGGTTACAGCCCGAGACTGCTTCCAGGTGTGTGAACTGGCCGATCTCTTTGACCTCGAATACAGGCGGATTGGGCGTCACTACGGCAAATTCAGGGTTCTCAAGTTGGCAGGTCTAGGTGTGCGCGCCCTTCAGTTGGCGCCGGCGGTTTTGGCGGAAAAGCCGGATTTGGCTCTCTCCCACGGATCTCGGGCGCAACTTTTGGTCTCTGCCCTGGCGAGAGTGCCATCGGTGGTGATCGTTGACTATGAATTTGCGAGGGGCCTGACCTTGATGAAGCCAGGTTGGGTAATGGTTCCTGAAGTAATTCCCGATGCCGCAATTCGATTCGACCCTAGTCGCATCCTCAGGTATCCGGGGATCAAGGAGGATGTGTATGCGCCCAGATTTAGACCCGACCCGGCTATAAAGCCGTCTCTGGGCCTCAATGGGAAGGATCTGGTAGTGACCGTGCGTCCGCCGGCTAACGAAGCTCACTATCATAATCCGCAGAGCGAGGAGCTCTTCGCTGCCGTTGTGGATTTTCTCAGCCACAATCCTAATGTCAAAGTGATCTTGCTGCCGCGCAACCGAAGTCAAGAAATTTGTCTACGTAGCTCGTATCCGAACTTGTTTGCCACGCGGGAAATTGATCATTCCGGAGCACGCAGTCGATGGTCTAAACCTCATCTGGCATTCCGACCTTGTCATCAGCGGCGGCGGCACCATGAATCGCGAGGCGGCCGCATTGGGGGTTCCTGTCTACAGCATCTTTCGAGGAAGGATTGGGGCGGTGGATCGATATCTGGCGGATACTGGCCGACTAGTGCTCGTGGAAAGTGTTGACGATGTGCGGACCAAGATCCTACTGGCTCGGCGGCACTCGTCCAGCCGAGCCGGCGAGTCGCAACACTGGCGCCTTGAGAGCGATAGTCGATAGCGTCGTGGCAATCATGGAGTCTGCGTCTCCAGCACCGCAGTACAGCGTCCGATGACAAGCAGTCCGCACTGCTCAGACCGGCGACAGTGTGTCTGACTATGGCCGGTCCGGACACGGATCAGCTCTGCGAGCTGGCAGTCAAGGGGCTGGTATCAATGTTCGACGCCGAAAGCCAATTGTTCTGCTTTCGGCTTAAGCAAACCCAGCGTGGGTTGATTCGAGAAGGGCTTTCTCATCGGTACACCATCATCGCGCTTCTCGGGCTTCACCGACTTGAGGCTGCGGGCTTGCGTTCTCCTATCGATGTTAGACCTGTGCTTGATTCTCTTCTTCGCGACTACGCTTGGATAGATAACCTTGGGGATGTTGGTCTCCTGTTGTGGTTGTGCGCATTGGTCTCTCCCGAACGTCTAATCGAGGTTTATTCTGGTGTTCGCGTGGAAACTGCGCTGGCCCGATTTCGGGGTGCACGTCAAGGATATACCATGGAGTTGGCTTGGTTCTTGTCAGGTCTGGCCCACGCAAGCCTCGCTAGCCAGCAACAACTCCCGGACCTGACAGACTTGGCTATGAATACGTGCCGGTTGCTGACCAACAACCAGGGCGATCCAAGGCATCTTCGGACACGTGGCCAGAAAGAGAAGCCTTGCCGGCGCGCTCAGAGGACACATTGGTAGCTTTGCCGACCAGGTATATCCCATTTACGCGTTGACCAAGTTCGCTGAGGCATATCGAGCTTCAGACCGCTCTTGATAGGGCACGGAATTGCGCCGAGGCGATTTGCCGGGCGCAGGGCCCTCAGGGTCAGTGGTGGTGGCAGTATGACTCTTCGACCGGCAGGGTCTTTGAAAAGTATCCTGTTTATTCTGTCCATCAACACGGCATGGCTCCCATGGCCCTCTTTGCGGTGGGGGAAGCCGCCCAGATGGATTTCAGCGGCTCGGTGCGTAAAGGGCTGTCATGGATAACAGCGAACAACGAGCTTGACATCGACTTGCGAGACCCGGCTTCAAGCATAATCTGGCGGAGCATTTGCGCGAAGAAACGGTACAAGGCTTATCTCAGGGGACTCTTGAGTTTGTTGGGGTACCACGCGGACACAGAATCGGTCAGTGATCTGGCGGTCAGATTTGAATGCTGGTCTTACGAGTTGGGATGGTTGCTCTACGCCTTTGCTCGACCGCAGCGAGAGATAGCAGCGGCATCTCAGCTGCTATAGCGGCACCATCCCAAAGGTCCCACCTGAAGCCATGAAACTATCGATTGTGATCCTTTGCTGGAATGATCTGAGAGTGATCTCGGATTGCCTGCGGTCAATTATCGCAGGAACCCATTCCATCGACTTCGAGGTCATCGTTTCTGACAACGGATCAACGGACGGGTCTGTAGAGTTGATTCACCAGAACTTCCCCGAAGATTCGCGTCATTGAGAATGGTGCAAATCTGGGGTTTGCGGGTGGCAACAACGCTGGCATTCGGACGAGCACGGGCGAATATGTTCTAATTCTCAATCCAGACACAATCGTCCACGAAGGCTCCCTGGATCGTTGGGTAGAATTCGCCGAAATGCACCCAGAGGCCGGAGCCTTTGGCTGTCGGGTGCTGAATCCAGATGGCTCCTGCCAGGGCTCTGCGCGGCCCTTTCCGACAATCTGGCGCGAGTGGGTGGCTGCACTCTATCTTCGACCACTCGCCTATGTGTCGAAAGCATTTGTCTCCGATACATACACGGGATGGGAAGGGAACACCGAGCGGACGATTGACTGGCAGTCGGGATGCTGCGTCCTGCTTCGTGGAGATCTGCTTAGGCGGCTAGGCGGATTTGACGAGAGGTTTTTCTTCTACTTCGAAGACGTTGATCTGTGCCGCCAAGTTTGGACAGCCGGATTTTCGGTGATTTACACACCGGAGGTGACCATCACTCATTTGGGCGGCAGGTCGGCAAATAGCTTTCCAGTCCCGGTCGCGCTCGAAAGGGAGCGTGGTCGTCACCGGTACTTTTACAAACACTTTGGAGAGATCGGCGTGCGACGGTGCCGCTACGCCGCATTGGCTTGGTTTCGCCTTAGACGGCTTGGCTACGGACTGCTTTACCGGGGCCGTCATACAGATGCGCTGAGAAAACGCTTGGAGACCTATCGGGCTGTTGTCTATTGGATTAAGAACCTTGACCCGGTGAAGTTCGCTGAGCGAGGCGAAGAGCCTGATGTGCGAGAGGGCCTTTACCGGTCGGCCTAAAGTGCTGCCGTTGCTGGGGAATTCCGGTCCTGGCACATCGGCCCGCAAGCTACTTTGATGAATGCGCCGCAGTGAGCAGGTGAGTTCGTCGGTATTTGTTTCTGCTGGTCACCATGGTTCAAAACGTAAAGTACGTGATCGTTACTGCCGCGCGCGATGAAGAAGAGCATATCGAAGCGACTATCAATTCCGTTACTCGCCAGACGATCCAACCGGTGAAATGGGTAATTGTTGATGATGGTTCCACGGACAATACCGGAAGCATAATTGATCAATGCGCGCGACAGTTCCCTTGGATTCGCGTTGTACATCGTGCAAATAGAGGATTTCGAAAGTCGGGCGGTGGGGTGGTGGATGCTTTCTACGAGGGATACAACGCTCTCCGGCATAGTGATTGGGAGTTCGTTGTGAAGCTTGATGCGGATCTGAGCTTTTCCGCGGATTACTTTGAGAAATGCTTCGAACGATTTAATCAGGAACCTCGGCTTGGAATTGGCGGAGGAGACATCTATCACGATCTTGGCGGAAGGTTGAAACTCGAGGCAAATCCCAGGTTTCATGTTAGAGGAGCCACTAAGATTTACACCAAGGCTTGCTGGGAAGCGATTGGGGGGTTATGGCCGGGGCCGGGGTGGGACACCATCGATGAAGTCAAGGCTAATATGTTGGGTTGGAGGACCTATGCATTCGGGGATCTCCCGGTTCTTCACCATCGTCCCACCGGGAACGCTGACGGGAGGCTTCGCGACAGAGTGAAGCACGGGTTGGCTTGCTATGCCTCGGGATATCACCCGCTGTTTGTTGCTGCTAGCTGCCTCTCCAGGCTTGCTAAGAAGCCGTACGTTGTGGGATCGATAGCAATTTGCTATGGATTTCTTAAGGGCTTGCGTTACCCGCCTGCCGCGGGTGAAGGACGCACAGCTAATAAATTATGTGCGTACTCAGCAACTAAGGCGTCTCTGCGGGCTAGAGACGATTTGGAAGTAAATCACTTTTGAGGAGCTTGGCGGTTTAAGCATGTGTGGAGTTTGTGGAAAACTAAATTTTGAACGGGGAGCCAGTGTGGATGGCGGCTCTCATCCGCACGATGCTGGATACCATACGTCACCGAGGCCCGGATGATGAAGGCATCTATCTAGGTTCTCAAGTGGGACTGGGCCATAGACGGCTCTCGATCATCGACCTCAACACCGGCCACCAGCCAATCTCCAATGAGGACGGTAGCATCTGGATTGTTTTCAACGGGGAGATTTATAACTACCTGGACCTCCGGGCCTTGCTTTTGAGCAAGGGCCACATTTTCAAAACTGAAACCGATACTGAAGTAATCGTCCATTTGTACGAGGAGCTAGGACCTGAGTGCTTGCACAAGTTGCGCGGGATGTTTGCCTTCGCCATATGGGACGAGAAGGAGAAGAGCCTTTTCTTGGCAAGAGATCGGGTTGGAATTAAGCCTCTTTATTACTGCCTGACTAATGGATCGCTGGTCTTTGCCTCCGAGATCAAAGCAATCCTGGCGGATCCCGCCGTGAACCGCGAGGTCGCGCCCGAGATCATCGACAGATTTCTTACTTTCCTCTATCTACCCGGCGAAGAGACTCTGCTCAGAGGCATACGCAAGATCGCTCCGGGGTCCTACCTTATCGTAAGGGACGGTCACCCGCAAATACGCGAGTACTGGGACCTTTGCTTCTCGAAGCCTGCCGACAGACCGACACCCAAGGAAGCCCAAAGGCAGTTACTCGGTCTGCTGAGTGAAGCCGTAGAGCTCCACATGATCGCAGACGTTCCGGTTGGAGTTCTGCTGAGTGGGGGCGTGGACTCTACCGCTGTGCTGAGCTTCGCAGCTGAGAGGACAAACAGGGAGGTTAGTACCTATACCGTAGGCTTTTCTAATGCGGGCGTTGCCGACGAGAGACCCTATGCCAAATTGGCAGCAGAGGCGTTCGGTACCCGACATTACGACATGACAATAACGGCAACCGACTTTGTTGACTTCATGCCACGATATGTGTGGCACATGGAAGAACCTGTTTGCGAGCCGCCCGCTATCGCTTTGTACTACGTGTCGAAGCTGGCGAGCAACCATGTCAAAGTCCTCCTGTCAGGAGAGGGTGGTGACGAGGCCTTTGCTGGCTATAGCAATTATCGCAATCTTCTTTGGCTCGAACGCGTGAAGCACGGCCTCTCTCTACTCAAGGGCAGCGTCTCACGAGGACTCTTTCTGGCTGATTCGCTATTCGACTTACCCCGAGTCGCCAAATATGCGCCTCTAATGAATGCTCAGTTTCCCGAGTACTATTTCAGCCGTACCTCAAACCCGTACCGCTACAGTGGAAACGGCATAGGCCAATTGTACTCCGCCGATTTCGCACGCTCGATTGACCGCGAGCATAGTCTGGAACCCGTGCGTCGGCTGCAGGCTCATGTTCAGGGCCAGAATACACTCGATGCGATGCTCTATATTGACACTAAGACGTGGCTGCCCGACGACCTCCTGATCAAGGCAGACAAAATGACGATGGCCAATTCCGTTGAGCTCCGCGTGCCATTGCTTGATCACAAGATTCTCGAATTTGCCGCAGCCCTACCTGCCAGCTTCAAGGTCCACGGCTTTACTACCAAGTACCTCGCTAAGGAGGCACTTGGAAACCGGTTACCCAAGCGCATCATGGACCGCCCCAAGGCCGGATTTCCGGTTCCTTACGAATCTTGGTTGAGCGGTGGGCTGCGCGGGTGGGTGCGCGACCTTCTACTCGAGCAAAGGACCATAAACCGGGGCTATTTTAACGCAGCCAAGGTAGAACAGCTATTATCCACCGAAGGCCAAGTTGGTCGGTTTAAAGAGATCTTTTCACTGGCTACGCTCGAATTGTGGCACCGGAGCTTCGCTTGATCGAAAACATTGCCGTCGCCGGGGCTCCGTGAAGCCCGACCGCCCGCAAGCTAGCGGCGATATTTCTGCCAGCTCTCCGATGCGCCGAGCGTCTGCCTTAGTTCGCAAACCTAACAAGGACAAGGGTTAAGCGAGCGACGTAGACCGTAGAGCACCTGTATGGAGTATTTACATAGTCACAGTTGGACGATTGCGACCAAGTAATCGGCCACGGTGTTACTACAGTCACACGTGACAGGGTTTCCTTGCTTGACCGCTCGGAGCACCGGGTGTCATTCTAAGCCGTGACGGTTGTTCCGTGGCAATGGACTGGCACGCACCGGGAGGCAAGAAGGGTGAAGGGAAAAAGGTCGGGACTTTCGTACATGGTTTTCTTTCTTGCAGTTATCGGGCTGCCTCCGATGCCTTTTAGTGTTACAGCTTTCGCACAATCTACCCACTACATTGCGGCCAACGGCAGTGACGCGAACAACGGCACTTCCAAGACTGCCGCTTGGCTTCACGCACCTGGGATGCCGAGCTGCGCGAATAACTGCAATTCTTACGCACCCGCAGCCGGTGACCAATTCATCTTTCGCGGCGGGGATACATGGCACTACGGAAATAGCGCTGCTTCTCCTTACGTGGGCTCGGGCGGATGGAAGTGGAATTGGGCGGGCTCGTCTGGAAACCCAATCTATATCGGTGTAGACCAGACGTGGTACTCAGGCGGATCATGGACAAGGCCGATCCTGAACGGCGACAATCCGCTGACGACATCGTCGGTGTCAAGTTGCAGATATGACGAAAGTACGCTGGCTTTCGTCAGCCTCAACGCCCAGAACGTTACCTTCGACAACTTTGAGTTTCAAGGCGGCTGCTGGCACGGAACCCAGAACGGGTACGGGCTGTGTTGCATGAACTACATTGGAAAGGGCGCACCCGCGAACCCCGTTAACATCATCATCGAGAACGTTTATATGCACGGGTGGTCGCATGTGACGTTTTCTTGCGGCAGCGGAGGCACGAGTGGAAATTGCGACGGAGCGCAAGGAATTAGCGGGGACAGCCACTCAAACGGTGGGCAAGGCAATCAGATTGTGGGTGTAGTAATCGACGGCTCCGACTCGGACCCCACAAGCTTCTCGGCGGTTACCTGGGACTGCTACGACGTGCATAACAGCGTGATCCGCTACAACTCAAACGGTTTCGTGTGCAACAACATGCACACCTTTCACGACAACCTAATCGAGTACATCAGCGAATCCTCGGACGGGCAGACCCATAGCAACGGGTTCGAGTTCAATAGCGAGTGGGCGGGTACGAATACTGTCTACAACAACCTCGTTCGGCATTCCACAGCGGCCGTAACGGGCTGGGTGAATCCCGCGCAGGTGGACTACCACTTCAACAATGTAGTCTATGATGACATCGGTCAGTCTTGGGATGTGGACCCCACGGGCGGCGGAACGAATATGTACTTCTACAACAACACGATCGTCGGTGGCGGAGTTGGATCGAGTGGCTCCTGGGAAGGAGTTCTGAACAACAACATCTTCATCAACGGTGGGGTTACGGGCACCCCCAAGTCTAATTCCAACGCCACCAATTGGACCACCACACAGGCTACTAACGCCGGCTATACGGCGACCAACAACTACGCCCCCACAAGTGGGAACTGTAACGGCATGTTGCCGTGTCCGGTGGGGTCTGGCGCAAATCTGACCAGCTCGTGCAGTACAGTGCCTGCTCTGTGCAGCGACACCACCAATGCATGCACCTACAACACTAGCAGCCATAGCATAAGTTGTCCGGCGCGATCGCCTCTGGCGAGGCCCTCTAGTGGAAATTGGGATGGAGGAGCGTATCAATATAGCAGTGGGATGCGACCGGCCCCTCCCACCAATCTCACAGCCGTACCTCAGTAGGGGGCCTGATTTTGGGATTGGGTTTTACGCCTAAAGTGTTAGCGAGTTCGTCGAGAGCCTGAACACAAGAACGATGTCTTCCCTAACCTCCGTTACATTTGTAGTCGCAGTTAACAACAGGGCGTTGTGCAACGCCAATTTTCTTGTATCGCCCTGCTTGCGACCACCTCACGACCATCAGACTCTGCTGCAAGAAAACTTCAGCTCTGCGGCGGTTGCTTATAATGACGCCATCGAGCGGGCCGTCAATGATCTTGTCGTCTTCTGCCACCAGGATGTTCTCTTACCCGAAGCGTGGTTGTTGCAGCTAAAGCGCGCCCTTGACCACCTGGAAATAGACGACCCAAAGTGGGGTGTATTGGGATGCTATGGGGAGACGCTCAATGATAATGGACGCGGGCACATATATTCATCTGGACGCGGAGTCATGGGGAGGCCCTTCGACCATCCTGCTACGGTTCAGACTTTGGACGAAATCGTACTGGTTCTGCGAAAGTCATCTGGCTTACGATTTGATGAGACGCTGCCACACTTCCACCTTTATGGAGCGGACATCTGCCTGAGAGCGGTTAGGCAGGGAATGAAGAGCTATGCCATCTCGGCATTTTGTTTGCACAATACACACCAAAGCCTGGTCCTGCCCCGGGAATTCTACGAGTGCTGCAATCACATCAAGCGCGTCTGGCGAGACTGTCTGCCTATTCAAACCACTTGCATCAGAATTACCGGATCGAGCTTCCCGCTTTATAGGCGGAAACTGAGCGAATTTTATCTGCGGCACGTTCGCCGAAAAGAATTTTCTGGTGGGACGCGAGTGCAAAACCCCTTACCCCTTCTTGAAGAATTCTTGGGCAAGTCCTAACGCACATCGAATAGAAGCCAAGCGCAACCTTACTCTCAGTACGCTATATCCAGTGGAACCCACAAACATCAGATTCGGAGGCGGTAGCGCTGGGACGGTGCTTCACCCACTCGTGGCGCTCGTAATGCTCATTACGATCGCCATGATCTTTGTATTGCCGAGGAAGCATGCACTCGTTCCGTTGCTTGCTACCGCCATACTAGTTCCTTTTGGTCAAGTGGTCGTTGTGGGTGGGATTCACTTTACGGTCTATCGAATCCTCGTCCTCTTTGGATTGATTCGATTAGCCACAGCTAACATTCCGGTGGGAACGAGCCGGCTTGCTGGCGGATTCAATACTATCGACCGTGTCTTTACTCTCTGGGCCATTATTCTCTTCATTACCTTCTCGGCCCAGTGGATGGACACGCAGGCCCTTATCAAGAGTCTCGGGTCTCTGCTCGACACGCTCGGAGGGTACTTTGTTGTGAGATTTCTGATCCAGGACAGGGACGATATAAAGCGAGGGGTTAAAGTGCTTGCCATCGTCGCAATGATTCTGGCGCTCTGCATGACTAACGAGCACATTACTCACGAGAATATCTTCGGATTACTCGGTGGGACTCCCCTGGGAGTGGCAATGCGCGAGGGTCAGGCGCGCTCGACCGGGCCATTTGAGGTTTATATTACCGCCGGCGTCTTTGGCGCTACTCTTGTCCCATTGTTTGTATGGCTATGGTCAGAGGCAAGATCGAGAATTGTTGCGTCTCTCGGACTGGTGGGGGCAACCGTTATAGCAGTCACCTCCAACACCAGCACGGCGCTTTTAGCGTATGTTGCTGGCATTGTCGGCCTTTGCTTCTGGCCTCTCCGCAAACACATGCGCGCCTTCCGGTGGGCTCTCGTGTTGTTGCTCGTGGGCCTACATCTGGTAATGAAGGCGCCCGTCTGGGCATTGATCGCCCGGATAGATTTGACGGGCTCGTCCTCTGGCTACCATCGTTTCATGCTTGTAGATGGCTGCATAAGACACTTTAGCGACTGGTGGCTTCTCGGATTCAAGAACTACGATCAATGGGGATGGGACATGTGGGACCTGTCAAATCAGTATGTTGCATTTGCCTTGACCGGTGGCTTAGTAACATTAGTACTCTTCATAGGGATTATCTCTCGGGGCTTTGGTCAGCTTGGAACGGCAAGGAAGCTTGTCGAGGGTGATTCAGAACCAGAATGGTTTCTATGGTGCCTCTGCGCCGCCCTACTATCCCACGTGGTAGCCTATTTCGGAATCGGTTATTTTGACCAGATGCAATTTGCATGGTTCGCATTGTTAGCGATCATCTCCGCCGCCGTGTCGGAGGTCCTGAGTTCATCGGCCCAGCAGGTCCAAGAGGCATTCGTCTCAACTCATAAGGCGGCGTCGGCTGTGGATTGGGATATGCTAGGAGCGAATCAGTGAGCGAGGCAAAACTATGGCTGGATGTATCTTAGAGGATGTTGCGGAATTTTCATGACTTTGGAGAATACTAACATCGTACTTCGGCTTCAGACCTGCGGTCCCTCAACTCAGGGCAGTAAGTATGCAAGGACGCAGAAGAGTTTGCCCTGTTCCTGAGAAACGAACAAAGAGCGAGATTGCGACGCTCACTATTCGGAGACATGTAAACAAGAAATGAAAGATTACTTGGACGACGTCGCTCACGGGTATGGCCGACGATGATGAAATCATACAGCTCAGAATCGCGCGGATTTGTCAGGTTAGTCAGGGAAATGGCGAGCCTTTATCGAGAGCATTCTAATGATGTCTCGGATCGCGTTCGGGGAAGTATTCAAGATGCTCGCCGGGTTGAGGCGCGCATCGAGGAGCGATATGGCGTCGCACTTCGCGATCTTGAGATGCTGGAGATAGGGCCAGGGCAGTTTTTGGCTCAGTTGACCTATTTCGCCATTTCTAACCGCGTGATCGGTATCGATCGAGATATGATCGTCCGGGGCTATAGGCTTTTTGCGTATCTAGGCATGCTCAGAACGAACGGCGTTCAGCGCACTATCAAGACCCTGGGGCGGAAGTTCATGGGCGTTGATCGTAATTACGCCGTCCACCTGATGAGGGAATTGAACTTGATCCGGCTGCCCCCAATGAAGCTTTGTGTGATGGATGTTTGTGATATGTCCTTTCCCGAGAACGCCTTCGACTTCGTTTACTCGCGATCGGTACTGCATCACCTGCCGAACCCCGCTTCCGCAATTGATGAAATCGTAAGGGTACTGCGTCCCGGCGGCGTGGCTTATGTTTCGATTCACCCATATACGAGCCAAACTGGGTGCCTTGATCCCCGAATTTACACCCACCGCCGGCATGAAGTTCTCGGATGGCAACATCTGAGACCAGAGGTTTGCGACAAAGTACATGCGCCCAACGTCTACCTGAATAGGCTGCGACTCGAGGAGTGGCGCAGCTTATTTGGTTCGAGAATGCCGAAGGTCGAATATATTCTAACTCCCACGGATGACCTCGGTGCCCTCGAGCGCGCTACCGAACTGCAGAAACAAGGGCAGCTGCTTGATTACCCACTTGACGAGTTATTGGCGGGAGAATTCGTCGCCCTATGGAGGAAGCCAGCTTCCCGGCTAGTCGAAACCCGGCACATCACTCAATCCGAACGCTCTGCGCGCCCCCTGCTTCAACTCTGATCGCATGGGAATTCCGCGTCCTGGTAAGACTCAATGCCCATGGGTGGTTCGCTCTGGAAGTAGTGCAGAAGGAATGCGATCGCCTTGGAAATCCCCGTGTTGTCCGATCACGAACATGCCTATAACTGTGCGAAGCTTCGCAAGGAGATTGGAAGGGCTGCGCGCGGCTTGGCTGCGAATGGCCCCCGAGATCACCTGGACCGCAGCCGGGGTAAAGCTTTTCAGATATACCGAGAAACAATCGCAGCCCGGTCAAGCAGACCGCTGCCGGAAATAGGACCCGACCCTAGCGTTCCAGTTGCGAAATAGGCTACCAGACTAACAGACCGCTTTATCGATAAGAGCTTATGACAACTACAAATGAATACGTATTAACAGACGGCAGCCGAGATTTCCTTAGGGAAGTAATGTCATCGGAGACGGCATCAGACGGCGTGCCGACGTTCGAAATCACTCCACCTAAAGGTTGGCTCGACCTGGAGCTAGGTGAACTTTGGGCGTGTCGAGAACTGCTCTACTTTCTGGTCTGGCGCGATCTAAAGGTACGTTACAAGCAAACAGCCATTGGAGTTGGCTGGGTTGTCATCCAACCGTTGTTGACGATGTTAGTGTTCAGCTTCTTTTTCGGCCGCTTGGCGAAGATGCCATCGGGGGGTTTACCCTATCCACTCTTCTATTACTGCGCCCTGCTCCCGTGGACATATTTTTCCGGAGCACTGACCGGTGCTACCCAGACCATGATCGAGCATGAGAGAGTAATTACCAAGGTCTACTTCCCACGGGTGCTTTTGCCTCTTTCTGCGGTTCTTTCTGGGCTAGTCGACTTTGCGGTGTCGTTCACCATGTTGATTGCGATGATGTTTTACTATCACATGGTACCGAGAGCGACAGCGTTGCTGGTTCCGCTCTTCCTGGTCCTGGCGGTGGCAACTGCCCTTGGGGCGGGACTGTGGCTTTCGGCGTTGAACGCCCTCTATCGGGACGTTCGCCACGCGATCCCGTTCCTGGTCCAATTTTGGATGTTTGCCTCGCCCGTGGCGTACCCCAGCAGCCTGATCCCAGCAAGGTGGCGCTGGCTTTACGGGCTTAACCCGATGGCGGGTGTGATCGAGGGTTTTCGCTGGGCGCTGACCGGCCACGGTCAGCCGCCGGGTGCTCTCCTGCTGGTTTCCGGAGGCATGGTTGCTCTCTCGCTTGTTGGCGGTCTGGCCTTCTTCAAAGCGATGGAAGGTACCATCGCCGACAGGATCTAAACCATGAGCAATTTAGCTATAGAGGTTGACGGAATCAGCAAACGCTACACTCTCGGCCGTCGCGAAAGATATTTCGCGCTGCGTGACGTTTTAGCTAACACATTCAAATCCTCACTTCGCTTTCTGCAAGGACGCGCCGGCGCCCAGAGACAGGATGCCGAGCAAATGTGGGCGCTGAAGGATGTCTGCTTGGAGGTGAAGCCAGGCGAGATCATCGGTATGGTCGGGCGCAACGGGGCGGGCAAGACCACTCTACTAAAGGTCCTAACCCGTGTCACCAAACCGACGTCTGGTCGCGCCAAAATTTGGGGGAGAGTCGGCAGTTTGCTCGAGGTCGGCACGGGCTTTCACCCCGAGCTTACTGGACGAGAAAATATCTTCATGAGCGGTTCTATCCTGGGCATGAAGAAGGTCGAGATACAGAGGAAGTTTGACGCAATGGTTGCATTCTCAGGCGTAGAAAGATTCCTAGATACCCCTGCGAAGCACTATTCCAGCGGCATGTATACCCGTCTGGGTTTCGCGGTGGCTGCTCATTTAGAACCGGAAGTCTTGCTAGTAGATGAGGTGCTCGCTGTCGGTGATCTGGAATTCCAAAAGAAATGTCTGGGCAAGATGAAAGAAGTTTCCCGGGGCGGTCGCACGGTCGTCTTGGTGAGCCATCAAATGAACCAAATCCGCAGACTCTGTGACAAAGTGCTCTGGATGGAGAATGGCCAGATTCGCAAGCAAGGCCCTACCGCCGAAGTGGTCGGCGCCTATGAAGCCGCGTTTACATCGGATGAGTCTGCCCGACAATTATCCAAGGACGCACCAAAAGCCAAGGCACGCTTTCTGAGTTGGGAGATCGTGGAGCCTCGCGCTGAACAGCCCCACTTGCTCACAACTCTTGGTCCCTTTAAGGTCAAATTCACTGTGGAAATCAACCAACCCATCCGGATGGGGGTCCACGGGGTTGAGATCAATGACTCAGCTGGTCAATTGCTATGGGGAAACGCAGCATATAACCTGACCATAAACCCGGGTGTTCATGAGTTTGTGCACCAAATGGGGCCGCTTCCCCTTAAGCCCGGTCCCTATAACTGGCGAGTGACCCTGTTTGACGAGTATGAGCGAATCGACATGTGGGACTGCATGCCGGAGCTCATGATCGGCACAAAACCCCAGGCACATCCTCGGGACGAGTGGGCAGGATTTTTGAATGTACCCAGCGAGTTCTCCATGCACAGAAACGGCGCGGAGCTAGTCGATGTCGGCTAACGTCTCGGTCGTCATACCCACTTATAACCGAGCACATCTTCTTGGCAGAGCAATTGACAGTGTCCTCGCACAAACATACCCCGATTTCGAACTCATCATTGCCGACGACGGATCCACAGATCAGACGGCGACTTTGGTGCAGAGATATCTGGAACCCACACATCCTTTTCACCGTCGAATTCGCTACTTCTACCAAGACAACCAGGGCAAGAGTATCGCACTCAATAATGCTCTTTTAAAGGCAAGAGGAGGATGGATAGCCTTTCTCGATTCCGACGATACTTGGCTGCCCGAAAAACTCGAATGGCAGTTTCGGGCCATAGCGAAGTTTCCTGAATGCGGCGCCTGTTTCGCCGATTGCCGATTTGTAAAGAATCCCAGTGCGGAAGACACGACCACGTTCCGGCTTTTCGGAATGCAATTTGATCAGACATTGGGAAAACTGGCGAACTCCGTTAAGTCATTTTTGAAGGCCCCCTTGGCTTCGATGATAACTTTAGTCTGCCGTGCCGATGTAATAAAGAAATCCGGCGGATTTGATCCCGATCTGCGCTTCACCGAAGACTACGATTTCATGTTTCGCGTCGCGTTGCTAACGGATTACTGTTACGTCAATATGCCATTAGCGATTGCCGACCGATCGCTGGCGACTGAGCGTCATAGCGGCACCTCCAGCATCTGGGACAATGTGGAGTTCCGTATCCGGTGCGAACAGTACCGATATGAGAAGTGGTTGAAAATGAGCCAAGGGTTGCCAGCAGATCTTCGTAGGATCATTGTGAAACGGCTACGGTCTGTTCACAGCAGTTGGGCGAACTGGCACTTGGAAAATGGAGACTATAAACAAGCCCGCCATGCAATCTGCAAAGCGGCCAACTATCAGCTGACTCCTAATCTGGTGGCCAAATGGACGCTAACTTGCTTTTCTCCCAGGTTGATGAAAGTCATTGCCTCAAAGCGTGGGGGTTTCGATGCTGGAACCTTTTGATCCCTTGAGGGTCTCCTCGCGGCAGTTGAAATGACCATAGATAGCCAAGACATCATGTCGTCAAGTCATCGCAGTCCCCGGCATGGGTTCGAAGACCCTCTTAGATTTGTCTCTAGGGCTCTAACCAAGCTTTACAGTATGTGGGTGGGGGCAAGCTATCGATTTGCTTCGAAGGGAAGGAAGCTGTCGGTCCACTACACGTCTGACCTGCGGAACCCAAGCTTGATGAGAATCGGGAATTCCGTGATCGTACACAAAGACGTATGGCTGCATGCTTGGTTTCCTCTGGAGTATAAAGGTGGCTCGACCCTCATAGTTGACGACAATTGCCTGATTGGTCGCCGCTCTCACATAACCGCGAGGAACTGCATCCACCTGGAACCTGACGTAATAGTGTCTGCGTCGGTACTAATCCAGGATCACGGCCATGCGTACGACGACGTTACACTGCCCATTAGGCAACAAGGTATCGTGGAGGGTGGCAGAATTCGAATCGGCCAAGGCTCTTGGATAGGCCAGGGAGCGGCCATCGTCTGCACTGAGGGCGAGCTAGTGCTAGGCCGCAATTGTGTAGTGGCCGCTAACGCGGTGGTCACGAAAAGCGCGCCTCCATATTCAGTGCTGTCGGGAAATCCCGCCCGCATTGTAAAGCAGTTTGACCCGGTTACAGGGACTTGGGTGTTGGGATCCAGTCGTCCGGGTGTAGCTGAAGCTGCCAAACGTCAGCCCGTCCCATGAACGTGCGCCTGACCTAAACTCGTTGAAGGGTACTGAGACAGCTAATGTTAAACGCCGAGCTCAAAGACCGACAATGGAACTCTATGGTCATAGACCATATCGGAATTGTTGTGCGGTCGCTAGAACAAGGAATAAAGCAATGGGAAGATCTGTTTGGATATATCAGGAACTCAGACATCGTAACAAATACTCGACAGAAGGTGAGGGTTGTCTTTCTCTCGAGAAGGAACTCTGTGACCATCAAATTGTTGGAGCCATCAGGACCGGCGTCACCGGTGTCACTGTTTGCCCGAAGGGGCGGAGGACTTCATCATCTCTGCTTCAGGTGTGACAACCTTAAACTTCAGATCCCACTTTTGAAAGCGCAGGGAGCACGGCTGATTGTGCCCCCAGAACCTGGCGAAGCCTTTAGAAATAGAGATATTGCATTCTTCTTGATAGGGAATAGTCTCAACGTAGAATTGATCGATACGACAGAAAAAGAAGGATGGATGGGGCCCGTTTGATGCAGTCGTAGCGAGAAAGTGCCCCCGACATCATCGTTGCGCCACATCCCCACACTACTAGCCCCCCCAGCCAGCTCTCCGGTATCGCAAGTGCGGTAGGGGAGCAAGGATGGTCATACCGATTGGGCACGAGAGACTCTATGAAGTTCCGTCTGCACCGGCGCATGGGGTGGTTGCAAGCGCTTGCAACGGGGTTGCAAGAATTATCAGCCTTGACAGTACAAGGGTCAGAGCTAAGATGGCTACAATCGAAAATAGTGTGGGCGTGTTAGTGTCAACGATTTCATTCCCAGCATCTCCCCTTCTAGCGCGAATGAGGAGAACGACATCTCTTCTTGGAGGGTTATAAAAATGAAAACCAGAACAATGAAAGCAGCGGGATCGCTCAGAATAGCGCGCTATGTGCGCGCTCGCGTTGGCATATGCACAATAACGATCACGTTATTAGCTTTCGTAGGTATGCTCTTCTTAATCCCCAAGACGGCAGCAGCGCAGAGCAAGAACATTGTCATTTTAGCGCCTCATCCGGATGATGAGGCGCTGTGCTGCTCGGGCGTGATCTACAACGCCCTACTACAAGGTTACACCGTTAATGTTGTTGTAGTTACTAATGGCGACTATTATTCGCCGGGGGTGCCCCTGGGTCTGCAACGCGAGGCTGAGTCCGTCGCGGCCATGAGGGTTCTTGGGGTAAGCGCGCAAAATGTGATCTTTATGGGATACGGCGACCAAGCTTTGCAAGGTCTATACCAGAGTGGCTCTCCAATGCAAGTGATCACATCGCCGGCCGGTCAGACTGCGACGTATGCAAATCAGGGACTTGGTGGCGTGTCCTATCACCAGTACTTGTACGGCGTACCCGGACCGTACAACCGTCAGACTATCCTCGGAGATATGGAGGCCTTGCTACAAAACCTTCAGCCTAGCGACATCTATACAACTGGTGTGTGGGACGATCATCCGGACCATCAAGCAACATTTAATTTTGTGGTCGAAGCCTTGCTTGACCTGAGAAGGCAGGGAGTAGCGTTGTCGACAAGAGTGCACGAGACCCTCATACATCCTCCATGCTCATCGTGCGGTGTTCCGATTAACGCAAATTATCAATGGCCTGGTGGGGGGCCGGGGATTCTGCCTTCCTTCGTCCCAACGCAGCCGTTTCCCGAGCCCTACTACTTGGGCAGCATGACGCCTTACGAATGGGATAATGTTGAAAGCCTTCCCGTTCCCGCACCCATGCAGAATCCAACCCAAAGCGCCAACCTGAAAGCCCAAGTCATTTCAACCTATGTATCGCAGGGGGGAGACGTTCCAACAAACTATCTGTTCTCTTTCGTGAAGGAAAATGAGTGGTTCTGGATCCGAGATTTCTCTACGAATCTGGCAGGCCTCGCCACCGTCACGGATTCTTCCGACACTCTAGGGTCGGGCCAAATCGGTGCCAGCACGGTGGATGGGTTCATCGAGGGCTACCCAGGCTATGCACCTTGGGAATGGGTTACGCAGGGAGAACTCAATGGAGCTTGGATCAACCTCAGTTGGCCGAGCCCTGTCACGATCTCTCAGGTAATACTCTATAACCGGATGGACGGCGTTGACAACGTCGTTTCCGGGACCCTTCAGTTTAGCGACGGTAGCCATGTTCCTGTCGGACAACTGCCCATTACTGGCGATGGTTCGCTGATATCGTTTGCGCCCAAAACGGTCACGTCAATGCGGTTCACAATTGACAATGCAAAAGGCCAGAATATTGGATTGACTGAGATTGAGGTGTTCGGCGAATTGGCCGGGAGCCAGTTGAATCACCCCCAAGTCTATAAAGGACCCGTACCATCTGCTTCAATCCAGAATGATCAATATGGGCAGCCACTTACCGCTTCAATTACCGACGCACAGACTACCAATCTGAGTGTTGCCGCCTTCGATGTGGATGGACAGATACTCAGCTATAGTTGGACAGCTGCTAGCGGAACGTTTAGTGGATCAGGATCCAACGTCGTATTCAACCCCCCTATTGTCGCAACGCCAACCTATCTGGCGCCCACCGTTACTGTCAGCGATGGCCAGGGAGGGACGACTCAAAACAGTACGTTTGTAATGGTGACGCCGTCGGGTTCGTCTGGGATCTCGGTGTCATCGCTTGCATTGAATCCGGCGAGCGTGGCCAGCGGAAGTACCGCTGTAGGCACGGTGGTACTAACCGCTGCGGCGCCCCACGGGGCGGTGGTCTCTCTCTCGAGCACCAACCCTGCCGTGGCAACCGTTCCCCCTATCGTCACGGTGGCTCCGGGGGCAAGCACGGCAAACTTCGAGGTGAGCACCATTTACGTGAGTTCGACGACGGCCGTCACAATTTCTGCTTCTTTGGGAGGTGGAACCCAAAATGCATTCCTGACTGTGCTGCAGCCATCCGTCATCGTGTCCTCGATTACGGTGAACCCAGCCACCGTGGGCGGAGGCAACGCTTCGACAGGCACAGTTACTCTAAGCGGCCCGGCGCCGACTGGGGGCGCAGCGATTACTCTCTCAAGCAATCAGTCTTCAGTGGCCACGACGCCCGCGAGTGTAACCGTCCCCGCGGGTTCGACCAGCGCCACCTTCCCTGTCACAACTCAGGCGGTGCTGTCGCCAGTTTCGGTTACATTGTCGGGCTATTATGTGGGACAGAACTCGAATGTAAGCCTCAGGGTGGCTCCTTATGTGCCCCCGAATCTGGCGACCATGGCGACTGTTTCCGATTCGTCCGAAAACGATCAGTACCAGCAGCAAGGTATCAAAGCGATTGATGGGATTGTGGACGGGTCCGCCGGGGATTACACCAAAGAATGGGCAACCAACGGGCAGTTGGCTGGTGCGTGGATCAAACTCTCATGGACTCTTCCCGTCACGACTTCGCAGGTGGTTCTTTACGACAGGCCAAACCTCACAGATAACATCACCTCGGGAACGCTAACTTTTAGTGACCAGAGCACAGTGCCAGTAGGGGCGCTCCCAAACGACGGTACCCCGCTAACGGTTTCCTTTGCCTCCAAGAGAGTTACCTGGATGCAATTCACGGTCAACTCAGCCGTGGGCCAAAACACAGGCCTTGCTGAGCTCGCCGTAATGGGCACCTTCACGCAAGCGAGTACCATCAGCGCGCTGACGTTGAGCCCAGCCACGGTGACGGGTGGAACATCGTCAACCGGGACTGTTGTCTTAGATGGTGTTGCACCGGCAGGCGGGATAGTGGTGGGGCTGACGAGCAGTGTCCCGTCCGTGGCGACAGTGCCGGCGAGCGTGACTGTCACGGCGGGAGCTATAACGGCGACGTTCCAGATCACCACCAGTGCGGTCGGCGTGGTAACTCCGGTGACAATCTCAGGGACTTACAATGGCACGCAAGGGTCGACGCTGACGGTGAATCCGGTCATGCTGTCTTCACTCTCCTTGAACCCGGCAATGGTGGCCGGCGGGGCAGCTTCTTCAACTGGGACTCTTGTCCTTAACGGTCCCGCTCCGGCGGGCGATGCCGTGGTGACGCTTACGAGCAATAACACCTCTGCCGCGACAGTTCCCGCGAGCATGGCTATACCGTCTGGAGCCACCAGTGGGACGTTCACTGTGATGACAAATGCCGTAGCTTCAACAACCGCAGTGACAATTTCCGCGACATACAACGGCACGCAGGCGGCAACGTTATGGGTGACCCCAGTGCTGTCGGGCGGCGGAATGCAGCAGTTTGCAACCGACAACTTTAGCCGACCCAATGGCTCGCTAGGTTCTAACTGGACAACGGTTCTGGACAGCGATAACGCGCCTTCGATTGTCAACCAGCAAGCTACGAGCACTTACGGTCGCACAAAGGCACTCTACTACGGCGGCATCAACTGGCCGACTGATCAGTATGCGCAAGCGCAGATCGTAGCCCAAGGCAACGGCAGTATCGGCCCTGCCGTCCGTATGACTTCAAATGGGACCTTTTATGCGGGAACGGTCAGCAGCCTTGGAACTGGCACCGCCAATGCCTATATCCTTATGGACGTTAATGGCAACATGTCTCCGATTGCAAGCGCGGGCGGTTTAACAATTCTACCCAACGACAATGTCCAACTTTCGGCGCAGGGGACCCTTCTTACGCTGACAAACGTCACGAGCTCCACGGTCTTGCTTACCGCGAACGATTCCACTCTCGTGGCAGGTTATCCGGGTTTCTATGTCGGCGGCACGGGGAGTATCTTGACTAACTGGTCAGCGGGACTCACTACGGCCCCGCTCACTTTGACTACCCTCGCGTCCGACAGTTTCAACCGTAGCAACGCTCCGAATCTCGGCACGAACTGGGCGATCGGACCAGGATACTTCTCTATTCAAATCATCAACCAACAGATTGAATCGGATGGCCAAGGTCAGCCACCCGGACAAGGGCACGGGAAGGAATATTATACGGCGGTAGGCTTCCCCAGCGACCAATGGAGTCAAGCCCAAGTAATCTCGTCCAACCAGGACGTGAATGGCGCAATAGTGCGGTATCAGGGCAGTGTCGATACTCACTATGTCGCTTTTGTTAACAGGGTCGGGCCAACGGGGACCTGCTCCGTCCTGATCGACAGGGATATCAACGGGCAGCCGACCGTCCTTGCCGCAGATTCAACTTATTGCGCAGTCGCCGCGGGTGATTATGTTCGCCTACAGGCACAAGGGCCGTTGCTCAGTTACATTGATGTCACGACCGGGGCCCTGCTTTTGACTACTTTGGACACACAGATTACGGGCGGTTCTCCCGGCTGGTCGCTTAATCCAGGCGGCGGTACCCCCATGGCCGCTAACTGGTCGGGTGGCGGGTTCAGCCAGTGAAGTACATAGTGGCTGGCTCCGAAGTGTTCACGAATACGTCAGCTGGGTGCTGGTATCGCTTCAGCAGCTAGGTATCCACCACCCCATCCAAGGAATCAGGGTTGACGCTGGCATGATAAGGTGACTGCTATAGGCCGTTCCGAGCAATCTCTCCCGCCAAGGGGAGAGATTACTAACGGAAATGCGCTCCACACCGTTCGCCAAGAATACCCGCTTTTTCGCCCCTTTGACAACCTCGTCAGATATGCACCACGATCTAGGATCTGTGAAAACTACGACTTACAATTTGAGCGCTGGTTGCACACCTGTGTGGCCAGCGTGGGACTAGCCGATACAACCAAATGTGTGGAATAGCTGGAAGCATTGAATTGCGTGGCGGCGCTGTGGACCCCGATCAGCTCGAGGAGATGATCGCGGCGTTGGCCCATCGTGGCCCAGATGACCAAGGCATTTATGCCGCCAACGGCGCTGGACTGGCGCATCGCCGTCTAAGCATCATTGACCTCGAAGGTGGTCACCAGCCGATGTCCATTGCAGAGGGCAGGCTCTGGATTACCTTCAACGGCGAAATATTCAACTACCTCGAGCTGCGGAATGAGTTGATCGCAAAGGGTCACAAGTTTGCCACGCGCTCTGACACCGAAGTCATTTTGCATCTCTACCAGGAAGAAGGGGAGAAGTGCGTCGAGCGCTTCAATGGCCAATGGGCGTTTGCCATCTGGGACGTGACGCAGCGGAAGCTCTTTCTCTCGCGTGACCGGATGGGCGTCAGGCCTTTGTTTTACACACAAACCGCTCACAGCTTCTTGTTTGCGTCGGAAATAAAGGCCCTGCTCGCCTGCCCCGAGGTCGACTGTGAAATGGACTTGCGCGCGCTGGACCAGATCTTCACCTTCTGGGTCACATTGCCGCCGCGGACGGCGTTCAAAACATCTGCCAACTTCCACCGGGACATTCCCTGATCCTGGAAAACGGGCAAGTTCGAGTCTGGCAGTATTGGCGCCTAGAGTACGCTCCTGAAAATGACGGGACAGAAGGTGGCGAAAGAAGGCTTACCGAGGAGTTGCTCGCCTTGTTGCTCGATGCCACTCGTATCCGGCTGCGCTCCGACGTTCCTGTGGGAGCGTACCTGAGCGGAGGCCTTGACTCCACGCTGATCACGGCCCTGACCAAGATGCTGGCGGGGGACAGGCTGAGGACCTTTTCGGTCAGCTTTGACGACGCCGAGTTCAATGAAAGTGCGTATCAGCAGGAAGCCAGCGCGTTCTTGCACACGGAGCACAGCGAAGTGCATTGCTCGTACGAAGACATCGCCAGAGTGTTTCCCGAGGTGATCTGGCATACGGAGCAGCCTATTGTGCGCACCGCACCGGCGCCGCTGTATCTGCTCTCCGAACTGGTTCGGGACAGCGGTTTCAAAGTGGTGCTGACCGGCGAAGGTGCAGACGAGACCATGGGCGGATACGACATTTTCAAAGAGGCGAAGATCCGTCGTTTTTGGGGGCGGAATCCGGCATCAGATTGGCGCCCGCTCGCTCCTTAAGCGCCTCTATCCCTACATGGATGGCATTCAGCGACAGTCGTCGGCTTATCTGAAGAGCTTCTTCCATGTGACATCCAGAAGACCTTGAAAGCCATTTCTTTTCGCACTTGCCACGCTGGGAGCTGACGGCCAAGCTGAAGGTGTTCCTGTCCGATGCGGTTCGCGCGGAAACCCAATCCTCTACACCATTTTCTGAGCTTGAGCGGACTCTGCCATGGTCCTATGCTTCATGGGACACGTTCAATCAGGCGGAGTATCTGGAAGCCAGGTATCTTTTGCCCGGGTTCATCTTGTCTTCCCAAGGCGATCGTATGGCCATGGCGCACGCCGTCGAGGGGCGGTATCCATTCCTTGACCACCGCTTGGTCGAATTTGCTGCCAAACTTCCGCCTAGGCTCAAGATGAAGGTCCTGGACGAGAAGTATCTGTTGAAGAAGGTTGCAAATGGCTTGATTCCCGAATCGATCCGCAAGCGGCATAAACAGCCGTATCGGGCGCCAGACGGAAAGAGCTTCCTTGGACCTGCAGGAAGCTATCTGGAGGAGATGTTGTTGCCGCAAAAGATAAAGCGGGAAGGGATCTTCAATCCCCAGGCAGTTGCTGCACTCGTCGCCAAGTTCAAGACGGGGCGAGCGTGCAGCACGAAAGACAATATGGCCCTGGTCGGCATTCTGTCCACCGAGATTCTGCTGGAATGCTTCATGAATCCCAGCAAACGAAGCAGCGTTACGCGCACTCATCCAATGCGGACAGGCGCTGAGACTACCTATGCAGGATCGCTGCAAGAGAGTGCTTCCCCTTTTAGCAGCTCCCGCCTGAGTGGCTAATTTGACATGTTACTGCGGTTTAAAAGAATACACGGGCTGGGATGCCTCGTGGCTCTACTTCTCGTCGTGGGTCTTGCAGCCTGTAGGAGGGATGAGGTGATGTCGACAGGTGTCGTTAACGGCTTAACCTTGAGTGATCAGCAAGTGTCCAGCCTGGAGACCAAGAAAGTGTTTTTCGGTCACCAGTCCGTCGGCGAAAACATCATAGAGGGCATCAGAGAAGTTATGGCGGATGACCCACGGCTGAAGCTTAAGATTGTAAACTCCGCGGATCCGGAGTCTGTTCCGGGGCCGGCCTTCGTTGAGTCCCTGATCGGAGAAAACCGAAAACCCCAATCTAAGAACGAGGCCTTTGCCGCTATCCTCGACAAGGGTATGGGGATGCAGGGCGGAATTGCCATGTACAAGTACTGCTATGTGGACATCGACGCTTCCACAGATGTCCAGCAAATGTTTGAGGGCTACCGCAAGGAAATCAACGCACTCAAACATAAATATCCCTCGCTTAGGATCGTGCACATTACAGTTCCTCTAACCACCGTGGAGCAGGACACAAAATTCCGGCTTAAGACTCTGCTTGGCAGGACCACGGCGGGAGATATTAATGCGAAGCGTAATGAGTTCAATAGCCTGCTGACGCAGACCTATGCCGCCACCGATCCAATCTTTGACCTGGCCGAAGCCGAATCCACACGGCCCGACGGCTCACGATCATATTTCATGCGCGGCAAAGAGAAGATCTACATACTCGCTCCCGAGTTTACGACGGATGGGGGTCATCTGAACCAAGCGGGCCGACGTGCAGCGGCCAAACGTCTACTTCTCGCCCTTGCCAACTTATAGTTCAGCCTGGCGTTGCATCATTGGCTGCGGACTAATTGTGACTTTTCCAATCACTATTGCAAGAAAGGTGTAACTGTATGCATTCAGCAACCATCGCACAGGACGTGCGGAGCTTCGTCGTAGAGAACTATCTCATGGGCCAGGATTACAGCTTTGAAGACGATGATTCCTTTCTCGCCCACGGAATCATTGACTCAACCGGAGTCCTTCAGTTGGTCGGCTTCTTGGAGGAAACCTACGGTATCACGGTCCAAGACGAAGAGCTGATTCCCCAACATCTGGACTCTATCAACGCTGTCTCAGCCTATCTCCATCGGAAACTGAACGGCGCGGTGGAACTAGGCGTTTCCGCAGCTCAGGAGACTGTCCTTGGAGGAAACGCATGAGTACCGGTTGCGTCGTTAGCCCAGACGTTCTGCGTCTGGACCCCGCCAGTGAGACCGAACGTATCGTTGCCGCCATCCGCGACATTGTTTTCGATCGACTAAAGCGGAAGGGGGCCATAGTGGCTGTTTCGGGAGGAATCGACAGCAGTGTCGTCGCTTTTCTCTGTGCCCGCGCCTTGGGCAAGGAACGTGTTTTTGTTTTGTTTCTGCCGGAGACCGACTCGTCCTCTGAGAGCCTTCGTCTGGGACGGATGGTCGCCGAAGCTTTGGACGTTCGCGCGGTGGTGGAGGATATCAGTCCTGTTCTCCAAGCGGCGCGTTGTTACGAGCGTCGCGATGAGTCCGTTCGGACCGTCTTTCCCGAATACGGTGAAGGGTATAAGTGCAAAATAGTCCTGCCCAACCTTGTTGACTCAAATCGTTATGCAGTCTTCTCCGTGGTTATTCAGACTCCGGAGGGAGAAACGAAGACGGTGCGGCTAAGTGCGGCGGCTTATTTGGGCATCCTTGCTGCCACAAACTTCAAGCAACGGACGCGAAAGATGATGGAATACTACTATGCCGACCTGCTGCAGTACGCAGTATCCGGCACGCCAAATAGACTGGAATATGATCAAGGGTTCTTTGTAAAGCTTGGAGACGGGGCTGCGGACTTCAAGCCGATCGCACATCTTTACAAGTCCCAGGTATATCAGCTGGCAGCCTATCTAGGCGTTCCCGAGGAGATTCAGCGGAGGCCCTCCACTACCGATACATATTCGCTAGAGCAATCTCAAGAGGAATTCTATTTTTCTCTGCCCCTCGACAAAATGGATCTCTGCCTATATGGCAAGAATAATGGAATACCGGCTCTGGAACTGGCGCCTGCTGTGGGAATAGATGCCGAGCAAGTTGAGCGCGTCTATCACATGATCGAATCGAAGAGGAAGGTCGCGCGCTACCTTCATGCGGCACCATTGCTCGTCGAAGAAATCGATATAGACCGAAAGAAACGTGAACTGCATTAAGAGTATGACGTCGTGGTTAATGCTTGCCTTCAGCGGAGATCCCCAAACTGTTGGTTAAGAGATTGTCCAATGTCGCGCGTCTAGCTGCACAGGGGTAATAGCATGGACCCATGCGATAACAATGTAACTACGTTTCTGCTTGCCAATAAAGAACCGAACCGTATTGCGCTTCAGTTGGCTGCGGAGAGCTGCACTTACGGTGAGCTACAAAGTGCTGCGCTCGAAGTTGCAAGATATTTTGTACTAATCGGTGCTCACAAGGGCGATCGGATACTCTTGGTGAGTCACAACTCCTTCTTCTGGGCGGTTTCATATTTAGGCGCTTTGCAGGCGGGCTTAGTTTGTGTGCCGCTGGCAGTCGATATTTCACCTCAGGACCTCAACGATGTTCTCCAGACAACAGAGGCTAGGGTTGCATGTGTTCAGGCCGGGTTCGCTAGGAAAGCTAAAGGCCACGTTCTTGGGCTTCATATCGTAACGGATCGCAAAGCGCCCGGTCTGCCAGAGTGCGCGTCACAAAGAACGCTCAGTGAGGCTCGCGTCGAAGCTCTGAACCAAACGTCCTCTCTACCGGTGGTTTACCCGGAAGACTTAGCGGCACTCATGTTCACTTCGGGCTCGACGGGAAGGAGCCGTGGAGTGATGGTATCCCACGCCAACATAATGGCGAATACTGAATCCATCATTCAATATCTGAGACTCACAAAAGACGACCGTATCATGGCCGTCTTGCCGTTCCACTACTGCTTCGGAGTCTCGCTCCTGCATACCCATTTGAGGGCGGGGGGAAGCCTGGTTATCGATGTGTCCTTCATGTACCCGGAAGTCGTTCTAGAACGAATGTTATGTACGGAGTGTACAGGTTTCGCCGGCGTCCCCAGTCATTTTCAGATACTGTTGCGCAGGTCGAGCTTGCGCAAAAGGCATTTTCCACATCTGCGATATGTCCAGCAGGCCGGTGGACACTTGGCTCCGCTCTTTATCCGGAAATTGCGTGAGGCATTACCAGAAACGCAAGTGTTTGTGATGTACGGTCAGACGGAAGCCACAGCACGACTCGCATATCTACCTCCGGAATCGTTGGAAGCGAAGGTAGGCTCGATCGGCAAGGCCATCCCAGGGGTTACACTCCAGGTACTTAACGAATCGGGCGATCAAGTACGCGCCGGCGAGATCGGTGAAATCGTAGCCGAAGGTAAAAATGTCGCTCAAGGCTACTGGCGGGCACCCACAGAATCAGCGAATTATTTTCGCAATGGTAAGCTCTATACTGGCGATCTTGCCACGGTAGACGACGACGGGTTCCTATATGTGGTCGATCGCGCGAAAGACTTCTTGAAGTGTGGCGGCAAGCGCATCAGTTGCCAACAGTTGGAGGACCAACTTTTGGAGTTCGATGGTCTACTCGAAGCAGCCGTGGTCGGAGTACCCGATGATGTTCTCGGTGAAGCGGTGAAAGCCTTTGTGGTCGCTTCGAAAGGCGATTGCGCCGGAGTTGAAGAACGCTTACTCCGTTTTTGCAAAGAGCGCATGGCCCCGCAACTCGTGCCCAAAGAGATCGTTGTACTCGAAAGCCTCCCTAAAAACAGTTCCGGTAAAGTACAGAAACAGACCCTCAGGGGGCTGTCATCATTCAGCGCACTTGTGTAGGAGCATTGCCGCTCAAAGGGCGGGCATGGGCCGAAAACCACTGTGCCAACGGGGCAACCGCAGTTGAATTTCTTCCCACCGCAGAATGGAGCATTTCGAGCCGATGCAATTCTCGAATGCATGACGCGCCGCCAGCTTATTGGTCAGAAAGCCGTCCTTTCGCCCTCCCTCCAGCACCACCTCATCGCTGATCAACCGTCCTAGACTTGGCAAGGGCCATCGCTCGACTACCTTGCAGTAGCGCTCCAACGCAGGCGCGTCACGAAACACACTGCTTCCATCCCGGCTCAGCCGCTGCTATGAGCAAACAGCCAATAACTCCTGTATGTTCGCGAAGTATTATCAGCCCGCTGTGCGTGGCCGAATTGCTGACGTGAAGGACAAGATGCTCACACAACCAGGTCTTGTTGGTGCGCAATCCGACTCGATAAGTGATCTTGTAGTTGCGATCCATTTATGTGAGGTGGGTCAGCGCTCTAGGGTGCTGGTTGGGAGAATATATGATTGAAGGGCGCCCGTGCCGCCGTCAGAAAGCGGGCGAAGCGAGAGTTACAAATCGCTATTCGATTGCTGCACGGGTCTGTTTCAAATGGAGGACCGATAAGACTTGGTACCGCGGCACCGGAGTGACCCATGATATTGGTTGCTCTGGAGTGTCGATTCTCACTCATCGGGAGCCGCCGCTCGGGGCGGAGATTGAAGTGATGGTGACGTTGCCGCCTATAGGACAGGGAGCACCCGCGGCGGGTCGCTTGCGGGGTAATGGACGCGTGGTTCGTGTAACCAATACCGCTGGCTTTGCAGTAGCGGTCACCTTCCACATTGTTAAGGCCGATGAACTCGCCACCTCTCAACCCTTTTAGACTTGTATTTTGAGTCATGTGGTACGGTTTTCCAGTCGCAACGACGGCCGGATGCCCCTTCTCTGGCGCGAACCGAGGGGCTCCCAAGAAAATGAGTGACGCACGATCCGCGGCGCAATGTGTTTCGCCTCGCATGAGACTATTACGCCACCTCCATCCTTGTTATATCGGCTGACGTTAGCCAATAGCGGTGCTGGTAATCGCTCAACTTTAGTTAACGACTCAACTCCCTGGGCGGTCTACTAGATCACTCCCGAACCTTCGCACGACAGGACGAATTACTGTTCGTCCACCACAGCCCCACGCTAGCCTTAACCGAGGTGACGTGGGGTTTTTCCTTGGTGCCATCCCATCCGCACTCGATTGCGGATATACAGATATACAGGAGGGGCTTTGCAACCTAATGACTTTGAAGACTCGGGCTCCGAGGGCGAAACCAGGTCAGGGCCGCAACGCGATCCCGCAATGTCGGCGCAGGATATTCTCAGCTGCATTGGAGACGCCATCGTCAGCATAGACTTCGCTGGCAGAATCGCCTACCTCAACCCCGCAGCCGAAAGAATGACTGGATGTTCAGGCAGCGTTGGGCTTGCCGATGGCAGACGTGATAAAAATCATTAACTTTGCCACAATCGAGTCCCTCCCCACCCCAGCGATCGACCTGGATGCGGCGGCGTATCTCACTGCAAACACTGCCAGCATGGGCATCAGTATCTTTCCTGAAAACGGTCAGGATGGGGAGAGTCTGATTCAGAGCGCAGACGCAGCAATGTATTGGGCTTTGCCGGCTCGCCTGCCCTGGCCGACACTCGCGTTATTGTGCTCAGCAATGTGGGAAAGATCCTCGCAACGCGCCTGCGCGCGACTACCCGTCAAGGCGCCGACGCTCTGCAGCATGAACTCGAGGAAAACCGCGCAAGAACCTACGCGGGACGCTTCATAGTGCTGATACTCGCGATGCTGGCGACCTACCAACTGGGGCTCGTGGCGCTTGACTTAGTCCCGCCGATGGAGCGCCCAGTTAGTTCGATTCTGTCCTTTGCGATGATTGTGTGGGCAGCCATTCCGATCGGCCTATCCTTGAGGCGTACCCCGTTTCCTCTTGAGTCTTATCATCCTCACGCTGCCCCAAGTGCTCGACATCCTGATGCGCCGCACGATGATCATTACCGATGCGGCCACAGCGCTACGCGTCTCTGAAGTCCTGGCCCTCAGATGGGAAGACCTGGATTTCACGGACCAGCTAATCCGGGTACGGCGGGCTTACGTCGAACGCCGTTTCGGCCCGCCCAAGTCGAAGGCATCGAAAGCGCCTGTGCCAATGCACCCACTGCTGGCGGCGCATCTTCTTGCCTGGCGCAAGGGGACGCTCTATCCCAACGATGAAGACCTGGTGTTTCCCAGTCTTCGTTTGAAAGGGACGAAACCACCTGCA
This sequence comes from uncultured Acidobacteriaceae bacterium, assembly GCA_963763725.1. Taxonomy (GTDB): domain Bacteria; phylum Acidobacteriota; class Terriglobia; order Terriglobales; family Acidobacteriaceae; genus Bog-257. The sequence goes on from CAVXQI010000005.1 coordinate 114,353, forward strand.
GCGAACATGCTGGTTGCGGATTACTTGAGAGTAGCGGCGAGGAAGGCAGGAGTGGTCGCGCCACCCCGTACCTTCGGCTTTCACACCTTCCGGAGAACGCTGGCATCGGTTTTGGTGAAGATGAGAGTCGATGTCAAGACGGTGCAGGAGATTCTGCGGCACCAGAACTTGAAAACGACCCTCGAAATCTATGCCAAGTCGATGTCGGAAGACAGGCTGAAGGCCCAGGGAATGTTTCTTGAGCTTCTGTTCAGCCACAGGAGGACGGAGCTGATCGGAAGCGGCTCGGTCGAGTAAGAGCAGCAACTGCCGGTAAACTGCCGGTAATATGTGAAATCGGAATGGGAATTAAAGCCTTTGAAATGTGGTGGCCAGGGACGGAGTTGAACCGCCGACGCCAGCCTTTTCAGGGCTGCGCTCTACCAGCTGAGCTACCTGGCCACAGCGCGCCGAGTGCGCAAAGATCGAAGGATGACTATGCTGCGGCAGCTGAATTATAACAATGTAGCAGCAGTTGCGACAAACGCGCGGCACGTGAACAGGCGTGCCTTCCCAGCGTTCAAGCCAACCACGCGCACGCGACGGTGCTCGCAGGCACTGACGCTGCGCCTACGACGCGGTGGATATTGAGCGCGTCAAATTTCCCGACTTGCCACCGTCGGTTGAGTGGTTGCAAAGGGCGGTCCGTAACTACATCGTATCGGGCGGTATGATGTCAGCGCGACGCTGCTTCTGATAGCAGCTATCGTCGGTGGCCTGGCAAATGGGATAGAGTTTTCCCCAGCCGGTCGCGAAGCCGATCTGCGACTCATTCACTCCGCCCTTTACCAGGGTTGACTTTATAAACTGGGCGCGCCGGTAGGAGAGCACAAGGTTGTAAAAGATGTCGCCGCGGATATCGGCATAACCCTGGATCCACAGATGGGAGTCGGGGTGCTGCTTCAACCATTCTGCATCGGAATTTAAGACGGAACGATCCACAACCCGGGTGTAGATGTTGAAAGGGAAGTAGACTTCCTTCACATTTTGCGTGAACTCCTGCGCTTGCGGGGAAGCCCCAGCGGCGGGCGTCTGCGCCACAAGTTCTTTAGTTGACAGAAAGACGGCCGCCACGAACAGAACCGTCGCCAGCCACTTGCATGGATACCCCAAAGTCAGAACTTTTCTCATGACTTCCTCCGCCCTCAAATTATTCTGCAGATCAGCAAAATCTGCCAACCCACACGCCAGTGTCGATCGACCAGGCGCTTTCGACCGCAAGGCTCTGATCGTGCGGACATCCGAACATCGTAGGTCAATTTCGTTGCCAGCATAGACAATAAACATTACAGGAAGATGAATCGTGCTACCGGATATCCGTCGTGAGGGAGTCCTGCAGAGAGCGGGAACTCCGGGGCTGTTGCTTGTTTCGCTCCTCCGCCCGTTCACCGGGGGTTATTCGTGGAACATTCATCAGGTTTTCACAAACTTGTAACTTCTCCAACTTACGATTCGGGGGAACCTAAATCCACAAACTACAGGTTCGCATCGACGATCCAAGGTTCGCAAATTGGTTGTAATTCATCTGCCCCACTGAGATTTCAGGAGAGAAAATGAAACGACCACTAGCCTTAGCGCTCTCGGTTCTGATCACGACGAGCGTTGTCGCACAAACCGAGTCTCCGAATCCGAAGCCGAAAACTGCGCGCCACAGCAGTTCCGCTCCGGTTTCCAAAACGCTGGAGGACATGAAAGATGCCATTTCCGCGCAACAGCAGCAAATTCAACAATTGCAGCAGCAAATAGCCAGCCGCGACCAGGCGATCCAGCAATTACAGCAGCAGGTAAGCCAAGCGCAGACGGTGGCGCAGCAGGCGCAAGAGACTGCCAACGCGGCGGTTCCCAAGGCCGAAGACTTGGACAAGCAGTACATGGACCCGCTGCAGCACGACGTCGCCGACCTGAAGACAGTCTCCGGCAACACCGTGAACGAGCTACAGGAAACGCAGAAGCGGGTTAACAGCCTTGAGAGTCCGTTGGCCATTCATTACAAGGGAGTCACGCTTACTCCCGGCGGCTTCCTGGCGGCAGAAAGTGTGTGGCGCTCCCATGCCCTCACGGCCGACATCAACACGCCGTTTAATACCATTCCCTACGGCGCGGCCTCGCAATCCAAAGCCTCCGAGTTCTATGGATCCGGCCGTCAGTCCCGTATTTCCATGTTGGCTCAGGGCAAGTTGGCCAATGTGAATGCCACCGGCTACTACGAGGCTGACTTTTTGTCCGCGGGTATAACCTCCAACAACAACCAGAGCAACAGCTATACCCTGCGTCAGCGCCAGGTGTGGGGGCAGGCGGCATTTAGCAATGGTTGGGCCTTTACAGGCGGGCAGATGTGGAGCCTGGTAACCGAAACGCGCAAGGGTCTCGACAACCGCACCGAGGCGCTACCTTCTACCATTGACGCGCAGTACCAGGTCGGTTTCAGTTGGGCGCGGCAATATGGCGTGCGCGTGACCAAGAACTTCAGCAACAAAGCCTGGCTGGGCGTCTCCGTGGAGAACGCCGAAGTGCTTTTGACCGCGCACGGCAATGCCGCCAACTTCCTGGTTGGAGCTCCGGGCACCGGCGGCGGCCTGTACAATCCGACAGCAAATTACTCCTGGAACCTGACGCCTGACTACGTCGTCAAGTTCGCCTTTGAGCCAGGCTTTGGACACTATGAAATCTTCGGCGTGGCGAGCGATTTCCGGGAGCGTATTTACCCTGGCGCAACCCTGGCGAAGCCCACCGCGGCTGGCGCATTTAATAACTCTGTGTGGGGGGGCGGTATCGGCGCCAATGCTCGCTGGATGATGGTTCAGAAAAAGGTGGAGCTCGGCGTCCACTACCTGGGTGGTCCTGGCATTGGAAGATACGGCACTTCTACTCTTCCCGACTTGACGGTAAAGCCTGACGGAGCCTTGGCAACACTACACAGCAACCAGGCGCTCGGTACGCTGGAATTCCACGCCAGGAAGATGGACATTTACACCAACTTCGGAGCCGAGTTCGATAGCCGGGCGGCATATCTCAACTCGAAGGGCAAGCCGGTTGGTTATGGCTCACCTCTGTTCAATAATTCCGGTTGCGAAACCGAGATTGTGCCCGGCGGCGGCAACGGATTTACTCCTGGAAGTCTGGCCAATTGCAACGGCGATACCCGTAACCTGATGGAGGCCACCGTCGGCTTTTGGTACAAGCCCTACAACGGCGAGAAGGGACGCTTCCAATTCGGCCCGCAGTACTCGTACGTGATCAGAAACACCTGGTCTGGTATTGGCGGCGCTCCGAACGCCGTCGAGAACATGATCTTTACTTCCTTCCGCTATTACCTGCCGTAAAACCAGTCGGGTGGCCGGTCGTCCAGCGGCCGCCCGGCATTTTTTCGCAGCATTTTCACCCCTTGGTTCAAAACTGCTATAGCGCCTTCCCTGACTTCCGTCCGACTCACCTGCTGCGCCCGCCGTGCGCAGTCTCCTGGTCGCTACACTTTGACGATCATTACCTCAGTGGACTTCACGAGAGCGGCGGCCTTGTCGCCACGCTGGAGGCGCATCTCGCGGGCGGCGTCAGCGGTGATGATGGAAGTGATATGCTGTCCCCCGATGGAAAGCTTCACTTGCGCGAGCAGTCCTTCGATGCGGACCTCGACGATGCGTCCGACCAACTGATTCCGCCCGCTGATGCTGCGAAAATTGGCGCGCCGTTCGGCAGGCTGTTTGCCAAGCGACTTGAAGAGATAGCGATCAATTTCACCTTGTGGAATGCGATGGTGTCCGCCCGCAGTTTTCACGGTACGCAGCTTGCCCTTGTAGATCCACTGTTTGAGGCTGGCATAGCTGACGCCCAAAACGGTGGCGGCATCGCGCGGCCGCAACAGCTCTTCGGATTTGGGGCTCATAGGTGCATTCCATCTTGTCTTATAGGGTGCATTCTATCGGCATTTTATCTTTCGGCGCGCCGTCATCTAGGATTTTTGTAGCGCAGCCAGCACTAGTTTCGCCGCGGCCAGATCTTCCACTGCCAGCCCTAGCGATTTAAACACGGTGATTTCGCTTTCCGGCTTGGACTTGCTGCCGGCGAGGACTTCGCCCAACTCAGCGTAGACATTGGATCCGGCCAACAAGATATCGCCCGATTCCTGCGACGCGGCCTCGCGCGAGTCGACGATCACAGCGCCCCGCATGGCATCGTCATCGAGTTCGCGACGCCTTAGCCCGACCGCGCCCACCGCATTGATCAGTACCCCCGGCTTCAACCACTTTCCGCGCAGTATTGGTTCTGACGAGTTGGTCACGGTGACAACGACATCCGCGTCGCGTACGGCTTCCTCGGCAGAGGTAGCTGTGCCGCCAATCTCGTTTGCCAGCAACATGGCATGTTGCGAGTCTCGACTCCACACGCGGATCTGCTCAAATTTTCGTACCAGGCCGAGTGCCTTGACGTGGGCGCGAGCCTGCACCCCGCTGCCAAGAATCGCAAGTTTGCAAGCGTCGGGTGAGGATAGTAGCCGGGTCGCCACTGCGGAAACCGCGGCTGTGCGCAATTCGGTGATCAAGCGGCCATCCATGACGGCCAGGGGCTCTCCTGTGTCCGAACGAAACAGCACGATGATAGCCAGGTGGGTGGGCAGCCCCCGCTCGGCGTTGTTGGGGTAAAGGTTGACCAGCTTTGCGCCCATGATGTCTCCGTAGACGGCGGGCATGAGTCCCATGAATCCGCCGTGCTGGGCAACGGAAACCACACTGCGAACTGGATGCAGCACTCTGCCGGAAGAAAAATCTATGAGGGCGCGCTCCATGACGGGCAGCAGAGCTTCCAGATCTAGGACTCGCCGCACTGCGCCTTCGTCGAAGAAGGGAACAGCGGTTTGGGATGGGGGAAGCTGATTCATGGTGAGAGCTGGGTCTCCAGGAGATACTCGTCTGATCACTCTAAGCAGATCGACGGCGTTCGTCGAGAAGATTCTGCCGCCCAGATGTTCGGATTCTTTCCGGTTGTTCGCTGCCGGGGACGGCGGAACTTCTCAGGGATTCACCGTAACCCAGGCCATACATTTTTTCCTCGTCCGCTGCTCCTTCGCCAAACTGGAAGCAACACCCCGCAGAAGCCTGGAATCCATTGTTACGGTTTGGGAAAAACTACATGAGATTATCGCTCGTTCTTTTCTTTGTAGTCGTTTTGCTCCTGGGAATTGGTTGTGGTGGTGCGGGCTCATCGACAAGCAACTTGGCATCCCCTGGGCCTCCCGCTGATCCTCCGACTCCGGCGCCTCCACCTCCGGCGCCTCCACCAGTTACGTCCATTCCTCCGGTGGGGCATGTTGCCCTGGTGGTCTTCGAAAACCAGAAGGAAGATGGAATCCTGAACAATCCCAAGATGCCTTACCTGAACAGCTTGGCAACCCAGAACGCCTATGCCTCGCAGTATTACGCTGACGTGCACCCCTCGCTAGGCAACTATTTCATGCTGACGACCGGGCAGATCATCAGCAACGATCTGAACTTCAGCGGTGTGGTGGATGTCGACAACCTGGTCCGCGAGGTCATCAATTCAGGTAAGAGCTGGAAGGCCTATGAGGAGAGCATTCCAAGCACCGGGTATCTGGGTGATGGCCCACTACCTTACGTCAAGACCCATGATCCGGCTGCATATCTATCCGATGTGCGCAACGATCCGGCACAGGCAGCCAACATGGTCTCGCTTGACCAATTGCAGACCGACTTGACGGCTGGCAATCTCCCCAGCTTCATGTTCATCGAACCGAACCAGATCAACAGCATGCACGATTGCCCTGATACGATGCCGGATTGCACGAATGACCAGAAGCTAGCCGTAGGTGACGCCTGGGCGCAGCAATACCTGGGCGCACTATTGAGCAATCCCACATTCCAGCAGGACGGTCTGCTGATCATTACTTGGGACGAGTCTTGGGACACGGATTTTCAGAGCGGTGGCGGCCATGTACTGACGATACTGGTTGGGACGAAGGTCAAAACCCAATATGTTTCGACAACTTTTTATCAGCATGAATCGACATTGAACTTGATCTGCGGCGCAGTTCAATTGACCTGCATGGGCAATGCTGTTGCCGCGCCAATCATGAAGGAATTTTTCGTCGGCAATTGAGCAGCCTGGCAACTTCGCTTGATTCACCGCTTCTGGCACAATTAGTGCGCATGCTCAAAGTGAAGAAGCTCTCGCCTGATGCGGTTCTACCGACCGTAGCCCATCCCGGAGAAGACATCGGCTACGATCTCTACTCTTCCGAAGATCTCACTATTGCGGCGCATGCAGCAGCAGGAGTTCATACCGGAGTCGCCATCGAGTTTGTGCCGGCAGCAGGAGGGATTGTGAAGACGAGATCAGGCCTCGCGAAAAAGCGGTTGCTGTGCAATGCCGGGGTCATTGACGCGGGCTATCGCGGAGAGATCATTGTGCTGATGGAAAATCTGGGCGACGAGCCCCATGCCATCCGCAAAGGCGACAAGATCGCCCAGTTGCTGGAACACCCATTTCTCGCCCATGAGGTTGTGGAGGGGGAGCTGAGCGATGCAGCTCGGGGCGCCAAGGGATTTGGGTCGTCCGGTTCGTAGAGAAGGGGTATCGGCGATACAGACAAGGCCTGTTAGCGTTCGTTGCGTTAGGGCAGTTCCAGAGCGGCCGGACCTTGGATGGAGTGAGCTTCTGAGAGCGTGTCACAACTTCGCCGTCCCTATGGGACTCCGCTTTATTTCCCAGGTTACCCAACTGCTGAACCTGGATTATTCATGAATGAAGGGGCGCGGCTTCCGAGGTATCGGTACAAGGTGCTGCGCGCATTACCGAACATCCACCGCGCCCGGCGTTTTCAGCAGGCGATCAATTGCGACGGCCAGCCCGAAGTAGAAGAACATAATCATCACCAGCGGATCGTCACCCAGGCAATATTGCACCGCTGACGGAACCAGGTAGCCGACAAAGGCGGCGAGCACGCCTGCAACCACACCGGTAGCAAAGCGGCTATGCTCGCGCGTCCGCCGCAGCAAGCGAAATAGGAAGACTAGGTAAGCCACGACGAACCACAACCACGCGGCCAGGGTCAGCAGGCCACGTTCCACGGCGATCTGTATGTAATCGGAGTGGAAGTGATAGATCACGTGATACAGAGAGAAGCCGCGGATGTTCCACTGCTGCCAGTGGTTGAAAATGGTATCCAATCCGACCCCGAACCAGGGATGCTGCCGGACCAGACGCAGCCCGTCTTCCCACATCAACACGCGGAAATGCGTTCCGGCGTCGCCCGCGCCGATCCAGTCCAACCTGCGGGTGTGGTGGATCCACAACGTCGCAACGAGCAACAGCAGAACCAGGCCAGCGAACGCCCAGATCCGGGTCTGCTTTCGTCCCAGTAGCCAGAGCGCGACGACACAACCCGCTGCCAACCCCGCGATGTCTGCCCGGGTTTGAGTAGCCATGAGAGCAGCCGTGAGCCCCAGGAACACGATGGCGAAGAACGCCCGGGCACCCCATTTCTGCGGCTGCGTGCTCAGGAACATGGCCCATGCCAGGCAGCCAAGTTGCATCAGCATCTCGGCGAAGACGATGTAGTGCCCCAGGGTACCTTGCGCACGGTCGGGCTTGCCACGAGCTAATTGCAGGCTCGAAGTGCCTAATCCGCTCTTCAGAAATTGTTCGCGGGTCAGAAACGTTTCTCGTTTGTGGAACGGCTCTCCTTGCAGATACTTGATGCGAAGCATACTGCCCGCGGGGCTCTGCTCCACCACGTTGGTCAGTTGTTCCGGACTATGCAGAGAGCGGCCGCTGATTTGCGTAATGATGTCGCCGCTGTGGATACCCGCACGGTGCAACTCAGTCGTCGGCACAATGCGTTTAATCCGCACTCCCACGCCGTAGGTGTATTGCCATGCGGTGAAAGCTGCTGCCGCCAGCCCTGAAAGCAATAACAGCAAGACCAGAATGCGTACCTGTGACAGCCGTTTTAGATTCTGCGCGACCACAATTCCGGCCAGCACCAGACATACGACTTTCATGCGAGGCCAGCTTAGATAGGGATCAGAGGAGAGTGCCGTCGAAATACCGCTCAAAAAGATATAGGCCAGAAGTGGCGCGGAGAGAGCCTGCGGAAAGGGGCGCTTGCGCTCGATCGCCAGCTTGGCGAGCCAGAGGAAGCCAGCAGCCATCCAAGCATGGCGTGCTCCTTTGATCGAGTGCGGCAAAAGAATGGCGAACAGAGCCAGGAAGAAAAAGATGAGGCCTTCCAGCCGCCATACCCACCGCGCTGCTTCAGGAGACAGAACTTGAGCACGGGACGGGCGCGCGATTTCGGTTATGGAAGATTGCTGTCCGGGTACCATCGAGGAAGCTTTCCGGGTTAATCAAGTAGCCTACACCAATGGCATAAAGCTTAGAAATGCTGCTACAGTAGAGAACAGGCACGGGTCCTTACGTCACCGGTTCTATTGGTTTCTGCGCCAATTTCGCTGACGTCATCGTGCGGTGTGCACCGGATTCCCAGGTCCTAACGTCCAAATGTAACCAACGGCAGTTACTGTGTTTGATCGTCGTTCCAAGCTATTAAGCTCGGTGACATTAATGCACGACCTGGGGGTGACTTGCGTCTCCTTCGTGGTCGCCTACTTGTTGCGCACGCAACTGGTACACTTTGCCTTTTTCAGCCGTCGATTGACGGGCACCGGCATTTATCCCTTTAGCCATTATCTGCCGTTGCTGGTCGCCGTTCTGATTACGTGGGCGGCAGTCGGATATTTTTCCAGATTCTACCGCGATCTCGAACTCAGCAATCCGATCCAACTGATTCTGAACATCGTCAGCCAGCTCGGCGTTGTGCTCGTGGTTATCTACGCCGGTTTGTATCTATTTCGGCGCGTGGATGTGAGCCGGACTTATGTCCTGCTGATCGGCGCAGTGGATTTCGTTCTGCTGGTGTTGGGCCGCGCGGTGACGCACTCCGGCGTTTCCTGGATGCGTGATCGGCTTAAGCGTTATTACTACTTGCTGATCGTGGGCTGTGGTCCGCGCGCCCGCGAGATGGCGGGCCTGATCGAGGAGAGCCGGGGCATGGGGCTGCGGCTGATTGGTTTTGTCGATCCCAACTCAAGCGCCGGCTCGCTCGAAAATCTTGGCGGTTACAGAGTGCATCCACTGGAGGATTTAGGTGGCCTTCTGCAGCAAGAAGTGGTGGACGAGATTGTCTTTGCCGTGAACATGCAGGAACTGGCTCGGCTTGAACCCGTGATGCAGCACTGCGCTGATGTCGGCATGAGAACACGGGTGCAACTGGAGTTTTTGCCGGCCGCCTACTCGCGGATCTATCTGGAAAAGTTTCGTGATGTGCAACTCCTCAGCCTGTCGAGCGCGCCCGACAGCGAGCTGCGACTGTTTTTCAAGCGCATCTTCGATGTGCTGCTTTCCTCCGCAGCGTTGGTGGCATTTTCGCCAGTGTTGCTTTGCATCGCGGCCATGATCAGGATTACCTCGCCTGGCCCGGTGCTTTTTCGCCAGACCCGCTGCGGGTTGGGCGGCCGCCGCTTCATGCTGTACAAGTTCCGTTCCATGATCAACAATGCCGAACAGATGCGCGCCGAGCTTCACCAGTTGAACGAGCTCGATGGCCCAGTCTTCAAGATCACTGACGACCCCCGCATCACCACCGTCGGACGCTGGCTGCGCCGCTTCAGCCTTGACGAGTTGCCGCAGCTTTGGAACATCCTGCGGGGTGACATGTCCTTCGTCGGGCCGCGTCCGGCTGTTCCCGAGGAAGTGGAGCAATATGAAGACTGGCAGCGGCGGCGTCTGCGCATGCGGCCGGGCCTGACTTGCACCTGGGTGTTGGAAGGTCGCAGCCACGTCGACTTCAACCGCTGGATGCAACTCGACCTCACCTACATCGATAACTGGTCGCTATGGCTGGATTTCAAGATCTTCCTGCGCACCATTCCCATCGTTCTTTCCGGACGCGGTGCATACTAGATGCTGTACCAATTCGCGTGTCCGTAGAGTCGGCCTTCAGGGCGTCCGTGAAGTAGGAACCTCGATATCCGCCAATGGAATTTGCTAACGGAAATCCAGCGCCGTAGGCGCGGAATAGCTTAGCCCAGCACCGAGCCGAAGGCGGAGCGCTGGGTAAGGTGGGAAACAGATTCGAGTTCCTTCAGGGACGGCACAGTTCTGGGCCGCGCTCTGAGTGCCCACACTACCAATGGTCTCCGTCACAATCGTCACCTGGAATTCGGCGCAATATCTCGATGCGTGCTTCGCCTCGATCGAGCAGCAGGACTATCGCGAACTCGAGGTCATCATCGTGGACAACGCCTCGACCGATGGCACGCGAGAACTGTTGCGTCAGGTCGAGCCACGATGGCAGGTGATCTACAACGAGCGAAATGTTGGGTTCGCCGCCGGACAGAACCAGGCGATCCGGGCGGCAAGCGGAGATTGGGTGCTTTGCCTTAATCCTGACGTCGTGCTCAGCTCTGATTTCGTTACGCAGATTGTGGCTGGAGGGAAAGCACATCCCGATGCGGGCTCCGTCTGCGGAAAATTGTTGCGCTGGGACCCGGTCGCGGAACAACATCGAAGCAACATCATCGATTCCACGGGAATTTACTTCACCCGCAACATGCGCCATCTCGATCGCGGAGCCGAAGAGATCGACCATGGCCAGTATGATCGCCCGCAATACGTTTTCGGCGCTAGCGGAGCCGCAGTGCTGTTTCGTCGCGATTTCATCCAGGATGTATCGGTGGAAGGCGAATTCTTCGACGAGGACTTTTTTGCCTTTCGTGAAGACGGCGACCTGGCTTGGCGCGCGCAAGTGATGGGTTGGAAGTGCTTGTACACGCCGGCGGCGGTGGCATGGCATGTTAGACGAGTCACGCCCGAGCGGCGAAGAGATTTGCCGCTGGTCATCAACTGGCATTCGGTGAAAAACCGGTTCCTGATGCGCGGCAAGAACGCTTCGGGATGGCTGTGCTGGCGGCTGTTTCTGCCGGTGGCGTGGCGCGATATGATGACATTCGGCTACGCCCTGCTGCGCGATCAGCGAATGCTTTCCGCCCTGGCTTATCCCTGGCGTGTGCGCGAGAGCGTCCGCCGCAAGCGCGCGATCATTCAATCGCGCCGCAGGGTTTCTGACCGGGATTTGTTATGGTGGTTTTGCAATACTCCGCGCGCGGTGGACGCGGGGAAGTCAGTAGTCAGTAGCCAGTAGTCAGCAGATCGAACCTCGAACAGTCAGCTACTGGATGCTGCGGGCCAACACCTTTTGCGAACAGCGAATAGCGAAGAGCGAACAGCGAAAAGCGGCCTTAATGAAAATCGCCATCGTCGGCACTCGCGGCATTCCCAATCGCTATGGCGGCTTCGAGCGCTTTGCCGAGCAGATCAGCTCACGCTTTGCCGACCAGGGACACCAGGTCACCGTGTACTGCCGCAAGGCCTTCGTCCGCCCAGATGACGTGTATGACCGGCGCGTGCGCAGGGTGATCGTTCCCAGCCTTCATCAAAAGCACCTCGACACCTGGGTCAGCACTTTCTTCGCGGCCGTTCGGGTGGCCTTCAGCGACAACGATGTGGTGCTGCTATGCAACGTGGCCAACAGTCCGTTCGCCTACATTCCGCGGCTCTTTGGCAAGCCGGTAGTGCTCAACGTAGATGGCCTTGACCGCAAGCGGGAAAAGTGGAAAGGCCTGGGCGCGCAGGTGCTGCACTTCTGCGAGTGGATGTCGTCGTTCAGCGCGACTCGCCTGGTGACCGACGCGAAGGCGATTCATGATTACTACCTCACGAAATATGGCAGCGAGTCCACCGTCATCGGCTACGGCTCCGAGATGCCGGCGGGCGACGACAGTCTCAATGGCTTCAATCTGGAGTCGGGCCGTTACGTGCTTTACGTCAGCCGTCTTGAGCCGGAGAACAATCCCGATCTCGTGTTGCGCAGTTGGCGCAACGTGCGCAGCGACTGGCCGCTCGTCGTCGTCGGCGATAATCCCTACGATCACGGCTATCTCGAGCGGATGAAATCCCTGGGCGATGAGCGGGTGCGTTTCACCGGCGCGATCTATGGCGATGGATATTGGGCGTTGCAGAAGCATGCGGGCGTCTTCGTCTTTGCTTGCGAGATCGGCGGAGTCCATCCCGCGCTGATCGAAGCGATGGCGGCGAACAATGCGGTGCTCTATCTCGATACCCCAGAGAACGCCGAGACTGCGGGCGACGCGGGGGTGAAGTATGAGAAGTCGGAAGAGGACCTCACAGCGAAGTTGCAGTCGTTGCTTGACGACCCTGCGGCTCGCCAACAATTGGCCGCACGCGCCAAGCAGCGCGCCGATGCGCTGTATCGCTGGGATGCGATTGCGGAGAAGTACGAGAAGCTGTTTGGGGAGTTGGTCAAGGAATAGCCTTCAGCCCGCTGGCACGTATGATGCCCGACTATCTTTTCTGATCCCAGGTCAACCGAGCAGAAGGATAATAAAGTGAAATCGGATTGTCACCAGATTCGGCATCCTGCAGCGCTCTCCGTACTTGGTTTGTCACCTCTGCCGTGTAAGTTTGCACTTTCGGGAGCAATGTATAGGGATCCCTTGTCTCGATAGGTATCGTTCGATATTGGTTGAGGTCGAATGGGATACTGTCGATCTCCCGCCTCAGTTGGACCGTTGGAAGTCGCGTGGTATGGCGCAGGCAAAGCTCATAAAACACATTCGGATTGTGATAGGACAGATCCGCGATTACCAACTTTGACCGCAAAATATGTTCGATAACCTGCTTACCAATCATGCCCGGTTTGCTCATCTGGTCGGCTCGAATCACCCTTAAGCCGAATTCCTTTACCGCCGGCTGGATGATGTACTCCATCATGAAGTCCGAATGCCTTCGTTGCTCCGATCCCGGGTCACCAATCGGAGTAATGTAAAAGCAAATCTTCGAAAAGTCCTCTTCCGCATCGTGCTGTAGTGACTCCAGTACCGCCGCTGGCAATTGTTTGTCGGTCGCCTCACTGGAAATGCCTTCCGGTGCCTCCTGTGTCCCCTCTTCTATTACCTGTTCCACTGGTACGAGGCGCTGCGAACCCGAAATTGTTCTAAGTAGTCTGAGGAACTTTGCGTTCAGGACGAAAGATCTACGCATTCTCCGCGCTGCTCCTCAGGCATTTCAATTTCCAGCAAATAGTCAATCAGGACCTCCTTTGCGGGCAGCTTGTTGTTTTTCAGGCGCTCGTATAACGCTTTGAATGGCTCAACTTTGTTAATCGCCAGTTCGAATCGAGCAGCGACCTGCTTGGCGACGGGTACATCATCGCCACTGGCTTCAACTCCTAGCGGTGTCAGTTCCAAGTACTCCGCTGTATAGCTGCCTTTGGTCAGGCCGTATTGGTTGGAGGCCGTTATCAGACGGCGCGTCTCGGAACTGTCCGGGGATTGGTCAAGTTTTTCGAATAGGGTTAGGCGACGTACCTTTTGACCACCAGCCAGATCCTGGATCGCTTTGGCGAGCGTCAGCGCCTCTTCAAAAGTAGTTGCGGGAAATTTTCGTTCGGTCCGTGGTCTGCGGCCAGTTTTCTCGGCTTTCTTCTTTTGTAACATAGGTTGGCCATGATTTTACATCGGGCCGCCCATCCAGGATATTTGAAATTTCAAATTGCAAACATCCTATCCTTCCGCCGTACAAGGCGGGAATGGGCGGAGGCTGACAATCCCACCCACTCGAAACTGGAAACTCGAAGCTCGAAACTCGAAACTGTTTTTACGCCCGCTCAATCTTCACCGAGTTCAGCACCACATCCTTGTTGGGCTTGTCCTGACGGTTGCGCGGGAGCTTGGTGATTTTGTCCACCACGTCCTGGCCTTCGACTACCTCGCCGAAGATGGTGTGATTGCCGGTTAGCCATTGCGTTGGCGCGACCGTGATGAAAAATTGCGAGCCGTTGGTGCCAGGGCCAGAGTTCGCCATGGCCAGCTTGCCCGGCTTGTCGAACTTGTGCGGCGAGCCCTTGGTCTCGTCCTGAAACTGGTAGCCGGGGCCACCCATGCCGGTGCCGGTGGGATCTCCACCTTGCACCATGAAGTCAGGAATCACCCGATGAAAGATGGTGCCATCGTACAGACGAGCTTTACTTTTAGTCTTGGTATGCGGGTGGGTCCACTCGCGCGAGCCTTCGGCAAGCTCGATGAAATTCTTGACCGTGATGGGCGCGTCGCTTTCGAAGAGGCGGCACACAATGGTTCCTTCGGAAGTTTCCAAGGTGGCGTAAACGCCGGGTTGCCGGGCCATGATAGTTCCTTTCGTTGATGGCTGAAGTTATGACAGCGCCCGTGGGGAGCCGGTACAGCTCTGGCAGACTGCTTTGGCCATTGTAAACCGGATGCAGGCACTCGCGAGATGCCCATTGCTTCTCTAGCTTCTCCCCCAATCCAGGTGTATCTTTCGGGGAGACTGAAGGAGAGTTATGGATAAGACTTCTGAAGCGAGGCTGCAATTGGTGCATCCGGTTCTTGCCGATAAAGTGCGTCAAATGGCTGCCACACTGCTACAAGAGGGAATTGAGATTCGTGTGGTGCAGGGGTTGCGTACCTATCAGGAACAGGCTGCCTTGTATGCGAAAGGCCGTACGGCTCCCGGTGCGATCGTCACCAACGCCAAGCCCGGGTTTAGCTACCACAATGCCGGCTTGGCCGTGGATTGCATTCCGGGAGTCAGGAGCTCCAATCCGTGGCAACCGAACTGGACGGATCGAGTGCATGACCAGTTAACTCCCGACTACGCTCGCATGGTGGAGGTGGGAAAGTCGCTGGGCCTGTTTTCTGGTTCAGACTTCACATCGCTTACCGACGATCCGCACTTTCAGATGATTGGATCTTTTCCGGTCGGCTGTCCGCCCGCGCCAGCCAGAGATCTAATGGCCAGGAACGATCTGAAAAGCGTCTGGGCAATGGCGGGATTGCCGGTCAGCTGAGAATTTCGGTCCTGCGGCCTGGCCGGAACTCCCATATGTAACTGCCTACCACCGCTCGAACTCTTCCTGGGTTGAACTGTCCTCCCCGATCAAAGGGCCTGCCAGATAGAATGGCTGTTCTGAGATTCTGCCCATGCCTTCCAACTGGCTCTTCTGGATTCTTTTTAACCTGTTCGTGGTGACGCTGCTGGCGCTCGACTTGGGCGTGTTCCACCGCAGGCAGCATGTGGTGGGCTTTCGCGAGGCCATCGGTTGGACGCTGGTCTGGATTTCTCTGGCCGCGGGTTTCGCTGTCCTCATCCATTTTTTCGGAAACACCATGGTAGGGGGATCGTCAAGACCCAACTCTGAGCTGTCGCTGGAGTTCATCACGGGATACCTCATCGAGCAGTCGCTCAGCGTCGATAACCTGTTCGTTTTTCTGCTCATCTTCCGCTATTTTCAAGTTCCGCGATCTTTACAGCACAACGTGCTGTTCTGGGGCATCCTGGGTGCGCTGGTCATGCGCGCCATCTTCATCGTCGCGGGAATTACGCTGCTGAACCGCTTTCACTGGTTCATTTACATCTTCGGCGCAATCCTCATCTATAGCGGTATCAAACTGTTTCGCCAAAAGGACCAAGAGATCAATCCCGAGACCAACCTGGTGTTGCGTGGTTTTCGCAAACTCTTCCCCGTGACCAAAGGTTTCGAGGGCAGCAAGTTTTTCGTACGACGTGGATTGGTGCGCTACGCCACGCCGTTGGCGGTGGTATTGATCGTAGTCGAGACCACCGACCTGTTATTTGCGACCGACTCCATTCCTGCAGTATTGGCGGTGACGCGCGAGCCGTTCATCGTCTATACGTCGAACGTGTTTGCGATTCTCGGATTGCGCTCGCTCTACTTTGCCCTGGCGGGAATGATCGAGGTCTTCCATTTCCTGCATTACGGCCTATCGCTGATTCTGGTCCTAATCGGCGTGAAAATGCTGGCGTCGAGCTACCTGCAGATTCCTATCGGCGTGGCGTTGGGCATGGTCGCCGGAGTTTTGCTGATCTCGATTCTGCTATCGCTATTATTTCCTATAAGAAAACGCAAGGGCGCGTAGCAGATTACTGAAAGCGGATTTTGTCGCCAGAGACGACGGAATGGTTGTGGAACTTCAAGTCGTTCTTGAGGGGGAAGTCGAGTCGATAGTGGGCGCCGCGGCTCTCCTCACGTGCCAGGGCCGACCGGGCGATCAGTAGTCCGGCTTGCAGTATGTTCGCCGCTTCGTGCGAGCGACGATCGCCCGAGGCAGGCAGCTGTTGCTGCACCGCGCTCAGTTCGGAGACTGCGTGCCGCAACCCTTTTCCGTCCCGCACTACGCCCACGTACTGCCACATCAGCGATTGCACCCGCTTGATGAACGCCTCGATTTGTGCCGGTTGTCCGTTGGTGGATGCGGCCGTAGCTTCAGCGCTTGCAATCGCGGCGTTCTCGCGGTGTGACCGATGATGCTCTCGCATCGCCTGAGCAGCACGCGCGCCATAAACCAGGCCTTCCAGCAGGGAATTGCTAGCCAGGCGGTTCGCCCCGTGCACGCCCGTACAAGCCACCTCTCCAGCCGCATACAGCCCCGGCAGAGACGTCTGTCCGCGGAGATCCGTGCGCACCCCACCCATGGCATAGTGGGCTGCTGGACGAATAGGAACCAGTTCACTCGCAATGTCGATGTTGTATTGCATGCAGGTCGAGTAAATAGTGGGGAAACGCTTACGCACTCGCTCAGCATTGAGATGCGTGAGGTCGAGATACACGGCGGCATCGGGTCGCTTTACCAGTTCCAGTTCATGGGCAATCGCGCGGGCCACAACGTCACGCGGAGCCAGTTCCGCCGCCTCATGATACTTCGGCATGAAACGTTTCAGCTCAATATTTCGCAGATATGCGCCTTCGCCACGTAATGCCTCCGATAGAAGGAACCGTGGAGCGTTCTTCAGATACAGGGCGGTGGGATGGAATTGCACGAACTCCATGTCGCTGATTTCGGCGCCCGCACGATGCGCCATGGCAACCCCGTCTCCGGTGGCAACCGAGGGATTGGTGGTGTCGCTGTAAACATGCCCTAAGCCGCCAGTTGCAAGCAAAGTGGCACTGGCAAAGATCTCATGCGATTGGCCAGACTGGTCGAGAACGCGGACCCCAGCTACGCTGCCGTCACGCACCAGCAAATCGGTAGTGAACTCGAATTCCTGAAACGTGATTGCATTCTGGGCTGCGGCTTTCAGATAGAGGGCCCGTCCAATCTCGCGCCCGGTGGAGTCTCCATGAGCATGGAGAACGCGATTGCGGCTATGTGCCCCCTCACGAGTGAACGCGATCTTCGTCCCGGCGCGATCGAACTCCGTGCCCCACTCGATAAGCTCCTCGATACGGGGCGGGCCTTCTTCCACCAGGATTCGGGCAGCCTCTTCATGGCACAGGCCGTCACCAGCCTTCAGTGTGTCCTCCAAGTGGAGACGGACTTCATCGTCATCGCTAAGAGCGGCGGCGATACCACCTTGCGCGTACTGCGTGTTGGACTCTGTGACCTCGCGTTTCGCCAGGCACAAGACGCGGCCCGCCGACGCAAGTTCCACCGACGCCCGCAGCCCGGCGATGCCCGCGCCTACGACGATGAAGTCGGTCTCTGAGGGAAGAGCTTTCATACTCGCAAAGCGTGGTTCCTGACGGGTTCATGGTAGCACGCAGGCAGAGCGCGGGAACCGGTATATCAGACAGCAAACCAAATGGGGAATCGCAGAGAGCGAGTGCCACAGCAACTCTCATCCATTACACTAGAAGTTTGACTCGTATCCCGGTTCACACCCCATCACGATCCTACGAAGTTCTGGTCGAGCGTGGCTTGCTGCACTCGGCGGCAACTGCATTGAGCGACACTGTGCCTGTGGGTGCGCGCGTCTTCGTGGTCACGCAGGCGCCGGTCCGAAAGCATTGGGGTACCGTACTGCGAAAGAGTTTTGCCAAGGTCGCACGCCAAGTCGAATTGGTGACGATGCCGGATGGCGAGCGTTCGAAAACTCTTTCGCAAATGGAAAAACTCGCCTTGAAGCTGGTGAGTCGAGGCGCGGACCGGCAGTCGGTAATTCTGGCGCTCGGCGGCGGAGTGGTGGGCGATGTCGCAGGATTTCTGGCGTCAGTCTTCATGCGCGGAATTCCCGTCGTGCAGATACCTACGACTCTGCTGGCGCAGGTTGACTCGGCGATCGGTGGCAAGACCGGAGTGAACCTGAAGTCGGGCAAGAATCTGCTCGGCACCTTTCATCAGCCGCTCGCGGTGCTTGCTGATCCTGATGTGCTGGCGACGCTACCCGAGCGTGAGTACCGCTCCGGCTTGTTCGAAGCAATGAAATACGGCGTCATTCGCAACCCCGCGATTTTCGAGTTGATGGAAACAAACCGCGATGCTCTTCTGCGCCGTGACGGCGCGCTGTTGGAGACGCTTATCACCGAATGCATTCGCGTGAAGGCGGACGTCGTGAGCGCCGACGAGCGCGAGAGTGGCGAGCGCCGTATCCTGAACTTTGGACACACAATTGGCCACGCGTTGGAGGCGGAGACGGATTACGAGCAGTTCCTTCATGGCGAGGCGGTGGGCTGGGGAATGATTGCCGCCACCATGATTGGGACCGGGATGCAGGTGACCGACTCGCTCACCGCGCAACGCATCATTGGCCTGGTTCGCGCGTATGCGCCTTTGCCAAAGGTGGAGGTAAACAGCGAAGAGCATCGCGAAGCGATTGCTCTCCGATAAGAAAACGGTTGGCGGTGTTCCACATTTCATTCTGCCGACCGAGCATCGGAAAGGTCGAAGTGGTCAACACGCGTTTCAACACAGGCGGTCATCGAGGCGGTCGAAGAAATCAAGAAGTTATCAAAGGCATAGGTTTGACCCAGGACGACAAATCGCCGATCCAGCTCTCGGATCGCCCGGCAGATCGCATCGGGGCGCCGCCCCGGCCGGAGCGCGAGACGAAGCATCGGCTGCCGCAGCCGTGCGCGACATGTTCACGTCGATCGCGCCTCGCTACGATCTGCTGAACCACGTGCTCTCGATGAACATCGATCGGGTGTGGTGGAACCGCACTGCCCGCGTCTTCAGCGAGGTGCTGCAACGTCCTGACGCGCAGGTGCTCGACCTCTGCTGCGGGACCGGCGACATGACCTTTGCGCTGCATCGCCGCCTGAATGGCGCGCCCACGCAAATCTTCGGAGCCGATTTCTCACATGCCATGCTGGTGCGCGCAGAGCAGAAGTCTGCTGGCAGGAAGATTCGCTGGGTCGAGGCAGATGCGCTGAATCTGCCATTTTCTTCGGAGCAGTTTCAACTGGTGACGTCGGCATTCGGCTTTCGCAATCTGGCCAACTACGATCGTGGACTGGCGGAAATTTACCGCGTGCTGGCGCCCGAGGGCGAGATGGGCATTCTCGATTTCGGCGAGCCCAAGGGGCTTGATCGGCAAATTGTATCGAGTCTACTTTCGCCGAGTACTTCCCGCCATCGGCACGCTCATTTCTGGCGTGCGCGGTCCTTATGCATATCTGCCTGCGTCCGTGTTGCGCTTTCCGTCTCCGGACGAGATGTTGCAGCGAATGCGCGCTGTGGGTTTCCGCGAAGTGTCATGGACGCCGTACACATTTGGGATCGCGGGCCTGTATCGGGGGAAGAAGTAGGGGCTAGGGATTAGGGGTTAGGGATCAGTTTTCAAATGCCTTGCGGTGGACAGAACGTGTAGAACGGTGCCACGTTTAATTTGTGCCGTGCCCGGGCCCTCGCTAGCCCCTAGCCCCTGTTCTTAAAGCTGTCCCGCAGCGCATCTTCCACGGAGTATTGAATAACCCTCCCATACTCTTCGCCAAGGAAGTGTTGCAGCCGGGTGGTATCCATGGTGTACGAGCCAATGAGATAGGGCAGGGCGGCAGGGGGAATCGAGGAAATCCCCAGCTTCCACAATAAAGCGGAAGACGGCCCGGCAGGCGGCACGGTTGGGAGCGCGTTTGATTGTGGCTTGCGCTATCTCAGCGCATTGTTGCAGCGTGATGGGTTCTCCACGACCGGCGACATTCAAAATGGTTAGTGATGGATCGCTTGCAGGGCGGTTCAAGAGATGCACCAGCAACCTTGCCATATCGTCCACGTGTACAAACTGGAGGCGCTTCTCCAGATATTTATTGCCGCGCGGCAGCAACCAGGGCAACCGCTTCCCGCGGCTCGCATGCGGGCGGCACGTTTGCTGGCTGCCAAGTGGAGTTCCGCGCAATGCTCCAATCATGTAATTCTGCACGCTCGCGCCTGCGAAAATGTGAGGACGCACCAGGTAGGTGTGACAATCGCCCAGGCTCTCGGCTCGATAGCGGACCACCTCGTCGCACTCACGTTTGTGAATGGCGTAGGGCAGCGTGTGCGCACGAAGCGGAGCTTCTTCTTTGACTGGCTCCCGCGGTCTCGGGACCATATACAGCGACACTACTGGGGAAAATGAACTGCGCGACTTGGCCGCCGGTGCGATTGACCACGCTTATGGCTTCCATAACGCGCGCCGTACCAGCGACATTGATCTGCCACATCCGTTCCGGGTCAAGAACGCCGGAGCGCTGGGGATCGAGGACGAATGCCAGATGAATTACGGACCGCGCCCCGGTTTCCCGAAGCAACTCAATAAGCTGCCAGCAAGACGGCTCACGCCCCAGGTCCGCTTGCTCGAATCTTGCCAGAGCCGGAACTCTGGGGTGGGCGTGTGTCTACGCCCACCACGTGAAAATCGGAAAGTAACGGCAGTAATCGGGTGCCCAGATTCCCAGAAATTCCCGTCACCAGGACAGTTCGTTCCGGCGGCATGACTATTTGGGAGGCGCCTCCGAATTCGGCGTCGGCGTCGGCGTTGCATTGGGATTCGGCGGAGCGGACCCTGAATCCGGCTTAGCTCCACCAGTTCCCTTGGGGGTGATGATCGTTTGATGAACAGTCGGCGCCGGTCTCGGGCCCAAAGTAAGCTTCGTTCAGGTCTACGGTCGCCGACTTCTGGATATGTTCAATCTTGTCGGTGATCATTTGCCGCTGCAGAGTGGACGAGATGGACGCCTTAACGTCGTTGAGCGGAACCTGGCGAATGGAAACCAACTTGTAGATGTAGAGCGAACCAGGGTCTGAAAAGACCTGGGGAAACCTCAGCGGGTTTCAAGTCAAAGACGGACTCATGGGCCTCCGGCAAGGTGCCGGGACGGCGTCCTGCGACATTGACATCCGGCGGGGAAGTGGTGAGACCAGCATGCTCCATCGCTTCTTTTTGCAGCTTAACCGGATCCTCACCCGCGACCCAGCGTTCCCTGATCTTTTCGGCATAAGCCTTTTCCTCAGCATCGCTGGGCTTGGGCTTGTCGCCGTTTGCGATGGCCTCGCGGAATTATGATGCGCTGCAAGTTAGCTTCGACATACTTCTTGGGGTTCTGGTTGTAGTATTCCTCGATCTGCTGATCGGAGAGATGCGAGTACTCCTCAACGATGTGCTGATTCAGGGCGTCGGTCAGGATCTGATTTCTGGCAAACTGGAAAATCTCCTGCACGCGGGGGTCGTTCTCCAGGCCAAGCTCGCGTGCAGCGTCGGAAAAGACCAGCAGCTTCGAATATTGCGAGGCGAAGTTGCGCAACACGTCGGGAGGCATGGGGGGTTTGCCGGGTTGCTGTAGTGCTTTGATCATCTTCTCAAACTGTTCGCGGGTCATGCTGCTTACGCAGCCGGCGGGCGGCGTGGTGGCGCCAGCCTTAGGCTGGCAAACACCCTTCAAAGTGATGACTGCTTGGTCCATGGGGACCTTGGTCGTCTCGGTCGCGAAACCTGCAGGTGCGGCAGAAGCGGGGGCCGGAGTCGAGCTCTGACTGTTCGGAGTGGCGGCCGCGGGCGGAGCAGGAGTTTGGTTCGAGCTGGGGTCCTGGCCATAGGTGGCATAGCTAAGAGCACACGAAAGCGCAAGGACCAAGAAAGTAGAACGTGGCATGTAGTGGTGTTCCTCCGGAGTAAATACCGCCCTAAGGCGGAGTAGCAGATAGAAATCAGGATAGATATAAAAATGTACCACATTAAGGCTGACTAGTTGTCAGCGAGCTTGTTTCAGGCGGAAGCTTCGGAGTTTGCGGATTCGAGCGGAAGGTGAATAATCGAATCCTATGGCGGAATCCGTCACGACCGCTGGCATGAGGCTGGAGAAGAAGGCGGTGGCCTTGCATTCCATCTATGCCGCGGTGGCCATTACCCTGCTAAAGACGATGGTTGGGGTCACGACCGGCAGTCTGGGTATTCTCTCCGAAGCCGCCCATTCCGGTCTCGATCTGGTGGCGGCCGCCATCACTTACTTCTCGGTTCGCGTCTCCGACAAGCCCGCCGACGCCGATCATCAGTATGGCCATGGAAAAATCGAAAGCTTCTCAGCCTTTCTCGAAACCGGTTTGCTGCTGCTGACCTGCATCTGGATCGTATACGAGGCAGCTAATCGGCTGTTCTTTCATTCCGTCCACATCGAGCCCAGCGTCTGGGCGTTCGTCGTCATGGGGATCTCAATTGTCGTTGACTATTGGCGTTCGCGCCGCCTGCGGCGCATAGCCGACAAATATGAGAGCCAGGCGTTGAACGCCGACGCGCTGCACTTCAGCACCGATATCTGGTCGAGCGCGGTCGTCATTCTGGGATTGGCCCTGGTGCTGGCGGGACGCCGGTACGCGCAGCCCGGGCTGGTAAAGGCCGATTCGATCGCCGCACTGTGCGTGGCCTGCATTGTGGTGTACGTCAGTTGGCGTCTGGCGCGGCAAACCATTGACGCGCTGCTCGACGCCGCCCCCGACGGCGTGCGCGGGCGGATTATCCAAGAGCTGTACCGAGTGAACGGCGTGCTGGAAGTCGGCCGCGTGCGTATCCGGCGAAGTGGCAGCCACTATTTCGCCGACGTTTCTGTTGCCATGTCGCGCACCGTGACCTTTCAGAAGTCCGAGCAGGTTTCTAAGGAAGTTGCCTCGCGCGTTCGTGCCGTTCTGCCCAATGCCGACGTCGTGGTGAACACGGTTTCGCGGGCCAGCCGCCAGGAAAGCCTCTTCGACCGGATTCGCGCGGTGGCCACGCGCAACAACCTCAACGTACATGACATCAGCGTGCAGGATATCGGAGGCAGTCTGCACGTGGAGCAGCATGTTGAGCTGGACGAGAGGCTCAGTCTGAAGGAGGCGCACGATCGTGTGACCCGTTTGGAAAGTGAGATGAGGAAGAGGTCGGTGAGATCTCCAGCATTCTGACTCACATCGAGAGCGAGCCGGCGACCATTGAAACCAGCGATGGGCTGGTCCGTGCTCCCGGCTTTGAGAACCGGTTACAGCAAGTGAAGGATGGATTTCCTGAGGTCGTGGACATGCACGATCTCACGTTCAAACAGGTTGGGGGACGACTCTATCTCTCGCTGCATTGCACCATGAACGACGATCTGCCGCTCTCGCGCGTGCATGATATACAAACCGCGATGGAAAGCCGATTTCGCCAGGAAGTGCCGCAGTTGTTTCGCGTACTGATCCATCCTGAGCCGCAGACGGACAACCGGCGATAGAAGCACTCTGATTACGTCCGGCACTTTGAAGGGGCGCACCTTTAGGTGCGCCGTTATGCTCTTTATTTTGTCATCCCGAGCGGGCTTCAGCCCGCGAGGGATCTGCTGTTTCGACTTTTTCCGCAGCCTCTTCAGCCGTGCCGCAAGTGCCGCAGAATGAATGTGGCTTTAGCCGCTGAGGCATCCTTTTTTCAGAATTCTGACTTCTGCCGCGGGCTGGTAGGGACGACAGATGTTCTCACCCACCGTCTTCAGTCCCGAGGCACTTAATCAGACTTTCCTTAGAAGTTCATGTATTGTGCGCGGGCCCTTCTTCAATAGCAGCATCCTGCTCGTCACGCGCGGCCGCGTTACTGACAGGGTAGGAGTGCATTTTGCTGACAACGTTTGTCGGCGCGTGCCGGCGCACGGCAATCATCTCGGCCACGATGGCAACTGCGATTTCTTCCGGCGTGACTGCCCCGATCTCGAGACCCACAGGTGCGTGTACGTCTTTGAATTTCACCGCCGAGACTCCTTCTTTTTCCAGCTCCTTGTAGATCGAGATGGTCTTGCGACGTGAGCCAATCATCCCAAGATAGCGAGCACGCGTATTCAGCGCCCAGCGCAGCACACGCATGTCGTCGCGGTGCCCCCGCGTAACAATGACGATGTATGACGACTCGGGCGGGTTCAGTTCCGCCGTCGCCAGTTCGAAATCGCGCGCCATCACCTCGCGGGCGTCAGGAAAGCGCTCCCGGTTGGCGTAAGCCTCGCGGTCATCCACTACCACCACGTCGAAGCCGGCAACGGTCGCCACTTTGTACAGGTTGTAGGCGACGTGGCCGGCGCCAAAGATGTATAGCAGCGCGGGTGGAAGCACTGGCTCGATGAAGATCTCCAGCGTACCGCCGCAGACCAGGCCGGTGTCGTACTTGGGATTGTTGTTGAGGTTGAAGGTGAGCGAGCGCGGCTTTTCCTCTTCCATCACTTCCCGCGCGACCTGCCAAACCTCCGCCTCCACGCATCCACCACCGATGGTGCCCACGATGGAGCCGTCATCGCGCACCAGCATCTTCGCTGTCTGGAACGACGGAATCGAGCCGCGAACGTTAGTGATGGTGGCCACCGCGCCGCGGCGTCCCTGGCGGCGAAGCTCAACGATTTGCTCGTAGATATCCATGGGCGAGTTCAATTATTTAGATGCTTGGCGGCAAAGTCAAAAGGGGTGAAGGGATGGCAGCGGGTCAGCTTCCGGAGCGGAACTACTTTGGGTTCCCAGAGCCGGACGTTGCTTCGCAACGGCTAAGGAAGCTCTGATTGAGTGTGACCTTGAAGGGGACGGCCTTCAGGCCGCCGTAATGCCTAATATGCACTTGGTACTAGATTTGTGATTCATCATTAGAGTTGTGCACCCTTCAGCTCGGAGTAGGTGCATGCCGCACTTCGATCTGTCCATTCCGTGTCCGGACTTCCAGGCACGGCTGCGGGTGAACAGCTGGACCATCGAGTACTCGGCCACCTTCCAATGCAAAACGCGAGAAGTGATAAGGGCAAACAACGCTCTCCCCCTCGAGTTTGCCCTCTGAGAGCGGCCCGCTGAAGTGGGAGCACGTTTCCGCCATGGCAAACAGACGATCTCCGCGACGTACAAGTAGAATCGGGGTGTCCTGGTACATCGCTCGTGTTAGTTTGCCGTCCATCAAACTTGTTTCAGGCAGAACGGCGGCAAACTGCTCAGGGAATACCTGGCCAGCCGTGCGGTCAACACCTACTCTATGCTCATACACCAATTTGCCGCCGAGGTGGGCGGCGTAGCTCATAACCGCATAGCCCAGAACGCCCACGATGCGGCCCGTCCCACGAGATTTCTTTTTTCGCAGAAACAGCGATGTTGCGAATAACGCGGCGCCACTCAAGTTGAGAAGACCATGGACCAATCCAAGGCGACGGGCCGGAGGATCAACATCGGACCAATCCGTCATCCCCGTTACGGCCGCACCGGCCGCCCCGAGCAATCCGATTCCGATCGAGGTTTCGCACGCCCGCGCGAACTCACGGCGGTCGTAGACGAGGTCCAAACCATCGAATGCCATCGCCACGGTCCAGGCCCCTATGGGCACATCAGTGAGCACGACATGTAAAGGCTCGCCGAGCCACGTGCCATTCAAAAAATTTCTAATCTTTTGTGCCGCCGGATGGCCCCCGCCGTACAGGGCTTTGTCGAGCAGCTTCTGTAGTTTCTCGTCCCGGCTTGGCATTTCTCCACTCGACGCCATTGTGCCCTCAGCAACCGGCTCTCGGGCATTCAGTTTCGCCGTCTGTGGGGTCGAAACTTCAGAGGGCATTGGTCCTCCTTATGCTTGAGTTACAGATTCCACAACGTGGCGAGAGGTTGTGCGATATTCCCGCTTGCGACGGGGAACATATCCGGAAGAAGAAAGCCACACCGCAGAGGGTCGCTGCGGCGATGATTTTAGGTATTCGGCAACATCTTCTTTTTCCTGTCGAGTGAGCTTCATGCTCGGCCTCTTCCGCAGACCTACTACCATTCAGGATGTGCGCGCAGGATATACGGTAACCGTCGTGAAATCGCGTAGCTGTTGCAAAAGTACGTTTGTTTAAGAAACGAATGACGAGACATGTATCCGCAGTCCGAGCGCTGGGCAAACGGAAGCATTGATGAATTGAAACCCCTTGCACAATCGCGTTGTATCAGGGTATAGCTTCAGCCGTGCCGCAAGCAGGCTCAGAACGGCGTAAAGCTTCAGTCCCTGGAGGAACTGGCTTTCGCAGGGGGCGAACTAAAAGTTCTCGCTACTTACCTAGGGTTCCCATAGACTTTCCCTGAAGACCTGGTTGACCAGGTTATGGAATTACTGGCGCGCTATAGGGATACCAAGCTTCGTTTCCTGGTGCCGGATCTGTTTTAACTGAGGAGTGCGCAAATGAAAGCAGTTCGCATTCATGAGTTCGGCGGTCCGGAAGTTCTCAAGTACGAAGACATTCCCGAGCCCGTCTTGCGTAAAGACCAGGTTCTGGTCCGAGTCCGCGCCTGCGCCCTGAACCACCTCGATCTGTGGGTCCGCATGGGGCTGCCTGGGGTGAAGCTGCCTCATATCCTCGGCAGCGACATTGCGGGCGAGGTGGTGGAATGCGGCGAGTACATTACCGACCTGAAGCCGGGCACTCGCGTCCTGCTAGCTCCAATGGTCTTCTGCAACCACTGTGAGCAGTGCAACCACGGACGCCACAATTTCTGTCCGCAGTTCAACGTGTTGGGCAACGGTGTGGACGGCGGCAACTGCGAGCTGATTGCCGTTCCGCGTGTGAATGTCATCCCGATTCCCGACAGGCTGGGCTTCGTTGAGGCCGCGAGTGTGCCACTGGTCTTCCTCACCGCGTGGCACATGCTGGTGGGGCGCGCGCAGTTGCGGGCAGGGCAGACGGTTCTGGTCTTGGGCGCTGGTTCCGGAGTAGGCTCGGCCGCCATCCAGATTTGCAAGATGCTGTCAGCAGAGGTCATCACCACCGCTGGCGATGAGCAGAAACGGGCGAAAGCCCGCGAGCTCGGCGCCGACCACACCCTCGATCATTACAAGCAAAAGATTGCCGACGAGGTGAGGCGCATCACCAATCGCCGCGGTGTGGACATCGTCTTCGAGCATGTTGGCCAGGCTACCTGGAAGGAAAGCGTGAAATCGCTGAAGCCTGGCGGCACCCTGGTGACCTGCGGCGCCACTACCGGTTTTCAGGGTGATATCGATTTGCGGTTCCTGTTCTCGCGGCAGCTTTCGCTACTGGGATCGTATATGGGCGCAATGGGTGAGTTGGACGAAGTACTCAGGCATGTCTTCGCCGGCAAGCTGAAGCCGGTCGTGGATCGCACCTTCCCGTTGAGTGAAACGCGTGCAGCCCATGAATATCTGGCCAAGAGCGAGCAGTTCGGTAAGCTGGTAGTCACACCATAGGTGCGAGAGCTGAAGTGAAAACGAAGGCGGCAGCGGCATTCACAATTCGCCTCGCGAAAGATGAAGACGTTCCGATTCTGGAGCAACTCATCAAGGAGTCAGTGCGGGTGCTGCAAGCTCCCGACTACACCGTCGCGCAGCGAGAGACTGCCTTGCGCATGGTCTATGGCGTCGATACTAAGCTCATCCACGACGGGACATACTTTGCCGTCGAAACGGAAGGAGAGATTGTCGCGGGCGGCGGCTGGAGTCGGCGCAAGACTCTTTACGGCGGTGACCACCATGCCAGCCGCGAAGACGCGCTGCTCAGCCCTAAGACAGATTCGGCCCGCATTCGAGCTTTTTTCGTGCGACCCCGATGGGAGCGCCGCGGTATTGGCAGCGCTATTTTGCAGGCGTCCGAAGCTGCCGCGATCGCGGAAGGCTTCAGCCGTTTTGAGCTGGGCTCGACGCTCACCGGAGTTCCTTTTTACCGCGCCCGGGGGTACACGGATGTCGAGCGCATTGCTGTGCCGTTGGCAAATGGAGTGATTCTGGAAGTGGTCCGGATGGAGAAAACGCCTGCTGATAAAGTCGGAAAAGCAGATCCCTACCGAGCTGAAGCTGGTGCGGAAAAATGAATGGGCACGGGTGCTGCGGGCCAGAGGCTGCGTAGCAACTCTCGTCCCGACTCGGGAGCTGGAACAAACGGCACGAAGACGAGCGCCGTAGGCGCGAAAGAGCTTAGCCCAGCGCTTCAGCGCTGGGTAAGGTGGAAATTATTGCGAGTCCCGTAGGGACGGCAGGGTTTGCGACATAGTCAATGATCAAAGGGATTATCGGATCCTTCAGCTGCGCGCAGGGCATCAAACGAGGCAGGTATAATTAGTTCAAATGACCACTGAGTACCGCCCGCCGCACTTCAACAATCCTGAGCCTGGCACCGAGCGCTTCGACAATCTTGTCGGATCGGAGCAGAGCCGCGGCCAGATTCTCCGAGCCACGTTTGGTCAGCAACAGCACGAAGGCGTCCTTATGGCGTCTATGGATGCGGTCGTCAACTGGGTGCGCAAGAATTCAATTTGGCCAATGACCTTCGGCCTGGCATGCTGCGCCATCGAGATGATGTCCATGGGCGCCTCGCGTTTCGACATCGCCCGTTTCGGCGCCGAGGTTTTCCGCCCGTCGCCGCGGCAGTCTGACCTCATGATCATTGCCGGCCGGGTCTCGCAGAAAATGGCGCCGGTGATTCGCGAACTCTACATGCAGATGCCGGAGCCTAAGTGGGTCATCTCGATGGGCGCGTGCGCGACCTCAGGTGGCGTCTTCAACAATTACGCGCTGGTGCAGGGCGTCAACCAGTGGATTCCGGTGGATGTTTACGTGCCTGGCTGTCCTCCCCGCCCGGAACAGTTGATTTACGCGATCATGCTGCTGCAGGAGAAGATCAAAAACGAGCGCGGCTCCTTCCGGCGAGCGCTCAATTTGGAACCTGCCTAACAGCGGTATGAGCATAGAACTTGATGCTCCTGGCAGAAGGTCCAGCGCCGAAGGCGCGAAAGAGCTTAGCCCAGCACGGAGCCGCAGGCGGAGTGCTGGGTGGCGCGAGAAACTGTCCGAGTCCCTTCAAAGACGACACAATTCCACCTTAAACCCCGCGGCTGCATCGAGACGGACAGCGCTTTGATAATTCCGGTCGACCCTCCCGCAGGCAGCAAATCGCTTCCGATCTGCATCTTATCTCGCGACAGCAGTCCGTACGCGGATTGCCCTGAAAATCATGCGAGTTCCCCGAACCATCGTTGCCATTGCTGCGCTTCTCCTGATTAGCCTCTCGGCTTGGGCTGCGTCGCAGCTTCGCCAAATCGGAATGGTCAATCTGCCCGGTTCGCCCGGCTTTGGCGAGTTGGCATTCGCCAAAGGTATGTTGGTGATGACCCACCCGGCAGCTTCGGCGGTCGATGTCTTCGATCCCGCGAAGCGCCGCATCGTCGCACAAATCACCGGCTTGCAGTCACCGCGCGGAATCGCCGTCGACGAGCCGAACGGCAAAGTTTATGTAGCAGACGTGGGAAGCAATTCCATCGCGGTAATTTCGACCGACACCTGGAAGCTAAGTGACACCATCCCAGTGCAAGGATCGCCGGACCAATTACTGCTCGACGATGGTGGCAAGATGTACTGGAGCGACGCTGAGGCAGAAACTGTTTCGCTTCTCGACCTGAGCACCAAACAGAACATTGGCACGGTGCAAGTGGGTGGCGCGCCGCGCTACCTGGCAAGCGATCCCGACCGCCACGTTGTCTTCGCTACGGTCCAGGATCGGCACGAAATCGTCGTCATCGACTCGCAACTTAAGATTTCCGCCCGCTTCAATTTGAATGCGTCGCAGCCCACGGGATTAGTTTACGATCCGCGATTCCGGGAATTGTATGTTGCGGCGCGCTTCGCGGTATTGGCCGTCAATGCCGACACTGGGGCCGAGATTAATCGCGTGCCCGCGGCCGCCGGGGTGGATAGATTATGGCTCGATCCCGAATCACGTACAGTGTATGCGGCAGGTGGTGGGTCACTGCTCGTGATGCATGCCAATGGACGCCTCTCGGCCGCAGAGGAGATCAATGCCGACGTGAAAGGCCACACCGTGGCTTACGACGCTGAAAAGAAGCTGGTGTTTCTTCCGGGCGGGCGCGAGAGCAAATCGAAGATCTTGATCTTTAAGCCAATGGCAAACAATCCGTCATCGACAGCCAACGACAGCGTCCAGAGTCGCGTGCAGTAGGGCTTTACCGCTAATCTTCTCCATGACCAGTCGCTAAAGGGTTTCCGCGAAACGCTGACCTTCCGAGACGCCGGGTGCCCCACTCATTCCTGATTTTGGAATGAGTGGGATCCGGAGATCACGGGCCCCGTGTGTTTCATTACCCACCACACATCTGAGCGATAACTAAGTTCAGGGTGTGACGAAAGGCCTGGAACGCTGGTACGGCGGGCACAATCTCCATTTCATCACCTGTAGCTGTTACAAGCGTCGGCCCGAGCTGGGAACCTGTGCGGGCCGCGATCTCTTCCTGTGGGTTTTGGAGCGTGCGCGGCAGAAATATCGATTGGTGGTGACCGGCTACGTCGTCATGCCCGAGCACTTTCACCTCTTGATCACCGAACCGGATGTGGGCGATCCTTCCGTCGTAATGAAAGTCATCAAGAAGCGATTCACAAAGCTGCTTCACCATGGCGGTATCCGCACGGGTCCGACCTAGCATAAGCGTTTCTTATGATTTCAACGTCTATACTTCGAAGAAGCGGATCGAAAAAAGTGCGCTACCTGCACCGCAATCCTGTAAAACGCGGTCTGGTAACAACACCCGGAGAGTGGACATGGAGTAGCTTCCGCACATATGCCTTCGGCGAAGAGGGCTTGGTAAAGGTCAACTGTCAGGAGTGGCCCTGAGGATAACGTATTCCGCCTCGCGATCCCACTCATTCGAAAACCGCGAATGAGTGGGTACCCGGCCCTCCTGAATCTCTATTCCCGGAAATCCATCCAATCTCTGGGTTAGCCAGTCGATTTGAAGTGACCGCTCGCGATAACTTTCGGCACCGGTGCCTCTGCGGTTCAAGGACAAAATCCATTCATCATGAAGATTGGAATCACGTGTTATCCAACTTACGGTGGCAGCGGTGTGGTCGCGACGGAGTTGGGTCTCGAACTAGCTGATCGCGGCCACGAGGTGCATTTCATCTCGTATTCGCAGCCCATTCGGCTTCCTAAGACCTACCCCAATATCCACTATCACGAAGTTGAGGTCTCGCGTTATCCGCTGTTCGAGTATCCGCCGTACGATCTGGCGCTGGCCACGCGCATGGCTGAGGTCGCCGAAATTTACGATCTCGACCTGCTGCATGTGCACTACGCAATTCCGCATTCCGTCAGTGCGATGCTGGCCCGCCAGATGCTGAGCTGCGATCACGCGCGCCCTCGTCGCAGACTGCCCTACGTGACGACTTTGCACGGCACCGACATCACGCTGGTTGGATCCGATCCGTCGTATCTGCCCATCACCCGCTTTTCCATCGATCAGAGCGATGGCGTCACCTCGATCTCGGATTATCTAAAACGACGAACGTTAGAAGTATTCGCGGTGAAGACGCCCATCCAAGTGATTCCCAACTTCGTCAACTGCGATCTCTATCACCGCACTCCCGAACTGCTGGAACACCGCACCGAGTACGCCAGCGCCGACGAGAGAATTCTGGTCCACCTGTCGAACTTTCGGCCAGTGAAGAGACTCGGCGACGTCATCGAGATCTTCGACCGGGTGCAGCAACAAATTCCCGCCCGATTGCTGCTGATCGGCGATGGTCCGGAGCGTTCCAGCGCCGAGTGGCTGGCGGTGAAGAAGGGAATTCACAAAAAGGTGGACTTCCTCGGCAAGCAGGACCGCATTAATGAGAAGCTGGCCGTCGCTGACCTGATGCTGCTTCCCAGCGAGTTGGAGTCCTTCGGACTAGCGGCCCTGGAAGCGATGGCCTGTGAGGTTGTGCCCATCGCCACCAACGAAGGCGGACTTCCAGAAGTCGTCGATCACGGCAAGACTGGATTTCTGGCGCCTGTCGGCGCGGTGGAGACGATGGCGAATTATGCGATAGACGTTTTGTCGGACGAAAACAAGCTGCGACAAATGGGTGAGGCAGCGCGCGCCAGCGCACAAGCGCGATTCTGCGCCAGCAAGATCATTCCCATGTACGAAAGGTTCTATCGCGAAGTGCTGGACCGCTCTTCGTAGATGGCGCCCGCCACCGAACCGCCCATCTCTTCGGCCTCCAGCACCGGAAGCACCAGCCGCACCAAAGTTCCGCGGTTAGGCTGACTCTCTACGGTGATTTCGGCCGCGTCGCCATAAACCACCTGCAGGCGCTCCGTAACGTTCACCATTCCGATGCCGGTGCCTGACGACGTGCTGGTATTGGTGACGGACATCCCGACTCCGTCGTCTTCCACCTCGATCACTATGCGCTGTTCGGCGCAACGGCTGCGAATATAGATGCTGCCGCCGTCAACTTTGGAAGAAAAGCCATGCTTGACCGCATTCTCAGCCAGCGGCTGTAGGATCATGCTGGGAACAAGATGGTCGAGTGAGGCCGGCTCAAGCTCCTTGACCACCTTCAGCTTGTCACGGCCAAAGCGCGCCACTTCGATATCGAGATAATCATCCAGGAATTCCAATTCCTCCCGCAGAGGTACGAAGGAGTCTCCCTTGCGCAGCAAGCGGCGCAGAATGTTGCCCAACTTCACGATCATTTCGCGCGCGGAATCGGGATCGCGTCGCACCAGGGACGCTACGGAATTCAGCGTGTTGAACAGGAAGTGAGGATTAATCTGGCTCTGCAGTGCTTCCATGCGCGCCTGCAGCAGCAGCCGCTCCTGCTGTTCCAGCTTCATCTCGATGCGTACATTATTCAGCACCTTTAACGCGATCGCAACCGCCATGACGGTGCCAGCGTAGATCGCAAGGTTGATCAGCCAGTTATTGGCATCGAGCGCGAAGATACGCCGTGGAAAGCCGCGATGCAACTGTATGCGGATGAACTCCAAGCCCAGGATGAGAAAAAAGAACGAGGTTTGCCAATCGATGAAGGACTTGCGGATGCTGCGTCGAATCCAGTGATAGATGCTGAGATCGAAGAGCGGCGAGAATGACCAGATAGCTTCGCGGTCAGGGCCCAGATGGCGCAGCACCCCAGCCAAGGTGCCGGCGAGAACATACATAGGCAACGTAAGCCACTCGCCGAAAACCACCGCGGGCAGCGCCACCAGCACGCCTCCCGCGATTCCAACCAGGCGTCCGCCAATCACTCCCATCAGGATGGCGCCCTCAAAGGAAATGTCGGCCGCGTAAAAACTGGGGACCCAATGGCGGATCAGGACACCCAGAGCTATCGGTGTACCGACGATGGCAACAATCTCGATCTTTTCGCCGAGCGTGCGTTCCTCGCGAAACAGCAAGACGCGAAAGCGGCGCGCGCGTACTAGAACGCTGCTGATCGCCGCAGCAACGCCGAGGCGGATCAGCAAGGTTACGAGAATGAGACGGTGGTCCATTCAGTTGCGAAGGGTAAGTGGATAGTGGCTGAACTAAAGCGTGGCTAGCTAAACCACCCGTTTCGCATTTCGGCGATGAGCCAAAACAGTCTGACCAAGACGTTTGCAACCAACAACCAGCCATTACCCACTAACACCCACTAACTACTAGCCACTATAACGCTCCTGCGGCTTGAAGTAGAGCCTGTTCGGCGCTGGCGGGGTCAGGCGCTGCGCCTTGGGCCATGTCGCGATTGCCGCCGCCGCGGGTGCCGAGCTGCTGCACAGTTTGCTTCATTAATGCTCCCATGTCATTTGCAAGACTCGGAGTTTGCGCGAATACCAGAGACGCCTGCGAACCCCCGCAACTGAGCAGCGCGACCGCTTTACCGTTGCGGGTGAGTTTCTGTGCCAGCATTTTGATCCAGCCGAGATCGCGATCGGGAAAGAATTGCACTACCAGCTTGTAGTCGCCGCGGACTCCCGCCGCCTGCAGCATGCGTTCGGCCTGAAGTTCTGCAAGCTCCTCCCGTAGATGGTGCTGCGCTTTCTGGGCCGCCTTGACCTCGTCGAGCGATTTACGCGCCTGCTGGGGAACCTCCCAGATGTGAGTCGAGAATACGGCAGCAGCTTCAGTTAGCGTCTCAAAATCACGACGCGCGGCCTGAACCGCACGCAGGCCGCAAACGAATTCCACGCGCACGCCCTGCTTTACTCTTTCTGTCTTGCGCAGCAGGATCGCGCCAATCTGTCCGGTGCTGCGAACGTGAGTTCCACCACAGGCGTTCAGGTCGAAGTCACCAATGTCAATCAGGCGGAGCCGGTCGCGTTCGGCCACAGGTATCTTGCGGACACCCAGGGCACGCGCCTCGTCGGCAGTGGCGAAGCGAATCTCAACCGCACGATCTTCTGTGATCACTTGGTTGGCTAGCTGCTCGGCCGATTCCAATTGCTTCGCTGTAACCGCGTTGCTGGCGAGATCGATGGTGCAGCTCTGGTCGCCCATGTGGAACGAAACCGTAGGGAATCCGTAAAGCTTCTCCAAAGTGGCGGAGAGCACGTGCTGACCGGAGTGTTGCTGCATGTGATCGCGACGGCGGTCGGTGTCGATCACCCCGCGCACCAGAGCGCCAGGTTGCAAGGCGTCTGCACGACCTTCAACAATGTGGAGCACATCTCCGGTCTGCTCGTCTTCAGCGACGTCCTTCACGCGAATCCGCTGCATGTCGCCGGCGCCTGGCAGCTCCAGCCAACCGGTGTCGAAGATCTGCCCGCCACTGGTGGGATAGAACGCCGAGCGGTCCAGCGTGACCGCGATGTCCCCAGCTTCGTGGCTGACCGCCACCACGCGCGCTTCGAATTGAGTGAGAAAGGAGTCCGTGTAGTAGAGGCGTTCGGTCAAGGTCATTACTCCGGTCGGCGCAACCTGTAATCAGAGTCAGAAGGGCATTGCGCTAACCCTGTTGCGAGTTCCCCATATCGTATAAGATTCTTGCCGCCGAAGTTTACTTCGACGATAGGAGAGGCTATGAAGACCATTCTACGGGGAACGATTTTAGTAATACTGGGCGGACTCTGTGCGATGCCGCTGGCCGCGCAGGACTCGGCAATGTCCGCCAAGCCCAAGACAGCGAAGCCGAAAGAACAAATGGGCATGCCCATGCCTAAGCCCGCACCTGAAATGACGAAGATGATCAAAATGATGGCGGGGAGTTGGACCGTGAGCGAAAAAGCGGATCCCAATCCCATGATGCCCAACGGCGGTACAGGTAAGGGCACGGCAGTACTAACGCCTGGGCCGGGCGGGATGTCCTTGTTGGAAAAGTATCACTCCAGCGGAGTCATGGGCAGCTTCAACGGATTCGGAACGTTCTGGTGGGACCCCAAGGCGCAAGTTTACCAGGGCGTATGGTGCGACAACATGACGCCCAATGGCTGCGATGGAAGCGGCAGCACCAAGTGGGAAGGCGACAAACTGGTCGGGACCATGGAGGGCGAAATGAACGGGCAAAAAATCCTGACCCGGTTCACCTATTCCGACTTCAAGCCGGACTCGTTCGTGATGACCATGGAAACGGGCTCGGATGAAAGCAAGATGCAGAAGGCGATGACGATCACCTACACCAAGTCCGGGATGGCAGAGAAGAAGAAGATGTAGGGAATTCACGAAAGGAAAATCGAGCCCGCTGGTCGACTGATCTGCGGGCTCTAAACCACAACTGACTTTGCCTAGCGACTCGGCGGCGCCGGGGCCGGCGCAGGGGATTTCTGTTGCACCGGAGCCGACTTCGTGGGCGCAGGCCGCGAACCTTCCAACACCGATCCGCTACGATTGGCGTGACGCGTGGCGAACACCGAAAGCGTGATGGACGTGACCATGAAAATGATCGCCGCCCAGGTGGTGGCTTTCGAGAGCACAGTCGCGGCTGTGCGAGTACCGAAGGCAGTCTGGCTGCCCATGCCGCCAAAGGCAGCGGCAATGTCGGCACTCTGTCCGCTTTGCAGCAGCACCACGATGATGAGGAACAGACAAACAACTATGTGAATGACGGTAAACAGGACAACCATGTAATTTTTTCAATCCTCGTATCCGGCGACCGCGCAAGTTTACGCGGAACTGCAGCCGCACCGGCAATATCGTAACTCTTTACGTTGCTGCCAACTTGGCTGAGGCATGGTGCGGAAGGGGGGACTTGAACCCCCATGCCTTTCGGCGCCACCCCCTCAAGATGGTGTGTCTGCCAATTTCACCACTTCCGCAAACCCAACCGGATGCGGCGAGCATCACGGGCTCCAAGCAGAAACGTAGAGGTAATTAAGTATAGCAAACACAATCGCCACGGCGAAGCTGAGAAGGTACGGTGACCTTGGCAGGAGCATCGCGGAGCGGAATAGCCTCTGCGAAACGACGTCGCGATGAAGCGCCGGCCTCGGAAAAATTGGGCCACACTGTAGCGCCAACCTCTTACGCCCATGGCGCATCCGAAATTTATATTCGATCTCCCTTTTTAAAGTATAATTCGCCAGTTTTGTCGACGTAAGTCGAAAGGACCCGGGAAGCCATGTGTGCCAGTTCCGTCCGTTCCGTACCTGGTATGGAACTACAGCCTGCCCAATCCACCCACATCGTACAATTCTATGAGCGGGACGATTTTCTGGTGGAGTCGGTGGCACGTTTTCTCGATCCGACTCTAGCTGCGGGCGGGGCCGCATTGATCGTTGCTACCAAGGCTCATCGCGAGGCCCTCGCGGACGAGCTTACGGCTCGGGGTTTGAATCTCGAAACAGCCAGCCAAGAAGGCCGCTATCTCGCGTTAGACGCCGCTGCGGTCTTGACCGAGTTCATGGTGGAAGGCTGGCCTGACGAAAACCGCTGCAGGCTGGTGCTGTCGCAGATCATCGACCGTGTCACTGCTTCCATAAAGGTTGATGGCAGCCTGGCCGTCTTCGGAGAGATGGTGGCTTTGCTGTGGGCCGAGGAAAAGCGAGAAGCTGCCGTCCGTCTGGAACAGATTTGGAACGAACTGGCACAAAGCCATTCCTTCGGCCTGTTTTGTGCCTATCCCATGGCTGGCTTCGACCAGGAAAAGCATCGTAAGCTCTTCTTCAACATCTGTGGGGAACATTCGCAGGTAAACCCAGCCGAGGGTTATCCGGAGCACGGCAGTGAAGGGCAGCGACGTCGCAAGGTTGCGTGCCTGCAGCAAAAGACGCGTGCACTGGCGAACGAAATTCGGCTTAGCCAGGAACGGATCCTTCTTCTTCAGAAGGCGGCGGGAGTCGGCACTTGGGAGATGGATCTCCTCGACGAAACCCTCTCCTTTTCCTTCAAGGCCGCGGGCATGCTGCGGCTGCAGGCGGGATGCATTCCGTTGTCCCAGTTTCTGGCAGTCATGCCTTATTCTGGTGATCGGGATCGCCTCCTCGCGTCGTTGAAACGGGCTCGAACCGGACGCAAGGAATTCGTCACCGAATTCCGAATGAGCCTGGATTCGGAGACTCGCGTGTTCGCGATCCGCGGCAAAACCATCTATAACGACGGCCAGCCACTGGTGCTGGGAGTGCTCTCCGACGTGACACCGGGCCGGTAGCTCGAGCCTTTATTAGCACGAGTGTCACATAGGCCGGAGCGACGAGCGCAGCGAAGAGTCGAAGGATCCCTATACTGCCTCCACGCTTTCGCCGCGCACGTTTTTCGGCGACGCGGGAAATGGCGAAACCGACCAACGTCACACTTTCTTTAATACTTCACAATCTTCGCGAAGCCGGCGGGATCCAGGCTGGCCCCGCCAACCAGTGCGCCATCAATTTCAACTTCCGACATGAGCTCCGTGGCGTTATCCGGCTTGACGCTGCCGCCGTAAAGAATCCTCAAGCCTTGGGCGAATTCTTTGCCAAATGCTTTCTCCGCCTCGTGGCGGATCACCATGTGTGCGTCGGAGGCAATCTGAGGAGTTGCGGTTTTGCCGGTGCCAATGGCCCACACCGGTTCATAAGCCAGTGCGAGTTTTGCAGCCTTCCTTCCAGAGATGCCGTTAAACGCGCGCGTACACTGACGGCGCAGTACGTCTTCGGTCAGGCCTGCCTCGCGTTCCTCTAACACCTCGCCGACGCAAACGATGGGTGTTAATCCATTTTCCAACGCAATTTCGAGTTTGCGGTTGACGGTGTCGTCGGTTTCATTGAAGTACTGCCGGCGCTCCGAATGTCCGATGATCACGTGCGTGACGTTGATTGCAGTCAGCATCTCCGAAGAGACTTCGCCGGTGAAGGCCCCCTCTTTCGCCCAGTGCATGTTCTGCGCGCCGACGGCGACGTTGGATCCACGCGCCGCCTCCACCGCGGCGTGCAGGTCAACGAATGGCGGGCAGACGACGATCTCGTCGCGCGCGTGACCGGCCACCATGGGCAGAAACTCGGCGAAGAATGCAGTGGTCTGTTCCGGCGTCTTGTACATCTTCCAGTTGGCAGCGATGAGCTTCTTACGTTTCATGGATTGAGTCCACTTTCAGCGATGAGTTGGCGGCAAAAGCGCGAGCGGCGTCAGTGTATTGCGTGAACGTCTCAGAATCGAAGAGTACAAACCGAACTTCACGGACGTGCCTGGCTTTTTCGAGTGCCTCAGCCGCGCTCGCTACAGCCACTTGCGATGCCTGATCGACCGGGTAACGGTAAGCGCCTGTCGAAATTGCGGGAAAGGCGATGGATGCGAGTTCCAGCTCGTCGGCGATGCGAATCGATTCGCGGTGGCAGCTGGCTAGCGTTTCTGGCTCACCGCGCTTGCCGCCGCTCCAGAAGGGGCCGACGGTGTGGATGATGTAGCGCGCCCGCAGGCGTCCCGCTGGCGTTGCGACGGCTTGTCCGGCGGGAAGACGGCCGATGCGCCCGACAATCTCACGGCAGGCATCAAGGATCGCTGGCCCTCCTGCGCGGTGGATAGCGCCATCCACGCCGCCGCCGCCCAAGAGCGATGAGTTGGCCGCGTTCACGATGGCGCCGGTCTGCTGGCGAGTGATGTCGCCGGGACCGAAGATTACGAGAACGCGATCCCCGATGGTTACGCGCAGAGCCTGAGGGCTGGCATGCATGTCCATTACTTATTGTTCAGCGCTTCCACGCCGGGCAACTTCTTGCCCTCCAGGAACTCTAGCGACGCGCCGCCCCCGGTTGAGATGTGCGTGATCTTGTCCGCCACTCCGACGGCTTTGACTGCGGCCACGGTGTCGCCACCACCGACGATGGAAACCGCCGCGCCGTTGTCGGCCACGGCGTAGGCAATCTTCTTGGTTCCTTTGGCGAAGGCCTCGGTCTCGCACACACCCATGGGGCCGTTCCAGACGATGGTGCGAGCGAGACCAATCTCCGAGGAGAACAGCTCCACCGTCTCCGGTCCAATGTCGAGCGCCATCATGTCGGCGGGAATCGGCTTGCCCACGCCGATGTTTTGAATGCGCGCATCGGCGGCCACCCTGTCAGCAACCACGTGGTCCACGGGCAGCAGGAGTTTGACGTGGTGTGCTTTGGCGTCGGCGAGAATTTGCCCCGCTAATCCCACCTTGTCCGCTTCCAGCAGCGACTTGCCAATCTCGTGGCCCTGCGCCTTCAGGAAGGTATAGGCCATGCCTCCTCCGACGATGAGGGTGTCCAGCTTGGTCATCAGGTGGGTAATGACGCCGATCTTGTCGCCTACCTTCGCTCCACCGAGAATCCCCACGAAGGGCTTTTGTGGATGCGACAAAGCTTTGCCCAGATATTCGAGCTCTTTTTCCATCAGCAGGCCGGCGGCGTTCTTCTCCACGAAATGGGTGATGCCTTCTGTGGAAGCGTGGGCGCGATGCGCCGAGCCGAAAGCGTCGTTTACATAGAAGTCGCACAGTTTTCCCAGGCGCCGGGCGAATTCCGGATTGTTGGCTTCCTCTTCCGAATGAAAGCGCAAATTCTCCAGCAGCAATGACTGCCCGCGCTCCAGTTTCTCAGCCATCTCCTCTGCTTGCACACCAATACAGTCTGGAGAAAAGCCGACGTTCTCGCCCCGACGTAATACATCGTCGAGTAGAATGCGAAGCCGCTCAGCCACCGGCTTCAGGCTCATCTTGGGATTCGGCTTGCCTTTCGGGCGACCTAGATGCGACGCCAATATCACCTTGGCGCCATGCCGCAGCGCGTACTCAATGGTGGGCAGGGTCTCGCGGATGCGGGTGTCATCCATCACGCGGCCATCGTCGAGCGGAACGTTGAAGTCAACCCGCATGAAAACTCGCTTATTGTTCAGCGGAAGATCACGAATGGATAATTTCGACATGGAATTAACCCTTGCTGTCGGCTCTCAGCTATCAGCTGTCCGCGACAAAACGACAGGCATTGCTGCTTCCAGTCGAGATCACAGAACTACTACGAGCCGTTATAACCGACAAACTCCAACAGCTTGTTCAGCTGAGGGCTGACAGCCGACAGCTGATAGCTAGTTTCCGCCTCACAGCCCCTTCTGCCCGAGGTAATGAATCAGATCGCGAACTCGGCACGAATAGCCCCACTCGTTGTCATACCACGAGATCACTTTTACGCAATTGCCAGCCACCACGCGAGTCATCGGCGCGTCAACGATCGACGACCGATCGTCGCCACGATAATCGATTGAGACCAGTTCGGCAGTCTCGTATCCCAGGTACCCCTTCAGCGGGCCCGCCTCGGACGCAGCCTTCAACGCGTTGTTCACTTCTTCGACGCTGGTCTTCTTCTCCACGAAGACCACCAAATCCACCACCGAGACATTAGGCGTGGGCACGCGCATGGCAAAGCCGTCGAGTTTGCCCTTCAAGTCAGGGATCGCCAGATAGACCGCCTTGGCGGCGCCCGTCGAGGTCGGAATCATGGACAGCGCGGCCGCGCGAGCGCGCCGCAGGTCCTTGTGCGGAAAGTCGAGGATGACCTGATCATTGGTGTAGGAATGGATCGTGGTCATGGTGCCGCACACGATTTTGAAGTTGTCGTTGATGACCTTGGCAATCGGCGCCAGGCAATTGGTGGTGCACGAGGCGTTGGAGATCACGTGGTGCTTCGCCGGGTCGTACTTGTCTTCATTGACGCCCAAAACAATGGTGATATCTTCATTGCTTGCCGGCGCAGTGATGATAACTTTCTTCACCGGACCGCGCAGGTGCTGCTTGGCCAATTCCGCCTTGGTGAACTTGCCGGTGGACTCGATGACGACCTGCGCGCCGACCGATCCCCAATCGAGCTTGGACGGATCCTTTTCGGCAAACACGCGGATGCTCTTGCCGTCCACGCTAATGGAGTCGGCCGTGGCCGAGATCTTGTTCGGCAAGTTGCCGAGGATAGAGTCGTACTTCAGGAGGTGCGCCAGCGTCTTGGGGTCGGTGAGGTCGTTGACCGCAACGAATTCCAGATTTTTGTCGGTGAGCGCAGTTCGTAAAATGTTGCGGCCGATGCGCCCGAAACCATTGATTCCTACTTTGATTGCCATTTTGCCTCGCTAACAATCCGTGTGAGATTGAAATCCAATTATTCTGAACTGCGCCCTATAGCTACCAGCACGATAAGGAACTGAACCCAAAAGCCTAGCATCATGAGTTAGGCGAGGCAATGGCCTTGGTCACCCTACAGCCGTTTCTGAACTCGGACATCATTGGCACGCTCGTACGCTTGCGGGATGCAGGCGAGAGCAGTTAGGCAGGGGGCCCACCCTAAGAGGTCTATTTTTTGGGGAGGATGCGTCCGAGCGCGAAAGCGATGGTGGGGTGCGGTATGTGGGGTCTGGTTGGGGGCGCGGTTCGGCGGGAAGCAGACGGCTAGCCGGTGCTGGGCGAGCGGGAACGCGCAAGAGAAACCCAGAGAAGACGACACAGCTGCTCGGCGGAGCGCACCGCATGAGTGCCGCGATGTAGGTAACGAATTCGATAGAGCCGCTCAATAGTTAGCGCCAACAGGGTGATGAGGTAGTTGAGGAGCACACGGGTTTTTTCCATGATGGCAGGTATGCTCAAATCCATAACGGTTCTTGGCATCATTGAAAGTTTGGTTTTCAATCTCCCAACGACACAAACCGACGGCCCGCAAAACTCCTGTTCATTGGTCTCATAACCTCGCCGTCGGCGAGCTCGACGACTCAGGATGACATCCTGACAACGCAGGTCGCAACCAAGAAACTCGATCTCCCCAGCGCCCTTGGTTCACCCTTCTTTCGCTTCGAATCGTTTCAGGCTGAACCCTGACAGGTCGATACGCGAGGACTGTCCCAGTGCCAGCAAGGCGAGCGCTTCACCCAAGGCTGCGGAATGCTTGAAGCCGTGGCCGGAGCAAGCCGAGGCGAAGACAATGTTCTCGTAGCCGCGAAATTGATCGACGACGAATTTCGCGCCGGGCGTAACCGTGTACAGGCAGGTTACAGTGCGCAAGCATTGGCTGGAAACGCCGGGAAAGTGCGGAGCGATGTACTCGGTGTACATTGCAGAGATTTCTGTGTCGCTGACCTCCCTGAGGACCGCATCCGGATCGACAGTTGCGTCGTATTGCTCCGCTGCGATCTTTACCCCGCCCTCCGTCCCATCCACAGCAGGGAAGCCGTACATCATGTCGCGCGGCCGGTTGCCCGCGATCCAGATGAATACCGGAAAGCATTCCGGTGTGTACCGCTCGACGTCCCTGGCCAGCGCAAACCAGTACATCACTTGCCGATAAATCTTGAAGTACTTGGCATAGCTCTCGCCCAGTAGCTTCTGGATCCACGGTCCGGCGGTGAAGATAACCTTCGCGGCGGAATAATTATTCGCGCTGGTTCTGATCTCGACGGTGCCACTTTGCAACTGCTTGCAATCGGCAACAGTTTCGGAGGTAACGACTTTCGCGCCCGACTGCTTGGCCAGAGTGAGCTGCGTTTCGATGCAAGCTTCAGGGCGAAGGAATCCCGCGCCCGGTTCGAAGTAGCCGATCTCATCGCCGCGCAAACCGAACTGCGGATAGCGTTGACGCAGCTCGGCAGTGCTCAAAATTTCGTGCGCAATGCCGAATTCCGTGGCGGCGCTGATGGTGTCCTGGATGAACGAAGTCGAGCCGTGATGATCGCCCGGCATGCTGGGTGAAGCAAGGACCAGTCCGCCGTTGCGGACGAGCAGACTACGGCCGGTCGCGGCTTCCAGTTCTTGCCAGATCTGGTTGGAGCGCAGCACCAAGGGCACGAACTCATGGCCCTCGCCGATGGCCTCGCGCGTGATGCGAGTATCGCCGTGGGACGAGCCCTGGTCGTGCGGCGGATCGAAGCGATCGATGCCGATCACGCGCGCGCCCCGCTTGGCGGCTTGGTACAGCGCCGCGCTGCCGACGGCTCCCAGACCGACCACCAGAACATCAGCGACGTTGGGCATACGCCGTCATCATAGAGCACCCAAGCGGGACGGCACGGCGAAGCCGTTAGTTTTATCGTCGCGGCACAGCCCGAGTGGGTGTAAGATGCACGCGTATCGCAATACAAAATAAAATTGCCGATTACCGCTTCGCTACGACAGGTTGTGCGAACTTGCGCGCCGCTACTGTCGTGCTTATGTTCCGGAGTGACAGGCCCTGTACGCTTTACCGAATCAACTTCAACAATGCGAGAAAAACGGAGGAAAGATGAGAACCAAAAAGCTGTTAGCAGCTTTTGCTGTCATGTTGTTTGCATTTTCCGTCGCCGCCGAGGATAAACCAGGAACCGTTGCCGCACTGGAATTTCAAAGGCCCAAGAACGGGATGGTGAAGCAATACCAGGATGGACGGAAGCAAAAGGCAGCTTGGCACAAGCAACAGAACGACCCTCAACCGCTCTTGGTGTGGGAGACACTGAGCGGCCCCGACACCGGAATCTACATCGTAGGCCGGTTGAATCAGCACTGGGCCGATTTTGACAAGCCGGCCATTCCGGACCAGGCCGACCTCGATGAATTCCAAAAGGTCTTGGGCACCTATGTGGACTCG
The DNA here is from genome assembly GCA_963763725.1 of uncultured Acidobacteriaceae bacterium. Taxonomy (GTDB): domain Bacteria; phylum Acidobacteriota; class Terriglobia; order Terriglobales; family Acidobacteriaceae; genus Bog-257. The sequence continues at coordinate 158,442 of CAVXQI010000005.1, forward strand.
GTCGTCGCTAACTACTACGAGTACATGCCGAAGCTCAGTAACCCTCCCGCCGCTACTACGCCTTCGAAGTTTGGTGACGTCATGACGTTCCATGTGCGCTACGGCAAAAATTCAGATTTTCGAAGTGCCATCACCCGGGTTTACGACGCCGCCCAGAAGACCAAGTGGCCGGTCAATTTCGAATGGTATGCACTGGCGAGCGGAGGCGACACAGGAACGTACGTGCTCGTTCTACCGCGCAGCAGTTGGGCAGATTTCGAGGACAAACCTGACGTGAAGCCTTTCCGCGACATGTTGAAGGATGCCTTCGGGCAGGCGGAAGCGGACTCCATTGTCGATCGCATCGACGGGTCGGTCAGCAGTGAGACGAGCCAGATCATCCAATTTCGCCCTGACTTAAGTTATCTGCCCGGCAAGTAGCGAAGAAGCGACTTGCATTAGCGATTAGCCGTTAGCCTGACAATCGCGGTATCTCGTTTTTCGATGAGGAGAAACATGAAAACAAGAACGATCGCACTGACCATGGCGCTGTGCTTTGTGGCAGCGCTAACGTGCCTCGCCAGCGACGCGAATATGGGCACTTGGAAGTTGAACGAGGCCAAATCGAAGTTCGCTCCCGGAGCGGCGAAGAACCAGACGGTTGTCTACCAGGCGGCGGGCGACGAAGTGAAAGTCGTGATAGATGGCGCTGTCGCTGACGGTAAACCCCTGCACAGCGAGTGGACAGGAAAGTTCGACGGCAAATTCTACCCCCTAACCGGCGATCCGAATGTAGACGAACGGGCGTATAAGCAGATTAATGCTCACACGCTGGAGGGCACCAGCAAGAAAGGTGGCACGGTTCTCGGTGCCGCTCGCATTGTCGTGGCGCCCGATGGCAAAAGCCGTACCGTAACTTCGACTAACTCGAAGGGCGAAAAGACGGTTGCGGTTTACGACAAAGAGTAGAACCTGCGCCGCGGTCTGACCTAGGCGGTTCTCGGGTACGTTAGGGCACAACTTTTAGTCGTGCCGGGGGGTTGCTTCTACTGCTGGATCGCCTGGATAGCCTTCGGGCGCACTTGCTCGTTCTGAATTTGCGAGGCATCCCAACCTCCGCCCACGGCCTTCACCAGATAGACGGAAGTCACCATCTCCTGTCCGAGTAACTGCGTCGCCAGGCGCTCGTTGGTCAGCAGGGCCGACTGTGCGGTGATGACATCGAGGTAGGAGGTCACGCCGCCGACGTAGCGGTTGTTGGCAAGTTGCAGCGCACGCCGCGCGTCGGACACGGCCGCGTTCTGGCTGGTCGTCGCCTGCGAAAGAGCATTCAGTCCCGACAGTCCATCTTCTACCTGCTGGAATGCAGTCAGCACCGCCTCGCGATAGTTGGCAACCGATTCGTCGTAGGCAGCCTTGGTGGCGGCCAGGTTGGCGCGATTGCGTCCGCCTTCAAAGATGGGCTGCAACAGGTCGCCACCCAGCGACCAGATGGCGCTGGGAGCGCTGATCAAGTTGGTGATATCGGTGCTTTGAAAGCCGCCGCTACCAAAGAGGGTGAGTTGCGGATAAAACGCCGCCGTGGCAACGCCGACTTCCGCGTTTTCGTATGCCATGTTGCGCTCGGCCGTGGCGACATCGGGCCGCCGTTCCAGCAGGTCAGAAGGCACACCCAGCGGAATCGGCGGAGGCGTCGCATGCAGCGGGGCAACCGGCACAGTGAAGGCGGAGGCGGGATTTCCGGTCAGCACCGCAATGGCGTGTTCGTACTGCGCGCGCTGCTGCTGCACCAGGTACAGTTGTGCGACCGTGGAATCGAGCAGTGTCTGCTGCTGGGCCAGGTCGAGTCCGGAGGCGACTCCGCCGGCATGGCGGTTCTCTACCAGTTGCAATCCCTTCTGCTGAATGTCAACCGATTCCTGCACCACCTGGGTTTCGGCATCAAGCTCGCGCAAGCTGAAGTAGTCGGCGGCAAGTTCGGCAGTCAGCACCAGATTGACGTTGTACATGTCCGCTGCCGTGGCTTGCAGGGTCGCATTCGAGGCTTGCAGAGTTCGCCGGTATTTCCCAAAGAGGTCGGGTTCGTAACTGAGCAGAAAAGGAATTTCGTAAGTGCTCTGCGTGAGCGGCCGCCCAATGGTGGCGACTACGGGCCGATGTCCAGAGTAGCGGTTGCGCGAGGCATTGGGATCGGTGCTGGCTTGCGGGAAGAGTCCGGCCGAGGCTACCCGGGCCAGAGCGCGCGCCTGGTTCAGGCGGTCTTGCGCGGCGAGCCAGCGACTGATTCGCCTTCAGCAGTTGCTGCTCGTAGTTGTTCAGCTCGGCATCGTTGAAGATCTCCCACCATGCGCCTTTGGGAAGCGAATCTTTCGGCGCGGCAACACGCCACGGGCCTTCCGTCTTGTACGCCGCTGGGGGCCTGAACCGGCGGGACGCTGATATTTCGGTCCCACCGCGCATCCCACCAGCAAAGCGCTGACGGCGACGCTACCGTCAGGGTCAACCACTTCATGACGGATTGCCTCCCTGGTTTGTGGGCAGCGATGTTGACCTGCTGGCCTTCTTCCAGCGAATCGGCGGGATTGATGACCACCTGGTCCTCCACACCCACGCCGCCCAGAATCTCCAGCGTGGAGCCGTAATCGCGGCCGATGGTGATGGGGCGCAGATGCACCTTGTTGTCGCTGCCGACGACAGCCACGCGCGGACCTTCCTGGCGGAAGAGCATGGTGTTGACCGGCAGCGTGACTCTTTGCCCGATGATGCCCGGCCTGAAATGAACTTCCCCGAAGGAGCCCGGCAGCAGGCGTCCATCTTTGTTGGGCACGTCAACTTCCGTCAGCAAGCGTGCGCGTGGTGGGGTCGATGGATTCCGCAGTGCGCGCCACCGTGCCTTTGAACTTCTGTCCCGGCGAACTCCTGCAAGCGTTACCCAGGCTTCCATGCCATTCTTGATGGCGGGCGCGTAAGTTTGCGGGACGCTGACGTACACGCGCAGCGGATCGACGCGGGCCATGTCGAACAACTCTTTACCTGCCGCTCGCCGATTGAGCCGGCATTGATCAATGCGCCGGGATCGACGTTGCGCTTGGTCAGCACTCCGCTGAAGGGCGCGTACACGTGTTTGAACGCCTCCAGCTCTTCCAGACGGCGAACGTTGGCGTCGGCGGCATCCAGGTTGGCCTTGGCCTGTTGATAGCCACTGGCCTGCTGATCGGCTTCCTGCTGCGAAACCGAATCGGTCTTGCGCAGACTGAGATAACGGTCGGAATTGATTTTGGCCAGGTCCATCTGCGCCAGGATCTGCTGGCGCGTCGCCCGGGCCTGCATCAACTCCTGGTCCACTTCCGGAGTATCGATGTCGGCCAGCAGTTCGCCCTTGGTCACCCGGCTGCCAATGTCTTTGTACCAGCGCAGCAGGTATCCGTTGGTGCGGGCGTAGATGGGAGACTCCTCGAACGCCAGCAACGAGCCGGGCAACACCAGTTCTTCGTCGGGCTTTTCCGCAGTGGGATGAATCACGGCCACGGTGGGAACCGATTCGCGCTCCGTTTCCTCCGCCAGAACATTGCTGTCGTGCCGGCGCATCAGCATGGCGATCGACTGCCCCCACTATCAACACCAGCAGCACGACAGCGATCATCAGCAGCGCCTTGCGCGGCGTCGCCGGAGGAAGCTTGGGTGGCGCCGTGATTTCGGCGGCGTGGTGTTCGGGTTCCATAACCTCAGTTTGATTTGAACGCGAATCCATATGTATGAGTAGCAATTAGCATTAGCAACTAGCAATTAGCTTAGAACCCGCTTTAGTCAAAGCTACAACTGCTGTCGCCGGCTGCTGTTCATCCCTTCGAAATCAATTGTGCCTCGATGTTCTAATCATTAGTTGCAAACTTGCTTGCTCAACGCTGCTGAAATACTAGTTGGCTCATTGCTAATTGCTAATTGCTTCTCTCTCCCGCTTTGCCTCTCGATGGCCGTGAATCATGGCAAAGATGGATGGTACAAAAAACAGGGTTGCCACCGTGGCGAACAACAGACCGCCGATCACGGCGCGTCCCAGCGGCGCGTTCTGTTCGCCGCCTTCGCCCAGACCCAGCGACATCGGCACCATGCCGATGATCATCGCCAGGGCCGTCATCAGCACCGGACGAATTCGAGTGTAACCCGCTTCCAGCGCGGCTTGCGCCGCAGGTATGCCAACGTTCATGCGCTCGCGCGCAAACGAAACCAGCAGGATGGAGTTGGCCGTGGCCACGCCCATGCACATTACCGCGCCGGTCAGCGACGGCACGCTCAGCGTGGTATGGGTCAGCAGCAGGATCCAGCAGATGCCGGCCAGCGCTCCCGGAAGTGCGGTGATGATGATGAACGGATCGAGCCAGGACTGAAAGTTCACCACGATCAGGAAGTACACCAGCGAGATCGCCATCAGCAGTCCGATGCCCAGGCCGATGAACGACGACTGCATGGTCACCACTTGCCCGCGAACGATGATGCGGGTGCCGCGCGGCAGATGCTGCTCGAAAGGCTGCAGCACCTTTCATGGTGTCCTTGGCCACCGCGCCCAGGTCACGGCCCTGCGTGCTGGCGTAAACGTCAATCACGGGCTGCACGTTGTAATGCGAGACCACCACCGGCCGGGCTACGGGGGTCAACTGCACCAGATTGCCCAGCACCTGCGAGCTCTGCACGCCGGGATCGTTCACCGGCATGTTAACCAGGTCTTGCAGCGAGGTGATGCGATATTGCGGAGACTGCACCGCAACCTGGTAGGTCACGCCATTCTTCGGATTCAACCAGAAGTTAGGCGCGGTCTGAAAGCTGCCGCTCAACGCAATCAGCACGGTCTGCGCCACGTCGCGCGCATTCATTCCCACTTGCGTGGTCTTGGTGCGGTCAATCTGAAGATGCAGGGTCGGCAAACTGAGCAACTGTTGCACATGCACATCGGCCGCGCCGTTCACGTGACGCAGGCGATTGGCGATTTGCTGCGCAATGACATAGTTGCCCTGCATGTCGGCGCCGGTGACCTGGATGTCGATCGGCGCCGGCAGTCCGAAGTTGAGAATCTGGGTTACGATGTCGGCCGGCTGGAAGAAGAACTCGACGCCGGGGAATTGCCGCGGCAGGTCCTCCCGCAATTTCCGAATGTAGCCCTCCGTCGAGTGATGATGCTCGGCATTCAGGCCCACCAGGATCTCCGCATCGCTGGTCCCCACGACGCCGGAATTGCTGTACGACAGATTGATTCCAGAATACGGCAGCCCGATGTTGTCGAGGATGGTGACCAGCTCGTCCTTGGGAATCTGCTGCCGCAGATATCCTTCCACCTCATCGGCCAGCCGCGCCGTCTCTTCCACCCGCAGGCCGGGGCGCGCGCGCATGTGCAGGCGCATCAGGCCGGCGTCAACCGTAGGGAAGAAGTCCTCGCCCAGGAAGAAGACCAGCCCCAGCGAGAGCACGCAGAACGCGAGAAAGCAGGCGGCAAACACCTTGCGATGTTCGAGGGTGGTTTCCAGAAGCTGGTAATAGCCGGCACGGAAGCGATCGAAGCTGCGCTCAAAACCCCGCTGATAGCGGCCGAAGACGGTTTTCGGCGCGTCGGCCCGATGCTCGTGGCCGCGCATGATGTACATGACCAGCGTCGGGATCAAGGTCCGCGAAAGGAAATACGATGCCAGCATCGCGAACACCACGGCTTCCGCCAGCGGCACAAACAGGTAGCGAGCCACGCCGGTAAGGAAGAACATGGGCACAAACACGATGCAGATACAGAGGGTGGAAACGAAGGCCGGCACCGCGATCTGCGAAGCGCCATCCAGGATGGCCTGCTTCATCTCCTTGCCTTGGGCAAGGTTGCGCTCGATGTTCTCGATCTCGACCGTGGCGTCGTCCACCAGGATGCCGACCGCCAGGGCCAGACCTCCGAGCGTCATGATGTTGATGGTCTCGCCCAGGGCACTTAGGAGAAGCACCGAAACAAAAATGGAGAGCGGGATGGAGATGGAGATCACGATGGTGGGGCGCCAATCTCCCAGAAACAGCAGGATCATGACTGCGGTGAGAGCGGCGGCGATCACCGCCTCCTTCAACACTCCGTTGATGGAGGCGCGCACGAACAGCGACTGATCGAACAGCGGCTTGATGGTGATGTCGCGCGGCAGCGACTGCGCGGCAATCGGCAGAATGCGCTTCACCGCGCCCACAATGCTCGAGCGTGGACGCGGTGCCGATCTTGTAGACGGCCATCAGGGTGCCGCGCACCCCGTCCTGACGCACAATATTGGTTTGCGGCGCAAAGCCGTCGCGGATGTGGGCCACATCGCGCATATAAATGGTCGAGCCATTCACCGTCTTGACCGGCAGATCGTTCAAATCCGCGATGGTCTGCGGACTGCTGTTCATCTCGACCTGATATTCCAGCGGCCCGATCTTGGCAGTGCCGCTCGGAGTGATCAGGTTTTGCGTGTTAATGGCATTGACAATGTCGTTGGGAGAAAGTCCGTTGGCCTGGAGCCGCGGCAGATCGAGATCAACCTGGACCTGGCGTATCTTGCCGCCATACGGATAGGGCATGGCCGCGCCATGCACCGTTGCCAGTTGGCTGCGCAGAAAGTTCTGGCCTAAGTCGAACAGTTGCTGCTCCGGCAGGGTCTTGCTGCTGAGTCCCAGCTGCACCACGGGGGTTGACGACGCCGAGTAGGAGATGACCAGCGGGGGCGTGGTTCCTGGTGGCAGGCCCCGCACCGTGGTTTGAACGATTGCGGTCACTTGCGCCAGCGCGGTCTGGATGTTGGCTTGCGGCCGGAAAAAAATCTTGATAACGCCGACGCCACTGACCGACTGCGACTCGATGTGCTCGATGTCGTTGACCGTGATGGTGATGCCACGCTCGGAGTTGCTGACGATGCGGTCGGCCATGTCCGAGGGCGCAAAGCCGCCGAAGTTCCACACCACGCTGACGACCGGGATGTTGATGTCGGGAAAGATATCGACGGGCGTGCGCAATACGACAATTGGCGTCAGGATGATAAGCACCAGCGCCATCACGACAAAGGTATAGGGACGCCGCAGCGCCAGAGCAACAATCCACATCGGTCGGGGGAAACTCCAATCGGGATCAGACCGGCAGGGCGCTCCCAGGCGTCAACGCCGGACCATAAAAAATCCGATTCGATACGGTACGTATTGGATTCAAATATATGCTAGTGTGAGTCATGGTGCAATTGCTCTCTTCTGCGCAAAAGCGGTTGCTGGAAAACAACCAGGGCGTCAAACGCCTGCCTGGGCGGCCTCGTAGCGAGCAGGCGCGTCAAGCCATCCTGCGGAGCACCAGCCGGCTGTTGCAGCACACGGGTTTCGCGGAACTCTCCATTGAGGCCATCGCCGCCGATGCCGGGGTGGGCAAGGCGACGGTTTATCGCTGGTGGCCCGACAAGGGCGCGCTGGTGGTGGACGCTTTTGCTTCCAGTGCAGAAGACGAGTTGCATTTCCCTGACAGCGGTTCAGTGTACAAGGACATGAGCCTGCAGATGAATCAATTCCTGGCGATACTTCGTTCCCGACGCGGACGCATCGTGGCGGCGGTGATTGCCGGCGGCCAGTCTGACCCCGGTCTCATGCAGGCCTTTCGTGAGCGCTTTCTTCTGCCCCGGCGGCAGGAAGCTTATCAGACCCTGCGGCGAGGAATCGAACGCGGCGAACTGCCCCGCAATTTCGATCTCGATCTTCTGCTCGACGTTCTTTACGGCGCAATCTATATGCGCTTTCTCATTCGTCACGACCGACTGAGCGAGGAGTACATCGCGGACGTCTGCCGCCTGGTGCTGGACGGAGCGACGAAGAACGGCCTTCAGCACCAGCGCACAAGAAGGCGAAAAGCTGGGGGAATCAATGGTGGAAGTGGCCAGCGGGGCGCGGTGCTGACCTAGAAGAAACGTTCCACGTGGAACGTTGTACGGTCCTATGTTTTCTTGGGTTTCCGCGTGGCGGTCCGGTTTGGTTTGTCGGGGGCCAATTTGCCGTGCGACCCGAATGCCTCACTCATGGCTTGCATCCGATCCGCATCCTTTCGTACTTTGGCTTGGTAGGCAACGGGATCGACTTTCTTCTTTTTCATGCTCCCCAGCATGACACAAATTCAGCCCGATGGGTGCCGTAAAATTCAGGGGGATTTATTCTTTTACGGTCCGCATTGACATGCTTCTCGTCCGCTGAGTACGATTCGGGCGCAACCCATGCCTACTGGAATTTCTGTCCTCTCGCGCGCCCGGTCGAAATCTGGCGCATCTGGAATCCGCCGGCTCACGCTCGTCGTGGCCTTGGCCTTCTCATTGCTGGCTTCGGCCACCGCACCCTCGATCGGATCCGCCGATCCCGCCCGCTATCTCAATGACATTAAGATATTGGCGGCGCCCAACATGGAAGGCCGCGGCGCCGGAACCAAGGGATTGGCCAAGGCGTCGAAGTACATTGAGCAGCGTTACAAGAGCCTGGGACTTCAGCCTGCGGGCACGAACGGCTATTTGCAGCCTTTCACTGTGACCACCGGCGCGAAACTAAAGTCGGACAACCAGTTCATCGTCGATGAAGGCGGCACGAAACAGCCGCTGACGTTGAATCAGGATTTTGTGCCCGTGAGCTTCTCTTCTTCAGGATCTCTAAGCGCTCCGGTCATCTTTGCCGGTTACGGCGCGTCGGCTGATGAATTTGGATATGACGATTACACCGGACTGGATGTCAAAGACAAGATTGTAATGTTGCTGCGCTACGAGCCGGAGATCTTCGGCGTCAAGAGCGGCCAACACGGCTTAACCCAACATTCGCAGCTAATCACCAAGGCGATCAACGCGCGTAACCACGGAGCCAAAGCACTGGTGTTGGTCAACGGAAGGCTGGGTGACGGCGAAGAAGACCTGCTGATGCGCTTTGGCGGGGTGAGTGGGCCGCAAGACGCCGGCATCATGCTACTGCAGGTGAAGAACGCGGTCGCGGATAGCTGGTTCAAGGCGGCCGGCAAGTCGCTGACCGAAGTTCAGCAGCAGATCAACCACAGCGGCAAGCCGGCCTCGTTCGTGTTCCCCGCAACTCTCCAGCTCTCGTTGAAGGTAGATATCGAAGCCACGCATGCGCGGGTTAATAACGTGCTGGCCTATCTTCCGGGCAAGACAGGCGAGTACGTCATTATTGGCGCGCATTACGATCACCTGGGACGCGGCGACTCCAATTCGCTGGCGCCGTCGCAGATTGGGCACATCCATCCCGGGGCCGACGACAACGCCTCCGGGACCGCGGGGGTTCTTGAACTCGCGCGCTTGTTCGCTCCTCTGAAAGGGCAACTTGACCGCGGCATTCTGTTCATGTCGTTCTCGGGGGAAGAGCTTGGGTTGCTGGGTTCGGCGGAGTGGGTGAAGGAGCCGACGCTGCCTCTCGACAAGTGCGTCGCCATGCTGAACATGGACATGGTTGGGCGTATCAAGGACAACAAGGTTTATATCGGGGGGGTGGGCACAGGCTCGACGTTCCAAGCCACACTGCAGCAGGCCCAGAAGCAGGAACCAGACTTCAAAATTGAATACTCCGCGGGCGGATATTCGGCCAGCGATCATACTTCGTTCGTGGCGAAGAAAATTCCGGTGCTGTTCTTCTTCTCCGGACTGCACGCCGATTATCACAAGCCCTCCGACACCTGGGACAAGATCAATGCGCCGTCGGCAGCGCAATTGCTGAACCTGGTGGGAGATGTTGCGTTGCAGTTAGCCGACGCGCAGTCGCCCCCGGCCTTTATCACCGTCGTGGAAGATAAGCCGATGAGTGGCGGCGGCGGAGGCTATGGGCCCTACTTCGGTTCCATTCCCGACTTTGGCGAGGTGAAGGACGGGGTGCGCTTCTCGGATGTGCGGCCGGGATCGCCAGCCGCGAAAGCGGGGCTCAAGGCGGGCGACATCCTGGTGCAGTTCGGCGATAAGCCAATTCATAATTTATACGACTTCACCGACGCACTGCGCCGCAGTAAGGTGGGTGAAGTGGTGCCAGTGAAAGTATTGCGCGAAGGGCAGCCTATTACCGCCAGCGTGAAGTTGGAGCAGAGAAAGTGAACAAGCATTTATTGCGAGGTAATCGAGATTGAATTTATTTCGGTTTGTGCATAACGCTTTCATCGGATTGTTTATCTTTGCGGCGACACCCCCTGATCTCGTCTGCTGCTTCCCAACAGATCCCGGCAACGGGCACCGGCTCATTGACCTCGCTCGCTCGTGCCCGGCGAGGAGAAGCACCTGAGCAACGTGCGCCAACTCACCTTCGGGGGACAGAATGCCGAGGCATACTTCTCCGCTGATGATCGTATGTTGAGCTTTCAGCACCAGGGGGAAGGCGTTTCGTGCGACCAGATCTATACCATGCCGGTGGACACGCCCGACGGCAAACCGGCCACGCCTAAGCTGGTCAGCACCGGCAAAGGCCGCACCACGTGCAGTTATATCTTCCCCTCGGGGGATCGGATGCTGTATTCCTCGACGCATGCCGCCAGTCCTGAGTGTCCGCCAAAGCCCGACTACTCGAAGGGGTATGTCTGGCCCATCTACGACACCTACAAGATTTATACGGCGAAGCTCGATGGCAGCGATCTCAAGCTGCTTACCGACGCTCCCGGCTATAACGCAGAAGCTACCATCAGCCGCGACGGCAAGCACATCGTCTTTACTTCGACGCGTAACGGCGATCTCGATGTCTACACCATGAACGCCGACGGCAGCCATGTTAAACAGTTGACCCACGAGCTCGGCTATGACGGCGGTGCGTTCTTCTCAGCCGACGGCAAGAAGATTGTCTATCGTGCCGAGCATCCCAAGAAACCGGAGGAGATTGCCGACTACAAGGCCCTGTATGCGAAGGGACTCATTCGGCCGGGTAATCTCGAAATCTGGGTGATGGATGCTGACGGGAAAAACAAGCAACAGGTGACCCATAACGGCGCAGCAAACTTTGCGCCATTCTTCCATCCCGACGGTAAGCAGATCATCTTTGCCTCCAACCAGGCCGATCCCAAGAACGGCCGCGACTTCGACCTCTACATGATCAACGTCGATGGAAGCGGCCAGCAACGCATTACGTTTTATCCCGACTTTGACGCATTTCCCATGTTTACCTCCGACGGCAAGCGGCTGGTGTGGGCCTCGAATCGCAACGGCAAAGTGCCACACGAGACCAACATTTTCATTGCCGATTGGGTGGAGTAGGCATTGTCCGGCGGGGAGGAGTGTAGTTCAACCTGCTGCCCCCAGACGCAAAGGCGCGGCTGCTTTCCGTCCAAAAGCCCTCCAAAATCATCCAGGGTCCCCTCACTCCAGGCGGGTCCTACAGGTGACACCCTCATAAGCCGCTCCCGCCACCGTGAGCGTCCCGTCGTGGTTGTGCGAAGGTTACCAAACTTCTAGCGAGAATAAGTAGCGATGACCATGATGGAGCAATTCCTTTACGTACCCGGAATCGATTCTGTAAACCGTTTGTGCTGGGTCTGGTGAGTCCGATCGCGCTACACTAAATCCGGTGAATCCCCACAGCAACTTCAAAGTCGTTGTTCTTGCCATAGTGTTGGCGCTACAGGGCAATGCAGTGCTTGCACAAAACAGCACCTCCGCCGCCCACAAGAAAAAATCTGCCTCCGGTACGAGCACCCATAAATCCACAAAGGTGGCCAGCAAGAAGTCGGCTTCTGCTCATCAGCACCACGCGCCTCGTAAGAGGGTGACCGCTGCTCGCGCCCACAGCATGAAGCGGACCTTCGTGGCTTCGAGCGAGCTGCGTCCGATGGCGCGACAACTCGTGGAATTTCGTACGCCCGCAGCCTATGCTGGAGTCGAATCATACGCACATGCCCACGCCGGAACCGAGGCCGGAGCGCTGGCCTGGTTCGCCCTCGGATACGCGCACTATCTCGACGCGCAATTTCCGGCCGCAATCGCCGCCTTGCAGAGGGCGCAGCCGCAAATCGGCGAGTTGAAGGATTACACGTCGTTCTTCATCGGCAATTCCTATGTGGCCAGCAATAATCCAGAGGAGTCGTTTGCGTATCTGCGTGATTTCGCCACTCGCTTTCCAGACTCGCTCTATGCCCACGACGCATTGATCTCGTACGCGAGGGCGTTGCTGGCGACTAATCGCCCGAACGAAGCCATTCGGTTGTTGGAAGCCCATCGGGCGCCCGCCAGCGCCGAGACTGAGTATTTTCTCGGCAAAGCCTATGTGCAGGGTGGCCAAGGCCGCGCTGGAGCGGAAATTCTGCGGCGGGTTTACTACAACTATGCAACCAATTACACCGCCGACAACGCCGCTGCGGATTTAAGGAAAATCCCCGAAGCAGCAACCCTTCCGCCAGTGCCCTACGCCGAGCACCTGAAGCGTGCCGACTCACTTTACAAGGCGCGTCGCTATGCCGCAGCCGCAGACGAGTATCGCCAAGTGGTGGATATGGCCCCGGGCGCTCAGCAGTCGGGAGGGCTGATTCAGCTTGCCAATTCCTACATGAAGGACGGCAACACCCGCGATGCCCGTGCCGCGCTCGATCGCATTCCCGACGATGGCAGCGAAGCCAGCGCGGAGAAGTGGTACCAACGTGCCGAGATCGCCCGTACTGCCAATGACGAAGCCGGGCTGACCACGATTCTGGAGCACATGCGCAGCACCACTCCCAAGTCGCCGTGGCTGGAATCGGCCTTGTTTACCGCGGGAAATATGTACTTGCTGCGCAAGGACTACGACCGCGCCATTGACTATTATCGCGAGCTTCATGAGCGCTTTCCGGCGGGAACAAAAGCGGCGTATGCGCATTGGAAGTGCGCCTGGCTTACTTATCGTCAGAACCGCAAGGAGCAAGCCAAGAAATATTTCGACGAACAGATTGAGTTCTATCCCGGCACCAACGAAGTTCCAAATGCCATGTACTGGCGGGGACGCATGGCGGAGGACGAGAGTCAGTACGGCGCCGCCCGGGCGTACTACCAGAAGCTGGCGGAGCGTTATCGCAACTACTATTATGGCGTGCTGGCGCGTAAGCGGCTGGCGGCGTTACCGGTAGCTCCCGCGATGGTTGTAGCTTCACTTCAGCGCATCGGTTCGGCGCCGGCTTACGATGACGACTCAAAAGTCACTGACCCACCCGAGGACGACCTGCACTACATGCGCGCGCGGCTGCTGGAAAATGCCGGCGTTACCGATCTGGCGGTGCGCGAGTTGCAAGCCGGTAGCTCGACCGGCCCCTCGTGGGAGATGCTGGAAATTGCGCGGATCTATTCCAGCGGCGGCGAGTACTACCGCGCGCTACAAGCGCTAAAGCGGGCGATTGCGGGTTATTTTGCCATGGACGTGGACGGGCTGCCCGCACCCTACTGGCAGGGATTATTCCCGCGCCCCTATTGGGATGCATTGCGGCACTACTCCGAAGAGAACGGCCTCGACCCCTATTTAGTGGCATCGCTTATCCGCCAGGAATCCGAGTTCAATCCTGGCGCCATTTCGCGTGCGAACGCTTATGGATTGATGCAACTGCTGCCTCGAACAGGAAAGGATCGAGGCCAAGAAAGAAGGACTGCACCACTTCAGCACGGAGTCGCTACTCGACCCGACAATGAACATCGAACTGGGGACGCACTATTTTCGGCAGATGATTGACCACTTCGGAGGACAGACGGAGTACGCGCTGGCTGCATATAATGCCGGTGCGGATCGCGTTGAGGACTGGCGCGCGTCGGGCAACTTCCGCGACGTGGAAGAGTTCGTCGAGTCCATTCCGTTCACCGAAACCCGTGAGTATGTGCAGGCGATCATGCGCAATGCAGAGGTGTACAAGCGGGTATATGGGACGCCGTAAAGAGACCGCTGTTCGCCATTCGCTTTTCGTTGGCCGACTCATGGCGCTACCAATCATGATGTCAGGCTAAGTCTAGCTACGAAAAATAGGCGCCGGTCAAATTCCGGCAGGCCACCGGTAGTGGCGCAGCGTAGATATTTCCGCCGCGTTACGTAGGAAAGCGAACAGCGAACAGCGAACAGCGTTCTACCAACTGCTTTTCACCGCTTCGTTGCCCGACTTGGCGAAGACAATCTCCGACACCAGCAGGATCGCGCCGATCACGATGGCGCTGTCGGCCACGTTGAAGGCCGGCCAGTGATAGCTGCCGACGTAGAAGTCCAGGAAGTCCACGACGTGGCCGGTCATCATGCGGTCCCACAGGTTTCCGGTGGCGCCGCCCAGAATCAGCGACAAACCAATCGTGGTGGTGCTCAGCGCGTGGCTATGCTTCCAAAGCAACGCTGAAACTACCATCAGCGCGATAATCGAGAAGCTGACCAGCGCGCCGATCTTCCACTGCGCCGTGGACTCGGCAAACAGGCCAAACGCCGCGCCGGTATTCTCCACATGGGTGAGATGAAAACAGCCGGGGATAACAGTGACGCTGTCATGCAGGGGAATATTGCTGGCCACCGACCATTTGGCGAGGCGGTCCAGCAGCAGTACAGCAGCGGCAATGAAGAAGAAATACTTGCGCATGATCCGACTTGGAGGCATTTCCTATTCCTTAGACGCTGCCAGGCGGTGGAAAGGAGCACCGGAAAGCCTCGTTTGCGACATGACCTGCGACTTGCTAATTACCGCGCGCTCGCCGTCGCCTCAATCTCCGACAGCACCGCGCTGCAGCGCTCGCACACCGTCGGATATGCCTGGTCTTCTCCCACATGAATGGAATAGTTCCAGCAACGTTCGCACTTCTGGCCCGGAGCCCGGTTGACCGTGATCGTCAATCCCGTGTCGCCGTTGCTGGCCGATGACTTCTCCAACACCACATCCGAAACGATAAACAGATAGCGCAACTGATCGCGATGGCGTTCCAGCACCGGGAAGAGCTGCGCGGGAGCGGCCACATGAAGCTGTGCCTCCAGGCTTCCGCCGATTGTTTTCTCTGCGCGGGCTATCTCCAGCACCTTCAGAGCTTCGTTGCGGACCGTCAGCAGAGTGTCCCAGTCGCTTTCGAGAGCGGCAACATCGAAGCCGCTGGGGATCGTGCCGGTCAGTTCTGCGGCTGAGGGAACAGCGTCACATGCACGCTCTCTGGACGCGATCGACGGCCGGCAAGAAATCCCCAGACCTCCTCCGCGGTGAAGCTCATGACCGGAGCCAGCAGCCGCACCAACGCCTCGCCCAGCCGCCACAGCGCGGTCTGGGCCGAGCGGCGGGCCGGCGATTTCGGCGCCGAGGTGTACAGCCGGTCCTTGAGCACGTCGAAGTAGATCGCGCTCAGGTCCACGATGCAAAAATCTTTCAGCCGGTGGTAGAGCCGGTGGAAGACAAAATCGTCGTAGTGCTCGCGCACATCCTGCGTGACTTCGGCGGCGCGCAGCAGGAAGTACTGATCGAGCGGATGCATCTCGGCGAAGGCGACCGCGTCGCTGCGCCGGATCGAAGTCCGATAGGTTGCCCAGGATGTAGCGGAACGTGTTGCGAATCTTGCGATAGCTTTCCGCAATGCGCTGCATGAGCTCGTCGGACGCCATGACATCCTCGCGGAAATCCACCGACGCCACCCACAGGCGAACGATCTCAGCGCCCAGCTTGTCGGCGATCTCCACCGGATCGACGGTATTGCCCAGCGACTTCGACATGGCGCGGCCCTGCGGATCGAGCGTCCAGCCCGCGGTGGCCGCGCTGCGATAGGGCGCTGCGCCCTTTGTCGCGACGGCGCAGAGCAGGGAAGACTGGAACCATCCGCGATGCTGATCGCCGCCTTCGAGATACAGATCGGCGGGCCAGGGAAGTCCGGGCTCGTGGCCCAGCACCGCCGCCTGGCTCGAACCGGACTCGAACCACACGTCAATGATGTCCATCTCCTTGCGAAACTTCGTGCCGCCGCACTTTGCGCACTTGGTTCCGGCGGGAAGAATCTCTTCCGCCGAGTGTTTGTACCAGGCGTCGGCGCCTTCGCGCGCGAACAGCTCGACCACCGCGCGATTCACCGCCGGATCGTTGAGGAATTCCTTGCAGCCTTCGCACTGGAACACGGCGATGGGCACGCCCCAGATGCGCTGGCGCGAGATGCACCAGTCGGGGCGCGTGGCGACCATGTTGGAGATGCGCTCTTCGCCCCACGCCGGGTCCCACTTCACCTTCTTGATCTCTTCCAGCGCGCGGCTGCGCAGCGTGCCGCCGGGAAGCTTGCCTTCCATGGAGATGAACCACTGCTCGGTGGCGCGGAAGATGATGGGATTGTGGCAGCGCCAGCAGTGCGGATAGGAGTGCTCGATCTTTTCGAAGCCCAGCAGCACGCCGCGGCTCTTCAGCAGCTCGACGATCAGCGGGTTGGCCTTGAAGACCTGCTGGCCCTCGTACTCCGGCAGCCCATTGCGCAGGATGCCGCCCTCGTCCACATCGCAGTGCAGATCAAGGCCGTACTTCACGCCGGTGTCGAAGTCGTCAGCGCCGTGCGCAGGAGCGGTGTGCACCGCGCCGGTGCCGGTGTCCATGGTGACGTAGTCGCCGAGCACGCCGAGAACGCTGCGCTCCAGGAAGGGATGCGCGAAGGTCGCGTACTCCAGCTTCGCGCCAGGGAACGACGCAATCTTCTTTGGCGTCGCCCAGGTTGCACTTCTCGATCGTCTGCTGCGCCAGCTCTCTGGCGACGATGTAAATCCACTCGCCGGTATCGAGCGCGACATATTCCGCGTCGGGCGCGAAGGTCACCGCCATCGAGGCAGGCAGCGTCCACGGGGTGGTCGTCCAGATGATGGTGGCGACGTTCTTCTTGCCGGCCAGCGCGGCGTCGATCTTTGCCGGATCGCTGGTCAGCGGATAGCGCACCCAGATGCTGGGGCTGGTGTGCATCTCGTATTCGACTTCCGCCTCGGCCAGCGCGGTCTTGTCGTGCACGCACCAGTACACCGACTTCAGGCCCTTGTAAACCAGCCCTGCTCGTAGAACGAGTAGAACGTCTCCAGCACGACGCTCTCGTAGCTCGGGTCCATCGTCGAGTACGGCTTCTCCCAGCGGCCGAAGACGCCGATTCGCTTGAACTGTGGGCGTTGCAGATCGAGATACTTCTGCGCGTACTTGCGGCACTCCTCGCGCACCGCCAGCGGGTCCATGTCGAGCTTCTTGCGGCCCAGCAGATCGTCCACCTTGATCTCGATGGGCAGTCCGTGGCAGTCCCATCCGGGCACGTAGGGCGCGTCGAAGCCGCTCATGCTGCGCGACTTCACCACGAAGTCCTTCAGCGTCTTGTTGAGTGCCGTACCCAGGTGGATGGGGCCATTGGCATAGGGCGGGCCGTCGTGCATCACATAGATGGGCTGCCCTTTGTGCGCCTCGCGGATGCGGTCGTAAATCCGCATTTTCTCCCACCGGTCGAGCATCATGGGCTCGTTCTGCGGCAGGTTCGCCTTCATGGAAAAGTCGGTCTTGGGCAGATTCAGCGTGGATTTCAGATCGAGCGGCACTCCCTATATCTCCCGCCAGCTGGTCACTGGATTGCAAACGACGTGCAAGTTATCTCTTCATTATAGGGAGCGGGTAAATTCGCGTCTATCAGCGGGTTGCATTTCGTGCTCGCCTTTACTGCCCGGATTCGTCACAAGTAAAGTGCGCAACCGCAAACAACGGTGGGGAAACCTCTGCATCTAACTTTGCAAGCATGTTAAGCTGTACGTCTTCGGCAATTTAGGCGTAACCAAGCGGCACACATCGCAGGCAGACCCTAGAACCAGGAAGACCGAAGGACACAGACGAGCATATGGCTAATCAGGCGCTGATTCCCCAATCCGAGCAGGACGAATTGAATCTTCTGCCACGGACCAACATGGACGAGTCCCTGTGGAGTTCGTTGAAGAGCAACATCCGCGCTGCCTTGTTTCCCGAAAAATTGCCTCCCCTGCAGTTGACCTCGCGGCCGGTGCAGGTGCGCGACATCTGGGGCGAATACAACTACAAGAAACAGAGTGCCGGCGTTTCCCTGGTGGTGCACATTGCTGATGGTCGCCGGGCTGATCGCAATTTCCATCATGGGCGCGAGAGCGGTCAAGCAGGCGGAGAAGCCGCGGGAAACCGTGACGTTGATTGCGCCCGACCTGACGCCGCCAGCTGCCCATGACCAAGAAGAGCAGCACCACGTCGGCGGCGGCGGTGGCGGCGGCGATCGCGACAAGCTGCAGGCCCCGAAGGGCAAGCTGCCCAAGCTGGCGATGGAGCAGATCACTCCTCCGGCGATGGTGATCCGCAACGATCATCCCAAGCTGCCGGTCGAGCCGACGGTGGTGGTGCCGCCGCAGATCAAGCTTGCCTCGAACATGCCGAACATCGGCAATCCCATGGCGGCGATTCCGTCCGGTCCTCCGTCCAATGGCACCGGTAGCGGTGGCGGCATCGGCTCGGGCTCGGGCGGCGGCGTAGGTTCCGGAACGGGGCCGGGCGTCGGTCCCGGTCACGGCGGCGGCATTGGTGGCGGCGTGTTCCGCGTAGGCGGCGGCGTATCGGCTCCTCGCGCTCTGGATACGCCCGATCCGGAATATTCCGAAGAAGCCCGCAAGGCGAAGTATCAGGGAACCTGCGTGCTGTGGCTGATCGTCGGTCCCGACGGCAAGCCGCGCGACGTCAAGGTGGCGCGCGCGCTGGGCATGGGTCTGGATCAGAAAGCGATCGAAGCGGTCCGCAACTGGAAGTTCGAGCCTGCGATGAAGGATGGCAAGCCGGTCGCGGTGCAGATCAATGTCGAAGTGAACTTCCGGCTGTACTGATTGGAACAGCAAGAAACGAAGTTCGATCGGATAGCCCAGTCGGCAAAACAAAGCTGCGGAGTAACTGCCAAGGCTGAAGCCGCACAGGATGTCAATGGGCAAGATCGCAAGGAGAGGTCAACCAGCCTCTCCTTTTTTGTGTCGCGTCTGTCTTCTCGATCCATTACGGGACTGCGCCGCAGCTATTCCCTCCCGACCAGCAATTCTGCGCATCTCTTGTTACAGTAGCAAGTCAGTTGCGCACCTGGCGAGAGCGTTCCACCAAATTAATATGTCATCGATAACCAGCGCGCCAATCGGTACATCTTGCGAAGCCTGTGGACAGGAAGTTCCCGCCGGCGCCCATCGGTGCCCAGCGTGCGGACAAGCAGTCGCTCCGCGATACGGCCGGCTAACTCTGTTCGTTGTGGTGGTACTTATCATGGCGGGATTCGCGCTTTACCCAGTATTTTGTCAAGCTGCATCGCAGGACCGAGGAGTCGCTGGCGCAAAGATGGTTCGCCCGCGGGGAGGCGGCCATGCGAGGCAGGCGATCCTGCGGCCGCGGCCAACGAGTATCGCAATGCGCTCAGTTACGACCGCGAGAACGATCTCTATCGGCTGCGGCTGGCGCAAGCGCTGCTGGGTTCCAATCGCCTGAATGAAGCACATGCCCATCTCCTCAGTCTGTGGGACGAGGAACCCGCTGACGGGGAGGTGAACCTGGCACTGGCGCGGGTGTATGCGCGGCGAAATGATCCCAACCAAGCCGTGCGTTACTATCGCAACGCGATTAATGGAGTTTGGAGCGACTCGCCCCAACAGCATCGAATCGCCACTCGCTTCGAATTGGTCCACTATCTCATGCAGCGACACGACACGGGACAAGCGTCGGCTGAGCTGCTGGCTCTGCAGGCGGACCAGCCACCCGATGTTTCCGACCGGCTGCGCCTGGCTAAGACTGCTCCTGGAGGTTGGCGAAGCTGCGCGCGCAACGGACGTCTACAACAAACTGTTGAAAGACGATCCCGGCAACGCACAAGCGTGGTTGGGATTGGGAGAGGCGTCACTCAGACTAGGCGAGTATCAACAGGCGGAACATGCGCTGGCTACCGCGGTGGAGCGCGATCCCGCATCCACGGAAGCGCATCAGCAACTCGACTCTGGTGCGCGAGGTGCTTCGAGTTGCGCCGTCACTGCGAGACCTCTCCCTCGCAGAGCGTACCCGCCGCGTAGCCGAGGCCTTCAACACTGCGATGAGCCGCTTAACCAGTTGCGCGATGCAGAAAGGATACAGTCTCGGTCCAGAGGGTATGCTGCAACCTCCTCGACCTCTTCGCAGAACAACAGCCTGTCCACAGGAAGAGGGAAGCGTAGTGCCCGCGTCGGCGGCAAGGCGCCTGCTCCTGACGAGCTGCAGCTTCTCTACAGCAGAGGCCTGCAAATTAAAGCGGCCGCTTCCGAACGGGCACTGCGAGCGGAATCCCGATTCTCTGGAACCGGTTATGCAGTTTGTCTTTCAGGTAGAGCGGATCCACTGCACCGATATGCCCTGACATAAGCCCGACCGATCAGGCCTTGCTGCTTCTGGCGCAGCATGAGAGTGAGACCCTGCGATGAGCGCGGAAGAAACGGTTAGCGCAGTCCCCAAAGACACGGCAGCACTCAAGCCGACGGTGTCCACGCCGACCCGGCGCCAGTACTGGAATTCGCTGCGCACGCTTGCTGTCGCCGCAGCGCTTCAGCCTCCGCGAGGAGCAGTTCTTTTTGTTGCTGGCGGTATTGATTGGCATCGCCGCCGGATTGGCGGTGGTTTGTTTCCGCATGTGCATCGACTTTCTGCGGCTGAAGCTGCTGGGCAGCGGCCTGCAACCCTCGGTACCGCGCGTTTTCTCTGGCGCCGATGCTGACCGGGCTGGTCATCGCGTTCCTGGTGATCCGGTTCTTCCCGCGCGCCCGCGGCAGCGGCGTCAACCAGACCAAGGCCGCGCTCTACATCTACGACGGCTATATTCCCGTCCGTACGGTGATCGGCAAGTTCATTACCAGCGCGTTGGCCATCGGCAGCGGACAGTCGCTGGGGCCTGAGGACCCGTCACTGCAGATCGGCGCCGGACTGGCGTCGGCGTTGGGCCGCCGGCTGAAACTCTCGCGCGAAAAGCTGCGCCTGATCGCTCCGGTGGGCGCCGCCGCCGGACTGGCCGCCGCCTTCAATGCGCCGATCACCGCGGTGTTGTTCGTCATCGAAGAAGTCATCGGCCGCTGGACCGCAGGCATCCTGGGCGCGGTGGTGCTCTCGGCCATCTCCAGCGCGGTCGTCGAGCGCTGGTTCCTGGGCGATGAGCCGCTGTTCCGCGTGCCCGCTTATCATCTGGAGCACGTCGGCGAACTGGGCGCATATGCCAGCCTCGGCGTGATCGGCGGCTTCGCCTCGCTGGCGTTCGTGAAGTACATCGGCTATCTGCGGCCGCGGCTGCGGCAACTGCCGCCCTGGACGCAATATTTCCAGCCCGCGGCTGCAGGACTGCTCATCGGCCTCATCGGAATCAAGTTTCCGCAGGTCATGGGCGCCGGCTACAGCTACATGGACCAGGCCATGCACGAGCAGTACACGTGGCAGATACTGGCTATCCTGGGCGCGCTGAAGATCGTCGCCACCGGCCTGTCGTTCACCAGCGGAACGCCCGGCGGACTGTTTGCGCCGACGCTGTTCATGGGCGCCATGATTGGCGGCGCCGTGGGCATGGCTGAGCGCCAGATCGTTCCGCACCTGGCGATTCCCGTCGGCGCCTATGCGCTGGTCGGCATGGGCACGCTGTTTGCCGGAATTCTGCGCGCGCCCATGACCTCGGTATTCATGATCCTGGAGGTCAGCGGCAACTACAGCATCATCGTTCCCGTGATCATCTCCAACGCGATCGCGTACTTCATCTCGCGCACCTTCCAGCCGACGCCGATCTTCGATTTGCTGTCGCGGCAGGACGGGCTGGAACTTGCCGTCGCTGGAAGAAGAGCGCGAGGTGCCGTTGTTGCGCGTGGAAGATGCCATGCGTCCGCCGGTGGGACAGACCCTGAGAGGCAGACATGCCTTTGCGGGAAGCGCAGGAACGAGTCCAGGGCTCGTCGCAAGAATTCTTCGTGGTGGGCATGGGCGGGGAAGAGTGGTCGGGCATCAGCCGGGCAACGCTTGCTCGACTTGATGCCCAATGCCGATGTTCGGCTTTCCCAGGTGCTCACGGGAACGATTCCGTTCCTGCATCCCGACCATCCGCTGGATACGGCTCTGCGCCTGATGGGGGAGTGGCCGCTGTTGCCGGTGGTGCATCGCGCCAATTTGCAGCAATTGCTGGGCGTGCGTCTCGCTCGATGACGTCATGCGCGCCTATCGCGGCGCGGGCATGGGAGAAACGCGGGCCGAAGCGGAGCCAGTCGTTCCCTGATCATCGGCCGCATCACAGCTTTTTCAAGAATGCCTTGGCGCGCTCGAACTCGGGGAATAGCTTTTCTTCTGCCTGGAAGTCGGCCCCATGAACACACCGGCGGCTACCGCGCAGCTTTACCGGATGCTTCAGGTGAAGCATTTCGTGATAGACGATGTACTCGACGGCGTAGCGCGGCACTCGCGGGTGGTCGAAGGCGCGACTGACCACGATGGCATTGTGGGCGGGGTCATAATGCGCAAGGCTTCTGCGGGCGTCAGATTGGCTCCAGGTCATCTGAGGCCGGCCCAGCAAACCGTGAAAGAAGCGCTGGTTGAGTTCTTCAAAGATCTGCTCCAGGTTGTAGACGTCGCCCTGCGCGGAGGCAATCCGTTTTCGCCCGCGCAGCCGTCGCATGCGTTGCGCCTGAGTGCTGACATCGTGGCTGGAAACATAGCGACGATAGCGCGTGGAGTGCAGTGCGGCGATGGGCTGGCGATAGATTTTGGCCAGAAGGATGTGCGCGATCGCCTCCAAAACCGTATCGGGTGCTCCCTGTAGCAGGTCGGAGATTCGTGCGTACACTATGGTCTCGCGCACGCGAATAGTGCTGTTCACATTGGCAAAGGGATAGAACTCGATGCGGAATTCCGGCATGGGCGCACGGGGTCGCAGCTCGCGATAGGTTCTCTGGAAAATTTCCTGTAGGTTTGGAGGCAAGGTGTTATTAACGTAGCACGGAGTTCGCAGCAGGAAAATTAATCCGGACGCTCGGAATAGATTTTGTTCAGTTTCTTTTCCTTGGCCAGTTGATTCTGCGTCTGAAGTTCCTCGCGGGCCGAATCGGCACCGTCGTTTACCGTATCGCGGGCGTTCGCCAGAACGAAGGAGTATTGCTCCAACTCCTCCGGAGGAGATTGGTCTTTCAGTGCCCGCAGCTTCAGGGCCCACTCACTTTCGGCCTCAATCAGCAGTCTTAAGCCCTTGCGCATATCGGTTTTGTGCGAGGCATACATGTCGACGTTATCGTCAATTTCATCCAGCAGGGACGAAAAATCCTGCAGCAGATCGTGTATTTGCATGGGACGGTCTTTCGCGGTCTTCCCGTCGGCCCGCAATTGATCGATCGCTGTCATGCGCGCTCGCGCGAAGTTAATCATCAACTCCAGGCGCTTGTCGGGATAGTCCGCGGCTTCGCGCATCTGGTCGATTTCCTTTTCGTTGAGCGGATCTCGCTCGCGCGTTTGCGTCAGGGCGGACCGGCCAAGAAAGCAGGTAAGAAACACGAGCCCGATGAGCCATTGGGTTCCACGCAGCATCAGGGTTTCTCCTTCGGTTCTGCTTGCGGCCCGAACATCCTGGCCAGCAGGTCAGAGCGGATTTGTTCGAGGTCATTCACCGCTTTTAACAGCGGCGGGCGGTCCTCCACGGCCAGCGTTTCAGCAATATCGTGCAGACGTTTGGAGAGCTTGCGCAAGTCAATCTCGGTTTGTTTCAGATGTTTTCCCGAGGTGGACGCGGCGTCGGCCGCCTTACGGCCATACATCACCACCTCGGCAATTTCCTGCTGGGCTTTTTCTACATCGCCGCTGGTGAACAGAGCATTGGCGTCTTCCATGACGCGATGAGCGTATTCCAGGCAGAGCTTCGCTCGCTCTCCTCCATGCGCCGCATCGGCACGGGCTTTCAGATTGGGCAGGGAATCGTTCCCCGCCAGAGCGATGCTGGCGAGCAGAACCACCATCATCGCGCTTTGGAGCAGTGGCCGCACGCTACTTCTTCTTGATTTGATACTTGTCGGCATGCTGGGGATCAAGCGCCATCAGCCGGTGACGGGCCTGCCATTCCTGGTCAGGGAGCCCTCCGGCGTCGGCCGCCAGGAAACGTTGATAATATTCCACCGCCGGCTTCACCGACTTCAAGTGGTCGAAGCACGTGGCTCGCAGGAAATAGCTGGCCGCAGACTCGGGCAAGAACTTTGCGCGATAATCCAGGGCCTTCAAGGCCAGTGCATAATTCTTGTTTTCCGACGCCGCGACGGCGAGATTTCCATAAGCGTCCGCCAAGTCAGGCTTGAACTTCACCGCGAGCAGCAACTCCTGTTGCGCCTCGAGGTATTTCTTTTGGTGCATCAGCAAAGAACCGAGCGCGTAATGTGCCTCCGCATCCTGGGGCATCTTCTGGACCGCGGTCCGAAACTGTGCCTCCGCTTCGCTGTCCTTGCCAGCCTGCACGTAGAGGGTACCGAGTTCGAGGGCGGTGTGAGGGTCCTCCGGATCGGTCTTTAGGCCTTGCTGCAACTCCTGGGCGGCCTCGGTGCTCTTGCCCTCGTCCGTCAGTACGCGCCCCAGTTGAAGGCGGGCGTTATTGTTTTGTGGATCGACCGCGAGTAGCCTGCGCAACGCTGCTTCCGCCTCGGGATATTTCTTTTGCTTCATCGCAATGTTCGCCAGGCCCGCAAGGGCTTCCGGCGATTTCGGATCGATTTCCGCCGCCAACTGGAACTCGCCCGCTGCGCTGGAGAGCTCATCCCGTTTCTCCAGCAAGATTGCGGCAGAGAGGTGCGGCTGGGCGGCTTGGGGATTGAGCTTGGCAGCTTTCGAATAGGCGGCGAGCGCCAGCTGCGGATCGCTGCCTTCTTCGACATGTCCCAGCGATTGCCAGGCGCGCGCCAATCCTTCGTCAGGATTTGCAGTGGGCTTCAGTTGGGTTGCCGCTTTCAGATACTTTACGGCTTCAACCTTGTCGCCTTGCCCGGCCAGCAATATGCCGAGGTTCAGGTTAGATTCGAACACATCCGGCTTGGCCGCAACTGATTTACGATAGGCGTCGATCGCCTGCGGGCCACGCTGGGTAGCGTTATACACATAGCCAAGGTCGAACCATGCGCGGTAATCGTTCGGCTTCGCGGTTATAGCTTTCTGCAACAACGATTCTGCGCTGGCAAAATCGTGATGCTGCATCGCCGTTTCCGCCTGGTCCACCTCAGGCGAGCTGCTGTCGTCGGGGACCTCTTCGGCAACGCGATGGTGCCGAATGGTTGGCTTACTCTCCTGTGCAGCCACAGTGCCGAGCGTGCCTACTACCGTCCATACCACCAAGAGAAAGAGCGCCAGCGAGCGCCTATGGATGATCATTCGATTGTGGATTCCCGTTGCGCGGTAAGATGCGGGCCAGCCACTGGCCGGTGTATGAATTCTCAGCCTTAGCAATGGTCTCCGGCGGTCCCACTGCCACAACTTGACCACCCCGGGATCCGCCTTCCGGACCAAGGTCAATTACCCAGTCCGCGGTTTTGATGATGTCGAGATTATGCTCGATGACGAGGATCGAGCCGCCAGCCTCAATCAACCGCCGGAAAGCCGCTAGCAGCTTGCTGACGTCGTCGAAATGCAGGCCCGTGGTCGGCTCATCGAAGATGTAAAGCATGCGGGGATGGCGCTTGTTGCGCTCGCTCTGCGGCCTGCCAATGTCGCGCAGCTTGGGCTGAAGGTGCGCCGCCAATTTCATACGCTGCGCTTCGCCGCCGGAGAGCGTGGTTGCCGACTGGCCAAGGCGCAGGTATCCCAGGCCAACCTCCTCCAGCACGCGCAGCTTATCCACGATCTTGGGCACACCCGCGAAGAAGTGCAGGGCCTCCTTCACGGTTAGGTTCAATACGTCGTGAATGTTCTTACCGTGATAGCGGACTTCGAGAATTTCCGGCTTGTAACGCATGCCCTTGCATTCTTCGCACACCAATTCAACATCCGCCAGAAACTGCATTTCCACAGTGACGGTACCGTCGCCCTGGCAGCCTTCGCAACGTCCCCCCGGGATGTTGAAGGAAAAATGTCCCGCCGCATAGCCATGTTTCTTGCTTTCGGGCAGGGAAGCGAAGAGTTCACGGATAGTGTCAAATGCCTTGATGTACGTCACCGGATTCGACCGCGGAGTGCGGCCGATCGGCGATTGATCCACCAGTACGACCTCATCAATCCACTCGGCGCCCTCCACGCAATCAACTTCGGCCTGTGGGCCGCCAGTAACCTGGCCGGTTTGCGCAGCTATCGCGTTATAGAGCACGTCATGAACGAGCGTTGATTTCCCCGAGCCCGACACGCCGGTAATGCACACCATCATGCCCAACGGAATGGAGACGTTCACCTTCTTCAGGTTGTGCGCCCGCGCACCGGTCAGCTTTATTTGCCGTCCCGTACCTGCGCGACGCGACGACGGCATCGGGATACGCAACTCGTCGCTCAAGTAACGTCCGGTGAGGGAAGCAGGATTACGCAGGATCTCGTCGTAGGTTCCGCCCGCAATTACCCTCCCGCCGTTTTCACCCGCTCCCGGACCAAGATCCAGGATGCGATCCGCGGAGCGCATGATCTCAGCATCATGCTCCACCACCAGGATCGTATTCCCCAGGTCGCGCAGATCGTGGAGGATCTTGATCAGCCGGCTGGTGTCGCGGTGATGCAATCCGATCGACGGCTCATCCAGCACATAAAGCGTGCCCACTAGCCGCGAACCCAGCGACGTTGCCAATTGAATGCGTTGCGCTTCGCCACCCGATAAGGTGGACGATAAGCGATCGAGTGTTAAATATTCCAGACCGACATCGTTTAGATAGCGTAGGCGATCATTGATTTCGTCCAGCAGCTTGCCGGCAACGTCGGCCTCCTGCCGCGTCAATTCCAAATGCGAGAAGAATTGTGTCGCCTCTTCGACTGTCATTGCCGACACTTGGCAGATGTCTTTGCCGCCCATTTTGACCTGGCGGGCTTCGCGGCGCAGGCGCAGACCCGCGCAATCCGAGCACATTGAGTAGCCACGATACCGGCTTAGGAAGACGCGCACATGCAGCTTGTACTTCTTACCTTCCAAGTGCTCGAAAAAACCGCGCACCCCCCAGAACTTGCCGTCACCGTTGATGATGTAATTTTTCTGCTCGGATGTAAGGTCCTGCCAGGGCACGTCATGGGGAATTCCTGCGGCGCGCGCGTAGCGGCGCATCTCCGTGGCCAGCGGCCGATACTTTGGTTTGGTCCAAGGCTCGATCGCGCCTTCGGCCAGCGTCAGCGTCTTGTTGGGGATCACCAGATTGAGATCGAAATCGATGGTGTTGCCGAAGCCCTGGCAACGCGGGCAGGCGCCGAAGGGATTGTTGAACGAAAATAGCCGGGGCTCGGGCTCTTCGTAGCGAATATTGCATTGCTTGCACTCGAAGCGTTGCGAGAAGCGCAACCGCTGTGGCGTTTCACCTGCAGCTGGAGCAGTTTCGAAGAGCACTTCGCCAGCTTCGCGATAACCCTGTTCCACCGCATCCACGACCCGGGCCCGCGCCTCGGGCGAAATCACGACGCGATCGATCAATACCAGTACCGGTTCG
Organism: uncultured Acidobacteriaceae bacterium; assembly: GCA_963763725.1. Taxonomy (GTDB): domain Bacteria; phylum Acidobacteriota; class Terriglobia; order Terriglobales; family Acidobacteriaceae; genus Bog-257. The sequence continues at coordinate 185,973 of CAVXQI010000005.1, forward strand.
GCAAAGTTCAGGTCGAGCAGGGATTCGGGAGTTGAGAACTCGACCACTCGGCCGTTCTGATAAAGCCGGTTATAGCCTCTTTTGCGCAGCTCAAACAGCCGCTCTTTCAGCCACGGATCGTCCGCCTGCTTGGGCACTTTTTTCTTTGCGATGCGGCTGCCCTTCGGCTTCCCCGGTTCGGCGGGCTTAGGCGGCGGTTGAACCGGAAAGAACGCCTGCACGCGCGTTCCTTCGGCGAGAGCGAGAATCCGCTCGGCCACTTCGTCGACCGTGTCCTTCTTAACCTGCTGCCCGCAGCTCGAGCAATAGGTGCGCCCCACGCGGGCATATAGCAATCGCAGATAGTCGTAAATCTCCGTGGCCGTCGCAACCGTGGAGCGAGGATTGCGCGTGGTGTTCTTCTGCCGGATGGCGACCGCGGGCGCGATCCCGTCGATGACATCGACATCCGGCTTCTCGATGCGTTCCAGGAATTGACGCGCGTAAGCGGAAAGCGACTCCACATAACGGCGCTGTCCTTCGGCGTAAACTGTGTCGAACGCCAGCGACGACTTGCCCGAGCCCGAAACTCCCGTCACCACCGTCATGGCGTTGTGCGGAATTTCGAAGTCGATATTCTTCAGATTGTGGACGCGCGCTCCGCGCACGACGATGCTCTCGTTCGACATGGACCCCAGGTTTCCGGCAGAGGAAGACTCTGGGGAAGAGCAGCCCAATGGGCCGCCCACCCCACAGATGCGGTCGGAAATGACTGCCGAAACCTTTAATTATATCCGCTTATAGATGCTGGATGCGAACAGGGCATTGGTGAGCTGAAACCTGGTTGGAGCCCTCCTTCGGGCGGTGCTCGCGGGAACTGTATAATCGAGTTTTCCCCTTCCATGAGTTACCAGGTTCTGGCGCGCAAATACCGTCCCCAAAAGTTCTCCGAGGTGATCGGGCAGGAGCACGTCACCCGCACGCTGAAGAATGCCATTGCCCAGGGACGCATCGCCCACGGCTACATCTTTAGCGGCCACCGGGGCATTGGCAAGACGACCATCGCGCGCATTCTGGCGATGGCGCTGAATTGCCGCTCGCAGGAGCATCCCGTGCCCGAGCCGTGCGGGGTTTGCGATTCGTGCGTCGAGATCCGCACCGGCAACGCGGTGGACGTAATCGAGATTGACGCGGCCACCAACCGCGGCATCGATGAGATTCGCGAGTTGCGCGAAGCCGCGCGTTATCGTCCGGCCCGCGACCGCTTCAAGATTTATATTCTCGACGAGGCGCACCAGATCACCGACGCCGCTTTTAATGCGCTGCTGAAGACCCTGGAAGAGCCGCCGAGTCATATTGTCTTCATGATGGCGACGACCCAGCCGGAGGACATTCCGCAGACCATCCGCTCGCGCTGCCAGCACTTCAGCTTTCACGCCGTGCGCTTCGACGACATCGTGCAACAATTGCGCGACATCGCCAGGCAGGAGGGCATTGCCTACGACGACAACGCGCTGGCCATGCTGGCGGAAGTGGGCGACGGTTCCATGCGCGACGCGCTCAGCATCATGGACCAGGCCATTGCTTGCTGTGGGACCACGCTGAGCGGTGACGTGGTGCGCGGGCTAGTGGGAACGGTCTCGTCGGATGTGCTGGAAGAGGTGATGGACGCGGTGGCGCGTAACTCCAGTGCGGATGTGTTGCGGGCAATCGACCGACTGCTGGTGGAAGGACAAAGTGCGCAGCATTTTGCGCGGCAGATGTTGCGGTTCCTGCGCAACTTGATGGTGGCGAAAGTGGCGGGTGGCGATTCGCCAGTGTTGCAGATTTCCTCGGACGAGCGCGCCCGGGTGGCTCGCGTGGCGGAGCGTTTCAGCGAGGAAGACCTGGCGCGCTTCATGCAGATCATGCTGCGAACCCACAGCGATTTGGGCTACAAGCAGGAGCAGCGCTTCCATCTGGAGTTGGGACTGCTGAAGTTGGTACATGCCCAGCGATTGTTGCCGCTGGAAGAGTTGCTGAGTGGAGAAGCGGGGAAGACGGCGGCTGCGCCGGGATCGGCATCGCGAGCGGCAGGCGCAAGCGCGCGGACAGCGGCTACTCCGGTGGCGCGATCGACCCTAACGTCTCAAGCTAGCGAGCCGGAGATACGATCGTCGCCAACGCCCGCCGCGTCGCCGTTCACACGGCCTTCTCCGTTCGAGGCCGATCGCAAGCGTAAGAGCGAACCGAAGGCGGAAGCGCAGGACTTTGCGAAGCAAAGCGCAGCTGTCGCGGTTTCGAGGTCAAGCGCACAGGCAGAGCCTGAGATGTCCGGCGGCAACGTGTCAGCCCCAATAGAAACTGGTGTGGCCACGGCGGTCGCTCTCGATCCGGATGCCGGTGCGCAACCCACGAGCACAGAGTTCTCTGTGGAGTTGGCACGTGAGTCAGTTCTGGCCGCGCTGGAAGACGCTGGGCAGCAGATGCTGGCACACAACCTGGAAGAAGCGGAGTGGTCGGCGCGGGGAATCGAGGTTTGCGTTACGGTCGCCATGTCGCAGGTGCTCATCGACGTGGCGCTGGGGCCGGAACCGAAGCGCGTGATTCAAGCCGCGCTGCGCAAGGCCGCAGGCAGACCGCTTAAGTTCAAGATGGTCAGCGGGGGCGCGCAGGTCGCTTGCAAGCCCACGTCAGCTCCGCGTCCGATTAACGGTGCGGGAGCGCGCAGCCGGGCGGCAGCCGATCCCATCGTGCAACGCATGCAGGAAAAATTTGGCGCTGAGATTCGTACCGTAATCGACCACAAAGATCGCGGCTGAGATGGGGAGAATTCATGGGTGGATTCAATTTGCAGGAAATGCTGGCGCAGGCGCGACAGCAAGCCGAGAAGCTGCAGGAAAAAATGCAGCAGGTTGTAATTGAAGCGTCGTCAGGCGGTGGCAGCGTGACCGTGAAGATGACCGGTCAAAAGCAACTGCTGAGTGTCGTTATCGAACCCGAGGTAGTGAAGTCGGGCGACATCGAGATGCTGCAGGACCTGGTAACCGCCGCGGTGAACGAAGCGTCGCGTAAAGTGGATGAGGCGCTGAAGTCCAGCCTGGGCGGCATGTTCGGCGGCATGGGCTTGCCCGGAATGTAAGCATTGTTTTCACCACAGAGGCACAGGGGACACAGAGGACACAGAGAAGACAAGAGGGGAACGAGAAAATAAGGATAGAAGCCGACCTTTTTTTTCGCGAACGCGGCGCTCTCGTTGGTAAGACTCGATGGTAAGAAAGCTACTCTGTGCCTCCGTGCCTCTGTGGTGAAGAAACTTGATGGCGGTATACCTTAGGTGACGGAGGCCGGGTAGTGTCACGATTTGCCGAGCCCATGGCTCGACTGATTGAAGAATTGAAGAAGCTCCCCGGCGTGGGCGGCAAGAGCGCGCAGCGCTTCGCGTTTTACATCCTGCGCTCAAGCGACGAGGACGCACAGTTGCTGGCAGACGCCATTCGCGAGGTGAAGGCCAGCCTGCGCCTGTGCTCCATCTGCAACAACATCACCGACGTCGATCCTTGCACTTATTGCACCAGCGCCACGCGCAATGGGCGGCTGGTTTGCGTGGTCGAAGAGCCAACCAACATCGCCGCCATCGAAAAGACGCGCCACTACAACGGCGTGTATCACGTGCTGCACGGGGCGCTGTCGCCACTGCATGGCGTTGGGCCGGACCAGTTGCGCATCGGCAATCTAGTGAAGAGAGTGGAGTCGGGAGACGTGGACGAGTTGATCGTCGCGACCAATCCCACGGTCGAAGGTGAAGCCACGGCGACCTACCTCTCGCGACTGTTCAAGTCGGCGTCCGTAAAGGTGACGCGCATTGCCACTGGCGTTCCCGTCGGCAGCGATATCGAGTACGCCGACGAGGTCACCATGCAGAAGGCGATGGAGGGGCGGCGGGAGCTGTAGAGAAGCCGCTTTTCGGGCTAGTTCGCTTTCGTTTCGCCAGAGCAACTCAAACACTGCGTTGTCATCTTGCGCGAGGAGCGCAGCGATGAGTCGAAAGACCCCTCTTGCTGCCCAATCACCTGCGCGCTATAGGGGTCCGTCGATCACGTGCGCTCGCCAGTGACCTCACGGTGCTCAGGATGACAGCGTTAAATCTGAAGCCGCCGCACAGCCAGTGTTATTTCTGCGAACCGGTGGTACGAAGTTTCACGAAATAGGCGTTGATCGCCTCGCTCCACTCCTTGCCTGCGCCCGCATCGCCCTTGGTGAAATGTTGGACATGCTCGTTCGCCTCCGGCGTCAGCGCAGTGCGGTCGTAAACGACCGCAACTCCGGTTTTCTGCGCGCCTTCTCGCGTCACGTGAATGTCAATCAGCACCGCCATGGCGTCATTCAGCACGTAGGCGTACTGAATATGCCCAGCGCCCAGATCGAACGCCGTGTTGACCCACACGCTGGTGAGCTGTCCATGCTCAATCTTGAACACCATGCCCTGCTGATCGCGTGCCGGGGTGGGATAGATGAATTGCGGATTCCAGCCCGCTGCCCACTTGCGCTCTTCATTCGCGCCAAATAGCGGCACAACCTGCTCAAACGGGGCATCCACCGTGAAGCGGAATTCCGTGCGTGTGTGGAGCGGAGTGTCGGTGGAAGCTGCCGGTTTCTGAGCGGCGGCTTTGGTCGACGTGATTACGCCGGCGAAGAACATAACCGCGAAGATTGCCAGTTCCCATTTCATTGCTAGTGCTCCTTGAGCTTATGGCTGTCGGTGGCCTTGAGTGTGAGGCCATAGATTTTGCGAAGCTGTTCGATTTCCTTCAAGGTCGCGGGAGAAAAGGGGGCCTTGCCCTCGAAGGCGTGCAGCACGATTCCCTCCAGCAGATCGCCGAGCGTGAGGTCCTTCAGCTCGGCCAGTCCTTTCAGCACCTTGAGGAGACGCTTTTCCATGCGGACGCCAGTCTGCACTCTTTCGACGACGATCGCCTGGTCAGCATTTTGTTTCATGGTAACAATGTACCAGAATATCTTGGTAGATAGCAGAAAAGTGAAAGCAGGCGGGGCAAAAGGATGGCTGCAGCATGTCCAGGACTGGCTTTCGAGCACAAATCGTTTTCCGGAGCAACGCAGTAGCTCAGCTATCGCTGGCGGTCAGTGAGCGGGAGGTTTGTGGACGGTGCTGCCGCTGGTCACTCCCATGCGGCGGAGCCGGTCGCGCGCCTGCGATGCCTCGATGGAGCGGGGATAGCGGGCGACGAGGCTGTTCAACTCACGAACGCCGGCATCGCGCTGCCCCAGCTCAAGCAGAGCGTAACCCTTCTTTAGCTGGGCCGCGGCTGCCTTGGTCCCGCCGGGATACTGCTCCAGCACCTTGTCATAGTCGCGCACCGCGGCTTCGAAATTGCCCTGACGATACTCGATATCGGCGAGATAAAACTGAGCATTCCCAGCCAAATCGGTATTGGAGTAGTACTTGATGTACTCGTTGAATTCCTGTGAAGACAAATCGTATTTTCCCGAGTTGTAATCGCGCAGGGCGTTGTTATATAAAACATCGGCCGGAGGCGCCTGCGACCCAACTGGATTGGCATCTGCGCCCGCTGCTCCCGGATTGGGCGATCCGCCGCCCGCGGCCATGCCGGGCTGTCCGGCCGCCAGGTTCTGCCCACCTTGCTGCATGTCGTCTAGTTGCTTGCTTACCTTGGCCAGGCGAGACTTCAACTCGTCCACGGTGTCGTGCAGCGACTGGATCTGTCCTGACAGCTGTTCCATGCGGCCGTTCGTGTCGCCGGCCTGCCCTTGCATCTTTTGCTGCAAGTCGTTGACAGCCGTAGTGTCATCTTGTTGACGCTGTCCGCGCTCTGCTCGACCAGATTTTTCATCACGCCCATGTTCATGTCGATGGACTGCTGCATGCGGGCCACCTGGTCCTGCAGCGCCTGAACCTGGGTTTGCAGTTGAATCATGTCCTTGTTGGCGGCGGCCGCCGGGCTCGCCACGATCAACATCAACGCCGCGATTGCCAAGCCATGTCAGTCCAGTTGTGTCCTATTCAACTGCCAGAACAGTCAGCATGAGTCGCTATCCTTCAATTTTGACTAACAAAGTTTCGCTCCTCAGCTTCAGTGGTGCGCACACCGCTCCTTCTGATAACACCGCTACTTCTGATACACAAAGTGCGCCCGCCGATTTTGCTGCCAGCACGACTCGTTGCTCTCCGTGCAGAACGGTTTTTCCTTGCCGTAACTAATCGTACGTATACGGTCCGCAGAGATACCGAGCTGCTCCAAAGCCTGCTTGACGGCGTTAGCACGATTGTCACCCAGCGCCAGGTTGTACTCGGTCGAACCGCGTTCGTCGCAATGGCCCTCGATGGTGAACTTCATGTTAGGATGCTGCTGCAAGAAACGTGCATCCGCCTGTAAAACCTGCTGATACTGCGCAGAAACATCGTAGCTGTCGTAGTCGTAGAACACATCCTTCATGTTCGACGAGAACAACTGCTCATCGGTGCTGCTGGAAGTTTGCTGCGGCGGTGGAGGCGGAGAGCTTATGACCGTAACGCGCGCGGTCGCCTCCTGCGTACCGGAATCGTTCTTCGCGACCAGATGATAGGTAGTCGACTCAGCCGGTATTACCGTGCGCGAACCGCTGGGATCGACCTTGCCCAGTTGATCGATGCTGACATCCGTAGCGTAGTCAGTCTTCCAGGTCAGAGTGCTCGCCTGGCCCGCTTGAATGGTGTTGGGATTGGCTGTCAACGAGGCAGTAGGCGCCGGGGGCAGGTGGCGGCGGGGGCGGCGGCGGCGGGGCCACTTTTTTCTTACCACAAGCACCGACGGCCAGCACGACGGCCAGGGCAACGATAATCCGGATCCATTGACTCCTTGTTAGCTTCAAGTCTCTTCCTTCATCTTTCCCGCGAGAGCACTCGCATCAGTTCATGACAGGGCCGAAATGTGCTCCTTCCGCGCCCATATGCGTGCAGGGCCCAGAACTACTTAAAACTCCAATTCGGCTGAGTGTTTTCCCCAGCCGTCGTCAATTGCCGAACCTCACTTCCATCCGCGAGCATGGAATAAATCTGCACCCGGCCAGTGCGGCTCGACTGAAACACAATGTGTCGTCCGTCCGGCGACCATGATGGGAAGTCGTTGCGACCCTCCTCATGGGTTAGTTGTGCCCATTGTTTGCTGGCGATGTCCATCACGTAGATATCGCTGGCGCCGGGTGCGCCCGGACCGTAGTGGCGTATCCACGCGAATGCCAGGAACTGGCCATTGGGCGACCATGACGGCGAGACGGCATAGCCCTGATCGGTTACGCGTACCACGTTCGTTCCGTCAGATGCCATGGTGTAGATCTGAGGTAGCCCAGTGCGCCCGCTTACCCACGCGATCTGCGCGTTAGTTTTGGGGTTCCACGTAGGCGAGACATCCGGTCCCTTGCTTTCGGTGAGACGGCGCGCACTCCCGCCCGCGGCGTTTACCGAATAAATCTCCGTGTTGCCAGTCCGCGAAGACGAGAAGGCGATGTTCTGTCCATCCGAAGACCAGGCGGGCGAATAGTTATCTCCTCCGAAGTGCTGAAAGCTCACCGGCCGGCCAAGTTCCAGCGAGTACATCAGGATCTGCCAGCCTTCCTTGGTCACGCCCGAGTATGCTACGCGCGTGCCGTCAGGCGAGACGTGCGGCGAAAGTGCAATGCTTCCCATGTGAGTCAGTTGCTTCTGATCGGCGCCGTCGTAGTCCATCTGCCAGATTTCCTTGGAGCCGCTGCGGTTGCTGACAAAATACACCTTGGTCTCCGCCACGCCCGCGATGCCTCCGCCCAGACGAAGAATAATTTCGTCGGCGAAACGATGGGCGATCAGGCGGGCATTTGCTTCGTTGGCCTGCTCACGGTATTGCTTGCCCAGTACCTGCGGAGATTGCGGATTCTTAGTGTCGTATAACCAGCCTTGCACATTCAGCGACCCGCCTTGAATTGCGAGATTGCCGAACGCCAGCATGCTCGCATTCGGCGGCGGAACGCTCCAGTCACTGAGATGCACTTCCTGGGGAGCGCCCGGGACCGACAGCGGATAAAAGCTCTTGGACACCATATCGAAGATTCCCGCCGTCTGCAGATCATTCCACAGAGTGACATTGAATACCGCTGCCAGATTCTGCGTACCCGTATCGGTAGTGACCTGTTTGAAGTCGGGTACGGCAAGGCGGACCTTCTCCACCCCGAGGCCAGTACCGGTGCGAATCCAGTCCTGAGCCGACATGCCTGCAAAGGCGAAGAGGACAAATAACATCAACAAAATTGCTTCGTATCGTTTCATGCTTCCCAATTCCCCGAAGCTCCCGACCTGCCGCTGAAGCGGCAGTATTCATGATGATTTCACGCTTTGTAGAGGCACGGCTTTAAGAGGCTGCTGAAAAAGTCGAAACAGCAGATCCCCGCGGGCTGAAGCCCGCTCCTAATACAAAATAAAGAGCTTAACGGCGCACCTAAAGGTACGCCCGGTCAAAAATCCGCCGAAACCGACTTTTCAGCAACCTCTTCAGCCATGCCGTTCCCCGTGCAATATATGGCGGCGGGTGCCACTGAGGGACCGATGCTGAGACGAACGGCGAGTTTCCCTCAAGGGCTGAAGCCCGACTCTCCGTGCACTAGCTGCGCGGCTGAAGCCACACCCTTTCAAAGCTTGCTATCTTCGAATATCGAACCAGAAGGAACCATCCAATCACCTTACCGCCGATAGTCGAACCAAAACTCGACCGCGACATACCGACCTGCGTACTCCGGCGGCAACGGCCCAAACGTATCGATGCGTTGCAATGCCCGTGTTGCCGACTGATCCAGTGACGGAATGCCGCTCGACTGTTCCACGCGTATATTTTCCGGCTGCCCCGAGCGCGTAATCTCAAAATAAATGTAAACCCGGTGCGCGGTGTCGATGTTGGGATCCACTTCATACTTTAGCCAGTTTTCCGACACCTTCCGGCGCACTCCATCGACATACCAGCCAAAACGGCTGCCGAAATCGCCATTGCCTCCCGTAAAGCTGAGCCCGCCTTTCGCTCCGCCCGCCGAAAAAGATCCGTAAGGGCCGCTGACCGGCCCTCCCTGGCCGAACGGAATCCGGTTGTCGTCTGCCTTGGCAATTTCTTTTGCCGGCGGCTTCTTCTGCGTGGACTGCTGTGGACCCTTCTTCTTAGCTTCAGGGGCAGGAATAGGAATCGCCTTCGGTTCTTCTTTCGGAATTTCCTTTGGCGGCGATTGCGTCAGCCCCTTCGATTCGTTGGCCAGCACGTTTTCGGTCTGCGTCGGCGGCGCGGGCAATGGGATGCTGCTAACCAGCGTGGCACTCATCGCGCCGCCGGTGCCCCCTGTTCCTCCCCAATTTTCGCCTCGACTGCTGGGAATCAGATAGCCGAACAACGCTAAAGCGAACAGTGCGACATGCAATGTCACCGAGCCAATCAAGGGAGCGCGAAGATTGCCCCCGGTCGGAAAGATGTCAACGTCGGCTGCCATTCTTCTCCAGCGGTTGGGTTACGATGCTCACGTTGGTGATGCCTGACTGCTTCACCGCATCCATTACCGTTGCGAAAGCGCCGAAGGGCACGTTTTCGTCGGCGCGCACGAAGACCGATTGGCCTTCGGGATCGCGAATCTTCTGGTGCAACTGTGCGCCAATCTGGTTAATGTTAATGGGCTGGTTATTGAGGAAGACGCGCTGCTGGCGATCAATGGTGATCACCAGGCGTTCCTCGGTGATCTCCTTTACGGTCTTCGTATGAGGGATCGCGACTTCGATGCCCGACTGCAAGATGGGCGCGGTCACCATGAAGATGATTAGCAACACCAGCACCACGTCCACCAGCGGAGTGACGTTGATATCGGCCAACGACGTCTGAGTTCGGCCGCGTGAATTGGTGAACGCCATTACCGCCGCTCCACGGTCTCGACTGCGCGCGCGCTGCCCGTCTGTGCGCGTTCGACTTCATTGATAAGTTCCAGGCTGAAGTCGTCCATGCGCGCCCCGAACTCGCGAATGTGCTGGGTGAACATGTTGTAAGCAATCACCGCGGGAATGGCCGCGAACAAGCCGGCTGCGGTCGTGATGAGCGCTTCGGAGATGCCAGGTGCGACAGCGCGCAGCGTGGCCCCGCCGGCCGTTCCGAGACCGTGGAAGGCGTCAATGATGCCCCACACCGTGCCGAACAGCCCGATGAAAGGCGTCACCGCCCCCGTGGTTGCCAGCCAGGGTAAGCGGCTCTCCAGACGGCTCAATTCTTCCGAGGACGCGATCTGGGTGGCCCGTTGCAAAGCCGGCATGCGAATGGGATATGGCGCTTGCTTGCGCAATTCGTCGTAGGCCCCTTCAAAGACGGCAACCAGCGGGCTGGGCTTGAACTGTTCCGCAACCGCAGCGACATCCTGTAACCGCTCTGACTTGCGAAACGCGCGCATGAAGCGATTGCTCTGTACCCGGGCGCGCCGGAAAAGACCCCACTTGGAGAAAATGATGGCCCAGGATGCCAGGCTGAACAGCAGCAGAATTAAGAGGACAGCCTTGGCGACAAGACCGCTGGATTCAATAAGCCCTGAGATTTCACCGCCGATGGCCGAAGCAAACAAGAAATAATGCACATTCATGAGGCAGAACAGGCTCGACTTTCGTTAATCCGCATTATAAGCATTTGACGCGCGAGCCGCAGGGTTGTGTGGCGGGGTTCCTTGATAGTTACGGAGCCGATAGCTGTGAGCGAGCCCCGATTCGCGATTCGCTCTTCGCTATTCGCTTTCGCTCTTCGCTTGTGGCCGTTAGGTTTTGGGCTTCGGAATTTGGTGCCCGCGATATAAGCAGAACCGGTCGTGGAACGAGGTTAGCTAAAAGCGAATCGCCAAAAGCGAAAAGCGAATAGCGATTTTGCTGAAGGCTGACGGCTTTCTGCTACACTGCGCTTAACCTTAGACTGTGGCGAGTCGAGAGCTCACGTGCTACTGGAACTGCGAGTCGAAAACTACGCGGTCATCGATAACGTTGCCGTGGAGTTCGCGCCCGGTTTGAATCTGTTGACCGGGGAAACCGGCGCGGGAAAATCCATCCTCATTGACGCCCTCGCGCTACTTCTCGGCGACAAAGCCTCCACCGACGCGATCCGTCACGGCACGGACAAAGCCGTGGTTTCGGCGGTCTTCGAGGCCGAGTCCAAAGCCTTGGATGCGGTGCTGGAAGCCAACGGCTTGGATTCCGATTTTGATTCCCATGCGGAAGATGGGCAACTCATTCTTCGCCGCGAGATTGCGACCGGCGGCAAGGGCCGCGTCTTCGTGAATAACCAGCCGGCGACAGTGACCGTTCTGAAGCAACTCGCCCCGCACCTGGCGGTGATCCATGCGCAGAATGTAGCCGTATTGGCGTTCGATCCGACATCGCGCCTGGCGCTACTGGATGCTTTCGCCGGCGTGGATCCGTCGAAAGTTGCGGAGGCCTACAAAAGTTGGAACCAGGTCCGCCATCGCATTGCAGACTTGGAGCGAGACGAGCATGATCGGCTACGCCTTCTGGACTTGTGGAGCTTTCAGCGCAAAGAGATTGTCGACGCGAGAGTGCTGCCCGAAGAAGACGCAAAGCTGGAGGCTGAGAAGCGCGTGCTCGCCAACTCTGAGAAGGTCTTCACGGCGGCGATGGCAGCGTACGACGCGCTCTATGAGAACAGCGCGTCGGCGGCGGCTTCGATCCGGATCGCGACGAAACATATCGAGGAGTTATCGCGCTTCGACGACAAATTCCGCCAGACTCTGCCCGAGCTTGAGTCCGCGCGCATCGCCTTGGAGGACATCGGTCAGACTCTCCGCGATTACGCGGAAGGCATCGAAGCCTCCCCCGCGCGTCTCGCCGAAGTGGAAGACCGTCTGGCTCTGCTGGATCGCCTGAAGCGGAAATACGGGCCGACTCTTGACGACGTAATCGCCCTCGGTGACGAAGTCGATCGCAAGCTCAATGAAATGGAGAACAAGGACGAGGTCCTGCGCGCGTTGAAGGTCGAACTGGCGAATGCCGGGACGAAATATCTAGAGGTAGCGCGCACTCTTTCCCGCCATCGCTACGAAGCGGCGCGCAAGCTGGAGAAGATGGTGGAGAGCGAGATCAACGAACTGGCCATGAAGGCGCGCTTCAAGGTCGAGGTCAGCGGCTCGGATGAGGAAGGGAACTGGAGCGCGAAGGGTTTCGACCAGGTGCAGTACCTGATCTCCGCCAATCCCGGCGAGCCGCTGGGCCCGGTTGATGAGATTGCGTCGGGCGGTGAGCTGTCAAGGGTGATGTTAGCGCTGAAGACCTGCGTTGAGGCAGGGAGCGCCAGCCGAGGCCGTCACAATGGCGTGCACGGTGGCCCCGTACAGCGGACGTTAGTCTTCGATGAGATCGACAGCGGCATCGGTGGCCGTGCCGCCGAAGCGGTAGGCAAGAAACTGAAGCAGCTCGCGCGAACCAAGCAGGTGCTGTGCATCACCCACCTGCCGCAGATCGCGTCCTTCGCCGACCAGCATTACCTCATCGAGAAGCGGGAATCGGGCGGGAGAACGAAGACCTCGGTCCGCCCATTGAATCCCGAAGAACGCACCCGCGAGATCGCGCGCATGATTAGCGGCGCCAAGCTAACGGACACCTCGCTGAAGCACGCTGAGCAGATGCTGAAGGCGAATAGGTAGTCAACGGTCAGGTTGTGACCTGGGTTCACTGGCGTCGCAGGGAATTTCCTTTTTCCTTGGATGGGTCGCGCCAGGCGAGATTAACCCCATTCGCTGAGCCTTATTTAATCGCCCCTTCTTTACCCGCCAGCCTGCGCAACAGTCCGATCTGCCCGTTGTGATAGCCCTCGTGATAATGAAGGCGAATCAGCGCATCGGCGACGGAACCTGTTAGTGGTGGCCGACGCATCGCCTCCGGCACCGGCTGAGTTAACGCCTCGTCCGAGAGTGCTGCAAGAGCGGGAACCAGTTGATGCTGCGTATCACTTAGAAGCCCACGTAGCGAACCTAGGTCAGGCACTTTGCTGCCTGGCCGGAGCGGCTCCGATCCCCGCCGATAGTGCGCGGCAATGTCGTCACCAACCACTGGAGTCCCGCCGACAAGCTTTAAGGCCGTGTTACGGGCAACGACGATGTGCCCCAGGACCCAGTTCAGGCAATTGCCCGCGCCCGGCGGCTGAACGAGGCTCTCTTCGTTGGTGACGTCGTCAAGGTTGCGTTTGATGGCTCCGTAGCTGAATTCGTACATGTTTGCAAGTTCGTTGCCGGTCATGATCGAGCTCTCCTGCCCAAGGATTGTACCGCGCGGTTTCTGACTGGCTCCCGGCAGGCGAAAAACTCTGGAGGGGATTTTTCGACTGTGTCACAACCTCATATTGTTTTGCGGCGTGGAAGCGATCACACAAAAGGCAGCCCGGATGGACCATACAGTCCGGGTTGGGGTCTGTGAACGCAGAGAATCTTGGTAATGCCTGATCAGTTGTTGCCCGATTCAATTTCTGCGCGCCACAGGTATTACTTGTCCGGTTTGGCCATCTGCTTGTACACACGCTCGAAAGGCGCAGGACTGACGCTGACCTTTCCCCGATAGGGATTATCGAGCGAGGCCACCATGAAGATCATCAGCCCGAGCAACATTGCGGTAAAGACATTCATCCAGATGTGCATGCTTAGGCTCTCCGTATAGAAGAACCAGGTAACAACAATGCAGATCAATGCTCCTAGCAGGATCAACGCCCATAGCGGTGGCGGCAATTCGGCAGTCACACTATCCAGACGAATGCTTCGCGACTCCTCCAGAGCGTCGAATTCCCGGGAAATGTCTGCCACTAGAAGTTTCTGTTCTTCGGTGAGGGGCTCAAACGACCCTAAATTCCCTTGGAACTTTTTTAGAATCGCACTGTCCTCAGTTGGTAGGATGCCGCGCCGTTGCTCAGGCCAACTTACGTCGATAATCTGACGGGTATACTGGCGGAGATCATCCTGCAGCAAACTACGTGGTGGCTCCGGAAGACCGTTAACGCTGCTATAGAGGCCCGACAAATCCGCTGCCTCTTGCGCCACTTTGGCTTCCGTCTCGGTGTAGATCGTCCACGCCCCGATGGCGAGCAAACCCAACGAGACCCCGTAAAGTACGGTTATTCCAGCCAGGTAAAAGCCGACAATATCATTATGGGAGAACTGCACGTGCATACGACGAATCCAGGCCCGGGTGGAGAAAATTCCTGCCAGGCTGAAGGCAACAAAAAGGCCTACAGTAAGCACTTCAAAAAGCCAGTTGGGTAAGCTATAAACCCAATACATATTTGTCGACCTGTGCTTTGATGGCTCCGTAGCTAAATTCGTACATGCTTGCAAGATCGTTTGGGTTCATGATTGCGCTCTCCCGTCCCACGATTGTACAGCGCTGTTTCTCGCCGCTTGCCGCGATTGGCCACAACCCGTCCCCGGCATCGCAAGACGAGGGAAACTCAAATGATGTGTTCCCATTGGCTGCGAAATTTGCGCCTTAGGCTGCTAAATTGCGCCATTTCAGGTGGTTACCTTGGTGATTCTACCGCCGCTGCTACAATAGAGTAACTGTGGGGAAAAGCGGGTTTCTACCCTATACTGGATAGCATAAAGAATGAGCCAGAGTAATGCCAAAACCTTACTTTTATTGAAGCCGCGGGGCTTCTGCGCCGGCGTGGTACGCGCCATTGACATTGTCCGCATAGCCCTGGAGACCTTCGGAGCGCCGATTTACGTGCGCAAAGAGATTGTCCACAACCGCTACGTGGTGGACGAACTGAGCGCCAAGGGCGCTATCTTTGTGGACAGCGTGGAAGAAGTGCCGGCTGGGGAGCGGATCATCTACAGCGCTCATGGGGTCGCGCCCGAGGTGCGTGATTCCAGCAAGCTGCGTGAGTTGCGGGTCATTGATGCCACCTGCCCGCTGGTCACCAAGGTCCACGTCGAAGCTGTCAAGTTTGCCCGGGAGGGCTATTCGCTGATCCTCATCGGTCATCGCGATCACGATGAAGTCATAGGCACGCTCGGCGAAGCACCGGATGTCACGCAGGTAGTGGACTCGCCTGAGGACGTTGAAGGTCTTGAAGTTCCCGATCCCAACCGGGTCGCTTACCTGACCCAGACTACGCTAAGTCTGGACGAAACCAGTCACGTCATAGCGGCGCTCAGGAAAAAGTTTCCCAAGATCCAAGGGCCGCACGCGCAGGACATCTGCTATGCCACCGAGAACCGGCAAACGGCGGTAAAGGAAGTGTCCGGCGAATGTGATCTTCTCCTGATTGTCGGTTCGGACAATAGTTCCAATTCCAACCGGCTGGTCGAAGTGGCGCGCAATTTGGGCGCTCAGTCTCATCTGATCGAGAACTACCGCTCGATCAAGCCGGAGTGGTTGGAAAACGTCAAGACTGTGGGCTTGACGGCTGGCGCCTCTGCGCCTGAGATCCTGGTGCAGGAGGCCGTGACTTTCCTGGAAGAGCAGGGTTTCACCAATATGCGTGAAATCGAGGTCATGCCGGAGCACGTGCGCTTCGGATTACCCTCCGAGATTGTCGAGGCCATCGGCGCTGCGCCTGCCATGGCGGAATAGAGAGGGAATGTCAGATTCCTCCGATCGTGCCGAAGTGCGCTTCGGCAAAATCGATGACATCAAAAGCCGGGTGGCCGCCGCCATCGATGCCTCGCGGCAATACCTGTTCTCTATCCAGGACCGCGAAGAGGGTTACTGGTGCGGAGAGCTGGGCGCCGATACCACCCTGGTTTCCGATTACGTCCTGTTGCATCGCCTTCTTGGCACCGAAGATCCGGTCCGGACGCAGAAGTGCGCCACTGAAATCCTGAATCGCCAAAATCCTGATGGTGGCTGGCCAATTTATAACGGCGGTCCATCCAACATCAGCGCATCCGTTAAGGGTTATTTCGCCTTGAAAATGGCGGGCTACAGCGCCGATCATCCTCAACTGGTGAAGGCCCGTGAGCGTATTCTCGCCTTGGGCGGAGTCACCGAGGTCAATACCTTTACCAAGATTTATCTCTGCTTCCTCGGCCAATACGATTACGATGCGGTCCCCGCAATTCCGCCGGAGATCGTGTTGTTTCCCAAGTGGTTCTGGTTCAATATCTACGAGATCTCGTCCTGGTCGCGCGCCATCCTGGTGCCACTCTCCATTGCCTACGCCAAGAAGCCGTTTAAGAAGATTCCCGCGGAGCAAGGCATTGATGAGCTCTTTGTGGGCGGACGTAATCGGACCCGGTTACGCTTGCGCTGGGCCAATAAGCTGGTGAGCTGGCGTAACTTCTTCCTGGTGCTCGATCGGATGGTTCACCTCCTTGAGCAGATACACGTTCGTCCGCTGCGTTCACGCGCTTTGAAGGTCGCAGAGAAGTGGATGTTGGAGCGCATGGAGATGAGCGATGGCCTAGGCGCGATCTATCCCGGCATCATGAACTCCATCATTGCGCTGCGCTGCCTGGGTTACTCCCTGGACGATCCCCAAGTCATCCGTGCGATGGATGAATTTGAAAAGCTGGGTATTGAGGAAGAGACCACGTTCCGCATGCAACCTTGCATGTCGCCCGTATGGGACACCGCCTATGCCGTGTTTGCCCTGGCGGAAAGCGGCGTAGCGGCCAACGATCCTCGCTTGGTGCGGCCCTGCGAATGGATGCTGCGCAAGCAGGTTACCCGCAGCGGCGACTGGTGCGTGAAGAACCGCAAGGTAGCGCCCGCAGGCTGGTACTTCGAGTTCAACAATGAGTTTTATCCCGACGTGGATGACAGCGCGCAGGTCATGTTGGCGTTGAGCCGGGTAAAGACCAGCAACGAGAGCTATCACACCAAGTCGGCGCAGCGGGCCTTGGACTGGATATTGTCCATGCAGTGCAAGAATGGTGGCTGGGCGTCGTTCGACAAGAACAACGACCGCATGGTCTTCCAGAACATTCCCTTCGCTGACCACAACGCCATGCTCGATCCCCCGACGGTCGATATCACCGGCCGTGTGCTGGAATGCCTGGCGAGCTATGGCTACTCGCTCAAAGACGAACCGGTGCGGCGCGCGGTCGAGTTCATCAAACGCGAGCAGGCAGTTGACGGTTCGTGGTTCGGACGTTGGGGCGTGAACTACATTTACGGGACCATGCAGGTGCTGCGCGGGTTGGAGGCGGTGGGCGTGGATTATCACGAAACCTTCGTGCTGCAGGCCGTCGAATGGCTGCGCATGATGCAGAATCCCGATGGCGGTTGGGGCGAGACTTGCGACTCCTACGACGATCCCAACTCCAAAGGAGTTGGTCCGAGCACGCCTTCGCAGACCGCGTGGGCGGTGATGGGATTGCTCGCCGCCAATGACACCCGCAACGATTCGCTGCAGCACGGTATTGCCTATCTGCTGAAGACGCAACGGCGCGATGGATCGTGGGATGAAGCGTTGTACACCGGGACGGGTTTCCCGCGAGTGTTTTACCTGATGTATTACATGTACCGGCAGTACTTTCCGCTGCTTGCACTGACCACGTACGCAAAGACGGCAGCGGAATCGGAAGAGGAGCGGCGGCAGTCGGGCGCAGGAAGCAGACATATGCTGGTTTCTGTAATCAGGGGCAATCGGAGCCCCGCACTTAGCCGAAGCCTCTCAGTTCCCTCTGTGCCGGCCACGAGCAAAGCAAATCAGGGTGTGATGAGGGTGACCAACGGCACAAAAATCAAAACAGACAGCCATCCCGAATATCCGGCTTTGCAAAATATCTGAACCCAAGGCACGATCACGAGGACTGTGATGAACAGAACTACAAATAGCTCAGGAATGCCACCCTGCAGGCAAAAGCGTCACGCCCTTGCGAATCTCCCCGAAGGTCAGGACACTCAGGTGGAGTTGTCTTCATTCTGAGCGTCTACCCAGGGACGGCACGGTCGGCGTTCCTGTCATGCCTACGGCCCTGAGCACTGACTACTGAAACATGAAATGCTTTGTTACAGGCGCGACGGGGTTTCTGGGAAGCCACGTTGCACGTCAACTGCTTGCCCGAGGCGCGGAGTTGCGGCTGCTGGTGCGCCCCACCAGCCGCGCTGACAACATAGCCGACCTGAACGCAGAACGCGCCGTTGGCGATCTGCGCGACTTGGAATCGTTGAAGACGGGCATGTCGGGCTGCGAGTTTGTCTTCCACGTGGCCGCGGACTACCGTCTGTGGAGTCGCAACGGTCAGGAGCTCTACGACTCCAACGTGGAAGGCACCCGCAACGTCCTCACGGCCGCGAGAGACTCAGGCGTCCGGCGGGTTGTTTACACCAGTAGCGTTGCCACCATGGGCTTCGGAAACAATGGCCATCTCACCGACGAGAAAGCCCCGGTCACGCTATCCAACATGATCGGCGACTACAAGCGCAGCAAGTTTATGGCGGAACAGCTTGTGATCGAAGCAGGACGGGGTGGACAAAACGTCGTGGTGGTGAATCCGACGACTCCGATCGGCGAGCGTGACATCAAACCAACCCCGACCGGTCGCATCGTAGTTGATTTTCTGCGACGCAAGTTTCCGGCCTATGTGGATACGGGGCTGAACTTGGTCGATGTCACCGATTGTGCTCAAGGACATCTGCTGGCGATGGAAAAAGCGGTGCCTGGTGAACGCTATATCCTGGGCGGCGAAAACCTGACGTTGAAGCAGATCCTCGATAAATTGTCCGCGATCACGGGTCTGCCATCGCCCAAGGTGAAGTTGCCTTACGCGGTGGCCTATGCCACTGGCGTGGTGGACACGGTGGTGTCAGGCAAGATTTTCAAGCGCGAACCCCGCGTCACTCTCGATGCGGTCCGCATGGGACGCAAGAAGATGTTTATCACCAGCGCCAAGGCGGAGCGCGAACTGGGCTGGAATCCAGGGCCGGTCGATAACGCTTTGCGCCGTGCCGTGGAGTGGTTCCGGGCAAACGGCTATGCTTCATAAGCCCATCGCAGTTGTGGCGGCGATGCCGATGGAGCTCGCGCCGCTTTTGCGGAAGAGGCGGCCGCAACTGGTCGACGGTGTCGCACTGTTCGAGCTGTCGGAGGCTGTGGTTGCGGTTGGCGGTATCGGAGAAAAATGCGCCCGTCACGCTGCGGAAGTTGTCATCGATCACGCGCAACCGAAGTTGCTGGTTTCCGCCGGTCTAGCTGGCGCAATCTCGCAGCAGCTAAAGGTGGGCGATGTTGGCCGGATTGGCAAGGTGGTCGATGTCGCCACTGGCGAGCGCTACTCGACACGTGGCGGAGACTGGGTGCTGGCGACCTCGCAAGATGTGAGTGATGCGGCGGAGAAACAAGCTTTGCTGACGAAATATGGAGCCGATATCGTGGACATGGAAGGTGCGGCAGAGGCCCAGGTGGCGAAACAGCGAGGGCTGGAGTTCGCTGCCGTCAAAGCCATTTCCGATGACGCTGCTTTTCCGATGCCGCCCCTCAATCGATTCATCGACGGGAACGGAAGGTTTGAAACCCGCCAGTTCCTGGTCTATATGGCGCTTCACCCGAAATGGTGGGCCGCGCTGGGTAGAATTCGGAGGAACAGCAAGATTGCCTCCGCGAACCTGTGCGTGGCCTTGGAACATCTAATTGAGGAGTACTCTGGATGCCTTCGAGAGGACAAGGTTCCTCTGAAGCGCATGTAGCGCAGTGAATTTGGCGATGTCGAGCGCAACCCAACTCGGATCCTCAGTCGGTCAGCAGGTCATACCTGCAACCATGCAAGCTGCCGTCTACCGCGGTGTTAACGATGTCCGCATGGAGACTGTCCCAGTTCCCATGATCGGCCCGGGAGAAATCCTTGTCCGGGTCCACACCTGTGGGATCTGTGGAACCGATCTAAAGAAGATTGCAACCGGCTCCCACTCCGCGCCGCGGATCTTCGGCCACGAAACCACCGGAGTGGTTGCCGCTCTCGGCCAAGATGTCACTGGCTACGAACTCGGCGACCGGGTAATGGTGTTTCACCACATTCCTTGCGGGGAATGCTACTACTGCCAACACAAGGTTTTTGCTCAGTGTCCGATGTACAAGAAGGTGGGCGCAACCGCCGGCTACGAACCCAGCGGAGGCGGTTTTGCCGAGTATGTCCGGGTGATGCAGTGGATCGTCAGCAAAGGAGTGGTTCGTATACCGGACAGTATCTCCTTCGAGCAGGCGGCTTTTATCGAGCCCGTAAACACCTGCCTGAAAGGCATTGAAACGCTGAGACTTACGCCGGGGGAGTCGGTGCTCGTGATAGGCCAAGGTCCGATTGGCATCATCTTGGCGGTGCTGGCGCGTCGGAGAGGAGCGCGGGTAATATCTTCCGATTTATTTCCCCAGAGGCATACAATAGCTCAGACGTTCGGCCTGAACGAAAACATCGACGCTTCTACCTCCGAAACCGTAAGAGCCATCAAACAGTTGACGGAGGACCGAGGGGCGGATGCGGTCATACTTGCAGTAGCTGGCAACGCTTTAATTCGTACAGCCATGGACGCGGCGCGTCCTGGGGGTCGGGTATTGCTGTTTGCGCAGACGCAGCACGGGGAGGCAACGATTGATCCGGCTGCGGTTTGCGTCGATGAAAAGAGTCTTTTGGGATCCTACAGCGCTTCCGTGGATTTGCAGGAAGAGTCAGCGCGATTTGTGTTCAGCGGAAAGATGAAATTAGAGCGGCTCATCAGTCACCGCTTTCCGTTGGCCAAGTCGGTTGAAGCGCTGGATTTGGCTGCCCATCCCAAACCAGACTCCATGAAGGTGGTTATTCAGCCGGGCAGTTTATGGAAGGACCCATAAGTGAGCAGACAGATGACAGCGGCGGTCCTCTATGGCAAAGAGGACGTCAAGATCGAGCGGGTGCCGATTCCCACCTTGGATGAGGGGGAGGTGCTGGTCAAAGTGCAAGTGGCGCTGACCTGCGGCACCGATCTTAAGGTGTATCAGCGCGGCTATCATGCGCGCATGATTGTACCTCCCGCGCTGTTTGGCCATGAATTGGCGGGTGTCGTCGAAGAGGTTGGACCTAATGTTAGGGGCTTCCGCAAGGGCATGCGGGTGGTGGCGCTGAATTCCGCGCCTTGTGGGACGTGCTTCTATTGCTCGAAGCACCAGGAAAATCTTTGTTCGGACCTGCTGTTCAATAACGGCGCCTATGCGGAGTACATTCGCATTCCCCGTCGCATCGTTGAAACCAATATGCTGGCTATCCCGAAGCATGTCAGCTTCGAAGAGGCGGCTATGGTTGAGCCCCTAGCCTGCGTGTTGCGCGGCCTGCACGAAACAAAATTGGAGATTGGGGACTCGGTGGCCGTGATCGGCGCCGGTCCCATTGGCTTGATGTTTGTGCAGGTAGCCAAGCTGGCCGGATGCAACGTTATCTCGGTGGTGAAACGGGAGTCGCAGGTGAGCGCCGCCCGTCGCCTGGGAGCCGACAGCACGGTTCAGATCAGCTCGGTGGACGATCCGGTGAAGGCCGTGCGCAAGCTTACTCCCGAGGCGCGCGGTTGCGACGTGGTCATCGAGGCCGTAGGCCGTCCGCAAGCATGGGAGTGGACCATCGACATGGTGCGCAAAGGCGGCACCGTGAACTTCTTTGGCGGTTGCGCTAGCGGGACCACGGTCGCGCTTGGATACGCAGCGCCTGCACTACAACGAGTTGACGCTGAAGGCCACCTTCCATCACACGCCCGAGACGGTGCGCAAAGCGTTCTCCCTGATCTGCGAGAACAAGATCAAGGGAACCGACTACATCACCGGAGAAGCGCCGCTCTCGCGTTTGCAGCAGGTGTTGCGGCACATGCTGAATCGCAACGGCGACATCAAGACGGCCATCATCCCGGGGACCTAGGGTCTAGGACTTTTGCCTTCTATGCTCTCCGTGCCGACTCGACAGCCGAGTTGATGCTGTGGGTGCCCCGTTCTGGCCTTCTTTTGGCTAGGGCGGGACAGTCCCCGGTACAATCTTCCTGATGTCTTCTCTGTTCCCACCCATAATCGCGTGGATTTTGCGCAGCCCGATCCGGCGGCAGCTGCAGCAGGCTGGCGGTCGTTGCCTCCGGAGTACGCCATTCCCGAACGCGCGCCTTCACTTCAGGAGGCGCAGCAATATTGTTCGCGGCTGGCGCACTCGCACTACGAGAATTTCTCGGTCGTAACCTGGTTTCTGCCCAAACATCTGCATCAGCATTTCTACAACGTTTATGCCTACTGCCGGATTTCCGACGATCTGGGTGACGAGGTAGGTGATCCGCAACAGTCTTTGGCGCTGCTCGATCAATGGGAAGCGGAACTGGAGCAGTGTTACTCAGGAGAGCCTAGGCATCCGGTCTTTGTTGCCCTGCGGCCCACCGTGCGCGAACTGGAAATTCCGCAGCACGAATTCTCTGATCTGCTGCGGGCGTTTCGCCAGGACCAGACGACCACGCGATACTCGACCTTCGCGGATGTGCTCGGATACTGCCAGTATTCCGCCAATCCCGTCGGACATCTTGTGCTGTACGTCTGCGGCTATCGCGACGAGGAGCGGCAGAAACTCTCCGACTACACTTGCACCGCTCTGCAGATAGCGAACTTCTGGCAAGACGTTGCCGTCGATTACGGCAAAGGTCGGATCTATCTTCCACTGGAAGATCTTGCGAAATATGGCGTGACGTGAAGATGACATCGGGCAGCGTCGCGCGACGAGTGCATTTCTGGAGATGATGAAGTTCGAAGTCGCCCGCGCTCGCGAATGGTTTCAGATGGGACTGCCCTTGGCCACGATGGTGGATAAACATCTGGCGCTGGACATCGAATTGTTCAGCCGTGGCGGGTTGGAGATCCTGAACGCCATCGAGCGCCAGAGATACGATGTGCTGACCCGGCGGCCCGTCATTTCCAAGCCGCGCAAGTTGCGGTTGCTGGCGCGCGCCGCCGTGGGAAAGCTGCTGTGAGCGAACACCCGCTGCAGTTGCGGGCCGCCTACGGAGTTTGTCGTCATATCGCACGCTCTGCCGCCAAGAATTTCTACTACGGCTTCCTGGTTCTTCCTGCTCCCAAGCGCAATGCGATTTCGGCTGTGTACGCCTTCATGCGCCATGCCGACGATATCTCTGACGACCCCACTATCCCGGCACCGCAGCGCCGCGAAAAGCTGGAGGAATGGATCAATGCGTTCCGTCGCGTCGTCGCCGGCGAGCCCACCGACGATCCGGTGCTGTTTGCCCTGGCGGATTCGCAGAAAAGCTACAACATCCCCATGGAGCTGCTGGAAAAGCTGGTTTACGGTACCGCCATGGACGTCTCCCGGCAAGGGGTTCCCCCGAAATCGGCCCAGGATGCCGGAGCCGCGCAACTGCAGTACGACACCTTCGATCAGCTTTACGATTACTGCTATCACGTGGCGTCGGTTGTCGGTTTGATTTGCATTCGCATCTTTGGCTATCGCGATCCGCGCGCCGAGAAGCTGGCGGAGCAAACCGGAGTCGCCTTTCAGTTAACCAACATCATTCGCGACGTGAAGGAAGACGCTGAGATGGGGCGCGTGTACCTGCCGAAGGAGGATATGGCGACGTTTCGGAGTCGAAGCCCGCTCGCTGACAAATGGCACTCCTTCGGTGTCTTTGCGGCCGGTGCTGGAGTTCGAAGCGGAGCGAGCCCGCGAATTCTATCGCGCGGCCGACGAACTTCTGCCGCTGGTTGACGAAGAGAGCCAGCCAGCCCTGTGGACACTGGTTGAGATCTACCGGCGGCTGCTGAAGAAAATCGCCGCCCGCAACTACGACGTGTTTTCGCAGCGGGTCCGGTTGAGCACCGCGGAAAAGCTGGCCGTGCTGAGCAAAGGATTTTGGAAGCGCCTGACATGAGCGCGCCTCAGCCAAATCAGCGCCATTTGTCGGTCGCCATTGTTGGAGGCGGACTCGCCGGTCTTGCCGCCGGAAGCGCACTGGCCGAGGCCGGATACCAGGTTGAATTGTTTGAACGGCGTCCCTACCTGGGCGGGCGCGCATCTTCCTACGAACTGCCTGGCGCCGGCGAGGTGGTGGACAACTGCCAACACGTGCTGCTGGGCTGTTGTACCAACCTCATCGATTTCTATCGCCGGCTCGGGGTGGAGGAGCAGATTCGGTGGTACGACGAGATCACGTTCCTTCTTCCTGGAGGGCGCTCCTCGACGCTAAAGCCGGGAGCGCTGCCGCCGCCCTTTCATGCTACGCCCGCGTTTCTCGCAATCATCCGTACTTGATATGAAGGACAAGGTGGCCATCACACGCGCGATGTTGGCGCTTGTACCTAGGCTTCCCAAGGACGACGGAGAAAATTTTCTGTCGTGGCTCTTGCGTCACCGCCAGACGCAAAGGGCGATCAATCGTTTCTGGATGCCGGTGCTGGTCAGCGCGCTCAATGAAGATCTGGACCGGATGTCTGTCCGCTACGCTGCACAAGTGTTTCGCGAATCGTTTCCTGAAGTCGGCCGAAGCAGGGCGTATGGGAGTTCCGTCTGTCCCACTTTCGCAGCTTTACGGGACAGCGGCAGACTACATCGAAGCGCGCGGCGGCAAGGTGCATACGCGGGCCGCAGTGGATTCGGTCCGCGCCGATGCCGATGGCGTGCAGCTTTGTATTGGCGGCGAGGACGTGCGCGCCGACTACGCGATTCTGGCGACGCCGTTCAACGGGGTCGAAAAGCTGCTGCCGGATGTTCCGGAACTAGGGCCGCTACGCGATCAGTTGCGCGACTTTACGTCGTCTCCGATCACCGGGATACACCTTTGGTTCGACCGCGAGATCACGCCTTTAGAACACGCGGTGCTGCTGGAGCGCACCATTCAGTGGATGTTCCAGAAGTCGAAGATACTGGCGACCCGGAGGGATTCGGCGCAGAGCGGCAGCTACCTGGAGCTGGTGGTGAGCGCGTCGAAAACGCTGGTGGAGAAATCGCGAGCTGAGATTATCGAGATGGCCGTTCGAGAACTGACAGAATTCTTCCCTGCGGTAAGCGAAGCCAAGCTGACGAAGGCGACCGTGATCAAGGAAGTGCACGCGACGTTCTCGCCTACTCCGGGCAGCGACGCGTTCCGTCCTTCACACGTCAGTCCCTGGCCGCGGCTCTTTCTCGCGGGAGATTGGACGGCGACAGGATGGCCCTCAACCATGGAAGGCGCGGTGCGCAGCGGCTACGGTGCTGCGGAAGCGCTGAGGCGCAGGCAAGGCACGAAAGTTCCTCGTGCCCGATCTGCCGGCGAAAGGGCTGATGCGAGTCTGTTCGGGTGAGATGCAACCGTCGGACTGCAACCATGTTCTACCAACTGGCGCTATGGTAGGCAGCTTCCGCTGGACCATGATGACGCAGGCGAATACCGAAATGCCATTCCGGTAAGATCTCGCTCGGCGTCGCGGAGAAGCTACGTGTCGCGACCGAGAAGCTCGGCCGGCGCTGAAGTGACATGTCGATCGATGACGTATGCGTCACGATTACTAGAGGCAAGCAGCTATCTCGTGCTACGTTCGATAGGAACTTGCGCGTCACGCCTGCTATTCTTGCGGGCCTCGTTCTGACAAGCGCTGTTATGTCTGGCCACGCGATCGCTACTATGCCATTCAGCAGCTGAATCGCGCAGTTCAAACGCGTCCTGTAATCCACGTTTCCTCACCACACCTTGCACACCTTGTCCGCGGCCTTCACCATCGGCTGGCCGGTTTACACGAGAACGCCGTGCCGAACTCCGGCATATTCACCACTACGCCATTGATGCGGTACTTCGCCGGAGAGTGCGGATCGGTAATGGCGCGCGCCCGCAAGTCTTCGGGCCGATCGTTGGCGCAGGCCCATTGCGCGAAGCCTACAAAGAACCGCTGGTCTGGAGTCAATCCGTCCCGGTTCGTCAGTTGCTTGCCCTTGTCGGCGTCCTTCCACGCGATGTATGCCAAAATCGTGCCGCCCAGGTCGGCGACATCTTCGCCTTCCGTCAGCTTGGAATTGATGTGGATGTCGTCCACAACAACGTACTTGGCATACTGGTCCACCACGCAGTCAGCGTGCTTGACGAACTGCTCGGCGTCCTGCGTCGTCCACCAATCCTTCAGATTGCCCTTGGCGTCGAACTGACGGCCTTCATCGTCGAAGCCATGGGTCAGCTCATGCCCAATCGTCGAGCCGGTGTTGCCATAGTTGGGAGCGTCGTCCAACTTGGCGTCGTAGAGCGGCGGCTGCAGCACCCCGGCAGGGAAGTTGATGTCGTTCATCTGCGGGTTGAAGTAGGCGTTCACGGTCGGCGGGGTCATGTCCCACTCGGTGCGGTCCACGGGCTTGCCCACCTTGTTGAACTCGCGATGGTTCTCGAATTCTTCGGCCCGCTCGGCGTTGCCGTAGAAATCATCACGCACGATCACGACTGAGCTATAGTCACGCCACTTGTCGGGATAGCCAATCTTGTTGCGAATGGCATGCAGCTTGTTGAGCGCCTGCTGCTTGGTTGCGGGCTCATCCAATCCAATTGCTGGATGCGCACCGCCATGGCATCTTCAATTTCCTTGGTCATGTCGAGCGTTGCGGCCTTCAGTTCGGGCGGAAACGTTTTGCGCACATACGCTTGTCCCAGCGCCTCTCCCAGTTGCCGGTCCACATACTGCACGCAACGCTTCCAGCGCGGCTGTAGTTCCTTGGCCCCACGCAGGTACTGGCGATAGAAGGCGAAGTTCTCGTTGACGAAAGCGGAAGAGAGAAATGGCGCGCGGGAGTTCGCAACATGAAAGCGCAGATAACTCTTCCAATCGGCGAGCGAAGTGGAAGTCAACTGCGCATTGAGCTCTTTCAAGAATGCCGGCGACTCCACATTCAGAATTTCGAACTGGGGAACCTGCGCGGTAGAGAAGTACACGCTCCAATCGAAGTTGGGCGCCAGCACGTTCAGTTCCGCCGCCTTCATCTTGTGCTTCACTTTGTAAGGATCGCGCCGGTCCACCCGCGTCAACGAAGCTTTGGCCAGGCTGGTCTCGATGCGCATGACCGTGTCGGCTTCTTTTTTCGCCGTGGCAGGCGAGTCGCCGAGCAGCTCGAACATCTTCTGCACATGCTGGAGATAGCGCGCGCGAATTTCTTTCGACTTGGCATCGTCCTTGGTGTAGTAATCGCGATCCGGAAGGCCCAGCCCGCCTTGCCCCACGCCGACAATCATGGCATCGGAGTTATCGGGATCCTGCTGCGAGCCGCTGTCGAAGAGCAGGGAATCGCCGGCAAGATGCAGGCGAGCCACCACCGGCGCAAGATCGTGAACGCTCTTGACCGCTTGCACCTGGTCGAGCGCAGGCTGCATGGGTTTGGCGCCAAGTTTCTCCACCGCGGATTCGTCCATGCATGCGGCGTAGTAATCGCCGATCTTCTGGGTGACGGCATCAGGGTCTTTGGCGGTGGATGCCTGTTCGAGGATGCCCCGCAAATAAGTGAGATTATCTTCGTACAGCTTCGAATACACGTCCCAACGGACCTGGTCGGCCGGAATGGGATTCTTCTGCTCCCAGCCACCGCAGGAGTAATGGTAGAAATCCACGCACGGGTCCACCGAGCGGTCCATCGCGGAAACGTCAAGGCTGGGGATATAGGGCAATGTGGGCTCAGCTCGAGCTTGGGCTGTATTGGGCGCATTGCTGGGATTGGTTCCCGGCGCGGCGGTCTGCCCCGAGGGTTGCTGAGCGAAGATTGTTACGGCGACAAAACAGAATGAAAGCAGAAAAATCTTGCAGCTCACGGCGGTCCTCCGAAGGAAGGGCAAGGATAGCAGAGGCACATCGCCGATCACGGAAAAATGTCGCGGCTTAGCACCTCGTCAAAGTGCAGCTCACAACCGGTAGTTAAGCATTCGTCAGTTTTTAGGTCAGCGTTCAACTCTTTTGGGCAAGCGGGCGTGCAATTCACAATTTCGAATGCGCAAAGGTGCTCGTGACGAAGTCGGAGAGCAGCCTGTGAGTGGAATTTCCAGATTCGCCGTTGGTGAGCCGCCATTCCCAGTTTGACCCTCGAAGGTCGTGTTAGGCCCTTTCTTTTGGCGAAGAGGGTCGCCGGTTTCCGCTGTTCTATGAGAAAATCGAGTGACATCTAAAGTGGGCGCGGTCAGGCGCTCAAATTAAAAGCTTGCATTTAGGCACGGGTGAATTACCCTGCTTAGGCAATAGGGACCTCTTCCGTTGTTCAGCCCAGATGTCGTGCCGCACGATACGTGTCAAGCTGTGCTGCAAGAAAGTCGGCCGGTCTCTCGGGAGTGGCGTCCAAAAACCAGCGTTCAGAATACATTGAGGAGTTGCATGAAAGGGTCTAAGCCTTTTCCGTTTCTCGCCTTGTCACTTTGCGTGTATGTGCTGCTGTGACCGCGTGCGGCAGCAGTCACCCGGCCAACGGCCCAGGGGCATTGAACATCGCCAATCCGAGTGTGCCCGATGGCGTAGTGCAGTCTCCTTATAGCGTCACGCTGGTCCCCACGGGAGGACAAGGGCCCGTTCACCTGGACGCTCAACTCCGGGGCCCTGCCCCCGGGTTTGACCCTGAGCAGCGGAGGTGTGATCAGCGGCACGCCGCTTATCAGCGATCTGGGTTCAGGCGGGGTCGCCAAGAAATATAGCTTCGTGGTAAAGGTGACGGACTCGCAGACGCCGACCGCGGCTTTTCAGACGAAGTCCTTTTCCATCACTATCAATCCGCTTCCGGTGGTCACCTCAACCACTCTTCCTAACGGAACTATCGGCTTGTCTTACAACGCACTTTGACGAACTCTGGCGGACTTGCTCCGTTTACGTGGACCGTCACGACCGGGACCTTGCCTGCGGGATTGAGCATTGAGCTGCGAGCGCGGGACGATCACTGGGACGCCTACCGGGCCTGCCGGAGACTTTCCCCTTCACCATTCAGGTGACCGACGCCGACTCCAATACGGCCACCGCCCAGGTCAGCATTACGATCGTGGGAAAACTACAGGGAACCTTTGCCTTCTCGTTTAACGGCTTTGACAATGGGCAACCGTTCTACACGGCCGGCAGCTTTACCGGCGATGGAACCGGAAACCTTACCGGCGTTCTCGACCAGAACGGTCTGGCGGCGGGGGACGTCGTCACCGAAGCCCCGTTGACCGGAACCTACAGCGTTGGCACAAACAATCTGGGAACCATGACCCTCACATACCGGCGTTGAACAACGTCACCTACAACTACGACTTGGCCGTACCCGTGAAAGGGGATTTGAAATTCATCCTCGCCGATCCCAACCATCCACAAGTCTACGGTTCCGGCGTCATCAAGGCACAAAGCCTTCCCAAGAATACGGGTTCGTCGCATTTGTCGCTGCTGGCCGGTAATTGGGCCATGGGGTTCTTCGGGGTCGACCCGGCGGCAATCGTTCTGCGGGTGCGGGCTTTTTCAAGGCGGATACGTCCGGAAACCTGACCAGCGGAATTGAAGACACTAACGATAACGGAACGCCGTGCAAAGCCAGGCCTTAACTGGCTCGTGGAGGCTCGATGCGGATTTCGCCACTACGGGCCGCGGGACGGCAATCTTGAACGTGGGTGCAAGCACGCTTCATACGCTTTCTATGCAGTGAACCCGACAGGCGAACTGATCGAGGTGCAGACCGATGTGGGCGCTTCTTGAGTTTGGTCTCGGTGCTCAAGCAATTCGCGGGAGCGGTCAACGGCAGCTTCAGCAACGCTACATTGAATGGCTCCGCGGTGATGGAACTCAACGGGGTTTCCAGCAGCCTGGGTACTGCGGACGTACAACTGGGCGTAAGTAGCTTCGACGGCAACGGTAACATCACCCTCTTCCAGACGGACGAGAACAACGGTGGAACGTACACAGAAAATACGTTCACCAGCGGCACCTACAATGTGGACCCCAATACCGGACGCGTTACGGTGACTGGCATTGGCAGCAGCCCGCCGGTGTGGTACCTGGCGGGCACAAACAAGGGGTTTGTAATCGGAACCGATGGCTCGGCGACTGAGGGATCGTTTGAGCCGCAGTCTAACGGCACCCTTCAGCCTTCCATCATTCTTGTTGGCTTACGCGGGGGGTACGATCCAGCCGGTATTGCCTAGCGTCACTAACGAAGTGGATTCGACCTTCATACCCGCCGCCCGGCGGCACCTTGGTGGTGACTTACAACACCAGCGGAACTGGCGGACCCCAGATGAATCTGATGTTGAGCTCGACGTATGCACTCGGGGATGATCCCAATAAGACCGGCTATGAACACGACCGGCAAAATCCTCCTGACAGCGGTCGGAAGTACTCCCACTAACTCCTGCATGTGCACGGCGATCGTCTACATGATCGCTGGGCATCGCCGCCGCCGACGCCTGGAGGGCCGATAGACCGGTCGAGTAACAAGTGGGCATCGATTAACATCGCCTTGCCAACGGCAACCGCCCCGCCCGATCCGAATCCGCGGTTGACGGTCGTCGGAAGCACGAGTCCCGCTCCCCCTCCCACTCCGTAAGGCAGTGGCCGGTGCTCCGGGCGCGGGCACCGGCCATTCTCGCTTGCGCAGTGCGAAGGTCGACTTTTCCCCCGCGGGACCTTCCCGTGGGCACGTGCTTCGCCGGAAGATGCTACTGTGACTGGCTCTTTTGGGTAGTGACTGCACGACTTAACTCCTCTCGAAACATGGGTTCACAAACCATAAAATCGAGGTATACTCTTCCCAAGCTGGCTTGCAGTGGGAGCCCCCTACAACCCCAATATTTACTTACTAGCGCGGCCCTGAGGAAGGGAGAAATGGCTGGGGATCGAGAAGGCGCAGCGCGTCGAGCGCAAGACGGGATAGCCGTGTCCAGCGGTGAGAGTTCAGGGGCGACCCCCGAGCCTGCCCTTGGCTCCGAGGGGATGACCCTACCTGGGGTTGATGCCGCGGATGTTACCTTGCCAGGGGCTGGCGAATCGCCGAGGTTACCAAAGAGAGTCGCATCATCGTCGCCTAAGAGCGATCCCTCCGATGCGCCAACCATCGTTGGCGCCGGAAGCTCGTCCAGCGATGGCACAGGTCCACATCCCATTTTCTCGCATATCGGCGCCACCGTCTTCCACGAAGGCGATATACTCGGGGGCCGTTACGAAATCCAGAAGATGCTCGGCATGGGCGGCATGGGCGCCGTTTACAAAGCCCGCGACATGGAAGTCGAGCGTGTCGTCGGCCTCAAGGTAATTCGCCCTGACCTGGCCGGAAATCCCGCCATCCTCGCTCGCTTCAAGCAGGAGCTGGTGCTCGCCCGCCAAGTCACCCATAAGAACATCATTCGCATTTACGACCTGAACGAAGCTGACGGCGTGAAGTTCATCACCATGGAGTTCATCGAAGGTGAGGACTTGCGCTCAATCCTTACCCGCCAAGGCAAGCTGTCACCGGAAGAAGCGGTTGGCATCATTCTGCAGGTCTGCGCCGGCTTGCAGGCAGCCCATGGCGAAGGCGTCATCCATCGCGACCTCAAGCCCAGCAATATCATGCGTGACCCCGTCGGCCGGGTCGTAATCATGGACTTCGGTCTGGCGCGGACGGTGCAAGGCGACGGCATGACCCAAACCGGCATGATGGTCGGAACCATGGAGTACATGTCGCCGGAGCAGGCGATGGGCAAGGAGTTGGACGCCCGTTCGGACCAGTTTGCTGTAGGTCTCATTTTCTATGAGATGTTAAGCGGCTTCGTTCCCTTCCACGCGGAAAGCGCCATCGCCAGCCTGGTAAAGCGCACCCAGGAACCTGCAGCGCCGCTGGTCAGATGTGGACACGTCGATTCCGCCTGTGTTGAGCAATGCGGTCAGCAAGTGTCTGGAGCGCGATCCTAATGCTCGCTTCGCCTCGCTCCAGCAGTTGATCGACGAGCTCGAAGTCTGGCAAGGCAAGAAGTCCCGCGTAGGCCAATCGGTATTGGCGTCTTACGTCCCTTCCAGCACGGTCCCAGCCAAGGCAGCCGCCTGGAAGTGGGTCGCGATCGGGATTACGGCCGTGGTGTTGGCTGTCGGTGCCGGCCTCGGTATCCGCTATGCCACGCACCATGAATCCGGTGGCAGCTCCGCGGTGCAGGGACCCGTGACTTCGGTTGCCATCATTCCGTTTTATAACGGCACTGGAGATCCGAGCCTGAACTGGATGGGCGCCAGCTTGGCGGAGACGTTGAGCTCCGATATAGGCCAGTCTGCTCATCTGCGCTCGGTTTCGCCGGCGCGTTTGCAAGAGGTATTGAGCGATCTGCATATCTCACCGGAGTCGCAACTCGATATATCAACGGTGAAGCGCGTGGCTGACTTCGTCGGCGCCGATACGGTTGTTTTCGGGCAGTATCAGAAGTTCGGAGAACAAGTTCGAATCAATTCGACCGTGCTTGACCTCAAGCAGGATCGCAGGATGGAGATCCAGACCGATGCCGCCAGCGAGAAGGAGCTGCTGCGCCTCGCTGGACAAGCTGGCCGACGAGGTTCGCGAAAAGGTTGCGGCAACGCCAGAAATCCTCAAAGAATTGCAGGCTCATTCGCAGCGTGTGCCCACGAAGTCGGTGCCCGCACTGCGGGCGTACAACGAGGGGCTGGCGCTAACGCGCGCGGGAGACAACACCAAGGCAGTTACGAAATTCGAGGAGGCCACCGCCGACGATCCAGAGTTTGCCATGGCTTTTTCGGAATTAGCACTGACCTACGCCAACTTGGGCTACGACGAGAGGGCGGAGCAGGCATCGCGGAGAGCGGTGTCGCTCAGCGATAATCTGTCGGCGCAGGATCGCTACCTGATCGAAGCCAACCACGCCAGCATCATGCACGATACGGCGAAGGCGATCGCTGCGTATGAGAACCTCACCAAAGTAAATCCGGACGATAGCGATGCTCAATATAGACTAGCTAGCCTGTACGAAGAGGCCAACAATCTAGACGCGGCCAAAAAGCGCCTCGCTCTGGTGTTGTCTGCAGATCCCAAGAACATCAATGCGCTGCTGGCCAGCGGCCGGGTGGACATCTTGGCGCACGATCCGCAAGCTGCGCTCGATCCCCTCAACAAAGCTCTGAGCCTGGCGATCCAATTCGACAACCAGGAACAAAAAGGCGCGATTGTGCAGGCCATGGGCATTGCTTATCAGGACCTCAACAAGCTGGACGATGCTCTGCGCAACTATCAGCAGGCGCTCGAAATTAGAAGGAAGGTTGGCGATCAGCACGGGGTCGCAAACACCCTGGACCAAATAGCCCAGGTGCAAGACGCGCAAGGCGACTTCAAAGCCGCACTCGCCAGCTACCAGCAAGCGATC
The DNA here is from genome assembly GCA_963763725.1 of uncultured Acidobacteriaceae bacterium. Taxonomy (GTDB): domain Bacteria; phylum Acidobacteriota; class Terriglobia; order Terriglobales; family Acidobacteriaceae; genus Bog-257. Next base: position 219,208 of record CAVXQI010000005.1, read on the forward strand.
GAGGTTGACCGCAAGATCGGTGATAAAACGGGATTGGCTCTAAACTTGATGAACTTGGGGACGCTGTACCACGATCATGGAAAGTACAACGAGGCTCTTAACTTCACTGGTCAGGGCGCTGCAACTCTACCGCGATACCGGAGACGAACTGAACCAGGCGCAATGCTTGAACAATATCGGCAGCTCACATTTCTACAAGGGCGAATATCAGGACGCTCTGACTTATTTCGAGCAAGCTTACCAGATCCGCGACCGGCTGAAGCTGAGAGATGACGCAATCGAGTCGCTGCACAACTTGGCGGAAACCAACGTAAAACTCGGCCAGTATGACATAGCACTGTCACAATACCTGAAGGCGCTCCAGGCCCGTCGCGGCGCCAACGATAAGTCCGGGGCTGCAGCTGAATCGAGTAGCATGGGCGCGCTCTTTGCCACCCAAGGTAAATACGGACAGGCGGTAGGTGCGCTTCAGGATGCTGTCCAGGGGTTCCAGCAAATCAATGACCGCACCTGGATGATGGCGGAAGCCCAGTCGCGTTATGGCGATGTCTTGTCGGCCGTGGGAAGGGAAGATGAAGGACGGAAATACATCGACGACGCGATGAAGCTGGCCACTGAGTTGAAGAATGACACGGTAATCGCCGAGGCGCTAAACGCGTTGGGCGATAGCTACTTCTACGGTGGCGATTACGGGTCTGCCAGACAGCAGTATGAGCGCGCCTTACAAACCGCCAATAAGGCTGCATTGCGGGAACAAATCGTGATCTCAAAGCTGAATCTTGCCAAGGTAGATGTCGCGCAAGGACGCTTTCAGGTAGCTGCCCCGGTGCTGAAGAAGCTCATGCAGGATGCCGATTCTATGGGACTGAAGGCTCAATCGGTGGAGGCTTCTGTCTATCTCGGAGCGGCATTACTGGCAACTAATCAAGTAGACGCTGCCACGCGGGAACTGGATGCCGCGCTCGGCCAGAGCTGAGAAGCTGGGACTTGCGTGTAGATCAAGCCCGTGCGCAGTTCCTGCTCGGTAACGCCAGCGGTCACAGCGGTAAGCCACAGGAAGCTGTTTCCCATTATCGCCAAACAGTGGCGATACTGGAATCGATCAGCAAAGAGGATGGCGCGACTAGAGTATTGGAGCGCGCTGACTTGAAAGACATCTATCGCGACGCCGCTAAATCCTACCAAGGCGGAACCTAAGAATAACTCGCAGAAGAGCCCCGGTCGAGGCCGAGGCTCTTCCTTTTCTGAGTGTTGTCATACCTTGGTCATGGCTTGTTCCGGTGGAATGTGGCCACGATATCCGAGAAGCCTTTTCCTTTTCCCGACATTGTGCCGTCAATCGGATTACTTGTATACGAGAAGAAGATGCTTATCCAGTTGTTCGAACCGATCGGATCGGCTTCGAGGAAATCGGCATTGGTCGGGGAAACTGGATCCGAGGTGTAAAAGCTCGAATCGATATCGATAGTCGGGTCCTGCTCCGAAGGACACAAATCCGAGCCGGTGACAGGATCGTGGCAGGTGACCGAGTAAACAATACAATTTCCACCCGTTCCCAGGTACGTAATGCAGGCCTCATCGGCGAATTGCGTTCCTAGCAGACGTTGCGCGAAGAAGGTACTCGGATTCCACGGCGTCGCCAACACCGTCATGGTGGTCTGGTCTGGGTTCATGAACCCTGGGGGATAGGTGACGACCATCTCGTGGCCGCCGAAAGGAAAGTTGGTAGGGATGCCTCCATTACTGATCACCTGCGTCACTTGAATGGGGGTGTGGGGCGTAAACTCCCATGCCAGGATGTCCTGCGCCGTCCCTTGAGCCGGTTGCGAGGCAGTAAAGCCGACCCACGCCATGCCATTATTCAGCGACAGTGCCGTAGCAATGTTGTAGGGCACTGTGACCGTCGGCGGTACTCCCGGCATCGGTTCATGCGTCGCCGGGTCTATGTGATCGAGCCAAATCGCCAGCGTTCCGGTCCCCTGGCGTCCGGTCGGTGGCGTGTAGTCAATCACGACTTGATGGATAGGCCCATCAGTACACCTGGATCCGCTGCAGGTGCCACCCATGGGAGGAACCGATGCGATTGCGCTCGGCGAATACAGGCAGTCCGGCACGCCTGCGTGCCGCCCGATTGTGTACTCTCCGTCCATATGAACGGGAGTATTGGTGTTCACTCCGCAGCTTTGCACAGCGACGTGGCTGGAATTCGGGTCCCAGGCATCCTGGTGAATATCGAACTCCACTGCCAGATTGTTATTGATTCCGGCATAACCCATTGCCCCGGCCTGGTTCGGATAGCGGAGGATTGCCGCCCGCCCCCAGGGCCGTGAGACCAGCACCAGTGGCTCCGTACGTTGAGTCGGTGGCGGTGGAATTCTGGATGATGAACGCCACTCCATCTCCAGGATTGCAGCAAGCCGTCGGATTGTGGATCTGAAACTCAAACCATGTAGTGAAACCATTGGTCAACGGCTGTTGGATGTTGAAATAAGCCGTCCCGGCCAGCGGTCTGAGGCTATTGGCCAGGAACCCATCCGTCAGCCGAAGGACCCTCTGCGATTGCCACGTAGCCTGATGAGGACTGCCATTAAATTGCAAATTGTTGACCGACGAAAAATCTTCAAACCTAATTTGCTGTGCTGTGGCTGATGTTCCAACCAACATCACCACGAGGGCGGAGAGGACTGCAAACATCGGGAGCTTGATGCCACATCGCATGTGTAGACTTCTTTCCTACGCCGGTTTACGGACGCATTGGTTCTGCCCGACCACGAGCGGGCAGTTTGAAGGGACTCCTTACGCACCGCCTGTCGCGGGTTGCGAAGGATAGTGGCGCAATTTTGCTGTGCATAGGGATGGAATGTCAAGCAAATCCCGAGAAATTGCAGTTGTTAAATACTAGATTGGAAATTGGGCTTGTCGTGCCTTGCGCGAAGGTGGTTCACCACACCAGCACCTTCCGGCATCAATTGTTAGCGGACATTCCCACTTTGGAAGTAGCGTGAGATGGCAATTGGCGCAAAGCGGTAGCAGTTTAAGTGACACAAATGTTGCTGTTTCATGTATGATGATAGTGCGTATGTACGAACGGCGCGTCTAGCAGCCATCCCTCCTTTCAGTTGAGCGATTTCTGCCTGCAACCTTCCGATCTTTCAGCGCAACATCAACAACAAGGATATACAAAGAAACAAATGGAACAAGGAACAGTTAAGTGGTTTAACGATGCCAAGGGTTTTGGTTTTATTTCACGTCAGAATGGCGAAGATGTATTCGTCCATTTCTCGGCCATCCAATCGAACGGTTTCCGTTCGCTGCAGGAAGGTCAGGCCGTCAGCTTCGACGTGAAGCGTGGAGCTAAGGGTTGGCAGGCTGAAAACGTTCAGGTGCTCTAAACAAAAACACAACAGAAGGGCGGCAGGAGCTGCCCTTCCGTTTTTCTGCGGCTAGGTTTGGTCGTGAACACCCCAACCGGCGTCCGCCCGCGCGATCGATGTTCGATCCAGCAAGCGGCATACTAAAAGTGAGGATCCAATGAAGAACATCTACGTGGGGAATTTAACTTTCGATGCGACAGAAGACCAGGTGCGCGGACTGTTCGAAGCCTATGGCCCAGTCGATAAGGTCAGCATCGTCACGGACCGCGACACCGGGCAGCCGCGCGGATTTGCCTTTGTCGAGATGACGGATGATGACTCTGCTGGCAAGGCGATGGAAGCACTGAACGGCACCAACCTCGGAGGCCGCAATTTGACCGTGAACGAGGCACGCCCCAAGACCGACCGTCCTCGAGGCGGTGGCGGGGGACGTGGCGGCTTTGGCGGCGGCGGGGGACGCGGCGGCGGTGGTGGTGGCCGTGGACGCTCTGGCGGCGGCGGTGGTGGTGGCGGCGGCTGGGGACGTTAAGCAGTCAGCCTCCTGCCTGCTGAATTGCCACGCTAGAACCGTGCAAGTTTGAAAATCATGCCGGTGCTTGCCCTGCAGGGCTGGCTCCGGCATTGTTCTTTTGCAGCCCATGGCGGCGTTAAACCAAATCAAGAAATAATCGCGTCAAGCGGAGTGTGTAACGTTTGATCAGGCAGCCCATACGGAGCCGCGACTCTGGTACGCTGTAGCGGCAATCGCGGGTCTGGTGAGATGAACGACGCGGCCGCCATCACGATCGAGTTCAGGAATGTGCAGTTTCGCGTTGCTGGGGGCAAGGTGCTGCTCTCCGGCGTAAGCCTTTCTGTGCGCCAGGGTGAAACCCTGATGCTGCTTGGTCGCAGTGGATCGGGAAAGACCACTTGTCTGAAGATGATCAATCGCCTGCTTGCACCCACGCAAGGCGAGGTTCGGGTGGACGGAATTCCAGTCGAGCAGTGGGACGCGATTAAACTGCGACGAAGAATCGGCTATGCCATCCAGGACGTCGGCTTATTTCCGCATTACACGGTGCGGCAAAATGTGGCTTTGGTGCCAAAGCTGGAGCAGTGGGACCACCAAAAGATCGAGACGCGCGTTAAGGAGGTATTGGACTTGGTGGGTCTGCCGAGTCCCGAGTTCGCCGATCGCTATCCTCACCAGCTCTCGGGCGGACAACGCCAGCGCGTCGGGCTGGCCCGTGCACTGGCTGCCGACCCCCCATCCTTCTGATGGATGAGCCCTTCGGGGCGCTTGATCCCATCACCCGTGCCGAACTGCAGATGGAGTTCAAGAAACTGCAGCAGCAGATGGGAAAGACCGTCGTCTTTGTGACCCATGACGTCGGCGAAGCTCTGCTACTGGGCAGCCGAATCGGCTTGATGGAGGGCGGCAGCCTACATGGAATCTACACTCCGGATGAGTTCCTGAGCGCCACCGACCCTGCCGTAAAAGCTTACGTCGATGTATTCCAAGCGGACAGCGTATGTTTCGCAGCTGAGAAATCAAGGCAGCGCCAATAGCGCGGTGCAAGGTTGGTAAGCTTTTCGGAGCAAATCTGAAACCGCCATAGCTCTGAATGGCTTGCGTGTAAACGCACATAATGATCCAACGAAGAGGGGAGCAACCCAGGCTGCTCCCCTTTTCTTCGTGCAATCAGCCTCTAACTCACTGCGGTTTCTTGCGTGTTGCCGGATGACGCACGGGGGCTGCAGTCGTGACTGGATTACCATTCTTGTCCAGCAGTATGCCGCCGGTCATGGTCATCATGAAGGGATTAGGCGTATAGCTTGAAACCGTACCTTGGAATGCCATCATCGCACCGGGTTGCGGCATCAGGCGCGCGGGGATCGGTTTTTCCATGGTCAAAGTGATGTCGGTCTTCTTGGCTTCGATATCGTCGTCGCTGCCGGCCAGTTGGACAGTGGTCGAAGTGGCGCTGATTACCGCGGCCTGTAACTTCACAGCTTTATCCTTAATCGCATTCCACACGGTATCAGCGGCTTGCTGATTACCAGAAGAGAGCACCAACTCCCATTCGGCAAAACTCATCTGAGTCGCATTCTTGCTCTTCACCAGATCGGCCGCCTGCTCGGCAGGAGACGGGGGCGGCGGTGCTGCAGCCACGGTAAAGCCAGCGGGCGGCATAATGCTGGTTGACGATTGCGCTTGCTTTACCAGATCAGCCCAGCCGTCTTCCGATCCGTGGTAACGAACGTATTTTTTGTGGCCGTAGTCCAGGATCTGAGCCTGGCCAGCTCCTTGGGCTAATTGTGAGGCCTTGACGATGAACCAGAAGCCTTCAGGATTTACCGGCTTGGCCTCGAGGTCGGCCGTTGCCAGGGGATAGATGTCCATAATGTTGGGTTGTGATTCCTCGGCTACCGCTTCCCGCAAATCCTTCTGCGCAGTGGCGTAATCTTTTTGCTGTAAAGCCGCAAATCCCACCGCACCGTCGAAGATCGCGCCCGTCTCATTGTGCAGCTTGGTGAAATCGGCGTCGCTCATGCCCTCGGGTTTGGGCATATTGGTCAGTGCCTGCAATCCCTTCTGGCCATATTGCTGAGCCTGCTGAAGGTTCTGCTGCATCTGCGGGCCGCCCTGCGAGGCCGACGCGCGATAGTTGTACGCCAACAGCGCCAACGCCCGAATGTTGTTGGGATTGGCCTGCAGCACTCGGTTCGCCGTGTCGATCGTCTTTTGCGCGTCGCCGGCTTGCTGGTAAGCCACCATCAGTTGCTCCAGAGCATCTTCCTTCATCACGCTATTGGGGTACGTCTGCACAAACGCTTCTAGTCCCTGTGCCTTCGCCTGAGGGCTGGTCTGCTGAATCGCGTTCACATACGCGTTGTACTCAGCCGGATCTTTAATTTCCTTCTTCTGCGCGGCTGGAGCTGGTTGACCGGCTTGCGCGGGTTGCGCCGCCCCCTGAGCTGCCGACTGCTGAACTAGCGCTGCAGTAATGAGCACCAGCAACATGGTGACTAGCGACTTCTTCATTCTCGTGGCTCCTTGGTTCTGGGAACTGGTGACGATATTCATTCAGACACGTTAACTTACGCGCAGGGATGGCAGCCCGACTTGCTCCGCCGGAACTGCATAATAACAGGTCATTATCCCGCACTTCGCCCCTAAATGTTGAATCCAAACACAAATCATGCGGAGACGGGATTATAAGTACCTACCCCGATTAAGGCAAGTTACTTACCACTTTACACAATTTTCTGGTTTCTGGGATGCTGGAAAGTCTAATCTCGGATGCTGCGGCGCAAACCGCGGAGGCACCACTTATTGCAGGGTACTCGGTCTGGGCGGGCAACCATACCCTCTCTGAGCGGCTTCGATCAAGTTGTAATGCGTGCGACGAAGGGCCCGCTTTGGATCGCGCCATGAGCTTCGGAAACCTAGGAACCTAGGAGAACATTCCATGCAGCCGAAAGAGTTCGTTTCGTTATCAGGGGCGGTCGCGGTCGTGACCGGGGGTGGACGTGGCATTGGGCAGGCCATTGTGACCAGGCTGGCAGCGATGGACGCCACCGTCGTTCTCACCGGCCGGGACGAAACCCGGGTGCAGCAGGTCGCAAGCGATCTGCAGACGGGTGGGCACAGGGCAGAGGGCATCGGATGTGATGTCACCGACCTGGCCAGCGTGGAAGCGCTGGGTGAGCGTCTGCGCAGAAGCTACGGCCGCGTCGACATCCTGGTGAACAATGCCGGCATCGGCGGTCCCTCCGGGCTTGCTGCATGAGCTTGCCCCCGAGGACTGGGACGCGATTTTCAATACCAATCTGCGCGGCGTGTACTACATGCTGCGCAGCATCGTGCCGTTGATGATCGCCGCCGGGGCAGGCCACATCATCAACATCTCTTCGCTGGCGGGAAAGAATCCGCTGCCTCGCGGCGCCGCCTATTCCGCTTCCAAATGGGGACTCAACGGGCTCAGCTACGGAGTCGCGGAAGAACTGCGCGCGCAGAACATCCGGGTCAGCGTCATCTGTCCCGGCTCGGTGGACACCGACTTCAGCCCCCGCCGCGGCGGCAAAGACACCCGCAAGATGCTCAAGCCTGACGATGTGGCGCACGCCGTCGTCATGCTGGTGACCCAGGAGCCGCAATCGTTCATCAGCGAGGTCTTGCTGCGTCCCACGCAGAAGCCATAGCAGGCAAGCGCAGGAACCGCCCCGCTCGCCTTCCGGCCCGCATCGTGGTTAGCAATCTGGGCGCCCACTTTTTACCTAACCTGTAATATACTATTTGGAGGTTAGGAGGAATTATGACCGAAGTTCAACGCATACTCGAACAATATGAGCGCGTGATGAACGGCGCGGCTTGGCACGGGGATGCAATCTGGCAGATCCTTGGCAGCATTTCGGCCGACAGAGCGGCGTCCCGCCCCATCGCTAATGTTCACAGTGTGTGGGAAATTGTCGGCCACATGGCGTTCTGGGAAGAGATCGCAGCGAAGCGGCTCGGAGGATTGCGCGCCGGTCTTGAGGACGGCAGTAACTTTCCCGCAGCGTCCGATGCCACTGAGGCCAACTGGCAGAAGGCACTGGACGCGTTTCGCGCATCCAACAGAGCATTCCGGGAGGCGCTGCAGAAACTCGATCCCGTACACCTGGACAAGCTATCGGCTACAGGGAAGCGATCATTTTACAATGAGGCGCACGGGCTCATCGAACACAATGTGTACCATGCGGGGCAAATCGCCCTGCTGGTGAAGGCAATGAAACAAAGCTGAGGTTTTGCAGCGGAAAAGCTCACAACCAGCGCGGGGAGAGGTTTGTAATTCTGTAAACACGGGTGCTAACATCCGGACTCGTAAGGATTTTTTGAGGAGGCAATCATGTCTGATCGCGATGGAAGTGGTTTTCTGTGGTTCCTCGCCGGCTTGGGTATCGGTGCGGCAGTGGGAATTCTCTATGCTCCAAAGCCTGGCGATGAGACGCGCCAGCGTATTCGCGAGGCCGCTGAAGACGGTCGTGACTCTGTCAAAGAGCACGCGCGCCAGGCCCGTGAACAGGCGGGAAGCTGGGCTGACAAGGGACGTGATTATCTGAACCAGCAAAAGGACCAGATCCGTTCCGCATATGAAGCTGGGCGCCGAGCCTACCGCGAAGCCACCAGCGAAGATGTTGAGGGTACAACGCCCAACGTTCCCTAGGTGGGCGCTGCTATCGCGCAACTAGCGCAGGCCGGAACGAAAAGTGAATATGTCTGACAATCTGACACTCTTTATTGCCGTCACCGCAGCCGCTGTAGTGCTGCAGATGATCATTCTCCTCATCATGGCCGTGGTGATGTTCAGACTCAGCAAAAAGCTGCAGTCGGTTACCGACGAGACCCAGTCGCGTTTGCTTCCCATTCTCGACAACGCCAAGGTGATGCAACAGGAAGTGAAGTCCTTCCTGGAGACATCTCGTCCCAAGATCGACGTTATCCTGGATAATTTGGCGCACGTGACCACTACCACGCGGACCGAGGTCGAGAGGGTTGACGCCACGGTGCATGACCTGCTGGATCGCCTGCGATTACAGGTGATCCGCATCGATGAGATGGTGACCCACACCTTGGATCGCGTGGAAGAAACGTCGGAGAAGGTACAGCACTCCGTCATGTCGCCGGTGCGTCGCGTCTCGGGAATGGTTCAGGCCGTTAGCGTGGGGGTTGGTGCGTACTTCAGCAACCAGAGACGCGGCCGCAACGGCGGCCCGCCCGACGAGATGTTTATTTAGTTCGGCCCGAAGTCGTGCTGGCTTTTGTCGGCTGGGGAGCCTACGAAAGTTGCCGCAAGGCGCTTCACTCCAGGAGCGCCGCTTCTTTCTTTTCCGCCTCGGCCACCGCTCGAATCGAAACATGCTCGCGGCGCGCCAGCAGTAATCCCATCGGGATGACCGACATGAAGGTAATCGCCCAGAGCAGGATGCCGCAGCTCACGGCCAGTTCTTTCTCGATGCCGAAGCCCGAGCTAAGCATGCTGATGGTTGCCAGTTGCGAGCCGCCACCGACGGCCGGCAGTTGCAGCATGGAGCCCACCATGCTGGAGCCCATCAGCACCACCTGATGAGGCAGAGTGAGTTGGCGAAGATCGCCTGGATAGGCGTGGGTCACCGCGTAATAAGCGAAGGCGATCAGCACCCACATGAAGACTGAGACAGCGGTCAACTGCAGGGCTGAGCTAAGGTCTTGGATTGTCGCCAGCCCATCGCTGAAGGAGCGCACTTTCTCGCGCACGTGGTGCGCCAACTTGGGAGCGAAGCTGGCGAATAGATCGTGCAAAAATTGGCTCACGCGCTCACCCCGACGCCGCACCACAAACGCTCCTACACACAGCACGCCCACCAGCACAATCAGCGCAAATGCGGCATCGCGTAAGCCATGATAGAAGGGAAGCGCCCGCAGATCGGGCGACAAAAAGCTCAGCGCCAGGAGCAGCGCAAAGGCTCCCATATCGAAAATGCGCTCCACCCCCCAGACCGCTACCTGCGAGGTAAAGGTAAGACGCTCTTTCTTGGCGATGATGTACGGACGGATCATCTCGCCGGCGCGGCCCAGCAGCGCCAGAGCGGCGAAGCCGACGAATTGTGGCGCCAGCAGGCGGGCTGTGGTGCGTCTTGCGAACTGGCTTCAGGAAGATGCGCCACCGTACGGCACGAAGGACATACGCGAAGTAGGTCAACGCCAGGCCGTAGAAAGCGTAGAGCCAGTTAATGTGTTCCGTGCGGCTCCAGAACATGTGCCAGTCGAAGGTCTTCCATGCGCGAATCTGCAGGTAAATCAGCAGGCACAGTGCGATCAGGACTATGCCGAAGATGAGCGTGCGTTTTTTGTTCATGGAAGAAAATCAGCGCCCGCCGGCGCGCGTAATGCTTTTCGTGGGTTGAGACGAAAAGCTGAGGCTGAGACCCAGTCGTCAAGGTATATGACCGGATGAGCAGGGCCCAACCCTCTGCTATTGGGTGCCCGCCGTAGAAGCCGTAGCGCTTTGCGCAATCTCGGGCTTGCCCGCAGCCGCGCTGCGTACTGGCGGCTTCTGCTGATGCTTGCGCTGGGCCAGCTTCTTGCGGTTGTAGTCGTTGATGACCCGCGCTACGTAAGCGTGGGTCTCGTGGTAGGGCGGCACGCCCTGGTACTGCTGTACACGCTGCGGACCGGCATTGTACGCAGCCAGCGCTTTGACCATGTCGTTGTTGTAAAGCAGCAGCAGTTCGCGCAGGTAACGAACCCCGCCGTCGACATTCTCTGCCGGATCGAAGCTGTTCTTCACCCCCAGCTTGCTCGGCGGTACCTGGCATGAGTTGCATCAGCCCTTGCGCGCCTTTGCGCGAAACTGCGCGCGGATTGTTGCCGCTCTCGGCGCGGATCACGCTGGCAATGAAGTCGGCGTCCACCTGGCTGCGGGTGCTGGCTGCGCTGACAATGGTGTTTAAGTCCACGGGCTTCTGGGTTTGCGAGGTGGCCGTCTGCGTCCCGCGGCGGCGCCGGCTCAAAATTATCGATCTGGGCGCGTGGGCACGTCGACATATCCACTGCTCGGTTCCGCGCTCATATACAGGCGCGTAGTATCGCCGATCCACCTCATGACGCTCGTGGCGGATGCTGAAGCCGTTGCGCAAGTTTGCAATTTCCGCGGCGTGAAGCTGAGCCGCGAGAAGAAGACCGACAAGCCGAATCTGTAAGAAATCTAGAAGCGATGCGCACCAGGAATTGCTCCGAAAAGCAGGTCCCTCGACTAAGGCGGCGAAGCGTCGCCTCCGCTTGGGATGACAATTCGTGGAAGTGGATCTACGCATTCACGCTCGCGGTATTCGCGTCGAGTACCTGTTCGATGGCCGCGGCCACTCCGCTTTCATCGTTATGCAGGGTGATGGTCCAGCCATTCTGCTTCAGGTCGTCCGATGCATTTCCCATGATCACCGGATGGCCGGAGAAGGTCAACATCTCAATGTCATTGTAATTATCGCCGATGGCCATCACCTCGGAGCGATCGATGCCGCGATAGTTGGCCCAGCGCTCCAGCGCGTGTCCCTTCGAGCAACCCGCATTGAGGATGTCGACGATGCACAAATCGCGCAAATCATATTGCGTGCGCAGCATGGTGAAGTCCCCGGTGAAATCGCACGACAGGAGGTCTTGCTGCGCCTGCTGCATCAGTTCGACCGGACCGCAGAACATCGCCTGGATGGGATCTTCCGTCAGCGCCTTTGCAATTGGGCTGACATATTCGATGTAGGGCGCGTTCTTCTCCATCCAGCGTTGGATGACGCCATACAAACGCTCGCGGTTCTCACAGACGATTGCTCCCATGCCTTCACGGTCGAAGGTGAGCACCGTATTATTGCGATACTGCGCCATGTGCCGGCAGAGCTTGATGGCCGTTTCCTTGGGCAACAGGTCCTGGTGGAACAGTTCTCCGCGCGTGGAACGCGTCACCGCCCCATTCGAACTCATCAGCCACAGGTCGAAGCCGAGCGACTCCGCGATGGGCAAGGCGAACCTGTGCCTGCGTCCCGTACCCAGCACGATTTCAATGCCCGCTTCATGGGCCCGCCGCAACGCCTTCAGATTGGCTTGGGAGATCTGGACATTGGAGTCCAGCAGAGTGCCATCAAGGTCGATGGCGATGAGGCGTATGGAGCGCTTCACGATGTTTCATTCTAGCAGCAGGTAGCAGTGAGCATTTGGCGCCTCACGCCAACGTGCTAGAGTCCAAATGCTAAGCGCTAAGTGCCAAATGCGAACTGGCTGAATGTTCGACTGCTGATCGCCGATTGCTTGCTTCCCATCCCGAGACGTAAAGTAAAAGAGCGATGGAATTGCGCAAAGACCCCATTACGCGCTCCTGGGTCATCTGCGGCGACGAGCCCGAGGATAGCTCCTCGCCTGACTCCTTCTGCCCCTTCTGCCCCGAGTCGGGCCAACCGCTGCAGGTGATCGCCTCGTCGCCGACGGTAAATGGCAATCCCTGGTCGGCGCGCGCCGTGGTCCATCCCCATCCGCTGTACGGAATTGATGGTGAGCCGTCGCGCACGGGCAACGGTCTGTATGACAAGATGCGCCCGATTGGCGCCCACGAGGTGATTGTCGAAAATGCCCGCCACGACCGGCATTTGTGGAACGCCGACGACCGCGAAATCGAGGAGTACCTGGCGCTCTGCGGCCAGCGTATCCAGGACCTGAAAGGCGATGGCCGCTTCAAATACATCAGCGTCTTCAAGAATTACGGCATCGCACTCGGGGCAGGAGTTTGACCATCCCACCTCGGAGGTCGTGGCCACTACGTTTGTTCCGCGGCGCGTTCTGTATGAGTTGCGGGCGGCGCGGCAACATTACCAGGTGAAAGAGCGCTGCGTCTTCTGCGACATTCTGCGGCAGGAGCAGGAACAGAAGCTGCGCGTCATCGAAGTCCGCGGCGACTACATCGCCTGCTGTCCTTACGCTCCGCGCGTGCCCTATGAGACCTGGATCGCTCCCCACACCCACGAAGCCTATTTCGAGCGCATGGCGCTGAAGTCCGGCGCAATGCGCGACCTGGCGGCGCTGCTGCGGCGTACGCTTTACCGCATCCGCACCATCGCCGATGGCTTCCACATGGTGCTGCATACCTCGCCCAACACCATGCACCGTTCTGAGACGCTCGGATTCTGGAAGACCATCGAGGACGACTATCACTGGCACATCGAGATTCTTGCCCATCCTCGGCGCCAAGGCAAAGTCTTACACCTTCAAAGAGGTGTATTACTCGCCCGTTAGCTCCGAGACGGCCGCGGCAATCCTGCGCGAGCGCCCGACGGAGCCGTAGCCGCACGACTACAATATCCCCAGGTAGTAATTCGCTCATGACCATCCGCCGCGTCAAAACCTATACCGGGCAGACCGGCTACGTTTACCAGTACTACTTCGTCGGCAAGCGGCCGGCGCTCGACAGCGATCCCGAAGCTCCCTCGACCGAATACATCTTCGACGTGACCTCAGACCGCAAGACAATTTTCGCCGTCAGTGTCTTTCTGCATCCCGATGCGCTCTCGGCTTGGGCGGCGAGCCGGGGCCGCACTCTCGGCGAGTCAGAACAGTATGCTGCGGTGAAGCTGCGCCTGATGCAAGCCTTCGACGAGATTCCCGACATGCTCAACCACGGACGCCGTTTGCGCCTTGAGGTCGACGAACTGCCGGTATTGTTGGACTCGATCGGGGTGGAATAGCGCTACAATCGTTGCAGCTAACCCCTTCTGATTGCTTGCGTCCAATCGAGCAGTAAGATGGGACGGACGAAGCCTTAGCGCGGAGAAGGCGAGCGTTCCAAGGGTGGGGACTTCCTGATGTTCACGCAGATACAGTGGTCCGGGCGCAAGCGATGGAATCGTGCTCTGCTCGCTTCCTTCGCGGTTCATGGTCTGCTTCTGTTTCTGCTCATCCATCGCTCCAATGCCATTTTTGTAACCCCTTCTGACGTTGACCTGGGAATTAAGGGATCCTCCGGATCGATGTCCATCGTTTACCTTGCGCCTGTGGGACTAGAGAAGACGCCGTCATCGCCGGACGAGCAACGACCGTCACTTCGCGCTGCACTGACCCCCAAGCCGAAGCCGCACAAGCCTGATACGAAGATTCGGCAAACCGATCAACCCACGCGAGACGATGCGCCGGAGCAAACCGCGCGCGGCGGTTCTCCTTACGGGCGCGTGCCTGGTTCGCCGATTACCGGAGATGAAGTCGTGCCCGCGCTGCCGGAAGTCTTTCCCGATCCTCCGGTATCGCGCTCTGACATACCTGCGGGCGTGCAAGGCGACGTGATCGTCGAGGTCACGATTGACGAGCAGGGAAACGTGGTCCAAACCAAGCTGCTGCAAGGCATCGGATACGGCATCGAGCAAAAAGTGCTTTCCGTGCTGCCGCGCTGGCACTTCCGGCCGGCCTCGAAGGATGGCGTGACCATCGCCTCGCAGCACATCGTGTACTTCCACTATCCCAGCTAGGTGCGCCACTTCTGGCTCCATGCCCTCATGCAGTTGCCGACTCCTATGTGACGCAAATCACAGCCGCACGTGATAACTACACTGCTTCCCATCTGCGCTCTCCCGTTATACTTAACCGTAGAAGAAGCAATCGAGCTTAAGCATTACATTCGTGGGGTTTATGCCGTTAATCTGGCTCCGAGTCGCGGTGGTTTGTTATGGCGTGGGGCTGCTCTATTCGCTGCTCCTGCTCAGCAAGCAGGGCAACGTTCTGGCTAAGGTGGTAGAGCCGGCGGTCGGACTGGGACTAATCTTCCACTTCGTTTCTCTGGTCGAGTCCACCGTCCTGATCGGTCGTCTTTCCCTGGCTTCGATCCATTACTCGGAATCCATCCTGGCGTTCCTGGCGATGGTGGTGTTCTTCGTGTTCTTCGTGGGCTATCGCACCGTCTCGCCGGGTGTCGTGATTTTCCCCATCGTTTTCATTCTGACGTTCGCATCCGCGATCGGACAGAAGCCGGTCACGTTGACGTCGCCGCTGCTGCGCAGTGGCTGGATCTTCGTGCATGTGGTGCTCATCTTCACCGGCTACGCAGGGCTGTTCCTCAGCTTTGGCGCCAGCTTGCTCTACCTGGTGCAAGAGCGGGCGTTGAAGTCTAAGCGCTCGGCTGCGCTGCTTACCTGGCTGCCTCCGTTGCAGACCATTGACGAAATCGGCTATCGTTCGTTGCTCTTCGGTTTCCCGTTTATGACGCTTGGGGCTAATCGCGGGTTCCGTGCTGGCCATCGACAAGTACGGCCCGCTGTTCTTCTACGATCCGAAGATATTGTTGTCGTTCACCATGTGGGCGGTGTACATGCTGCTGCTGTACACCCGCTGGAGTTCTGGATGGCGCGGCCGCCGTGCGGCATTTCTGGCGACCTTTGCCTTCATCATTGCCTTAGGCGCATGGGCGGCGAATAGCTTCAGCCGCACGCACAGGTTTCTGTTCATGAACTTCGTCGTCATCGGCGTGAACCACCAGACCGCACCGGTCGAAGTGCGCGAGCAGTTTGCCATTCCCGAGGCGCGGCTGCCGGAAGCGGTGAAGTGCCTGGCGACCTATCCCGGCATCGAGGAGGGCATGATCGTCTCCACCTGCAACCGGGTGGAGATGTTGGCCCGCACCACCAATGGTTCCGCCGATATGCAAGGTTTTTTGCGCCAGTTTTACGGCTTCGATCCGGAGCCCTATCGCAAGTATTTGTACGAACATCGCGAGCGCGATGCGGTGCGTCATATTTTCCGCGTGGCCTCCAGCCTCGATTCCATGATCGTGGGCGAGCCCCAGATTCTGGGACAGGTCAAGGAAGCCTACGCCACGGCGCGCGCTATTGGCGCGGTCAACTCGCAACTCGACGCATTGCTGACCCGCTCCTTCGCTGTCGCCAAGCGCGTGCGGAACGAAACCGCGGTTGCAACCTCAGCGGTCTCCATCGCGTCGGTGGCCGTGGACCTGGCCAAGAAGATCTTTGGCAACTTGCAAGGCAAGAGCGTTTACCTGGTGGGCGCGGGGAAGATGTGCGAACTGGCGGCGCGCCACTTGCTGGCTCATGGCGCCAAGCAAATTTACGTTGCCAACCGGACCTTCGAGCGGGCCGCGGCGCTGGCGAAAAAGTTCAACGGTCAGGCGATCCCATTCGAAAAGCTCTATGAGACCGTGCCCAATGCCGACATCGTCATCAGCTCCACGGGCGCGCCGCACACTATCTTCCGCAAGGAGCACGGCGAAAAATTTCTGAGCCAGCGCCGCAACCGCCCCATGTTCTTCATCGACATCGCGGTGCCACGCGATATCGATCCCGAGCTGAACAAGCTAGACGGCATCTTCGTTTACGACATCGACGATCTGCAGCAGGTGGTGTCATCGCACATCGCCGATCGCAGGACCGAAGCCGACCGCGCCGAAGCCATCGTGCAGCTTGAGGTGGATAAGTTCGAATCGCGACTGCAAACGCTCGATGTCGTGCCCACCATCGTTTCGCTGCAGGAGCATCTGGAAACGGTTCGCCAGGCCGAGATTGACCGCGTACGCGGCCGGCTGGGAACGCTCACCCCGGAACAGGAGCTGGCGGTGGAAGCGCTGTCGCGCGGTATCATCAACAAAATCATGCATACGCCCATTACTACCCTCAAGAGTGCGGCCCGCGAATCGTCGGAGGCTACCACCGTGATCGATCTGGTGCGCAAGCTCTTCGGCTTGCGGGAGCCCCGAAAAGCCGCCGACGAAGATGCCACCACAGTGAGCAGCGGAAAACCGGGAGCGCGAAACTGATGGCGCGCCTCAGAATCGGTTCCCGCGGATCACAACTCGCTCTCTGGCAGGCCAATCACATCTCGGCGCTGCTGCGCGAGCGCGGCCACGAGGTCGAGCTCGAGATCATCAAGACCACGGGCGACAAGATAACCGACGTTGCTCTCGCCCAGGTCGGCACCAAGGGCATGTTCACCAAGGAAATCGAAGAGGCGCTGGCCGAAGGCCGGGTCGATCTCGCGGTCCATAGCCTTAAGGACCTGCCTACCCAGTTGCCACCCGGATTCGAACTGGTTGCCATTACCACGCGGATCAATCCGCGCGACGTGTTCCTATCGGTAAAGTACGACAGCATCAAGGCACTGCCGCAAGGCGCGCGCGTAGGTACCAGTAGCCTGCGCCGGCAGGCGCAGTTGAAAGCGTCGCGGCCTGATCTGGTGATCCATCCGCTTCGGGGAAATGTTGACACGCGCATGCGCAAGCTGGAAGAAGGCGAATATGATGCCATCATTCTGGCTGCAGCCGGACTCACCAGGCTCGGCAAAATGGAACTGGTGAAGGAAGTCCTGCTGGAAGATTTTATGTGCCCGGCCGCAGGACAGGGCGCGCTCGGAATCGAGATCCGCGAAGGTGATTGGAGATGCGCGAACATCTCTCGTTTCTTGATGACTTTGCGGCACGCGCGGCGACAACGTGTGAGCGCGCGTTGCTGAACCAACTTGGCGGCGGATGCCAGGTCCCGATTGGCGCCTTCGCCGAGATGAAGGATGGCGAGTTGAAGCTCACCGCGATTGTTGCTCGCCCTGATGGCACAGCCGTCTTGCGCGAGCAGCAGAGCGGCAATGACCCGGTTGCGCTAGGCGAGAAGGTGGGTGACACGCTGCTGCGCCGGGGCGCGACGAAGATTCTCGACGAAGTTTATGGCGCGGCAGCGGCGGCGCCACAGCAACCGTGAGAGGAGCTGTCGGCATTCAGCTATCAGTCGTCAGCGTGACGGAATGCGTCGCCGGCGTTGCCACAGCCGTCGAACACCTGATCGCGTCGAGGGCGCTGAATCGCCAGGAAAGATCGAGGCGACTGTATATACGCTGACATCTTACGCGCCAGTGTGCAGCGCGGTCCGACAAGAAGCCAGCGCCGTAGGTTCGACATAGTTTGGCCCAGCGCTTCAGCACTGGATGGGCGCAGAGAGAATCTGAGTCCCGTAGAGACGGCACAACGCTTTCCTTGAATTGAACTGGTAAGCACGAGAACGTCCTCACGAGAAAAACTTCGCATGGCTCAAGCCTCCACTCGGCAATTAAGCAAAGTCCGCATTGAGGGATTACGCACGAACGCACATCCCCTGGCCGGATGCCGCGTTCTGGTGTCGCGCGCGAAGAAACAGGCGGGCGCACTTTCTTCGGAGCTGCGCGAACGGGGCTGCAACGTCGTCGAGATCCCTTTCATTGAGATTCGCAAGCCCTCGTCCTACAAGCCGCTCGACTCGGCGCTGCGAGACCTCGCAACCTATGATTGGTTGATTCTCACCAGCGTGAATGGAGTGGAAGCGCTTTTCGATCGCCTGGCAAAGAAGAAGATCAACGCCTCCGCGCTGGTGCATCTGAAGATTGCCGCTATTGGTCCTGCAACCCAGAAAGTCGATCGAGGAACATGGCCTCCGCGTCACCGTCACGCCGAAAGAATATGTAGCTGAGTCGGTGGTTGCTTCGCTCCACCGCAGGGTGAAAGGGAAGCGGGTACTCCTAGTGCGAGCAAAGATTGCGCGCGACGTTATCCCGCGCGAATTGCGTGACGCTGGCGCCGAAGTCGATGTGGTCGAAGCATATGAGACAGTCGCACCGAAGTCGTCAGCGAAACGCCTGCGCGCCCTGCTGACCAACCGAACCCAGAGGCCGCACGCTATCACCTTCACTAGTTCGTCCACCGTAAAGAATTTCGTAGGGTTGCTGGGCTTGCGTAGTGCGCGCATCGCCCTGAAGAAACCGGCGCGGCAGCAGGGCATTCGTAGTGCATCCATCGGACCCATAACTTCCGCTACGCTGCGTGATTTCGGATTGCCCGTGGACATCGAAGCCAAGGAGTACACCATCCCGGGGCTGGTCGCGGCGATCGTGGAAGAGAGAAGTCGGATTCGGGAGACGCCGCAGCAGGACGCTTGAATATTCTAGGAAATATAGGGATTCTTCGCTTCCGCTCAGAATGACACAGCGGTGCTGACGGCTGAATGCTGAGTGCTGACGGCTGACCGCTACTCGTACACCGAGCACCCGCATCCCGGCGATGGCACATGGACCTTCAGGAAGTCCGAGACTCGCTGGTAAGCATCAATCTGGTTCTCCACCCGCGCGAAGCCGTGGCCTTCGTTTTCGTAAACTTTTAGCTGCACTGACCCGCCGCGCTTTTTCACGGCATCGGCTACCTGTTGCGCCTCTTCGTGCGGACAGCGTGGATCGTTACCGCCGGCCAGCAGCAGCAGCGGAGCCTTGATCTGGTCCACGAAGTTGATCGGTGAGCGATCGTCATACAGCGCCTTGTTCTTTGACCGGATCGCCCATGGTCGCCAGGTCATACTCGCGCAGCAGCGGGTCTTCGTTGGCGATCTCGGTCGCCCAGTTTACGAATGGCACAATGGGCACGGCAGCGGCCCACATATCCGGAGCCTTGGTAACCGCCATCATGCTCAAGTAGCCGCCGTAGCTTCCGCCCATGACGATCATCTTCTTGGGATCGACGAAGCCGCTCTTCTCGATCCACTGCGCCGCGTCGAGCACGTCGTGCAACTCGCCGCCGCCGGCATCGCCGCGATTGGCGTCGGTGAACTCCTTGCCGTATCCGGTTGACCCGCGATAGTTCGGCGCGATAACCAGATATCCCTGGTTCACGATGTACTGGATAAAGCGGTTAAACGAGTTCACCGTCTGCGCCGCTGGTCCGCCGTGGATGTATACGATCGCTGGAAACTTGCCGTTGCGCTGGATATTGTTGGGCACGTAGGCGAACGCCGAGAGCGTCCACTTACCGTCGCGGCTGGGATAGTGCACCAGGTAAGGCTCGACCATGTCGGCGCTGTTTATCCCCGCGACCAGCGAGTGCGTCACCTGCTGCGACTGCTTCGAGCAATGTCGCAGACCCAGAGATCGTTCGGAGCGTCGGCGCCATTGTGGTAGTACAACAGCTTTGACCCATCGCGGCTGTAGGGAAGTGGATTGCCGCCCAGCGAGTTCACTCCCTTCTTCAGCGGCAATGCGTCCGCGTGCCGGCTTGCTAGGTCATACAGATAGATGTCAGTGTTGCCGTCAACGTTCGCGGTCCACGTCAACGATTTGCCATCGGGCGAAAACGTTCCCGCCCTGAGCCGCCATTTCTCAGAGGTCAGCCAATCGATCTTCTTGGTTGCGATGTCGAGCAGTCCCACATTGTCGTAGCCGTTCTGCGCGTCCGAGGTGATGAGGATGCGTCTTGCCGTCGGGCGAGATGTCGTCCGCTTCGTAGGTGTGCTCACCCTTGGTGCTGCGTCAGCTTGGTGCTCTCTCCGCTGGCGAGGTCGAGCACAAAGACGTTCGAGTCCTTGCCGGTAGCGTGCGACTGCGTGTAAACCAGGAACTTGCCATCGTGCGAGAAGATCGGGCTTGTAGTTGCTCAGTTCCTTCGGCGTGTTCTTTGTCAGATGACGAACGTGCCGGGTGGCGACATCCATCAACTCGATTTCGAAACTCGATCCGGTCTTGGGCTTGGTGACATACGCGATCTGCCGCCCGTCGGGCGACCACGCCGGTTCTTCCTCCGCACTCTCTGGCGAAGTCGTCAGGTTCACCACGTCGCCGGTCTTTGGCGACACCAGAAAGATGTCCCACTGCTCATCGCCATCGTGATCGGAGATGTAGGCGATCCAAGTACCGTCGGGCGACCACACCGGTGCGTCTGCCGCTGATCGCTGATGGTCAATTGCGTCGGCCATCCTCCGGTCGCGGGAACCAGCCAGAGATTGTTGCGTCCGCTGATGTTGGAGATGAAGGCGATCTGCTTGCCGTCGGGCGACCAGGTTGACTCACCGATGGTGCGCGTCATGTAGAGCTTCTCGATGGAGAACGCCTGCATGTCAGCCACGTTCTTGCTCTCGAGCTTGGTGGGATCGGTGATGGCTTGCGGCGCAGCGAGGGGTTGTTGGGCGAATGCGGTCGGAGTCATATTGAAAACGATTGCGAACAGCAGAGTGGTAAGTTTCAGGTTTCGAGTTTTGAGTTTCACACGAGCTGGCGTCACAGGTTTCTATTGTAGATGGCGAGGCGGGGAAGCGGACAGCAGCTGCTCGGCCCCGGTTGGGCGGAATGGACAGCTTGGGGGTTGGGGCACCAGGCAACAGCTCAATCTTGCCTTTACCTCGAAACAGTGGCGGTCTATGCTGAACGCATTGGCTCCTAACGAAGTCGAGGTATTTAACTATGCCGCCACGGAATGCTAATCACGGCAGAGGTACGACCGTATTCCTCTGCCACGCCTCTGAGGACAAACCAGCAGTAAGGGACCTTTATTCCCGACTTCGGCGCGATGGAATCCGTCCTTGGTTGGATGAAGAGGAATTGCTTCCAGGCCAAGACTGGGAGCCTGAGATTAAGAAAGCGGTGAGATCCTGTCGGATCGTAATTGTCTGCTTGTCCAATAAGTCGCTCACCAAAGAAGGATTTGTCAATAAGGAGATCAAAACTGCCCTCGATGTTGCAGAGGAAAAGCCAGAGGGTACTATCTACATCGTTCCTGCGCGGCTTCAGAATTGCGAGGTTCCTAGTCGCCTCCGAAAGTGGCAATGGGTGGATCTTTTCGACGAGCGCGGTTATGAGAAACTGCTGCACACCTTAGCGTCGCCTTCATCTCGCATGAACCCCGACCCGACTCTGCTGCGCCAATACGAGACCGAGGTCAAGCGTATTAAGAACTACGCGTTGTCCAAAGCTCAGGAGGCTCGGTGGATGCGGCCCGATATGTATTTCAATGAGCAAGAGATGATTGACCATACAGGCATAGACTTGAAAATATCTTATAGTTTGTTAAGCGCCCTCCGCGAGGCCGGCGACCTCATATGCGTAAACTGGAAAGGCGCATCAGTGTGGTCTGCTACGCCTGCACTCGCAAAGAGATAAACGAATGAGGATTATTGCCGCACAAGGCGCGTCCGAGGAAACATACACGGTGCGCCGTGCAGCGGTTCGGCGAAGAAGATGTGACCAGAGGAAATTGCGCAGTTGCTGAGCAAGAGCGGCAACGAGAATCATTCTGACCACAAGAGCGAAGCAATTCCACTGATCCGATTCACCGCTCGTGACCCCGCGTGCCGTCTCAAACAACGGCCTGGCGCGATAATTCAAGATCGATTGTCTTGTCGATTGTCTTTAAGTGATTCAGTGTGCCTGCAGGTCCATTGCCATCCAGAGTTAGCTTGTCTTTTATGTTGTCGGGGGTATTACCGATGTCACCCACGTGAATGATCAGAGACGGGCGTCGGTCATCGGGCAGCGAGGCCGCGGGCACATCGTTGCCATACGCGACGAATTCATCTCCGAAGTAAACCGTTGTCAATGGGTCGAGGTCCAGCCGCTCCATTGCGTACTCAATCGCCTTGCGCTTATTTACGCCGCTTCGCTGAATGTCAATAGTCGTTCGCCCTCCTATGAACACATCGATGTCCATACCAAGCGCGACAATGCGCTTCACCATGATTTCGCGAAAGTCACTTCTCAATTGCCGGTTGTTGAATGGCTTCAGCGCAATTTGACAAGTCACATCGCCTCCTCGAACTTCAGCCTCTGGCAGCGCGATTTCCCTGTACTCTGCCTTGCAGAAGAGTTCGTGAAAAATCAAATTCACAAGCCTCCCGACATCTTCATCGACATTGGGACTTCTTCCGTGAGCTCTGATGACCAGGGCATACGCTATGCTGGTAATTAACTCAAAGGGAGTGCCTATTCCAGCTCGCTCCGCGCTCGAAGATCAGCACCGGAATCCAGTGAAGACGCGGGCTCGTGAAGGAACCAGGAGAATGATTAAAGTGGAGCAACTTCCGACACTATGCTTTCCGGAAGAATAGAGTGGTCGAGATCAGTCAGGAGTGGAAGGCTCGAGATCGCGAGCCGAAGATTTTTCGGCGGCCCAGCCCGGATCCTCAGGTAGCACCCAGGTTAACGTCGAAAAGAAGGACGTTCACCTGGGGCGCCATGCACCAGCCTGTGCCTCGTGGTGCCCACTCATTCGGATCCCGGATGGTAGACTTTTTCGGAATTTCGCTCCCACCTTCCCACAAAAGACACGAAACGATCGGGCCCGGCGGAGCGACGGTGAGCAAGTGGTTGCAGAATCGTGGCCCGGTGGTGTGTGCAAATACAGTAGCCGAGCAGGCGAAATCACAATCCCAGATTTCCTTTTGAAGTTGGCCTGAACCGCGTATGATTTTTAGGAGCGAGGGCCCGTGATGCGAAGAGTGATTCTGGCTGCGTCTGCACTGCTTGTAGTTGGCACCCTATCAGCTTGCGGCGGAGGTGGCGGCAGCCACAACAATAATCCCCCCACCGTCACAGTTTCTCCGGCGACAGCGAATGTGCAAGAAGCTGCGACGCAGCAGTTCACGGCCACCGTGACCAATGGCACCTCCACGGCGGTGAACTGGCAGGTGAACGGCGTCGCGGGAGGCAATTCGTCCGTAGGAACAATCGATAGCACGGGACTGTACACCGCTCCCGTGATCGTTCCCAATCCAGCCAGCACAACCATCACAGCAGTATTGCAAGCGAATGCCAGCGTCACCGGCAATGCCATTGTCACTATAACGGCAGTGCAATTCAATAACTCATCTCTGAGCGGTAATTACATCTTCAGCCTGAGCGGCATCGACGCGAACGGCTTTCCTTTCTACGCGCTGGGAGCGGTCACGGCCGACGGCTTCGGCAACATCACCGGCGGCGAGGAAGACCTGAACAATGTTTCGACGGGGTACCTCCAGGTTGCTTCCGTAACCGGAACTTACAGTGTCGGCTCAGACGGCCGTGGCACGCTAAATCTGAACAGCTCGATTGGCAGCTTCTCCTATGCTATTGCAATTCGAGCGCTGAACAATGCCGGGTTGAATGAAATCGACAACAAGGTGATCAATGCCACCGGCAATCTGGAGAAGCAGACAGCACGGACCGGACTCACCGCGCCTTCGGGGAACTACGCCTTCGGCTTCGCGGGGAGCGGACTAAATTGTGGCAGAGCGATCAACTCCATCGGCGTCTTTAACCTCGAGCGGCGGCAACGTGGGCGGTTTGCAGGACCTGAACTGCGGGGGCACAATCACGCAGAGCGAGGCGCTGAGTGGCTCATACAGCGGTATCGATGGCCTGGGACGCGGCACTGGTTTGTTCACCGCCACTACCGGCAGCGCCGGTTTCGTGTATTACGTCATCTCGACCAACCGTTATCGCTTCATGTGTCCTAACGCGTCCACATTTTTCCTGGGGAGCGCCGATTTGCAGACCCAGTCGTCGTTCGCCGCCTCGGATTTCAATGGTAGTTACGTCGTCAGTACTTCGGCCAACACACTGGCTGGGGTGTCCTACACACTCATCCAGTTGAATGCTTCAGGAGGGAACGTTTCCTCAGGCCACTATGACGTCAACGACACCGGGGCGGTAGGGAACGGCGCATTGAGCGGCGCCTACAGCGTGGCCCCAAACGGCCGCATCAACGGCTCGTTCAGCACGAGCGCAACGTCACTGCCCTTCAGTATGTATTTGATTTCGCCAAGCCAGGCGTACTATCTCGATCAGCAGACTACTGCGACCGGCGGCGGAAATGTGTATGCGCAAGGCTCATCCGTGACTAGCAATGCGGCATGGGCGGGTAGCTATGCCACCGAGACGTTCGGCTACTTCATTGTCGCCGGCGGCATCCGGTCGGGTAACAGCACCAGCGTCAGCGGTCAGATCTCGGCTGACGGCGCAGGAACTTTGGCGGGGATGCTGGACTTCAACGATCCCACGAACATCTCCCAGGGGCAAGTTCTGCAAGGCACTTACAGTGTAGGCACCGTCGCGCCAGGCCGTACCATCGTCGCTATCACCACAGCGGAAGGCACTCGCAACTACGTTGCGTACATTGTCGATCAAACCCGGGTGCTACTTCTGGAAACCGACAGCAGCCTCCTCTCGAGTGGGGATGCCATCCGGCAGTTCTGACAAAAGGGGGTTCTGGCTGCGGTAGCCGTATGCCCCATCCTTTGCGCCGGCCTCGGGCGCAAAGTGTGGAAGCAGGTAAGTCCCTTCCAGGTTTCGTTTTTCGCACGCCTAATGTGGACGGCGGTAACCTTTTCCGAAATGTGCTCCCGTCCTTTCGAAAACCTTGCGATGGGCACCGGCAAAGAACCAGGAGGCAGAGTTGAATGCTTCAGCATCGGGTCGGGCTGTTATTTGTGGGATGGCGATTTACCGAGAGCCTTCATATCACCGTGACCTTGGTCTGGTGGTCCTTATTCCACTTCTTCATTTGCTTCTTTTGCGCCTTTAGTTGTTTCTTCTGTTGTTTGTTGTATTGCTTGTTGTATTTCGCATAGACTTCTGCGCGTTCTTCTGGGCCTTGGTTTGCTTGGGGGCATGGGCGACCACTGGCACGGCTATCGCCAGAAGGACAAACAGGAGACAAGCTGTAAACCTTTTCACAAGATCACCCATGAACTAGCGCTGGCTGGATTCTACAATGCGCCCTCCGGCTCAGAGAAGCGGCCGGAAGGATGGCTCCGAAAGCTCAGGTTTGGCGCGGGAGAAAAGTGGGTCCCTCGGCTCGGACTGAAGTCCTCGCTCGGGATGGCAGAAAACAGTTGTCAGTGGCCGGTCGTCAGTTGTCAGCAATCGCAGAGCAACGGCGCAACTAACCCCTAGTCCGTTATCCCCGCTTCTACGGCTTCGCCCCCTTGTGAATCTCTACCGTGCTCCACGTCTTGTCGGCGGCATGGCAGAGGTCTTCCAGCGGACAATCGGCGCATTTGGGTTTGCGCGCGATACACAGCGCGCGACCGTGCAGGATGATTTGGTGCGCGAAGACGATCCACTTGTCGCGCGGGATCACCTTCATCAGGTCCTGCTCGATCTTCTGCGGCTCTTCGTTTTTCGTCAGCTCCAGGCGCCGCGAGATGCGCTGCACATGCGTGTCTACCACCACGCCGTCGGCGATTTTGTACCAGGTTCCCAGCACGACGTTCGCGGTCTTGCGGGCCACTCCCGGCAATTGCAGCAGCTCTTCCATGGTGCGCGGCACCTGGCCGCCGAATTCGCTGATCAGCTTGCGTGCGGCGCCCACCACCGACTTGGATTTGTTGCGAAAGAATCCCGTGGTGCGAATGTCGTCTTCGAGTTCTTCCGGTTGGAGAGCGGCGAAGGCCTCGGGCGTGGGATATTTCTGGAAGATGATCGGCGTGACCATGTTGACGCGTACGTCGGTGCATTGCGCCGAAAGGATGGTCGCCACCAACAACTCCCACGCGCTGTTGTGATGCAGAGCGCAGGTCGCGTCGAGGTAGCGCTGGTCGAGCCGCTTCAGGACCTCGTTGACGCGGTCCGGCGCGACCGGGTTGTAGCCCTTAATTGTGGTGGCCTTACGCTTAGCAACGGGCTTCTTCTTTGCGGGTATCTTCGCCGCGATTGGCGCGGCAACTTTAGCTACTCTTTTTAAGACCGGCGCGACTCTTTTGACCTTGAGCTTGGCTCGCAGTGGTTCGCGCGAAACTTTGTCCTGGCGGCCGGTGCGCGAAGGTCGGCGAGGCATGGCGCCACGTGGCATGTTTGGTCTCCGAATCTAACGACAAGAGATTATAACGGCAGGTGCCGGGGCCGAGTGCCACGCCACGCTTACAGGTATAACTGAACAATCGTCAGGCTGTATCATAAAGGTGTCCAGGACACAGGAAGCGATGAACATTAAGTGAACCTATGGCAGCCGCAACGCGGGCATGAAGGCCCGCTTTACTCGGACACAGCAATTCCTAAGCCGCTCCAGCCGTCCCCGACATCGGCGTCGTTGTTTATAGACGACACGAGATGACGGCCTTGGTTTGATAGGCGAACGGCGAAGATCGAATAGCGGCTTCTCTCACGCATTCGGGTTGAACATCCGGATCAGCCAGAAGGCCAGCATGGCGACCATGGCTGATGCGGGAATCGTTAGAATCCAAGCCCAGACGATTCGTCGCGCAATGCCCCATCGGACCGCTGAAAGTCGGTTGGTGGTTCCGACGCCGATAATCGCGCCCGTGATGGTGTGCGTGGTGCTGACCGGAATTCCGGCCAGGGCAGTGCCGAATAGGGTGATTGCGCCGGCGGCCTCGGCGCAGAAGCCCCCCACTGGCTTTAGCTTAGTGATCTTGGATCCCATGGTGTGTACAATCCGCCAGCCCCCGAAGTAGGTGCCTAGTGCGATGGCGGTATGGGCAGCCAGAATAATGGGCCAGTGCCAATGGCCCCAGTTCGCAGCGAAGTCGCTCTGCTTCATCACGCCCGCAGTGTAGAGCGCACCGGCGACAATGCCCATGGTCTTCTGCGCATCATTCCCGCCGTGACCGAGGCTGTAAGCGGCAGCCGAAAGTAATTGCAACTTTCGGAAGAGCTTGTCCACTTGGCGTGGCGACTTCCGCTGAAAAATCCAGGAGATGGCTACCATGAAGCCGAATCCAAGCACGAAGCCCATCAGAGGCGCGACCACAATGAAGATCAGGGTTTTGGTCCATCCTCCGGGAATAATGACGCTCGGGGCGGTTCTCCAACCGTGAACGATAATAGCGCGCGCCATCGCCGCCCCCGCATAGCCACCAATCAAGGCATGAGAGGACGAGGTAGGCAGGCCCAGCAGCCAGGTCAATACATCCCAGATGATCGCACCCAGCAAACCGGCCAGAACGACGTATTGGGTGACGATGTCCAGTTGGATCATGCCTTTGCCAATCGTCTTGGCGACGGCAGTTCCAAGCAGGAAGGCGGCCAGAAAATTGAATACGGCCGCCCAGAGAACAGCTAAATTCGGGGAGAGTACGCGGGTAGAGACGACCGTTGCGATGCTGTTGGCCGCGTCGTGAAAGCCGTTCAGAAAGTCAAAAATAAGCGCGGTGACGACGGTGATGACCAGCAGGACCAGCGTTGTGTTCACGAGCGCACGTCCGCCATTGGTTTATGATTCGAATGCAAGACTGAGGGTCTCAAGCGCTTTTTAGAACCACTGTTTCCAGTACGTTGGCAACGTCTTCGGCTTTGTCACTGGCTTCTTCGAGAATTTCCAGAAGTTCCTTCAGTTTGATCAGCGTGATTGGATCGTAACCACCATCAAAGAGGCGGCCGATGGCGTCGCGGCTCACCTGGTCGGCCTCATTCTCCAGGCGGTTCACTTCCACGCAGTGCTGCAGGACGTGGCTGTCTTTGTTGAGCAGGGAAACCGCTTTTACCAACTCCTCGGCCTGTCTCAAAATGATCCCAGCTAACACCTTGGCCGACGGAGAGGGCTGGGTGATTTTATAGGTGAGCAGGCGGTCGCTCGCGCTGAAAACGAAATCAAGGACGTCATCCAGAGATGAGGCCAGCAGGTGAATGTCTTCCCGGTCGAAAGGGGTGATGAACGTCTGGTTCAGCTTGACCAGGATCTTGTGCGTCATGTCGTCGCCACGGGTCTCGATCTCCTTGATCCTCTGCACGGCGGCCGGCATCTGCTGGTAATCGTAGCTATGCAACAGGTCGGACAGGACCTTGGCACCCTCGACGACGTTGTTCGCAATCTCAGCAAACATGTCGAAAAACTTGGTCTCACGTGGAATAAGGCGCACGATGGTAGACTCCTGCGGCGGTGGTCGTTGGGAGATTCCATGACATGGGAAAGTAGGATTACGAGATTATTAAAATCCGGTGAAACAGGTAACTATCGCATGTCGCTTGAAGCACGGTCAAACTGGGCCGCGGGCATGAGGTCACGTCGCGATGTGATGTATAGGAGGATGAGGTCCGGCTCACGTGCTGGTCGTTGCAGCCCTTCTGGTTTGGAACAATGTTCGCAACGCGCGCAAGACCCAGCGAATCAGCAGCACGATCACGATCAGCAAGACGGCGACGATGGTAGCAGCGAAATAAGGATGCTGAACTGCAAACCACGACAATGACACCGCCCCCACATCCTCAGCCAGGCTCAGTGCGATGTTGGAAAAGGGTTCCGGAGAAGGAGTTACAGCGGCACGCAACGCGATTTTGCCGCCGTGCGCGGCAAAGGCGATAAGTCCGCCTAGCGCAGCCGAGGCCAATTGCATTCCCAGCGACAAATGAGAAGTCGCGGCGTAGGCCAGCAGAGCTGCAACCGGCACTCGAACAAAAGTCTGCAACGCATTCCACACCAGATCGAAGGCTGGGACTTTATCCGCGAAGAACTCGATTCCAAACAACCCCAGGGCCGCGCTGATGATCCACCACGACTCCAGCACGTCGAGGGTTGGCGGCAACCTGACTATTCCCGCCCTCGATAGCAGACCGAGCGTCGCAATGGTCGCGTAGACGTTCAGACCGGCAGCGAAGCTGGTGCCGGTCAACATAGCTACGGTTTGATCGGTGTTGAAGGTCACAGCATCCTTCGATATCGCTTGAAAATAAGTGCCTTCTGGAATTATGAGGAGGAAACACAAAATAGAAAAGGGCCGCACCAAGCGGCCCCTCGATAAAACGGATGGTCTACAAAGTGGACTCGATTTCGAATCCCCAAGCCTCGAGAAGAGGTTCCGGGATGTATTTCGAGTTCTTATTCTTCCGTGCCCATTCACGCAGACGGGTGGATCGAATATATTGGTCAGGTTGGAGCTTGAATTCTTTCACCACCTGCTCGAATTCTGTGATCGTGGGCACCACCGGTCCGATCGGTTCCGGCTTGCCCCAGTTAGGATTGCCACGACGTTTTGCCATATTGTGCTCTCTTCCGCTTTCGGGATTTAATATCTGGATGACGTAGTCGGTCCCAATGATGTCTACACGGTCCAGCCCATCAAATTGGATTCACAACACTTCTACAACGATTCAGGGGTGCATTGTCCCAAGGGGCCGGAATACGAGGTAGGATCCCGCTGAAGCCTGGAGACCACGTAATATATCCCGGTTTTCCCCTCAGATCAAGAAAAATTCAAACTCTCGGCTCCCTTTTGGGAAGCGCACAAGGCCTCACCTATTCGCGAGTATCCTCCTTCAAATGAGACGGATGGGGTCAGGAAGAGTAACCCAAAAAACTGAAAAGCGGGTGTACACCTTAAGGCAGACTGCAGCTGGGTAATCCTGCTTTGAAGGGGCACGCCTTCAGGCGTGCCGTTGAATCAACCAGAGAGCCCGGCTCTAGCCGCTGAGGGACAAACCCTCGGGGGCTAAAGAGGGGGTGTGACAACATCTGTCTGTCGTCCCTACGGGACTCGGATCCATTTCCGACGCTACCCAGCACTCCGCCTGCGGCTCCGTGCTGGGCTAAACTCTTCCGCGCCTAAGGCGCTGGATTCTTGCGCAACCGTTCCACTGTGCCCTTTCAGGACCAGATATAGCAACATTAGCTCCGCTCTAGTCCCGGCCGGTAATGCGGTGTCAGCCTCGCGAGGGGACAATCGTCGGTCAGCGTTTAGCTTTGCGGGCTCACTGAACGGTCAGCGTTATAGGGTTGCTGGTGACCGTGCCGATGGTGGTAGCGGACTGCGCACGAATGATCGTAGTACCGGCCGCCACGCTTGTTGCCAATCCACTGCCGCTGCTGAGACCGGTGCTGATCGTAGCCACGTTAGTGTTAGACGAACTCCAAGTTACGGCGTTTGTAATATCCTGGCTGGCCGATCCATTGGCGTAGGCGTAGAACTGCAGGGTTGCCGGCACCCCGGAAATCGTAGCACTCGATTGGGGGACGGCACTCCCTTGTGTCGTATTGATTGTTATGCTCGACAAGTTTTGGACGGTGACGGTGATGGACGCTGTCCCGCTGACGCCTTGAGAACTGGCAGTCATGGTTGCGGTGCCCGGAGCGACTCCCGTGACCAGTCCGCCGTTGGAGATGGTGGCGACGGTGGCATCCGAGCTTGACCAACCGACCGAGGAACCCGAAAGAGGGCTGTGTGCTTTGGTCAGAGTAGGTGGCGGTGGCGGTTAGCTGCAGCGTAGACTTGGCGGCGAGCGTAGCCGCACTGGGCGTAATGAAAATTGAACTTATTGCAGGATTTATAAAGAAGCCCGTGCAGCCCGAGCACATCAGGCACAGCAGAACGGCAATGCCGGTCGCGAGCCCTGAGCGCTGCCTATGGCACAGCAGCAGAAGAACTCTCCCGGCGGACGTCAGCTTCGATTGAGTTTTGCCTGGCAAGGCCGATCTTGTGGTACAGGACAACTGGAGGCTTTGGTTGCGTCTCCGCCGGACTGTGTCATTCATCTGCACTCTCTCTAGATTAACCCCAGTTTGACCAACGCGTTGTCAAGATCGGGTTCGGCTTCAGGCCATTTCAAATCTTACTTGAAATATTAGTAGTTGTGACTTTGTATGTTACTACGACGCCGCACTCGCGGCGAGCGACGCATCATCAAGGCAAACAGGCTACGAGCAACGGGTCGAGGAACCCAAGTCACGGTTGCACTTTCAGTCGAGGCGGCGAAATCAAATGAGCAGGAGTAATTGAAGCGACTGGTCATGATTGCGGCGCACCGCTTGATGACCGGACTGCCTCCTGGCACTCTCGGGCCAGTGTTAATACATTATCAATCGCTGGATCGGAACGCAGCTTCGCCAGTAGCGGATCGGAAACCAGATTGGAGTAGGCGCAATAGTTCCGCTCTACGGCACTCTGCAGCAGGTCGAGTGCCGCCGGCTTCTTGCCGCAATAGCCGAGAAGCGCTCCTTCGTAATACAGGAGCTCAGGATCGGCTTCCGACGCTTGATTCGTTACTAACTCCTGCGCAATCCGGTCCAGCTCTGCCGGTGGCCGCAATTGCAGGCAAGCTTCCAGCAGATCGCGGTGATAACGAGGCGCGGAGGGCATGAGCTTGACGGCTTCCTCGCGCTTCCGCGATTTTGCCTTCGCGCAGAAGAATGGAGGGCAGCACATAGGCGGCCCATTCCGAGCCGACGTCGAGACGTACGAAATCTCTCGCCCGCGTGGTGTTTCCCAGTTCCATGAAAGCCCAGGCGCAGGAGCGGAAGGTGTAGTTGCCGGGATCGAGCGCCAACGCGACGTCGCACTCCTTGGTGGATTGCTCCAGCATTCCTGCGTAACGATAAACATAGCTCAGCGCGAAGTGGGCCTGAGCGCTTTCCGGACGGCGCTTGACTAGCGCCTGCGCCGCCTCGTAGGCCTTCCCCAACTCACCCCTCTCGACGCGATTGGCGATTAGCTGCCCGGCGGCGACGCTGAGATCGGGATCCAGTGCCAAAGCACGCTCGTAAGCCTGGTTGGAGCGCTGGAACATGGCTTCGCCACCGTCGGAATAGGTTGCATCGAAGTAACAACGCAGACCCAATTGCTCCCAGGCTGGCGCGTAGTTCGGGTCCATCTGCACCACGTGCTCCAGCACTGCGATGGCGTCCTTGTTGGCTGCGGGATCATGGGGCAGGGCGACGCTATGCAGGTAGAGGTCATAGGCTTCCGGATTCTTGGGACGAGTGCCAGCCTCGGCAGTCCCAGCGGCGACACCCAGCGTCGGAAGCAAGCCTTGACGCACCTGGGTGGCCATGGCGCCCTGCAAAGCGATAAGGTCCTGGGTGGGCGCGGTGAAGCTGGTCTGCCAAAGGAGCCGGTCGTGGTTGACGTCGATCGCTTCCAGCGTAACCAGCAGATTGTCGCCTTGTTTCAAGAAATGTCCGGTTAGCAGCGTGGCAACATGCAATTGCCGGCCCGCCTGCTGTGGGTCGACGTTGTTAGCCGCGTACTTTTGCGTGCTCGAAGAAGGACGGACATCCAGCGTGCGCGTGTAGGTAAGTACATTGGCGATTTCGTCGGCCAGCGCGAAGCGTAGAAAGTCGACGCTGATATCGCCGTTCATATTCTGCAGCGGCAGTACGGCAATGGTGTTCTTGGCGGCGCCGCCGGCCCCGGGCCGGTGCTTAAACCACCAGGCTCCCACCGGTACCAGCAGGGTCAGGAGCAACGCGATGACCCCCAGCAGGATGTAGGTTTGGGTCCGGTTCGTAGCTTTGAAATGTGCTCGTCTTGATGCGGTATGGCAAGGCAGCGCGCAGCCGCCCGCTGGTGGTTAGACCCGGGCTCGGTTTCCCGCTTCAGCGACTGGAGATCGCCCTTCATTGCCAGCGCGTTGGGATAGCGGTTGCCGCGGTTCTTTTCCATGGCCCTGCCGAGAATGCCTTCCAAGTCGGCAGGAAGCGACGGGTTCAGTTTCAGCGGAGAGACCGGCTTGCGGTTAAGGATCGCATCCAGCGTGGTTACCGCGTTGGTCCCGGCAAAGGGCTTCTGGCCAGTCGCCATCTGGTAGAGCACTACTCCGAGGGAGAACAGGTCGCTGCGCGGGTCGAGTTCCTCGCCGCGAGCCTGCTCTGGAGACATGTAAACCGCCGTGCCAAAAATGTCGCCGGCTACGGAGAGCGGATCTTCCGGAGCACCTTCGCCGCTCTCCATTCCGCGCGACAACTTGGCCAGCCCGAAGTCGAGAATTTTCACCTGTCCGCTTTGCGTCAGAAAGATGTTGGCTGGCTTGATATCGCGATGAATGATCCCCTTGGCGTGGCAAGCGGCCAACGCATCCGCCACCTGAATGCCGATGTCGAGGATTTCGTCCAGCTCCATGGGCTCGCCATGCAGCCGGTCTTTCAGGCTCATCCCCTCCAGCTTCTCCATCACGATGAAGGGATGTCCGTCCAAGTCCTCGATGTCGTGGATGGTGCAAATGCCAGGATGGTTCAACTGCGAAGCGGCGCGGGCCTCCAGCACGAAGCGGTCCAGGGCCTTGGGATCATTGAGCAGGCTGTCAGGAATGAACTTCAGGGCAACGTGGCGGCCCAGGCGCGTATCTACCGCGTCATATACCAAACCCATGCCGCCACCACCAAGCTTCCCCACGATGCGGTAGTGAGAAACGGTCTGGCCGATCATCCCGAGGGCCGCGGTTTCCATTTGGCGGTTATGTTAGGCTGCGTACGAAATCCGGTCAACCGGAGGCGTTCATCCGTCGATGCTGGGGTTGCACGATCCGTCCCGTTCAAGCTCCGCACGGCCTGTGTTACGATTTCCACGACCTGCCCCAATAGTCAATGCCGTGTCGCTGAAGAGGTGCTCCTCTTGATCTCAGAGCGGCGCTAATGATGGACACGCAAAAGATCGCTTTTATGCGTCCTTCACAGATTCGCGTCTTCATCTTGGTACTACTGTCATTGGCATTTCTAGGTTGGGCGATTCCGACCGCAGCCAATTTCATCATTGAGTACAACTGGTGGAAAGAAGTCGCGCAGGTTGACACCTGGTTCAGCATGTTGTGGTACAGCATCGCCCCCGTAGCCGTGGGTGCTCTGGTGGCCTTCATCGCCTTGTACGTTGCTCATGCGCGCGGGCTGCACTTCGCCGGTGTCCGTCAACGCGATTATCCGCTGTACTGCCGCTTGGTCCCGTTAGGCCTGGCCGTGTTCGCATTGCTGTTGGCGCTCCGCTTCAATTGACTTCTGGACGGTGCATGCGCTTTTTCGGGTCGCGGGGTCTTAGCGCCCCTCCGGGCGCCTGGCAGGACCATGTTTTTTCGCACGCGTTGCCGTTTTACCTGTTCGATCTGCCTTTCTATTCGGACTTGCTGGGATTTCTGTTCGTGGTGGCGATTCTTTCCGCTCTGCTGTTTTGGGTTACGGCCCGCGGATGGCAGTTGTTCGAGCGCGTCCGCTACCGATTGATCGATCGGCCAGCCGGCCCTATCAACATTGGGGACTACTTACGGTTGCCGGGCGCCACGCGTACCCCTTTCTTCCGCATCATTGCCGTGATCTTATTGCTGGGTTTTGCGGCCTGGGTTTATCTGGGCAATTATGAGCTTCTGTTCAACGCTCACGCCTTCATGACCGGCGCCGACTTCGTGGATGAAAAGGTTACGCTTCCGTCTGCGCTGGCTCCTCATTATCTCTGCTTTGGCGGCCCTGCCGCTGGTTTGGATGTCGAAGTTCAAGCAGGCTGTCGTCCTGGTGATGTCCTGCTTTATTCTGCAATTGGCTGTGCCTGCCATGGTGCGCGCCGTATACGTGCGGCCGAATGAGATTTCGATCGAACGGCCCTACATCGAGCGCCACATCCAGGCGACCACCGCTGCTTTCGGCCTCAATCGCAATGCCACGGAACGTCCGTTCACGCCGTCCGGACAAGGCGTGGTTGATCCTGTACAAGACGCAACCTTGCTCGCTAATGTCCGACTCTGGGACCTTCGGGCGTACAAAGCAACCATCACCCAGATTCAAGCGCTGCGCCCCTACTACACTTTTCCTGACACTGACGTTGATCGCTATTTCATCAATGGCCGCATCAAGCAGGTGCTGCTTTCGCCCCGCGAAATTGACGTCACCCAGTTGTCCGCCGAGGCGAGCGAAAGCTGGATCAATCCGCGATTCATTTACACACACGGTTTTGGCGTGGTCGTGGCCGAGGTCAACAAGATTACGCCCGATGGCTTGCCCGTGCTGCTGGTCGAGAACGCTCCTGCCGAGATCAAGTCGCCTGGGTTTCAGCTGACGCGTCCGGAAATCTACTTTGGCGAGAGGACCCAGGACCCGGTCTTTGTTCATACCGCCCGCGAAGAATTCGATTATCCTTCCGGCGATCAGAACAAGTATTCGACTTATCAGGGCACCGGCGGCTTTCCGGTTGGTTCTTTTCCGCTGAAGGTTGCCGCCGCGATTTCCCAAGGCGAGCCAAATATTGTTTTCACCGGATATCTGACTGGCCAGAGTCGCATGATGATTTATCGCAACGTGAAAGCCAGATTGGCGCACCTGGCGGGTTTCCTGCACTGGGACCAGGATCCCTACCTGGTGATCACCGATGACGGCAGGCTGGTATGGATGGTGGACGGCTACACAACGTCTCTCTCGCATCCGTATTCGGCGGTGCTTCCCGTCACCGGGGTTGACGAAGGCGCAAATTACATTCGCAATGCAGTGAAGGCTACCGTGGATGCCTACACAGGGAAGGTGTCTTTATACATATTCGATCCGAGCGATCCCATTATCCAGGCTTACCAGAGGCTGTTTCCGAAGTTATTCTTGCCCGCGTCAGAGATGCCTGCCGATCTCCGTCGGCACGCTCGTTATCCGGAGGCTCTTTTTCAGACGCAAGCCGATGCGTATCGAATTTTTCACATGCGCGACCCACAGGTGTTCTACAACAAAGAAGACATTTGGGAGATTGCCCGCGACCTGTTCGGCCAGTCGGGACAGCCAGAGTCGGTAGCGCCCACCTATGTCGTAGCCACTCTGCCGGGAGAGAAAGAACCCGAGTATCTGCTGATTTTGCCTTTTAGCCCAAGGGGCAAGGACAATTTGATTGGGTGGATGGCCGCCCGCTGTGATGGCGACCAACTGGGAAAGCTGATCTTCTATCAACTGCCGAAACAGCAATTGATGTACGGCCCCATGCAGATTGAATCGCGCATCGACCAGGACCAGAACATCTCCAAGGACCTCACGCTGTGGAACCAGCAGGGCTCGCACGTGCTGCGTGGCAATATTATCGCGCTGCCAGTGACCGGCGGCTTTCTCTACTTGGAGTCCATTTACATTCAGGCCACAGAAGCTCGCATGCCACAGCTCAAGAAGGTGGTATTGGCTATGGGAGACCGGCTGATTTACCGTGACACCTTCGACCAAGCTTTGGCCGACCTGACCGCGGGGCCAATGCCAGCAACAACTCCTGCCGCTCCCTCTCCAGTCTCGCCAGCAAACCAGAAGAATGTACCCTCACTAGGTGAGCGCCTCCACCAACTTCGAGATCAAGCAGAACGATTGACGCGAGAACTCGACGAACTGGAAAAGGAAACAGTCAAGAAGTAGATTTCGCGATCATGCTTGCCCGAGCGCTACCAGAGCAGAGATAAGGCCTACGGCGCCGTTCGCTTTTGGGACGGCGGACTTGTTTCCGCCATGAAGAAAGGGGACGCAACATGCGCCCCCGTTTGCTTCAAGAAGCTACGGCGTTAAGGAAGCCGCTGCGCCAGTCCGGGCAACGCTTTCATCAGGTCGTTATAAATCACCACCGCTGCGAACAGGATCAGGAAGACAAAAGCAGTTTGATAGATACGTTCCTTGATCCGCATGCTGATGTCCCGCCGCAGGACGGCCTCAATGACGAGCAACAGGATGATGCCGCCATCCAGGATCGGAATCGGCAGCAGGTTGAAGATGCCGAGGTTGAGGCTGATCATGGCCATCAGGCTCAGCAGCGGGGTCCAACCCGGCTGACGCGCGGCATCACCGGAGGCGCGCGCGATGCCGATGGGGCCTTCCATCTGCTTGATCGACGCCTTGTGCTGGACCAATTTACGGACCAGATCCACGATCAGCAGCGAATACCTTTGTTTTCCTCGATGGAGCGATTGAGCGCCTGGGCGAAGGGCAGCTTGTCGATTTGCACCGGCCTGGATTGGAAGCCCAGGCGATAATTCTTCTGCCCGTCTTCTTCGGTTTGCACGGGCGTTATCTTGAAGTGAAGCTGCTGTCCATTGCGCACCGCAGTGACATCGACCGGCTTACTGCCGTTTTGCCGCAGGTAGTTGATCACGGAAAGCACCGATCGCATCGGTATGCCGTTGACCGCGACGATCTCGTCGCCCAGCTTCAATCCGGCCTTTGCCGCCGGCATGTCCGGCTCAAGCTCGGTTACAGTAATCGGCTGGTCCGGCAACCATCCAACGGTGCCGTATTGGTCCGAGCCTTCAATCTCGGGCTGGATCTGTTTCTCCAGGATCTCATTGCCGCGCTGGATGGCAACATCCATCGGTCCCTTGGTGGCGATGGCCACCTTCAACAGGACGTCTTCCCAGGTGGGGTTCTGCTGGCCCTCGATGCGCACGATGCGGTCGCCTTGCTCGATACCAGCCTTCGCAGCAGGCGAGTTCTCGAGCACCCATCCCACCACGGCCGGCTGGTCGAGATAGACAGGATGCTCGTAATGCACCATGAAAACGCCGGTCAGAAGCACGACAGCCAGAATGATGTTCATGGCCGGGCCGGCAACGGCGATCACGAAGCGCTGCCAGCGCGGGTGCGACATGAACTCGTCAGGCGCGCCGCTGCGCGATTCCAGCGGATTCTCGCCAGCCATTTTCACGTATCCGCCCAGCGGAAGTGCGCTGATGCGGTAGTCGGTTCCACCGCGCCGGAAGCCGGTAAGACGCTTGCCGAAGCCGATGGAAAACACATCGACTCGTACGCCAAACCATTTCGCAGCAGCGTAATGGCCGAACTCATGCACCAGAATCATGATGCCGAGCACTACCGCCATTGAAGCCACTGCGATTAGAAACGATTCCATAAACCTCTTTTACTGCGGGAAAATCGAGCCGGGGGTATCCCGTTCCAGTCCACTTTCGGCTAGGGCGGGGACTTTATGTTCTGGAGTCCGCATATTGGATGCGGTCGCGTGCACGGAGTCGCGCATTCTTATCGACCGCCAATACTTCCTCTATAGATTCCGGTATCCGCGCCGACGTTTCCCTGACAACCGCTTCTATTGTAGCTGGAATATCCGGAAATCCAATACCACCTTCGAGGAAAGCCGCCACCGCCACCTCGTCCGCCGCATTGAGCGCAATCGTCTTTGCACCCCCTGCTTCGACTGCTTGGTAAGCCAAACGTAAGCAGGGAAACTTTTCCAAGTCAGGAGGCTGGAAATCCAGCCGCCGCAGCTCCTCCACCGGAAAGCGCAGGTCGGACTCGATGCGATCAGGATAGGTGAGGGCATACAGGATGGGTAATCGCATGTCGGTTACCGAGAGTTGCGCCAGCAGGCTGCCGTCTACGAACTCGACCATGGAGTGAATCGTGCTCTGCGGATGCACCAGAACGCTGACCTGGCTCGGCGGCATGTCGAACAAGCGGCAAGCCTCGATCACCTCGAAGCCTTTGTTCATCAGAGTTGCCGAATCGATGGTGATGCGCTTGCCCATCTTCCAGGTCGGATGGTTGAGCGCCTGCTCGACCGTGATGTTGGCGAACTCGCTGCGCGGGAGTGTGCAGAAACGGGCCGCCCGAAGCGGTCAGCCAAACCCGCTGGACTTCATTGCGGCGACCGCCGCGCATGCATTGGTGAATCGCATTGTGCTCGCTGTCGATGGGCAGCAGCGGCTTGCCTTGGCGGCGGGCTTCGGCGGTGATCAGGTCGCCCGCGGCGACCAGGCATTCTTTGTTCGCCAGGCCGACGGTCTTGCCGGCTTTGACCGCTTCGTAAGTGGCTTCCAGTCCGGCGACGCCGACGATGGCGCTGACCACGAAGTCGGCGTCGGGATGAGTCGAGACCCTGACCGATACCGGCCGATCCGTGCACGACTTCGATGGCGCTGCCCAGTCCGGCCTTCTTCAGCTTGTCTTGGAGTTGGCTCGGCGGCTTCGGCAGTTGCCATCGACAAGATCTGCGGACGCCAGCGGCGTGCCTGCTCGAAGGCAAGCTCGACGTTGTTGCCCGCCGCCATGCTGACGACGGAGAAGCGGTCAGGAAAGCTCTCGACGATGCTGAGGGTGCTCTTGCCGATGGAACCAGTCGAGCCGAGGATGGCGATGCGTTTCATCACTTCCTCTATAGCAGTTTCACATCTGCTGTATAGACGATGGTGGAACACGGCTTTCAGCCGTGCATAACTGCCGTCAGTTCTTCGATCGCGCTTTAACGCTTGAGGTGATGTTTTCGTCACCTCAGAAGCCGTCTCATTTCCGAATCTTAACTGCACTGCTAAAGCGGTGCTCCGCCCCATACACAAAGTGTGACAATACTCTAGCTACGAATGATACTTGTTCCCAGGTAATCGCAGAGGCCGCCGAAATAGAACAGGATCGCGACCGGTAGGGCGAACAAGAGCGCGTCGATGCGGTCTAGCACGCCTCCATGCCCGGGAAGAAGCGAACCCGAGTCCTTCAACCCCGCCCCGCGCTTCATGGCCGATTCAACCAGATCGCCAAGTTGGGCGGCGACGTTGATGCATACCGCGAAGAGGACGACCAGCCAGATGGGCGCGGGTTCCCCGGGAACAATGGCCGCCGAGGACGGCGAAACAAGATGAAGCTGAATCAAGCCCGTTGTAGATCGGCGAGGAGAAAGCGGAATAAGCAAAAAGCCAGCGACGACAGCACCAAGCGCCGAGGCGATTGCCCCTTCCCAGGTTTTTCCTGGGCTGATGCGCGCGAGCCAGCTTGTGTTTGCCAATAGCGCGGCCCACGTAGAGCGCGGCGATATCGCCGGTCCACACCAGCAGCATGACATACAGCAGAAAGAGCGCGCCATTTCCCATGGCTCGCAGCGTAACCATGCAGGAGAGCGTAACGCCGACGTACGGCAGCACCATGAATGACACGGCCGCATCAGGGCAGAGCTTCGCCAGAGGATCGCGTCGCATGCTGGCAACAAGGAGCACAAGGGGCGACACAAGCAGCACCGCAAGAGCGCCCATGCCGGCGACAAAGGCGGCAGCGCCAAAGTTCTGGAACCGATCTCCAGTCAGCGACGAAAGTCGATGCCTGCACCAGGAAGCCGCACACCAGGAATAGGTAGCTCAATCCTCGAAAGGGCCGGAAGCCATCAGCCTGCACGATTCCCAGGAATTCCTTCGCCGCCAGCAGCGCCACGCCCAGCACCAGCAACGTGAACAGCCACAGCGGCGCCTTGAACAAAGCCAGAATGACAAGTGGAATCAGGATGACCGCAGTCAGGACGCGCTTCACGAGGCATGTCCGTTATCGTTGACCAGTCCCCCGAAGCGGCGCTCGCGCTTCTGAAAAGCTTCGATGGCCTCCAGCAACTGCGTGCCACGGAAATCGGGCCACAGCGTTTCGGTGACGTAGATTTCGGCATATGCCACCTGCCACAGCAGGAAGTTGCTGAGCCGCATCTCACCGCTGGTGCGGATCACCAGGTCCAGTTCCGGCAAGCCGTTGGTGTAAAGATGGGAAGCAATCGACCTCTCATCGATCTTCAGGTGCTCGACACCGCCGTTGCGTGAGGCCTCGCGCACCAGCGCGTTGAAGGAATCGACCAACTCGGTCCGGGAACTGTAGTTGAGCGCCAGGGTGAGCACCATGCCGGTATTCTTTTCGGTCATCTCGCGTGCCCACGCCATGCGCTCCTGAACTTCCTGGGGCAGCTCCTGCTGACGGCCGATGTACTGCAGCCGGATGTCGTTCTCCATCAAGGTGGGCAGTTCCATCTTGAGGTAACGGCGCAGCAGGTTCATGAGATAGCTGACTTCGCCTTTGGGGCGCTTCCAGTTTTCCGCCGAGAACGAATACAGCGTGAGGGCGGGGACACCGATGCGCGCAGCGGTCTCGACGGTCGAGCGCACTGCCGCAACGCCCGAGCGATGCCCCGCGATACGGGGCAAATGGCGACGTTTCGCCCAGCGGCCATTTCCGTCCATGATGATGGCGATGTGGTGGGGCAGCCGCTCCGGATCGAGGCGGGAGT
Source organism: uncultured Acidobacteriaceae bacterium (assembly GCA_963763725.1). Lineage (GTDB taxonomy): Bacteria > Acidobacteriota > Terriglobia > Terriglobales > Acidobacteriaceae > Bog-257. Next base: position 260,508 of record CAVXQI010000005.1, read on the forward strand.
AAATCTCAGCCTCTTTGCGGTTCAGCCCGGCGGGCAATTGTGCGCGCAAAGCGTACCTCTAATCGTCTTTGAAAGTAGCACAGGCCGACAGGGGGTTGCAACGAAAACGAAGCGCCACAGACCTTCCGATCCGGCTGGTAAAAACTTCAACAATCTGGCTCGGCGTACCCCGAGGCGTGTATCATCCTCTCGTGATACGACGACTATACGTCCATAATTTCCGGTGCCTTGAAAATTTTGAATTGCCAATCGCGGGTAAGCACTCCGCCCTCTTGATTGGGAAAAACGGGGCGGGCAAGACACCAGTTGGACTTGCCTTGGAGATTCTGCAACGGATCGCGCGAGGCACAAATCGAGTCGGGGAGCTAGTCAAGCCAAAAGACCTCGCTCGCGGGCGGACAGACGCTCCCATCCGACTTGAAGTCGAAGTCGAACTGGAAGACAAGACTTACGAGTACGTTATCGCTTTTGACTACCCCGCAGGGTTCAAAGAACTGCGCGTTCTCGAGGAGAGTCTCCTGGTTGGCGGCAAGCCCGTGTACACCCGAGAAATGGCGCAAGTACATCTTGCAAAAACAGGAACAGAGAAAGAGGCACAGTTCTTTATTGACTGGCATTTAAGTAGCTTTACCGATTGTTCAGGAACAATCGGCAAAGGATCCCTTGTCGATTTTCAAACGTTGGCTTGCCAAAGTACTCATCCTTCGGCCCATGCCCAGCTTGATTCGAGGCGACTCCGAGGAGCCCACGTTGCAGCCGAACCCTCAAGTTACCAATTTCGGGGCGTGGTTTACAGGACTCCTAACGTATGCGCCCGCTGCATATGCCAAGATCGATCAATACCTCAAGCAAGTAATGCCCGACTTGAAAGACATAAAAAACCTGGAGATTGGCAAAGACTCGAGGAGTTTGGTAATCCAGTTTTCCAATCAACAGGGAAGTGTGGCGCTTCCTTTCGAGGATCTGTCGGACGGCGAAAAGTGTTTCATGATATGCGCCTTGGTACTTGCGGCAAATGACGCTTACGGCCCAATCGTTTGTTTTTGGGACGAGCCGGACAACTATCTTGCATTATCTGAAGTCGGGCACTTTGTGTTGGCTCTTCGTAAGGGCTTCCAATCTGGTGGTCAGTTTATCGCCACTTCGCACAACGACGAAGCAATCCGGCGCTTTTCCGACGAGAACACGCTTTATCTGTACAGGAAGAGTCATCTTGAGCCCACGATCGTACGCCCAGTCAATGAACTTCAAGTCCACGGGGACCTGGTAGGTGCGCTGGTTCGCGATGACGTGAAGCCATGAGTCAGAACAGAGAACGACCACACATCTTGGTGCTTCTTGAAGATGACGCCAACCGCCAATTAGCGAACGGATTTCACTTACAGGTCGACTGGACTCTACAGCGACAGATGCAGGTGCTTCCTGTGGCCGGCGGTTGGGGTGAGGTCCTAAATCTCTTCGAGGCGGAGCTTGTAGCTGAAATGGATCGTTGGCCTACGTCGATTCATGGTGTTGCTAATTGACTTCGATGATATCGAAGATAGGCGGCAGAACGTGACGGCCAGGATTCCCGAACGTTTGACCGACAGAGTCTTTGCGCTCGGGGTCTTGAGTGAGCCAGAAGCCCTCAAGGCCGACCTGGCTCGTACGAAATAATTGGTTCAGACATGGCGACGGATTGTCGCGACGAAAGTAATACAACTTGGGGGCATCCCTTACTGGTACACAATGCCGACGAAGTGGACCGCTTGCGCGAGCGCGTCCGTCCGTTTTTATTCGGATAACGCTGGATAACACTAGAAGGTGCCTACACAAGAATGCTCGGCAAGGAAAGGCCGCAGACCCGTGCTACTGGTATTCCTGGTCGGGAGAATCGGCAAAAATCGCCACTTTGCCATTCTTGTCCAAGGCAAAGGTGATGAGCCAAGCGTGGTCGCCTTTGCGAATCCGGTAGACCGACCCAACCATCTCGCTCAACGGCTTGCGTTTCACCAGGATGACAGAATCCGGCGGCCATACCTGCTTAAGTTCTGACTGCACATCCTTCGCTTCCTCCGGAGTGAGTGCCGCGGCCGGCGACATCTGGCTACCCACATCTTCCCCTGCAACCAGCTGTGCCAGTAGCTTTCTTAAGCGTTCCGCGATTGCGGGCTGGTCGTCTGGAATTTCGCTCAGCTTCGGCGGCATCAACGCCGGATTGATTAGTCCAGCAACTACTTTGGCTATCGCTCCGGGTCCTCCTCCCGCCAGGTTGGTCAAAACGGCGACGCTCAGGTTATCGTCCGGGTATCGCAGGATGAAGCAGGTGAAGCCCTGCCATGCTCCGCCATGCTGGACCGTCTTGTGACCATTGAGGGTGTCGATCATCCATCCGAAGCCGTAATTCGCCGGATTCGGTTTTCCGCCGTTCAGCGGATACACGGTCCACATGCGATCCAGGCTGGACTGCTTGAGCAGGTTTGTTCCGTAAAGCGCCGCGTCCCACTTGGCGATGTCTAAAACGTTGAAGTAGAGCGTTCCGTCAGCCGTGGAGTTGAAGGTAGGGGAAACCCATTCCTGATTTTTCAACTCGCCATGATGGAGTTCGTAGCCGGAGGCGCGATTGGGAATAATATCGGCCTCGCTGATCAGCCGGGTCGACGTCATTCCCAAGGGCTTGAAGATCCGTTCCTGCAGAAAATCCGCATAGAACTTCCCCGTGACTTTGTGAATCATGATGCCCAGTAGCAGGTAATTGGTATTGCGATAGCCCCACTGCTCGCCCACCTTAAAGTCGATGGGCATGGCCTCGACCTTCGCGACAAGTTCCTCCTCCGTAAAATCCAGCCGTAGATAAAAGGGGCCCTTTGCGCCTATGCGATCGGGACTCTCGTACTCGGCCAGCCCGGAGGTATGGGACAGCAGGTTCTTGACCAAGATCGGCTGCCAGCTGGCAGGCGCGTTGGGAAAGTACCGGGTAATGCTGTCGTCAAGATTGATCTTGCCTTCCTCGACCAGCATCATGATGGCCGCCGAAACGAACTGTTTGCCCACCGATCCGGATTCGAAGACAGTTTCCGGCTTCACCGGTGCCGACAACTCGACATTCGACAAGCCATAGCCCTTGACCAGCACTATCTGTCCGCGGCTGTAAACGCCGAGGGCCACACCGGGGGCCTGCCGCCGCTGCATTTCCGAGTTTACAAGCTTATCAATGGCGGCTATCTGTTCGGGGCCGACCAGCGGCTTGGCAGAGTCAGCCAGCATTGGCATGCAAAAACAGGCAAGCACCAGAACATAGAGCACGGCAGATCGGAGCAATCGCACCTCCAGCTTAGGGCGTCCGTAGTATAACGGGCAGGGCTGGGTGCTTATCGACAATCTCTTTCGGTTGGAGGCTGGGCTGTCCTATTTTGGGCCACATCGGATAATGTAACGGGATGAAGTTGGAAGTCGAATGTCATTCCGGACGAAAGCGCGACGAGCGACCAGTTCGTTTTCGACTTGAAGACAAACTGTACCTGGTTGAGACGGTGCTTGACCAATGGTACGACCTGAACAGTATCTACTACAAAGTTCGGGCTGACGACGGCAATCTCTACATCCTCCGGCAGCGCACAACTACGCCCGAAGGGACTTGGGACTTGGTGTCGTTTCGGCAGACGAGCCATGAAACGTAAGATACGCCCATCGCTCCAGAGATTGCGTTTCGCGAATTATTGCGCTCGTCGCCGAAGGCAGGGAAAGGCGGCCATAAGCGATGTGGTACATTTTGAAGCTGCCAATAGCTGAATCTCTTGGGGGCGGCGAAGGTTTGTGCCGAGCCAAAGATTGATGAACGGGCTTCTGATGATCAATTTTACTGCAACAGACGACACCTACTGTCGCTTGTAAGCATAAAATAATGCTTGAATCCGTCGCTGAGGTTCGCTCGTAGACAAGGACTTCAATGTCAAAGAGCGAGACACTTTCTCCCACCAACCTCTCCTGCCAAGCGCGTGATATGACTTACGCCCGCATTCGGCCTGTTCTGTGCGCCCTCGGAATCGCGCTGGGAGCGGCTTACGCCTACTCGTCCCGTTTTGCTATGAGTCCCGACGGCGTCGAATACCTCGACGTGGCCAGGGCCTACGTCCGGCACGACTGGACGACCGCTATCAACGGCTGGTGGAGTCCGGTTTACTCGTGGATTCTCGCAGTCTTCCTCAGCGTCTTTTCTCCCAGCAGCCGCACCGAATATCCCCTCCTTCACGCGGTGAACTTCTTATGTTTTGTGTTGGCTTCCTGGTCTTTCCACCGCTTCTGGCAGGCGCTCTTGATTTCTATCGAGGAGCCGAGGGCCGGGTCAGCCGGATTGCCGGCACTGGCCCCGCTGGCGTTCGACCTGTCCGGTTACGGCTTGTTTTTCTTCCTGTTTCTACCTCTGATTGCCGTTCCAACACCAGACGTATTGGCGTCCGCCTTCGTGTTTTTTATCGCCGAACGTCTATTGAGATATGAGAACCGCCTCTCCATCAGATTGCGAGACGGCGCCACTCTGGGCATTCTTTTCGCGCTCGCATATTTGTCGAAAGCCATCTTTCTTTTTTTCAGTATCGCTGTTCTTGCAATGGCCTTTCTTGATCGCAGGACTAGAAACCCCAAGCCGCTCCTCCTGTCTGCGCTTGTTTTGGTTGTGGTAATCGCCCCATGGGTTGCCGCCCTGCACCGCAGCTTCGGACAGTGGACGCTCGGTTTCAGCGGACAACTCAACTACGCCTGGTTTGTGGACGGAACCCAAACCGGAACGTTTCCGGGGCCGATTGGCGCCGCTTTGCCGTACTTTCCCGGTGACCGAGTCTTCGCACAACCTGCGATTTACAGGGTGCAGACCCGGCCCAACATTACTTACGTGCCTTGGTACGATCCTGGGCGCTTCGATAAATCTGATCACGCTCGCTTCCAATGGCACGGCCAGATTAATGCCATCCAGAAAAACCTGGTATGGCTACGGGACTGGTTCTGCGTCCGGCTTGGGCCCATGTCAGTCGCGGTGTTGGCTCTGTTACTGGGGTCAGGCACGGTCGCGCTAATCGCGTTTGCGCGTTACTCGGTAGTCGCTCTTCCGACGCTACTGATTTTTGCGATGTATGTTTTGGTGTTCATTCGAACCCCGCGCTACGTCGCGGGAGTGACAGTCGTCTCGTTCGCACTGGCCTTGGCCTCAGTTCGGATACCACGCACCAACACGGTACTCGTGCGTGCCATTCTCGCCAGTGGACTCATTACCTTCACGCTGACTAATCTTCCGGGGATCATAGATACCTTCGCTGCTTTGCCTAATCGCAGCCTTGATCCCACGGTCGAGGTTGCGGAAGCACTGGCCCATTCCGGAATTCAGGCAAATAGTCACATTGGAATAGTGGGGACGGGTCTTTACGCCTACTGGCCGCATCTTGCCCGTGTCAACGTAGCTGCCGAGATTTGGGATGACGACGCTCCGCTCTTTTGGAGCGCAGACTCCAGTCGCCGCAATGCCATGCTTTGCGCGATGGCCGAGGCGGGCGCATCGGTAGTCGTCGCTCACCCGCCGCAGAATGCCGACCTCAACGGCTGGTTATCCCTGGGGAAGAGTGGCTACTGGATGCATAGGATTTCACAACAGAAGTGTGGGGCAAGCTAGACGGCCGCCCCGCCAAGGAGCAACGAAAATGCCGAGGCAGCGAGCCTCAGCATCTTCCGGTCAGTATTTAGTTCACGCGGTTTCACGTCTCCCCGTGCGGCGGTTTGCGCACATCGAGCGTACGGTCGCTGCGCAGGATAGAGCTCGTCAAAACTCGAAGGGCTGCGATGCTCGCGGTCTTAGGCACCGCGCCGAGGATGCAACACCATATCGCGAACCTGGGCGAGTATACTCGACAACTGCATGGCATTGAGCTTGGAGGTGAACTCCAGCAACTCCGCCACGAACGGATCGGCCACCAGCTCGTTGATCTCATCGTCGCGCGACGGTCCACAAGCGCGCAGCAGGTCGGGCACGCTGACCTCAAGCGCCAGCGCCAGCCGATTAAGCGAGGACAGGGTCGGGATGGCCTTTTCGTTTTCGATCTTGGAGACGTAAGTTCGAGGGACGCCCATCCTCAGCGCCAGTTGGCGTTGGCTCAACCCACCGCGTAGGCGCAAGCTGCGAATCGCGTGGGCGACCCGTACCTCGGAGCGAGTGGCCGTTGCCGGGACTGCGACCTGGAGAGCCGGTGCGAGAATCAGCTCGGGCTCGTCCTCATCCAGCGAGGTGCGGCAGCGACGGCAAAGGTTGTTGGCAGTCTTGAATTGGACGAGATGACATTGGTCGCATCTCACCACTTCCCGGGAATCTACGGGCGCGAGAGTCGTGGCCATTCAGGTTGCGCGAGTGCCAGAGCGGGCACAGCATCAAACTTACGCGTACTTTGCGGTATTCCTCTGCTAGAGTCAAGTGTATTCTCGGGTGAAAACCGAAAAAGGTGTGCAAATCTGTCAATCGCATGCCAAAGAGACGGAAGAAAAGACCATGAAACGCGGGAGAAACACGGAATGACTCGCTCCGATGCATGGTGTTTACTAACTGAGTTCACTCAGTCAGAAAGTTTGCGAAAACATGCCCTGGCGGTGGAGGCGTGCATGCGCGCCTATGCCCGCAAGTTTGGCGAAGACGAGGAGCGCTGGGGCATCGTCGGGCTGATTCACGACTTCGACTACGAGAAGTATCCGACGGCGGAGGAGCATCCCTACAAGGGAAATGAAATCTTGAAGGAGCGGGGTTATCCCGAGGACATTCGGCGAGCCATCATGTCGCACGCCGACTACACGGGCGTGAGTCGCGAGTCGAACCTGGAGAAAGCACTGTTTGCCTGCGACGAACTGGCAGGTTTTATCACGGCGACGGCTCTGATCAAGCCCAACAAGTCGCTGGCCGAGGTGGATGCGAAGTCGGTGCGGAAGCGGATGAAGGACAAAGCCTTCGCGCGATCGGTGAGCCGGGAAGACATCACCAGCGGCGCCGCCGGCTTGGGCGTCGACCTGGACGAGCACATTTCGTTTTGCATCGAGGCGATGAGAGGGATCGCCGGGGGACTAGGGCTGGCAGGAAAAGATGGATAGTGGGGAAGCTACAGTTGGGTCGGCCATCTTCGAGCTGCGTGAAAAACTCTGAGCACTTCGATTTCGCGGGCGCGTATACGGTAAGGCACGATATAAGGCGTTCCAGCAATGACGAGCTCGCGTGTTCCCGGCACTCGCCCAGGACGGCCAACCCCAGTGTGCGCCTCTAGCAGTTCCACCGTCCGGCGGATCCGTAAAACGGTTCTAAACGCGGCGGGTGGGTTATCTTTTGCGATATGCTCAAATTGGGCTTCAAGGTCGGCAAGTGCCGCCCGCAGCCACTTAACGCGCACGCTTCGCCCACTTCTTAAACATCTCCTCTACTTCCTCATCGGTGGCGAAGTCTCCTGCATCGGCTTGCCGTATCGCCTTCTCGATCTCTTCAACTTGCCACTCGTTGAGCGCGACGTACTCCCGGATGGCTTCCGCCGCCAGGAAGGAGCGGCTGCGCTGGGTGGTCTTGGCCAGCTTATCGAGTTTCTTCTTGAGCTTAGTGTCTACCCGAAGAGTCAGGATTGTTGAGCTCGACATACAAAGTATTATAACCGAATACGTGTGATGCGCGTGACCAACTGTCCCAAACCGCCCTCAGACCATCAATGCCAAAACGGGAACCTCGGCGCGAACCACTTGTGAGATTCTCCAATAGTGATCTCGTGTCGCAGCCGTAAAATTAAGTTATGCAGAGGTTCAGCAACGAACTGGGAAGCGAGCTCAAGTTGTGCTGCCCGTGCGGCAATGGGGAGAAGGTCGAGATTAATCGACTCAGCTTTTACGAGGAGGCCGATGAGAAGCAAAAAAGTTGGCCTTGCAATTCTTGAGTGCTTAATAGCTTTTGGCGTTTGTGGGTGCGGGGGCTCGAGCGGGCCCACGTCGAGTTCCACTATTAAGTCCGAAGGATCGGCAACCAGCGTGGTCACCGTGACAAGCCAATAGAAGCCTGCGCCGTTTCCTATGAGCCCGAAGCCCCAGCCGATAAGAATGCCGAGACCGAGGGGCACGACGAAGCCAGCGGCGCTAACCCAAGCTCCCCGGCCGCGGCAGGAGGCCCAGAGGGCGTCCATGTCCATCTCCATGCCAACCAGGAAAGCGAGCAGTAGGACGCCGATATCGGCAATGGCGCGAATCTCCGGGGTAAAGTGCACGTAGCCGAGGACGGAAGGGCCGAGCAGCACGCCGGCGGCGATCTCGCCAATCATGGCTGGCTGTCCGAAGCGGCCTGCGATCTCCCCGAGGGCCCGGGACAAGACCAACAGCAGGAGCAGTGCCTCGATCAATGGCATGGAATTCCTCGAAATTCCTGGGCCAGCATCGAGGATCAGTGTAAAGGTGAGAGGCGGCGAAGTCGAATGAGAGAGGGGCACCCCCACCTACCACCGTCCCGCTGAAAACGGCGCCCTTGGCGGTGCTATAATTTCGGTTTGCCTGCTCTTTTTCCGCTCGACTTGAAGCGGAAGCGTCGCTTCGTTTGCGGAACGGGCGAGGCATCCATCGGTACCAATCCGAACTTATTTAAGATCTGAGGTTTCTCCATGTCCGGCCATTCCAAATGGGCAACCATTAAACACAAGAAGGGCGCGCTGGATGCCAAGCGCGGCAAGATTTTCACTCGCTTGATAAAGGAAATTACCATCGCGGCCAAGAGCGGTGGCGATCCTGAAAAGAATCCCCGGCTACGCGGCGCGGTGGCGGCGGCCAAGGCGGAGAACATGCCGGCCGACAACATCAAGCGCGCCATCCAGCGCGGTACCGGCGAATTGCCGGGCGTGTCCTACGAAGAAATTACATTCGAGGGCTACGGTCCCGGCGGCGTCGCGATCCTGGTGGAGGTCTCCACCGACAATCGCAACCGCACCGTCAGCGAGATGCGGCACGCTTTCTCCAAGAACGGCGGGAACATGGGCGAAGCCGGCTCGGTGGCGTGGATGTTCCACAAGAAGGGCGACATCGTGATTGCGAAGGCGGCGGCCAAGGAAGACGATCTGATGAATATCGTTCTGGAAGCGGGCGCCGACGACTTGAAGGACGATGGCGACAACTGGGAGATTCTGACTGACCCGTCGCTTTATGAGTCGGTGCTGGAAGCCGTGAAGAAAGCCGGCATCACGCCTGAGGTGGCTGAGATCGGCATGGTCCCGCAGACCTACACCAAGCTGGAAGGCCACCAGGCGAGCACGATGATTCGTTTGCTGGAAGCGCTGGAAGATCAGGACGACGTGGAGCACGTGTACTCCAACTTCGATATCGATCAGAAACAGTTGGAGGAAGTGGCTGGGTAGGGCAGTAATTTGCGGCTAGCAAATAGCCAACAGGGCCGCTCTTCGGGGTCGCCCGATTTATTTTGACCGCAGAGGCACAGAGAAAGCCTTTTCACCACGGAGAACACGGTGGACACGGAGACTTCGAATTCAAGAATACAATTAACGCTTGGCAATTAGCGTCTCGTCACCACATCACGTTCCCGTCAAAAGCCCACCCGAGAAGATTAAATCGACGGCTAAGTGACTAATCCGCTTCCATAGTTTTCTAGCTTTGATGTTCTCCCTGCCCTCCGTGCTAAAAAGTTTTTCTCTACGCCTCTGCGCCTCTGTGGTGGATTCACGCCGCCATTTACAATAGCGGCAGAATGAAGCTGCCTGGAAACGCGTTTTGCCGCATTGTCCTCTGTTTGCTGGTCTCACTCGCGATCTTCACCATCGCATGCAACAAACCCGAGCAATCTGCCTCAGCCGCACCGGCTGAAGCGAAACCCGCAGCTGCGATGGCCTGGGCGGCACCAGCGGGCACGACCCCTCAAGCTGCCGAACCTGCTGGGCCTAAGCCCGACATAAATGGCAACCACGTGATGCAGTACGTGAAAGAGATCGTCGCGATCGGCTCTCGCCCGGTGGGCAGCTCCGGACACGCCAAGCTGGAGCAGTACATTCTTTCGAAGCTCAAGGGCGTGGATGTCGAGCAGGACAAATTTACCGCGCAGACGCCCGTGGGCAAGTTTCCAATCAACAATATCATTGCGAAATTTCCAGGCCGCAAAGACGGGGTGATCGTCGTCGCCGGACATTACGACACGAATTATCCACTACCCAAGGCTTACGTGGGCGCGAACGACGGCGGCTCGTCGACCGCGCTGCTGCTGGCGCTGGCAGACCAGTTCCGCGGCAAGGCGTTGGATGGCTACAGCGTTTGGCTGGTGTGGACCGACGGGGAAGAGGCCTTCGTAAAGTGGACCGACACCGACAGCGTGTACGGCACCCGGCAACTGGCGCAGAGATGGCAGCAGGATGGAACCGCGAAGAAAATCAAGGCGTTCATTCTGGTGGACATGATCGGCGATGCCGACCTCGACGTTCTGGAGGAAACCGCTTCGACGCCATGGTTGCGCGCTCTCGTCTATCAGGCAGCCACTAACCTGGGCTATCAGTCACACTTCTACCGATACAGGGCCGGCATCGAGGACGACCATCTGCCTTTGCTCAAGATTGGTGTGCCTGCGGTGGACATCATCGATCTGGACTACGGCTACCACAACGTTTTCCACCACACCGTACAGGACACGATTGATAAACTGAGCCCGCAGTCGCTGGCGATTAGCGGTGACGTGGTGCTGGAAACGATTCGGCTTATTAATGCGCGGCAGTGATTGTGAGCCCCGCGGTGTCGTCCGGAGCGGGCGCAGCGAGGGCCCCTAGTTCCCGCTGGCTGGCAACTTTAGGATTGTTTGCAAGGCAGGGGTCCTTCGACTCCTCGCTGCGCTCATCGCTCCCAATGGACAGATTTGTACGTGGCGAGAATCAAGCGGGTTGCGCCTCCGTGGGGACGAGGGTAAATCCCATACTTTGGGCCTGTTTTCGCAGGTGCTGTTCGCGGCGTCGTTGCTGTTGCTGCTCGGCCAGCGCGAAGACGGTTTCGTCGTAGGCGGGACGAGCTGGGAAACTTGGAAACCTCGGTGCCCAGTTCGGAGAACACGGTGAAACCGGTCACCCGGTCGTCACCCTACCTCTGGCAGCGGTTGCAGGATGGTGCAGACCGCCAGCCGATTGCTACCAACTAGGCAGGCGTGTTACAAGTGCATCATGCGCAGATGGATGCGCGACCGCGGCAAGCGGCGCAAATCGACAGATGACAAGCCAGGCCAGGAGAATCCGGCCCCGCTGCAACCCAAATTCCCCGATTCCACGACTGCTGACGTCGACGCTGATAAGCAGCCCGATTTTGCATCGCAGTCCGAAACTCAAGCTGAACCACAAGTCACGCCCAACGAGCCACAACCGGCCGGCCCAGCCGGTGGAGGCGAAGAGCCTTCACAGCAGCTGCGCCGCGACCGCAACCGGCGTCGCGGACGACGTGGCCGCGGTGGCCGGCCACAGCAGCCTACGCAGGCACCTGCTTTACCCAGCCCCGGTGGCCCCACCGGAGAAGCAGGCGAAGCCGAGGACGCGGCAGAGATCGGTGAGCCCGCAGCAGCGGTTGCGGCTGTGCCTCGTCCGCCAGCTCCGCATGAAACCAAGAAGTCGAAGGGCGCGGTAGTGCTTTCGATCGGACTGCCGGGATCGGGCAAGAGCACGTGGTTTAAGCGTCACAATATCCTCCCGCTGTCCAGCGACATGGTGCGCATTCTGCTGTTCGACGACGTCACCGAGCAGCGCTACCAGGACCTGGTGTTCTCGACTTTGCGCTCTATGCTGCGCGGACGGCTGCTGGCCCGTCGTCCCTGGAACTACGTGGATGCGACCAACTTGTCTCCCCACGAGCGCCGTAGTTGGGTGAAACTGGCGCACGACTTCGGCTATGAGGCGCATGCGGTTTTCTTCGATGTGCCGCCCGAGGTCTGTATCGAACGCAATCGCCGGCGCGAGCGCAACGTGCCGGAAGACGTTATGAAGCGCATGGCGGCCAAGCTGCGTCCGCCGAAGTTTGAAGAGGGCTTCGCCAAGATTACGGTGGTGCGACTAAAAGGAAAAAGTGAGGGAAGTGCTTCTTCGGAGGAGCCGCGGCAGGAGCTGCCTATCGAGCCTGACGAAGGCGAACCACCCAACCTCGCAGATGCCGAGTATTAAATCAGTTAAGAATGATGATCCGCACAGCTTGAGTGCGCACACCGGTTCGGGCAGTGCGGCGCTTTAGTCCTCTGACAGAGTCGTAACCATTCCTGTGTTACCATCGCGGCGAGCAGCCGCCATCGCCGGCTGTTTGGCGGTCGGTTAGCGTCGTCTCCCGGGAGGAATCTAGTTATGCAAACGAAAGTGGATGCACTAATGTCGGCAGGCTGGACAGCCCTGATTGCGCTTGGCATACGAGTGCTGGAGGCCCTTGCGCTGTGGATTGTCGGTCGTTGGCTGATCGGGGTTGCCATCAACCTCATCGGTCGCGGCATGACCCGTCAGAAAATCGATCCCACGCTGATTCGCTATATCCAGAATGCGGTTGCCGCCACCCTCAATATTGTACTGGTCATCGCCATCCTCGGCTTCTTCGGCGTCCAAACGACGAGCCTGGCAGCGCTGATCGCCGCTGCCGGTGTAGCCATCGGCCTGGCATGGAGCGGATTACTCGCCAACTTTGCCGCGGGAGTATTTCTTATCATCCTGCAGCCGTTCAAGGTTGGCGATTTCGTCACCGCAGGCGGAATCATGGGTACAGTGCACGAGATCGGACTGTTCGTAACCTACATCGACACGCTGGACAACGTACGGCACATTGTCGGTAACGCCAAGATCTTCGGGGACGTCATCCAGAACTACTCCACCAACGCCTATCGCAGGGTAGACCTGACGGCGCAACTAGCACATGGGGTGGATGTGCATGTAGCGATGGCGGCGCTCAAAAAGGCGTTGGCGGGCATTCCAAACGTCATGACCAATCCTGGGCCCGATGTGGAAATATTGACCTTCAATCTCGCGGGACCGGTGCTTGCCGTGCGTCCGTATTGCAACAACAAGGATTATTGGCAGGTGTACTTCGATACCAACCGGCTGATTAAGGAGACGTTTACCACCGCGGGCTTCGAAGTGCCGGAACAGCATTACATGGTGCGCACGGCCGCCGCCGGAGTTGGCGCAGCGCATTCGGCGTGATCGCTCGAGTGTCCCCAATCTTTTAACTGCGGATTGACGCGAAGGAGCGCGGATCTAACACTTAAGAAGTACTTGAGCTTGATCCCTGTTCATCCGTGAAATCCGCGGTTGCATTTGGTTAACCTGATCCCGCAAAGTAACCGGTGCGGCTCGCATAAAGTTGCATTGCCGCTCAATCCGGCACACAATAACAAAACTGCTGGTTCGTCGTTTCGTTGCCGAGGCCAAGAAGGGGATGTATGCAATTACGGTGGATGCTAGCTGGACTGCTCCTTTTAATGACTGGAATCGCCGGTGCACAGGTGAGCGGACACGCAGTTGCCGCTCCCGCCGGAGTCACAAACGCGACCGCGGCAGCCACGGTTAGGAACTCGCCCTTTTCGGCCGAGACGGTTTCGCAGTACGATCGCGCCCTGGATAACGGCGGTCATATCCATCGCGAGACGCGCGGCAAGATCTATCGCGACAGCCAGGGCCGCATGCGCACGGATAGCGACATGCCGTCCGCTCAACCCGGGGCGGAAAGATTTGAACATATCACTATTAATGACCCGGTTCTGAGGGAGATCATTAGCCTCAACCCCAAGACCAAGACGGCGACGATTTTCCACCTGGGACAGGGAGTGGTGCAGACGGCGCCAATGGCGATAGCCAGCGCTGCGGGCTCACCGGTAAACGTTGTTCCTGCGCAAGCGGGGCTAAAGTCGTCAGAACGGAGTTCGCCCGCCGGAGTAGCTACCACTTCGAAGATGGCAGCGAGGCTGGGGATCACGCCGGTCGAAACCAGGACCGAAGGCATGGGGAACAGATACATCGAAGGCGTCAACGCCACCGGTACGCGGACAACGCGAATCATTGACGCCGGATCGATAGGTAACGACAAGCCCATCGTCTCGGTGACTGAGACGTGGTTTTCTCCGGAGTTGAAGATGACGGTGCTGACCGAGACCAATGACGGCCAATCCGGTCATAACACCACGAAGCTGATAAACATCGTGCGTACAGAGCCCATCGCGCAGTTATTCCAAGTGCCCTCGGACTACACGGTGAAGGACACCCAACCGGTGACGGCAAGCGTGAAACATTAAGGAGCAGGCGGCATACTGGATGTTTGAATTCGATTTTTCTCCTCCGGAGGAATTGACCATATCGTTATGGCGTTCCCTCTTGCTCAATGTTCTTGACCGGCTGTCGCCCGAGCGCCTGCCTCCACTTCAGCTCACCTCCAAACCCGTGGATGTCGGGATCCTGGTGGGCGATTTGGTCGATCTGCCTTGGTATCGGACGGTCTTCACCAACTTGGGCGATGTAATTTCGCCAGAAACGCTGCCGCCGTTGGAACTGGAATCCCGGCCAGTAGATGTCGGCGAGCTTCTGGGCGATGATTTGAGTCGCGGATGGTGGGACACGTTGATGGCCAGCCTTCGTGACCGGCTTGCACCCGAAAAACTTCCCCCGCTGGATCTGACATCGCAGCCAGTAGCGGTTTTCGGAGCTGAATCGAGCCTTCAGATTCTGGACTGGTCCACCCTGATCAGTACTCCAAAGGTTTTCCTGAAAGATGCGCCCCCACAAGAGCCCCGGGAAGAAGTGCCGATATCGAGTATTGAAGAAGCCGAGCAGCCTGCCGTTCAGGCAGGCCGCCAAGGATCCCGTGCTCTGGGCGGTTCGAATGCAACTGGCTCGCGACCTGGGTCGCACCCGCTTTCGGCGAAGAATTTGGATTGGACTGGCCGCTGCAGAAGCTGTTTTCCTGATCGTGGCGATGTTCAAGTTTGTGTAGCAGAAAAATCTGGGGTGCCTGAGCGGCCTGCGGGCCGCTTCTTCATTTTGGACGTTCCGATTGCTATTTCGCCATTTCGCCGGATTCACTTGCAGTGTAGGATGGTTGCGATTCCGACTTGAACTAACGGCCGGAGCAGTATCAACTCTTGCAAAGGTGAAGGCGGCCCTGTGAATCTAAAAACCAGTACACGAGTAGTGAATGGCATTGTCATCGTGGACATCATCGGCCAGCTACGGCTGGGCGAGGGAACCAACGTGGTTCGTGACCTGGTTCGCGATCTGATGGGCAAGAACTACAAGAACATATTGCTGAACCTGGCCGATGTGCGCCACATCGACAGCGCCGGTGTCGGCGAGTTAATGAGCTGTTACACCTCAGTGCGCAATCAGGGCGGTCAGTTGAAGCTGATGAATCTCAGCAAGAATGTCCACAATCTCCTGCAGATCACCAAGCTTTACACCGTGTTCGACGTCGAGGAAGACGAAGCCAAGGCGATCCAGTCGTTTCAGTCAGCGTAAGCATAACCCTGAGATGGCCAGAGTCTTATGTAAGACTTAAGTGCCAAATATTGTCTCACACGCTTAAAACTTACGTGATAAATTGCTAAACCACCATAAGGCTATCGAGGCGGATTGCCAGAACGCCATTTGCGAGCGTTTATAGGCCCACAGGCGAGGCGGAGTGGCTTCGGACGTCCCAAAGTACCTCCGAAGGGTACAGCGTCGCTGTGGGGACCTTCATAGCGCGAAATCCGGGAGAGCGGAAATCTTGGCGCATTCCTGATTTGGGCGAGTCGTCAACTGCTGCTGGGATGACGGTCGCTCCCGCGTCGAAGAACGTAGGCATTCCGCTATCTCCTCAGTTGTGGCGGGTTGTGGAGGCGAGGTTCTTGGAAGACAAACCGGTGAGAGAGATTGCTTCTTCCGAAGGGATTTCGGAAAGGAGCGTCCAGCCGATGATTGAGAAAGCGAGAGAATTGGTGCGCAGGAAAACTTCTAATCGTCCACGCTTTGACCAAGGATAATTCAAAAGCCCAGGGGAGAGATTCTTCATTTGACCTCACGTGTTGGGCCACAACTACCTGACCACCTCCTGCCGACAGGCCGCTTCGACCTCATCCTGGATTTCCCGTGCAGCCTTAGGCTGGGTCGGGAGCTTCCAGGATCGGCCGGCCAACCACCAGGTAGGTGGCCCCAGCCGCGATGGCGTCCTTCGGAGTGACCACGCGGGCCTGATCTCCGGCAGCGGCTCCGGCCGGGCGCACTCCCGGCGTCACGATCGCAAATCCCTCGCCCAGCGCCTTGCGCAGCTCGCGAGCTTCGTGGGCCGAGGCGACTAAGCCACCACAGCCCGCCGCGCGAGCCAGCGCTCCTAAGCGAAGCACCTGCGCTGAGGACATTTCCGGCAATTCCCAATTCCTGCAGGTCGGAATCCGACAGGCTGGTCAGCACGGTTACCGCGAGCACCATCGGCTTGGCAGGGGACTGACTGGCAGCCTCGATGGCAGCCTTCAGCATCTTGCTGCCGCCTGAGGCATGGACGGTGAGCATGCTGACGCCGAGTTCGGCGGCCGAACGGACCGCCGCTGCAACGGTATTCGGGATGTCGTGATATTTCAGGTCGAGAAACACCTTCCGGCCGGAGGCGACCAGGTCGCGGACGACCTGTGGCCCCTCGGCCGTGAAGAGTTGTTTCCCAATCTTGTAGGTGGTTGCGGCGTCGCCAATAGTCTGGACGACTTGGCGGGCTTGCGTGGCGCCCGGAACATCGAGCGCCACTATGAGCCGATCTTTATCGTTCATCGGCTTTCAGTTTACAGCATTAAGACAGGATTATTGTGCGCCCTCGTTCTCGGCTATGACCGGGGTCTGGACGACGTCCAACTGGACTGGATCAACGCCATCGTGGCCCATGCCGAGCATTTTGGCCGCACTATAGGACAGGTCAATGATCCGGTTTCGCTTTACGGGTCCGCGATCATTGATGCGGACGACGACTGACCGGTCATTTTTCAGATTAGTAACCTTGATCCAGGAACCCAGCGGCAAGGTGCGATGCGCCGCTGTGAATTGATACATGTCGTACGGCTCGCCGCTGGCGGTTTGCTTGTGCTGAAAGATGCGGCCGTACCAAGAAGCCTTTCCAACCTGAAACTTCCGGCTCTTAACGGGCTTCACTGTATCGTGTCCTGAATCTGTCCTGGGGCCCTTTCCTGCTTCGAATCCGGTGTGCTATTACCGGGTGCCGCGCCTAGTGCGGTGGCAAAAACCATGGTCACCGCGACCTGGCTAAGTACTCGTAACATTAAACACCTCTCATCGTTAAGTTGGTCCTCCCTGACAGTGCCTATAAGTCTATCCACCACAAGAAGTAACAGTCAACCCACCTAAGGTGGTAGTGTGACCGTCGTCCTTGCCATCCGCCGAGTTTCGTGCTAGGACGCCGTCAATGGCAGCAACCACCTTCCTACGGCAAGAAACGGCGGTGTGACAGACTCAGTCTGCCAGGCTAAAACCGAAATTGACGGCAGGCGCTTGTAGATCGAGATGGGTCAATGGCGGCTGTAGGGTTGAAACTGAATCGAAATAAGCTCGTTTATTTACAGTCATTTATAGAGCTGAGCGGCGAAAGGAACTTCAAGGCGCTTCCCTGTCAGGCGAGCTTGTATTGGTCCTGCTGCCTCTCGATCTCGATCTACCTGTGAGGGATGGATTGCGGTACAGTCGTCCGATGGGCGAGCCGCCGGTCATCTTAAGCATTGCGGGTTACGATCCCAGTTCCGGAGCCGGAATCACCGCCGATATAAAAACAGCGGCCGCCCAAAATTGCTATGCCGTCACCTGCATTACGGCTTTGACCGTCCAATCCACCCAAGGGGTATTCGGCGTTCAGCCCGTGGATCCCGAACTGGTAGTCCGAACGCTCGCGACCCTGGCCGACGACCTGGAAATCGCCGCGGTTCGGCTCGGCATGCTGGGATCCGGAGCAGTCGCGGCCGCGGTAGCTGACTTTCTGGAGGAGAGGGGCTGCCGAACGTTGTTCTTGACCCGGTGATCCGGTCGTCATCAGGCGCGGTTTTGCTGGATCAGCCCGGGCAACAGATCCTGCTCAAAAGGCTGCTGCCGCTGTGCGGATGTCATCACGCCCAATGTTGACGAGGCGGCGGTCGCTGGCCGGGGCTGAGCCAGTTGCGACCGACCTTTCCTGGGAAGAAGCGCTTCCGCGGCTGCGGGCGATGGCGTCAAATCTCCGGAAACTCGGCAGCCGGGCCGTGGTCATTACCGGCGGACATCTGCAGCAAGCCAATGACTACCTACTGTACGAGAGGGCTGGGTCGGTCCTGGAGGAGGTTTTTCCGGGAGAGCACCTGGAGTCCCGGTCAACTCACGGCACGGGGTGCGCCTTCGCGACGGCTATTGCCTGCCAGTTGGCGCGCGGCAGCACGCTCCCGGAGGCCGTCCGGGCAGCGAAGGACTATGTTCGAAAGGCAATCGTAGCCGCATACCCGCTCGGGCGAGGCAACGGGCCAATCAACCACGGGGTGTGAAAGTCGCTGTTCGCTCTTCGCCCTTCGCTTTTCGCCAAAAATCAACCGCGGATTGGCACATGAACACGGATATGAAACAAAGAGCGAGTAGTGTTCGCTGTAGGACACTACCGAAAAGGGAACGAATTCTCACTGTATTCCGAAGCGAATAGCGAAAAGCGAACGGCGAATAGTGCGCTCTACTGAGGCGGCGCGTTATCCGGCGGCGGTGGCTGCTGGGCTGCCGGAGGCTGCTGGTCGTCTGGCAGTGGCATCAGCAGGCCGCCTGACGGATTTTCCACCTGCGGCGCTGGCTGCGGTTGCGACTCAGGCGGCCGGTGTACTGCCGGAGGCTGCTGGTTGTGCAGGCGATGCGGGCTGCTATGTCGGTAGAGGTTGTCAACCGTTGCACGCGGAGCAGAAATGGTCGGCTCCGGCTGAGGAGGCTGGGGCGGCGTTGCGGGTTCGGCCACGGGTTGGTTGTTGCGGTAGCGCAAGACCACCGGGCCTCCTTCGGCGCGACGGAGCGGCAGCCGCTTCTTCCGTGGCCTTGATGACGGCGTCGTCGCTGTCGCCAGCCACCGCCGCCAGCTTCATGCCTTCCACGTCTTTGCGCGTGGCATAAGCCACTTTCATACTCGATTGGTCGGCTTCACGGGCCTTGGCGTAGTAATAGTCGGCGGTCTCGCGGTCGCCGTCCATCTCCGCTAGATAGCCCATATTATTCAGAGCGAATGCATTCTTGGGGTCGAGCTTGTACGCTTGCTCAAAATACTGCCGCGCCAGCTTGTAATTGTTGCGATTGATGGCCGCCACCCCACGAGTGTTTAGGCGCGCAACCTGCGCCGAAACGTCCTGTTCGTGCTCCATCAGGTTTTTGACCTTAGCGGCATTCTGGGCGGAGATTTCGCTGATGCCTTTACCGCGCCACGAAGGATGCATGGTTACCACGATTGGAGTGTTCGAGTGCTGGTTGGCGGCCTGCATGTAGTATTTGTAGGCTTCCTCGAGCTCTCCTTCCTCCTCCTTGGCGTAAGCCGAGATTGTTCAGGGTGAACGGGTTTGCCGGATCGAGTTTCAGCGCCTTCTGCAGCGCCAGGTCGGCCTCGGGAGACCGGTCTTTTTGCAGCAAGCCGATGGCGTATACGTTGATGCGATTGATTTGCATCTTGGCATCGGCGGCATCGCCGGCGATCTTATCGACCGGTTGCCCGATCGCCGCACGGTCGGTGGATTTGTACACCACCGCGTCGGAGGCCTGGTCCTGGGCGAGAGCGTAGTAGCGTTGGGCGCGATCCACCTGGCCTTCCAGTTCTGCGATGTACCCCAGGTTGTTCAGCGTGAAGGGATCGTTCGGGATCGATCAAATATGCCTTGTAGAAGAGGGCCTTCGCCCTCTTGTAGGCGTGCTTCTGGACCGCTTTTACGCCTTCCTGATTCAGTTTTTGCACCGGGGTAGGTTTCGTGCGCTTGGGAATACTGATCCGTACATCACGCGCCACGGCAGTAGCGACCAGGGCGCCGAGCAGTAGCGTGATGCCAATCCAGCGCCGGTGCGGCTTGACAGGGAACATTAGAGCCTCCGGGACTTGCGTTACCTGCCATTTAACCGAGAAGACAGGCACCCGCCTCGCTTTTCTTAGATGGGATCTAGCGTGTTTTTGTTGGCAGGTATGTCGGAGTCGCTCGAATTTTGTGTTTCTACCCCGCGCCGACCTAACCCCACCGGGCGGAACTGCATCCAACCCGTCCAGAGGGATGGCCTCTCGGGCGCGATTTTCGCGCAGAAATCAAGACTGGGTGCTGGAAATCATGAAATCAGCGATCCTCAAAATCCTCCTCGCCTGCCTCTCGCTGGCGCTTTTGCTAATTGTCGTCGGGGTGGCACAAAGTGCGGCGCAGCAGGACACGAACGAGCGTTGTCGAGGCTACGCAACCTGGCGGAGCATCCAATGCGCGGGCTGAAACCAATAGCCCAACCAATTCAGGCTCCGCGGCAACGTCAACGTCGAGCAGGGCCTCGAACGCCAGCGACGATAATCCTTATGACCCGATTCTGGAACCGCCTCCGTTGCCGAAAGGCAAAGCCGACACTGATTGGGGGCATAGCCACCCACGTCGATCAAGTGCGCTACCGTTTAACCATTGCCCCGTTCGGTGGAGGATCGAAGGTGAAGCTGTTCATGGACGAACGCTCCCACATCTTTCGTGACGGTACCGAGACGACGGTGCTGGCCATCCATAAGGGCGATCGCGTCTATGCCGACACCATGCTCGATGGCAGCAAGGTGTTCGCCAAGAATGTTCGCGTGGTCACGGAACCTGGAATCGCGGAGGTACGAGGACAGGTGGTGGCCACCGATCGAGAAAGGGAACGATTCGGGTGCAGGACCAATTGTCCGCGCGGGCGGTCGCCTTCAGGGTGAGTCCGGGCACTAAGTTCAGTTCATTTAAGGGCAATGCCAGTTCGGCGGATGTGCAGCCCGGCGCGCTGGTCGACGTGCAGTTTTCAGCGGATCGGTCGAACCGCGATGTCGCAAAGGAGATCATCGTCCTGGCCAAGCCTGGCGACGACTACATCTTTTCCGGCGTGGTGACCAACCTCGATTTGCGTCAGATACGCTGGCGCTGGAAAACCGCAGCGATCAAGAGACCTATGAACTGCATTTCAATCCGGCTGTAATTGCGGATTCCCGCCAGCTAAAGGTAGGGTCGGAGGTCACCGCGCACGCCATCTTCGATGGCAAGCAATACAAGGCATCCAACCTGCGAATCGAGAAGCCAACCCAGGACCAAGAGAACGAGGGCCAAGCCAAGGTGCAATAGGCCAGGCTGCGAAAGCTGAGTGTGGGATGCTTATTTCTTGAGCAGAATCCCTGCCAACATTGCCGCCGCCGCTCCCAAGAGCCATTCGACGCGCCAGAACTGCAGGGCCTGCCACTGCACGAGGGTTTCCGGCTTGTATAGGATGCCGATGCTCAGTGTAATAGCCAGGCATACGACGCCCACCATAAAGAACACCAGGGATAGGACCGAGAGACCCAAGCGCTGGCGAATCACGGCCACGTCAAAAAAGTCCGCGAAGGTCATAGGACTGGGGGCTGCACCTGGACGCCGATAGCGTTCCCGTCCGCACGCGGGACAAAACCGTGCTGCGGTGGGATACTCCGTGCTGCAATCAGGACAGAGGCCTTCTGCCAGAATGGGGCGGGCGATGCGCGCGGTTACCGGGTCGGCGGGGCGCCAGTATTCCTCGCTCTTGCGTGCCGCCGTCTGTGGCATGGGGATGCTTCTCCTGGTTTTATGCTTCGCAAGTGGCCATCCAAAGTCTGGGTCTCTCCTAAATATAAGTGGCTTTGTGACTTGCATCTATGCGCGATCTCGCCTGACAGGAAGCACCTGGCGAAGGATTTACCGCAAGGAGGAAAGAATTGCCAAACAATTGGTATCGATCACTTCCGCTTGGGCATTCTAAGGACGCGGCGTGTAGGCGTGGAGGGTGTGCAATTCTGGTTCCAGAAGCTCAGCAGCAGTAGGTCGTTTGAGGTGAAATCAATCGACTCGGGACGAATGCTGCCATTGGTAAAGATGTGCTGATCCAGAAGCTCGTGCAGACGGGCGACGGTGATGCCCAAGGCGGCGGCGGCTTCCGGCTCGGAGTACATCTCGCTGAGTTGGCGGTTCGGATTTGTCATGTGGCGCGGCTAGAACTACCTGAAACATTTGTAGCTCCTTTTGAGGAGACAGGATATCGGGTAAACTTCTCAGTAAGCACGATTGATGAAACCTTACCGACTGTACTTTTGCTGCCTAGTCCTTGGTTGCTTTGCCCTAGTAAGCAGCGGCCTGTCCCAAACTGCACAAAATCCCGCCCCTACGCGTTCGGACAACGACCCAGCTACGCGCAAAGGTTTCGACTACTTTTACAATCTGGAGTACGACAAGGCGCTGCGTGAGTTCGAGGTCACCCAGCAAACCCATCCCGGCGATCCCTTTGCGGTAAACCACGTTTTGTCCGCAGTGATCTTTAGAGAGCTGTACCGCATTGGCGCGCTCGACACCGAAGCTTATGCCGCCGACAGTTTCCTTACCAAGAAGCGTCGGGAACCACTGGACCCTAAGGTGCACGATCAAGTCCAACAGTTGAGCGGGCAGTCGCTGGCGCTGTCGCAAGCTCAACTAGACAAGAACCCCGACAACGTCAACGCCTTGTATGCCCGGGGAATCACCCGGGGACTTCGCGCCACCTATATGGGCATGGCCGAAAAAGCCTGGTTCGCGGCGCTGCGCAGCGCCGTAAGCGCGCGCCACGATCACGAGCGAGTGCTGGAGTTAGATCCTAAATACGTGGACGCCAAGCTTCTGGTGGGCACTGACCTTTACATTATTGGCAGTCTCAGTTGGCCGGCAAAAGTGGCGGCGTCGGTGGTGGGAATCAGCGGCAATAAGCAAAAAGGGATGGACTATTTGCGCCAAGTGGTGGCGGATGGACATAGTGAAGTGGCCAGCGACGGCAAGATCGTGCTGGCGCTGTTCCTTCGCCGCGAAGAGAAATATGACGAAGCCCTGAAGGTCGTCAGCGGAATGCAGGCCGAATTCCCCCGCAACTTTCTGGTGGCCTCCGAGTACGCGCACCTGATGAATGCCGCGGGACATGGGCCGGAGGCGATAGCGGCCTACCGTAAGGTGCTGGCAGGCTGTCGCAGTAATGCTTATGCGGGTTGCCGTATTGAGGTGCCGGCCTATGGGTTAGGCGAAGCCTTGCGAGGGCAGCGCCGCTACCAGGAAGCCGCCGAGGCTTATGATCTGGCCGCCAGCCATGGGGATGACCCCGAGCTGCGTCAGAAGGCGACCCTGGCCGCCGGCCAAATGTATGACGTGCTGCAGAAGCGCGACGCTGCGCTGGAAAAATACCGGTCGGTGATTGCCGAGAATTCCAGCTCCGGCGCCGCTGACTTGGCCCGCCGCTACATGAAGCAGGCCTACAAGAGCAATTAAACCTCTGGTCTAGGCAGCTTGGCACCCTGGGAACTTCCTTCTATGCTATCCGTATCACCTATGTAGGGAGGTTGTATGTACTGCAACTATTGCGGAAAGGCGATTCAGGACGACGCCAACCTGTGCCCATATTGTGGACGCCGTATCGGCGCCGTGGCCGGTCGTCGCAAGCTTATGCGCTCGCGGACCGATCGCAAGATCGCCGGTGTGTGCGCAGGCTTTGCCGAGTACTTCGATCTCGATGTAACCGTGGTTCGCGTGGTTTGGCTGATTGTCGCCCTGTTCGGCGGCGGAGGCATATTGGCCTACATCATTGCGTGGATCGTGATGCCCGAGGAGCCGGAATACGTACCGGTGGCTCCCCCCGCGACCAACGTCCAGCCGTACCAGGGTTCATGAGTCAGGAGTGATCCCGCCAGAGCTGTCGGCGGTGTTGCTCGTGCTTCGCTCGGTCGAAAATCATTTACCACCAAGACAGGGAGGACAAAAACAAACAACTTATCGGCACGACTGAAGTCGTTCCCTGACACAAACCCTGCGCTAACCGAGTTTTCCAGCAGCCTGTTTAGCCGCTGAGGGACAATCCCTCAGGGCCTTAAAGGCAAGTTCTTTTGCGCGCTCCTGTCGGCACGGCTGAGGCCGTGCCCCTTCAGGACCAGATATATCAACATTAGCTCTGCTCTAGTTGCTTCTTCCCCATGCCCACCTTCCGCAGCGGCGACGCGAATCTCTTCTACGAAATCGCAGGCGCCGGGCCCGATGTGATCTTGCTGCACCCTTTCCCGCTAAATCATCACTTCTGGAGCCCAGCCATTGCAGACCTCACCAGGCGATATCGGCTGATCCTTCCTGATCTGCGAGCGCATGGCGACTCTGAACTCGGCGAAGGTCCGGCTACCATGCAAAAGCTCGCCGACGACCTCGCCGGGTTGTGCCGCCAAGAACGAATCAGCAAGGCGTTCTTGGTGGGGGTATCCATTGGGGGTTACCTGCTCTTCGAGTTCTGGCGCCGATACCGCGAGCAGGTCGCAGCACTCGTACTCGCAAATACTCGCCCCGGAGCCGAGACACCCGAAGGCAAGGCAAACCGGTTGCAACTTGCCGACCGGGTGCTCCGTGAAGGCACGGCCGGGTTTATCGAGGAAATGCTGTCGAAGCTACTTTCGCAGAGGACTCGTACCAATCGTCCCCACATCGTCGATGCAGCACGCAAGATGATGCAGAGCATGTCCCCAGAAGACATCGCTGGCGTACAACGCGGGATGGCGGAGCGCCCCGATTCGGTAGCGACACTGGCGACCATCAACGTGGCCTCGTTGCTCATCGCAGGCGAGGAAGACAGCATTCCGCTAAGCGAATTCGAACTGATGCGGCAGCGCATGCCGGGCAGCCAGTTGCAAGTTATCTCGCAAGCTGGTCACTATGCCGCCCTGGAAAAGCCGGCGGAGTTCGGCGGGCTGCTGCGGACGTTCTTCGACGGGCTCCTGAGGCGTTAGCCATAGAACCGGGTCATACCCTGTGACGTTTGTCACCACGATCCAATTCGACCCTCCGGTAGAATAGGTTCGCCATGTTGGATGCTTTCCTCGTACCGGAAAAGACCGTAATCACCGCTAAAGGTGACAGCGAGGCTTTGGACGTAAGCACCGCTGCGAACCGCGTTTTCCTGGTCACGCTCACCATCAATGAAGTGGTGGAACAGGAATCAATCGAGGTCACCATGTTCACCTCTGCTGACGGCACGACTTGGGAGGCGAAACCGTTGGCGACTGTGACGCAGAAGTTTTATCCCGGCGACTATCCGCTGCTGGTGGACTTGACGGCGACCCCGAACGCAAAGTTTGTTCGGGCGCACTGGGACGTAAACCGCTGGGGACGCGGTCCTGCGACACCCAGGTTTGTGGGTGGCGTCCGGATCCGAGAGGTGACAGCGGAAGCGCTCGGGGAAGCCAAGGCGGAGGCCAGCACTCGCCGCTGACCTGTGGCAAAGAGAAATCCCAACGATATGCGCGGCCCGGTTGGCCCGCCGAAGACGTTACTGGGGTTTGGCCATAGCCGCTACTTCCGCGGCGTCTAATTGCGCCAATAGATGTCGCGCCTGCTCTGCGTTTGCACCCTTGGGTTCGCGCTGGAGATACGTCTGCAATTCTTCTTTTGCGCGACTGTAAAATTTGAGGGGAATCATGGCGTAGGCCTTGAGCAGGTGGATGGCGGCCAGGTGGTTGCCATTCAACTGTTCAGCCCTGTCCGCGAACTGCAAGCCTTTGTCATAGAGTCCCTTTCCAATCGATGCCCGGGCCATCTCATAGTATCCCTGCCATGCCAGAGGCGAAATTGCGGTTCCGCGCTGAAGGGTGCGCAAAGCGTCGTCATAATGGGCTTGGGCGTTGTACGCGGCCCCCAGGGCTACGTAGGCCGGGCTGTAGGCAGGATCGAACTGAATGGCCTGCTCGAAGCTCTGGCGGCCTTGGTCGATTTGGTTGGCTCGCAGTTGGATCAAACCACGCAGCGTAAGGGCTTCGGCAAAATGCGGATAGATCTGCAGGGCCCGATCCAATAACGGTTGCGCGTCGTCAAATTTCCCTCGAGAACAAGCTTCTCGCGCCTTGAGATAAACACTGCGGGCCTTTCCGGGAACCAGCATTTCCGCAACGGACACGGTATCTCCGTTTCCGCCGCGCGCGGGATCGTGGAGGAATCGCAGCGTCACGTTTGTCTGGCCGAACGCCACACTCACCACATCGCTCGCTTGTGAAACCGCCGACTGCGCCACCACTTGGTAACGGCCGGCCGGGATGTTGTACAGTTCAAAGGTGCCGTCTTGCCGAGTGTAGGCGCTGGCGATGATGGAGCGGGAATAGGCGTCCTGCAGTTCTACATGAATTCCGGCCGCGGGATTTCCTTGCGGGCCCAGAACGCTGCCGCTCAGGGAACCGGCATTGGAACTCATCCGGCGTGGACTGGTAAGCAGTTCTGAATATTGCCCGTCATATTGCGCGTTGGCTTGGATGCTGAAGAGCGACGAGAAGAGCAAGGTTAGGAGAGTGGCCCGGCAAAACATAGTGCTGCAACCTGGGATCGAAAATTCGTCGGGGCGTGTTACCTTTCGATCTGCCCCGCGGCAAAATCCAGGGTGCGCCACGTTCAGCACCGCATTATCGCGCTGTGCTATTCGTGAGATGTAAATCGATCATCAGAGTTGTACGTGCACTCACAAATTGTTTTTGTTGTCAAGAACGCAACCGAAACAACGAAAACTTGGCTTCAAGAGAACCCATGCACGAGACCAGATCAATCTCCGTACATCCGGCGCGCAATATCCTCGGAAGCGTCGGTGTCCCGGGCGACAAATCGATCTCTCACCGCTACGCTATGCTTGCCGCGGTTGCGGCTGGGCGCTCGCGGTTTAAGAATTTCTCGCCCGGCGCCGATTGCGCCAGCACTTTGGCGTGCGTCCGCGCTCTGGGATGCAACGTCGAGCGCGACGAACAGGGAGCAGTGGTGATCGATGGACTGGGTCCGCAGTTACGAGTTCCTGATGCGCCGCTGGATTGCGGCAATTCCGGCTCGACCATGCGGATGTTGTCGGGTCTCCTGGCGGGCCAACCGTTCAGCACGGAACTGATCGGAGACGAATCACTCTCGCGCCGTCCCATGCGGCGCGTCATTGAGCCTCTAACGCGTATGGGCGCCCAGATTCAGTCCAGCGAAAGCGGCTGTGCGCCGCTGCGCATCAGCGACGCCCGGTTGCACGGGATAGAGTATCTGATGCCAGTCGCCAGCGCCCAGGTCAAGACCTCGTTGCTGTTTGCTGGATTGCTGGCCGAGGGCCATACGACAGTAACGGAACCGGTGCGCACTCGCGATCACGGAGAGCTCGCGCTCCGCGCCTTCGGAGCAACCGTTGACCGGTTGCGAAATGCTGTGACGATCGAAGGCGGTCAGGCGCTGCATCCGCTGGAGGCTTATATCCCCGGAGACAGCTCTTCTGCCGCCTTCTTTCTATGCGCCGCCGCCGTCTTCCCGGAGTCCAACCTGGTGATCGACGGCGTGCTGTTGAATCCCACTCGCTCGGCTTTGCTCGACGTGCTGACCGCCATGGGCAGCCGCATCTCGATGGTGCGCGTGGAAGAGCAGCATGGAGAGCTGTTGGGAACCATAGCGCTGACGCCGGGGGTGGCTAAGCCTGTGGTGATTGCAGGGGCACAGACGGCGCTGCTGATCGACGAATTGCCAGTGTTGGCGGCCATCGCACCTTACACAGCGGGTTTGGAAGTCCGGGATGCGGGCGAGTTGCGAGTGAAAGAGTCAGACCGTTTGAGTGCGGTCACCCAAGGTCTGCGGGCAATGAAAGCGCAGGTCGAACAAACCGAGGACGGATGGCGGATTCCCGGTGGTCAGCAACTGCATGGCGCGGAAATCGAGTCCTTCGGCGACCATCGCATCGCCATGGCTTTCGCGATCGCGGCGCTACGGGCACAGGGAGAAAGCCTTATCCGCAACTCGGGATGTGTTGCGATCTCCTATCCCAGCTTCTTTGCCGATCTGGAGCGGCTCTTGGAGCGATAGCACAGTTTCAGTGTGGCCGTAGCAGCGGCAACAGAAGGCTTTGAAGGGGCGCAGCTTCAGCGGCGCCGTCAGCGGCTCTGCTTGGGATGGCTTTGGCGAGGGAGGGACGTCGATCTTTGAGGCGAAGTGGGAGGTCCCTCAGAGGCTAAAGAGGGTGAGTGAGAACAGCTGTCGTCCCTACGGGACTCGGATCCATTTCCTACTCTACCCAGCACTCCGCCTGCGGCTCCGTGCTGGGCTAAACTCTTCCGCGCCTGCGGCGCTGGATTCTTGCGCAACCGTTCCACCGTGCCAACTCGGAGCCAGTTCTCATACATGCTCAAAGCCTACTTTGAGCGCGTGCTAACGGTACCGGCTGAAGAGGCTGCTGAAAAAGTCGAAACAGCTGATTCCCTTGCGGGCTGAAGCCCGCGCCCCTTCAAAAAATCCGCCGAAACCGACTTTTTCAACAGCCGCTGAAGCCGTGCCCCTTCAAAAGGTGAGCTTGCTCATGAATAATCCAAGTGAAGCGCCGCTCTGCCCGCGCCCCTCACCCTTATCCCGCGACCGGGGTCGCGACGCGCTTGGGAAGAAATTCGCCAATGCGGCGAATCTGGGCGCCAACTCCGCGCAGTTTTTCTTCGATACGCTCGTAGCCGCGGTCGATGTGATATACGCGGTCAATAATGGTCTCGCCTTCGGCAACCAGGGCGGCCAATACCAACGATGCCGAAGCACGCAAATCGCTGGCCTGCACGGCCGCCCCGCTAAGCGGCGTCTTGCCTCGGACCACGGCACGAGTTCCTTCGACCTTGACGTTGGCTCCCATGCGCACTAGTTCCTGGGCGTGCATGAAGCGGTTCTCAAAAATATTTTCCGTGACGATGCTGACGCCCTCCGCCTGGGTCGCAAGCGCCATGAACTGCGCCTGCATGTCGGTAGGAAAGCCGGGATATTCTTCCGTGACCAGGTCTACGGCTTTCAGCGGACCATCGACTATGACCCGGACCGACTCGCCATTGGTAAGCACCCGCACCCCGCACTCCTCCAACTTCTGCAGTAGCGCGCCAAGATGATTGGGATCGCAACCGGAGACCAGCAAGTCTCCTCCGCTGAGCGCGCCCGCGACGATATAGGTGCCGGCTTCAATGCGATCAGGAATAATGCGGTGGCGGGCGCCATGCAGCTTATCCACGCCTTGCACGCGGATGGTGTGCGTGCCCGCGCCCGCCACCTGCGCGCCCATCTTGTTAAGTAGCGTTGCCAAGTCAACCACTTCAGGCTCGCGGGCACAATTCTCCAGTATGGTTTCGCCTTCGGCCAGCGTCGCTGCCATCATCAGGTCTTCCGTCCCGGTCACCGTGATCTTCTCGAAAACCACGCGTGCGCCTTTCAAGCGCTCGGCCCGGGCTTCGATGTAGCCATGCTCCTGGGAAATCTTCGCTCCGAGTTTCTCCAGCCCTTTAAGATGAAGGTCAATTGGACGTGCGCCGATGGCGCACCCTCCGGGCAGAGACACCCTCGCGTGTTTCATGCGGGCGAGCAGCGGTCCCAGCACAAGAGTGGACGCGCGCATGGTTTTGACCAGTTCGTAGGATGCTTCCGGCCTTACCAGGTTGCGACAACAAATCGTGGTGCGGTGCTGGGCGCGGCCGTAACCCAGTTCTACGTCGGCGCCCATCGCCGCCAGCAGTTTGCGCTCGGTCTCGATATCGCGCACCTGCGGAACGTTTTCCAGGATGACGGGTTCTACGGTAAGCAGTGCTGCGGCCATGGCAGGAAGCGCGGCGTTCTTAGCGCCGCTTATGCGAACCGTGCCCAACAGCGGATTTCCGCCGCGAACGACAAACTTGTCCATGTAGGGATGTCCTAAGCCGACGCTGCTAACGCCGAATTTGTGAATCACAGCGCAGACCTCATTTTACGAGGATTCGGGGGCCGAAGTCGCGGGGAGCCGTCGTGTCAATCACAGACGCGAACCTTCCATCCCAAACAGCCTATGATTTGCCCAGCATGGAGAGCGGTCCACCCGTACGAACCAGATGCACCGCTCTGATCTTGGGAACTCTACTCTTCCCTTAGCGCATGAGCAATAGGGAACGCTTCCAGGTTCGTCGAGTTTCGGCGGCAAATTTCTCCTTAGAACGAAATCCCGGTGAATGACCTGGTAAGGAAAAATCGCCGCTGCTATTGGTTTTCCAAGGCCTCGCGCACATTGCCCTTGGCGTCTTTTAGACGGCGCAGCGCAGATCGAGGTTCTGGCTGGTGCGATTTCGGCGCTCGGTGCCGAGCATCACGGTGCCAGTGGCAGGCACGTGCTTCATGCGGCGATCACCGCTCCTCGAGGACCTCGACGATCGCATCATGCACAAGTGGCCGCACCCGGCGAATAGCCTGTGATGCGCGGTTGGGCCAGGTGCGGTTAGTCAGCAGGGTGACCGAGAGTTGGCGCACAGGATCGATCCACAGGGAGGCGCCGGAGAAGCCGAGATGCCCAAACGACGCAGGCGAGAACTGAGTGCCCGACGACGATTCCGGCGACGGAGTGTCCCATCCCAGCGTTCGAGACGAACCGGCGGGAGATTCCACTCGACGGGTGAAGAGCTGCACGGTTTCCGCTTTGAGAATGGGCGCTCCGCGCCGCAGCATGCATTCAGCGAAGCGCGCCACATCGATGGCTGGAGCGAACACCCCAGCGTGTCCGGCGACGCCTCCCATTACGGAAGCGTTCTCGTCATTCACTTCGCCCTGGATGATGCGTTTGCGAAAGGCGCGATCGTCTTCGGTTGGCGGAATCTGGGCCTTCCACTCCGCTAGAGGATTGAATCGCGTGTGCGTCATGCCCAGCGGGGTGAAGATTTCCTGCTGCGCAAGTAGGTCGAGCGTCAGGTCA
Source organism: uncultured Acidobacteriaceae bacterium (assembly GCA_963763725.1). Taxonomy (GTDB): domain Bacteria; phylum Acidobacteriota; class Terriglobia; order Terriglobales; family Acidobacteriaceae; genus Bog-257. Next base: position 291,431 of record CAVXQI010000005.1, read on the forward strand.
GCTTGACGCGCCAATACCTCGCCCAGCAGGATGAAGCCGACGTCGCTATACTCGACGCGCGTGCCGGGTTCGGCAACCAGACGAGTGGTAATCGCGGCTCGAACCAATTCCTCGCGAGAGGCGGCAAATTGGAACAGCTTTTCGTAGGCTGGCAGTCCGCTGGAGTGCGTCAGCAGCATGCTAAGAGTGAGTGCCTCGCGCGTGGCCTGCTGATGGCGGGGAGCTCGCGCTACAAAATCGGGTAGGAAGTGTCCGAGGGGAATGTCGAGCGGCAATTGTCCGCGCTCGTACAGAAGCATGGCCACAGCGGTAGTCGCCACAACCTTGGTCACGGAGGCCAGGTCGAAGATAGCGTCGGCCTGAACCACAGGCGCTTCGTCCTGGTAAGTGAAGCGGCCAAATCCACGCAGCGCGATCAGCGAGCCGCCATGAGTAACAGCCAGCGCTGCGGCAGGGAAGGCGTGTTGCTGGATGGCTTCGGTAATAATGGTAAAGGCTCGGGAGAATTGCTTGTCCTGAAGATCGAAAGCAGATGGCAGGTCGGCTAGCGGTTGCGACGATGGATTCAAAACCACCTCATAATGAGATCAGATGCCGGCGCAACTTATAATAACTTGCCCGCAGCATGGCGCGGCAGATTCCTGAATCACGAAAGGTTTCATACCCATTGAGGCTTCGTCTTCGGCCAGTTATAGCGCTCCTTCTGTTCTGTCTCGGCTTAAGCGGCAATGTTCTCCTTCTAGCGCAGAAGGCGTCCGCTCCAAACGCCGCGCCGGCAGCGATTGCCCCAGCGGCGCAAGATCGCTTCGCACCGCTCGACGCGCTGCTCAAAGATGCGGTTGAGAAAGGCCGTGCGCCCGGCGCAGTCTTGCTGGTGGGTCATAACAGCACTTTCGTTTATCGCAAGGCATTCGGCTATCGCTCGCTCGATCCCAGCAAGGAGCCGATGACCGTCGATACCATTTTTGACATGGCATCGCTCACCAAAGTGATGGCTACTACCAGTTGCGTGATGCGTCTGGTGCAGCTTGGTCAAGTGAAGCTCAATGATCCCGTTGCCAAGTACATTCCCGAGTTTGCGCAGAACGGCAAAGACGAGGTGACGGTTCGTCAGTTATTGACGCACTACTCCGGTTTACGGCCCGACTTGGACCTGCAGAAGTATTGGAGCGGCCTGGAAGAAGGCTATAACCGCGCGAATGCCGAGAAACTGATCAATCCGCCGGGCGCGGTCTTCGTTTATAGCGACATTAATTTTGTAGTGCTGGGCGAATTGGTGCAGCGGGTCAGCGGCATGCCGCTCGATCAGTATTCGCAAACCTATATTTTTGGCCCGCTCGGCATGAGCTCGACACGCTTTCTTCCGCCGGCGGAGTGGAAGCCGCGTATCGCGCCCACCGAACGCGATGAGCGATCGGGACAAATGCTGCGCGGGGTGGTGCACGATCCTACCGCGCGCCGGATGGGCGGGGTCGCCGGCGACGCCGGACTCTTCTCCACCGCCGACGATGTTGCCAAGTTTGCCCAAGCGCTGCTGAACGGTGGCGCTCCCGTGTTTTCGCTATGGATTGTCGAGAAGATGACCACCCCGCAGCAGTCTCCCAATCTGACGGACGTGCGTGGGCTGGGTTGGGACATCGATTCACCGTTTTCTTCCAATCGCGGCGAACTGTTGCCTGTGGGTTCCTTTGGCCACACCGGTTTTACCGGCACGTCGCTGTGGATTGACCCAACCACCAATACCTACATCATCCTGCTCACGAATGCGGTGCACATCAAGGAAGCTAACGTGATTGCCTTGCGCACCGAAGTGGCCACCGCGGTGGCGGCTGCATTGCAACTACAGCCCAGCGAAGAGCAGAAGATGCGCGTGGCGCGCATCACCGGCTACAACGAGGCGGCAGTCGCCAGCCGCCGCGTGGTGGTTCGCAATGGCCAGGTGTCAAACGGAATCGATGAACTGGAGGCGCACGACTTCGACGCCTTGAAAGTTTCCGGAGTTGCCATGCCGAAGATCGGACTGGTGACCAACCAGACCGGAATCGACAGTCATAGTCGCCGCACCATTGATGTTCTGGCCCACGCGCGTGGTTTGCAGCTGAGCGCTATTTTCAGTCCGGAGCATGGTGTGCAGGGAACTTCTGACAACCCCGACATTGGCAATACGAAAGATGGGGCAACTGGAGTCACCGTTTACAGCGTCTACGGCGACACCGATGCCAAGCGGCGTCCGCCGCTCGATGTCGTGCGCAAGCTCGATGTCTTGGTATTCGATATCCAAGATGCGGGCGCACGCTTCTACACCTACGAGACGACGCTGGGATACTTTCTGGAAGCGGCGGCCACGTTGGGGAAGCCGATTGTGGTGCTTGACCGTCCCAACCCGATCAACGGAGCCTACGTTCAAGGTCCGGTGTCGGATGCGGGGCAGCAGAGCTTTGTGAACTATTACCCCGTTCCGGTGCGGCATGGGATGACCATAGGCGAGTTGGCCAAGCTGTTCAACGCCGAGCGGCACATCAACGCCAATCTCACGGTGGTTCCGATGAAAGGCTGGATGCGCGGTGACTGGTTCGACTCGACCTCGGCGCTATGGGTCAATCCCTCACCCAACTTGCGTGACTTGAATCAGGCAACGCTGTATCCCGGCGTGGCGCTGATTGAACAAACGAATGTTTCGGTGGGCAGAGGTACCGAGACCCCCTTCGAGGTCGTCGGAGCACCCTGGGTAAGTGCGAAGCGACTGGCGGCGCATCTGAATGAGCGCAATATCGCCGGGGTACGGTTTGTGCCAATTACGTTCACGCCGGCAAGTGGGCCCTATGCTCGTCGGGAATGTGAAGGCGTCAGCATCGTCATTACCAATCGGGAGACTTTGGATGCTCCCGAGTTGGGGGTGGAACTGGCCGCGGCCCTGCACGAGGCGGCGCCAACCGGGTTTGACATCGCCCATATGAAACCATTGCTGGCGAATCAGGCGGCCCTCACGGCGCTGCAGGCTGGACAAGATCCCAGGCGCATCGCCGACGACTGGCGTGACGGGATCGAGCAGTTCATGGCGGTCCGGAAGAAATATTTGATCTATTGAGCCGCCCTGCGGGCTTTGGTTTCATCAATGGTCAGACTGCGCTCGAGCACCATTTCAATGGAATCTCCCACCCCGAGCTGAATCTCAGGCCCGCGAGTGAACAGAACCGTAGCCAGCCCCAGCGCTCCACCACTAGCGGCGCCGATGGCTGCGGCTTTGCCTCCGCCGGCGATTGCCCCAATGCCCGCTCCTGGTATGGTTGTGCCCACAATGGTCCCGACGTCCTTGCCTTTACTGCTGTCCCCCTGAATGGTTCCTTCCTTATCTTTGACCCCTGCGGTATTTGAATCCCCCGGTGTTCCTTGCACAGCGCCGGGCAGCAGCAAGGTGTAGCCATTGGGAAAGATCATGGAGGTAAAACTCATCTGCAATTCGGCGCGGCCCTTGACCTTGCCAGGACGCTGTACTCGCCGGATTTCTCCCTGCACAAAAGTACCCGGTGGAATGACGATGCGGTCGTTCATCACAATGGGAAAGGAGGTTTGCGCGTAAACCGGATCGCCCGGGTGGGCGTTTTTGGTGGTGAGCCCCTGCTTCATGGTGAGCGGAACTCGCGTGCCTGCGGGAACCATGATGGCGTCATTTGTTGCGGTGGCAGGGTCGTTGCTCTGCTGGGACGGGGCGGCGTGTGACGCGAGCTGCGGCGAGTCATCCCCGTCCTGCGCCACGACGATTGGCGTGGCGCCGAGAAACGCTACAAGCACAATCGCTACCGCTATCATGTCTTTTCCCACCATAATTAGGTTCTCCGCACTATATTGAAACGCACCCGAGTGTCAAAAGTCGCGTTTATGCGCTCTGTCTGAGTTTGCACTGTCCTGCTTAATCGTTCAAGTGAGTAACCCCTGCCGCTTAGGCTCGTGCACTAACAGGGTTCTTCCGCGAACCCGTAGCCGGTAACGGCGTAAGCGCGAGAACGCGATCCGCCACGGACCTGGCCGGGCGCCCCCACTCAACCGTCTTTTGGTTGAGTGGGTGTTTTGAATCCTGATCACCGACAGTCTCCTTCCGCTCCGTAGTCCGGGGCTCCAATTAGAACAAAGTCCGCAAGGTCATACCCCGGTTGAGTTTCCGCCGCGCTTTCTCTACCATCCAGAGTTCTTCATCCCTCTCAGGCGGAATGCTGGTGGATAACCTCAGAGTGCTGATCACGCGGGAACGCATCGCGCTGAAGGTGGCCGAGATGGGGCGGCGCATCAGTCAGGATTTTGCCGGGGAACCGGTGGTGCTGATCGGAGTGCTGAAGGGCGCCACCATTTTTCTTGCCGACTTGGCGCGGCAGATCACGCTGGACGTCAGCTTCGATTTCATCGCGGTATCGAGCTATGGCAATGCCAAGCAGCAGAGTGGCGAGGTCAAGCTGGTGAAAGACGTGGACCGCTCGATGGAGGGCCGGAACATCATCCTGGTGGAAGATATTCTGGATACCGGTTTGACCTTAACGTACATCCAAAGCATGTTGCGAGGGCACCGGCCGAAGTCGCTGAAGATCGCCGCGCTGTTGGACAAGCTGTCGCGGCGCACCGAGCCCATCCACGGGGATTATGTGGGTTTCGAGATTCCCGACAAGTTTGTGGTGGGATACGGGCTGGACTTTGCCGAACATTATCGTAATCTGCCGGATATTTGTGTGCTGGAGTCCGGCCCGGAATCGGGATAGAATCTCTGGTGCTCATGTCTGTGAACTCTCCTGTCGTACTCGGCACACCGGCCAGTCTTGTGAGCGATTGGCGTAGCGCAGCCAATCTTATCGATCACACCCTGCTTAAGCCCGATGCCACTCGCGACCAAGTGATCGCATTATGCGACGAGGCCGTCGGTTACGGATTTCATGCGGTCACGGTAAATCCGGTCAATGTGGCCCTGGCCGCGGCTCGACTGCGCGGCTCGCCGGTCAAGGTAGGCACGGTCGTCGGCTTTCCCTTGGGCGCGAATCTTACGCTGACCAAACTGGCTGAAGCCGAAGCTGCTCTGCGCAATGGCGCGCACGAGCTGGACATGGTCCTCAACATCGGAGCGCTTAAATCGGGCGATCGCGTATTGGTGCAGCACGAAATGCGGAGTCTGGTGCGACTGACGCATGATCGCGACGCGATCCTGAAAGTGATTCTTGAGAATTGCTTGTTGAACCAGGTTGAGAAGATTCTGGCGTGCTCGTTGGCCCTGGAGGCGGGTGTCGATTTTGTGAAGACCTCGACCGGATTCGGCGGGGCGGGGGCGACTGTCGCTGATGTGGTGATAATGCGTGGCGTGGTCGGACACAAAGTCGGGGTGAAGGCGGCGGGCGGCATTCGGACCGCAGCGCAGTTCATGGACATGATCGATGCCGGCGCGAACCGGATCGGCAGCAGCGCCAGCGTAGAGATTTTGCGCGAACTGGGTGCACCGGTGGAAGACCAATCCAGTGGGCGCGGTTAGAGCGGCGGGTCGTACCGGCGCGGCGGAATCATCTCTCCCGCAGTCCATTTTATTTCTGTTATTCCGAAGGGCTTCAGAGGCTTTGTGGCGAGATCTGGCGTCCCTACGGGACTCGATCTTATTTCGGCCATACCCAGTGCTAAAGCGCTGGGCTAAGCTCTTCCGCCCCATGCGGGGCTGGTTCTTGCGTGCTTCGTTCCAATAGGCCAAACCGATAGGAGGTTGCGACACAGGCTCTTCAGCCATGAGAAATCTGCCGTTTCTTTCATTGCAGTGGCCTTTTCTGCGTCGTCTTGATTCAGACCTTCTGCGGGAGTTCACATGGCGCGTCTGACCGGCGTGCTGGGCATCCTGGCGATTCTGCTGTTTGCGTACCTCTTCTCGACGGACCGCAAAGCCATCCGCTATCGAACCGTATTTGTCGGGCTGATCCTGCAATTTGTCTTCGCCATCCTGGTGCTGCGCGTGAGTTTCGGTGTGCGCGTTATGACCATCGCGGGCGACGCAGTCAATCGGCTGCTCAGCTATTCCTTCGCCGGATCGCAGTTCGTCTTTGGCGAATTCGGGGCCAAGCTCTCCCGCTTCGGCGTGGTCTTCGCCTTCCAGGTGCTGCCCATCATCATTTTCATCGCCGCGTTCTTCGCCATCCTTTATTACTACGGCGTGATGCAGTTCATCATCCGGCAACTGGCAAAGGTCATGATGCGCTTCATGGGTGCGAGCGGCGTTGAGTCGCTGGACGTCGCGGCCAGTATCTTCATGGGACAGACCGAGGCGCCGCTCACGATTCGTCCTTTCCTGCCTAAGGTCACGCGCTCCGAGTTGATGACCATCATGACCAGCGGCATGGCGCACGTTTCGGGGGCCATGCTGGGCGCTTACATCCTGCTCGGCATCGAAGCGCGACACCTGCTGGGAGCGGTGATCATGACCGCGCCGGGAACCATCCTCATTGCCAAGATGCTGGTGCCGGAAACCGAAAAGCCCCTGACCGCCGGGACGGCCAAGATCGATTCCATCGAGTTTGGCGAGCGTGCCAGCAACGTTCTGGACGCCGCCGCGAAAGGCACGACCGACGGCCTGCATCTGGCGCTGAATGTTGCCGCGATGCTGATTTCATTCCTGGCGCTGATCGCATTGCTGGATGGCGTCCTTGGCGGAACTCATAATTTGCTTGCGGCGCATGGCTTCCCCTGGTTCCCATCGAAGCTGGAGTCGATCTTCGGAGTGATCTTCGCGCCGGTGGCGTGGCTGATCGGCGTGCCCTGGCATGACTGCCTGGCGATCGGAAATCTGCTGGGCACGCGCATGGTGCTGAACGAGTTGGTCGCCTTCACCATGTTGAGCGCGCAGAAGGCGGCGCTCGATCCGCGGTCGTTCACCATCGCCACGTTTGCGCTGTGCGGATTCGCGAACTTCGGCTCCATCGGCATTCAGATCGGCGGGCTCAGCGCCCTGGCGCCGAACCGGCGTAGCGACCTGGCGAAGCTCGGCTTCCGCGCCATGATCGCCGGCACGCTGGCGAACCTGATGTCGGCCAGCATCGTGGGGATTCTGTTAAGCAGTGGATAGTGGTTGGTGGATAGTGGATAGTGACCAAATATTCCTAGCAACGCGAGCTGCTTTCCGCTGCGTGCGTAACGGTCTGCGAGTCATGGCAATCTTTGGGAAAAGGACTATCCACCATCCCCTAGCGACTATCCACGATCTCTTTCGGCTCGAGACTCCGAGCGACGTCAGCAAGCCATTAAGTATCCGCGCAACTTCGCTAGCCTGTGCTGTTATTGGTCCTTCCCTCTCGGGCGCAGATGTAGCCGAGCTCTTTCGCAATGACGATCTGGGTCTCCAACTCAAAGAGGGAACCGCGGGCGTGGCATAGAAATTGAATAAACTCGCCTTTGGTCGTCCGACCTTGCCCCTCCGCGATATTGCTCGGAACGGAAACGGCTGATCTACGCATCTGGCTTGTCAAGCCGTAGATTTCATCGTGAGGAAACCCCTTGGTGATTGAATACACTCGATTGCCAAGGCAAGTGCTTTTTGCCAAGCGACGAGTTCCCGATAGCTGCGCAAAGGCGCTTTTGTGATGGCAATCTCCGGAAGTGCATTGGTTTCCATCTATCCACCATCCACTAACCACTGCTTTGTGTCTTTCCTCACAATCCCGTGTGACCTCTGCACTAGTTCCACTTCCGGAACACGCCCATGCTTAAATTCCAGAGGAGCCTCTTCCGGCTCTTGAGAATTCGTGTGCATCCTGCAGGAAGGCGCATCGTTGTCAAGCCAATCTACTTTTACTGCCCGCCGCTCCATTGATAAGCTGCCTCGGCCGTAATCGCGCCCGCGCATTCGTTGCTCGCACACGCAATCCTACGTTCATTCATTCGGAGGCCGTCATGGCAATTACTAAGCAGGATGCTCTCGACTACCACTTTGGGTCACGGCCGGGGAAAATAGAAGTCGTTTCCACCAAGCCTTGTCTTACCCAACGCGATCTCAGTCTCGCTTACACGCCGGGCGTCGCCGATCCCTGCCTGGAGATCGAGAAGAACCCGCAGGACGCATTCAAGTACACCGCCAAGGGCAACCTGGTCGCGGTGGTAACCAACGGAACCGCGGTGCTGGGACTGGGCGACATCGGCGCTCTGGCCGGCAAGCCGGTCATGGAAGGCAAAGGTGTCCTGTTCAAAAGGTTCGCCGACATCGACGTATTCGACATCGAGCTGGATACCCATGATCCCGACGAGATCATCAAGACCTGCCAACTGCTGGAGCCCACCTTCGGCGGCATCAACCTGGAAGACATCAAAGCGCCGGAGTGCTTCTACATCGAGGAGACGCTGAAGAAGACGATGAAGATCCCGGTCTTCCACGACGACCAGCACGGCACGGCCATTATCTCTGGCGCGGCGCTGGTGAACGCGGTGGAACTGACGGGCAAGCGCATGGACCAGATCAAGGTGGTCGTCAACGGCGCCGGAGCTTCCGGCATCGCCTGCGCCGAGCACTATGTCTGCATGGGCGTGAAGCGCGAGAACATTACCATGGTTGACACCAAAGGCGTCATCTACAAGGGCCGCAAAGAAGGAATGAATCCTTACAAGGAGCGCTTCGCAAAAGAGACGCCAATGCGGACCCTCGCGGACGCGGCGAAGGGCGCGGACGTGCTGCTCGGGCTTTCCAAGAAGGGCGCATTCACGCCGCGAGATGATCGCCTCCCTGGCGCCGCGACCGGTGGTCTTTGCCATGGCGAATCCCGATCCGGAGATCACTTACGAGGAAGCGCGCGCGGTTCGCGACGACATCATCATGGCGACGGGACGCTCCGACTATCCCAACCAGGTCAACAACGTCTTGGGATTCCCCTTCATCTTCCGCGGCGCTCTGGATGTGCATGCCACCACCATCAACGAAGAAATGAAGCTGGCGGCCACGCATGCCCTGGCGGCACTCGCGAAAGAAGATGTTCCCGACTCCGTCTGCCGGGCCTACGGAGTGGAGACGTCTGAAGTTTGGCGTTGACTACATCATTCCCAAGCCGTTCGATCCGCGCGTGCTGGTGTGGGAGGCGGCTGCCGTTGCCAAGGCTGCCATGGATACCGGCGTGGCGCAAAATCCGGTGGATATCGCCGAATACCGCGAGCAGCTCGAGAAACGTCTGGGCAAGGCGCACGAGCTGATGCGCTTCATGATTCACAAGGCCCAGGCGAATCCCAAGCGCGTCGTTTTCCCGGAGGGCTCGCACCAGAAGATCCTGCGCGCCTGCCATGTCCTGATCGAGGAGAAGATTGCGGTTCCGATTCTGCTGGGTCGCGCCGACGAGATCCGGCGCACCGCAGCCGAATTGGGATTGCCGCTCGAACGGTATCACCATCATCGAACCGGAGAACTGCTCCGCGACGGCAGGAGTATGTTCGCGAGCTGTATCGCTTACGGCAGCGTCGCGGTGTGACGCTGGGCTCGGCCGACGAGCTGATGAACGATCGCAACATCTTCGGCTCCATGATGGTTCGCATGGGCGACGCCGATGCCCTGGTTTCCGGCGTGACCCAGAATTATCCCGACACAATTCGTCCGGCGTTGCAGGTGATCGGGGTCCGCGAAGGGATCCACAAGGTCTCGGGCGTCTATCTCATCATCACCCGCAAGGGCGATCTGTACTTCCTGGCCGATGCCACGGTCAACATTGAACCCACCGCCGAGGACCTGGCCGAGATTGCTCTCTGTGCGGCCCAGGAGGCACGCCGGTTCGACATTGAGCCGCGCGTGGCCATGCTCTCCTTCTCCAGCTTCGGCAGCACCAAGCATCCGCTGTGCGACAAGATGCGGCGGGCCACGGAGCTGGCGCGTTATGCCGACCCCACCCTCATCATCGATGGTGAGGTGCAGGGCAACATCGCGGTCAGCGCCAAGAAGATGGAAGCCGCCTTCCCCTTCTCTCCGTTGCAGGGCGGCGCCAATGTGCTGATCTTCCCCAATCTGGAAGCCAGCAATATCGCTTGCAAGCTGCTGATCAGCGTCGGCGGGGCGGAAGCGGTTGGCCCAATCCTTCTGGGCATGGCAAAGCCAGTGCATCTGTTGGCGCGAGGCGTGGAGGTGGAGGAAATCGTCAACATGACGACCATCGCCGTGGTTGATGCGCAGGAATGCACGGAGCCGGCTGGTGCTCGTGTGGCCCTGGCCGCGGCAACGGTGGGATAGCTGGAATTTCTGATAACTGCTTCCGTCTGGATTTACTTTTCAAGGCGCGTCAGCGATGGCGCGCCTTTGTTGCGCGCGATCCGATTAAGTGGCGCCGTATCATACGACTGAAGTGGTACGCACCGATACTGCGTACGGGGGATTTGCCATCCTCATTTCCAATGTGACAATCGCTTCATTGAGGATCGACCGCTGGAGAGAGCAGCGGACAGGGAAGGCGAGAGCAGAGCGAACTTTCGCGCTACATTGCTTCCTGCATAAGTTGGCGGAATTCTGGGCCGTTTCGGTCTTCGGATGTGCAACTGGGCGCTGCGCTTCCGGACAGAATTCCGCCCTTTTTGATTTTTGACCGCCTCTCGATCTGTTTGAGCTTAGAGGCCAGCGCCACTGCGAGGTCGGTGCTAACCAAGCGGAAGCCTAAAGGAGAAGAATCATGCACGGAGCATACAGGTGCTACAAGGCAATTTCGCACACAGAGCTTTCTTCGTGTTTCTTCTGCTCCTGCCGTCGAGTGCCGCCGCAGCAGTTCGCCTCAGCTCATTCGCTCTGAAGCCAACCACGGTTGTGCAGGGCACGCCGTCAGTGGGCACCGTCACCCTCGACGGTCCGGCCCCGACCGGCGGGATAACAGTAACTCTAACCAGCCTGAACCCGGCGGTTGCCAGTGTGCCCGGAAGCGTCACGGTTCCGCAAGGGGCGACATCCGCCCAGTTCCTCGTGGATACCCTTGCGGTTACGACGCCCACCATGGTGACCATCCAAGCTTCTTACAACGGAGTCTTCCTCTCGCCGCAGCTCACAGTCACGCCTCGGGTAGCAGTCCGGGGCGTAAGCGGTGATCTCTGGGCGGACGTAATTATCGGGCAGCCGAATTTCGGCGACTTCACCCCGCATCAAGTCGCGGCCACGCGAGTTTTTAACTCGGCGGGCGTAGAGGTGGATCGCAGTGTCCAGCCAAACAGGATCTACTATTACGATGGGGGCAACAGCCGGGTCCTGGGCTTGAGCCACCTGGGCACCTGTCAGGCCGGCCCTAAGGGCGGGCAGTGGTGCACCGGAAACTCCGACTGTCCCGGCTCTGTGTGCAATGTCCAGGATGGAATCGGCGCAGACCTGGTGATCGGCCAGCCATCTTTCACCACATCAGGCTGCAATGGGGACAGCAGCTTTCAAAACTTCCCGACTCGCGCGCCCGCCAGTGCCTCCACGCTTTGTGGAATGCCGGAGGCCAGATTTCCGTCGAGGAAGGTTTCTCATTTGCCCACCTGGCGGTGGACAGCGCCGGCAACCTGTACGTCCCCGACTTCGACAACAACCGCGTCGTCCGATACAACTCGCCCTTCACCACGGACACAGTCGCCGATTACGTGTGGGGCCAGAGCGGACTTCACCGGCAACGGCTGCAATCGTGGCCGTGGCAACGCCTTGCCTGATGCCCAGAGCTTGTGCTTCCGCAGCATTTTCAATGAGGGATTCACCGGCGGAGTGGAGATTGATTCCGCGGGGAACCTGTGGGTTTCCGACAATGCCAACCACCGGGTTTTGCGGTTTCCCAAAGACCCGCGCACCGGTATCCCAATGGCCTCGGCTGACTTGGTACTGGGTCAGCCGGATTTCGGCTCTGCGAACCCCGGAGCAGCGCTGAATCAGATGTGTGCTCCCGCCGGCGTCCGGGTCGATGGCACAGGAAATGTCTACGTTGTCGATTCCCAGCTCTTTTGCAACTTGGGCTCGACGGGCCGAGTGTTGATTTTCAATCCGCCCTTCTTCTCGGGAATGTCGGCCACTAGCTCGCTGGGGGAGGGGCTGTTCCGCAATCCACAAGGTTTGGAACTGGACCCTGCGGGAGGATTCTGGGTGAGCGATACGGGAAACAACCAGTTCCTCTTTTTCCCTACCGGATCGACGCAACCAACCAAAGTGCTCGGCAAACCGGTCCCCGATTACAGCGGTTCGTGCGACAACTCCAGTGGACAATATTTCATCTACGCAGACGGCTTCGCAGGGGATAAAGCGAGGGTTTGCGGCTCTGCGGGCGGAATCGGCATCAACACCGACGGGGACATTTTCGTCTCCGCGTGGGCGGAATTGCAGGACATGTGGCGCTTTCCGGCTCCCATTCCTCTTATTTCCGGGGTCGCATACCCAGCCGACAAACGAATCTTCCTGCCGCTGCAGTATGCCGTCCCGAATCAGGTGGGACGGTCGGGCTTCAACGGATCACCAGGACTGGCGGTCGCGGGAAGCCAGCTCATTCTGGCCGAAAACGCCCGACTGATGTTCTGGAACGGTACCTCAACACTGACCAACGGCCAGCCGGCTGATGGATGCCTTGGCGCCATCGACGCTCCAGGATGCCTCTTGGAGGGCCAGCACCGGTACGGCCGCATGAGTGCAGATCAAGCCTCTCACCTTTGGGTGCTCAACAATGCGAATGATGGACAAATCCAGGTTTACGCGCTCCCTTTGACAGGCAATTCGACACCATTCACCACGCTGAATTCTCCGCTACCCGTTTTAGGAGGAGGAAGCATCTCCTGGGACGACTTCCTGATAATTGGCGGTGTATCTACGAATGGTCCTGGAACGAAGCTTTGGGTGGCGGACCCGGTGCGAAATCGGGTCTTTCGAATTAGCAATCCTCTGACCAACCCGATTGTGGACATCGTGCTTGGGCAGACCAGCCTGGACGGGACATTGTGCAATCAAGGACACGGTGACGAAGGACATCGCCTGCCGAGTCAGAACAGTCTCTGCAAACCCGGGAACGTCACGCTTGATCCGGCAGGCAATGTCTATGTCTCTGATGACTCCGTGGAAGCGTCGGGTAATTTCCGTTTGCTGGAATTTGACGCCAGTTTGTTCCCGGACAACCCTTCCAGCGCGCTTTTCGGGATTCCGGCGACCCGAGTGTTCGGTACGAACGGCAGCTTCACGGACCCAGGCTGCGAGCTATTTTCGATCTATAACTTTCTCCTTGCTTGTGCACCTCTCGAGCCAGCCTTTACCTCAGATGGCCAGATGGTGGTGGGATTGAACGGCTATCTCGGTTCTCGATTTCCTCTCGTCTACAAGACGCCGCTCACCAGCGACCAGCCGGACACTTATTTGAACGATTTCAGCTCGTATGGGGGATACTCCGCTGTCTTCGATGCTAACGATGATCTATACATCACGGATTTAGACCGGGCGCGCGTCCTAGTCTACCGGCAGCCGTTGCCTCCGTTGGGGCCGGAAGTAACGCTTTCGCCGACCAGCCTCGACTTCGGGCCGCAAGGCCTTCACCGCCCGATAACGCCTCAAGTGGTGACGCTGACCAACAGCGGCAGCCTTTCCTTAAGCATCGCCAACATCGCCGTTACTGGGCCGCACAGTGGCGACTTCGCTCAGTGGAACAACTGTCCGATGAGCCCCAACACAGTGGCTCCCGGCGACCACTGCATCATCACAGTGATTTTCTCACCGATCGAGACAGGGACACTAAGCGCGGACGTCACCATCACCGACAATGCTGCGGACAGCCCACAGATGGTTCTCCTGACCGGCATCGGTTTGGGCGGCAAGGTGCGCCCGAAATAGACAAGTGCTCTTTATTGGGATCCTCATTACGAGCACAGCAAGCAAGGCATCACTTTGGGACAGCTAAGGGAGAAGCAGGTTCCTCGAAGCCGTACTCGTAACGACAATTCATGTTGAGGTTTGCTTTCGGCCTTAAAAAGCAGATCCGGCGACTAAAACGAGTTCGAGACGAAAAAATTAAGGGTTCTCACGGTACACCTTTCACGCGAAGGTGCGCCCCTTCGAGACCCATCGAGCCCGCCGTCATCACCTTGCCACGTGCGTCCGGTCACACCGCGCGGAAGCAAAATATGTTAACTGTAACGACGTGGTAGGCGTGCGTTCCCACGCATGCTCTATAAGACACTCAGCGCCGCCGTGTATGGCATCGACGCCAGCCTCATCGAGGTTGAGGTCGATGTCGCTGCGATAAAGGCCGAGCACGACACGTTCATGACGGTCGGGCTGCCGGACACCACGGTGCGCGAAAGCCGTGAGCGCATCCGGGCCGCGCTGAAGAACAGCGGCTACGACATTCCATCTACTACGACGACCATCAATCTGGCGCCTGCCGACATTCGCAAGGAAGGATCGGGCTTCGATCTTCCCATGGCATTGGGAATCCTCGGCGCTTACGGAGGCCTGAACAATAAGCCCCCAGACGATGCGCTTTTTGTGGGCGAGTTGTCGCTCGACGGCGGCGTGCGAGGCATCCGCGGAGCATTGCCGATTGCCGTGACGGCGCGGGCGAACAAAATCCGCAGGCTTATTGTTCCCGAGATCAATGCGCGTGAGGCCGCGCTGGTGGATGGCGTTGATGTTTACCCGGTGCACTCGTTGATCGAGGTGGTTCAGCTCCTGAATACCGGGAATGGCATCCTTCCGATCAAGGTTGACACCCACGCGCTGTTGGAGACTTCGCAGCAATTCGGAGTCGACTTCGGCGATGTGCGCGGACAGCAGACGGCCAAACGGGCCATCGAGATCGCCGCCGCCGGTGGGCACAACCTGCTGATGATTGGCCCTCCGGGTTCGGGCAAGACCATGCTTGCCAAACGGATGGCCACCATCCTTCCGCCGCTGACGTTTGACGAGGCGTTGGAGACCACGAAGATTCACAGCGTCGCGGGCGTGCTCGATTCCAGCAGCGGATTGGTGGGGACACGTCCCTTCCGCTCGCCACACCACACTATTTCCGACGCGGGCCTGATTGGCGGTGGCATGATCCCGCGTCCCGGCGAAGTGTCGCTGGCCCACAACGGCGTGCTGTTTCTGGATGAGTTGCCGGAGTTTCCGCGCAACGTCCTCGAGGTGATGCGGCAGCCGCTGGAAGATGGAACGGTGACTATCGCGCGCGCCGCCATGTCGCTGAGCTTTCCTGCGCGTTTCATGCTGGTGGCAGCCATGAATCCGTGTCCGTGCGGGTATTTCAACGATCGCTCGCGCGAGTGCCACTGCACGCCGATGATTATCCAGCGGTATGTGTCAAAGATTTCCGGCCCGCTGCTCGACCGCATTGACATCCACATTGATGTGCCGTCGGTAAACTATCGCGAGTTGAGAAGCGGTGTTGTACCGGAAAGCTCAGCCGACATCCGTGCCCGCGTGATTCGCGCCCGCGATATCCAACTGGTGCGCTTCGGTACCGAGGGCGAGCGCATTTACGCCAATGCTCAGATGGGCTCGCGCGAGATCAGGAAGTACTGCGAACTGGGCACCGACTCCGAGCACCTGCTAGAGCGGGCCATGGTGAAGCAGGGCCTGAGCGCCCGCGCCCACGACCGCATTCTTAAGGTAGCGCGCACCGTGGCCGACCTTACCGGAGCCGAAACCATCGAGCCGGGGCACATTGCCGAGGCCATCCAGTACCGGACGTTGGACCGCACGTTCTGGGCGTGAGGAGAGATCGGTGGCGTGATGGACAAAATCGCCTCCTTGCCGCCCTGGTTTCGACGAGTCTGCTCTTCCGGGCATTATTCCTGCATACGTCGGGCAGCCGGTCTATACTTTCTTGGCTTTGTTGTCGACCATCCGAGAGGAATACTAATGAAGAAATGTTTAGTTGCTTTATCGTGCTGTGTCGCAATGGCTGCGATGCTCGCCTATGCGCAAAGCGGGGACGAAGGCTATCAGATAGCCAGAGTTGTCGCCATCGAAAGAGTCGCCGCTAACGCCCAGCATATGGAAAATGAGGATAACTACAAGATTTCCATGCGGCTGGGAGACACCGTGTACGCTTGCCACGCCAGCGGTCCCGCAGCAGATTTTATGGACTGGACCAACGGGAAAGAATTTCCTGCCAAACTAGACGGCAAGGCGTTGCTCGTCAAAAGTCCAAATGGTCACCTCGTGCAGCTCAACATCGTCGGCAAGAAAACACCAAAGTAGAGCACACAGTGAGCCACAATTTCAGCGGAGGGACTGTCTTTCTCTCTCTGGAGCGTTGTGCAATAAATGGGTTCGGTTTGCACGGGTAGTGCGGGTTTTCACGCCCGCGTATGAGGCAAGGAGAGAGAGAGATCGTTCCACGGTTCTGCAGGTTGCTGAAAAAGTCAAAACAGCAGATCTCTCGGGTCTGAAGCCTGCTCGAGATGACGAAGACAAAGAGCTTATCGGCGGACCTAAGGTGCGCCCATTCAAAAGGCCCGCCTAAAATCGACTTTTTAAGCGGGCGTGTCCGGCGGGAAGCTCGGCGGCCCGAAAGGGAATCCAACTGCTCACGCAGCTTCCGACGGTCACGAACTGAGGCCCCTAAATCGTAAATCGTTCGTATGCATCAGCTTCCGAACAAGACAGGGGACTTTAGGCTAGGATTTCCAAGGGCGGGGAATGCTTATGTCCACAGCAACTTATTGATCTCCAGCGGGTTACAAAATTATTGCGAACCTTTGCGATGATGTCGCGTCTAAGCGGCAGGCTGGAGGATGCCGAAACAACAATTGCGGGGGAGAAAGATTTTCCTTGACGGAATGGCCTGGGACGACTACCTTACTGTTTTCACGTGAGACGTCATTCCGTAGGTACCCAGTCCAAGGCGTCCTGCCCCGAAAACGGCCACACACTGAACGCCATCACCCGGCCATCAGGAATTCACATTCCGGCAAGACCATTGTGCTGAGCTATGACGCGACTCTAATTAAGTGATTGTTTAAGAACGCTTTGCAGTTCTGAACAAGGCTGGACGGAGAAGGCAAAAAAAGACGAACCCAATGGGAGGCTGAGGCATCAAACTTTTAGCTCCTGTCACGGGCCGTCGCGATTCAGTGACCCTTACCGCCCATTTTTTCATATGCAGGAGTAGTGGTTCTTTCTGGCCGAGCTCCGGGAACATTCATTCATAGAAACGAGGAGAACAAATTGATGCGGTCTGAACTAGTATTTGAAGCTGTCCACACACTGCGCAACCGCTACACGCTGTGTCAGCTTGCTTCGAAAGCAACGCGCAAGTTTCACAAACCCAACACGCGGATTCAGGACACGACCAACGACGTGTTGAACCTTATTGCCGATTCCGAACGGCAGGACGTACTTATCGAACCGGAGACGGCTACCGAAGCGCAGCGGCGCGCAGCATAACGCGCCGCGCCCTTCGGCGCATTCCCGCAGTTCCTCCGACCCGCCCTTCTGTACATTCCCCGTAGGTGAACATGACAATCTCAGAGTTAAAAGAAAAAAACATCACCGAGTTGACCAAAATTGCTCGGACCCTCGAACTGCCCGGCGCCAGTGGCCTGCGCAAGCAGGACCTCATCTTCAAGATCCTCCAGGCCCAAAGCGAAAAAGAAGGCCATATCTTTGCCGAGGGCGTGCTGGAAATCCTGCCCGATGGCTATGGTTTTCTCCGCTCCCCCGACTACAACTACCTGCCCGGGCCGGACGACATCTATGTTTCTCCCTCGCAGATCCGCAAGTTCGACCTGAAGACCGGCGACACCATCAGCGGCCAGGTACGGCCTCCGCACGAGGGCGAGAAGTATTTCGCGCTGGTCAAGATCGAGGCCGTCAACTTTGAGTCTCCCGAGGAAGCGCGCAACAAAATCCTCTTCGACAACCTCACGCCTTTGTATCCGCAAGAGCGGATCAAACTGGAGACGGTGCGTGAAAACATCAGCGCCCGCGTCATGGACTTGCTGACGCCGGTAGGCAAGGGGCAGCGCGGCTTGATCGTGGCGCCTCCGCGCACCGGCAAGACCATGCTGTTGCAGAACCTGGCCAACTCGGTCACCACCAATCATCCGGAAATTGTGCTGATTGTGCTGTTGATCGACGAGCGCCCGGAAGAAGTGACGGACATGCAGCGCTCGGTCAAGGGCGAGGTCATCTCTTCCACCTTTGACGAGCCGGCCGCCCGCCACGTTCAAGTGGCTGAGATGGTCATCGAGAAGGCCAAGCGGCTGGTCGAGCACAAGCGCGATGTCGTCATCCTGCTCGATTCCATTACCCGTCTGGCGCGTGCCTACAACACGATTGTTCCGCCGTCGGGCAAGGTGCTCTCCGGCGGCGTCGATTCCAACGCGCTGCAGCGTCCCAAGCGCTTCTTTGGCGCCGCCCGCAACATCGAAGAAGGTGGTTCGCTGACGATTATTGCGACGGCCCTCATCGAAACCGGGTCGCGCATGGACGATGTTATCTTCGAAGAATTCAAGGGCACCGGCAACATGGAAATCATTCTCGACCGCAAGCTGGTCGATAAGCGTACCTTTCCGGCCATCGATATCCAGCGCTCCGGCACTCGTAAGGAAGAATTGCTGATTCCCAAGGAAGATCTGGCACGCGTCTGGGTGCTGCGCAAGGTGTTGAACCCGCTGTCTCCCGTGGAAGCCATGGAACTGCTGATCGACAAGCTGGGCAAGACGCGGTCCAACAGCGAGTTCCTGTCGAATATGAGTGCGCTGTAAGAAGCTATCAGCCGTCAGCTGTCAGCCATCAGCCGTGAGCTTTAATTTGTCGGCCAGCTCCCGTCCCGGTGCCGACAGCGATTGGGCCGCCTAACAGCGCGCCCGGGGGCAGAAGTCGGAATTCTGAAAAGAGTATCCCTCAGCGGCTAAAACCACATTCATTCTGCGGCACTCGCGGCACGGCTGAAGAGGCTGCTGAAAAAGTCGAAACAGCAGATCCCTCGCGTGCTGAAGCCCGCTCGGGATGACAAACTAAAGAGTTTAAGGGCGCACCTAAAGTGCGCCCCTTCAAAAAAAAACGCCGAAACCGATTTTTTCAACAACCTCTGAAGCCGTGCCCTTTCAAAACGGCACATTCACCACGGGCCGCCTAAAATAATTTGGATCGAGGTGATGAGGCGCAGCAAATAAAAGGTTTCTGCGCCTTCTCTTTACTTTGCCTCGTCTAAAGTTGTGGATCACAACGCCATGTGCAGGAACATCAAAACCCTCTTCAACTTTGACCCGCCTGTTACCGAGCACGAAGTTCAAGCCGCCGCCCTCCAGTTCGTCCGAAAGATCAGCGGCTTCAACTTCGTGCTCGGTAACCGGCGGGTCAAAGTTGAAGAGGGTTTTGATGTTCCTGGCGTTGTGATCCACAACTTTAGAGCGAGGCAAAGTAAAGAGAAGGCGCAGAAACCTTTTATTTGCTGCGCCTCCATCACCTCGATCCAAATTATTTTAGGCGGCCCGTGGTGAATGTGCCGTTTTTTGAAAGGGCACATTCACCACGGGCCGCCTAAAATAATTTGGATCGAGGTGATGAGGCGCAGCAAATAAAAGGTTTCTGCGCCTTCTCTTTACTTTGCCTCGTCTAAAGTTGTGGATCACAACGCCATGTGCAGGAACATCAAAACCCTCTTCAACTTTGACCCGCCGGTTACCGAGCACGAAGTTCAAGCCGCTGATCTTTCGGACGAACTGGAGGGCGGCGGCTTGAACTTCGTGCTCGGTAACCGGCGGGTCAAAGTTGAAGAGGGGTTTGATGTTCCTGCACATGGCGTTGTGATCCACAACTTTAGACGAGAGGGCAAAGTAAAGAGAAGGCGCAGAAACCTTTATTTGTGCGCATCACCTCGATCCAAATTTGTAGGCGGCCCGTGGTGAATGTGCCGTTTTGAAAGGGCACGGCTTGGCAAAATTATAAAAAATCGGTTTCGCGTTTTTTAAAGGGGCGCGGGTAAGGAATTAATTTCTTTAGTTTGTCATCCCCGAGCGGCTTGGCACGCGAGATATGCTGTTTTCGACTTTTTCAGCAGCCTCTTCAGCCGGTGTTTTAAACGGCACATTCACCACGGGCCGCCTAAAATAATTTGGATCGAGGTGATGAGGCGCAGCAAATAAAAGTGTTTCTGCGCCTTCTCTTTACTTTGCCTCGTCTAAAGTTGTGGATCACAACGCCATGTGCAGGAACATCAAAACCCTCTTCAACTTTGACCCGCCGGTTACCGAGCACGAAGTTCAAGCCGCCGCCCTCCAGTTCGTCCGAAAGATCAGCGGCTTGAACTTCGTGCTCCAGCAAAGTTGAAGAGGGTTTTGATGTTCCTGCACATGGCGTTGTGATCCACAACTTTTAGATCAAGGCGATGATGATGTGCCTTTTTCGAAAACGGCACATTCACCACGGGCCGCCTCAAAATAATTTGGATCGAGGTGATGAGGCGCAGCAAATAAAAGGTTTCTGCGCCTTCTCTTTACTTTGCCTCGTCT
>CAVXQI010000006.1:0-169979 GCA_963763725.1 uncultured Acidobacteriaceae bacterium
AAAATGACAAGCGTGCTGACCGGTACCACTCTGTTTCCGGCGTTTGCTGCCCAGACCCACCCTTTTGTACAGACGACACTCCACAATCCAGGCTGACGATGCCGCCGACTACACCATCAAGATTGGCGCGAGCCCCATCGAGATTGCGCCCAAACGCATCATCTCGACGACGACCTACAACGGTCAATTTCCTGGGCCGTTGCTCCGATTTAAGGAGGGGCAGGCGGTCACGGTCGATATCCACAACGAGACCGATACGCCGGAGCAACTGCATTGGCATGGCCAGATGGTTCCCGTTGACGTGGACGGAGCGGCTGAAGAAGGCACGCCTTTTGTTCCCGCACATGGCAAACGCCGGATCGTATTCACCCCGAGGCCGGCAGGCTTGCGCTTCTATCACACACACAATCGGGCGGGAGCAGATCTGGCCGCCGGCCAGTACAGCGGCCAGGTTGGTCCGGTATACATCGAGCCAAAGCACGAGCCAGGAAACTATGACCGCGAAGTCTTTCTCACGCTGAAGGAATTCGAGCCCACCTTCAGCCGCGGCGGAGACATGGCGATGGACTTCCTGTCGCCAGCAACCAAAGTGAAGACTCTTGAAGAACAGGGTGAGTCCGCGATGAAGGCCTCGCTGGCCAAAGGCATGCCGAAAGGATACGAGGTCGGCTACGGCTCATTCACCATCAATGGCCGCATGCTGGGGCACGGAGAGCCGGTTCGCGTGAAGCAGGGCGAGCGAGTCCTGTTTCATGTCTTAAATGGAAGCGCCACCGAGATCCGCAGTCTGGCGTTGCCCGGCCATTCCTTTCGCGTGGTCGCATTCGACGGCAATCCGGTGCCGAATCCCGCGAGCGTTCCAGTGCTCTGGCTGGGGACGGCCGAGCGAATCTCTGCGATTGTGGAGATGAACCATCCGGGAATCTGGATCATGGGCGATCTTGCGGACGATGACCGTCGCCATGGCATGGGCATCGTGGTGGAGTATGCGGGACATACCGGCAAACCGCAGTGGATCGCCCCGCCGCCTTTCCGCTGGAATTACGCCCGGTTTGCCAAACCTGGCGTGAGCGCGCCTGCGCCGGACGAGACTTTCGAAATGACCTTCGTTAAAGACAACGCCGCCGAAGAAGGATTCAATCGCTGGACCATCAATGGAGTCGCATACCCCATGTCCAACGAAATGGCCCCGGCCACGTTTCACTTGAAACAAGGCAAGCGCTATCGAATTCATATGCGCAATGCCAGTGACGACATCCACCCCATTCATCTGCACCGGCACAGTTTCGAGCTGACCAGTTTGGCGGGAACCCCGACTGCAGGAATCATGAAGGATGTGGTCATGCTCGGCGGATACCAAGAGATCGCCGTGGATTTCGTTGCCGATAATCCCGGGCCTGACCCTATTCCATTGCCACCAGCAATTGCACATGGATTTTGGTTTCATGACCCTGTTTGACTATGTGTGATTGCCAACCGCGTGCGTTTCCTTCATGGTCCTGGAAATAGGTTCGCTCTTCCGATGAAATTGCATGGGATACCATGGTCGCCGCACTCGAAAAGATCTTTCGGCTAGGTACCGGCGGCTCCAGCGCCTGGGTCCAGATGGTTGGATTGCGGCCTCTAGCAGGATATGTGCATCCCATAATCGAGATCACCATATTCTGGCAAGGAAAGTCTGGTTAAAGATTGGGCTGAAGACCCTTCGAAGCCGCCGCGCAGGCCTTCTTTTGTGTTTGCCCATTATTCTTGCGTGCGCAATCTGGGCAGCCGCTCCGGATGCTCTCCAGATTGACGGCAACGCCATCCTTAACCATTGAATGTCGCAAGAAGTTGGTACCGGCACCTCACCACAGCCGACGAAACCTCAGGCCAGCCCAGTGACATTCTCTATTTAGAAAACGCCGGACTTCGGATACGGAACTGAGTTCTGACCACAATAGGGGATGGCATGTCGCAGCCGCAAAAATATTTGCTGCATTAGGTTGCTTTCTTTGGTAGACCCGTCGTCTCAATTCAGGGCTACGCCGTTTTGAAATTGGAAATTCGACAGGAGATGGATTTGAAAACCCCAAGAATTTTCCTCGTCTGCGTTTGTGGATTGGGATTAAGCCTGTGCGGATTTAGTCAGGCGAACCTTTCGACAGCCGGCGACTCTGGCAAAGTACCGTTAACCTCACCAACTACAGGCATATCGCCGCGACTTTCTCGATCAGTTTTGTGTCAAGCATCCCGAGTTCCGATCCCATCACTTGCACTGTAACCGCTTTATTTCGTGGGTACTTCAGCCCCCTGCAATGGACACCATGATACTTTCCTGTGACGTGTCCGTACCAACAGGGGGGCGACGCCGTACCCGTTTCGTACTGAATCCGACCCGCCAATCGCTGTCCCGGCTAACGTGGCGGTGACCCCATCACCGTGAATGTGACCCTGTGCAGCGAGCAGGGATCATACCTGTCTCGATGTACCGTGCCGCGATATGGCTAAGACGGTCGAGCAGACAGCAGCGTTAGTAAGTACATCTGCCCTTGCCACTCGTAGTCCATTTCCCCGTTAATTGCGCCAATTACGAACGTCTTAACTTGAAGTTTCAGTCGAGAGGAGCCTCGCGTGAAGGATGATACCAGGGCTGCTATGTCCTTGATTGTACAGCGGAAAATTGGTGGGCAGTGCAGGACTCGAACCTGCGACCTCCTGCTTGTAAGGCAGGCGCTCTAACCAACTGAGCTAACCGCCCGTGGTACGGGCCTCTCGCAAGGCGGGAGTGGAGCGAAGTTAACTCTACATGACGCTCCTGAGACGGTCAAACCAGCCGCACAGGGCATAAGTTCACAAGAAATTGCCGTCGTGACAGGCATCTTTTCGGGACTTCCTCGAAACCAAGCGTATAGGTCAGATCCAGGAAATAGGTGCGCAATGAAGGCGATTCTCTTTGTGGACGATCATGAGTTACTGGCTCGGTTGAGCTGCGAGATTCTCGAGATGCAGGGCTATCGGGCGGTCAGCGCATACAGTGCGCAAGATGCGCTGGCCAAACTGCAAGACCAAAAGTTCGACCTGTTGGTCACCGACTTTCGCATGGAAGGAATGAACGGCTTGGAATTGGCGAAACGGGTTCACGCCAGCAGCCCTGAAATTCCCGTGATCATCGTGACTGGCTACGGACCCATCGACGGCGGACGCGACGTAAAAGAGTGCCTTCCCAAAGAGCAGATGTTTCCCGCCCTGCTTGACAAGATCAAGACTTATCTAGGCGATGCCGAGCCGGTCCCCTCGCGCGACCTGAAGAGTGCGTAGCGACGA
This sequence comes from uncultured Acidobacteriaceae bacterium, assembly GCA_963763725.1. Classification (GTDB taxonomy): domain Bacteria; phylum Acidobacteriota; class Terriglobia; order Terriglobales; family Acidobacteriaceae; genus Bog-257. The sequence goes on from CAVXQI010000006.1 coordinate 3,307, forward strand.
AGTGTTCCGCCGAGCGTCTCTTCGCTTGTTCGGCCACAATGTTGAACCCCTCGCGATTCGCTTCTAGGCTGCTGCATAGAGAGATTAGGTAACAGCTAATCCCTTGCTTTATCCTCATCTCTTATGCCCGCACTCATAGAATGTGTCCCCAACTTTTCTGAAGGCCGCGACAAGTCCCGGGTTGATGCCATCCTCGAAGCCATGAAGATGGACGGCGTGTATCTGCTCGACCGCGAGATGGACGCCGACCACAACCGCTGTGTCATTACACTCGTCGGCGACCCGGTGAATGTCGCGGAAGCCGCGATCCGTGGAGTCGGCAAGGCCGCCGAGCTCATCGACCTGACCAAACACACGGGTGCGCATCCCCGGCTTGGCGCGGCCGATGTGATTCCCTTCATCCCGATTGAAGGTCTGACGCTGGAAGACTGCGTGGCCATTGCTCGGCGCGTCGGCGAAGAAATATGGACGCGGTATCGCGTGCCGGTTTACCTGTACGAGGCCGCCGCGCAAACGCCGGAGCGTCAGAATCTGGAAAACGTACGTCGCGGGCAATTCGAAGGCATTCGCGAAGAACTAAACACAAATCCAGCGCGGCGACCGGATTTTGGCAATGCGGAACTGCATCCGACGGCAGGCGCGACCATCGTGGGTGCGCGCAAATTTCTGGTCGCCTACAACGTCTATCTCAACACGCCCGATGTCGAGATCGCGAAGAAGGTCGCCAAGGCCGTGCGCTTTTCCAACGGTGGTCTGCGCTACGTGAAGGGCATGGGCGTGCCCGTGCGCGGGTTGGCTCAGGTATCCATGAACCTGACGGATACCGACCAGACTCCGATCGCGCGCGTCTTCGAATACGTGAAGCGCGAAGCCGCTCGTTATGGGGTGATGCCGGTATCCAGTGAGATCGTAGGTTTGATTCCCAAGAAGGCCTTGGAAGATGCCGCGGAGTGGTTTCTGCAGATTGAGAGCTTCGATTCGTCGCTAATCCTAGAGAACCGGTTGGCGGCAGTGATGAGCGGCAAGATGGCGGTCGGTGGAATTCGCGCCGGAGTCGAGCCATTCATCGAACAACTGGCGGCGCCGACGGCAGCGCCCGGAGGCGGTTGCGCAGCGGCTGCGACTGCCGCAATGGCTGCGGCGTTGGGCAGCATGGTTGCCGGAATGTCGCGCGGGAAGAAGGCGTACCTTCAGCACGAACGCGAGCTAAGCGATGCGTTGGCGCGGCTCGCCGAGCTGCGCGAACAATTCAAAGCTTCGATTGACGCTGACGCCGAGTCATTCAACGATGTGATGGCCGCCTTCAAGAAGGCGAAGGATCATCCCGAAGCGCAAGCCGAGGTCGAAGCAGCGACCAAGAAGGCGACGCTGGTTCCGCTGTTGGTCGCCGAACGGGCAAGGGAAGTGGGACAAATCATCGAATCGCTGGGGCCCATTACCAATCCGAAGATGGCATCGGATCTGACCGTGGGTGTGAGCCTGGCGCGCGCTGCTGCCGAGGGTGCTCTGGCGAATGTGGAGATCAATCTCGGGGACATCAAGGACGAGGCTTTTATTGCAGATGTGCGGCAGCGGGTGTCAGCGGTTAGGAGTTGAGACGACTTCGAGTATCAGTGCCGGACTTCTCTTAGTTTTTCCTCCACTGCTGCTAAGCGTTCAGCTAGGCTTCTAACCTCTTAACCCTGGCGAATCAGGAACATCATGTCTTCATGCTGTTTTTCGGCAGGGTGTTCAGCCTGCTGAAATTGTTCCTCAAATGAATGATGCCTTTGCTCAGCTCGGCGTTCAGCATGCTCGAACTGTTTTTGCACATCTTCGAACTGTCCTCGCATCGAACCTTTCAGTTGCTCCACTTGGCGTTCGACAGCATCGATCCGCACCTCCAGTTCCCGCAGCTCGGGAGCCAGGAAGTCCTGCATTACGTTGCGAACGTCGTCGCTTGCACTCATTGCGGTTTAGCCTGCGGCAACGTCAGGTTACTACAAGACGCCGGCTTCACGGCTCCTCCGGGCGCACGGTGCGCACGGTCTTGATCGGGAAGCATGTTGATGTTCGCATGCCTATAACGTCTAAACCTGTATTGGCTAGTAACTGCAGTGCGCAAAAGCAACGAACGCCAACAATCCCGCATCTCTTCACAGATTGTCGAGTAAAATTATGAGCATGAAGCAGTCCCTCATAGGTCTTTTACTGAGCGCCGTGTTCTGCCTGCCGGCATGCGCGGCGCCTTTGAGCAGCAATGCCCGTACTGTGGTTCCATCAGCCATCCAGCAGATCATCTCGGTCGATTACCGCGCTCTGCGGGATTCATCGACGGCGCGCGCTCTCAAGGACCGCGTCCTGCCCGACAGCCTGAAGCAATTCGAAACCGCTCTGAAGGGCGCGGGCATTGACCTCGACAAGGACGTGGAGCAACTCACATTCGTTACTTATCGTCCGGCCAAAGGTAGCCTGCACAGCATCGGCATTGCCCAAGGTTCCTTGAAGCAGAAAGAATTTCTGCAGAAAATGCGCGTGAAGAAAATCAAGCCGGAAAAGTACCTGCTTTCCTACCTGTACCCGATGGGTTCGGGCATGCAGTTAGTATTTCTCGATCCCAGCACCATCCTGTTTGGCGAAGGGGCTTCCATCAAAGGCGCCATCGATGTGCGCGACAACGGCGCCGAGTCGCTGGAATCCAACAACACGATTAACGATCTGATCACCAACGTGGACACTGCGCCGATTTGGAGTGTGCTTGATCAAGCGGGTACGCAGAACATGATGCGGTCCGCGCTGGGGCAGGCGGCATCACTCGGTGATTACGATGTGGTGAAGAAGAGGCTGCTGGCCTCCGATTACACCATGAACTTCACTAACGGCGTCACCTTCGACCTGAGCGTGAAGACTTCCGACACCATGACCGCGGCGACCATGGCGTCATTACTGAAAGCGGGAGTCTTGTATCGCAAGATGTCGGCGACCCCGACGGAGAAGCTGGCGCTGGACAACACCAGCGTTGACAACTCCCACGATCTGCTCCAGATGCACTTTAAGACCGACGATCAGCGCTTCACCGCGCTGCTGAAATCGGACCTGTTCGCAGCGGTATCGAAATAGGAGCGATTGCCAGCATTTATAATCAAGACACTTTGCAACGCTCTCTCATCCGTCCCATGTACGGTGCCCTTCTTCTAGGGGCCATGATCGGCCTGTTTTGCCATCGCGCCCCGGCCCAGATGCCTTCCGCGACCCGCACGGTCATGGTCATGCCGTTCGAAAATCAAACCACCGCTCCCGGACTGGAATGGATCGGTGAGGCTTTTCCTGAGGTCTTATCGCAGCGCATGGAGTCCGCGCGCCTACACGTCATCAGCCGCGACGACCGCAGCTATGCTTTCGATCACACCGGTATTCCGCTGACTGTCCGGCCTTCACGGGCGACTGTCTACCGTGTCGCGGAACAGATGGACGCAGACTACGTCGTACTGGGCAACTACAGTTTCGATGGCCAGACTTTCAACGCCAACGCACAACTCCTAGACATGAAGAAGCTGCACCTCTACCCGGAGGTCCACAGCAGCGGCGCCTTGACCAAACTGATCGATTTGCAGACGACGTTAGCGTGGGAGCTGCTGCAGCAAATGTCCCCGCCACGCGCGATCACGCGCGAGCAGTTTCTGAGGGCTTCCACGCCTATCCGCCTCGATGCTTTCGAGAACTATATCCGCGGCATTCTGGCTACAGACCAGCAGCAGAAGATTCGTTATCTGCGAACTGCTGTTAAGCTCAACCCGAATTACACTCTGGCCATGCTGCAGTTGGGCAAAACCTACTACGGCGACCACGAATACGAATCGGCCGCAGCCTGGTTTACTCGCATACCAAAGGACGACCCGGTGGCTGGCGAGGCCAACTTTCTACTGGGCATGTCAGAGTTCTATCGCGGAAGTTTCGAGAAGGCGTTCAGCGCGTTTAATTACCTGGCCACGCGCTTGCCCCTCACCGAGGTTTACAACAATCTGGGCGTAGTGGACGCCCGGCGAGGCCGGCGTGCGTCGGCGGTGCAATATTTTTCCAAGGCCGTCAGCGCTGACCCGAACGATTCCGACTACCGCTTTAATCTGGCGGTAGCATTGTTTAAGAACGCCGACAGCTCCGGCGCCGCGCGCCAATTGCGCGAAGAGTTACAGCGGAACCCGAGCGACGGCGAAGCCAAGACCTTGCTCGATATGATCAATCGCGGAGTTGCGCCTCCTCCTCCGGTGAATCTCAACGCGAGCGCCGCCTCGGGTAACGCTTTGCTGCCGCCAAACCAGCCGCGCGTTCCTATGGAGCGCATCAAGCGCAACTACGACGAGGCGTCTTATCGTCAGGTTGAGATGGAGATTAACAATCTTACCGAGGCTCGGCTGGCTAAGACTGACGGGCGCACACAGGCTTCTTACCACTTGGAGCGCGGCAAGGAATTGTTGGCGCGAAACATGGCGAGCCAGGCCGAGAGCGAATTCCGTGCTGCGATGAACGCCGACCGCAGCAATGCCGCGGCACATGCACAGTTGGCGATGATTTTGGAGAAGAAGGGCGACGTCGCTAATGCGCGAGCGGAAGCGCAGGCTTCAGTGCGCTTGCAGCCTAATGTTGACGGCTTGCTGGTGCTGGCGCGGCTCGACCTGCAGCAGAGCCAATTGCAATCCGCTGCCGGCGAGGTGGACCGCGCACTCGCCTTGCAGCCGGCCGACGAGACTGCGCAGGCGCTAAAGCGCGACATCACGGCCAAGCAGGCAGTTTCGAAATAGCGCAACCTTTATGATCCCCTTCGGAAGGAGGCACACGTGTCTCGGATTCGTTTCAGCTTCTGTTGTGGGTTGCTGGCGCTGCTCACCACCACTCCGGCTTTGGCAAATAGCATCGTCAAGATCCGCGTGGATGACACTATCCAGCCGATTACCGCCGAGTATATCGACCGCGCTATCGAACATGCTCGCCAGACCAACGCCGACGCTGTGCTTATCGAACTGAGTACACCCGGTGGCCTGCTGGAATCCACTCGTACGATTATCGAGCAGATACTGGCTTCGCCAGTTCCGGTGATCATCTACGTCGCCCCCAGTGGCGCGCGTGCGGCCTCCGCTGGCTTCTTCATCCTGGAAGCCGCCGACGTCGCCGCGATGGCTCCTGGAACGAATACTGGGGCGGCCCATCCTGTCACCTTTGGTGGCGAAAAGATGGACGACACCATGAAGACCAAGGTCGAGAACGACTCGGCTGCCTTCATGCGCTCTTACGTCGGGCCGCGGGGCCGCAATGTGCAATTGGCGGAGACCGCCGTGCGCCAGTCGAAGTCGTGGACCGACCAGGAAGCGTTGCAGCAGCACCTCATCGACCTGGTCGCCCGCGATCAGAACGACTTGCTCCATCAACTAGACGGCCGCACCATCAAGCGCTTCGATGGCAAGACGGTGAAACTGCATCTTGCCGGCGACTCAGTGGACGAATTGCCCATGACGTTAAGGCAGCGAATTCTCGACTTCCTACTGGATCCAAATATCGCGTTCATAGTACTTGCGGTCGGCGCACTGGCGCTTTACGCCGAGTTCAATCATCCAGGCGCGATTGTGCCCGGCGTGGTAGGGGTAGTTTTTATTCTGCTGGCGCTGTTTGCGCTCAACCTGCTGCCAACGCGTTACGCTTCCTTCACCCTCATCATTGCGGCATTCGTGCTGTTTGCACTGGAAGCTAAATTCGCCACGCACGGCATCCTCGGCCTCGGTGGGATAGTACTGCTCACGCTCGGTGGGCTCCTGCTGGTGGATGGTCCGATTCCGCAAATGCGGGTGCAGTTGTGGACGGCGCTCGGGGTTAGCGTGCCGCTCGGTCTCATCACTGTCTTTCTGATGACCATTGCCCTCCGGGCGCGACGTAGCAAAGTCGTGACCGGCCTGCAGGGTATGATCGGCGCCGTGGGTGAGGCTCGCACTGACATTGATCCGGAAGGGAAGGTCTTCGTCCAGGGCGAGCTGTGGAACGCGCACGCCCGCGCGCGCGTTGGCATCGGCGAGCAGGTCGTGGTGCGCAAGGTCGAGGGTCTTGAACTGGAAGTGGAGAAGCAGTAGAGTCCAGTAGCCAGCTAGTCAGCAGTCGAATCCTATGCCGGAGTTTTCGGCTGAAGACGGTCTGATATGCTGACAGGCGCGACAAGCTCCAGCTGACAGCTGATAGCTGACAGCTGCTCTCCTGTTACCAACTTGGGTTCCCCACCACTTGGGCCTACAATCCCCAGTAGTACTCGTTCTACACTTCTAAGTGGCTGGAGGCACCTCGTGCCCGGTATAGCTGGCATTGTTGTCATCGTCATTGTTGCTCTCTACCTCATCAACTCGATCAAGATTTTGGCCGAGTATGAGCGCGGTGTTATTTTCCGCCTCGGGCGTTTGCTGGGGATGCCGAAGGGCCCCGGCATCATCCTCGTGTTCGCGCCGATCGATCGCATCGTGCGGGTTTCGCTGCGGCAGGAGGCGCTGGAGGTTCCGCCGCAGGACATCATCACCCGCGATAACGTCACGCTGAAGGTGAACGCGGTCATCTTTCTGCGCGTGGTCGATCCCAACAAAGCCGTGGTCGCGGTTTCGAATTACATGTACCAGACGTCGCAGTTTGCGCAGACTACACTGCGTTCGGTGCTGGGCGAAGTCGATCTCGACGAGTTGCTGGCGCATCGCGAAAAAATCAATTTGCGGTTGCAGTCCATCCTCGATCAGCACACCGATCCCTGGGGCGTGAAGGTGAGCAATGTCGAGGTCAAGCAGGTGGATCTGCCGGAGACGATGACGCGCGCCATGGCCAAGCAGGCCGAGGCCGAACGCGAGAAGCGCTCCAAGATCATTCACGCCGAAGGCGAGTTTGCCGCGGCCCAGCGCTTGATCGACGCGGCACACTTGCTGGCCCAGGAGCCCACCAGCATCCAGTTGCGATATTTGCAAACGTTGACCGAAATCGGAGTGGAGAAGAACACGACCATCATCTTCCCCGTGCCGGTAGATTTGCTGGCGGGACTGCTGAGCAAGGTGCAAGCTGCCCCAGCCAAAATCGCAGGCTCCGCGCCACCAGAGAAATAGCGAGGAAAATGAGGAACATGGCTTCTGACGACACTGAAATAACCTTGGGTATGGGAAAGCTGCTGGGATTGTTTTTTCTGCTGGCAGCCATTTGCGCGGTCTTTTTTTCGATTGGCTACTCATTAGGCAAGAGCACTGGGCGCGAACAGGCGTTGAACGACCAGCCGGCCAGCTGCTGCGACCGATGCCCGAGGCCGCGGCCTCAGGCGCCAGCCAGAACAAGCCTTCCGCAGTAGTGGCGGTGAAGGCGGAGGCTGAGTCGGCGCCGCAGGGAGCCCACAACCTCCAACCCGCAGAGCAATCTTACTTTCTACAAAGCGGTACAGCAGGCCGGCGACGGCGCGCAACCGCCCGCCAAGGAAACACATCTTGCCGCTCCCTCGAACACCCCCTCAGCTTCCGAATCTGGTCCGGTGACGATGGCAAAGAACACAACTCCTGCGAGTGTGGCGACCTCCACTCCAGCGCCCCAGTGACCCGCGCCGCTCCCGTAACCGGTCCGGGCACCATCGTTGTGCAGATCGCCGCGGTTTCTCGTGAAGACGACGCAGTCGCGCTTGCGGGTGCGCTGCGCAAGAAGAACTACAACGTCTTCGTGGTGAACAATCCCGTCACCAACGACAAGCTCTATCACGTGCAGGTTGGCCCTTTTGCCTCGATCCAGGACGCCGAGGCGATGAAGTTGAAGCTGACCGGCGAGGGCTACAACCCGATTGTGAAGCGTTAGCGTTCCCTGAGCCACGCGAACCATTGCCGCAATTCCCTTGGCATATCTTTGGCTTCGGCAGTATTCTTCCCCGACAGACTTCTACGGAAATCTCCCGGGCTCGCTTGCGAAAAATCCGCCTATGCCACCAACCCAAAACGCCGGAATTGACTCGCCGCGCGCGTGGCTGATCGTAGTCGCCGCTTTTTTTGCTTCTTTCGTCGCCTTCGGCGTCAGCTACAGTTTTGGCATATTTCTGAAGCCCATGGCCACTGAATTCGGCGTTAGCCACGCCGTGATGTCGATTCTTTTCTCGGTCTTGACGGTTCTTTCGCTTTTCCTGTCTCCGCTAACTGGCGACATCGCCGACCACATTGGGCCGCGACCGGTGATGGCCGCTGGCGCTGTGCTGATGGGAGCCGGTCTGATTCTGACAGCACGGGTCCATTATTTCCCCTTAATATTTCTGACCTACGGGCTAGGCGCCGGTGGTGCTGTGGCTTGCGTTTACGTGCCATCGATCGCAGCGGTGGGCGAGTGGTTTAAACTTCGCCGAGACATAGCTCTGGGTATCGCTATCAGCGGAATCGGTTGTGGAACTCTGGTCGCGGCTCCAGTTGCTGCCATCTTAATCGGCCGTTACGGCTGGCGAGCGACCTTCGAGATTTTCGGAGTTGTGAGCGCTGCTCTGCTTCTGCTTTGCTCTGGGCTCATCGCGCCGCCGCCCATGGCCACGTCGAAGGTGCGCATTGGCGTGATGGTCAAGATTCGTACTCCGGCGTTCGGCTTGCTCTACGCCGGACTCTTCTTTTCGGGCGTCGCCATCTACATCACATTTGTTTATCTTGCAGAGTATGCGATTAAAGATGGCGCAACTCAGGTTGCCGCTGCGCGGCTCATCGGTTACATCGGTGCGTCCAGCGTTATTGGACGGCTGGGACTGAACGCTCTGGCGCCTCGATTTGGCTTGCTCTCCGTGTTTCAAGTCGCCTACGCAGCCCTATTGGTGAGCTTCGTTTTTTGGTTAGGAAGTCACTCCTACATGTCCCTGTTTTGGTTCTGCCTGGTGCTCGGCATCGGCTATGGAGGAATCGTTGCCATGTCGCCCGCCATGCTCGCACAGTTCTTTGGCGTTGAAGGTTTGGGGGAACTGTTGGGATTTTTCCTGACGGCTTTGGGACTGGCGTCCGTGGCCGGACCGCCAGCCGCCGGACTGCTGATTGACCTGACTGGGGACTTGAAATGGCCTCCGTTACTGGCTGCAGTTAGCGCCGCCGCGGCGCTTGTCACCGTGATCCTTCTGCGCTCCTATGGCTCCAAGAAGGCCGCACCAGTCGCCAGATCGGCAACGGCAGCCGCCGAGTAGAGCGCACTTAACTCGACTGTGCTGTCATCCAAGGGTCACATGGGCCCCCCGCCTGCCCAAGAAGAATGAACCACTGGAAAGGTCTTTGCAAACCAAAACTTCCTGTCCACCGTGTCTCCCAGTTGAAAGGACTTTCGACTAAGCAGCAGGTTCGAGGTCGAAGAACTCACTCTGGCCTCCGGTCCGCACAGCCAGGTACAACTGTAATTGGGCCAATTCGCCGACCTGACGCTCCTTCCCACCGGAGGCCGGTGCACGTTTCTTTCCTCTGCTCTCCAAAAGAAAAACGCCAGCCCTTACTGGGGCTGGAGTTAATCGTAATCTGGCTCTTACACTATATCTTTACTCTGCGGCGTATCACGCCAGCAAGCCCCAAGATGCCGGAGCCGAGCAACAGTAGTGACGAAGGTTCGGGAACAGGCGCAGGCCCGTCGGCTTCCAGTATGGAAGCGCTATTCGGGGTATCGACCGTGACATTGTTGGTGCCGTAGTCAGTCAGCACAGCCAGGAATATCGAACCTTGGGGCACAGCACCGCTGCCGAGAGAAAAACTGGGATCCGCCGTAGTGCTGTAGTCAAAGGCACCGAAATCGTAGAGGTAAACATAGTAGCCATTGGCGCCCGAATCGACTCCCTGAGTGCTGGGCAAATAGGCGTTCAACGGATGAGAGGGACCTCCAAAATCCCATGCAGGCGACATATAGTCGCTCAGCTTCCCGCTGTTCCATTCTGTCAAACTGAACAACGATGCAGCCTCGGAGGCGCTCGTCGTATTTGCACCGTTCAGCGTGAGCGAAAACCCGGTGTTGTGGTTGTCGGGGACTAACTGGATTAGCCAGAAGTCGCCGTGTCCCATGCTCAGGTTGCCGGAGTAGCTGAAGGCAAAATAGGGTGGATTGTCATTGGTCGGGGTTATCGTACCGTTGTCGGCACATGCGCTCGCTGGTGCTACACAATAGCCATGCAGCGTATCAGCGCTGGCAAGCGCGGCACCCACGATCAAAACCAAGGCAAGACAAACTAACGCGCGCAATTTCCTCATATTTTCTCCGTCGTTTCTGGAACTCTTCGCATTTTCGGTCATTGGTAATGCTTACAGTCAACAGAGCATGATTGTTTCCAGGCCGGTGAGGCCTATAAGTCGTTTGTTTATGTGAAACATCGGGGCATCAACGTCCTTTGTGTGCATTCACTTGCACTTGTTGAACCGGGATGCGGCTCCCACTTGTCGGCCCCGAGCGAACTGTTTCCACCAAATGGCCGCTGCAATCAACAGCGAGGCATCACACGCTAAGGTCGCTGGCTAGCCGGGAAGTCTCATCGTGGTATTACCTTGTCCTCTCCAGCACGTTGTACGCTGCTTGAGAACTGTGGCGCTTCTACGTGAGTGGAATCGAACATAGGCTGATTTGAGGCTCGGGAAACAGTAAGGCTCATGCCTGGGGAGCCAAAAATTACCGGTGCTGGAATGGCACGGAAGCAGGCGCTCCCTTAAACCCGACGGAACGCTACTAGGATTCGCCGGACTTGCGTCCTAGCTTACTTTGCGAACTGTGGTTTGACTTTCTTGTACTAACCCGTGTGTGGGGACACGCGCGTCGTCTGATATGCCCCGGCCATCGCTGGCGGAATGTCCCGCTGCCTCTTCCGCATACTCCATCGAGGGAACAGAAATCACCCGCGATTCGCCAGTGATGAGGCGGGCCGAGCGCTCGTACGTGAGATAGCTCCACGCCCACTGAAACATTACGAGGACACGATTGCGGAATCCGATCAAAAACAGGATGTGGATAAACAGCCACGACAGCCACGCCAGATATCCAGAAATATGCAGTTTGCCAAACTGTGCGACAGCGGCCGCTCGGCCAATCGTTGCCAGAGAACCCTTGTCAAGATAGTGAAAGTTTTCGCGCGACTTGCCGCGCAGGTCGGCGGCAATCTGGCGGGCCACGCAGCGACCCTGTTGCATGGCTACCGGAGCGACGCCGGGTAGCGGGTTGCCGGCTGCATCCTTCATGCTTGCCAAGTCACCAATGACGAAGACCTCGCGATGTCCGGGAACGCTAAGATCTGGTTCAACCAGTACGCGTCCGGCGCGGTCCACGGGCGCGCCCAGAGCACGGCCCAACGGCGACGCCGATACTCCAGCGGCCCACAGCACGACTGCAGCGGGCACTACTTCCTCGCCGATGCGAACTTCACCTGCGCGAACGTCGGTCACGGCGGAGTTAGTGCGCACCTCGACGCCGAGCCGTTGCAATTGCTTCACGGCGCTATTGCGCAGGTCCTCGGGATAGGCACTGAGCACCGAGGGGCCGGCCTCAACCAGCAGAATGCGGGTCTTCGGCGGTTCGATGTGGCGAAAGTTTTCTGATAGGGATTTGCGCGCGATCTCAGCCAACGTTCCCGCCAACTCAACCCCAGTGGACCCGCGCCCACCACTACAAAACTCAAGGGAAGATGATGGCCGGTCACTGCCGCTTCGCGTTCCGCGAGTTCGTACGCCAGCAAAATGCGGCGGCGCATCTCCAGCGCATCTTCGACGGTTTTTAGTCCCGGAGCGAACGGCTCCCATTGGTCGTGCCCGAAGTAGGCATGGGTTGCGCCGGCGGCAACGACCAGGTAGTCGTAAGAAAGCTCGAATCCATGCAACTTGACAATGTGGCGCTCGAGGTCGAACCCGCGCACGTCGCCCAACAGAACTTCGACATTTTCACGCTTGGCAAAAATCTCGCGAATGGGCGCCGCAATTTCTGCCGGCGACAATCCGGCGGTCGCCACTTGGTAGAGCAGAGGTTGAAAGGTATGGTGGTTTTTGCGATCGACCAGCGTGATTTCGACGGGCAGATGCGCTAATGACTTGGCGGCCTCCAGACCGCCAAACCCGCCTCCCACGACGACGACGCGCGAATGTGATTTCCCGGACATGCTACATATATTGAGATGCGCTAAAGCCCGATCAGGCGGCAATTTCACATCTCCATCGGCGGTCTATGAGGTGTTTTATCTGTGATAGATTGAAAGTGGGGGCCCGTAGCTCAGTTGGTAGAGCAACGCACTTTTAATGCGTGGGTCGCAGGTTCGATTCCTGCCGGGCTCATCACGCTGTTCGGTATTCACCCCTCCTTTTCGACAATCCGTGATGACTTCCCTGCGTCGCTCAGGGGTGGCCCGCTCGCGAATACACCAATATGAGACTCGGTGACGATGCGTTGACTCAGTTGCGCAAAACAGAAAACAGCAATCTGGGGATTGTGCTGTCGCTCAGTTCTGTTCTTGGCATCGCCGTGGCCTTGGCGGTCTATTTTGCGTGGAGGCTAAACTTGGGCGGGTTTCATGCGCACAGCTTCCTGACTGCGATCGCGTTGAGCATCTGTCCGCCTTTTGTGTTATCGCTGGTGATCGGACCCATTCCGGATTCCGACCTGGCGACGGTACTGACCCTCGGTACCATCATCTTCGCCAACGCATTTCTTTACGCCGGGGCAGCCGCGGGTGGATATTTCATTTTCACCCTGATGGCGAAAAAGCAAGCGCGGCCATAACGAAGTGACATTCGCGCAGTGCCCGGCGATCGACTGCAACTTTGGAATTGCACACCGAGTGCCCTGCAACAATTGTGGGTTGAACTACAATATGGGAGTGCGTTTCCGTTATCTGATTTTTGCTGTGCTTTGTTTGTGGTTTACCGGCATTGCCATTGCGCAAGACCAGCAGCCGGTCGAACAGGTTCCCACCGATAAGTCGGCTTCCCCACCCAAAGACAACCGCGAAGCCCCGCCGCGGTCTGACAACGTTCCCGCAGGAGAAAGCTCAAGCAAGCAGACGCAGATCGACGTGTCCCCGCCCGGCGATGATGCCAAAAAGCATCCAGAAGCGCAGCTGGGCGAAGCGTCCAGCGATGTGGATGAATTCACGCCCTACAACCCTATGAAGGCGATGAAAGACGTGGAGGTCGGCGACTTTTACTTTAAGGTCAAGCAGAATTATCCCGCGGCGATTAGCCGCTATCGGGAGGCGCTGGAATACAAGCCTCATGATGCCGAGGCCACCTTCAAACTGGCGGAGGCGCTTAACAAGACGGGCGACAACCCTGGCGCCGTCGAAAATTACGAAGCCTACTTGAAGATTCTGCCCAATGGACCCTACGCCAAGAAGGCCAGGGAAGGACTGGAGAAGCTGAAGGAGAAGTCGAGCCGAAGCCAGGTGAACGCTCCCGCAAAACGGTAGTCCAGTGTTTCAACTGTCCTTCTTGGACTTCACTACCAGCGGACGCCGCACCGGTACCAGGGCCCCTCGGCTGGGATCGGCGTGTTGCGCGCGCGCCATCACCTCGTTGCGCACGTAGCTGACGAAGTCCGCCATCTGGCGCTGCATTTCGTCCATGCGCTCGCGCATTTGCAGAATGATGGCGATACCCGAGATGTTCACTCCCAGGTCCCGCGCCAGCGACAGGATCAGCTCCAGGCGCTCGATATCTTCGTCGGTGTAGAGGCGGGTGTTGCCTTCGGTGCGCGACGGCTTCAGCAGAGCCTTCGCGTTCATACAGGCGCAACGTCTGCGGATGGATGTCGTACATCTCCGCCACTGCGCTGATCATGTACGCGCCTTGCTTTTTACGCTTGGCCATAGTCCTCTCGTTTAGGAAGGCTGTCGGCCATCAGCCGTCAGCTTTCAGCTAGGTCTTTGTTCGCTGCCGTCGCATCACGCCTGCCTGCTTTAGCTGATGGCTGACGGCTGAGAGCTACATTACTGATCGCATACATCAAATGCGGCAGCCCGGAGTGCATCACTTGCCGCTCCACTCGCATTCCATTGCGCTCCGCGACTCGCCGCGACGGCAGGTTCTCGGGCCGGATGAGCGATACCACCTTCTCCGCCGCGAGCTCCCGAAATGCATAATCCATGCACGCCCGCGCTGCCTCAGTCGCATAGCCATGTCCCCACTGGTCGCGGCGCAAATGATAGCCAACCTCAAGCTCTGGCCTGCCCTCGATCTGCTGGATAACCAGTCCACAATCGCCAATCACGTCGCCGCTCGTCTTGAGCACCACGGCGTAGAGCCCGTGGCCGTGCTCGGCATAGCGACGAAGATTTCGTTCGATCCACTCCTCCGCGTCTTTGCGATCAAACGTTCGCGGAAAATATTGCATCGCGACCGGATCGCCGATCACCGCGAAGATCGCATCCACATCGTCGGGACGCAACCGGCGCAGGATCAGACGTTCGGTTTCGAGCACGGGATCGGCAAGTTAGCATTTGGCATCTTAGCACTTGGCACTTAGCACTCGGCATTCAGCTACTCAGCGAACTCTGCTATCTACGCGAACCTCGTTCTAGCGTGCCACTGTCGCAATCGAAATTGCTACCTGCCAATTGCTAATTGCTAATTGCTAATTGCTAACGGCAATTGCTAATTGCTAATTGCTCTCCTTCCACAACTCTTCCCGCGGGTCTTCCGGATTCAGCTTCGCCAGCTCGCGCAGAATTTCCTTCGAGCGCTCGTCGGTGACCTTCGGAGGCACCAGCTTGATCTCGACAATCTCGTCGCCGCGTGTGCCTTCCTTGACCGCCGAAGGAACACCCTTTTCCCGCAGGCGCAGCTTCTGTCCGGATTGCGTTCCCGGCGGAATCTTCAGCAGCGCCCGGCCATCGATGGTCGGCACCTCGATCTTCGCGCCCAGCGCGGCTTCGGTGACGGTCGCCGGCACGGTGAGATAAATATCGTCGCCCTCGCGCTTGAACACCGGATGCTCACCCACGCGCACGATGATGTAGAGATCGCCCGCGGGTGCGCCCATGGTCCCGGCGTTGCCGCGGCCCGGAAGGCGGATGCGCTGTCCGTCGCGCGTTCCCGGCTTGATGCGGACCTTCAGCATGTCACTGCGCTCGACGCGGCCTTCGCCGTGGCAGACCGGGCACACAGTGCGGTTCTTGCCGCTGCCGCCGCAGCGCGGGCACACCACGTTGAACTTCATGCTGCCGCTCTTTTGCGTGATCTGTCCCTTGCCGTGGCACTCGGGACACTGGCCGGGGCTCTCCAGGAAGCCTTGGCCGTGGCAGTTGGTGCAGACCTCGCGGCGGGGAATCGTGAGCTGCATCTCCGCGCCCTTGATCGCCTGCCAGAAGCCGACGTTCACCTGGTATTCCAGGTCTTCGCCCGGCTCGGGCCGCGCCATCGGCTCCTCGCGTCCGCCGCCGAAGATGCCGGAGAAGATGTCGCGGAATCCGCCGCCGCCGCCTTTGCGCCCGGCTGCACCCGCGCCCTCGGCGAAGTCATTGAAGTCGAATCCGCTGAAGTCGAAAGGAACTTCCTGGGTATAGGTGCGCGTTCCACCTGCCGGCCCGGCGCCGCCACCAAAGCCGCTTGCGCCCTGGCCACCACCGCGCGCGTAGGCTTCCGCCGTCGCCGGGTCGATGTTGTCGGAGTAGAAGCCGACCTGGTCGTAGATCTTGCGTTTCTTGGGATCGCTGAGGACGTCGTTGGCCTCGGAGAGCGTCTTGAACTTCTCCTCGGCGGACTTGTCGCCCGGATTCACGTCGGGGTGATACTTGCGCGCCAACTTGCGAAACGCCTTGCGGATCTCGTCCGCCGAGGCAGTCTTCTTCACCCCGAGGATGCCGTAGTAGTCTTTGTCTTTGTTGGCGGTGGTGGGCATGGTTGGCTATTCAGCCGTCAGCTGATCGGACTTGTCGCTTTTCGCTCTTCGCCTTCGCTCTTCGCTAAATCCTATTCTCGTGATTGTCATCCTGACGAAGCCGGATCTTGCAGTTCTCCGCAGCGATGATGCGCAGATAAGCTTCGGAGCCCAATGACGAAGTTTCGCTAGGAAGCCTCGACACAACTCTCGTCGCGACTCGAATTGTCAGTGCTCGTAGGCGCCTCAGCTCAGTCACTCGCTCATCCACCACTGCTAGGTGCTCACGTCTCGCGTGCGCATGGTCCAGTTAATGCTTGCCTGTCCGCCGTCGCCCATCGGAATGACGGCGCGCGGCGACGAAACCAAATTCGTCGCTGATCACCGGAATCGCTTTCATCCGGCCGTCGACGCCGGCGGTTATCAGATACCACCGTCCGTCGTCGTTGTTAAAACTTAACATGTAGGACTGACCGTTTACTTCGAATCTCAATTTGTTCCTTACGACCTTTCAGCTTCGTTCGAAGCCGGTTCGCTTCAGCTCGTCAAGCCTAAACCGACTCGGACGCCGATGTTCAGCTCGTCGCGTCCTCGCTCCGCATCACGACTCATGTGAGCAGGGGCGCTTGCGCGCCCCGTACTCGATGAAAACTAGTTGCTAATTGCTAGCTGCTAGTTACTTCTTCTCGTCCACGTCCACGTACTCGGCGTCGATCACGCCTTCGTCCTTCTTCTTCTGCTCGCCGCCCGCGGCCTGGCCGTCTCCACCCGGAGCCGGACCGCCCGTTGGAGGCGTTTGCGCCGAGCTCGCCTTGTACATGGCTTCCGCCAGCTTGTGCGAAGCGGAAGTCAGGTTCTCGCGGGCCTTGTTCATCGCCGCCGAGTCGGTGCCTTCCAGCGCCTTCTTGGCATCGGCCAGCGCGTTCTCGACGTCGCTGCGCTCCTGCCCGGAGATCTTGTCTCCGTGCTCGCGCAGCATCTTCTCGATGCTGTACACCATGCCGTCGAGCTGGTTGCGCGCTTCCACTTCCTCGCGCTTGGCCTTGTCTTCCGCCGCGTGGGCATCGGCTTCCTTCGCCATGCGATCGACCTCTTCCTTGCTCAGACCCGAAGACGACGTAATCGTGATCTTCTGGTCCTTGCCGGTGGCCATGTCTTTCGCATTGACGTTCAGGATGCCGTTGGCGTCGATGTCGAACGTCACCTCGATCTGCGGCACGCCACGCGGCGCCGGAGGCAGTCCGGTCAGGTGGAACTTGCCCAGAGTGCGGTTGTCGCGCGCCATCGGACGTTCGCCCTGCATCACGTGCACCTCAACCGACGTCTGGTTGTCGGCCGCGGTCGAGAACATCTCCGTCTTCTTCGTCGGGATGGTGGTGTTGCGCGGGATCATCTGCGTCGCCACGCCGCCCATGGTCTCGATCGACAGCGTCAGCGGAGTCACGTCGAGCAACAGCAGGTCTTTCACTTCGCCGCCCAGCACGCCGCCCTGAATGGCAGCGCCAATCGCGACCACTTCGTCAGGGTTCACGCCCTTGTGCGGCTCCTTGCCGAAGATCTCCTTCACCAGCGCCTGAATGCGCGGCATGCGCGTCTGGCCGCCGACCAGCACAACTTCGTCGATCTTGTCAGGCGTAATGCCGGCGTCCTTCAACGCAGCCTTGCACGGGCCGATGGAGCGATCGATGATGTCCTTCACCATCTCTTCCAGCTTGCTGCGGGTCAGCGTCTTCACCAGGTGCTTGGGACCGCTGGCATCCGCCGTGATGAACGGCAGATTGATTTCGGTCTGCATCGTGGTCGAAAGCTCGATCTTGGCGCGTTCGGCCGCGTCGCGCAGACGCTGCAGCGCCATCTCGTTGCCCTTGTCGCGCAGGTTCAGGCCTTCGTCCTTCTTGAACTCGTCGATCAACCAGTCAACAATGCGCTGGTCGATGTTGTCGCCGCCCAGGTGCGTATCGCCGTTGGTGGACTTCACCTCGATGACGCCTTCGCCGACTTCGAGGATCGAAATGTCGAAGGTGCCGCCGCCGAAGTCGTACACGGCGATGGTTTCGTCCTTCTTCTTGTCGAGCCCGTAGGCCAGCGCGGCCGCCGTCGGCTCGTTGATGATGCGCTTGACGTCGAGGCCGGCAATCTTGCCTGCGTCCTTGGTCGCCTGGCGCTGCGCGTCGTTGAAGTACGCCGGAACCGTGATCACGGCGTCCGTCACGGTCTCGCCGAGATAGTCTTCGGCGGCCTTCTTCAGCTTCTGCAGAATCATGGCCGAGATCTGCGGCGGGGTATATTCCTTCCCCTGCGCCACGATGGCCACGTGATCGCCCGACTGCACCACCTTGTACGGCACCATCTTCATCTCTTCATTGACTTCGTCGAAACGACGGCCCATGAAGCGCTTGATGGAGTAAATCGTGTTTTCGGGATTGGTGATGGCCTGGCGCTTGGCAACCTGGCCGACCAGCCGCTCCCCGTTCTTGGTGAATCCCACGACCGATGGCGTGGTTCGCCCGCCTTCTTCGTTGGGGATGACTTTGGGCTCGCCGCCTTCCATAACGGCCACCACCGAGTTGGTGGTTCCCAAGTCAATTCCGATAATCTTTCCCATTGCAGCCATCCTCCTGGCTTAATTAGCTTGTAAGTTACTGATAATAAGTGCTAGTTGCAACGATCACAGAGTCTTACAGCAAACCGACTATAGAACTTGAGTGAATCATTGTCAAGGTTTAGATGTGCCAGCGGACCGTGCTCGTTGCAGGGAATTTTCGAGGCAGGAAACGCGTCCCAAAACGGGTTTCCCGTTAGGATGAATGCGTCTAGATGACAATTAGGGATCGCTACACAACGGAGTGAGGGAGCGGCGGAATGGCGACGGAAACGGTTGAGACGGGGTGTTGTATTGTCGGCGGCGGCCCCGCTGGGGTGATGCTGGGCTACCTTCTGGCGCGCGGCGGCGTGCCGGTTACGGTGCTGGAGAAGCACAAGGACTTCTTTCGCGACTTTCGCGGCGACACCGTGCATCCCTCGACGCTGGAGGTGATGTACGAGCTGGGCCTGCTGGAGGAATTCTGAAGCTGCCGCACCAGGAGTTGACCTCGGTCGGCGGCGTCTTTGGGTGACTTTGCCTTCCAGGTGGCCAGCTTTCGGCGCGTGCCCACGCATTGCAAGTTCGTGGCGCTGATGCCGCAGTGGGATTTCCTCGACTTTCTCTCCAGCCAAGCGCAGAAATTTCCCTCGTTCAATCTCAGGATGGAGCACGAGGCGGTTGACCTGATTCGACGACTCCGGCCAGGATCAGCGGCGTGCAGGCGAAGACGCCGGAGGGACGGTGGAGATTCGCGCGGACCTGGTGGTCGGATGCGATGGCCGCCACTCCATGATCCGCCAGGCAGCAGGGCTGGAGGTGATCGAGTCAGGCGTTCCCATCGACGTGCTGTGGTTCCGCATCGGCCGCACCACGCAACGATCCCGAACAGCTCTTCGGAAACATCAACTACGGTAAGGCGCTGGTCCTGATTCCGCGGGGCGATTACTTCCAGGCCGCGCTCATCATCCCGAAAGGTTCCTTCGAAGAGATCCAGCGAGCGAGGGCTGGATGAGTTTCGCGCCGACATCGCGCGGATTGCTCCTTATCTCGCTGACCGGGTTGCGGAATTGAAAGACTGGAACCAGATCAAGTTACTATCCGTGCAGATCAACCGTCTGCGGCAGTGGCATCGGCCTGGATTGCTATGCATTGGAGACGCCGCCCATGCCATGTCTCCGGCGGGCGGAGTCGGCATCAACCTCGCGATCCAGGACGCCGTGGCCACCGCGAATCTCTTGACTGGCGGGCTTCGCGCCGGACAAGTCACCGAAGCAATGCTGGCGCGCGTCCAATGCCGGCGCGAGTTTCCCACCCGCGCCACCCAATTCTTGCAGGTCCAGGCCCATAAGGGACTTGCGCGAAAATATTCCAGAATCCCGGTCCCGCGAAGGCGCCGTGGCAACTGAAGGTCGCGGTGCAACATTCCTGGCGTGAATGACCTGGTCGGACGGCTGGTGGGAAATGGCTTCCGTCCGGAGCACATTGCGGGTGCGCGCTCACGTCCGGCATGCAACGCGGCAAGCTTGAAGAAAGTCGCAGTCGGAATCGGCCTCGCCGCCGCGGGCGCCATGTTGGCGTTCCGAATGTTTAGAAGTGTGAAACGTGCTAGTTGGGCTTAGAACTCGCGCTGTGCGAGGGAATTCTGGCCCGCGGTAATCCTATGTTCTTTCCACCCCAATCCCGCTTAATCGCTCAACCAGATAGTCCCGGTAGAAGCTGTCAGGTTTGAACTCGCTGAGGGTGGACGATTGAACCCGGAAGTCGTGGCCTCCCCTCATGTGATCGTACTGAACATGCCAGCCGCGCTGGTTTCTTTCGACCGGGTTCCATCTTTGCTGACGTTCCAGAAAGATCTTGCGGACACCATGTTCTTGCGATCGGATGGGATAGTGCCTCAGCAGGAACTTGAATGGATAGATCCTGCGCCCAGGAAAGTCCGCTTGGTGACCACCGAAGTCAGCTAATCGAACCCGCCGGTTCTGCTTCTTCCAGGCTTTGACTTGCAGGAAGTGCCCCGGACGCTTGCCGAACTCGAACCAGCAGAAGCTCCCGGGTTGGCCATCGAGATTGGGCGTTCTTTCGGTGGGATGAAAGAGAATGCAGGTGTGATCGACTGCGTTGAAGCCCTCTTGATCGACCCGATACAGTGCCTCGCGCAGACCGATTTGCGGCCACGGAGACTCCCTGATCTCGTCAGCGTCGTAATGGATACACCAATCGGCGGCGCATTCATTGCTCAACTCTTCCACATGGCTTAGCAACGCATGCAAATCGAATGTGGGAGAGGGGGCATCGATGGGAAACCTGGTAATTCGGTTGAGTCCTCGTCCTAGAAACGCTTCGGCACGCTCGACGGTGCGATCGGTTGACCAGTTATCTACGAGGTGCACCTCGGTACCCTGATCAACAAGGTGCTTGAGCGAGAGTTCAATCATGTCCTCCTCGTTGTACGCACACATGAACGCCATCACGCGAAAGCCAGAAGGGGCGCTCCGGCTCAGATACCTGCCGCGCTGCCGCAAGACGGCCAATATGGTGCGTTTGGTCCAATCGCGGTCGTCGTCCGCAGTAAGGCCTATGAATGCTACATCCAGTCCTGCACTGCGAAGCAGAGTTTCGAATTCGCTTAGCGACCACTCACGCACATGATGCCGGTCGGCCGGTGGTCCAAAGTCATCGAAGCCGCGCACCAGGTCGCGTTCTGGCGTAGTGACGATGGCGATCGGCGCATCCCTCAACAAATCGTAGAGGGTGGCAATCAACGGAACCGGATCCTGCAGATGCTCGATCACACCAGAACAAACTACTAGCGACCGCTTGACCAACTCGCGATCCGAAATCACCAACTGCCGCTGAGCGAAATCATGTTCGATGCAACGGGCATTGGGGTAGACTTGCCGAAAATTCTGAAGGTTCTCGCCGCTCCCCGCACCGACTACTCCAAGACCAGGGGCAAGTTCGGGTCGCTTAATACCAGAGCCGCAACCCAAATCGACGACATCCGCGCAGTTATATCGAGCCGCCAGGTATCCGACAAAACGGTAGAGGTCAGGCTGATAATTGATTTTCCCGGCTTCATTCAGAATATCGACAGAATGCTCAGGCCGCGGCCTGCCACTGTACCCCGGCTTGATGCAAAACCCAGACTCAGTCAAACGAGAAAAAAGTGGATCCACAATGCAAGTCTAATACAGGTGACGGGGCCACTTAGGCGGTCAAAAATTCGCCATCAGGTCTACGACTCGAGCCCCACCAATTCGGTCGTGTGCTTGAGTTGCCCACAGGCGGCGTAGATATCCCGGCCGCGGGGACGGCGCACGAATGTCGGAATTCCAGCCCGAGTAAGCACGCTCTGAAACGCCCGCACGCGATCGTCGGAAGGCGTAGCAAACGGAATCTCCGGCCCAGAATTCAGAGCGATCAAGTTGACCTTCGCTCGTAGTCCGCGAATTAGATCAACCATCTCGCGGGCATGCTGAATGCCATCGTTGACCCCGCCGAGCAAAACATACTCGAAGGTCAGCCGCTCGCGATTGCGCAGAGGAAACTCGCGCAGCGCTGCCATTAGCTTCTCGATCGTCCACTTCTTCGTGATCGGCATCACTTGCGTGCGCAGCAGTTCGTTCGGAGCATTTAATGACACTGCCAGCTTGGGACGGACGGGCTCGGCGCCGAAATCGGCGATGCGCGAGACGATGCCCGACGTCGAGACCGTCATGCGCGACTCAGCAATTCCAACAGCCTCCACCAGGAGGCGTACGGCTTGCATAAAGTTGTCGTAGTTCAAGAAAGGCTCACCTTGTCCCATGAAGACCAGGTTGACACGGTCGCGCTCCATCTCGACTTGCTGATCGTTGAGCACGGCGAGAATCTGCCCCACGATTTCTCCTGCGCTGAGATTGCGCTTCAATCCCAGCAGCGCAGTCATACAGAAGGCGCATTCGACGGCGCAGCCTACTTGGCTGGAAACGCAGATGGTGGCGCGCTGAAAGCGATTCCGGCCAAGAGATTTGGGCGAGACATCCGGATCCCATCCTTCCGTCAAAGCAGGACGAAAGGACGGGGCACCCTGTTGCGCCGGTTCGCTCCCGAGCCGAGTCGAGGGACCTGTTCTTCGATGTCGCAGCGCCGAGTTCTTGCAGTTCGGCGTCTCCATCCTCCGATCCGTCGCCGGCTTCTCCGCCATCGCCTTCGGGCATCCACACGGTTTCGACACTTTGGCCGTCGGAGAACCCTACGAGGTAACGGACGGTGCCGTCGGAGGAGACGAACTTCTTCTCAACTCTTGGCAATCCAATCGAGTGGCCCGACTCTCTCAGTCGCTGCCGAAAGGCAAGAGGCAGCATCGTGAATTGCTCCAGGGCCGACCACCTTTGCTGGTACAAACCGTCTAAAAGCTGGCGGGCGCGGTAGGCGGGTTGACCGAAATCTTCAGCAATCTCCGTAAGTTGCTGAATCGTAAGGCCTAATAGTTCGGTATTTTGTAGGTCGCTCATGCATCCAATAAGCTGATTAGTTAGATTCCTGATGCGCCCGACGACGCTGCGGGCATTTCGTCATTGTAGATTCATTCTAAAGGGTGGTCATTTCTATCTTCCGCAGGCCCGGGAGCCATAGGAGCACAGGTACGGAGTTGGCCATGCGAGAATCGCCAAGGCGGAGCTGGGGCGTTGGATACCGTACTGGAGCGGCAATAATGGTTGAAGAGATCCGCAATATACAACGCGAGGTGTTGCCTAACGGGCTCACCATCCTGACCGAACACATGAACCACATCCGTTCGGTCTCGATGGGGATCTGGGTGAAGTCCGGTTCGCGTCACGAAGATCCCGCGGTGAATGGTATTTCCCATTTTGTCGAACACATGGTGTTCAAGGGGACGACCAGCCGCACCGCCGAAGATATCGCCCGCCAGGTGGATTCCATTGGCGGCAACATGGACGCCTTCACCGGCAAAGAGACCATCTGCTTCAATATTAAAGTTCTGGACGAACACCTGCCTCTCGCGGTCGATATCTTGAGCGACATGGTCCTGCATCCGGTCTTCGACGCCAACGAGATCACGCGCGAGCGTGGCGTCATCCTGGAAGAGATCAAGATGGATGAGGACAACCCCGACTACCTGGTACATGAGATCTTCACCCAGAATTTCTTCAAGGACCACCCGCTGGGCAAGCCGATCCTGGGAACCAAGGAGACAGTGCGGCGCTTCGATCAGAATGCCATTCAGGGTTTTTATCCCTCCAAGTTCGCTCCCGGCAATCTGATCATTTCGGCGGCAGGAAACGTGAATCACGAGGAGTTTGTCGAACTGCTGCGCCAGCGCTTCGGGCAGTTGCCGGCGGGGTCCAACGGCTGGCACGACAGCCCGCCCAAGGTCCATTCCCGCATCATCCTGCGCAACAAGAAATCTCTGGAGCAGGTGCAGATTTGCGTGGGCGTTCCGTCATACTGCATTAGCCATGAGCGGCGCTATGCGTCGTACATCCTGAATACACTACTGGGCGGGGGTATGAGTTCGCGGCTGTTTCAAAACGTTCGCGAGAAGCAAGGATTGGTGTATTCGATCTTCTCCGAACTGAATCCCTTCCGCGATACGCGGACTGTTATCGGTGTATGCAGGTACGTCGCGGCAGTCCGCGCCCCACGTGGTGCAATCCATTGTGAACGAGTTTCGCCAGTTGAAGCTGGAACCAATCTCGGAAGAAGAGCTGAAACGCGCCAAAGACCAGTTGAAGGGAAGCCTGATGCTGAGTCTAGAGTCGAGCACGGCTCGCATGTCCAACCTGGCGCGGCAGGAAATGTATTACGACCGCTTCTTCAGCATGGACGAAATTATTGAGCGCATCCAGGCAGTGACCACGGAGGATTTGTTGCGGTCCGCCAACGAACTGTTCCAACCGGAGCGGATCGCGGTAACCGTGCTGGGCAATCTTAACGGATTGAAGATCACCCGCGATTCCTTAGTCTGCTGAGCGCTCAAGATTGGCTTTGCTACAACTACCCGAGGAACGCCGCCGCACCACTTGCCAAGTCATAGTAAGCTGCGACGACTTTTAGCTTGCCTTCCTTCACCAGGCCTGAGATGACGGTCGAAGCCTCGCGCAATAGCGTCGCCTGAATTGTGGCATTCGCCTTGGTCGCCGCTTCCGGATTCGGTCCAGCCTGATCCACTGCAGGTTGGATATGCGGAAAGAGCGAGCTAATCTGCCCGGGTACTTCCTTTCCTTGAATGGTCGCCTTCACCGCTCCGCAGCTAGAGTGTCCCATTACAACGATGACTTTGGTTCCCAATACTGCGGCGCCATATTCGAGGCTGGCGATAATCTCTGGCGTAATAACATTGCCCGCCACCCGAGTCACGAAAATATGGCCGATACTTTGATCGAAAACAAGTTCCACCGGCACGCGCGAATCCGCACAGGACAACACTGCGGCAAAGGGTTCCTGCTTTTCAACGGTATGTTGTTTAAGAATCGCGAGATCATGCTCGAATGAAGTTAGACGCTCGGCGACGAACCGCTTGTTGCCATCCATCAGTTCGGTCAGTGCGGCATCGGGTGTTAGCACGCTCTGGGCCCACATTTGGGGCGGTGCCGTGAGTTGCAGACTGCTAGTCAACCCGGCAGCGGCCGCCGTTGCCCCCATCTGCAGGAATCGCCGTCTGGATGGTACCTGTTCCGAAAAAAATGTGTTCATTAACTTCTCCTTTTTCACAGATTCAAGGTGCGTCGCCACTGCGCGCGAGACCGGCCAGTTGAGCCTGAGCGCAATGTCTTTTTCACCTACTTCGACGAGAGGCTCATTCTTCGCCAGCCATTTGAACACGGATCGGTATCCATGCCAAGCTCGAAGTCCCGCCACGTTAACAACCTTTCTTTCCCGAAACCGTCCAAGTTGCAGACTTGTCTGTATTGGGCGGAAAATGACTTTACTGAGGTGCATTTTGGATTTCCCAACCCTCGCATCATCTTCAAAATTGTGCGATGCTGTGAGCATGGGAAACAAGAACGCACCAAAGCGCGAAGCCAAAAAGCCGCCTAAGAAGAAAACCAAAGCGACCCTCTAGACTTCCAGCTAAGTCGCCGTGTTGGTGGGATAGCCAATGCCAAGGGCCGAGGCTGGCCGATGTTCCCGTAGGGACACATCGGTAGATCGAAGTGGCTACGGCAGGCATGGACCGACCAGAGCGGCTGAGAAAGGTTGCCAATTATGCGTCAACGTAATCGAGACCGGGGATTCACCCTCATCGAACTGCTGATCGTCGTAACCATTATTCTGATCATCGCGGCATTCACCATACCGAAACTCACCAAATCCACCATCCCCGCCCACGAGACTTCCGCAATCGCCAGTATCAGAGCCATCAATGAAGCGGAAATGATTTATGCAAGTAGCCATCCCGATGTGGGCTTCACAGCAGACTTGGCGATGCTGGGAGGTACGACGCAGACCGGCGGCGAGGGAACCATCGACAATAACTTGGCCAGCGGCCGCAAGAGTGGCTACACATTCACGTACACTCCAGGCGAAAAGGTGAACGGCGCGATCCGTTCGTACACGATCACGGCTGTACCCGATCAGGTCGGCACGACGGGACAACGCAGGTTCTACTCGGACGAAGCAGGCGAGATCCATAACAACTCTTCGGGTCCTGCGGATGTTACCAGCCCGGTGATTCAGTAGGCTCCGGTTCGGCGCGCGCTTTTGAATTCATGATCCTCGTCACCTCCCGTTGGAATCTTGCCGCTGTTGTAGCGCTGCTTGTCTTCTGTTCAGCCACGCTCACGGCCCAAAGCGACGTCCACGCCCTGGCCGCCAAAGTTGACCAGCGCTACGATCACATGCGCACTCTCGAAGCCAGGTTCACGGAGACCTACAGCGGAGCCGGCATCAACCGCACTGAGAGCGGCACCTGCTGATGAAGAAGCCGGGCCGAATGAGGTGGGACTACGATCAGCCGCGCCTTAAGCTGTTCCTCACCGACGGACACACCGCCTGGTTCTACGTTCCGGGAGAGAAGCAGGTTCGCCGGACGCCGGTCAAGCAGCTTGACGATCTGCGGTCGCCGCTGCGTTACATGTTAGGCAAGACAAAGCTGGAGAAGGAAATGGATGGCCTCTCGTTGGCCCCTGATAAAAAGGCGCTCAACCCCGGCGATGTGGTCCTGCGTGGCGTTCCCAAGGGAATGAATGATCGCATTGAGCAGACTCTATTGGAAATAACGCCTGAGGGGCTGATTTCGCGCATCGTAGTCGAAGAACGTGATGGCTCCGTCACCGAATTCCGCTTTCTTCAGCAGAAGGAGAACGTCGAAATACCAGACGCACAATTTCGCTTCACTCCGCCGCCCGGAACGGAGGTCGTGGCCGGAACGGAGTTCACGGAATAGGGAATTAGGGGTCAGGGGCTAGGGAATGGTCTCAAGCAGTTAGGCATTGGAGTCCCAAACAGAATGCCGGTGATGTGCTTGCGAGCGAACCTTCCCCGTCAGTAGGTGTTTGCAACGAGCCCAGGGCTTCGGGCGAAAAGCGAAGAGCTGAAAGCTCCAAATGTTAGACTACTCATAACCTCACCCTAAGGATCTTCTCAACCATGGCCGAATACCTGATCAAAATGGCCGACGAGCGGGGTCACGTCCTCGAGCAAACCGAGAACGGGGGCTCGGAGGTCGAGGTTCGGGAGCGCTTCGCACAGCAGGGCTTTCTCGTCTATTCGGTCAAGACCAAGGGTCTGTTTTCGACCGAAGTCGGTTTCCCGCGCCGGCGCAAGATCAAGCAGGACCAGTTTGTCATCTTCAACCAGCAGTTCGTGACCCTGATTCACGCCGGCCTGCCGATCATCCAATCGCTGGAATTGCTGATCAAGCGGCAGCGCAATCTCTTCTTTCGCTCCGTGTTGCAGAATGTGCGTGACCGTGTACGCGGTGGCGAGTTGCTCTCCGAGGCGTTCGAAGCGCAGAAAGTTTTCCCCAAGGTTTACACCACCACTCTACTGGCAGGCGAGAAGAGCGGCAATTTGGAAGAAGTGATGGGCCGCTACATCTCCTTCCAGCGCCTGGCAGTGAGTTTTCGCAAGAAGCTTACGGCTTCGCTGGTATATCCCGCGTTGCTGGTGGCCATGCTAATCGTGATGATGACTTTCCTCATCACCTTTGTTGTGCCGCAGTTTGCAAACCTTTATCAGCAGTTGGGCTCACCCTTGCCGACCATGACTTCGGTGATGTTGGCGATTGGGGTAAATGCGAAACAGTACTTCTTGCCGTCGCTGGTAGTGCTGGCCGCGATTGCGTTCTTTCTGTGGCGCTGGATGAAGAGCGACAGCGGCGCCACCAAGATGGACCGCCTCAAACTGAAGGTTCCCATGCTGGGGGATGTCTGGTTGAAGTACCAGGTCGCGGTATTTGCCCGTATGCTGTCAACCTTGTTGTCGGGGGGGCTATCGCTGGTGCCGTCACTGGAGACGGCCTGCGAGTCGATGCAGAGCCGCCTGATCTCCCGAGGTATTGAGCGGGCAACGCGCGGCGTGCGCGAAGGTCAGGGATTGGCGCACAGCCTGGAAGAGACTAAGGTCTTCCCGGAGATGTCGGTGGAGATGATTGAGGTTGGCGAGTCGACGGGCGCGCTGCCCGCAATGTTGAACTCAGTCTCGGAATTTTACGAAGAAGACGTGCAAAACGCGCTGGCCACGGCGATGGCGCTGATTGAGCCGGTTATCCTGATTGTGATGGGCGTGGTGGTGGCATTTGTGCTGATTTCCCTGTATTTGCCGATCTTCAGTTTAGGCTCGGAAGGGCTGCACTAAGAGGGGCTTTTGGCTAATTGCTAAATGCTAACGGCTAATTGCTAAAAGGTAGTGATCTAATGACAGACATAAAAAAACCCATATTCGTAGGCGGCGGCAACGGAAGCCCTGTCGGCATCCAGGACGAAGTCGAGCAGGGCAAAGAACTGGCGCGGCGCTATCGTTGCGAGTTCGTGGATCTGAAGAACTTTCATATTCAGCACGAACTGTTCCGCAAGATCCCAGTTGACTTGATGTTCCGCTACAACTTTGTGCCTTTGGAGGATAAGCCCGATGGCCGGCTGGTGATTGCCATCGCCGATCCCAGCCAGCTGATGATGATCGACGAGATCGGCCTGCTGTTGGGCCGGCGCCTCATCACCAAAGTTGCCAGCCTGTCGCAGATCAACGACATCTTGAAAAAGACGGAGCAGTCGCAACGCGTGCTGGAAGAAGCCAGCGAGGGCTTCGCGCTCGATGTAATTGTCGAAGACGAAAATTCCGACGAAACCATCTCCATCGAAAAGCTGACGGCCGAGGCCGACATCAGCCCCATCATTCGTCTGGTCGACACCACCATCTTTACCGCCTTGCAACGGCGAGCCAGCGATATTCACATCGAGACGCGTGATGACTCGGTGGTCATCAAGTACCGCATCGACGGCGTGCTGCAACAGGCCATGCAGCCCATCGCCAAAGAGCACCACTCCACTATCATCTCGCGTATCAAGGTCATGAGCGAGCTGGACATCTCCGAGCGCCGGGTCCCGCAGGACGGACGTTTTCGGGTACGCTATCTGGGCCGCTCCATCGACTTCCGCGTTTCCATCATGCCCTCGATTCACGGTGAAGACGCGGTGCTGCGCGTCCTCGACAAAGAGTCGATGAGTGAGAAGTTCCACAAGCTCACGCTCGACGTGGTGGGTTTCAGCGACGAAGACCTGCACAAGTTCCGTCGCTATATCAAAGAGCCGTACGGGATGGTGCTGGTCACCGGACCAACCGGCTCGGGCAAAACCACCACGCTGTACGCCGCCCTTAATGAGATCAAGAGCGACGAAGACAAGCTGATCACCATCGAAGACCCGGTCGAATACCAGATTCGCGGGATCACGCAGATTCCGGTTAACGAGAAGAAGGGCTTGACCTTTGCCCGCGGTTTGCGCTCAATTCTGCGCCATGATCCAGACAAGATCATGGTGGGCGAGATCCGCGACACCGAGACGGCCCAGATTGCCATCAACTCCGCTCTCACCGGACACCTGGTATTCACCACCGTCCACGCCAACAACGTCGTTGATGTGCTGGGTCGATTCCTCAACATGGGTGTCGAGGCCTACAATTTCATTTCGGCATTGAACTGCATTCTGGCGCAACGGCTGGTGAGAGTGGTGTGCGAGTTTTGCAAAAAGCAAGTCCGTTATTCGGTCGAAGAATTAGAGGCTAGCGGCTTGAATCCGCAAGAATGGGCGAATATCCCGTTCTATGAAGGAGAGGGTTGCATCGAGTGCTCGGGCACCGGCTTCCGCGGACGAACCGCGATCCACGAACTGCTGGAGTTGACCGACAACGTGCGTGAGATGATTCTGGCAAAAAAGCCCAGCAGCGAGATTCGCCGCGCCGCCAAAGAGGAAGGAATGCATTTCCTTCGCGAATCGGCAATTGATAGAGTGAAGCGAGGGCTCACGACGCTGAAGGAGATCAACAAGGTAACCTTTATCGAGACGACGCGGTAGGCAACAGTTGGAGGAGCGTAGCGACGAGCCGAAGGATGGCCAAGCCGTTTGGTTTGGTGAAGTAGACTTTGCCGCGCCAGAGATCCTTCGCGACGCTCAGGATGACACCGTGGGTTTTATCTGCAACCCCGAAACGTGAAACTTTAAACTCGAGTTTGAAACTCGAAACGAATGTCCTCTAACAACATTCCGCGGCCCCGAGTGGCCTGTGAAATAAGCGCCGAGCGCGTCGTCGTAGGACGCGCGGCCGAAGGTGCGCAAACTCTCGAAGCTGCCTCCGCACGGTCTATTCCCGAGGGGGCGCTTGTCCCCGGGTTGCAGCAGGCAAACGTCACCGCACGAGAGGCGTTGGTGTCGGCGCTTCGCGATGCATTGTCCGCCGTTGCCGGACGTTCGCGCGATGTCTGCCTGGTGATTCCCGACGCTACCACACGCATCGTGCTGCTCGACTTCGACACCCTGCCCGCCAAACCGGAGGAAGCGGACGCGGTAGTGCGTTTCCGCCTAAAAAAATCGCTTCCCTTCGAAGTGGAACAATCGGCCGTATCATTCGATAGGCAGGGAACAGTGGAACCGGTCCGGCTGGTTGCGGCGGTGACGCCGCGCGACATTCTGCAGGAGTACGAATCGCTGGTCCGCGAAGCTGGCTACAATCCCGGCGCGGTGTTGCCTTCCATGATTGCGGCACTTGGCGTGGTGGACGGTTCGCGTCCGACCATGGTCATCAAGGTCGAACGCGGAACCACAACATTTGCGATCGTGGACAACAATCAACTGTTGCTCCATCGCGCCCTGGAGAACGGTGGCGCGACGGTCAGCGGCGAGTCTCTGGTGGATGACGTTAACACGTTCGTTGGTGTACTTCGAGGACCGTTACTCCGTGGGCGTTGACTGCGTCCTGGTAACGGGAGTCGAGTCGGCGCAGGCCTTGCAGGAATCGTTGAGCGCCAGTGCGAATATTCGCGTGGAGGAGCTGATATCGAGTGATCGAGCGGGCGCCACGGCTGCTAATGTGTCGCGCTCTCAGCTCGCCGGAGTGGTAGGAGCGCTGGTTTCCTGATGCGTCTTAACATCAATCTTGCCAGCCAACCCTACGAAGCGGCGCGCTTCTATCGCCGCCGCATGGGGACGCTTGTGGTCGCGCTCGCCGTCCTCACCCTGCTGCTCGTGGGCTACATCGTATATCAGCGGTCGCAATCTCGAGGTATTAACAAACAGATCGCCGAAGTGCGGAGTGAAATCGACGGTCTCGACTCTGAAGAGGCGCAAGCGCGAGCCCTGCTTAACAAGCCGGAGAATCGGGACGTAGCTGACCAGTCGGAGTTCCTCAACGAATTATTTGTCCGCAAGGCTCTGTCGTGGACGCGCGTGTTTACTGAGATGGAAAAGATTGTGCCGCCCAATCTGCATGTCGTCTCCATGAAGCCGGAGTACACCAAGACGAATGACCTGATGATACGCGTCGTGGTAGCAACGGATTCGCGCGATCGGGCGGTGGAATTAGTCCGCCGCATGGAAAAGTCGAAGCACTTCCGCCAGTCTCAAGTGGTGGCCGAGAACGTCACCACTAATTCCAGCGATCAGAGTGCAGGCCCGGGTAACATCCAGTTCGACATTGCCGCTATCTACGTACCCAGTGCGCAGGATACGACGACGCGGTACAGGATACCGGCAAAGAAAACAATCAGAACAGCGCCGGGAGAGCATGCCAAACCGCCCGCGAAGGCGGCCCCAGTGCCTGCACGCAGTTCTAGTCAGTCTCCGGGCACGGCTTCCACTCAGGCGCACAACGGGCCGCCGAAATCCATGCCAATGAGGGAACACTGATGGCCAGCATTCGCGAAGTTCGCAAAACCTTGATGCCGGTCGTCATTACCCTGGTGGTGCTGGACTTGGCTTGCATCGGATATCTTCTGTCGCCCGCGGGACGCTCGCGCCAGGCGCGGCAGCGTGACTACTACGAAATGCGTGCCCGCCTCACGGCGAAACGGGAGGAAGTGCTGCCCACTCGCGGCATGGACCACAAATTAGTTCAGGCATCGGCGGACATCGACAAATTCTATGGTCAGCGATTTCCAACCCAGTACTCAGCCGTCGTAGAAGAGTTAGGTAAGGTGGCCAACGAAACCGGTGTCCACTTTGCGGGCGTGAAGTACGACGATAAGGACGCGCCCATCGAAGGCTTGCGCAAGATGAGTATTGAGATCTCTCTGTCCGGCGACTACCTTCAGGAAGTAAAGTTCATCAACCAACTGGAACGCGACAAAATGTTCTTCCTGATTGATGGAATCGCGCTGGGCGAGCAGCAGGGCAATGTTCGTTTGCAACTCAAGCTGGAAACATATTTGCGTAGTGGGGCTGAGACCTCGTGAAGATCGGGACGGAGAACCGCACAAAGACCATCATTGCAGCGGCGTTGCTGCTGGTTGCGGCGTTCCTCGTGGTACGTGCATTTCATGGCGGAGACGAAGAATCGCCATCCGCTCAGTCGCCGGCTGCCACCGAACGTCCGTTGCCAGGTAGTGCGACTGGGCAATCGGGGGCAAGGGCCACAAAAACTGCGCGCAAGCCGCATCCGCTATTGGCCCAGACACTCGATCCCACCTTGCGCTTCGACCTGCTTAAGTCCAGCGAGGATGTGACATACAAGGGGACCGGGCGCGATATTTTCCGCTCGCAGGCGGAGGAAGCTCCCATTCCCAAGCCCTTGCCTCCGGACACACAGCCGAACGCCGTACAGACGCCGCCCCCACCACCGCCTATTCCTTTCAAGTTCTACGGCTTTGCCAGTCGCAAAGATGGCAACAAGCGGATTTTTCTTTCCAAAGGTGAAGACATCTTCGTCGCCAAAGAAGGCGACATCGTCGACCGGCACTACAAGATCGTGCACATTGGACCAAACTCTGTCGAGGTGCAGGACGTCCTGACCAACTATCCGCCCCAGACGCTTCCTCTGTCGTTAGGATGAATTATCGGAGAGCGGTTCTTCCACGCAACTTGACGCGCATTTCCGCGTCTATACCAGTAGAACCTGATTCCTCCAGGATGCAGCACATTGATCCAGTTCGGGCCATCGATTGCCGCCGCCAGCGCGACGGTGGGTATCTGCTGCTGGCTATCCTGCTGATGATGGCGCTGATGATCATTGCTGCCACCATCGAGGCTCCGCGGATGGTGCAGCAGATGAAACGCGATCGCGAAGAGGAGATGATCCATCGCGGCACTGAGTACGCTCGCGCTATCAAGAAGTTTTACAAGAAGTTTGGCAATTATCCGACCAGCCTCGAGCAGCTTGACAATACCAACCAGATCCGTTTTCTCCGCAAGCGGTACAAAGATCCCCTCGCCAAAGATGGCAAGTGGACGCTGTTGCACTATGGCGACATCCAAATGCTGCTCAACCCCAATGCTCCCGGAACGCCTGCGGCCGCGCTGGGCTCGCAGGGACAAGGCGCTACGTTGGGGGCGGCTCTCAATTCAACACCGGCTGTTGCACCATTGACGAACGCTGGCGGCTCGGACGGGAGTGGCAGCGCTTTCGCGGGCAGTCACAGCCCAAGGTGCGCAGAGTGCTAACGGTCCCGGTTCGGATGGGAGCGGAGGGGGTTCGGCCGGCAGGTGTGGCTGGTGGCACCCAGCCTGGCAATAGTTCAGGAATCAGCCCCTTTGCCAACAGCGGCAATGGACAGACTGCGCGCTCCCGGTTCATCGAGCAGCAGCATGTTCGGACAAAACCCCGCGGGTGGCAATCAGACCTTTGGCGGGGGCGCGATCGTTGGTGTGGCAAGCATGAGTAAAGATCCCGACCATCCGCATTTACAACAAGAAGAAGAAATACAACGAGTGGCAGTTCATCTATGACCCAACGTCGGACCAGCTGAATGTTTTATTGCGCGGTCCATACCAGCCGGTCACTCTAGGGGGAGCACAGGTCGGAACGCCAGCCGGACAGATGAACGGTCAACAGCAGAGCCCATTTGGCCAGCAACCAAACCCATTTGGCCAGCAATCGGGCAGCTCTCAGCAGCAGACGAGTCCCGGACAAAATGGTTCGGGGAGCGCGTTCCCTCCGGATCAGAACCAGCCACACTAATTAGGACGATCCACTATCGGAACACGCTTCCGTTCGCTTTACATCATCATTGGGGTGCCGCACCAGAAGGCAGCATGAGGCCACCTACCAACAAGAGCAGAGTAGCTATGCTGAAAATGATCGAGCCGATAAACACTCCCAGGAAACAGAACATAAGAACGCTTAGCGCTGCGGGGATCACGGTACACAGCCACACCAGGCCGCGACCGTTTGGCAGTCGGCTCGCCCAGATGATAACGGACACAACACAATCCCGGTGATCGAGAAGCTCCACCACAGCGCCTTAAAGACATTGAGAATCTCAGGTCCGGCGTTGGTCGCCGCCACCCGCGGCATGGCGAAGGTATATCCGTAGACGTGCAGGATTGCTCCGAGCAGCATGAGCAGACTTCCGATCATGATCAGCCAGCGAGCAATTTTCAATGCGTTCCTCCTTGGCGTTTGGCTCTGTTGCGCTGCAACTATCCCTTGGCCCCTGCTGCTGGGTGAACTCCACCAGCAACTGCAGCCGCTGGCGTGCGTGGCCGCTATCGATCGCGTAGGCTGCCAGAGGCACGGCGTCGCTGATGCGATCAGCGTGTCCGGCGGCGACCAGCGCGGCGGCAGCGTTCAGCAAAACCACATCGCGGCGGCAAGAGCGCTCGCCATCGAGAATGGCGCGAATAATGGCTGCGTTCTGCTGCGCGTCGCCTCCTGCGATATCGTCGAGCGGCGCCCGCGGCAAGCCAAAATCTTCCGGCGCGACCTCGTACACGCGGACCTGGCCGTTGCGAACCTCGGCAATCTTGCTGGGTCCGGAGATGGTAATCTCGTCCAGACCGTCGCGTCCGTGGACCACCAGCGCTCGACGCAATCCGAGTTCGCTCAGCGCCTCCGCCAGCTTTTCCACCAGATCGGCGGAATACACGCCGACCACCTGCGCCGATGCGCGGGCAGGGTTGGTTAGCGGCCCCAGCAGGTTAAACACAGTACGCAGCCGCAACTCGCGTCGCGCCGGTTGCACATATTTCATTGCCGAATGCATAGCTGGGGCATACAGGAAAGCGACGCCGGTTTCGCGCAGGCAGGCCGCGATGCGCGCTGGCGGCAGGTTGATGTTGACGCCCAACGCCTCCATCACGTCCGCCGAGCCGCACCTCGAGGTGATGCTGCGGTTGCCATGTTTCGCAACCCTCACACCGGCGCCAGCGATAGCCAGCGCCGTTGCGGTGGAGATGTTAAACGTGCCGCTGGCATCTCCGCCGGTGCCGCAGGTGTCCACCAGCGCGTCGCGCTCGGTGCCGCTGAGGTCGAGCGCTTCGCCGTCCTCGGTCTGTAATGGTGTGGCCTCATCGCGAATGGCTTGCGCAAAGCCGACGATTTCCTCCACCGTCTCGCCCTTCATGTGCAGTGCCACCAGCAGCGCTGCGATCTGCGCGTCGGTGGCATTGCCTTGCAGTATCTGCGACATGACCTCGCGTGCTTCCGCGCGGGTGAGGGAAGTGCGGTGGTTGGCGATTTTGTGCAACGCGTCGAGGAGCATGGGGAGAAGTAATCGGCAACCAGGCTAGCATTCAGCATTCAGTCCACAACATCATACCTTTTGTTCTCTCAGACTAATTGGAGCCTTGCCCAACGCGCAGTCTGTTCTTACGCTGTCATCCTGAGCCCAGCCGACGTTTCGCCGCCAAAGTCGAAAAATCCCTACTGCGAGCGGCCTTAGCTTAGTACTCTACTACATAAATAAGATGACGTATTTATCGCTTGGAAATTGACGCAGACATCGACTAGGCTTGTCCTTGGGGACATGCCTTGCCACGTTCAAGCCCTTTTCGTATCGTTCTTACGCCCCAGGAGCGCGAAGAACTGGAGGCCCGAACTCGAAAATATACGTCACCGTATCGAGATGTCATTCGAGCGAAGATTGTACTCCTGGCGGCGCAAGGTCTGCCCAACGATAGCATCGCCGCGCGCTTGGACACGCCCCGGCAGATCGTCAGCAAGTGGCGCAAACGATTTGCATTAGCCCGTCTGCCCGGCCTCGACGAACAACCTCGGGGCGGGCGTCCCGCGCTTTTTTCCCCCCAGCGTCGTCGTGCAAATAAAAGCCCTGGCCTGTGAGCTTCCGCATCGCCTCGGACTGCCGCTCTCACGACTGTCGCTGTCCGATATCCAGCGAGAGGTAACCGCCCAAGGCATAGTCGCCCAGGTCAGTGGTACTACCCTCTGGCGCTGGTTGAACGCCGATGCCCTGCGTCCCTGGCAGCACCGTAGTTGGATCTTTCCCCGCGATCCGGATTTCGCTCGGAAAGCGGGGCGCATTCTCGATCTCTATGCCCGCCTGTG
The DNA here is from genome assembly GCA_963763725.1 of uncultured Acidobacteriaceae bacterium. Taxonomy (GTDB): domain Bacteria; phylum Acidobacteriota; class Terriglobia; order Terriglobales; family Acidobacteriaceae; genus Bog-257. The sequence continues at coordinate 39,635 of CAVXQI010000006.1, forward strand.
GCAGGGAGCGCCCCTACAAACCAATGACTTCGTAATCTCCGCTGACGAAAAAACCAGCGTGCAAGCGCGCCGCCGCAAACAACCTACCGTACCGCCCGCTGCCGGCCGCCCAATGCGGATAGAACACGAGTATTTCCGCAAAGGGGCCTGGACCTATTTGGCAGCCTGGGACGTCCATCGCGCCAAGCTCTTCGGTCGCTGTGAGAAGAAAAGCGGTATCGCTCCCACCGATCGTCTCATGGCTGAGGTCATGAGTCAGGAACCCTATAAGTCGGCTCACCGCGTCTTCTGGATCATGGACAACTGCTCAGCTCATCGCGGCCAAAGGGCGGTTGAACGCATCCGATCCCGTTGGCCCAATGCCATCCTCGTGCACACACCAATTCATGCCAGTTGGCTCAATCAAGTCGAGATTTATTTCTCCATCGTCCAAAGGAAAGTGCTCACTCCTAATGATTTCTCCTCGCTGGCCCAACTCGAGCAGTGCCTTCTCGACTTTCAAAAACACTACGAGCAAACGGCTACCCCATTCCAATGGACCTTCACTCGCAACGACCTTTCTGCCCTACTGGCAAAGCTGCAACCTCAAGCGATCGCCGCTGCCGCCTGAGACTGCCCACAAATACGTCACCATAATTCCGAACCAGAGTACTTAGCTAGGGCGTGCGGGCCTCGGCCGCTTGCGGTATCCTTCGGTGAAGCTGTGTTTCGCAAAGCGGAGCCTACTAGAGAATCCAGTGCCAGCACAAATAAGAGTACGGCACATCGCGGCGGATCGCATGTCCGGCGAATTCTTGGCTGCCTATTTGCGCGAGGTTCGCGATGGGCGGGCCCTCGCTCCGAACATTGCTTGCCAGCTCTTGTATTGCGATGATGAATTTCTGCCCGAACTGCTTGCGACTACGCGCACTCTCAAGGAACAATTTCGCCCTGGCGTCATCACCTATTCGCGCAAGGTGTTCATCCCGCTGACCAATATTTGCCGCGACTATTGCGGATACTGCACCTACCGCCGCGATCCCGGCGAACCCGGTGCGCACACCATGACGCCCGACGAAGTTCTCTCAATAGCGCAGCAGGGGGAGAAGCTGGGCTGCACGGAGGCGCTGTTCTCGCTGGGCGACAGACCGGAGGCGCTGTTTCCCGACATGCGCGAAACCCTGCGCAATCTCGGCTATCGCAGTACTCTCCATTACCTGCAGGCCATGTGCGAACTCGTCTTGCGCGAAACCCGATTGCTCCCGCACGCCAATCCCGGCCTGCTAAGCGCAAACTGGATTGCGCGGTTGCGCGAGAGCAATCCCAGCCTCGGGCTGATGCTGGAGAGCACCAGCGCCCAGCTTGTCGCCGCGCATCCGGCAGATCGTACGCCGGACAAGCTTCCCGCCCTGCGCCTGAAGACGATCGAGGATGCTGGCAAACTCGGGGTACCGTTCACCACTGGAATCCTGATCGGCATCGGCGAGACCATGGAGGATCGCGTCGAGTCGCTGCTGGCCATCAAGCGCCTGCATGAGCGGTATGGGCACGTGCAGGAAGTTATCATCCAGAATTTCCGCGTGAAGCCGCGCATTCCAATGGCGGCATGGCCCGAACCGGATACGGGTGACATGCTGCGCACGCTCGCGGTGGCGCGCTTGCTGCTGCGCGACATGAACATCCAGGCGCCCCCAAACCTCACCGAGAAGGTTTACGAGAAGCTGTTGGATGGCGGCATCAACGACTGGGGAGGTGTGTCGCCACTGACCCCCGACTACATCAACCCGGAGGCGCCATGGCCACATCTGCTCGATCTGCAGCGGCGCACTGAGGCGTCCGGACAGAAGCTGAGGCAGCGATTGCCGGTGTATCCCGAATTCGTCACTCGTGTTGTGGCTCGCGGTGGAATGCTGGCCGAGCGGCTTCAGATTGCGGCGGACGCTGGCGGCTATGCGAGGGCGGCGTAGATGATCGTCGTTTTCACCGGTGGAACCGGCGGCACCAAGCTGGTGCAGGGTTTGCAACGGCTGGTCGCGCCGGAAAACCTCACCGTCATCGTCAACACCGGCGACGACATCGAGTGGTGGGGACTGCATGTTTCGCCGGACATCGATTCCGTGCTCTACGGATTGTCGGAATTGCTCAGTAAAGACCGCGGCTGGGGCGTGGACAACGATAGCTTTCGCTGCCTGGAGCGCATGAAGCAGCTAGGCCAGTCAGGCTGGTTTAGTCTCGGCGATCTTGACCTGGCGACACACCTGACGCGTACGGCGATGCTGAGGGCAGGGAAGTCGCTGAGCAGCGCTACTCTGAACTCGCTAGCAGAATGGGGATTCGGGCGCGCGTGTTGCCGATGTCGGACGATAAGGTCTCGACCATGCTCGACACGGCGAAGGGTACGCTGACTTTCCAGGAGTATTTCGTGCGGGAGCGGCATCAGGTTGCAGTGCGGCGGGTGCGCTTTGGAGGAGCTCACCGCGCCCGTCCCGCGCCTGGCGTGATCCAGAGCATCGAAGTGGCCGAGGCCATCATCTTCGCACCGAGCAATCCGGTGACCAGCATCGGGCCGATTCTCGCCGTGCCCGGAATTCGCGACGCGCTGCGGCAAACCCAGGCTACGATTGCGGCAGTAAGCCCGATTGTTGGCGGAGCGGCGATCAGCGGCCCAGCAAGCGCGCTGATGAAGATGATGGGCTGGGCCGAGCGGCATAGCGGGAATTGCAACAGCCTATGAGGATTTCTTGGATGTGCTGATTGCAGATCGCGCCGACGAAGGCGAAGCGGCTGCGGTGCGCAGCGACTGTTTGCGCGTTCTGTGTACGAACACCATCATGAATTCTATGGACGACAAGCGCGAACTGGCCCGGTTCGTTTTCGAGGCATGCGCCAACCAAAGGAGCGCTACCGCCTAGTATGGTTGTGCAATAGATGTGTTCGGTTTGCACTATCCACGCCTATTGCGAGAACTGACCTAGCTGTTTCCGTTCTCTCTGCTCTTCTTCTTGATCTCAATATTCAGGCGCTTGATCTTCTGATTCAAGGTGGACAGCGGAATGCGGAAGCGGTCGGCGGCTTCGGTTTGGTTCCAGCCGCATTTCTCCAGCATGTCGGCGATGACGCGGCGCTCGCAGTCTTCAATGATTTCGAACAACGATGCGTCGGGGCGGTGCTCCATCGTAGCGAACGTACCGCTCCGCCCGATAACATTGTCCGGCAGTAGGTCCAGGGTGAGGTTCTGTCCGGTCGCCAGTACCACCGCCCGCTCGATCACGTTCTCCAGTTCCCGCACATTACCTGGCCAGTCGTAATCCAACAGCGGACGCAACGCTTCAGGAGTTGCGCGCAGCGGCGGACGCGCATTCTCTTCGGCAAACTTGGCAATGAAATATTCCACCAGCATCGGTATGTCATTCTTGCGCTGCCGCAACGGAGGCAGGTCAATCGTGATTACATTGAGACGGTAGTACAGGTCATCGCGGAACTTTCCGTCCTTCACTTGCTGCTGGAGATTAACATTAGTGGCGGCAATGATGCGCACGTCGACTTGTATCTCGCTGACCCCGCCTAGGTGCATGAACTTGCGGTCCTGTAGCACACGCAAAATCTTGGCCTGCGTCTCCAGGTTCATGGTGCCAATCTCGTCGAGGAAGAGCGTCCCACGATCGGCCACCTCGAACAGGCCTTTCTTACTGGCGATGGCGCTGGTGAAGGCGCCCTTGACGTGGCCGAAGAGCGTGGACTCCAACAAGTCCGACGGCATGGAACCGGTGTTCACCGGTACGAACGCGCGGTCGCGGCGCGTCGAGTTCATGTGGATAGCTTTGGCGATCAGCTCTTTGCCGGTGCCGCTCTCGCCTTGCAGCAACACAGTGGAGCGACTGGGCGCCACCTGCGCAACTAGGTCGAAGATGCGCAGCATGGGCTCGCTCTTGCCGATGATGTGCTCGAAGTTGTAGCGCTGCTTGAGGGCACGCTTCAGTTGGATGACTTCTTCTTCGGCGCGTCGGCGGCCAACCGCGGTGCGGACATCAGCCAGCAACTTCTCGTTATCCCAAGGCTTTTGGATGAAGTTGGTGGCGCCGGCCTGCATAGCGTTCACGGCATTCTCTACCGTGCCATAGGCCGTGATCATGATGACCGGCAGATCGGAATCGCGCTCGCGTATATCGTGCAGGATATCGATTCCATTGCGTTCGGGCAGCGCAAAATCCAGCAGCACCAGGTCAAAAGGATGTTCCGCAATTCGAGCCAGCCCCTCTTGACCGTCATTGGCCACCTCTACGGTGTAGCCTTCAAACTCCAACAGAGTTTGCAGAGACTCACGGATGGCGGCTTCGTCATCGATGATCAGCACGGAACCGGCGGAAGCCGACTCGTCGCGCCCCGTTGCCATGCGACCGAGTGCTAGTTCAGGCATTGACCACCTTTCTCACCATGGGGAACTCCATGACGAAGGTCGTGCCTTGACCCGGCGTACTGGCGACACGAATCTTGCCGGCATGTTCCTGGATGATGCCGTAAGTTACTGACAGTCCCAAACCTGTGCCACCGCTGTGCCCCGTTTTCGGTTTGTTCTTGGTGGTGAAGAACGGATCGTAGATGCGGTGGATATGCTCCTGCGCAATTCCCGTGCCCGTGTCCGACACCTTCACCTGGACGTGATGGCCGTTAGAGGTGCTGATCTTCAGCGTGCCACCCGCAGGCATCGCGTCTTTGGCATTCAAGAACAGGTTTAGAAAAACCTGCTGAAGCTTTCCCGTATTCCCATAAATCGGCGGCAACTCCGGTTGCAGCTCGGGTTGCACCTTAATGCGCGCGGTCTTGAACTGGTGATCCAGCAGAGTCAGGGTGTCCTGGATTACCCGATTCAGGTCCACATTGGTGAACTCGGTGCTTGAGGTGCGCGAGAAGTTCAGCAGACTATTCACGATTTCTGACGCGCGGAAGGTCTGGCGCGTGATTTTTTCCAACAAGCCGGACTGCTTCTCGTCACCATGAACCTGCTTGGCCAGCATCTGCGCATAGGACGAGATGACCGCCAGAGGAGTGTTGACTTCGTGCGCGACACCGGCCGCGAGCAGGCCGATGGACGATAGCTTTTCCGCCTGTGAGAGCTGAGATTCCAGCTCCATCCGCTCGGTGATGTCGTCTACGATGATCAAGCGGCCAATGACGCTGAAGTCTTTGGTAACCAGCGGCGCGATGGCGATATTGGCGATCCGGGTGTCGCCGGCCGTCGTCCCCAGGCGAAACTTGTACAGGTTGTGGATGCCTGGTGTCTGGCGCACGCGGTAATACTCCTCCAGAAACGCGGGGGCCATCACTTCGCCCAGAGCGCGTCCTAGCGCTTGCAGACGTGGCAAGGCGTACATCACTTCCATCTGCGAATTCCAGGACTCAATACGATCTTGGAGATCGACCGCAAGCACGCCCACGCTGATGGACTCGACAATGTTTTCGTTGAACTCTTTCAGGCGCTCATACTGTCCGGCTTTTTCCTCGAGAGACTTATACAGGCGCGCGTTCTGCACCGCGATGCCGATGTATCCGGCGAGGGTTTCCAGCAGCTGCACATCCTCGCTGGAGAGGAAATCGCCTTCGGATGTCTTGCCCAGGCCCAGCACCGCGATCATGCGATTCATGACCGTGCAGGGGATGTAATAGTTCAGTTCCAGGCGGCGGATGGTGTCGCGCGCGCTGCGAGTCTCGCGTACCGCCTGATTGGTATTGTCGAAGAATAGGTGACCCAACTGCCACTCTGGCCGTTCGACATGCAGGAAGTCGAAATCGAGGCCGCTGGTGTTGGAAATACCGTACGACTTGGCCAGCGAAAACTGCTCCGGCTGCTCCGGATCGGAAAGGAAGATGGCCAGCCGGTCGACCAGCAGGGTGCGCGACAACCGGTCCACGATTGAGGTCAGCATCTTGTCGAGGTCCGTTTCTGAGTTGAGATCGCGGCCGAACTCAGTCAGCGTTTTCCGGTAATCGTAGCGTTTGCGATAGAAGAACTTGTCCAGATAATCCTGTACCCAATTCTTGAACGGATCGAACAGCAGCGCGGTTACTGCGATGGCTGCTATCAGTCCGATCGGACCGACACTGGGGAAGCGCTGATGGAACAGTACCGAAGCAATGCCCACAGCCGCGAAATAGGCCCCCGTGATCGCACCCGCGGCAATGGTGTAGGCCATGCCGCGCTTAAAGATGAGGTCAACATCCATCAAGCGATAGCGGAAGATGGCGTAGCCGAAGGTGAGCGGCAGAAAGACCAGCGACAACACCGAGACCTTCATCAGCAGACTGGGAGGGCTCCCCACCAGATACGGGACGACATAGAACAGAGTGAAGGGCGCGACCGCAAGAATGGTTCCACGCGTCACCCACTTCATCTGCTGTCGCAGGATCGCAGATTCGGCGTGACGATACGTGTGCCACAACACCGCCGCCGACAACACAAAATAAGTGGCGAGGTACGACATCTGCAGCCGATCGAGGTTCCAGCGCAGCACTTCACTCGGCTGCAACAATTCGAGAGCACAGATATGCGCGGCCAGCAGAAGCGCACCCGGAACATAAACCGTCGGAATCAGCCAGGGATGGCGATTTACCAGGCCTTTTCGTTCCGGAAAAGTGAGCGAGAAATGCAGAAACAGCGCTGGCTGCCACAGCCATGCCACCACGTTGGACCAGTAAATGATCCAGTCGAAGTCGTTGAGTTTGCCCGTGTAATGGAAAGAGTAAAAGATGAACGAAACCAGGCAGAAGACATAAAAGTGCGTGCTCTTGGGCGCCGTCCACCGCCTGAGCAGAACATAGATGCCGATGCCGAGATACACCAGAGCGATAAGCCGCAATCCGCTAAATAGGGAACGGTCGGCCGGGGCGAGAATCAGGGGCGCTTCCAGATTCACGCCTTCGCGCACCAACGAATCGGTAACTTTGGACCAGATTCCTGCACGATAGAGCTGCCGCTCTAAGCTCCCGACATTGGCTAACTCCCGTCCGTTAACCGCTACCAGAAGGTCGCCTGGCTTAATGCCCGCCTTCTGGCCGGGGCCATCGATGTCTACACGCGCGGCCCGCATATGACCGCTGTCTTCCACCCACCACACCCCATCGGTGGGAGCGGAAAATTCATTTTCCTTCTGAAAATTGATCCATGCGAAGACGACCGCAGCCACGCTTACAAGCGCGAGGATCACAGCAAAAAGGCGCGTTTGTAGATCTCGGGCCATCGGGGCAGCTGGCTGTTGGATACGACGCACCTGTGGAGTAACGCCCACGGGTGCATCATTACTCTGCAACTTAGATGCCACGCTCGCGCCCACTGACTGTATGTTAACCCTCAGCGTATTAACAGCTTCCAAGATTATAGATGATGAGTTAAGCGAAATGTATTATTTTTGGAATACACCTCCAGGATTCAGAATGACCGGAAGTTACCAAAGGACATGTACCTTAGTGCGCAGTAACCCGCTCAGCCCGACCGATGGGGCGATGTAGCCACGGGTAGTCCGGATGGCACGTAATTGGGCGCACCGCTAGACGCCTGCTGTCTGAGGCGTTGGCAGAAACCGGCCTCGCGATTTATGGCGGCGCGCAAATCGGTGACAGCAGGCCCGATACACCGGTCGTCCGATTCGCCTTGGATTACGAAAAATGGATTACGGACAAGCGAACGCCAGTGGTAATCTCAGGTGCACGCGAGCAAAGGAGGCCCTATGCCGTCCCAGTCGGTCCCATCCGGTCGTGTGAAAAATTCAGCTCAGCAAGACAGCGGTTTAGCGCGTTTTGGGCTGGCTTTGGCAACCTGGAGCGAGCGTTGGTTCCCCGATCCTCTGGTCTTTGCACTGGCGGGAATTGTCATCGTTTTTATCTTCGGCTTATGTCTGCACGAGTCCGCCAGCAAGCTGGCCATACAGGGTGCCAAAAATTTCTGGACGCTGGTGCCGTTCACCATGCAGATGGTGATGATCATTATCGGCGGATATGTCGTCGCCACCACGCCCGTAGTGAACCGCTTCATCCGTGCTTTGGCCGAAATCCCAAAAAGCGGGCGCGGCGCGATCGCGATGATCGCACTATTTTCCATGCTGACCTCTTTGATCTCGTGGGGACTCAGCCTGATCTTCAGCGGCCTGCTGGCTCGCGAACTGGCCCGCCGCGTGAAAGGCATGGATTATCGTGCCGCTGGGGCTGCTGCGTACCTCGGGCTGGGCGCAGTGTGGGCGCTTGGACTATCTTCCTCGGCGGCCATGATGATGGCGACCAAGGGTTCCATCCCTCCCGCGCTCTTCGCGATTTCAGGACTGATCCCGCTCCGGCAGTCACTCTTTCTGTGGCAGAGTATCGCCACGGCATTCATACTGATCGTGGTTTCGGTTGCAGTCGCCTATTTCTCTGCGCCTTCGCCACAGAAAGCAAAGACCGCAGCCGACTTTGGCATCGAGTATGAGTCGGTGGACCGTCCTCTTGAGAAAAGGACCAAGCCGGGAGAATGGCTGGAGTACAGTCCTTTGCTCACCGTCTTCGTGTCAGCGCTGATCGTTTGGTATCTGATTGACTTCTTCCGGACCTCGCCACAAGGGGCGCTCGCCGCCCTGGACTTGAATACTTATAACCTGATGTTCATTGCCGCCGGGCTGCTTCTGCACTGGCGGCCCAAAAGATTCGTCCGGGCCGTCGCCGAATCGGTTCCAGCGACTGGAGGCGTGCTTATCCAGTTCCCCTTTTACGCTGTCATCTTTGGCATGATTGTCGGTACCGGCATCTCCACGTGGCTGGCCAATCTCTTTGCGCGAATCACCACGCAGGCCACCTATCCCTTGCTGGTGGCCCTATACTCGGCGATTCTCGGGACGTTTGTTCCTTCCGGTGGCAGTAAGTGGGTAATCGAAGCGCCCTACATTTTGCAGGCGGCGAACCTGCACCATGTCCATCTCGGCTGGGTGGTGCAAATTTACAATGCGGCGGAAGCTCTGCCCAACTTGGTCAATCCGTTTTGGATGCTGCCTCTGTTGGGTATTCTCAAGCTGAAGGCGCGCGATCTGGTGGGCTATAGCGTTCTGCAAATGATCGTGCACGTTCCTATCGTATTTTTCTTGTGCTGGTTGTTTGCGCGCTACCTGCCGTACCTGCCGCCGATGAAGTAAAGTAGCACATCAGACGCAATCTGCAGGGCGAAGGTCCGGCCGCCGATATTCGTCATCCCGGACGAGCGGCGCTATTGACCAAGTCGATGTATGCTGACTGGCGACCCTCAAGCTGAAAAGCACTAGGTTAGCCCAGCCTTTAAATTCCCAGCCCCGTCACTCTCCATCCCGCTCCATGCACCTTGTGCCGGATATTGAGTGTGATCAGCAGCGCGGTCATGGCTTCCACGATGCGCGCGTTCTCCAGTTTGCCGCCATCGATGGCGCGCACGCCAGGAATCTTCGTCGCCAGTTCCGATGCAACCTGTCGCGCGCGCTCGTCGTCACTGCACACGATGACATCGCAGTCCACCGGTTCATCGCCCTGCAACACGGTTGATGAAAGGCTGTGGAAAGCTCCGGCAACAGCCACGTTCTTGCCGACGATCTCGGCTGCCTGCTCGGCAGCGGAACCTTGCCAGACACCCAGCACGCGTGTGGGCCGCCCGCCAACCGCAGCCGCAAGCGGAACAGTTGCGTCAATCAGCACCGTGCCCTGGCGGAATGATGGCTTGAGTTGCTTGAGCAATTCCGCTTGTCCCGCGAACGGAACGGTGAGTACTACGATGTCGCACATCTTGACCGCAGTGGCATTCTCCGCGCCTTCGACGCTACCCAGCGGGCCGACCTTCTCCGCGATCTGTGCCGCTGTGGCCTTGGCGCGTTCGCCATCGCGTGAGCCAATGATGACCGATTCGCCGGCGCGCACCCAGCGCAGCGCCAGCCCCGAGCCTTCCGGCCCCGTGCCGCCCACGATCGCAATCATGCCTTGCCGCCCACGCGCGACCGGTTCCGCCGTGGCCACGCAGGGCCGGATAGCTGTACTTGGTGTAAAGCGTGTTGCGCTGCGCGGGGACGCGGCCCAGTGCGAGAATCCGCTCCTGAAATTCCGCAGTCGAGATGTATTGCCCGGCAGTCGCTCCCGCCAGCCGCGAGATGTTCTCTTCGAAGAGCGTGCCGCCGTAATCGTCGGCGCCGGCCAACAGCGCCAGTTGCGAAACTTCGCGGCCCAGCTTCACCCACGAAACCTGAATGTGATTGATGGAGCCCGCCAGCATCACGCGCGCCAGCGCATGTACCTTGAGGTGCTCAGCGAGCGTCGCGCCCGCGCGTGCCAGTCCCTGCGCAAACAGCAAGGTGTTGTCATGGATGAATCCCAGCGGCACGAACTCAGTGAAGCCGCCGGTGCGCGACTGGATCTGGCGGAGCAGCAATAACTGATTGACCCAGTGTTCGTACGTCTCGGCGTGGCCGTACATCATGGTCGACGTGCTGCGGATGCCACATTGGTGAGCGGTCTCGATCACCTCGCACCATTGCGCGGTGCTCAGCTTATTGGCCGAGAGTACGTGGCGCACATTGTCGTCGAGAATCTCCGCCGCGGTACCCGGCAAGGTATCGAGCCCGTTCTCCTTCAGCATCAGCAGGTATTCGCGCAGCGGCATGCGCGTAAGTTCGACGCCATAGACCATCTCCATGGGCGAGAAGGCATGCGCGTGCATCTTCGGAGTGGCCGACTTCACCGCGCGCAGGATGTCGCGGTAATAAAACGGAGGCAGGTTGCGCGGCAGTCCGCCTTGAATGCAGACCTCGGTAGCGCCCCACTGTTCGGCTTCGCGGCACTTTTGCCCGACTTCGTCGAGCGAAAGAAAATAGGCAGTCTCATCGCGCGGCCCCACGCTGAACGCGCAGAACTTGCAGCCTACAAAACAGACGTTGGTGAAATTGATGTTGCGGGTGACTACATAACTGACCACGTCTCCGACCATGCGCTGCCGGATTTCGTTGGCCGCGACCACCAAACCGAATAGATCGTCGCCGCTGCAATTGGCAAGGGTGAGACATTCTTCGCGCATGAGCACGCTGCCATCGAGCGACGACAATACCTTGTCGAGCGCCGCCCGCGCCGGCGACCGGACGCGTGCTGCTGGACATCGTCCCACGTCGTATTCTGAAGTGTCTGCTGATTGGCCCAACTGATGTCGTGCATAGTTCCCCAGATGTCATCCGAACGAGGCGGCCAGTTTCCGGTGTCATCCTGAGCGACGAGTCGAAGGACCCCTTATTTGCTGTCCCAGGGGGACCGGCCTAATTTCATCACCCAGGCTAACGCTGGGTTAAGCTCTACGCCCTTTCCGGTGTCTGTGCTCCCTTCTGCCGTGCCCAACCGACACGAAGTTGCGGCGCAGACTCTAAAGGCCGGATCTACCGTGCTCCATCATCATCGGAACAAATCCTTCTCCTCCGCCCGCACCATCTGTCGCGCGCCGCCTTTGCCGCGACGATACGGATAACCCCGGATTATACAAGCCGGAACGCGCGAATTTTTTCCGCACACCAGTCCTGCCACCGCCGCCAATTCATCGGCCACGGCCTCTTCGGTGGCGTGCATCTTGTACCCGTACGGATCGCGCTTCGCCGCGATAATCGTGGATCACCTTCATCCCGGCCACGCCAATCGCCACCTCGCACAAACCCTCGCGCCAGGGCCGCCCGAAGCTGTCGGCGATGATCACCGGAATGTGCAGTCCGGTGCGCTTCTTTAATTCCCGGTGAATTCGCGCCGCCGAGCGGTCCGCGTCTGCTGGCAGCAACACCGCAGTCTTTCCGCCGTCCACGTTGGAGACGTCCACACCGCTGTTGGCGCACACCAGCCCGTGCTGCGTTTCGGTGATGAGGATGTGCCTCTTGCGCACGACCCGTTTGGCTTCTCGGAGAGCCAATTCAATCACCCGCGGATCGCCGCCGCTCCTGGTCGCGAATCGCTTTGCTGCCGCGGATGGTTTCACGCTGTCGAGCGTCACCGTCCGCTCTTCGGCTTTCGCCACGACTTTATGTTTAACGACAACAATATCTCCCGGGTGCAAAAACAAACCGCCCTGCTTCAGGGCATGAAGGATGAGTTCCGCGATCGAGTCTCGCGCCTTCACCTCACCCATGCCGGTCACCGCAAGCGCGCGCATCTCGCCCCCGTTTACCGCATGAAAGCCTTGCAGCCGTGTCATCACCCTGCCGCTTCCCAAACGCTGCGATCATCAATGCCGAAGCCCCACGATTGCAGCAGCCGTTGCGCGTTGGTGTCGCCGCCGCGCTGCAATAGCAGATCCAGTTCGTTAGGATTGTCGATATCAAGGCCGATGCCGGGCATTTCGAGGATGACCAATTCTTTGCCCGTCTTCTTCATCGCTTCGCAGTGCGGCAAAAAGCTGTCATTACCGAAGCGCAGGGGAATGATGCGACGCCGGCCGGCGCAGAATGCAGTTGCTGCCGCGACGATCATAGGCGGGCACAAAGACCGCGCCCTCGGCGGGAGCGGCGTCGAGCACGCTATGTAGTTCGTCGCTGCTGATGAGCGGGATATCGCCGGGCACAACGACCGTGGTGTCATACCCGCGCTGCTCGCACCAGGTAGTAGCCATCTCGATGGCGGCCGTCTCGCTTTCGTTGTGCAGGTCCTCAATCACCTGGAAACCGAACTCAGCGGCCAGCGCTCGCGCCCGGTTATCGCCGGTCACCAGCGCCACGTCGATGCGGTCCGGAACGCCAGCGGCCGCAGTCATCACATCGCGCAACATTGCTTCCGCAAGCTGCGACCGCCGCTCCTGATCCAAAACCTCAGCAAGACGCTGCTTGGCGGTCGTGAGGCTTTTCACAGGTATCAGCAGGATGCCGGGCATGCATTACCTCTGGTGAAGAGCGTACGTGGGAACTCACTTTGCTCCCATGTTTGCCTCAGGGTAGTTGAGGCACAAGGAAAGCATGTCACGATTCAAGGCGTAGCGTCCAGAGCAAGCCTATCGTTGCTCGGTGCTCTTTGCGCCGTTGCGCTTGGTCGAGTTGTGCCGAAGCCCGCATTTGGCGGGCGATCCAGAGCTCTTGAATGCCAGACTGGCTCGGCTACCCAAGCAGGAGATGAAGCAGGAATGCAACCAGAATCCAGAAGGGAGTGACCAACAAAAGGGCGAACAGCAAGCCCTCGGGAAATCGCAAACTGATGGCTGAATCTGCCGGGTCCCACCTCACATCAGGGGAGCGGTAGGCTCTATCGAATTGTTCGAACCGGTTTAGCGGCCACATACGAATCCGTTACTATATCGTAAAAGATGGCCGGATAGTGGGGCGGGTTGGCTTGGGAGTGCCTGAAATGTGCGTTGATGCGAATTAGCGAGAAGCGGATTGGTGTAATTTGGCGGTCTGTCCCGCTGGACAGTCAAGGCGAACTCCCCCGAGTTTTGCGAATGGGTCTGGCATGAGATTACCGCTTGAATCGTAACAATCAACAGCGCAACCGCCAAGCGTGGCATGTTGGGGGCTAAGTTGCTTCTTAGCAGTAGTGCGGCCAATTCCAAATCCGACAAGACTGCTCGCCAGCATTAGGGATGCGGCCAGAAGCATCTTTTTCATATCGCTGTGAATTATAGGATCGGTACAGGTTCAGTACAAGCTATCAGTCACATGAAGCGTCTTCAGCAGTTAGCACGTCGTGTACGCCGCGACTTCGCGTAATCTTGATGGACCTCGACAGCGCTCCTGTTTTCATGGGCGTTGGCAGTAAATTTAATCTCAACAACAACACCACTGTCCGGCACCCCAACCCCATCGTTGCTTTCGCCATCGTTTATCATTACCCGCCTGACGCTACCGCTAAGGAAGTCACTATTAGCGAAAGAGGCCAACATAAACGATGCAGTTTCGCCTTCGCGAAGAAGCGTCGAACGAGACGACTTCCCGTCTTTATACAAACTGCATAATCTCCAGATTGGGTCAGGATTAATTCCGCCTCCAACAGTTTCAATTATCCTTCTCCTGAGTTCCCATGTTGCGGCTTCTCCCGAGTGGGTCACTTCAATCGTGACGCTCTCTCCGCCCCTAGAGATAACGACTAGGGATGGCGGGTTCTTCCATCGCTTAACCACAGGAACGGCCTCTTCCGCCTACCCAGACAGGCGTTCCAAATATTGCCCACGTTCCAGTGATATGCAGCCGCGGCTATGTTTTCAGGTACGTCAATATGGTAGAAGGTTGGCATTCTTTAGCACCACCCCAATGGCGGCCAAGAGGCCGAAGAAATATTCCCCACAAAACCTTGATACTCTTGAAAATACCCAAACCATATCGAGAAACGTTTTCTTCTATTATTCGGGGTGTTGGCTGGTACATCGCGCACACCTCCACCGCACGCAAATTAAGCGTTGACTCTTGGGCGTGGGTGCGCAACACTTCTGTTTGAACATTTCAGAGAGCGGGCGCACCGACGCCCACTAGACCCGCCCGACAGCGGGTCTTTCTATTTGGTGTGCCGAGCATGTTCGACAGCTTGGAGGTGAAAGTCCTCTTCACATCCTGATGGAGGAGAAGTGATAGCGAAGCGCAAGGGCGTCGCCGTGAGGCGGGGTCTGAAAGAAGCGTGGAGCAAAGGCGCGAGCCGATGAACAAGAACCGGATGATGAGGCCTACGGCAGCGGGCGAGCGGGCCAAAGGACGCGAAGCCCAGATCCATCAAGGCTGCTGGTGGTAAATCCGGCGGTTGTGCGCTGAAGGCGGTTGAACTTACCTCGGGAGATCTGTGGCGTGTCCCGGAATCGGGACTGAGGGTGGAGCGATTCATTCTGACCGCGTCGCAGAAGTCAGCAGCGGGCATAGTAGTTCCGGCGAGCCGGCGACGAAGGCCCAAACGGAAGGAGCGGCAAGTAGCCGGCGGGACTCGATGGGCGGCAAGCGGCAGAAGAACCAGCTACAGATGGTGCTGGCCTTCACCGGCGAGGGGAGGAGTGAAGCTCCAAAGGCTCGGCGGGAAGGGACCGAAACGCCCACGGCGAAACGCGCGTGCGAAAGCCCGGTTAGCAGTGAACAAGTGATGGAAGAGGTCTGCGGCAGAGAGAACCTGCTGCGGGCCTTAAAGCGAGTGAAGTCGAATAAGGGCAGTCCGGGGATCGACGGCATGACAGTCGGCGAGTTGCCGGGCTACCTGAAGCAGCACTGGCCAGCCATACGGGAACAGTTGCTGAGCGGGAGCTACAAGCCGCAACCGGTGAGGCGGGTGGAAATCCCCAAGCCGGACGGAGGAGTGAGGAAGCTGGGCATTCCGACGGTGCTGGATCGGTTTGTGCAGCAAGCGGTGATGCAGGTACTGCAAGGCGAGTGGGACCGCGACGTTCTCCGCGCACAGCCACGGCTTTCGGCCGCGGGCGCTCGGCGCATCAGGCGGTAGCGAAGGCGCAGCAGTATATCGCGCAAGGCAGACGCTGGGTGGTGGATCTCGATCTGGAGAAGTTCTTTGATCGAGTGAACCACGACCGACTGATGGCGGCGATAGCGCAACGGGTAAGCGACAAGAGGATGCTCAAGCTGATGCGAGCTTTCCTGGAGGCGGGCGTGATGGAGAACGGGCTGGTGAGTCCGGTGGAGGAGGGCACGCCGCAAGGCGGGCCACTGTCACCGCTGCTGTCGAACCTCGTGCTCGACGAACTGGACCGGGAGCTGGAGCGGCGTCGGCACCGCTTCGTGCGCTACGCGGATGATTGCAATATCTACGTGGCAGCGAGCGGGCGGGGAAACGAGTCATGCAGAGCGTGACCAGTTTCATCCGGCGACGACTCGAAGCTCAAGGTCAACGAGTCGAAGAGCGCAGTGGCGCGACCGCAGGAGCGGAAGTTTCTGGGCTTTAGCTTTACGGCAGGAGCCAAGCCGAAACGGCGCATCGCGCCGAAGGCCCTGCTGCGCTGCAAGCAGACGAATCCGGGAACTGACGCGCCGGACGCGAGGGATCAGTCTGCAGCAGATGATGAAGGAGCTGGCCAGCTACTTGCGTGGCTGGAAGAGCTACTTCGGCTTCTGCGAAACCCCCTCGGTGCTGCATGGGCTGGAGCAGTGGATACGGCGAAGGCTGCGATCCGTGATCTGGAAGCAGTGAGCGCGTACGCCGAACCGGAAAGCTGATGGCACGCGGTGTCGGCCTAAAACTGGCGGCACAAACGGCTCGTCAGTCGTCATGGCCCATGGCGGTTGGCGAACAGCCCCGCTCTTGCAACGCGCCTTTCCGGTCGCCTACTTCGACTCGCTCGGCCTACCACACTTGTCGGAACTGTAACTCAACCAACCGAACCGCCGTATGCGGACCCGCATGTACGGTGGTGTGGCAGGGGCGGACGGGTGACCGTCCCCCCTATGCCGATCATCAGATATTACAGCTAGCTTATCTCATTAGGCGAGCAGTTCTGCGAGTAGTCCAGATCGTGATCTGTACCAGCCCGGCTTCCATCGCAGGTGTGACGCGCAATACTGGCATGAATCGCGGCAGAAGTTGTAATAGGCGAAGTGCAGCGCAACGGCGGCTTTCAGATTCACCAGCTTCTTGCTGAAAGCATTCGTTAGCCGCGTCAGCCTGCCGAATCGCCATCCGCATCGTCAAGGTTCTGCCGCTCGACATGCGAAGTGCAGATATGATCGGGGTCGGGTCGTCCGTCACGAATCTTGGATATAACCTCCGCGATTCGTGGTGGGGAATACCTCGCATCGGAAGTATCGAACTGGCCGAAATCGCCAAAGAGCTTGATAAACTGCGCGAAGTCAACCTGTTCCGCCGAATACATCCTCGACTCCGCGTTCGTAGAAAGTGGAAGCCATCAGTGGTGAGTTGGAACCTGTCATCGGCAAGCCGCTTCTGCAAATCGAGCAGGAACGCATAGCGTGGTTTCCTTTGTGCGCTTGCCGATCACGAATGACGGCACCAGCTTTGTCTGTTCATCCATCGCAACGAATATCCACTGATTGCCGAATTCCTCCGGATCGTCAACGCGCACATGCTTGTCTTTCTTGCCGACATAACGTCCAGATTTCGTCGGCCTGGATATACTTCGCGCGTGACGTTGCGCATACGCGAATCGAGCAGCGCTACGCAGCGCTCCCCGGCAAGAACCAAGAGCCGCATGATCGTGTTGCGGTCTAGCTGCGTGATTCTCTCGGTGCTCCGAATCGAATTGCCTTCCAGCAGCAATTGCAGCGGCGAGGGCAGCCTTCTTGAGGCATATACATCGATCCGAGAGTCCGCGCTGATGCGGCTCGGTGATAAGTGCGCTTGCACTGCGGGCAGCGAAACCGCCGCAGCCCGTTGCGATGCTTTCCAAAGCGTTGACAAGCCGCATTGCAGGCTTCGCAGGTCATTGTCGAATCCGGCTTTTGTCTTTGCTCATCATGGTTAAATACTACAGCGAGCGCTCGCTGTTTGTCAAGAGAAAAATGCAGGAAAATAGCGGGGAAATGCTAGACTCACCAAGTCAGGGGAAGCGCGTTACCGCTCCCCCAGCAAGAACATCCTTCCAATCGTTTATTCTCGTGCACTGTGGTGGCCCTCGGATTCTGTATATGGTTTCCATGCCTCAGAGATACACTCACGTGAGGCACGCGTAGTCATCGCAAGAACAAGGAGGTATCGGAATGTAGATTTCAGCAATCGGAATCTGTAGGTTTGCAGAGTTTTACATTACAACATAACCTCTCTAATTCAACAGCTAGAAAATAATTCTTTTTGGTAGCGATTAGAGTGTGTCTATCGTTAGGGCGCTGTGCTCCCTAGATGAAGGCGGAGTTAGATACGCACGTCTTTTAAGAAGCTCATTCTTTCTCGGCAAGTATTCATAGACGTAAATTGGCATTCCACAAACGCTCTTAATCAGCTCGCTCAAGTTTCTCTGTCTGCGTGAGTGATGCTTAGGGTGTAACCTTAGATGGAACGATAGTGCGAATAAATAAGTAGGTGTCAGCATTTTTATAGACAAACTCTGTATGTGGCTTTCTCTGCAAGTATTCTTGTGACGCGTGCGCTCCATGATCTAAGTCTCGGTATCGTTCACTGCGTATGAAACATCGCGAAACATGCACAAGCAGCCAACTCGACTGTGTCTTTTAGCGATTTCTACATCACAATCTGACGCGATAATCGGCATGTTGACGTAGTACCTTCAGTGTAGAGCATTGTTAACGACGCGGGCACGCGGATGAGTATGCTTTCGTTTTGGTGGTAGATTTTGCTCGCGCTATAGGGTATTTGTGCGCTTTTGACTATATTTTTCGATAGATATATTTTTTCTAACAACTCTTTTCAATTCGCGTTTAGCATCTTTTCGAAAGATGATTTTCGTGTGTTATACGAGGCGTTTGGACGTTTCTTCCATCGCGCACTTGTGTATTGGCGCGAGGAGAGGCTACGATTGGGGTGTTAAGGTATAATCGAAATGCCTCGGCCACCGCGCCGGGCTTTTCGTTTTAGAACACCTTATTGTATTTCTAGTAGGATTCTTTGCGGGGTCTGTCGCTTTTTGTGGTGCTTGCGGCGAGCGGCGAGCTTGCGGAAGTAGTTACTGTCGCGCTTGGCGGTGATAGTTCCGCTCTTGTGATCTATAATCGTGGTCGCTGGTAACTTGGCTTGAGAGAGAAGATCGTTAGTGATTGCGCGAGTGCGTAAGGAGTAATTCACGTCACCTGGCGGTGCGGTTCTTTGTTAGCTTTATAGTGGATAAGAATTAGATCGGTTTCGGAAATTAGATTCTTGAGGGCGGTGAGTTCTTTATGATTCGATGTTATGTCGTTAGAGTACTGTGAGAGTTTCTTGAAAAGTAAGCGCTTGCTGTTAGTCTTTAATGTATTTTTTAGATATTAACTTGGCTTGATGGGCAATAAGCGATTCTTGAGTGGGTGCTTTTAACTTGCGGTCAGGCGCCCTGTTCCGGGGGGGATGTCGAATCTCTTCATCTTGTTGTAGAGCGAACTGCGAGGTATTCCGAGACGGCGAGCGGACCGATCAATGCAACCACCCTCATCCTGCAAGACGAGATTGATATAGGCGCGCTCCATCTGCTTCAACGTTCCTGTAGCGCTGCAAATTGGCAATTGCCCGGTGTGAGTGGAATTCTGGAATTGAAGGTGGTGCGCGGTCAGGTGATTATGATCCGCAATCAGTACCGCACGCTCGAGCACATTGCGGAGTTCGCGAATGTTGCCCGGCCAGGAATACTGCTGCAAGGCATCCATGGCGGATTTGTCGGCCACCACCTCTCCCCGGCCGCAGTCCTGAGACAAGCGGCTGAGAAAGTGTTGCACCAGCAGCGGAATATCTTCCGTGCGCTCGCGAAGCGGCGGCACGCGGAGAGGAACCGTGTTTACCCGGTAATAGAGGTCCTCGCGGAACCTCTGCTGCTGAACAAGGTCCAGCAGTTCGTTATGGGTGGCGGAGATCAAACGAATGTCGACGGCCTTGTCATGCACATCTCCCACGCGGCGAAATACGCGGTCTTCCAGCACCTTCAGCAGCTTGGGCTGGACCTGAAGGTCGATGTCCCCAATCTCGTCGAGAAACACGGTCCCGCGGTCCGCCACTTCCAGCAGGCCCTGCTTGGCATTGACCGCGCTGGTAAATGCGCCCTTGGCATGTCCAAACAGTTCGGATTCGAGCAGCTCGCGAGAGAGTCCGGCGCAATTCAGGTCGAGAAAAGCTTCTTCGGCCCGAGGTCCATTGCGGTGCATCCAGTTGGCGAGCACGCCTTTGCCTGATCCGGTTTCGCCTTGCAGCAGGACCGGACTCTCGCTGTTTAGCACCCGCTTGGCATAGGCTTCCAGCCGGCGAATGGCCGGGCTGTTTCCCAGGAATGGGTCCACACATTCCCGTTTCGTCCGGGAAATGGAGGCCAGCGATTGTTGGCGATATCGCCGGTTGGTCAGGGTCCGCAGCAACACGGCATGCAGAGCCGACAAGTCAACTGGTTTAATGAGGAACTGTTCGGCTCCTTCCTGGATGGCCCGCACTGCCAATTCCAGCGAACTCTGGCCGGTCAAGAACAATGACGGGAATATTGCAGTCCGCGCTCTTGATCCGTTGCAACAGCTGAAGAGCATCACCGTTCGGGAAGGAGAAGTCGAGGATGGCTGCGTCAGGACGGAACTTCTCAAACTGTACTTGTGCGTCGTGACTGTTGGCGGCTTCGGCAACGATGTGGCCTTGCGCCATTAGAAAGTCGCAGATTCCTGAACGGATGACGGGATCGACGTCGATGACGAGAATCTTGTTTCTGCTCAAGCACTCACCTGCCAGTTGACACGTATCGGTGCTCGAGGGTCTGGTGTTACAAGATGCTGCGGGTTTCTCGGCTGGGAGTGAGACGGCTACCACATCGATATCGGGCCGGTTGCCTATGCCCGGCAAAATCGAGCCGCCCAAACGGGACGGCAGACGTCCAAGATGCAATGGTCTGCCCAAATCACGCCTCTGGCAGTGACGGCGGTCACACATGAAATGGTCATAC
This sequence comes from uncultured Acidobacteriaceae bacterium, assembly GCA_963763725.1. Lineage (GTDB taxonomy): Bacteria > Acidobacteriota > Terriglobia > Terriglobales > Acidobacteriaceae > Bog-257. Next base: position 60,102 of record CAVXQI010000006.1, read on the forward strand.
ACAAAAAAGCGGATCCGGCCTGGCGGGTCCGCTCGAAATATCGCAGTTTGGAGATCGTGCTCTTCTTATGCGCTACAACACGTCAGACAGTGTGGCTATCGGGTCAGCCTTTCTGCAGGACTGGCTTCCATGTTGCAGCGCTGTCTGCAAAGCTAGCATTCGTGGATGTCAAACCTCCTCAGGCCCGAAAGCTGCAGGCCAATGTCCCACAGGAACCTCGGATTGTTGGTTAGATAACGCCGCCAGAGCCGGCGTGGCTCTTTGATCAAACGGTCTAGCCATTGCAGGCCACAACTCTTTACCCAGCCTGGGGCGTCGGCTGAGCAGGCCTGCGTGGATATCGAATGCAGCGCCGACACCGGCCAGCAAGGACGCGTCGAGACGGTCGGCATATTGGGCCATGAAGCGTTCCTGCTTCGGGGTGCTCAGGCCGATCCAAACGATATCGGGACGTGCGCTGGTTGATCGTGGCGATCATCTGGTCTTCTTCCGGTGGCGTAAGCGGACGAAATGGTGGCGTATAAGTGCCTACAATCTTGATAGCAGGAATCATTAGTTCAAGTTGTTGTTTAAGTTGCGTCGCGACCCCGGCTATTCCCTCCGTAAAGAAAATGGCGAAACCCGGCGCCGCGCTGTCATCTTGCACATTTCCAGCATGTAGTCGGGACCATAAACGCGGCGCATGTTTCGATGCCCCTGCAACCGCCCCACCCAGACCGTCGGCATGCCGTCGGGGGCACAAAGGAACGAGTGGTTCAGTATCGCTCGGAGAGCGTCATCCCGTTGCGCTTCCATGATTCCATGAACGCCGGTGAGGCAGACGTAGCCCTTGCCTCGCTCCCGCAGCAAGCGCTCCGATAGGCGGAGTGCGTCCGCCATATCGATGGCGCTGACGCCTACTCCGAGCACATTGGCTCGCGGTGGACGGGCGTGGTTAGTCGGGAGGCATAGGCCAATGCTTCGGGCAGGCGACCGGACTTTTGCAGTTCCTGTTCGATCCAGCGATAGGTGACATCGAGGCCATCGAGAAGCCGCGTCTTGGGCTCCCAGCCAAGCACCGTACGAAGGCGGGAGTTGTCACTGTTGCGGCCGCGAACACCTTGCGGCTGGCTGAGGTCGTGGCGCTTGTCCAGAGGCTTGCCAGCAATTGCGCATACCAGATCCACCAACTCATTGATGGTGACAAGTTCCTCGGTGCCCAGGTTCAGCGGTTCGCGGTGATCGCTGGCCATCAACCGCAACAGTCCTTCGACGCAGTCTGAGATATACATGAAGGAGCGAGTCTGCTCGCCATCGCCCCAGACATCGATGTATCCATCGGGTTCGGCTAGCGCCACCTTGCGCGAGATGGCGGCCGGCGCCTTTCTCTTTGCCACCTTCGTAGGTGCCTAACGGACCGTAAACGTTGTGGAAGCGAACGACCCGAGTCTCAAAACCAAAATCGTGCAGGTAATAGCGGCAAAGTTTCTCGGTGAAGAGCTTCTCCCACCCATAGCCTTCCTCGGGGTCGGCGGGATGAGCATCTTCCTCCTTCAATGGGGTGACGTTGGCGTCGTTCTGCTTGTATCCGGCGTAGACGCAAGCAGAGGAGGAAAACAGGAAGCGCTTGACGCCGTTCAGACGGGACGCCTCCAACATGTGAGCGTTGATGAGGATATTGTTGCGGGCGATTTCGGCGAGCTTGGCGGTAATATAGCCGATGCCGCCCATGTCGGCGGCGAGATTGTAGACCTGATTCATGTGACTGGTGGCCTGGAGAGCGTTGTCCCAGAAGCGGAGATCGAGCAGTTCAAACTCATCGGCCGCGGTGGCTTCGAATTCCGGCTCTTTGATGTCGACGCCACGAACCCAGTAGACCTTCCGCCTTGAGCCGCTTGACCAGATGATGACCAATGAAGCCACCGGCTCCGGTGACCAATACGCGAGTTGCTGATTTCATGTGAGGCGCCCCCTTCTGTAGTAATGGTGAAATTGGCAATTAGGGAGGCTCTGATTCAGTCTGGCTCTTTCAAGGGGACGTTCTTCAGGACGTCCCCTGAATGCGTGATACAAAGAGCGGGCTTTAGGAGGTGTGTGAGAACTCGTTTTGAGTTGGTTCGGCGGCACGATTGCACGAGGGTGCAGCGCCATAGGCGCCGAAATCGTCTAGCCCAAGCACGAAGCCGAGCCGAGCGCTGGGTACCGTCGAAATGGATCCGAGTCCCGTAGGGACGACAGACGTTTAACACACGCTCTCACACACGCTCATTAGCCCTGACGGATGGCCAACAGACTTAAACAGATCTTCCTTAGTTAGGCAATCGTCAGTTGCCGGTTAGAAAATGATTGGTTAGGGATGGGATGTGGGATGAATTCAGCGAATGCTTTTCAAGGAACCTTGGCGGGACTCAGTCGGGTCGTGTCGACTTGTGACCCCTGTTGCCCGGGCTTTCCTCCGCATTCCAATTCAGGAAGGAACAGCTTACTGCAGTCTCTCAAGTAGATTTGTTGCTGGTGGCGCGCTTTGCTCAGGCCCGCACTGCGGCTGCGGTGAACTCGCCCTCGTCTGAGGTCTTTCTCCGCCGCCAAAATCCGTGTTCGCGCCGGCGATGTAATGTCCGTCGTGCCAGTGCTGTGGGAACGGTGAATTGAGGGCCGATGCTCCGTTGGCGAATCCACTGGCGGCCCTTTTAACACGGGTGTGGTTTGAACGCGCCTCGGGTTGGAACTGGAAAGTGCTGCCGAGGTGAAGCCGGTGTATTTGGCGCGGGCCCGCCGTAGCGGTGTAAGCGTTTCGAGTTGTGTTTGAGTGGATGCCTCGTCCTCCCCGTTTACATTCGGAGCAATGATGGGTAAAGGCAACAGGTTCGGATCGACGAGGACACTCTGCGTGTCGGCGTTGACCCGCCGATCGACCGCTCCGCCGATCGAGGCGGATATCGCTCCTCCCCAGTTCGAAGAGTTCTTGGCATTTGGATTTGAGGCGACGGAGTTCTGCATAAACTTTGCCCGACGCTGGTTTGCTGCGACCGACGCGGTTTGGCCTGCGGAAAACTCAGTCATCAAGCACGCCATTAGCAACGCGAGAGCACTCCGAACAATGGATCGCACATGCCGCATGGTTCCGACGAAGGTTGGTCATCAGTTGTATTTTCGACGGGTATCAGTTGCTCACGACCGAGCGGTAAATGTTGATCAGCGTTTCGTAGTTTTTTTCGGCAGTGAAATTCTGTTGATACAGTTGCCGTGCCGCAGAGCCCATCGCCTCCATTTCAACGGGATGGGTCCATGCCCAATTCGCCTTGCCGGCCAAGTCATCGCTCCTGGAGATCGAAGAGCAAACCAGTTTGGTTTTCAATCACGAGCTCCGGGATTCCAGCAATGCGCGCGGCGATCGCCGGCACGCCAGCTGCCGCAGCCTCGATCAGGGCCATGCCGAATGGCTCATACCAGCGGCTGGGAAAAACCAGAAAGCGTGCCCCCGCCATTTGCCCCTGGGTCTCTTCCGCGCTCCTGTGACCCAGCAGCCGGATGTGCGTGCTGCCAGAGCGCCGAACCATACCCAAGGCATTGTCATAGAGGGGGCCGTCGCCGACTACGACCAGCGGGATGTGCGGAAGCTTCAGCCATGTTCGGAGCATTTCGAGCACGCCCTTTTCCGGGCTCAACCTCCCCACGAAGACAGCGTAGTCTCCGAGCGCAGCGCGTCGTCCCGGATGCTGGCCCAGGAAGTTAGGTTTCACATGGATCTTCTTGTTAGGCAGGCCGAGGTGTACGAAGAAGCTGCGACTGAATTCGTTTAGCGCGATATAAGCATCAACGGTGCGGGTCCAGGTTTCGCGATGGCCATGAAATGCGAGCATCATGGCGACCGTCGCAGTTTGAAGACGGGAACCACGATAGCATCCCTGCTTCACGGCATAAACCAGGCTGCGTGTGCAGTCCTCGCAAATCCGTCCGTTGTGAAAGAAGGTGCCCGCCGGACAGAACCACCGGTAGTTGTGCAGGGTCTGTACCACCGGTACTCCCGCCGCTTTGCACGCGTAGTATGCAGCCGGACTTATTTGCGGCAGAAGATTATGGCAGTGGGCGATGTCCGGACGCTCTTTGTCGATGAGGTGACGAATTTTCGAGTATGCGGTGCGGTTCCAGGTCGTGGTCAAGAACAGAGCGGCTTTCCGGAGGGGTGTGCAGTTTGCGAGGATCGCATTGTCTTGCGTGAATTGCAGTACGCGATGGCCGGCCCGCCGCAACAGATCTATCTCGGCTTGCACCACGACGTCTTCGCCGCCAGGGCGCTGGTAATGGTTGTGGATTACAAGCACGCTAAGCTTGCGCACGTCTCGATTCCTTCTGCCCCGCATTGCCAACGCGTGTCGCGCCCAAGCATCTGGCGCACTCGAAATTCACGGGCAATGTTTCCGCTGACTACCTTTCGCAGCACTCGCTTGGCCCGATGTACATCGGCGAGAACCTTCAGCATCGAAGCGGAATGCTGCCCCTCGCCGAACCTGCATTGCACTTGGTGGCGTTCCTGTGCTCGCCTGTCCACCTGCTTGAGGCTGACGTTACAGCCATGCCAGCGAAAGGCGGCGATGAAGCGCGGCACGTATTGGAACCTGCATCCTTCGTGGGCCAGACGGGCGAAATATTCGAAGTCCATACATACGTGATAGTCGCAGTTGAGCAGTAACCCTGAGTCGATCACCCGCCGGCGAATGAACGTCGATGTAGACGGAATGTAGCAGCCGAAATACATAAAGATGGCGGGATCGAAATCGTGCTCGACTTTCGAGCGGACGATTTTTCCGGCGCTGTCGACAAATACACAGTCGCCATAGATGACATCGGCTTCCGGGTTTTTTTCGGCCGCGACGGCGATCGCTTTTAGGCCGCCCGGAAGATAGTAGTCGTCGGCGTTAAGCCAGCCCATCAAGTCGTTCGTGGCTCGGAGGAACCCTTTGTTGATGGCGTCGGACTGTCCTTTGTCTGGCTCCGAAATCCATTGCACCTGAGGAAAGCGGCCCAGGATTTCGAGGGTGTTGTCGGTTGAAGTACAGTCCGTGACAATGTGTTCCACTCGTGCCACTTGCTGGCGAGCGACACTCAGGAGTGCGTCTTCGAGAAACTCGGCGCTGTTGCGAGAGGGAGTGATGACCGAGAGACTTGGAAGTGGCATTATGTATCTAACTCCCGAACAACCAGCTTCGGCTGAAGCCGACTCTGCCAATAATGAGCGGTTTTACCGCGGGCCCGAGCGATACCGAACGGCTACACCACCTAGCCGGAAGCCCCGGATCTACTCGAACGTTGCCGTTTTTCAGCGGACGGTCGCCCCCGCTGGATGTACGTGCGTTCCCATAAACGCAGTTGCCAGAATGAATGAGATCAATGTGGTCATCTGCAGCTCCGAATAGGGCCAGGGAGCGAAGCCGAGCGTCATCGCGAATTGCGCCAGCAGGTAGGCAAATGCGACCGCCATGAAGTCGGCGTGCGCCGGCGCTGTGCGCGTTGATTGTTTGTACAGCCAGGCAAACAAAAAAATGTGAAACCACAGATAGCAGATCAGGCCGATGGCGCCATATTTCAGCCAGACATGCACGGGTGCGTTATGCACCATCACCGACTCAGATTTCCAACTCCTGATCCGCCATGTCGGGTAGGAGGTGCCCACCCCAATGCCCATTATCGGAGATTGCCGGACTTGGTCCCATCCATCCAGCAGATCGCCGACGTGATCAGAATTGTCGGCGCTGAATTCCGAATCCATCCGGTTCAGGTCGAAGCTTTGCAAGCGCGCGTAGAAGGACTGGCCCAGCATGACGGCCGCGAGACCGACCATTGCGCACACCAGGATCGCGCTACGCATTCGGTGATGCCGTTGAACGAGCAACAGCACACCGGTGCCGATGGCCAGTTCTCCCCAATAGGTACGACGGAAACAAAGCAGTACGACGAGACATGCGGCAGCGGACAGCGCTGCCCAGAGAAGTTGCCGATGCCGGCTGCGAGAAATTGCCGCATAACGCAAGGCGAGCAGAGCCGTGAAGACGATGGTCGAGACAGCGGGTCCGTCGAAGGTTGGAATGGGCACGCCGGCAAGTGTTTCTCGATAGCCCGCCAGGTTCAAGGCATATAAAACGACAATACGCAACGCCATGTAGATAGCAAAGATATGGACCGCGCGATTGAGTTCGGCGGTACTCTGGATCCAAACCGCCCATACGAAATATAGGCCGATACCCAGCGCCAGAGCGCGCCAATCGAAGAAGAAGTTGGTCCCGCCGTGCGAGCTGCCATACCAGATGCCGCTTACGATGCATGCCAGGAAGGCAAGACCGGGAAACGCCAAGGCTCGCGGGAAGCGGATTATCTTTCTGCGAGAACACGCTAGGGCTGCCACGTGACTGATGATGAGGCCGATGATTCCGACGTCAATGAAACGCAAACTGCCGACGGCTTTGGTGTACAGAAATGATCCGGCGGTTGCATTGCCATCGCGACTGAATTCGGGCAGTAGGATAACGGAAAACAGAATGCAGAAGAGCAATCCACGGCAGCAGCTTACGGCCCACTGTCGAGGTTCGTAAGACAAAATCGCCCGCGGATACGGACTCTCACGATATGGTGATGCCGGATAAGAAGCTGTGCTCATCTCGCTGGAGTGGCCGTGGGTAAAGGGGCAGCCGGGTGCAGCGCAGCAACCAGACTCTCAAATGTGAAGTCGCGTGCTCGGCTGCTTGCGCCAGCCGCCAGCGCGTGCTGTAGCGTGGAAGTGGTGGCAATTTCGCGCACCGCCTCGACCAGCCCGCTTACGATTTGTTCCCGGCTTCTGCCCGCGGTGGCGACCACTCGTCCACAGGATTGATTGACAATCAACCCCGGTCCGCCGAGGTCGGTGCATACGACGGGAAGTCCGTGTGCCATGGCTTCCAGAACCGCCATGCCGCCAGAATCTCGCAAGCTAGGGAATAGGAACAAGTCCGCGTTGTGATAGTAGTCTTGCACCATGTTGTGAGGTATCCAGCGAACCCATCTCACAACTTCGGCGAGCCCCAGCTCTTCCGCCAACTTGTGCAACCGGGTGCTGGCCGGACCGTCGCCAACGATGGTGAAGCGAATCCCGGAGGACAGCCGGGTGAGCTGGCTAACTGCTTGAAGCGCGAGGTCGATGCCTTTCCAGTCAAGCAATCGACCTACATAGAGAAGGCGATAACAGTTGCTGCTGGCTACTGTCGGGGCATCCACATGGTTCAAATATTCGCTGGTGAGGCCGATGGCCAGTTCCGTCCGGCATTTGTGACGCCAGCGTGGCGGCACCAGCGAGAGGCTGCCTCGCGTGATGAAGACCCTGTCTGCTCGCTGGAAAACCCAGCGCATCACCGGATCATGAGGTACGACGAAATTCGACAAATCTCTGAGTCGTTCACGACAGCGTTGGGTGAAAGAAAAGGTCGACCGTATGCGACGGGGGACCGTCTCGCCGCCGGAAACTGGGCCGAAATAGAAGGGAATGCCCAGCGATCCCATGAAGCTGGGATACCGCCCGCTAGCGTATGTTACATGCTGTACCACGTCGAAGGGCAAGGCGGGGAAAAGCTTTCGAATGTGGTGAGCGGCGCTCCATTGCCACAATACGTAATACAGGATCTTGCCAAAGCCCTTGCGCCACTTTTGCGCGAAGGGCGCCAGGTCAAAGTACAGGAACTTGAGGTTAGGATGGGCTGCCAGCGCATCGCCTTCGATGGCACGCTGATTATCCCCACGAGTGAGCACCCAAACCCGGTGGCCGGATCGCGCCAATTCAGTGGCCCAGCCCCAGCCTAAGGCTGGCTCTGAGCCGCGACCCGGCTCGCAAGCGTAGGCTGAGAGCAGGATGCGGGCCAATTAATCGGCCTCCAGACGCGGAAGATGGACAAGATCGGAGCCGTCCTCGGAAAATGGGGCCTCCGAAGGAGTAAGAGGCCCCTTGTCAGGGTTCAGCCGCCGCACCTGCCGGTCGGACAGCCGTCGGAGAATCACCCTGCTCGCTTGGTTGACACTTTCCTCCATGGACAGACTTTGGTTGAGATAGAAAACCGAGCCATGGTCCCATTGCCGCAGTGGAGAATGACGCTGGCCAGATCCGGCGTTGGAGATCTCGGCAGAACTGGGGGAGGCTAGAACCAGAAGCATGTCTGGCCGAAATATCAGGCGCATAAACATTGACCAGTGTCCATGTCTTCCGCCGGCCACGAGGTCGCGATGATCGAAGGCGCAGATTTCCAGCGTCGAGCGGATGCGTGCCATGCGGATTCTAATGGCGAGCCGGCACAACTTCAAGGGCCGTAGATAGCGTGCGTAAGCGGACTCGTCGGTTTTATTTTTGCGGTCTCGGCAATATTGCACCGAAGCAACGTCCAGAATGCTCGTCCACCGGAAGGCCGGCTCCAGAGACGGTTGAAGTGCGCTAGCAAGGCCCTCGGCTTGGTCTCTGTTTTCAGCCGATACGATTACACACATGCCCGTTGGCTGCAGCACACGCTTCAGCCAGACGGCGAGTCGACCTAAGGTGGAGGCGAAACGGTCAAGCATCCGCTCAATTGGAGGCGACGCCTCCAGTTCCGGAAGCAGGAGTGCCATATGTGATGCAAACCAAGAGAGGTCTTGCTCGACAATCGCCTCTTCAATAGCATCGGAATGATGTGCCGGCCAACACCTGTGCAACCAGGTGTGGCAGTCTTGCGGGGCGTGGAGATAAAGGCTGCGCAGCCGTTGCAGTTGCTGGCGGTCGATCGATTGCTTCAAGACCTTCTTGATCAAGTAGTAGATAAATTCATGGGGGACCGCTGGCACATAGAAGTTCTTGCAGCACCTGCGCGCCCCCAAAATTGCATCGGCTCGCAGCCACAGCCGTCCGCGTTTTCGGTAGTCGCTGCAGCAGTCTGGGTTAAGGAAGCCCACTTGACGGCCGCCATCTTTGGCAAGCACGAAGTAACACGCGCTGCTTTCGTGCTGGATCGCCTGCAGCAGTCGGGCGCCGCTGCGGTTGGCAGCTTGGGCCAGCACAGTGGGGACGCGAGGCATATCTGCCGGAAGGACCATCAAGTCAACGTCCGATGGAATTCGGTCGGGATAGTCTTCGTAGCCGCTGAGAATGCAGTAAGGCAATTCCGCCAGGTTGAATTGGTCGATCACTGCGGAAAACAAATCCGAGCGTACTTGCAATGCGGCGGAACCGGAAGATGATTCCGGCGGCGATGTCACTTGGTTGCGATCGAAGCTGTGAGTGGATGCCGTGGGCCGGTCTTCTCGTAAGACGGTTCTAAGAGTGTCCAGCAGAAAATCGGAATGATGTGGTTGCGGTTGGATTATTCGTTGTAGGTAGAAGTGAGCGAGATAGACAACCTCAAGTTTGTGGCACTGCGCAGTGCTGAGGCCGAGTTCATTGGCGAAATGACTGAGTCTCCCAGTGTGTGACGTTGGGCGTTGGCCAAAGAGATAATCCTGCATGTGCAGGAAGTGAAATGCATCTTGCAGCGGCAAGCCGCCACGTCGCGCGTCCTCCCAATCCACCAGAGCTGGACCTTCGGATGGATGTTTGATGTTCCAGGGAGCGAAGTCGCCATGTATCCAGAAGGCGGGCAACGGAGCGCCATCGCACAATTGTGAGAGAGCTGCTGTTATGGTAGCGAGATCGCGGTCAGAAGTAGCCGACCCTAGGAGCTGTTCCTGCACAGTCGCAGCGTGTTCAGCAATCGAAGTCGTCTTGCCGGGTAACCTGAGCGCGCGAAGCAAACGCAAATATTCCGGCCGGAGCCGGCGAGAACCGGATCCTCCGGGAACGAACGTTTGCGCAGATATGCCGCGGTCGCGGTCGACCGAGATCAGCCGTGGGGAGAAGGTACGGTGCTCCGCGGCGAGACGGAGCAAGACATCGGCTTCGCGAAGAATTGCCGCGCGGGCACCGTCGTTTATAGGGACCTTGACCACCACTTGGCAAACCCCTGAAGAGGAATCTAGTAGGTGAATCACTGCTTTGCGCGAGACACCGGGAGTCCCCAGATAAACCGCTGCGACTGGCGGTGTGCTGTTCCAACCGACGGATGTCCAATCGATGCGGTCGAACCCGAATACAGCTGATGTTGTCGCGCCAGGTAGTAACGACAAGCATCCCATTCGACTCGCCGCGCGTACCGCGCTCCACCCCAGCCGCGAATCAAAGCGATAGGGCGACCAACCTGCTAAGACGGAATCGAGGTTTCCCGGTTGCGTAGGAAGCAGCCAGCGAGGCTGTCCGATACCAGGCAGCAAGACAAAGTTCTGGATCGTGTCGTCAGAGCGAGGAGACGGCAGCAGCGGCGCGAATACCTGCTGAGCGAAGTCACACGCGAGCAATTAACGCCAACCTCGATTCGATTCCTTGTGCGATTTATCAGTGCCTCCAGGATCACAGACTTCATCCGCTGAACGACCTCATCGAGAGGACCGGCGGCATCAATGACGAAAGCGTTCGGCATCGATTGAAGCATTCCCCGATAAGCCAGCCTTTGGCGCCGCGACTCCTCACAACTGACTTCAGGCTTCCGCTGTTGCAGGACCTCCGCAGGAACATCGAGCAGAATGCAAATGTCGGGCCGTGGAACCAGCCGGACCAGGACCTGCGCGCACCAGAGCGTTGAGCCGGGCAAGCGATAGCGCGCTGGATCGACCAAGACATCGTGATAGTAACGGTCGAATACGATCAGGGCAGAGTTAAGCAGGGCGGGGCGAATTACTGCCCCATAGCCGTACCAGTAATCTGCCAGCCAATAAAGAAGCTTCAGAATGGAGGAAAGAAAGCCACGCAGCGGCTTCCCGTGAGGGTCAGTGACCGGAGGCGAATCTTCCCATTGCCGCGTGAACATGGGACGGAAGTGGAAACGTTCAATGCCGCGAAAGCAAGGCGAGAGTTCTTGCGCTAGGCGTTCAATAGCGGCCGATTTACCGGCGCCGTCGGGACCGAAGACCGCGATCCAGAGGCCTGGCCGGTGCCGCATGGAGTCGCGCCGATGCACTTTCAGAGCCTTCCGTAGATCACGACGCCAACAGCCATTTGGAGGATGGAAGTCACACCTTTGTCGGCCCACTCCTTAGTGCCGCTGACCGGCACGAACAGAATGTCCCCATCTTGAAGTCCGGGATCAGTCGCCTGATTAGCCAGGATTTTCTTCAACGGCAGATCAGTTTCGGTGCGCCCCTTGGGTGAATTCCGGATGAGTCTCGCATCCAGTTTGGCTGTCTTATTCAAGCCCTGGGCTAGGGCCAGGGCTTGCAGAACAGTGACGGTGTCCTTGTTCTCGATCAGGTAGCCGCCCGGCCTGCCCACATCGCCGATCACATAGACCACGCCAGCGCGAGTCACCACAATGCGATCGCCCGGCTCCACCTCCAAGTCTTGCTGCGCCAGAGCTTGCGGAGAACTATTCAGATCGAGGGTGAGGGCCTGCCCGGGGGAGGACTGGTGTGTCAGGATAACGGTCTTCGATGCTGACGGCGTAAGTCCCCCGGCGACTGATATGAAATCGAGTACAGTGTGCCTTCCCAGCAAGGGATAAACTCCGGGAAGTCTGACTTCACCCAAGACGGTTACACCTTGGGTGGCGTACTCTAGCACGAATACCTCCACGTGCGGACGGTGCAGAATATCGCGTTGCCGAAGCTGACCTTCAATTGCAACTTGTACTTGTTCGGCAGTGAGTCCCATCACCTTGATCGTCCCACCTACTGGCAAAGTGATTTCGCCAATATTGTTTGCACGGAACCTTCCCGATAGTTCCGGCGTATCAAAAACGCGGACTTCAAGCAGGTCGCCTGCACCTAGGAGCAAGGCTCTTACGGCGCCGGAAGGCTGGGCTGGATTTGGCTGTTCCTGAGCTGCCGGAATGACCGGCGGAAGTACGGCTGGTTGGGCCGCGGCGATTGGAGGTTGGGGGAAACTCGCCGCCTCGGTACGACTTTGAGCGTGCAATGCCGTAAAAGCGCCGAATGACATAGCAAGCAATATGAGCCACTTCAGGATTGCTAGCGCGAGCGAGGCTAGGCGTGGACGCCCATTTTCATTGGTCCGAATGGTCAATGGATTAAGCCTTTTTTCTTCGGGTTGCAAGAACCGTAAGACCGGTAGTAACCGTTTTCGTAGCGTAGATCGACCGCATTGAGCACAATCCCGGCGATGTTTGCATTCGCGCGGTAAAGCAAGTCGCAGGTATGGCGAAGCGCATACCCGGTGGTCGCACCGGAGCGAACCACCAACAGGGCTGCGTCGGCACGAGTTCCGAGCACCACCGCGTCGGTGAACATCGACACTGGTGGCGTGTCCAGCACGATGTGGTCGTACTCGCCACGCCATCGCTGAATCAGGTCTGCCATTTTTTTCGAAGCAAGCGTTTCCGCGGGATATTTCGGGGGAGTACCGGAAGGCAATATAGTCAGCTCAGGCATCTCTGCGAGTCGAACCATGGTTTGTTCTTCCTGGTATGTGCCGTCGAGGATGGCGCTCAGTCCTGGGCTTGGCGGAATGTGGAAGGCCTGATGCAGGGAAGGCTGCCGAAGATCGGCATCCACCAGCAGTACCTTCGCCCCTTGCTGCGCCAGCACCGCGGCACAGTTGATGGCGGTGAGAGTCTTTCCTTCCGAGGGCATTGAACTGGTGATGGCTAATACTTGAGGAGGATTCCCGCCCGACGACAGCAAGAGGGAAGTCCGCAAACTGCGATATGTTTCCGCCGCTTGGGAGTGCGGACTTAGGAAGGTAATCAAGCGAAGCTGACCGGCACGTTCCGCAGCGGACAGCTTTTTGAACCCGGTGCCGATGTTATTCTGGCGTATCCGCGGAATTAGGGCCAACAATGGCAGCGCAGTCGCGCTTTCAGCTTCTTCGCCGGTTCTGATGGTGCTGTCCGAGGCTTCGAGACCAATTGCTGCCGCAAGTCCCAAGCCAAGTCCGACCCCGAGGCCCAGCATAAGATCGAGGGCGGGCCGGGGGTCGATGGGTCGAGATGGAAGCTGGCCTGGCTCCACCACTGCAATGTTTGCGGAGGCCAAACCAGCGACGACACCGGCTTGCTTCAGTTTCAGTTGCAAAGTCTCATAGAGATCCTGGGTGGCTTGGACTTCATGTTTCAGTATGGCGTATTGCGCGGCGCCCTCGTTCAGGTCGAAGGCTTTCTGTTTCTGCTTTTCGAAGTTGGCGTGCAGCATACTCTCGGTGTTCGCCGCCGCGAGATATTCGTTTTTGTAGCGCTGCGAAAGGTTTTTCAGTTCTGTCTGGATCGCGCTGTCAACTTGGGCGAGTTCGTTGCCCAGTTCAGCCAGCTTGGGATAGCCTTCGCCGAACTTGGTGCTTAAGCGGGCGTAGTCAACTCGCAGTTGCGCCTCTTGCGAGCGCAGAACTTCAAGGGTGGGCTCAGGAACAGTCGAGGCGATCAGTTCGGGATTTCCGGAAGCGGCAATACGATAGCGAACTTCTTTGACGATGCGGTCCGATTCGGCCGCGGTGAGCTGTTCGTCAACCTGCTTAAGTTTGTCGGTTACGATATTGTCCGTCTCGTCGACGCCGATAAGCCCTCTGGCTTTCTGGATCTCGGCCAATTTCTGCTGTGAGTCGCTGGCCTTGATCTTAAGATCGTCCATTTGCTTCGACAACCAGTTCGATACCAGCGTGGCCGACTCGTAGCTGCTGCGAAAATTCCGTTCGGTGTAGCGACCCACCGTAGAGTTCACCACATCCGCCGCGAGCGTCGGGTCCTTCGCCCGAAACTGCACCGCGATGATGTCCGTCTTGGGGACAACCTCTACGCTGAGGCTCTGGCCAAAGCGCAACAGCAAAGCATCGCGCACCTCAGGAGGCAGCTCGGCAAATGACGCGCCTGCAGGTTGCGCCCAAGGGCCGGCGAAGTCCTTCCGCTCCGCCATCTTCAACTGTTTCATCACCGCAAAAGCGATGGTGCTGCTTTGCAGGACAGCGACCGCGCTCTGCAGTTGGACGGTCGGATCCGAAGGACTCAAAACCCTCGAAGCCATCTGATCAAGTCCTAGCGAATTCGTTCCCGCGGGGCTTACCTCAATTCGCGCGGTGGCTTGATAGCGAGGACTCTTTACGAGGACGTACAAGCTGGCCAAAAGCAAGCCTGCACCGCAGCATCCCAAAATGAGGAGCTTGCGTCGGCGCAACATAATCCATAACCCGGCTAGCAACTGTTCATCGGCCGCCCCATAGTGCACTGTCGGGTAGCCGGAATGGTCAGGCAGAGCAGTTTGTTGTGGCTCGGCTATCGAGGGGAGCATCTGGGAACACGCTTTTGATGGGCTCGTGGCTTTAGGAGACTGTCAAACACTCCGAGCAGCAACGACGCCGTCGGCTGAACAGGTTGCTGAAAACTCGGCTAGTGTCCTGAATCAGAAATTCGTTAGTGAAGTCACGTCGCTTTGAAAGGGCTCGGCTTCAGCCGAGCCGCGGGCGCTCTAACTGTGGAAAATCAGCGGCCCATAGGACATTACATATGCAGCGCTCAATAGCCCCTGAGGTGATGGAACTTCGATCCATCAGCACCAGCATAATTATTCGGCGAACTTTGCGACTCCGCACACTAGCGCACGGTTTGTGTCAGGGCACGACTTCAGTCGTGCCGATAAGTTGTTTGTTTTTGTTACTCCGAGCGGGCTTCAGCCCGCGATGGCTTCTGTTTTTTTGACTTTTCCAGCGAGCTGTGAAGCCGACTCGAGCTGACAGAATAATTGGCTTGTTATGAGCGTAAAAAGCCGTATCGCACACCGTTACGCGGCTCAGAGAATTCTCCCGGTTTTCTCCCTGAGAACTGCTTCCGAGTTAACACGGTGGAACGGTTGCGCAAGAATCCAGCACCGTAGGCGCGGAAGAGTTTAGCCCGGCACGGAGCCGCAGGCGGATTGCTGAATAGAGTGGGGAATGGACCCGAGTCCCGTAGTGACGACAGACATTCTCACACACCCTTTACGCCCCGGAGCTAACACCATAGCCGCCTCTTCGCGGCTAGGCAACACTACAGCTTGGTGTAGTCGTGCTTCGAAGGGGCACGCCTTCAGACGTGCCGTTGAATCAACCAGAGAGCCCGGCTTGAGCCGCTGAGAGACAATCCCTCAGGGCCTGAAGGCCAATTCTTTTGTGCGCTCCTGTCCACACGGCTGAAGAGGCTGCTGAAAAAGTCGGTTTCGGCGGATCTTTTGCAGGGGCGCACCTTTATGTGCGCCGTTAAGCTCTTTACTTTGTCACTCCGAGCGGGCTTCAGCCCGCGAGGGACCTGCTGTTGCTACTTTTTCAGCAGCCTCTGAAGCCGTGCCCCGTCAGCACCAGATATATCAAACATTCGCTCACAAGAATAATGGCAACCCATCAAGGTCTAGATGCCCGCGAGTGGCACTTTTCCAGCAGTCCGGCAACCACCTCAGGCGAGGACGCCGGCGCGATGCGGTGCGACTCGTACCGGCTCAGGTGCGAGGTGAATCCCGTGCCAGAGGTACGGCATATTTTCAGTGATCTGAAGCGGACGTCCCACGCTGTAGTACAGTAAGCCCGCAGCTGCCATCTGGCTGGGCTGGAAGAGATTCCGCCCATCAATGATGATGGGTTGTTTCATGACGCTCCGGAGCTTTTGCAGGTCGAGCTTGGCGAATTGCTCCCATTCGGTAAGGACGAGGAGCGCATCGCGCCGCGCCGCCGCCAAGTATTCGTTCTCAGCATACTCGATGGTCCCCGGAGATAAAACTTCCTCGCGCCTTTGGCATCGCCGCGGGATCGTACGCACAGATGCTGGCGCCTTCCTTCAGCAGTTCCTGGATTATTGCGATGGCGGGAGATTCGCGAATGTCGTCAGTGCCTCCCTTAAAAGCCAGGCCGAGGACGCCAATCCGCTTGCCGCGCAGGGTCCACAGAGCAGTGCGGACCTTCTTTACGAAGCGCAGGCGCTGGTCGCTATTGATCCGCACAACTTCATCCAGCAGGGACGAGTTGGTTCCGCATTGGACGGCGACAGAATGAAAGGCGGAAACATCCTTAGGGAAACAGGAGCCACCATATCCGATCCCCGCCTGCAGGAATTGCGGACCGATGCGGGGGTCGGAGCCGACTCCAGCACACACCTGATCAATATCGGCGCCCACGGCCTCGGAAATGTTTGCGACCATGTTGATGAAGGAAATTTTCATGGCCAGGAACGCATTCGAGGCATGCTTGATTAATTCAGCGCTCTTGGCGTTGGTCATGATGATGCGCGTGCGACTCTGTTTCAGGCCCGGGCAGGGAATGGCGTCTTCGTTGCGGTAGTAGGTGCCTTCCGCCAAAGGACGGTAAATGCTGTACAGCATGGCAGCGCTGAAGTCATCGTCCACCCCCATGACAATCCGGTCGGGATAAAGGAAATCTGTGACCGCCGTTCCTTCTCGCAGAAACTCTGGGTTCGAAGCTACGTAGAAATGGCCGGCTGGTGCACCATTCATCGCCAGCACCTTGCGAATGGATTCGCAGGTGCAGACGGGGACCGTGCTCTTCTCGATGATCAGCTTGGGTTCGTGGATGGCCGAGGCGATTTCCGAGACTACCGACTCAACGTAAGAGAGATCTGGCTCACCACTCTCGCCTTGCGGAGTCCCAACGGTGATAAATACGGCTTCGGCTTCCCGCACGGAAGAACTGAGCGACGAGGAGAAACCGAGCCGGCCACCCTTGTGCCGCTGTAATAACTCCGGCAAAAGGTATTCATGGATGGGTACTTCGCCCCGTTTGAGGGCAGCAATTTTTTTAGCTGTCGGAGTCCACCGAGATGACCTCGTGGCCGATTTCAGCTAGACAGACGGCGGATACCAGACCCACGTAGCCCGAGCCAACCACGGCAATGCGCATGAAGTCCTCCGAACCAGAAGAGGGAGCTGCGGAAGAATTCAGACTCCTCGCGCGGCGAAGAGAAGAGTATGCAAGAGAATGGCAACGTCAATAAACAGACTGCGGTTGCGAACGTAGTACAGGTCGTATTCGATATTTTCGTGAATGAGAAAAGCCCGGTCTGCGCTTAATTGCCACAAGCCGGTAATTCCTGGCTTTACCGACAAGCGTTGACGCTGCAAGCGGTGTGTAGTGCTCGACGATGAACGGCATCTCCGGCCGCGGGCCGACCAGCGACATGTCGCCCAGCAGCACATTCAGGATTTGCGGTAACTCGTCGAGGCTGGTTTTCCGAAGAAAGCGGCCAGTCGGCGTGATGTGCGGGTCATGGCTGTTCTTCGGAGAATAAGCGTATTGAGGCGCATCGCAAAACATCGTCCGGAACTTGTACATGGAGAACAGGCGGCCATCCTTGCCGACCCGATTCTGGCGAAACAAAACTGGTCCCGGTGAGCTGAGTTTCACGAAGATGGCGATGACGCAGAGTAGCGGTGCAAGCAACGCCAGGGATATGGCGGCACTGGCAACATCGAGTAACCGCTTGGCCGGTTCGTAAATGAATCCGGTGCGGGCCTTCGACAGATGGGCCAGCATGACCCCGTCGAGTTCGGCATAGTCAATCCAGTAGCCCGGCTCGGAGAAATCCTTTGGGACAAAGTAGGTGTTAATGCCCATTGCCGAAAGCTGCGCCAATACCGACATCATCGAATTACGGTCCGCGTCAGGTGTCGCAATCACCAACACCGAAGCGCTCAACTGGCGCAGCAGCTCTGGACATACCGGTCCGGCCAATACCTTCACTGGGTGCTTGTGCTGATAAGACGATTCGTAGATTTCCAAGCCATACTTTTGGGGATCGTCATCCACCAGGGCCACCGGATTGAGCCCGAACTTAGGAGAGCGGACGAGGGCCGAGTAGACACGCCTTCCAAGAGTTCCGGCCCCCAGGATGACCGTTCGTCTTGCCCCGTAACCCTTTCGGCGCAAGTAGCGCATGCCGCGGTAGGTTTCCCATTTCTCCAGCGTGACGAAGATAGGAACCGCGATGGCGGCAAAGGCTATGACCAGGCGAGATAAAGGTACGGCAGAAAAGCGGGCGAGCAAGAGCGCGAAAAGTAAGCTTTCTAAAGTAACCCGGAGGATGCGTTCAGTCTCACGCACGGCAAGCAGGCTCTGGCAGGCGCGGTAACCGCCGTGCCGCTCGAGCAGCAGCACGAACAGAACGGCGAATGCGGCCGCGCCCAGCAGCACGGTGGAGGCCGGGTACTGCGCCTGCTGACCAGCATCCAACAGCCCGTAAAACGCGTAAACGGAATACACCGCTAACGTAACCGCCAGGAAGTCGAGTACTCTTTCGGCGGCGTTAAGAAGAGGTTCGAGCCGAATACCTGACGCAGCGTAGTCTGCGCTGCCGGCGTTGACCGGAGACGCCGGAGAAAAGAGATCCCGTGTCCAGATCGGACTGGTTGGGAAGCCTTGAAGCGGAATCATGAAGATTTCCTCGCCGAAGCTAGCTTAGGAGTAGCCAGTAATGAGAACGTTGGGTCAGCAGGCAGCTCTATGTCCGCTTAGAAATTGGTGCAGTCGTGCCGGGTACGGGTACAGCGGCGCTCCCTTCAGCGCCGGGTTCGCGTCGAGCCTTCAGCAAGAGCCTGCTCTAGCCAACCGACTCAACGTCCGCTCCATTCAGGTTGATGGCCACCGATTTCATGATCTGGTCCACGGTGATGACAAGCCGGGCAGCGTTCTGCTTCTTCACCAGGATGCCTTCCCATCCCGCAAAGGGTCCATGCATGACGCGCACGCGGTGTCCAAGTTTTAGATATGGATGCGGCTCAATCTCGTTGGGGCGTGCCACGCAGCTTCGCAATCTTGCGATTTCCTCATCCGGTTAGGCGTGCTGCTCTGCCTCCGACGGAGACAAGGTTCACGACCCCAACCGTTTGTAAGACCGGAATACGCTCCGCGTCCGAGACGTGAACGAAGACGTAACCAGGAAATAAGGGAGCTTGCAAACGCCGTATTCGATCGGACCACCGGCTCAGCTTGGCATACGTAGGTAGAAGAGATTCCACGCCCTTGCACCATAGCTGGCTGGCTACATGGCTCTCATGACGAGAGCGAGTGTAAGCGGCCAGCCAGTATCGTGCTTGTTCCATGGGATTAGCGACATTTTCACTCGGAACCGGAAAGAGGACGCATGGCTCCGCCATTTTCAGTCCCACAGGAGGAGTCAGGCGGTGAAGACACGGGGCTTTGGCCGTCCCTGCCCGCCTCCGAGCTTAATCAGCACGCCACCACTATAGTGCTTATCGGTGTAGTTCTAACGTGCTGCCCGGTATTATGCAATCCCACTGCCACCGACTTCAGCGACGGGCCCGAGGTGACAAGCCTTAGCAGGTCAATCACTTGCCACATTCGCGAGGCTGAGGATCCGGCTCTGCTCGTCTAACAACTGGACATTGGTGTCCAAAAGCTGGATTCGAACTGAGGATTCCCGTAGCTCCTGGCACTCCACGGCCCTGGCAGAAGGGGAAATCGTTTCCGACGAGGTCGCAATACATTGCGCAACAGGTCACAACAGCCGGCAGAAGTTGTTGCAAATAGTTAGCATAGTCATCTCCAACATTGGAATACTACGTGCCTAGTAGACGGCAGAAGACGTTCACTTCTGTCTTGCGGAGGAGACCTACTATGCGGAAACTTTGGCTTGCGGCGCTCCTGGTGGTTATTGCGCTGCCTGTTTTAACACAAGCGTCTGTAATCAACTTCGGCGGCACCGCCCTCTGCGGTGACACCTGCGCCGGGAACCAGGTTCCAGACGGCTACGGCGATCCCAACTTCACCTACGGCGGAGCCTGGTACGCTTACGGCAACGTTCCCTACGACTCGAGCTACGCGAATACGTACGGCGCGCCGTCGGGTGCCTTCGCGTATAACGCCTTTGGCGATTCCCCAATCACAATTAGCAGCTCTGTGCCGTTCACCTTTAATGGCGTTTACGCCAGCACGTGGGCGGAAAATAATCAATTCCAGAGCTTCTCTTCGACGACCCTTGAGATCCAGGGGTTTAGCGGGGCCACGCTAGAGGGGACAGTGTTTGCAAATCTGTCTTCAACTAGCTTTGACTTCGTAAGCGCCAATTTCGGTCATACCGTCACGTCGCTGGTATTCACCAACGACTGCGGCTACTTGCTCAGGGCGCTGGTTCCTGATCGACGGCATCACCTACAATCAGGGAGGAGGAACGACTCCCGAGCCGGGAACGATGATCACATTCGGTTCCGGACTGTTGATTGCAGTAGGCGCTATTCGTCGTCGCTTCCGTGCCTAAAGTGGACCACTTCTCAAAAAGGCGGGGCCAATGGCTCCGCCTTTTTCTTGGGCTCCAATTTCCCGCCAGCATCCCAGATCCATCCAACGACAATTGAGAAAAGTACGGCCAGTGCGGATAACCTGCAGGCGCTTCACCAGCCGCCAAGGTCGTACTCTACAAATTACCCTGTCGCCTGTATACCCCGGACGGGTAGAGTGATGCATAGCATTACAATCGACGTTGGTTTTGTCGACCTATTCTTAGGAGGCGTCGCCAATGCGCGTTCTGGTTACTGGTGGTGCGGGATACATCGGAAGCGTAGTCGCCGACCGCCTGCTGCGTGTGGGACACGCAGTAACCGTACTGGACAATCTCAGCAAAGGCCGGAGGCAGGCGGTTCCGCCGAAGGCTGAATTTGTGCAGGCGGATACCGGCGACCAGGAAAGCGTCGAACGCATTTTCCGGACGGGGCACTTCAACGCCGTAATGCACTTCGCCGCATTTATTGAAGCTGGAGAGTCGATGCATGCAGCCGGAAAAATATTTCGACAATAACGCCGCCAAGACTCTGAGCCTGCTGCGCGCTGTCTTGAAGTATCAGGTGCCGCGTTTTGTATTCTCGTCAACCGCTGCGGTTTACGGCGAGCCGCGCCGCATTCCGATCATGGAAGACGATCCGCTCGATCCCACCAACGCCTACGGCGAATCGAAGCTGATGGTAGAACGCATGCTGAGTTGGTTCCACAAAGCCCACGGATTGCGCTACGCCAGCCTGCGTTATTTCAACGCCGCCGGAGCCACGGCCGACGCGCGGAGAAGCTCACAACCCTGAGACCCATCTTATCCCGCTGGTGCTGCAAGTGGCGCTCGGCCAGCGCCCGTCAATTGCGATCTATGGTACCGACTATCCGACCAAAGATGGAACTTGTATCCGCGATTACATTCACGTCGAAGATTTAGCCACCGCTCACTTGCTGGCGCTCGATGGCCTGGAACGAGACTCCTGCCTGATTTGCAACCTGGGCAGCGGCAGCGGATTTAGCGTGCGCGAAATCATCGAAGTGGCGCGGAAGATTACCGGCAGCGAGATTGTAGTGGTGGAATCGCCCAGACGCCCGGGCGATCCGGCGGTGCTGGTCGCCAGTTCAGAGAAGATCCGCCAGGTGCTGGGCTGGAACCCGCAGCACTCTGCAATCGAAGACATCGTGAGATCGGCCTGGGAGTGGCATAAGGCCAATCCGCAGCCGCGCGGATGATCTGCGAAGCTTTGCCAAAAGTGATGGCGAAGCTGGACGCAAACCCGCCACCACTAAAGTTTTATTAAAATTCTGTAAAAAAGTTCTTGACATCTTGACAAAGTAGGCCCACTATGGCCTAACTTTCTGGCCGAGAAATTCCGCTATTCGGCCCCTTAACGTACGACACCTCGTGACCCTTTTCGAGGCGTGGGCGATCAAGTATTAGTTTGTTTAGGAAATCAGGCAGGGAACTCCTGCATGTAGTCCGCCGACTCGTTCGCGGAGCAGCAGGAGTAAGGATGCCTTTCCCCTCGGGCCCTACTAACGTCAGCGCCGCTCTCGCCGTCCTTGGCTCTCCGCGGCGCCATGTCGCCACACTTCTCTTTGTGAGCCAAGGCCCAAGATTCCCAACTTGCTAATGGAGGATTCGCCCATGCCGCGCCTTCGTCTTACGAGAAGTAACGCCAGAATTTTCGCTTCGTCCATGCTCGCCATGGGCGTACTCGTACTCTGTGGTCTGCAGCTAGCCGCGCAGGACAACGCCTCACCCGAGCCAACAGTGAGCCAAGCGGTTCGCTTTGCCGTGTCGCCCCCGTTGCGCGAGTTGGCCAAGCTGCCTCGCGCACCGCAGTACGGCCTGCACGAGGCCCTTCCGGTCCGTCGCATCCCCAAGCCTGACCTCGGCGTCGCCGTGGATCCAGTCGAGCAGAACACTGCCTTCGGCGCCCCAGTGCCAACTACACCATCGGCTTGGACTTCCTTGGTGTAGGCAACGGCTTCCCCGGCTACACCGTCCCTGATGCCCCTCCCGATACGAACATGGCGGTGGGCGACACCCAGATCGTCCAATGGGTCAACGTTTCCTTCGCAATCTTTAACAAATTCAACGGCGCCATCTATAGCTGGTCCCATCGACGGCAACTCTCTGTTTACGGCCTTGGGTGGACCTTGCGCCAACAACAACAGTGGCGACATTATCGCCCAGTGGGACAATGCCGCCCATCGATGGCTGCTGGCCCAGAACGTGTTTAATGGTCCTCCGTACTATGCTTGCGTGGCCGTCTCCACGAGCGCCAACGCCTCTGGGCTCTTACTATCTTTACCAGTTCCCGCTTGGGCAATGGCTTTCCCGATTATCCAAAGTGGGGACGCTGGAACGACTACCTGGACCCAGACCATGAACAACTTCGGCCCTGGCGGCAGCGGCTTCGTAGGCCCAGAAGTTTGCCTGTATGAGAGGGCGAAGCTTCTCGCTGGCACTTCGGCCCCAGACAGGTGTGCTTTCAGCTTCGCTCCTGACGGACGACAGCCTGTTGCCAGCCGACATCGATTCCCCAACCAATCCGCCTTCCACCGAATGCCAGTTCTTCATCGGCAGCGTCGCTGATGTGACAACCCACCAGTTGTCGCTGTACTCGGTTTGTATTGACTGGGTGCACCCCAGCCTGGCATTCATCACTGGCAACCATAACTCGCAGCTCATCACGGTGCCAACCTATACCGGTCCTTGCGGCGGTGGTTTCGGAGGCGCTTGCGTCCCGCAAAAGGGTATCACGCGACAAGCTGGACTCCCTTGGCGATCGCCTGATGTATCGCTTCGCCTATGACAACGATCCGCGTCAGGGGGTAAGCAGCACTGGTACGTGAACCACTACGTGGAGGTCTCCGGTGGCCAGAGCGGCGTCCGCTGGTATGAGTTTCAAGCCCCGCAAATAGCGATTGCGCCACCTTGGCGTCACGCTATTCCAGTCGGGCACATACGCTCCCGACGCGAATTGGCGTTGGATGGGCTCCGTCGCCGCGGACATAAACAACGACATTCTGGTGGGTTACAGCGCGTCGAGCTCCACCGTGTATCCCTCTATTGAGGTTGCCGGACGCTTGAAAAATGACCGCGTTGGGCTGGGCAACCTCGAACCTGAGCTTTCGGTCGTCGCCGGTACGGGCTCGCAACCTGACACTGCCAACCGCTGGGGCGATTACAGCGCCATGCGAATCGACCCGGACGGCTGCACCTTCTGGTACACCACCGAGTACTACATGCTCACGCAGCGCTTCGACTGGAGCACCCAGATCGCGAACATCAAGTTTGCGGGTTGTCACAATCCAGCCGCCGATGGTTACATCGAGCTGTGCAAGCAGACGGACCCTGATTTCCCGGTCGGTGGGACATTTAATTTCAACTTGACCGCCCCATTTTTCAGTACAGGCCCCATAGGGGTTCCCGTCGGTGCGTGCTCGCCGCCTATCGAGGTTCCTTCCGGTGTTGTCACCATCACCGAAGCGCCGCAGATCGGCGTCGGGGTGGAGAATGTCACCGCATACTCGAATGGTCCATTCGGGCAGATTGATGAACTGGACTCGTGGACGTTTCCTGACTTAACTGCCACTGTAACGGTCATGCCAGGCGACGTTAGCCTAGAAACCGTAGCGACCTATACGAATTACGCAGCTCCTCCGGGTACATTGAAGATCTGTAAGATCGCTGGTCCGGGCATTACAATCGGAACAAATTTCAGATTTATGCTATTGGGTATGCCCCAGATTTACAACGTGCCGGCGGGTCCGCCGCCTGGCGGCTCCTGCCAGATAATCGGCACGTTCCCAGTTAACACGCGGCTGACGGTTGCGGAAATTGTTCCGCCTGGAGTTGTCCGTGTCCAACATCACGGTAGAGCCGCCGAACCGCGGTGGTCCGGCAAACCTCCAACAGCGTGGTTGTTACCATCGGCAATGGCGTCACGGAGGTGGATTTCACGGATTCCTCAGTCTCAGAGCGTGCGCCGGCCAGTCGCTGATTACGATCGATCCGGTCCACAACAATGGCTACGTGCCAATTTTTCAACAAGATCGCGCTGGGAGATTCGCAGATAGCGGTTGTTACCTCTTGCGGTCGGAGTTCGCACCGGTAATTAGGAAGATTTCATTGCCGGGAGCCAGCCGGCCCCTGGCAGCGGCCTACAATCCGGGCAATCAGACGATACTAGTGGAGGCCACCACGAGTAATGGGGTCGTAAATGTCTACATAATCAATGCCACCACACAATTGTACACTGGCACGATGATTACAGCGACCAGACTTAACTTCAATGGGTCCGAGGGCGGAGGAATATTCAGCGACAACGTCAACAACCGGGCCTTGGTGGCAGGGAGTCGCAATCTGGGCATTTTGAACGGTATCAACGGTCCTTTGCCCATTTGGGACGCGAACTCAGTAATTCAGACAGACTTCACCGACTCGATGTCGTTCAATTCCGCCACCGACATCGTTTTCATTGCCGGCGACTGGTAACCAATGATCGATAGTACGGCGCTTCCGGGGCACCCCTTAAGGCAGATGAGCCTTCGAGAGCGATTTCGGTCTTACCGATGGCAACGCTTTTGATCCGTTCACCAACATTTTGTCCTTAAGCCCCGAGTTCGAGCGTAACCTTGATCAAAGCTGGGCGTTCAACTTCGCGACCTTGGCAGGGATCCGGCAACAGCCAAAACGTCGTGGTCCCCGATGTCTGCCTGAACGGCGGGACTGGTTGTGTGGGCGAACTGCCTCCGTATAGGAGAAGGGCCAGGTGGCCAAGTGGCAATTAATTGCTCGACTCACCAGTCGGTAGTTGTGGATGAGACCGGGCAGAACCTCAAACTCGTTCACCTGCCGCCACTACCGGTTCCGGTAGGAACCCCGCTTAACAACAACAATCGCCCCGGTGTACTACCAGGGCCGCACCCCGAAGCGTCGGCTTACACCATCGCCACAACCGTGATTCCGAAGGGCAATGTGAATGGATCAACCCACCATGCGCTGGTAGCGGTGGGTGACCCCAACAGCCTCACGATCGACCCGGCTCACAATTTCGCCTACATGCTCGGAGACACATCGACCAGTATCACCTGGGGCGGAGGAACTAACACACTCTGTTTCTAATCAGAGTGGATCTTTCCAATCCAACCGTGGGAGGAAGTCCGTTAGGAGGTATCGATGGCCCGACCTATTGGCATCTCAACCCCGCTGTCTAGCGTGGCGATTCCGATGCCTCCGGACCTGATAGAACCGCAATGTGACCCCACCCAAGCTTCCTTTGGTGGGGTTTTCTTTTCATCGAACCTTCGTTAAGAGCCGGGTGCCCCGGCCAAGCGCAGTCAAGACACAGAACGGCGCTGGGTGCCGGGTGCCCCGGCCAAGCGCAGTCAAGACACACGAAACCGTAAATCTGGGTGCCCCGTTCTAGCCTTCTTTTGGCTAGGGCGGGGCAGTCACGTCAGCGGTATCACCCATCACTGACAGTCGTCTCCCGCAGCTATTCTGTTCTTATGCCGGGAGGACTGAAGCGCTATCAAGAAGGTCGCGACCTTCACTTCATCACCTTCAGTTGCTACCGCCGCCAGCCGCTGCTGGCGAGTCCGCCCGCGATGCATCGGTTCGAACTCGCGTTGGAACAGAGCCGAGTCCGCTACGGATTCTACGTAGTCGGCTACGTGGTTATGCCCGAGCACGTGCATTTGCTCATCAGCGAGCCGGAGCGCGGAACGCTGGCCAGCGCGATTCAAGCCATCAAGCAGTCAGTCTCGCGCAGGTTGATGAGTGACCACCAGCACTTTTGGCAAGCCCGCTACTACGACTTCAACGTATGGACAAAGCGGAAACGCGTCGAAAAACTCTGCTATCTACACCGCAATCCGGTGAAGCGCGGACTGGTAGAAAAGCCGGAAGATTGGCCGTGGAGCAGTTTTCGCCACTACCTCACTGGCGAAGAGAGTGCGGTCGAGGTCGAATCTCCGTGGACGGATAGAAAGCGCGAGCGGATGGGAACGACGCCGCGAGTGAAGGTCGTCGAGCCAGCAGGTTGGGGTGGTCAACTGCCCCGCCCTAGCCAAAAGAAGGCTAGAACGGGGCACCCCAGATGAGATTTTGCCAGAGTTCCCGACGCTTCACGCCGTGACCGTCAGAGGCTCCCGAATCACGTCTTCTCCTGAGGCAGCTTCCTGAGCCAGTGTTCTGTTCGCCTCAAGCACAAGGGCAACGGCTTCGTGCAGGTTGGTGCGGGCTTCGTCGAGCGTTACGCCTTGGGTATTGGCCCCCGGCAATTCCTCAACGAATGCAATGTAGCCTTCGGGGACTCGGCGAAAAACCGCGGTGAACTGAAAATCCATGAGCCTATCGTACGCTGGGCTGGAGGTGGGAGTGCCGGGTGGCGGGTTCTATAAAAGGGGATGTCAAGAGAAAATACTTTTCCCTTCGCTGGAGAAGAGGTAGGTCTCTGACATCCAGCCCCTTGGGTCATGCCGCGTGGCGGAGATCCGCAGTTGTCTTTCCGTTTTCACGTCCACGCTACGACGTCGTTCGGTTGCTGAGGCTACGCAAGCCTGGCGGTGGCAAAGTGCCAACCATGGTTCTATCTGAGACTCGCGCCGAAGCGCGGCACTATGGCTTTGTTGGGTTGTCCGAGGGGGCATACGGTGGCCCATGAGACTTGGTGCGTTTAGCACTCTTAGCCTAACCCGCCCAGGATACTCACCCTCGAACCCGAGCCCGCAGAACCAATCGACTATGGAGGAAGTGACTCCGGCCTGTCTTTCGGAGCTGCGCGCTCAAGCGGCTTGTGGCTTCAGATATTCGGCGTCGAAAGGTTCTCCTTTCTTCCAAACATGCAAAGTGATGGCGGCCATCTTGCGCGCCAAGGTTAGCCTCGCCAGCTCGGGCTTCATCCCCTTTAGTAGAAGGTTTTCGTAGAAGGGGCGAAAGGGTCCGTTACTGCCACTGGCGGTAGTAGCTGCACTCTTAAACAGATTTTTCAGATCGTGGTTGTGGTTGAGGTTTAATCCACGGATGAACACCGGCTTCTTCTTCCGTTCCAGTTGCCCGTTGACGAAGCCATAGTCGGCGCTGCTGCGCGTCTCCAGCGCCAGTCCGCAGTAGGCCCAGAACTGTCGCTTAGTGCGGAAGCGATGTGGGGTTTGCACTCGTCCGATGAGCAGGGCGACGCGTATCGGACCCAGCCACGGAATGCTGCGCAGCAACTTGGTCTCGCTGTGCTTGCGACACTCCAGAATCAGATCGTGACGGGCATCGCGGCGCAACTCTTGCACCAGATCCAGTTGCTGGTAGAGTCGCTCGGCGCGGCGGTGCAACCCGCTCTCGCTTAATTTCGCCAACCACTCTTCCCGATGCCGTGCTCCATAGGGCTTTTTGCCGGCACAGGCAATGGCCTGGCTGCGGTAGAGCGCTTTCAATCGGCCCATGACGCGGGTCGTGTCTTCGGTGAGCGCGGCATAACTGCGTCCCAGATGCTTCACCGCCGCCGTGCTGTTCTGGCCGTGGTAGACCGGCGACAACAGCCCCGCGCGCAGTAACTCGGCTAGCTTGCGGGCATCGATGGTGTCGCTCTTGTTGCCCGCCTTCAACAGCGCATTTTTGCGGGGATTGCAAACCACCAGCTTGGCCACCCGCCGCACCAGCAGATCGTACAGCCAGGCGGAGTGCGTGCCTTCTTCGAAGGTCACATGCAAAGTTCCGCGCAACCCGTGAAGAAAATCGAGAATGGTGGTGGCCTGGGTCGCGATCACCGACTGCATCACCAGCTTGCCGTCAGCGTCGAGCACGGCTACCGAGATGGTGCTCTGGTGGACATCGAGGCCGATATACTTGATGCTATCCATTGGGTGTTCCTTTCGTGAGGTTGGGTACTGTTCAGCACAGCAACCAAATCCTACTGCGAAAGGGGCGCCCTTTTATAATGCGTGGCCCGGCCTCCCATCACGAGCGGGTGCCACCCAAGCAGGGGTTGCTTGGATGGGTCCATTCGATCTGGAACCGGAGAAGCTGTTTGTGACGAGCAACAGTAACTCTGGAGACCGAATGGACTATCACAAGAATGCCCCATGGACGGCTGTGAGTCGAGAGCGGCTGGCCCGTATGGTGATTGACGACGGCATGACGCTGAGTGCGGCGGCTGCACGGTTCAGCGTCAGTGCCAAGACGGCAGCCAAGTGGGTGGGCCGTTATCGGCAGTTCGGGGCTGCCGGCCTGGCCGATCGCAGCTCGCGTCCGCACCACAGCCCGCGGCAGATCAGTTCTTTCTTAGTGGAAAAGGTTCTTGTTCTTCGCCGGGGACACATGCCCGGCTACGAGATCGCGACGTCGCACCGGCCTGAGTCCGGCCACGGTCAGCCGCATCCTGCGCCGCGCCCGGCTGAGCCGATGGCGCGATCTGAACCCGCCGCCGCCCATACAGCGCTACGAGCATCCACGGCCCGGCGACCTGCTGCATCTGGATATCAAGGGCATGACGCGCTTCTCTGAAGTAAGCCTGCGCGGCGATGGACGGCTGCGCGGTAAGCAGAAACATCCCGGCTTCCTGGCCCTGCATGTGGCCGTCGACGATCACTCGCGCATGGCCTTTACCCAGATGCTGCCCGATCAGAAGGCCGAAACCACCATCGCTTTCCTGAACTCCGGCCGTCGAGTTCTTCGCCACTCACGGCATCGGCGTGCGCGCCCTGCTGACCGACAACGGCTCCAGCTACCGCTCCGCAGCAGTTCCGCCAGGCTTGTCAGAAGATGCAGATCAAGCACCGCCGCACCAGGCCCTACACCCCGAGAACCAACGGCAAGGCCGAGCGCTTCATCCAGACCGCGCTGCGCGAGTGGGCCTACGCAAAACACTGGACCGACTCAGAGCAAAGAGACGCTCATCTGCAGCCCTGGACCGACTACTACAACCGGGAAAGACCCCATGGTAGCCTCAACTACAAGCCGCCCATCAGCCGCTCCGATTCCGGAACAACGTCTTGATCATCTACAGGCACCCGCAAAATGATGTCAGCGAATTTCTCTACCCGTCGGCATTCACGCTCCGGTCGTCCCGCCTGACGACAGCGCCTGCAGAATCGCCGTGCCATTGGGACTGCCCCAGCCGCTGCACGCGTCCCATCCGGGTCCGGCTTTGTAGTCGCCGTTATTGCCCGAGGTGATGTCGTTGAAGGTTCCCGCGGCCAGGGCAACTTTCTGGTACAGATTCGGATTGAGGTAGCCAACCGGCGTGCCGATCGCTCTGATTGAACAGTGCAACCAAGCCCGCCCACAAGGGCGCGACAGCGCTGGTTCCACCCACTACCAATTGCGAGCCGTCCACTTGCACTTGATAGCCGGTCTGAGGATCGGCATCGCCGGCAACGTCGGGCACGCCGCGGCCGGCGGCCTCCCGGATTTGCTGACGGCGGCACATTAGCATTGGCCTGGTAGGAGGGAAGCGGGAAGGTTGCACTCACTCCGCCGCCGGTCGCGCCGTTGTTGGGAAGATCGTTCCATACAACTTCGCTTCCAATCGCGCTGCCGCTGATATCGAGTCTCGTGCCGCCACAGGCCAGGCTGTACGGGCTCGACGACGGGAAGTCCACCTGGTCCGAGCCATCGGTGGAGCCATCGGTTGAGCCGTTATCGCCACATGCGACGCAGACGGTCACGCCTACTGCCGCAGCCGCCTGCAGGGCGTTGTTGTAGTTCTGCAGCGATTGCGCCGTCCAACTCGATTCCGGCCCGCCCCAACTGATGGAAATGACCGAGGGCTTGTGGGTCTTGTCCATCGCCGCCTGGTTGATGGCGTCGAGAAATCCCGCGTCCGTATTCGGAGCGAAATAAACTACGATCTTCGCGCGCGGGAGCGACCGCGCCTGCGACCTCAATGTCGAGCATCACCTCCGTATCGGGTCCGTTGGTGTCCCCCGTGGGTTGGTTGGTGGCGCCGTCGACGGAAACCGCCGAGACCGATGGCGCGGGCGAAATCCCCAGCGACGCTGAAATAGGTGTCGAGATCGGACTGCGTGTATCCTCCGCCCAGCTCGATGATGGCAATCGTCTGCCCCTTCCCATTCACGCTGGTGGGAAAGTTGTATGCCTGGGCGATCTGCAAAGCCGTGTAGGAGGTCGCGGCAGCCGCGCTGGCGTTCGTCGCCATGCGAAAGTGCGCCTTGGCTTGGGGCGGTTGTCGAGTCCATGCACGCCGACAACAACGCCGTTGAGTTCGCTGGGAATGTTGACCGCGCCGGTGCGCCCACGGTAGGCTTCTGCCCTCGTATTGGTAGGTCGCCAGCTCCACCTGAAACGCTTTGGCAAACGCACTGCAACTTCCCGTCAGGGCCACAGTGCGCGCGGGCAGATTAACCTGACCCACTTTCAATCCGTGGGCGTGGGCAAATTTCTCCACCTCTTTCACGTCCTTGGGGTCGGCGCCATACTGGGCCGCGTATTCATCGCGGGAGACGCGCCCACCACTTGCCACCAATTCGGTCAATGACGGCTGCTTCCCATGGGCTGGCCGCTCTCGCAAGACCACGGTCACATGCATCGATTCTTTGGGATCTGGAACGCCGGTTTTCGCAGCGCCCGGCATCGGTTTGCGTTCGCTGCCCGGCAGTTTGACGTACTTCTCGAATGCCATCTATTCCTCCAGAATGTTGCTGGCGCCGGCGATGTGACCGTCGGCCCACACATCGGATTCGAATGCCATTTTAAACGGAAATTTGGTTTGGAGACCGTTTCACTTATGATGCTGTGGCGAAGGGCGGAGCAGGCCTCCAAAGCATGTCTGTACCGGGCATTTTAGGGCTCGGCTTTGCGACTGTGTTGATGTTAACATCGGCACGCTCTCCAATTGCGACTTGTAGCTTAAGTGGCTCTCGGTTGAAAAAACCTGACCTAGGAGTGAAAACATGGCCGCTGCCGCGTCCACGCCCAACGGGATCACGATTGACGTGACCACGGACCTTAAAAAGTCCAGCAACTTGAGTGCTCTTTTCACGGGCCAGCAGGCGGCCATTTTTAGCATTGGAGCCGCGATGGCGCGATACGCCGGTCAGCCCGTCCGATCCGCAGTCGGCTCTTCGCCCGCAAAACTGACAATCGAAGGCGAGCCCAAGTGGACCCGCCCTCGGGAATCGTTTTTTCGCTGGATGCGGACTCGGATTGCACGATTGCGATCTGCAATACAAGCACCAAGTTCGCCGTGGCCCAGAACATCGACTCGAAAGACACCACAGATGTGGTCGCGGGGCCGATGGACGGCATGGTGTACATCAACATTGACCTCGACTTTGACATCAAGGGTACCCTCTCGGGCAGCGGAAGCTTGAGCGGTATTGGAATTGCCGGGAAAGCTTCGGGATCGAGGAGTACGACCTTATCCTACTGCCAGCCAATCAGCGCTGGGCTCGAAACCGCAGCCGCGATAAAGGCGGCATTCGACGGACTTCGCTTTCCTTTTCAGCCGGACTGCGCCTTGAGCATGCCTGTGGGAAGTATCGGCAAGGTGAACTTCGACGGATCGCTAAATTGCGAATTGGACGTGACCTATGGACTCGGTAATTACAAGCTCTCGGCACAGGACCTGGGAGCGACACAAAGACTCTGTGAAGGTTGCCTGGGACAAGCTTACTGCGCCGTCTTTGGAAATCAAAGCCGGGGCGAAAGCTTCTCTGACCTACAAGCACACGGACCACTTCGGCGTGATCGTCCAGAAGGTCGACGCCAACGCTGCACTCTTATACCTGGTGCGGTCCGCCAACGATGAGACGGGGCAATCGGTGGGGATAAGCGTTGGGGTATCGGCGACGTCGGTCTCGTGCACGGTGGACCCCAGGCAACTCACGGCGGCGATCAAGCAAGTGACAGGAGGCGGATCGCCAGCGCTGGCAGGTGATGTCGCGTTCTTTGCAAGCGATCTGCAAACACGTCTGGCGGATAAGGCAAATGACTGGCTTGCAGATCGCAAAGGCGACGCCGGTTTAATGCTGAGCCTATCTCAGCAGAGCGGTCGCACCGTGCTGTTCACCTTCAAAGTGGATCTGTCGTCTGTGACTTCCCAGGCGCTTGCCAAGCAGAGCTGGGTGGCACTCATGAATGGCGATCTTCGTCAGGCGCTGCAAATTGGCGGCTTCACCCTGCTGCCCGGCTCCGGCGTCTCGGAGAGCCTGAAGCACTCCTCCTGCATTCAGCTACATTTCTTTAATTTGTTCCAACTGAGGCAGACCAGCGACTTCTTCAAGAACTCAATTACTAAGCTGGCGCCAGACGGCAGCATTCGGGTCTTCGTCGATATTGGGCAGGAGTCTCAGTTTTCGATTCAGTCGGCCAGCGAGACTGCCACGATCCATTTCGTAGCTACCGCCACCGAAGATACTAAGGGAGGCAACTACCAAAAAGCCGAGGTCGATCTATACATCGAGCTATCTGAGACTAACAAGCCCAAGGAGGCAAATAGGATCGCCAACCCAGTCGGGTCGATAACAGCTAATCCCGTGGTTCAGTCTGCACAGCAGAAAATGTCGATATTTGTGGCAAACAATAGCAGCAAAAAACTGAGCTTGATAACTATCTTTAAGCCGTCTGCTTATCGGAAACTGGCCTGTTCGACCTATACGTTGGATAAGACCGGTAAGGCCCGTCCGCCGGCTCTTCCTCAGTTACAAGATGAAAACAACTGGGACATCTTTCAAACTTCAGTTAAGCGGCTGATGAAAGACCTGTCGGGGGCCGTGGCTGAGCTGAACTATGACAAATGGATGCTCTGGAACGTCAGTTCTAACTACCAAATCGGGGACGTTCCAGATGACAGCCACGTACCCGACCGGCGAAACGTTGGAGCCTACATGGCAGCAGGGCAAGCCCTGTTTAATGATCGGTGGCCGGCGTATCAACCGTTTCTGCTAGCCAGCGCTGGTTTCATGAATCTTTGCGACGATTTGCACTCGCTGGCCACAGCCACCGCCCAGGTCAGCACTCCGGCGAATTGGGGATCGCTAATCGCCACTTTGCAGAATTGGGTGCAGTCGGACGTCAATCCCGACTGGTCGAAGCCAGCCCTTAGCGCTCTACTGTACCTGTGCAGTATGGGCACAATTCCAAGTGATGTGAGTACCGACTTTCAAGCGGCACAGGACAATAGCTGTTTTACCTGCACGCTGACTTTGTCATGAGTTGAAGCTATCCGCTGCGGCCGTCGTCAAGCTAAGGCTGCAAAGCCCATCTACTCGTTGCGCAGGGCAACCATCGGATCCACATGCGTTGCCCTTCGGGCGGGAACATACGAAGCGGTGATGGCGATCGCCGCTAAAAGGATGGCGACCCAGGCGAAGATGATCCAATCACCCGAATTTATGCCGTAAAGCAGGCTGGCCATGACTCGCATCGACGCCAGCCCCGCGACCAGGCCAATGCCAACTCCAGCAATGGTGGCGATCACTCCCTGCCGAACAATAAGCCGCAGAATGTCTTCGCGTTGCGCACCCAGCGCCAGGCGAATACCGATCTCGCGTGTGCGTCGCAGGACCGAGTACGAAATCAACCCGTACAAGCCGATCATGGCGAGAACCAAGGCGAGGCTGGCGAAGGTGCCGATCAGATAGAACGGATAGCGTCGCAGGAACACGGCTGGCGACTGATTGACGACTTGCTCCATCGACTGCGGTTGCACGATGGCCAGTTGCGGGTCCAATCCGCGCAGTGTTGCCCGAGCCGCGCCGACCAATCCCGCCGGGTCCTGGTGTGCTGCGAACGACATATGCCAGGAAGATCGTGTACCCGGAATTCTGGTCCAGCGGAAAGTACATGGCCGGCGGAGGCGGGGAAGCCAGACTATCTTCCGCCACATCACCAACGACACCGACAATCTGACGGAACTGCTCATTGGGCGAAAACGTCAGCCGCAGGCGCTGGCCGATGGGATCGCGCCCGCCGGCATAACGCTTCACCCAAGCCTGATTGACGATGGCGACTGGTGGCGTGTCTGCGTGTCCGATGCTGTGAACAGCCGGCCCGCTATCAGCGGGATCTTCATTACCGCGAAGTAGTCCGCTCCCGCTCGTCTGCTTATGCAAGCCTCTTCTTGACCTTCGCGCGGCCGTCCGGCCTTCCACCACGAAGCGGTTCCTGCTGCGGTTCTCGGTGACAGGCAGGCCGCTGACCGCCGAGGCCCCCTGCACTCCAGGCAAGTTGCGCAGCCGCTCGACAAACTCATGCTCGAAAGCGCAGACCGTTGGGATTGGCAAATGGCCATACCTTTGCCGTCGGGTAAGACAAACCAGGGAGATTGACGCCGAACGTCAATAGATGTTGCGGATCGAATCCGGGGTCTTGCTTTAGTAGTTTGCGAAGACTCTGCAACATCAAGCCGCCACCGACCAGCAGCACCATGGAAATCGCGATTTCGCCAATCACCACGACATTGCGAAGCCGCGCGTGAGCGCTACTGGTCCCACCTCGCGATTCGTCCTTTAATACTTCGCTCAGAGGAGTTTGCGGAACGGTAAGGCCGGGGCCCACTCCAAATAGAATTGCCGTAAGAACGGTGATGCCACAAACGAAACCCAGCACGGGAAGATTGATGCCGGCGTCAGCCAGGAACGGCATCGATTGAAGCTGTGCCTCGGGGATCGCGCCAATCAGCAAGCGCACGCCCACAATCGCACCCAGCACGCCGAGGACTGCGCCCAGAGTCGAAAGTAGCAGGCTTTCCGTCAGCAGTTGGGCCAGCAAGTGGAAGCGGTTTGCGCCCAGCGCCGTACGCACCGCAAATTCTCTCCGCCGATCAATCGCGCGAGTCATCAACAGGTTGGCGACGTTGGCGCAGGCGATCAGCAGCACAAAGCTCACCGCGCCAAACAAGATCAACAGCAATGGCCGAATGTTGCCGACGATCTCGTCCCGCAAGCTTCCCACGTTGACGAAGACCGAAGCGTTTTGCCGGGAATATTCCCGCGCCAGTTGTGCAGTGATGCCCTCCATCTCCGCGCGCGCCTGCTGCAGGCTGACGCCTGGCGCAAGACGTCCGATCACGTTCAGCCAACGCGCGTTTCGAGCCGTGGCGGTGTACGCGTTGGTGTGCAAGGGGACCCAGAGCAGCGCCGATCCCTCGGGCGCAAATTCGAAGTCCCGCGGCAAGACGCCGACCACCGTGACTGGCTTATTGTCCAGGCGGATGGTGCGCCCGATGACGTGTGGATCGGCAGCAAAATCGCTTCGCCAGAAACCGTAACTTATGATCGCCACGGTCGGACCGGTACCTTCAGGCAGGTCCTCGCCGGCAACAAAATCGCGGCCCAGCAGAGGTCTCACGCCCAGGGTCGAGAAGAAGTCAGGCGTCACCATGACGCTAAAAATGGTTTTGGGATCGCCATTTCCGGTCAGGATAAAGCTGTCGTCGAAAAATCCCGCAAGCGACTCGAAGCTTTTCGCGGTGCGTTTCCAGTCCAGGTAATCGGGGTAGGAGGAAGCGTAGCTGCAGCAGGGTAACTGCGTGGCGATTCTCGCCCAGCGTCACCAATCGGTCAGGTTGTTTGTAAGGCAAAGGCCGCAGGAGCGCTGGATACAGGACCGAAAAGATCGCCGTATTGGCGCCAATCGCCAGGGCCAAGGTAATCGCCGCGGCAGCAGTGAAGCCGCGGCTCTTGCCAGCATGCGTAGTCCGTAATGGAAATCCTGCTTCAGCGTTCCCATGGATTACAAGCCCAACCTACTGCCGTTAGGGCATGACCGAGTCGCTGTCTATTCATGCTCGGTCTTACGGGGTTCATGATGCCGGAACATAGTTCTGATCGACTTTGGCCCAACAGGAGCATCGTGGCGGCACATACGCTTCTTCATTTCAATTCTGTGGGCGTGCTTAATCGTAGCAGACGCGATTCGCGGGTATGATGCATCAGTTCCATGTCCCCGAAGCACAGACAATTGTCAACCCACGAGGAGCGGCGGAAGTTCGGCCAGGTCTCGCCGCGACGCAGTCAGCCGCGTCAGCCAGGGCGATTGGAATCCCAAGCACCGCGACTTTAATGTTGTGGATTTGCTACGCAAAGCGCAACGCGGGCGTATCCCCAAGCTTTTGCCAATCAAGTTTGCGCGCATGGCGGCTTCGCCCTTCGGTTTCTTTCGCGGTTCCGTTCCAGTCATGGCCGCAGACCTGGCCAAGCTCCCGAATACCGGCATTCCTTCGCAAATCTGCGGCGACGCGCACGTTCGCAACCTGGGAGCTTTTGCTGGCCTGGATGGACGGCTTATTTTCGATATCAACGACTTCGACGAAACCATGCGTGCGCCTTGGGAATGGGACGTAAAACGCATGGCCGCAAGCCTGATGCTGGCGGGCCGCGAAGCTAACAATACGGAAAAGGAATGTAAAGAGGCGGTACTGGCTTTTGCGCGTAGCTATCGCGAGGCGATGCGCCAGTTCTGTGAGATGACGGTGCTGGAACTCGCTCGCTACCAGGTCTTCCGCCATTTGAATATCTCGCCCGTGCTGGCCGTACTCCGCAAAGCCGAGCGCGCAACCCCCAAGCACAATTTGGATCAGTTGACCGTGCGTCACGGCAACAGCCATCGCTTTCGCGAGCAGAAGCCCCTGCAATTTCATCTGCCGCGCCGGAGCGCGAAGGAGATCGTGGCAGGATTGCAGAGCTATATCGACACGCTCTTGCCCGAAAGACAACACTGGTTCGCTCAGTATCACGTAGAGGACGTTGCGTTTCGGGTAGTCGGAACCGGCAGCGTCGGCGTACGCAACTACATTGTCCTGTTGTTCGGCCGGACGACGGGCGATCCGCTGATCATCCAGATCAAGGAAGAAGACGCCTCTGCGTATGCGCCCTATTGCCCCGAAAGCCGCATTCTCATGAACCAAGGACAGCGCACGGCCCTGGGACAGCGCGCCATGCAAGTGCAATCCGACATTTTCCTGGGATGGACGTCCATCGCCGGGCGCGATTACCTGGTTCGCCAGTTGCGCGATCACAAGGCCAGCATTGAGAACGAAGACCTGGAAGGCAATGGACTGGTGCAGTACGGGCGCGTTTGCGGCGAACTGCTCTCCAAGGGACACGCCCGCTCGGGCGACTCCTGCGCGATCTCTGGATATCTCGGCAACAGCGACAAGTTCGATAAGGCCATGGTTGAATTCGGCGTGGCCTACGCCGATCAAAGCACAAAAGACTACGACGAGTTCACGCGGGCCATCCGCGCCGGCAAAGTCCCCGCAGCGCCTGCGGCATCTCGCCCCGCCAAACACAAACGCGCAAGAACAGAAACCTAGATGCCACTTAGTGGGGCGCATTGCCAAAGTCGGCCACGCCTACTCGAACCACGGTGTGAGTACGGAACGATGTTGGTGGGGGCTCGCTCTTGTCCTTCGGCGCACCGGGCGGCGCAATCTCGGCCCACACGCCATATACCTTATTGTTTCCGGCCGCAATTCCGAGGTAGTCTCCCAGAAATTCCTCCCTGCCGCGTGATGAAAGCGTCATGAGTCCACGCATAATTCGCGAAAGTGCGCCCACTATCGATCGAGCGAGCCAGGGTCACGGCGGTTTTTCGATTGTCCGGATCGCGGCGCCGATCATAAAAGACGACGTTGGCCGCGCCGGTCACGGGATCAACAGCCAGCCACTGGAAGAACTGATCGGTGCCGTCATGGATGGGGTTGGAGTTCACGCGCACTGGCTTGCTCCAGGACTTGCCTCCATTGTCCGAAGTGGCGCAGAACACACCAATGTCCCCGTCGCGATAATCGCTCCAAGTAACATAGAGGAGCCCTTTGCGGCCGTGGCGAGCATCGATGGCGATCTCGGGAAAACCGTTGGCCCGGTCAAGTCCAGCAACCGCGAAGTAAAGGGGAGCTGTTTGCAGAATCGCGCGACTCTTCGAGAACGTCTTGCCACCATCATGCGACGATGCCAGCACGATGGAATCGCCGTCCGCCCAAACCACGTACAGCGTGCCGTCAGCCGCGACCGCTCCCGTGAAGCCTTCGACCGCCCCATTGTCGTCCCGCGGCAGGCCATGATGAGTGCTGATCTCGATCGGGGCCGACCACGTCAGACCGCCATCGCTTGACCGCGAAAACAGAATTACCGACTCGTCGATGCGGAACTCGGTCCAACCTACGTAGAGGTTGCCGGCGTACTTGCTGTTGGTATTGTCAGCGACGATGTACGGCTTGTCCTCGAAGGGAATGCCTGGCTTGGTCGGTTGTGCGATGACCTCGTGGGCTTGCGTGTCCCAAGTGGCGCCGCCATCGGCCGAGCGGCGCACGAAGATGCCGTTGCGAGTGGCGCCACGCGCCCAGTAGTTCTCGGTGCCGAGCTTGTCGAACGCGATGTAACAGAGGATCACGGCTCCCCGGTTGTCATAGGTAATAGAGACGTCACCTGACACGCGATAGTCGGTGGGGGCTGTGCCGGTCGCGACATTCCATGAGCTCCCGCCATCGCGCGAGAAGGCCACCGTCGCTGGAACCTGATATGCGGCGACGATCTGGGAAGAATTAATAGGGTCTATCGCCATCGAGGGCTCATTATGGAAACCGGCCTCAGGCGTCAGCGTAATAACTTGTCCCGGCGCAGGCGGCAGTGGCATTGGCGCTGGTCCGGCTGAGGGTGCGGTAGGTTCCTGCGCTTGGGCGCTAATGGCGAAGAAAGCTACGGCTGCAAAATACAGGAGGAGACGCATTTTGACCATGGTTGGATTGCCGTACTGCTAGGCTGCATACCGATTACACACCGAATGCTGGTGGATTTCAAAGGAGCTTCCATCGTGCTGAGCAGAGATCTTAAGGCGATCAGGAGCGGCAGTTGTACGCCCTAAAGACGACGCGAAAAATCCTGAAATTTGCTCAGGTAGTGCTAGGCCCTGAGATGCGCTTATACAGGTTCCCATCCCAAAGCGTTAAACTGTGGTTGCCATGACCTTGTTCGAAGCACAACCTTATGACCCGGCGCGCGGGCGGAAGAAACGGCAGTTAATCTTTGCGATCATCGGCGCTGTCATTGTGATTGGGATCCTGTGGTGGATGTTCCGTTTCTGGCCCGAGGAGCATGTGGTGAGCCAGTTCTTCGACGCGCTGCAGCAGGAAAACTACGAGCAGGCGTACGGTGTCTGGATGCACGATCCGGAGTGGAAACAGCATCCTGAAAAGTACTCGCGTTATCCGTACAATGACTTCCTCAAGGATTGGGGACCAGGCGGCGAATGGGGCATCATCAAGAGCCATCACATTGACGGGGCAGCGGTGCCGAAAGGCTACAGCGGTTCGCCATTCGCCACGGCGAGTGGAGTGGTGGTAGTGGTCACCGTCAACGACCGGATTAGCGACAAGGCCCACATCTGGGTGCAGAACGACGACAAAACATTAGGGTTCTCCCCGTACTAACTGCGAGATCTTTTCTCTAAACTCTTGTTTCTTTTTCCCCTGTTTGGGTCGTATAGGTCCGATAGAGGCCGGAAACAACTCGCGAATTTCCTTCGTTCCGCATTCCTCCGGTTATCACGTCCCGACGCGGCATTGGTCACTGACAAAGCACCGGCCGCAGAGTGGAATCTTTAGTGGGTGTCCGGAAGAGGACATCCGGCCTTTTTTCCCAGACCTACTTCGTCGAGTTTGGGCGAGAAACAAGACCCTCGAACTTCCTTCTTCCAGGTTTCTAACTGCACCTGCCTGGTGGCCGTTTCATTTTTCCCGATGGCAGAGAGGTGGGACCAATGCGCCACAACCAGCAATTTTGCAGTTTACTTTTCCCGACAAGCTCGCGGGCGGTTGCGATAGCGATTGCTTTTACGCTGATGGGTTTCTCTATCCAGTCGCCGCAGGCCCAGAACTTCTATGCCGGCGGTGGGTCTGCCCCGTTGCGCACACAAAATTCTAGCCAAGCGGCTCGCGTCCTTCCTCGGCTGAACCTTAGCACTGGTCGCGAACTGGTGTATGTCGGCATGTTTCCGTCCGACGCAATATTTCGAGGCTCATCGAAGTTCACTCGTTTCCTCGACGCAATGAATGTCCCACGTGCAGATGTAAGGCCGCCTGTAGGTTCATGGGAGCAAGCCGCAAGGCAGAGTGGCGTTCCTTCCTGGATGCTTTCTTGCAACCAGCGGGTAGTAGACGATATTGAGCCACCGGCCCATGCCGTCGCCCTGCCGGAAGCGCATTCCCCCGTAGGTAACGTTCGCAATGCGGTTGTTTCCTTCGTTTACGGCCGGTCAATAGTATTGCGGACACCGCAACACCTGACCAGCGACTCCCGGCAGCGCGTCATTCTTAGCGATCCCGCCATTCCGGCTATACACGTACTCGATCCCAGGAAAAAGACGTCGTTCAGCATTCTTGGCGGCCAAGGTCGAAGGCTTCAGTCGCCGGGAGCTGTCGCCGTAGATGGGCAAGACAATATTTACGTCGCCGATTCCAAGCGTGGAATGGTTTTGGTTTACGACCAATTCGGAAAGTTTGTACGCTACATCGGAAGCTTTCACGGCGAGAACATGTATCAACGCGTCACTGGCATTGCGATCGACCGCAAAGCGGGCCATTTATATCTTGCCGACAGTCCTCGTCATCTTATTTTCATGCTTGATTTGCAAGGCAATCTGCTCAAGCGGGTGGGAAAAAAGTCGGACGATACCGGCAGCGGCGAACTGAAGCGCAGGAATAGCCCTGGCCCGGAAGCCTTTAACGATCCGACCGAGATTGCGGTGAGCGATCGCGAAGTTGCGGTTCTGGACAGGGCCGGGACACGCGTTCAAATCATGGACCTCGAGTGCAACCTCCTTGGAGGCTTCAGTGTCCGGAATGGCCCGTATCAGGAGGCTGACAAGGAGAACGGGCTGGGGCTGGATCACGACGGCAACGTCTATGTCTCCGATGTCGGCGCCTCCGAGGTCAGAATGTACAGCAGAGATGGCGAGCTTCTGGCTGCTTTCGGCCAAGCTGGTTCCAGGATGGGCGAGTTCAGTGCTCCGAGAGGGTTGTGGGTGGATGCAAGTAACCGTCTTTACGTCGCGGATACGGATAACGTTCGCGTGCAGCTCTTCCGATTGACCACCGTGGACCAAAAGGAGCTGACGCCGAATTCAGGTGAGTAGGATCGGAAATTCACGCCGCGCCGCCGCTAAGTGGCCTGGAATGAGCTAGGTACGGCATACCCCTATGAATACGTAGTGTCTGGTGGCCAAGCGTGTTGAGCTGTGGCTGTGTCAACGGGAGGCGCGGCGGTTCAGGTCACATAGTCCAAGTGACATGCTCAATTTGGTTGGTGATTTCCTCGGCAGGAGTTTCCGCCGGGAAGCGCATTGGTTTGCCGATCACGACCGTCAGTTCTCCGGGGCGCGCGATCTTGTGGCCAGCCATCTTCATCTCATACAGCCCATCGATGCGCATGGGGACGACAGCAACATTTAGGCGTGCAGCCAGCATTCCTACGCCCGAGCGAAATGGACACGGCTTGCCATCCGCCGTGCGCACGCCTTCGGGATAAACCAATACACTATAGCCTCGATCCACCGATTCACCGGCGTAGGTAAAACTCTCGCGCACGCCCGATTGCTGAGGCAGTGGGAAGACATTGAACAGGGCAACCACCAGGTAGTAGCCCACGCGATATGCAAAGCGCCTAAAGCGATTCCAGGTTTGCGGCGGCCGCCACATCTCCCACAGCATCTCTCCCCACATGCCGACCGCAAGTTTGTGCCGCACATGCGGCGGAAGCGCAATCAACGCGAAGCCCACATCGATGTAGGTGACGTGATTGCAACTGATGAGGAATGGCCCCTCCACGCCGAGTAGATTCTCGCGGCCAATGATCTTGGGGTGTGCCATGATCATGGTCGCCGGCCAGGTGAGCAAATAGTAGATGAAATTGCGAATCCATGTGATGGGCCAGCGCTGCGACCATCGCGGATACTTGTATCCGCTCTGCATCGACTTCTGCGGTTCGCGCAGCAATCGTTCGAGATCCTCAACCGTACTCACGCTGGTGAAGTTCGCCTCGTTGAGATCGACTTGGTAGCGGTCTTCCAGCGCGCTCATTAGCTCGACGCGATCCATTGAACTCAGGTTTAGGTCCCCGTCGAGCTTGGCATCTGAAGTGAGCGGGCCGGGGCTGCGTCCGGTGACGCGCGCGATTAGCTCCGCTAGAGCGCCTGGTTGCGCATCCGCTCCATTGTTACCCGAGGCGAAGTATTGCTGCGCTGCCTCTTGGATCGCGGTGATCTTTGGCTTCTGCGTCGGAGTGCGCGGGAAGTCCTGCTCGGGCCATATAAGCCACCGCCGCATCTGCTGATACTCCGCGAGTTGCTGGTTAGCACGCCTGACCACCGACTCGGGATCGACGGAGTCGCGCAGAATGAGCACGGCGCAAGGTTCGGCATTGCCGCCCTGCTCCAGGCCGACGACTACGCAGTCGCGTGTGCCAGGCTGTTGGCGCAGCGCGTTCTCCAAGTCCTCGGGATAAATGTTCATCCCTTCGCGGGTGACAATGACATTCTTTTTGCGGCCCTTGAAATAAAGATTGCCCTCGGCATCGAGTTCGCCCAGATCGCCGGTGCGGAACCAACCTTCCTCGCTCAGCACCGGCCGCATTTTCTTCGCTTGCCAATAACCGGCTGCGACATTTGCGCCCCGCACCAGAATTTCACCGTTCTGGTCCAGCTTGATCTCGCGGCCTTCCAGCACTTTGCCGATCGAGCGTTTGCCCGTATGAAACGGGTGGTTCAAGGAAATCAGCGAGGTAGTCTCGGTCAGGCCGTAGCCCTGAATGACCACAAAGCTCAGGCGCCGCCAGAATTCTTCGGTCTCGGCGTCAAGCGCCGCACCGCCCGAGATGAACGCCCAGAACTTCCATCCGAATTGATTGTGAATTTTCCGGAAACGCCACCAGCGCCGCACGAAGTGCTGGTCTTTGGCGGTTACGAATTGGCGTTGGAACCACTCCCGCCGGCCCACTGCTTCGAAATCGCGCAGGAGTTTATCCTTTAGCGACTCCATCAGCCGGGGCACGGCGACTACCACCGAGACGCGTTCTCTCTTAATGACCTGCAGGACCTCCGTCGGGTTCAGCGTGTCCTGAAAGATCACGGTGGCCGCCAGCAATTGCGGCAGGAAGATTCCCAGGAACTGTCCGAAGACATGGCTTAAGGGCAACAGGTTCAAGAAACGCAGGGGATGAAAAATGCGCTCATAGCGCCGGTATTTCCCGATCTCGCGTTCCAGCGGTTCGAGGTTGGCCAGAATGTTGCCATGAGAAATGACCACGCCGCGCGGCTCGGCGGTTGTGCCCGAGGTGAAGACGATCTGCACAATGTCATTTCGCGTAACCGGCGGCAGAGCGACGGGCTGATCGGATTGCGCGGCAATCTGCTCGCGTAGAGTTTCCAGATTGATCTCCGGGACGCCGGAGATGTGATTCTGCATCGAGGCAACGCAGAGCGTGGCGTCTACCTGCTGTGCTACGCGCTGCGCGAAATCGGTAGCTGCGATCTTGTCGATCGGAACCACGATGGCGCCACGCAACACGCATCCGAAGAACGCAACCACCCATTCGGCGCAGTTCTCACCCCAGATCAGGACCTTATCGCCTTTGCCGATACCGCGCTGTTCCAACTCGCACGCAAAGCGATACGCGTTGCTCAGCACATCGCCGTATGTCCAGCGCTGCATGCGATAGCCGCGATGATGAACATAGGCTACCTCCCGGGCGAATCGGCGGAAGTTATCGAGGTATTCCAGGATGGTAGTGCGTGCCATCTGCTGACAGTTTAACTGTTCGCAGGAGTGGGGGGTGCTGGCCTTCAGAGCTTCATTAAGATAGTCGGTAATTCCTGGCTTCACAGACTGCTGAAGAAGTCCAAAAAGCAGATCCCTCACCGTGCCCCTTCAAAGGTTGCTGCGTTCTGCTGCCGGAACAGATGAATAATCCAGCCCTAAAAGTCTGCTCTACTCGTACACGCCGAATACATCAGTCATGGAGTGCCACGTAAGTCCAAACCGCGGGCTGCGGCGTTTTCTATCTTCTCGATCGCGACGATCGCTACCCATTCGTTGTTGCGA
Source organism: uncultured Acidobacteriaceae bacterium (assembly GCA_963763725.1). Taxonomy (GTDB): domain Bacteria; phylum Acidobacteriota; class Terriglobia; order Terriglobales; family Acidobacteriaceae; genus Bog-257. The sequence continues at coordinate 104,421 of CAVXQI010000006.1, forward strand.
TTCAGGTAGCTCGCGGTTCGGCCGCCAAGGATGTTCGCTATTTGTTGCGGCGCCAACTCCTGGTGATAGTCAAAGAAGCGCTCCTGAAGTCTTTCTCCGAATGGCAAACTCCGGAATAGCGGGAAAGGGGGTTGCCACTTAGTGGGAAACAGCAGAGCGACATCGTACTGATCGGTGGCTTGCGCGGCCCGTTCAATTTCCAGCCCCGAGAAGTTCTTGATAGGCACCACTGCAAGCGGCCGCTGAACGTATCCCAAGAATGGGCGCGTCAGTTCGTCGGTAGCGGGCCAGGCGGTAAGTACGCGTGCATGCGGGAAGCGCGCCGACAATTCATCGGCCGCCTGTTTGTGCAGGATTACGTAATCGCGGTACAGCAGCGTGTCTTCGGGAGCGATCCGATACGGCGGAGGAGTGAGCAACGCGAAAATAAAAGCTACGCACGTTAACGCGATCCACCAGGGCCAGTGCCGGGCGCGACGCCAGAGCGTCGAAACACAAAGCAGGATCACTAGACGGCACAACGGGAAGCATGTAGCGAGCCAGTACTGCGCCTCCCAGGGCTGACAGCGCCACCACGTGCGCCAGGATGACTACCGCGAATACAAGCTGCACGCTGATGGGAATGCGAGGCCGAAGCGTGCCATCGGGCTCCTGTAGCGGAGGCAGACTCATGGCATAGGCTGCTGCTAGGGTCAACACGAACAGGTTCAAGTACCCCAGCGTGTGCCAAAGGCGTACAAAGATGGCGATAAGGATGCGAAGTGGGCTCAGCGTAGCTTGCAGGTTATAGCGGAGGTACTCTGGATTGCCGAAGTAGAAGCCGGTCCGGTGATGGTGATAAAGAAACCATGCCGCCAGCGGAACCAGGCACCACAAAAACGAGAAGGATGCCAACCGTCGCCGTTTATAGAGGCAGAGCGGTCCCGCTCCTTGCATCTTGCCTCGTAGCAAGGGACAAAGTAACTCCCAAGCCAGCAGTGCCAAAGGCGTGACGAGGGCGGTCTCTTTGGCGAGTGGCGCCAGCGCAAAGAAGACGATGGTGGCCACCGGCCTTCGCTCGACGTACATGGCCAGTCCCCAGAGCGTAAGTGCTGACGCCATCATATCGAGATGAGCCAGCGAGCTCTGCGCAAAAAACACGGAGTAAATCGCGGTGCATAAGACCGTTGCAGCAGCTACCTGCTCATTGGCCACATCACGCGCCAGCCGCCACAATCCCAAAAGGGCAAATGCGGCGATCAGCAGCATGGCAGTGCGGGTCACCGCCGGGGTGAAGCCGCTGAACTTCCACCAGAATGCCAACCACAGCATCACCAGCGGAGGATGTGCGTTGGACAGCGTGGTATGCGGAATCAGCGAGCCGGTGAGTAATAGGTCGCGCGCCGCCGGGATGAAGTAGCCGGCTTCATCCCAGAAGTACGGCAGCCGCAGTAAAGGCGCGTGGGTGACGAACAGGAAGGTGAAGATGAGCGCGTAGGCGAAGAGATATTCGCGCAGGCGGACTGAAAACTCGACACCCGCCGTTGTCCGCAGGTTTTCTCATTTCTGCAAAGGTCAGCCGACCGTCAGGCGCCTTTTCTTCTCACGGTGCGGCGCCGCCCGGCCCACGGCATCTGGCAATTGACCATCCAAAACACCGGAGATACTAATAGCCGGATGGAAAGAGCCCCGATCAATGAACCGGACCAGTTCCCGGGCCCATGCGGGGATCCAGCTTGATCTCGCCGAAGGTGTTCTCGTAGTTCACCAGGTTTTGCTGCAGGATGGTATACAGCGCTTTGGCCTGCTGTGGGCTCAAATAGATCCCCTGGAAGTTGCGGACGTCAACCCGGGTTTCATCTTGCTGTTGCAGAGTGCCAAATATCAGGAAGAAGTCCCACACGTTCACCCGCACCTGGACACTGTTGGCATAGCTTTCGCGGTAGTCAGGGGTATTTGTCAACTGAATCGATGGCTGGGGAGGATTCGACATGGTGACCTCGAAAAGCAGTAGTCAGTGGCCGATCGTCAGTCGTCAGTGCTCAGTTATCCAATGAGGACACTGGAAACTGCAACCGGCAAACGAAATCGCAGTGTAGCAGAACGGTGGCCAGTAGTCAGTGGCCGGTTGTCAGGTTGTCAGGCGAGATCCTGGCTCAATAACGGGCTACTGACAACTGCTGGCGACGACTGCAGAAAAAACTGGCGGCCCCGAAGGGCCGCCGAAGTGAGGCAGAGTTAAAGCGATTAGAAGGTAATCTTGCCGGCGAACTGGATGATTCGTCCAGAAGGCAGACCGGGGAAGAACGATCCGTAGGGGCCGGTTGGCGGCGCCGTCGTGACCAGGGGCTGTCCAAAGGTCCCATCGGCAAGATTGAGGTCTGGGTTAGCGAAGTTCGGGTGATTGAATATGTTGTAGAAGTTGGTGGTGAAGTTGAACATGAACCGCTCCGTCAACTTGAAGTTCTTGCCGATGGTGACATCCGAGTCGAAGAAGTTAGGTCCACGGTAGTTGTTCCGGCGCTGGTTCGGCCAACCCCCGAATAGATTTGCGGGTCCGAAAGCAGCGGCGTTCAGGCACTGACTGTTGCCATTGACGCAGCCCATTTGGCCACTTCCGGATAGGACGTTGGCGACCGTGTTGGTCGGACCATAGTTGTTGATGGAGGTGTTGCCGTCGATGACCGAGAGTGGCAGACCGGAGCGCCAGAAGAAGTTCTCCGACAGAATCCAGCCGCCGAAGGCAGCGTTGGCAAAGCTGTTGCTGAACTTGTACGGCATGTTCCAGACGTAGGTGCCGTTAAAGCTGTTGCGAACGTCGTAATCAGCATTGCCGTAGTTGTTGCACCGCAGACAGTTGGGATTGATCTGGTAGGTCAAAGACCCAAATGACTGAGAGTTGTTGTAGGGAGTCGCGCCGATGCCGCCGTTGGAGACGTCATCCATGGCATGGCTCCAGGTGTAGCTGAACTGGAACGTAAGCCCATAGGTCGCGCGCTGGCTCACGCTGGCGGTCACACCGTTGTAGTTGGAGATGCCGCTGGAAGAGTACTGCTCGAACGCGCTGAAAATCGGCGTGGGCGCCGCCGCGGGAAGCCCCAGCGAAGCCCCAGAGGCGTTCAAGCCCTCATTGTAGATCGGGACGTGGACCCCGTGGTTGCCCACGTAAGTCAATCCGAGCGTGGTCTTGGTCCCCATCGCCTGTTGTACCCCAAAGCTCCACTGCTCGTAGTAGGGAGTGTGGAAGGTTCCGATCTGGTTATGGTAGGCCGGGACCCGGAAAGCGGATCCCAATTGCGCCTTCAGCGAGTCATAGGAGGCCCCGTTGGCGAATCCCGACATGATGGCCGCGGCGGAATTCGCGCCCTGAATGTACGGACTGTTGGCGGAGGTGGTATCACCCCACTGTGTACCGTTGATACGAACTTCGACCAATCCAGGCAGGTTCGTCATGAATTGATCACCCACGACGGAGGGGAAGGCATCCATGAAGATCCCAAAACCGCCGCGAAAGACGGTGTTCGGACCCAGTGGCGACCAGGCAAACCCGAAACGGGGCGCCCAGTCGATCTGTGTCGGTGGCATTGTAAAGCTGGTGATTGTTGCCGTTGATGATGGAGTTGTAGGGAGTGCTCGGGCTGAGCAGGCCGGCACCGAGTAAAGTGTTGAACGGCGCCTTCAACAGCGAAGAGCAGTCGGTCTGGCACACCGGGTTGGAGTTCTTCTCCGCGCGCAGGGCCAGGGTGAGGGTTAAGTTAGGGGTGACCTTCCACTCATCCTGTGCATACATGCCCAATCCCCAGAGCGCGACCGGCTGGGTCGAGCGAGAGGGGAAGCGCTGACGGGTTTGCAGGGCAGTTCCGTTGTAGAAATCAAGAACGCCACCGTCCGTATAGTTCGGGTCTCCGACAATTGTCCCAGCGTTGCCAGTAGCATCGCCAATCAGCACTTCGGGATTGTTGAGCACGCTGAAGGTGTAATCGGTGATGTCGTAACGGCGGAAGTTGCCTCCGAACTTAAAGTTATGCTTGCCCTTCGTCCAGGACAAATCGTCGATGAACTGGTACTGCGTGACGTTACGTCCCTGGGGAAAGTCAAACGCGAAGCTGGTAATTCCACTCGGATCGCCCAGATTGAAGCCGGTCGAAATGATGGAATAGGGGAAAACACTCGGGTTGGTCTGGGTGAAGATAGCCTGGTAGTGGCTAAGGTCCGCGCTGAATTGGTTAGTGGTATGGGAGTTTATGATGTGGGTCCAGCCAAACTGGCCGTCATACGCCGGCTGATAGCTGGCAGCACTAAGGCCACTGTTAAACGGATCGGCCAAGGTGGCCTGCGTGCCGTGATCGATGCGGGCGCGGAAGTAGAACTGGTTGTTTTGTGACTGGTTCCAATCGATCCTGAAGGGCAGGATCCATTCCGTTCCCGGCAGTGCCGGCGTAGCCTGGTAGGTCGAGAAGCAGTTGTTGGCGTTGAACGCCGGGTTGACAAGAGGCAGCGCTTGACCGCAGCTCCCCGGCATGTAGTTGGTGCCGTTGTACCCTTTGGCGTTGCTGTACAGGTTGAACAGCTTGGTGTAGAGCCCAACCTGATTTGCAGGCAAATTCGCCAGTGTCTGACTCATGAAGGTCGGCGACGGTACATAGACCGGCTCGCTGGAAGGAACGATGTACTGGATGGCTTCGTAGTCAGTGAAGAAGAACAACTTGTCTTTCTTGATCGGGCCACCCAATGACGCCGACCACTCGTTATTGTTGGCAAAGGGCCGCGGTGTTCCGGCTTGATTGTTGAACCAGTCATTGGCGTCCAGGGCGCGGCCGGTCCAGGCGTAATTGACGTTGCCGTGATACTGGTTGGTGCCTGACTTGGTCACATAGTTGATCTGGGCGCCGGCCTGCTGACCGTATTGTCCGGAGTACGCGTTGCTGATGACGGTCGCTTCCTGTACTTCGTTTTTGCCCAGAGTCAGGTTGGTAGCACCCGAGTTGTTCAGGTTCAGGTACGGATCCATGTCGTTCTCGCCATTGACGGTGAACAGGTTGGAAGTAGCGGGCAGGCCGTAGGCGCTGAAGTTGCCGTATCCCATGCCGGTGTTCATGGTCACACCTGGCGCGGTCTGCGCAATGTAGGTTAGGTCGTTGCCACCATTCGGTTGGTTCTGGATTATGCTTTGGTTAAAGTTAGTGGACAGATCAGCGTTGTCCGTCTGCACTAAAGGCGGAGCACCGGTCACTTCCACCGTCGTTGAACTGGCGCCTACCGCCATCTTCACGTTAGCAACGGTCGACTGGCCGACGTTAACCGTGTACACGCTGGAGGTTGAATTGAAGCCTTGGGCCGACACGCTAACCGTGTAGCTTCCCGGAGACAACAGAGAAAATCGGTAAAGACCGTTCGCATTGGTTGAGGTGGTGCGGGTTTCCCCAGTGCCATTGCTTTTCAGCGTTACTATGGCATTCGATACAACCGCGCCACTGGGGTCTGTAACCGTACCTACCAGGTCGCCTGAAACCAGCGATTGTCCGAATGCTGCGGGCGCCATTAGACATGCTGCTAGCAACCATGCTAGAAGCAAATACAAACTGCTACATCCTTTCATGTGAAAACCTCTCTTCTTTTCTGAACCTCGATCTGTTGCATTGCCAAAGACCTGCAGGGATAATCACTGGCAACTCTCAGACTTAGGCAAGCAAGTGGCCAGAGAGAGAGTATTGCAAACTATGATATATACGGGGTTTACATTAGTAATAAGAGTATTACTCCCCACTAAAGTACCATTTTTCAGAGATTCCCAGGTTGGGAATCTCCAAGTTTCCCGAAGAACCGCGATATTTATCGAAGGGAAAAAAGCCGAGTGCCGGGTAGGTGCGCAAGGCATCGCTGCTGCTACCGGCCGTGTTTTTTTAGGGTTGCTGCGTGGGATTAGAGGTACTGCCTTAAAAGGAACTGTCGACTGCCGAATTCACAGGGCCGCAAAATCAGAAACCGAGAGCTGGTAAGCGGAAGCCAAAAAAAAGGCGGCCCCGAAGGGCCGCCGAAGTGAAGCAACGTTGAAGCGATTAGAAGGTGATCTTGCCGGCAAACTGGATGATTCGTCCAGAAGGCAGACCGGTGAAGAACGATCCGTAGGGGCCGGTTGGCGGCGCCGTCGTGGTCTGGATCTGTCCAAACGTTCCATCAGCAAGATTGAGGTCAGGATTGGTGAAGTTCGGGTGATTGAATATGTTGTAGAAGTTGGTGGTGAAGTTGAACATGAACCGCTCCGTCAACTTGAAGTTCTTGCCGATGGTGACATCGGAGTCGAAGAAGTGAGGTCCACGATAGCCGTTGCGGCGCTGGTTCGGCCAAGTTCCGAATAGGTCCGCCGGTCCAAAGGCAGCGGCGTTCAGGCACTGACTGTTGCCATTGACGCAGCCCATTTGGCCATTCCCGGATAGGACGTTGGCCACCGTATTGGTCGGACCATAGTTGCCGATGGAGGTGTTGCCGTCAATGACCGAGAGTGGCAGACCGGAGCGCCAGAAGAAGTTCTCCGACAGAATCCAGCCCCCGAACGCAGCGTTGGCAAAGCTGTTGCTGAACTTGTACGGCATGTTCCAGACGTAGGTGCCGTTAAAGCTGTTGCGAACGTCGTAATCAGCGTTGCCGTAGTTGTTGCACCGCAGACAGTTGGGATTGATCTGGTAGGTCAAGGACCCAAACGCCTGAGAGTTGTTGTACGGAGTCGAGCCGATGCCGCCGTTGGAGACGTCATCCATGGCGTGGCTCCAGGTGTAGCTGAACTGGAACGTCAAGCCCATAGGTCGCGCGCTGGCTCACGCTGCCGGTCACACCGTTGTAGTTGGAGATGCCGCTGGAAGAGTACTGCTGGAACGCGGTGAAGATCGGCGTGGGCGCAGCGGCGGAGAGCCCAAGTGTGTCACCGAAGGCGTTCAAGCCTCGATTGTAGATCGGGATGTGAACCCCGTGGTTGCCCACGTAAGTCAATCCCAGCGAGGTCTTGGTCTCCCATCGCCTGTTGTAGTCCGAAGCTCCACTGCTCATAGTACGGAGTGTGGAAGGTTCCGATCTGGTTGTTGTACGCCGGAACCCGGAACTGGGATCCCAATTGCGCCTTCAGCGAGTTATAGGAGGCCCCGTTGGCGAATCCCGACATGATAGCCGCGGCGCGAGTTCGCACCCTGAATGTACGGACTGTCGGTGGTGGTGGTGTCACCCCACTGCGGGCCAGTGATACGAACCTCGACCAATCCGGGCAGGTTCGTCATGAAAGAGTCAGCCACCACAGAGGGGAAGGCATCCATGAAGATCCCAAAACCGCCGCGAAAGACGGTGTTCGGACCCAATGGCGACCAGGCAAACCCGAAGCGGGGTGCCCAGTTGATCTTGTCGGTGGCGTTGTAAAGCTGATGGCGGTTGGCGTCAATGATGGAGTTGTAGGGAGTGCTCTTGGTGAGCAGGCCCGCAGCCAGTAGGTTGTCGAACGACGCTCCCCCTTTCATTAACGAACCACAATCGGTCTGGCAGACCGGGTTGGAGTTCTTCTCCGCGCGCAGGGCCAGGGTGAGGGTTAAGTTAGGGGTGACCTTCCACTCGTCTTGTGCATACATGCCCAATCCCCAGAGCGCGACCGGCTGGGTCGAGCGAGAGGGGAAGCGCTGACGGGTTTGCAGGGCAGTTCCGTTGTAGAAATCAAGAACGCCACCGTCAGTATAGTTCGGGTCTCCGACGATCGGTCCCAGCGTTACCCGTGACGTCACCGATGAGAACTTCGGGCTGGTTGAGCACGCTGAAGGTGTAGTCGGTGATGTCGTAACGGCGGAAGTTGCCTCCGAACTTAAAGTTATGCTTGCCTTTCGTCCAGGAGAAATCGTCGATGAACTGATACTGCGTGACGTTACGTCCTTGGGGAAAGTTAAAACCATAGTTCGTAATTCCACTCGGATCGCCCAGGTTGAAGCCGGTCGAAATGATGGAATAGGGGTAAAGACTCGGGTTGTTCTGGGTGAAGATCGCCTGGTAGTGGCTAAGGTCCGCGCTGAACTGGTTGGTCATGTTCGAGTTCAAGACCCGAGTCCACCCAAACTGGCCATCATACGCGGGCTGTTTGCTGGCAGCGCTAAGGTCGTTGCTGAACGGATCAGCCAACGTGGCCTGCGTTCCGTGATCGATACGCGCGCGGAAGTAGAAGCTGTTCTTTTCTGACTGGTTCCAGTCGATCCTGAAGGGCAGGATCCATTCCGTTCCCGGCAGGGCCGGCGTCGCCTGGTAGGTCGAGAAGCAGTTGTTGGCGTTGAACGCCGGGTTGACCAGAGGCAGCGCACTGCCGCAGCTTCCCGCCTGGTAGTTGGTTCCGTTGTAGCCTTTGGCGCTGGTGTACAGGTTGAACAGCCCGTTGTAAAGCCCAACCTGATTCGCGGGCAAATTCGCCAGGGTTTGGGTGATGAAGGTCGGCGACGGTACATAGACCGGCTCGCTGGAAGGAACGATGTACTGGACCGCTTCGTAGTCTACGAAGAAGAAGAGTTTGTCCTTCTTGATCGGACCGCCAAAATTCGCTCCCCAATCATTGTTGTTGGCAAAGGGCCGCGGCGTTCCGGTGTTGATTGTTAAACCAGTCATTGGCATCCAGAGCGCGACCGGTCCACTGGTAAAGGACGTTGCCGTGGTACTGGTTGGTGCCCGACTTGGTAACGTAGTTGATCTGGGCGCCGGCCTGCTGGCCGTATTGTCCAGAGTAGGCGTTGCTGATGACGGTCGCTTCCTGCACTTCGTTCTTGCCCAGCGTCAGGTTGGTCGCACCCGAGTTGTTCAGGTTCAGGTACGGATCCATGTCGTTCTCGCCGTTGACGGTGAACAGGTTGGAGGTGGCGGGAAGGCCGTAGGCGCTGAAGTTGCCATAGCCTTGGCCGGTGTTCATGGTCACGCCGGGCGCGGTCTGGGCAATGTAAGTGAGGTCATTGCCGCCATTCGGCTGGTTCTGGATGATGTTCGGTCAAAGTTGGTGGACAGGTTGGCATTGTCGGTCTGCACCAGGGGCGGAGCACCGGTCACTTCCACCGTCGTCGAGCTGGCGCCTACCGCCATCTTCACGTTAGCAACGGTGGACTGGCCGACGTTGACCGTGTACACGCTGGAGGTCGTACTGAAGCCCGGGGCGGTCGCGGTAATCGTGTAGCTACCCGGAGACAACAGGGAAAATCGGTAAAGACCGTTCGAATTGGTTGTGGTGGTGCGGGTTTCGCCGGTATCATTGCTCTTCAGCGTTACCGTGGCGTTCGATACAACTGCGCCGCTGGGGTCTGTAACCGTGCCCACCACGTCGCCGGAAACTAGCGATTGTCCGAACGCTGTCGGCGCCATTAGGCTGGCTAGTAGCAACAATGCCAAAAGCGCATAGAACTTGCTAAATCTTTTCATGTTACGAACCTCTTCTCCTCGCACTACGAAATCTCTCTGAAATTTAATTGCCAAAGGCCTTTTGGGGTCCTGTTAGCAACTTCTACCTAGACTTAGTGCAAACAATCTGCCATTCGCCGTTTTAGACATGGAAGTGCAACGCATATGAATAAAACAAGTTAGATGTTACCTTAATTATTGTCCCCCACAAAAGTATTACTTTTCACAGATTTCGACCCCGCGATCTCCATTTTTTTGGAGAATTGCACTACTACTGTACAGCTTTTGCGGTTGGCGTCTGGCCTGGAGGATGCTCCGGCCGAATCAGTACGGGCACATAATTCCCGGCGAGCGAAGACTCCAGACCGTTGAACCGAAGCAGTGCAGGTGGATCGCACCTGCTACCCGCACAAAAGGACTTGCTCGGCGAACTAACAATCGCAGCTATCGAACATAAAATGTTGGTTGTGGTGCGACAATGAGAATAGACTGTATCGAATGGTCCGAAACAAGAGGCGGGGTACGCGAGCCAGGACCTCCAGGCGGCAGAGCTTCCTCGTTCTAAGAGGAGTAAATATGGCCCGATTTGCTAAGACTCTCTTTCCTCGTAATGCTCATGCGTCAGCTTCTTGGGAAAAGCATGAGTCGCAAAGCCGGCACAGACTCCCGCACCGCACTTCGTCGTCCGGCGGAGACATCTACCAGCACTGCCAAGGGGCACGGTCTCATGCCGGTGGAACTGACCAAGTCGCTTGACTCGAAGAAACTGAAGGAAGGTGACGTGGTGACGGGGCGCATCGCAGCCAATTTGCGTATGAAGGATGGAACCAACATTCCGCGCGGCAGCAAAGTGACCGGCCATGTGAGTGAGGCGAAGGCCCGCTCCAAGGGCGATCCGCAGTCGGCACTGGGCATAGTCTTCGACAAGATCAGCCTGCCCGGAGGCAAAGAACTGGCCATCAAGGGCGAAATACAGGCGGTGGCGCCGAATCCGAACGCAAGTGCGGCAAGATACCGGTGGCGTCAATTGTCCCGGTATGATGGCCGGTAACGAAGCCAGGGTGCGTCCGCCGGGACGACAGCTCCGCCAATGCCCAGCGGGCCGCAGAGTCAACAATCCGGCGCTCCGTTACTGAACGCACAGTCGAAAGGCGTTATCGGGTTCCACAATCTTGAGTTGGGCGAGAATTCCGTGCTCATCTCCCATGGCAAGAGTGTGAGCTTGGACAGCGGCACGCAGATGATGGTGCAGGTAGAGGTCGAGTAATGCCCGGCGCTTATCCCGCCTGAATTACGAGCGATGCTGCAATCACAGCGTGGCGCCAATACGACGCGCCTCCAACCCCTTCAGCCATTACAGTTCACATTCACTGACGGTGTGGCGCCGTAGGGTGCGGTGCGACCTTTTCCGCCGTCACGAAGATGGGCTCGATGTCCACCGGAATGTCGCTTAGCTTGTCGAGAGCGCGCTTAAATTCGGGACGCAACACGCCCAAGGTGTCGAGCATCTTCTTAGCGCCGGCGTAATTTCCCTCCGCCTCCAATGTCAGCAAGTCATGTGTCAAGTCGCGCACTGCGTCTTTGATCTTCGCGTAGTCCACGGCAAAGGTTTCATCCGGACGCATCACGATGGCGCCTTTGTCCATCAGGTAGTTCACTTGCACCGCCATGCCTTTGCCGTGTGCATCGTTCAGACCAAAACGCAACGTGCGAAACGACGACGCGAGATAAGTGGCATACAACTGCTTCTCGGAAGAGCGGCTCGGCTTCAGAACCTCGGCCAAGCCCATGGCCTGCGCGTGGTCGAGCATGTACTGCAACGCAAATAGGCCGGTAACATCAGCCTTGGCTTCCTCGATCGCGCTGTAGAGTTCCTTCAACTGCTCGCGCGGGGTGGTCGGTTTGCCATTCACCGTGATCTGATGCGGCCCCAGCCCATGGCACAGTTCGTGGGTCAGGATGTGGGTGAAGAAGCCTCGAAACTCGACTCGTCCTGCTCGTCGCCGCCAGCACCAGCCTGGAGATCGGAATGAGCGTCTTATCGAACTTCGCTTGTTGAACGTTCTTCAGCATGACCCGCTTGCTGCCCTTCTCGGCGATCACCCGGTCGTCGTTGGGCAGGTTGTAGGCGGCGGTCTGCACGCCGTGATTGCCGTCGCCCGCGCTCATCACTTCGTTGACGACGCGGATGGGCGCCTGCGCTCCGAGCTTCGCATTGCGGTACTTCGGATCCATGGGAAGATTGTCTTCGATCTCCTGCAAGTGCTTGGAGAACGCAGCTAGTTTGGCGCTCTCCTCCTCGTCGCGCACGTTGACGTAGGCTTCAAAGGAGGCCTTGTAGCCGAACAGTTCGTCGTTGTAGGTCTCATACGGCCCGATGGTGATGTCGAGCGGCGCGTCGAGGTCCATCCACGCCATGTCGCTCTCGTAGTAGTCGTTGGAGAGGAAGGCCGCGGCACGCGTGTTCAGGAAGTGCTTCAGCGTCGCATTGTCCGTCAGCGCCGCTGCTTCTTGCAGCAAGTTGGCTGCGCTCGCTTAGATCGGTCTTATAAGCCTCGCTGTAGGGAACAATCTTGAATCCGCTCTTGCCCGCAAAACGAATTACGGTGAAGAAGCCTTTGGCTTGCTCTTGCTGGTCCTCAGGCAGCGTCTGCAGCCAGCTTTCGAATTGCTCCTTGGTCATGTTTTCGGGATAGAAGTTCGCGCCCGGCAGGATTGTGTTCGGGCACGGCCGGAATAAATGCGGTGTTGTTGTCCAGCGACGACCAGGGACTCTTGTTGATCCAGAAGTAGTGCAGGCGGGCCTTGCCCAAGGGAGAGGTATCCTTCTGCAGTTTGGCGTAGAGCGCGCGATCGCCGCTCCAGTACTGCGTCCATGAAAATGTTGTCGATGATGCGTGCCGCTTCCACCAGCTTGACCAGCGCCTTGCGGTCACTCTCGGAGAGGTTGCCGATATCCACGTCCAGCTCCGTTGGTGCGAAGCGGGCTGTCATCTTCTGTAGTTGCGCGAGGTCGGGAGCCTTCGTGGCTATCTGTTCACTGGCGGATGCCACAACGGAGCTAAGGATCATGATCAGTGCGGGCAACATTAGGTGTTTCAAGGGATGAGTCTCCTGTATTCGCAGTGCACACGTGACGTAAAGGGTCAGGCGAAGCATGCAAACTGATGATAATAGCGCGAGCGACCGAACTGCGCAGAGGGCAAGCCCGTCATCGCAGAGGAGAACAGCAACCCTGGGTCTGCACGTGGGGATTGGCCGAAGCCGACTTTAAATGCCCTGCAGGGATATTTTCGCGCCCCCGTTTCCGCCCTGCACAACCCGGCCAGACGCGGTAAAATAACCTCTAACGACTAAGCGCTTTAATCCCAGGTGAGACTTCGCTTGTGTGGACCCGCCTGATCAGGTATTTAATGAAGAGATTTGCTTTCTTTCTGTTCGCGACATTTATTGGCGCGGCCTTGGCTGATAGCCCAAACTCCTCAACCGACCGGTCAGGACGACACCGTCGTCGAGGAAATCATCGCCCGTATCAACAACAACATCGTCACTCGCGCCGATCTGCGCCGCAGCCGCGAGCAATTGCAAGCCGAGGCCCGTCAGCCCGACCCCTCCGGGGCCTCCCCCGCGCCCAAAGAGCAGGACTTGCTGCGCGACCTCATTGATCAGCAATTGCTGTTGCAAAAAGGCGAAGAGCTGGGCATTTCCGCAGACACCGAGGTGGTCAAGCGCCTCGACGAGCTGCGCAAACAGATGCATGCCGAATCCATGGAAGACCTGGAGAAGGCCGCTCAGGCGCAAGGCGTCTCGTGGGAAGAATTCAAACAGAACATGAAGAACAGCATTATCACGCAGCACGTGATCAGCCAGGAGGTCGGCGGACACATCACGGTGTCGCAGCAGGAAATCCAGCAGTATTACGACCAACACAAAGCCGACTTGGAGCGCCCCGAACAAGTTCGCATGAGCGAGATTCTGATCTCGACCCAAAAGACCCCGGCGGTAAAAACCGAGAAGGGGCAGGAAGTGCTGCCAGAGGCCCCGAGTCCAGAGGTGGTGGCCGCCGCCAACGCAAAGGCGGACAAGGTTTACGAGCTGCTTAAGAAAGGTGGCAACTTCGAGGAACTGGCCAAACAGTACTCTGACGGTCCGACTGCCGCTGCGGGCGGTGACTTGGAGTACTTCAAGCGCGGTACCCTCTCCAAAGATCTCGAGGAGCGGGTGTTTGCCATGAATGCGGGTGGCTACACCGAGCCAGTCCGCACCAATCAGGGATGGGTGATCCTCAAGATCACCGAACACCAGACCGCCGGCGTTCCTCCTTTAAAAGAAGTGGAGAACCGGATCCAAGAACAGATCTACATGACCAAGATGCAGCCCGCGTTGCGCGAGTACCTTACCAAGCTCCGCGAGGATGCCTACATCGACATCAAGCCCCGCGAATGTTGATACCGGCGCGAGCCCCAATGAAACCAAGCCGATCTACACCACCGCCACGACCGAGGGTTCGTCGAAGGCGAAGAAGAAGAAAAAATACGGCCTCTTCTAATGTTTAGCAATGACTTGACCAAAGGTGCTTGGTGGCGCCTTTTGGAATAACCGTGGCATTTTTATTGCCGCCGCGGTCGTCTTGACCACGGAATTTCACGGACGAACGCTTATGCCTGCTTCTGAGAATCTCTACCTCGACGAAGCTTTCCGCAGCCTGCGCGGCTACAAGCGTCTCGCCGACGGCGCCATTGCCCAGCTTAACCAAGAACAGTTTTTCGCCGCGCCCGATGCCGAATCCACCAGCATCGCAATCATCGTGAGGCACATCGCCGGAAACATGCGCTCGCGTTTCACCGACTTCCTAACCACCGATGGCGAGAAGCCCGATCGCAATCGCGATAGCGAATTTGTGATGCCCGCTGACGCCAAGCGCGACGAAGTCCTTGCCGCCTGGGAACAGAATTGGCAACTGGTTCTCCACACTGTCAGCTCGCTGCACCCTGACGATCTGTGCCGCACCATTACCATCCGCGGCGAGCCCCATTCCGTGCTGCAAGCCATCAATCGCCAAGTCACTCATTATGCGTATCACGTAGGACAGATCGTGTATCTTGCGAAACATTGGAAGGGAGCAGAGTGGAAATCGCTGAGCGTCCCCAAAGGCCAAAGCGAGCAGTTCAACGCAGAGATGTCGCGTAAACGCCAGAACCCGTAAGCCCTGACGCGTGTACCCAACAGGAGGTGGGTGACCTTCGTGATCCAAGGGCCAATCCTCAGGTCTCCCCATTAGCCATCGCGTTCTTCGCCGGGCCTCTCGCCCTGGCGGTTCTGTTTAGCGCTCAGTTGAGGAGTGCGATACCATGAACTCCTGGCCGCATTTGCCTCGTCGCGATGTGTCCACGGTCCCACTATGAAGGAATTCTACATTTGCGATTGCGCCCGTCTGGAGAACCAGACCATCACCTCGCTCTTCGTGGTGGCCGCCAAGCAGGTCAAGTCGAAAAAGAGCGGTGAACTCTACCTTTCCGTCGTTCTGGCCGACCGCAGCGGGCAACTGCAAGCCAACATGTGGGACAACGTCGCCGATGCGCTTGACGCGTTCGAGCAGGACGACTTTGTCAAAGTTAAGGGCATGATTCACAAGTACAACGGCCGCTGGCAGCTGACCATTCACAAAATGCGCAAGCTGGAAGAGCCGGAGATCGACTACGCCGATTACCTGCCCAAGACCTCGAAGGACATCGATCGACTATGGCGTACGCTGACCGAATTTGTCGACAGTTTCGAGAATCGCTGGCTGAAATCGCTGCTCCGGGAATTTATGGCCGACGAGACGATTGTCACTGCGTACAAGAACGCGCCGGCGGCCAAGACGCTGCATCATGCCTTTGTCGGCGGCCTGCTCGACCATGTCGTCTCATTGTTTACGGTTTGCGACCTCGCCGCCCGCAACTATCCTTCTGTGAACCGCGATCTGCTGCTTACTGGCGCCTTCCTGCACGACATTGGAAAGCTGCACGAACTCGCCTATCAGCGCTCGATTGCCTACACCACCGAGGGCCAGTTGCTGGGACACATGATCATCGAGCTGGAAATGCTGCACGACAGGCTCACGCATCTCCCCGGCTTCCCCCCCGAGCTAAAGATCCTGATCGAGCATATGATCATCAGCCATCACGGGCACTATGAATTCGGTTCGCCCAAACTGCCTATGTTTCCCGAAGCGCTCATGCTGCACTATCTCGACGACCTCGACTCCAAGATGGAGAGCATGCGTGCACAGTTCGAGCGTGAGGCGGATTTCGACAGCCCATGGACCAGCTATAACCCTTCCCTGGCGCGTCCACTGCTGAACACCAAGAAGTTTCTGGAGAAAGGCCTGTCCGCGTCGCGCCAGGCAGAGTTGCGAAAGGCCGCGGCGGCATCCGGCGACGGGGGACGCCGCACCGGAACCCGCCGTTGTCCACAGCGCCGAAGCCGCATCGGAAAGCGCTGCTGCCCCCCAACCAGATGAAAAAGAGCCCGGGCTGTCGCCCTTGGCAGCGCTGGAGCGCAAGTTCGCCTCGCATAAGGTGACGCCAGTTGTGGGTGCCGGGAAATCCTCGTCTTGATAGACTTCGCCCGCTTTGAATGGCTCTCGTTCGACTGTTACGGCACGTTGATCGACTGGGAGACTGGCCTGCTCGGCTATCTGCGTCCCCTGTTACGGAGTAAGGGGCATGCGCTCAGCGACGCCCGGATTCTCAATCTGTACTCGGAGTTCGAACCACTCGCCCAAAGCGGTCGCTACCGTTGTTATCGCGAGGTGCTGGCGCAGGTGGTTCGCGACTTTGCCCGCGAGCTGCGAGTTTCTGTGAGCGCAGCCGAGGCGGCTGGACTGGCGGAATCGATCCGCGATTGGCAGCCCTTCGAGGATACGGTCGCCGCATTGCGGCGTTTGCAGTCGCGCTACAGGTTGGCAGTACTCTCCAATATCGATGACGATCTGTTCGCCTACACCTCACCCAAGCTGACGGTCTGCTTCGACGCCGTGGTAACTGCCCAACAAGTACACAGCTACAAACCGTCATTCAATAATTTCGAGGCGCTGTTACGCCGCTTTCAAATTCCGCGCGAGCGCCTGCTGCATGTCGCCGCGAGCCAATACCACGATGTGGTACCTGCGCATGCACTGGAAATTGCAACGGTGTGGGTCAATCGCAGGCAGGGCAAAGCAGCGGCGGCGACCAAGCTGGTCCCAGCCCACCCTGATCTGGAAGTGGCGGATGTCGGCAAGCTGGCAGAGTTGGCAGCAAAGTAGATGGCTTGCCCCTACCATCTTGGCTGTCGTGTATGTGCTGCGTCGGTGGCAGCCCCGATTCCGTCCTGCAAGCGGGATCGGTTCGCTTATCCAAAAGTCTCGGGATCTAACCAGATGTACCGATCAGGCTAGCCCAGCTTACCCCTTCGTCGTCACCAAACCCTGTGACGTGTCACACAGCTTCCGGTACACCGGAAGAAGAAGCTTGTAGGGCGGTAGCTTGATGCTGCTCGATGGATATGGCTACGAGGCAACGCACGCTCCCTTCGCCCTCATACACGATTGCATTTCATAACCTGATCGTCGCGAACGTGAAGAGGGAGTTGCCTAACCAAAGGGCGGCAGACTTTCTTTCCGGTTTCCGATTTTCCGGCATTCATTGCGCTAGCACGGCCATCGAGTCCCGTAGCTGTTGGGGCGATGGGCGAATCCCGTGCCGCATTTCATCTCCTGGAGGTTCTCATGCTTCATCTCGACACCGGTAATACCGGTTTCATGATTTTGTGCACCAGCCTGGTCATGCTCATGACCCCGGGCCTCGCCTTTTTTTACGGCGGACTGGTCGGACGGAAGAATGTCCTCGCCATCATGATCCAGAGCTTCGTCTCGATGGGCTGGACCACCGTGATCTGGTATCTGTACGGATATTCGCTGTGCTTCAGTGGTGATTGGCACGGCATCATCGGCAACTTCCACAATGCCTGTCTGCACGGCATCGATCTCACAACCGCTTCGCCCAATAACACTATCCCCATGATGGTCTTCATTGCTTACCAAATGATGTTCGCCATCATTACGCCGGCACTCATTTCGGGGGCGTTCACTAATCGCGTGAGTTTCAAGGCCTATTGCCTGTTTCTAACCGCGTGGCTCACCTTCGTTTATTTCCCCTTCGTGCACATGGTTTGGGGCGGCGGAATTCTACAGCGCTGGGGAGTGCTCGACTTTGCCGGCGGCATCGTGGTCCACAACATTGCCGGTTTGGCGGCTCTGGCGTCGGTCCTCTACGTAGGCAAGCGCCGCATACTCGATCGCGGCCCACACAGCATTCCCCTGGTGGCCTTGGGCACGGGGCTGTTGTGGTTCGGCTGGTACGGCTTCAATGCCGGCAGCGAAATGCGGGTTGACTCGGTGACCGCAACTGCATTCCTGAACACCGATATCGCCGCTTCGTTCGCCGCCGTGGCTTGGTTGGCGGTGGCCTGGTTCCGGGAAAGAAAGCCCAAGTTCCTCGGACTTCTCACCGGCGCGGTCGCGGGCCTCGCGACCATCACCCCCGCGGCAGGTTATGTTTCGCCTACCACGGCCGTCATCATCGGACTGGTGGCAGGCGTGGTTTGCTACTTCGCGGTCGAAATGAAGAACAAACTGCACTGGGACGACGCGCTTGATGTTTGGGGCGTACACGGCGTCGGTGGCTTCCTCGGTATCATCATGCTGGGGTTGTTCGCCAACAAAGCCTTCAACCCCGCCGCTGGGACGAACGGTTTGCTGTACGGCAATCCGTCATTCTTCCTGAAACAAGTGGTTGCGGTGGTCTTCTCGTCCGTGTGGGCGTTCGCTTTCACTTACGGCATGCTGTGGGTCATTAACCTGTTCACCCCGGTCAAAGTGACCGAGATGAGCGAAGAGCTCGGTCTGGATGAATCCATTCATGGCGAGCACGCCTACGAGACGCTGGAAGTGGAGGAGTTGCTGCAAGGCGAACCGCACAATCTGATCGAACAGATCGAACAGATCGGCGAAAACCAAGAAATCGTCGGCACCAAGAAATAGCAGTGCCGCTGATCGCGTTTGGTCGCGTCCGGAAAGTGTTTACCCACAGGGGTGTGATGGTCATCTCACCCCTGTCTCTGGTTTACGGCAGAATTCTGTCGCCGCCCCGCACGTATCAGGGAAGGCGCGTTACCAACATAAAGCTTGCCGTCTTCGCAGAGGGCCATCAAAATGGCACGATGGAAATGCCGCTGCGTTTTGTGGATGACGAGTACACCCCACGGCTCTGGGCCGAGCTGTATCCTGTGCTTCGTAACATCAAGACCGACGAACTCGCCAGGAAGATGATGGCCTACAAAAGCAAACCAGTGGAGAGATGGAGGGCCGACGACTGGGGTCTGCTGGATGCACTGAACCAGATGCTTACCCTGCGGGCTACCTCTCGCGAGCATGCCTTACGCAACGATTCGCCGCCCGTCCAAGATGCAGCGTTTTGGGCTAAGCTGGATAGGGACCTGGAGTTCTATTATGAGGCCCAGTATCCCGGCGAAGAGCTGGCCGATGATGACGAAGAGGATGTTTAATTCTGTCCGCTTGCGGATGTGCAAGACCGGCCACCTTAAGACCAGACCAGTTTCGTAATAGGTGTATCCGTCTTGCACAGGTACTGCGGGCCTTGAGACCCGCGTATGGTCGCACGACCCAAACGGGCCGATAAACTAGTTCCGAAACCGCTCTGGAGAGGTAATACAAGACACATGGGCCACTTGTTCGATCCACTGTCGATTCGAGATGTCAGCTTTGCGAACCGTGTATTCGTTTCGCCCATGTGCGAGTACTCCAGCATCGACGGGTATGCCAACGATTGGCATTTCGTGCATCTGGGCAGCCGCGCCGTCGGGGGAGCCGGATTAGTGTTCACCGAAGCGACGGCGATTGTTCCCGAGGGCCGCATCAGTCCGCAGGACCTGGGTATCTGGAGCGACGACCACATTGCTCCGCTGGCCCGGATCGTTCGCTTTATTCATGAGCAGGGAAGTGTAGCCGGGATGCAGTTGGCGCACGCGGGACGCAAAGCCAGCACCTACCGGCCATGGGCGGGACACGGAAAGTTACCCGAGGACGCCGGAGGATGGACCAATGTCGTCGCGCCGAGTGCGGTGCCTTTCGCCGAGCACTATCCCAAGCCGCGAGCCCTTACTATCGACGGCATTCAGGAGATCGTTGCCGCTTTTGTGGAGGCTGCACGTCGCGCCTGCGAAGCGGGCTTTCGGGTGATTGAGATTCATGCTGCCCATGGCTATCTGATTCACCAGTTCCTCTCGCCTCTCAGTAATCGGCGGCAGGATGCTTACGGAGGCTCGTTTGAGAATCGCACTCGCATCTTGCGTCAAATCGTGACTGCGGTTCGATCCGCATGGCCGGAAGGCGCACCGCTGTTCGTTCGCATTTCCGCTAGCGATTGGGTTGACGGCGGCTGGGATATCGAGCAGTCGGTTGCACTTGCTCGGGGATTGAAGGACATTGGAGTGGACCTGATCGATTGTTCTTCTGGCGGCAACGTGGCTCATGCCCAGATTCCGGTAGGGCCGGGATATCAAACGCGGTTCGCTGAGCAGATCCGCCGCGAAGCCGACATCGTCACTGGCACCGTGGGAATGATCGTTTCCTCGGCTCAGGCCGAGCATATCCTCGCAACCGGCCAGGCGGACGCCGTCATTATCGCCCGCGAGTTCCTGCGCGATCCCTACTGGCCTTTGCGAGCAGCCCGCGAGTTGGGGCAGTCGATTTCGTGGCCTGTCCAATATCTGCGTGCTGCGCCAGAAGGTGCACCGGCGCGGGTTCCGGTTGACCTCAAGAATCTCCAATCTTGCTTCGCGGAGCCCCTAGCCCCTAGCCCCGCCCCTAGCCCCACCCCTAGCCCCAGCCCCTAGCCCCAGCCCCTAGCCCCAGCCCCTACCCCAGCCCCTACCCCCCTACCCCCTAGCCCCTGCTTTTCAACACTAACTGTTCCGCTGGGGAGAAAGCGTGGCCGCGAATCATCATCGTGCTCAGCAGAGAAGTTAGCCCCGACGAAGCCAGAATCATTGCGATCACCACAAATTGATAGATGGCTGCGTACAGTGGATCAGAGCCGGACAGCAGCATTCCGGTCATCAGTCCGGGAATCCACACAATCCCCAATGAGCGTAGATTGTCGATCGCCGGGATGAGCGATGCGTGGATGCTCGACTCTGCATAGGTCGCGACTGTGTGCTCAGGCGCCGCGCCCAGAGCGAGCCCGGTTTCGATCTCCCCGGCGTGGGCCAGCACCTCCGAACGAAAGCGGTTCAATGCCAGTCCATTGGTGTTCATGGCGTTGGCAATGATCATGCTGCCCACAGGGATCAAGGAGGTGATAGCGGTGTCGATCACTCCGGCCCAGGTCATGATGGCGGTGACCAGTCCAGCGCCGGCCGCAATCGAATACGTGGATACTTTGCGCGCGCCCGGAATGTCTTTGGCTCGCTTGGCTGAAATGGAACCTGCCGCGATGATCATGCCGGTGAGCAGCAAGACGCTGGTCCAGCGCGGGCTCTTTAGCAGCAGTGCAAGAATCGATCCCACTGCGACAATCTGGACAATGCCGCGCAACAGCGCGATGGCAGCGTCGCTTTCCAGGTGAATGTTGCGGCGGCGCGCCAGCAAGACCACTACCAGAGCCAGCACAGAGGCAATGCCCGCCTGGGCGAAGCCAAGCGTCAGTTGCGTAGGGAAGAGCGATTTAAGCACCCAGCACCTCCGCTGGTTTTCCGTATTGAATTAGGCGGCCTGCTTCCAGAAGCGCGACCCGGTTGCTCATGCGGCGCGCCTGGTCGCGATCGTGCGTTACCATCACGCAGCTCAATGATCGATCGTTAACCAGGGTGCAAATCAACTGTTCGACGCCGGCCTTCGCCTGCTCATCGAGCGCCGACGTTGGCTCGTCGAGCAGCAGAATCTCAGGACGATTGGCCAGCGCCCGGGCCAGCGAAACCCGTTGCTGCTCGCCCCCGGACAGATTGGCCACCTCGCGTCCGGCAAACCCCGGCAGCCCAACGCGCTCCAGTAGCCGAGCTATGTCTTCGTCGCCTAGAAGCTCTCCGCGCTGCAGAGGCCCAAAGCAAATGTTGCCGGCCACAATGCCAGGAAACAGGAAGGGACGCTGCGTCACCATGCCGACACGCTGACGGAGCTCGCGCGGCGGGAACTCGCGGTAGTCCTGGTTATGAAGAAACACGGTTCCGGAAGTCGGCTCATCAAGACGGTTCAGCAGTCGCAGCAACGAACTCTTGCCGCAACCACTTGCGCCGACAATTGCCAGCATCTCGCCGTGGCGCACCTCGAGGGAGACGTCGCTGACAATCGCGACGTCTCCTACCTGGCGGCCCAAGCCCTCGGTGCGCAGCACCACCGCCCCCGGCGCAGTTTCTTCCGCGACCTTCATCGTTGCAAGTGTCCGTAGTAGATATTGGTGTCGTACTGGAGCGTGACGTGGCCGTTCTCGACGTGGGACGAAAACAGGCGCGGCATTTCGCGCATCATGGCTTCATGCTTTTCGCCTGTCTTGGGTACGTACGACGACGACAGCAATCGGCCGCGCAGACCGTCGAAGTCAAGCGCCTGCCGATTGCGTTGCCGGACCACCTTCATGTCATTGGGAGCGAAGAATTGTTGCAAGGCATCGTAGCTGGCCAGGTACTTGTGCGAGACCTGTTCGTAATCGGTGGAATAACGGCGCACGAAACCTTCGTAGGCGCGCAGGAACGCGGTGGATTCGGCGTCGCGATCATGCCATACCAGGACCACCCAGCCTGCCGGTTGCACAATGCGCACGAATTCGAGGCGCGTATCAGCGGGACGGAACCAATGAAATGCCTGCCCCGCTACCACGAAGTCGGCGCTGGCCTCAGGCAGGCCAGTGGCCTCCGCGCTTCCCTCTACCATGCTGAAGTTGGGATAGCCCGTCAGGTATGCCTCGCCGGCAACCCGCATCGGGCGATTGGGTTCTACCCCCACGACGCGATTGCCGTTCTCCAGAAAGATCTCTGCCAACAAGCCTGAACCGCAACCCACGTCGGCTATGACGTGCTGAGGGCGGAGTCCACAAGCTTGCTGCAGAGCTTGTACGACCTGAGGTGAGTAGTGCGGGCGATACTTGACATAGTCGTCCGCCCGATCGGAGAAACGGGTTACCGGATCGCAAGTTGGTTCAGTCATGGGTGTATCTTAACGTGAGCGATGAAAGCTGAGCGCCCTGCGAAACCGCCTCTCCTCAAGGCCATTGTTGACGCGATCCGCAAGGTTCCGCGCGGGCGGGTCAGCACCTATGGCGCAATTGCTGCGGCCGCTGGCTACCCGCGCTGTGCCCGCCACGTCGGACGCGTTCTGCAGCAGATTAGCGGACTGCCTTGGCAACGAGTTTTGGGCTCGGGAGGCCGGATTTCGCTGCGCGGCGAATCGGCCCTGGAGCAGCGCTTTCTACTCGAAGCGGAGGGTGTTCGCTTCCTCGGCAGGCGGGTGGACATGCGAAACTTTGAGCACCGGTTGGGGAAACCCTCCGACCGACCATCCGCTTCCAAGAATACGACGGCTACGGCGAAAGTAACGGGCGATACCGGCCCATTAAGTGGACATTGGGTCTTGCGTTCCGTAGATTAAAGACAGGTTTTGGTTACACCTACGAGCTTTATGAGCACCTTGGGCGCAATTAAGATTTCAGTTGTCGTGATGATTTTTCTGGTGGCCATACCACTTTCGGCGCAACACTATCAGGGGCGTGATCATCACGTTTTTCATCCGCCCATCCAATCCAAACATCAGAGTGTGCCGTCCACAAGCGGCGCCAGCCGGGTGTCTTCCTCCTCTACCGGAAACCCCATAGCGCGCGGGCACGACGCAAATCTAAATGCGTCGCGCAGCGATGCGACCCATGCCCACTTATCGCCGAGCACGGACACAGTTCATCCGCATTAGATCTCGCTCAATAATTCAGCGGAAGTTCAGCTTGTGCCAGTTCGTAAGAAACCAGGCATTTCCGGCGCACGCCAGCAAGAGAAATCGCGAGCAGACAAAACGTGCGTCAATTCCCGTTACCGTCGGAACGTATCAGACTACTACCGGTGTCGGTTGAGCGTCGGGGGTAACGCCGAAGAGTGGTTTACGGCCTGGTACTCCGGCCGCAACCTTAATTCAGTAATCGGAAATTAACATTTGGTTTCGGGTGCAGCCGTTATAAAATCCCAGGCTATGCAAGATAAACCATTGCAAATAGAGAAGGTTGCCGATCCCGACGGGAACGCCATGGTGCTCCGGATCCACGGCCCACTTTTGTTGGGAAACTTTTTCCCGCTGCAAACCAGTGTTCGGGCCGACTCCTGCAATCTGCTGATCATTGACGTGGCTGACATGCCATACATCGATTCTGCTGGGATCGGTTGTTTGGTGGGAGCTCACGTTTCAAGGGAACACTCGGGCCGCAAGTTGATCATTGTGGGCGCCAATGAAAGGTTGTTGACGGCATTGAAGGTTACCAAGGTCGACCAACTCTTCACCTTTGCTCCCACCGTGGAACAAGCCCGCAGGCAAGCCGGCGGAGCCTAGTCCCGCACGGAGTTTGCGCAGGTTCGTCTCGCCTCGGAGCACCCGGTGTCCAACCTCTGATAAACTTTTTCGCGGTACGTGGGCTCGAGGTCCGCCGCTCAGCCGTCTGCATTCCAGTACCTGGATAGCGCGGAATTCCGGCGGTACCCGGCATGAGGAGGTTCATTATGTCTACCGCAGTAAGTACGGCGCCGATGCACAATCGCGTTCAGGAATTTGTCAGCAGGCCGCGCAAGATGTTCATCGATGGAAAGTGGGTGGAGGCGGCCTCGGGGAAAGACCTTCCCGACCTACAACCCCGCAACCGGAGAGGTGTTGGCACAAATTGCCGAAGGCGATCGCGAGGATATCGATCGCGCAGTGAAAGCGGCGCGCAAGGCCTTTGAAAGCGATGCCTGGGCCGAGATCACGGCCTCGCAGCGTGGCCGCCTTATCTGGAAACTAGGTGACCTGATTGAAGAACACCTGGAAGAATTCGCCCAACTCGAAAGTCTGGATAACGGCAAGCCGCTGTCGGTAGCGCGCGTCGCCGACGTGCCCCTGGCCGCCGATCTTTTCCACTATATGGCTGGGTGGACCACCAAGATCGAGGGCAACACCATTCCGATTTCGGCATCGTCGAAGCACGTGAAGTACTTTGCGTACACGCGGCGCGAGCCCGTCGGAGTAGTGGGGCAAATTATCCCTTGGAATTTTCCGCTGCTGATGGCGGCGTGGAAACTTGGTCCGGCGCTGGCGACGGGTTGCACCGTGGTCTTGAAACCGGCAGAGCAGACCCCGCTGAGCGCTCTACTGCTGGCCGAGTTGATTGCAGAAGCCGGGTTTCCCGAAGGCGTCGTGAATGTGGTGCCGGGTTACGGCGAGACGGCGGGTGCTGCGCTGGCGTCGCATCCTGACGTCGACAAAGTCGCCTTTACCGGTTCCACGGAAGTCGGCAAGTTGATTTTGCAAGCGGCTGCCGGCAATCTGAAGAAGGTTTCCCTCGAGCTAGGTGGCAAGTCGCCCAACGTGGTCTTCGCGGATGCCGATATGAAGGCGACCATATCCGGAGCAGCTGGCGCCATCTTCTTCAATCACGGTCAATGCTGTTGCGCAGGATCGCGCCTGTACGTCGAGCAGAGCATCTTCGACCACGTGGTACAAGGCGTGGCCGAGCAAGCCAAGAAAATCAAAGTCGGCCCGGGCTTCGATCCGGACACCGCGATGGGACCGCTGGTCTCGGAAGAGCAGATGAACCGCGTCTGTAACTATCTGGAGATCGGGCTCAGCGAAGGCGCGGAGGCTGTCGTCGGTGGACACAAACGGCCGGGCTCGGGATATTTTGTGGAGCCCACGGTGATGGTGAAGACCAAGCCTGAGATGAAGGTAGTTCGTGAAGAGATCTTTGGACCGGTGGTTTGCGCCATGCCCTTCCGCGATGTGGACAAGCTCATCGCCGAAGCCAACCAGAGCGAGTATGGTCTGGCGGCTGCGGTGTGGACGCGTGACATCAGTAAGGCCCACCGGATTGCCGAGAAGCTGCGCGCCGGCACGGTGTGGATCAATTGCTACAACGTCTTCGATGCGGCCCTACCATTCGGCGGATACAAGCAGTCAGGCTGGGGCCGCGAGATGGGCCACGAAGTGTTGGAAATGTACACCGAGGTGAAAGCGGTTTGCGCCGCGATCTAGGCCGGGCGTCATTGCTCGATCCGGATAGCCGACTCTGGCATCCGTTCAAAAATGCAAGGTCCTGTGAGCTCATCGTGGCGCCGAACAGGACCTTGCTATGCCCGCCGCGCAAACAGCCGACCTGCGCAGGCGAGTTGGACAATCACTGCCCGAGTGTTTCGATTGTCAAACAATCTTTCGTCAGGCGAGGGCACTGGGCCAGCCTGTTTTGATTTGCCGCCGGTGCACACTCTGAGTTTCTCAACGGCAAAACAAAAGGCACCGAAACAGGTACGTCTACCTTGTTTCGGTGCCAATCCCAAGCTAGCACATTGGAGCTGAGGCGAGTAGCACTTCCGCGAAATATCGTGCGGTTGGTTCCCGAAATGGAACAGCGGAAAGATGACTCGACCTGGGCTCCTCTGGCGCTCAACTACCTCGCCAGGAACGGGCGAGAGTGGTGGGGCACCCGATTTTCAATGATGATTGGAAACGGTGGACCACCGGCACGCCTGCCTGAAAGAAGAGCTTTGAAAGGGCACGGCTTTTAGCCGTGCCGTCCGGTCTGCGTCGGAAGTTGGGCTTCAGCCCCCTAGTAACTCGCTCTTCATCTGCGAATCGAAGTGCCTCGGTGGCTAACGCTATCACGGCGAGCGCAGATTTATGTCACGGCTGAAGAGCCTGCGTGAGAACTGTGCCGTCCCTACGGGACTTGGGATTTTTTCCTACTCTACCCAGCGCTGAAGCGCTGGGCTAAACTCTTTCGCGCCTACGGCGCTCGGTTTTTGGCAAGCAACGGGTGGTTTTGCTCCACCAAGCTTTTGAAAGTTGAGTTCTCACAGACTCTGAAGCCGTACCCCTTCAAAGCATCCCGTCTCCGACTACCAAAAACCGCCTCTCTAATCGCCGCTCGTCACCTGACTGAAGGCATCGACCGCAACCCGTGCGGCGGCAATGTTTGTCAACGGCTGCTCGATATGGCGCGGGCGCATGGTCACAACATCTGCGGTGTGCCGTAGTTTGTCGGCGATCCAGTTGCTACGCTCGACGAATGTCTCCGGCTCGTAGGTGACGCCGTTGGCCAGCTGCCGGTCTTCACGTTTCGATGTCCACAACAATACCGGGCCGACCACGAGGCGTATCGCGCGGGTGAACGTTCCGAAGGCACGATTCGATTTCGCGCCGCAGCTCGCGAATCCGCTTCGAGATCGGCTGGATTAGTCATGCGAAGCCGCTTCTCCATCGCCCAGAGCGCGGCGTTATAGGTCGTGCGCAGCTTCACGGCTTCTTGAGCGAAACGACGCCGCACTCGCGGGTCGGGATCGTCGTGATAGCGCTTCCATCCCTGGAAAATGGTTTCGCAGATGCGAAACAAGCTGGGACCGTTGCGCTCGAAGTCACGCCGAAATGCCCAATCGAGAAACACCTTCGACTGGTCGCGCGAGATGGCTGCGTGCTCGTAGTTGAACTTGAACTGCCCGTGAATATCAGCGAGATCGACGTCGTCGAGCATGCGCCCCTCTTGCTGCATCTGCGCGAATAGCGGAGTGCCCGGCACCGGTGTATACAGCATGAACTGATGGAAATCCGTACCGTGTGAAACCGCGTAGTCGATCTCGTCGTAAATGTTCTCGGGCGTGTGATGCTCGAGTCCCACGATCGTCGAACCGAGGATCTTGATGCCATGCTGGCGCAACTCCGCTGCCAGCGCTCGCGTATCGGAATTCTTCAGCTTGGCATAGCTCGAGTTGGGCGACTCAAGCCCGACCCAAATCCACGAAACGCCCAGTTGCACCAGTTCTTCCATGCTGTACTTGCGGATGGCGTTTACCGACGAAAAAACATACAGTGCCCAGCTCTTACCAGCTTCCTTCATGCGGGCTAGAAGTTGCATCGCGCGTGGACGATTCAAAAGAAAATTTTCGTCCATCATGAAGAACGAGTTCACGCCCAGAGAACCTTCCATTTGCTGCATGACTTCGAAGAGCTGGTCGCCCGATTCGTAGAAGTGAATGCTCTTGCCCTTGCCGCCGAAGAAGGAAGAAGTAGTGCAGAAGTTGCATCCCAGTGGGCATCCAACCGACGGAATAATGGTGGCCGCGGTATCGCACTTACTGTCGGGCACTCGCATTCCCAGCACGCGGAATCCGAAGCCGGAGACAATTTCCGGGTGGGCAATCGGCGCTGCGCTATCTTCGCCAAGATAGCGGCGCATCCAGGCGATGCCCTCGCCGCGAACGATGTAATCGGCATCAATTAACTTGTCCAGTCCGGGGATAGCGGCGACGTGTCCGCCCACGACGATGATCGAGTTAGGCGACAACCGGCGAACTTGGCGGCACATTTCGCGCACCTTGCCAAAATTCGGAATGATTCCAGAAATCCCAACAATGTCGTATTCGCAGGAGCTAAGTTCGTGCTGGAAGTCTTTAAGGGTGGGGAAGTCGAGCAACGTGCTGGGCGCGGAGATGTTCCGCTGGATCATCATCAGTCCCCAGGAGCGGTGGAACATGCGCAGCGAAAAGCTGCCTTGCTCGCGCGTGACCTGGTTGTGATAGAGCTCCATGGGATTGATGGCACGGCTGCCAAATTCGTCGTCCTGCGCATAGGGGCCAAACACGGAACTCAGCAGCACCCGCGCCTGAGTCCCTTTGGGATGTGGATTAATCAAATCAGAGTTTGACGTCGAAGCCATGACTTCATGCTAGAGAACCGCTGATATCGATTCTGTGATCTATGCAACACTCTGGTTGAAATGACAGAACTATTACATTGCTGATCATCTTGGAAAACAGGACCGGCTTTTACATGCGAAATGGCACTGATCGGTAACAGGGAACATCGCGACATCAATCCGTGGCTGATTGCGATCGCGGTCATGTCAAGCACATTCATGGAGGTGCTGGACACGACGGTGGTCAATGTTTCGTTGCCACATATCGCCGGCAGCTTGTCCGCCAGCAATGATGAAGCCACCTGGACGCTCACGTCATACCTGGTCGCTAATGCCATTATCCTTCCCATGACCGGCTGGCTGGCGGGACGCTTCGGCAGAAAACGGTTGCTGATGCTCTCGGTGACCGGATTCACCGCCGCGTCGTTTCTGTGCGGGCTGGCGCCCTCTCTGCCGTTCCTGATTTTGTGTCGCGTGATTCAAGGCGCCTGCGGCGGCGGACTGCAACCGCTTTCTCAGGCGATTCTGTTGGAATCGTTTCCGCCCGAAAAGCGCGGTCAGGCAATGGCTTTCTGGGCCCTCGGAATCGTAGTGGCGCCCATGCTCGGTCCAGTGGCAGGAGGCTGGCTCACCGACAATTACAGTTGGCGCTGGGTTTTCTATATCAATGTGCCGATCGGCGTCGTCTGCGCTGATTTTGACGCGAGATATTCATCTTTGATCCGCCTTATCTGCGGCGCCAAAAAACGGGCATCGACTACTGGGGTATTGGGCTGCTGGCAGTCGGTATCGGAAGTCTTCAGATCATGCTCGACAAGGGCCAGGAGGACGACTGGTTCGGTTCGCACTTCATCGTGGCTGCTCTGCATTCTTGCGGTAGGAGGAATGGCTGCGCTGATCATTCGCGAAATGAGAGCTGAGCACCCCGTCTTGGATCTCACGGTGTTCAAGTATCGCTCATTCGCCATCGGCACATTCCTGATGACACTGATCGGCTTCGTGCTCTACGGCAGCACGGTGTTATTGCCGCTGCTGATGCAGGTGTTGCTCGGCTACACCGCGACTCACGCCGGCATTACCAATCTGCCGCGGGGTCTGGCGTCATTTCTGATCATGCCGATCGTCGGCCGACTGACTGGCAAATTCGATCAGCGGAAATTGCTCGGGATCGGCCTGGTGGCGTCCGCCTATGCTATGTGGGAGCTCTCGCGCTTCAGCCTGAATGTAGCTTCGGTGAATTTCTGGTGGCCACTTATGATTCAAGGCGCGGCGCTAGGATTTGTGTTCGTGCCGCTCACTACTATTACCAATGGCGCGATCCCTAATGAGCGCATGGGCAATGCCACCAGTTTGTTCAACCTGATGCGAAACATCGGAGCTAGCATCGGAATCGCCATGGTCGAAACCGTACAGTTCCGCAACCAGCAGAAGCACATCAACACCCTGGGCGCGCATGTCTATTCCCAGAGCGACGCAACTCAGCAGATGTTCGAAAGCATGAAAGCGTTTTTCATGAGCCAAGGTTCCAGTGCCAGCACTGCAACCCAGCAGGCATATCAGGCGATTTGGGGAATGGTGCAGCGGCAGGCGGCCATGCTTTCGTATAACGACACGTTTCTCTTCATGGCCTTCATGTTCGTTGCCATGATTCCATTCCTGTTCCTGCTGCGGAAGCCTAAGGCCGGCAAAGCAGGAACGGCGATGATGCACTGAGGCGGAGTTTGCTCCATCCGCGGCGTACGCGGCGCTAAACCCGGCTGAAGCCGCGGCCCTTCATTCGAATTGTCAGGCTACTCATGAATAATCCCGCTGAAGCGCCGCTCTACCCGTACTCGCCGGACTACACCAATTCTGAAACTGTTCTACCACAGAGACACAGAGGGCACGGAGTTTTTATCTCAGTGATCTCCGTGCCGCGGTGGTTAACTTTCTTCAGATGGGCGCGCCACTAACGTTACTGGGGCGTCGCTTCCGTTGCTGGCTGCGAGAACCTCTGCAGACGCTGATCAATGCGGGCCATCTGTTTCTCGCGCATCTGGTCGGCCTTGGTTCGCTGATCTGGCGTCAATACTTGGGCGTAGATCTGATGTTGGATGGACGCTTTCTGAACCATTAATTGCGCCATGGCTTGCGACTGTTGATTGGCAATCGCCTGCACCTTAGCCTGGTCGAAAGCGCCATTCGCGGTGGCGGTCAGCATGGCTTTGCGGTTTTCAGCGAGCTGCTGCATCAGGGGACGCATGGTCGCGTGCTGCGACTGCATGATGGATTTGACCTGTTCCTTCTGAGCATCCGTCAGGTTCAGCTCCTTGGCCATCCAGGCCATGTGGGCATGTCTGTGTCCATTACCCCATCCCGAAGCACTTTGTTGGTCATTCTGCTGTGCGTAGGAAAGCATTGCCGCGCCACAAAGCACCAGCGCCAACAACGCCACCGCTACGCTCCAAAATTTGGTTTTCATAATCTCTTCAACTCCTCTTGACAGGTCTACTGTCACAGATTGAAACACCGCCAACTCGATTTCGACGGTAAAGTCTAGTAACGCCAGTGTTAAGTTTTGTGCTGCCATCCAGGCCGAGGAATGTCTACCACAATTGACGATTCAATAGACTATTGCAGGAACGGAAGCGCAGAGTTCCCAAATTGATTGCCGGAGAACCCGGCCGCGGGGTCGATTTTTCGCAATTGTTCCACCGTACAACCTAGAATAAGTTCCCACACACGCTCTTCTGTACTCTTGCCCCGCTTGTTGTGAGGAGAATCACATTTGCAAGTGACTCGTGTCATAGGGGGTTGCTTAACCCCCGCCTTACGCTTTCAGCCACCCTAAAACTAGCCGCGAAGGTGAACTGTGAAACGACTTGCTCTCCCTATCTTTCTGCTGATTGCCCTCTCCGTTACAACAGGTTTTGCCCAGAACCTCACCATTGGCTTCACCGTCTCTAACACCGGGGCCATGAATGTGGACTCGGTGGAGCAGCTACACGGCTTCGAACTGTGGCGCGATCAAGTGAACGCTGCGGGAGGCATCAAGGCAGGCGGCAAGAGCTACAAAATCCAGTTCGTCAGCTACGACGATGAATCGAACAGCAAGCGCGTGCAGCAACTTTACTCCCGCTTGATCCTGCAGGACAAAGCCAATTTTCTGTTCAGCCCGTACTCCTCCCCCCTCACCGCTACCGCAGCGATTGTGACGGAACAGTATGAAAAGATCATGCTCACGACGGGCGCGGCGGAAGGCAAGACCTACACCCTGGGCAATCACTACCTTTTCCAGATGTTCACGCCAGGGGCGGAATACCTGAAGGGCGTTCTGGACATGCTGAAGACCAAGGATCCGAAGGCAGCGGCGGCGTTCGTCTACGAGGACTCCTCGTTTTCGGTGGCGGTGGTCAATCCCGCCAAGGAGTATGCCCAGAAGCTGGGATTCAATGTGGCCTTCAGCGAAGCCTACGCTCCGAACACCACCGACTTCAGCGCCATTATCGACAAGGTGATTGCTTCGAAGTCCACGGTCCTGCTGGGCGGAGGACACTACGCCGACGGTTCCACATTGGCTCGGCAAGTTTACGGGCACAAGGTCCCCCTAAAGATGATCACCCTGCTGGTGGCCCCCGATAGTCCGCAGTGGGGCGAGCTGGGCGATGCCGCGGTGGGTGTGATCGTGCCCTCGCAGTGGGAGCCCCAGACCGCCTTCAAGGCGCAATATGGACCGAGCGGCGCCGATTTTGCCAAGGCATACACCGCCAAGTACAACGCGCCGCCCAGTTATGAATCGGCTGGCGGCTACGCGTCCGGCCTGATCCTGCAACGCGCAATTGAACAGGCAGGGGGAACAGACACAGCGAAAGTAGCGGCAGCGCTGAATGCCACTGACATCACAACATTCTATGGCCGCACCAAGTTTGCGACGGAGGCCAATCAGCATGGTTTGCAGGTGGGCCACGCGATGGTACTGGCGCAATGGCAGAAGGACAAGTCAGGGAAGCTGGTGAAGCAAGTGGTCTGGCCGCTGGCTGGCAAGAGCGCCAATCTGGTGTATCCGATCCACTAGCTTTGCGGTACATTCGTTGAGGAAGTTTGCGCGCCACACCGGCGAACGGTGCGGCAAAGGGTGAGAAATGTCTGGCATTCTCGCTTCCATGATTGATGGCCTGCTGATCGGCTCGGTCTATGGGCTGGCTGCCATGGGCCTCAGTCTGATCTGGGGAGTGATGGATGTCATCAATCTCACCCATGGCGCGGTCATCGCGTTGGGTATGTTTGGCATGTACATTTTGTTCGCCGCCTTCCCGGTGAATGCCTACATACTATTGCTGCCCGTTATCGCGGCGGGGTTACTGCTCGGCCTGGTTATTTATTGGATCTCCGTGCATTGGGTAATCGGCCGCTCGCAACTGTCGAGCCTACTGTCCACTTTCGCGGTGAACATGATGATCATTGGGATCGGCACTGCGATTTGGAGCACCAGTCCCTACAACGTTAACTTCACGCTGCGCGGCATTACCGTAGGTGCTTATACCTTTGACGGAAACCACCTGGCCGCAGCCGCTGCTGCCGTCATCATTGGCTTGGCGCTAGAGCTGTTTCTGTATCGCACGCGGCCCGGCAAAGCCATCCGGGCCGTGGCCGACAACCGGGAAGCGGCGGAGTTGATGGGCATCTCCTCGACCATGGTGCTCGCTCTGGCGTTTGCCATTGGCATCGCTCTAGCTGCATCTTCGGGCGCATTGGTGTCGACCCTATTTCCCTTTACCATTCTTTCCGGCGCCGGTTACCAGATGAAAAGCTTCGTGGTGACCGTGCTTGCTGGCCTCGGCAAGCCTTTGGGGGCACTCGTTGCCGGCGTGTTGCTGGGCTTGTTGGAGGGCGCGGTTACACCATTCATCGCAGTCAGTTGGATCCCGCTGATTGAGTTCGGGCTGTTTGTGGTCGTGCTGGTTGCCTTTCCCAAAGGCATCTTTCAGAGGGCCACGGCATGATCCTGCGGCGCCCTGTCTTCTGGTTGATATTGGCTTTTGCTGCGCTGATGGCATTCATTCCGTTGCGTGCCAACGATGTCTCCTTGCGCGAGGACCTCATTCTGGTCGCTATCGCCATTATCCTGGCCAGCAACCTGAACCTGATGATCGGCTATACGGGGTATGTGAACTTCGGCCACATTGTCTTTTACGGGCTGGGTGGCTACATCGGGCTCTACCTCGCCACGGTGCGAAATTGGAACCTGGTGCTGGCTGCGCTGACGGCCGGCCTCGGGGTCAGCCTGTTCGCCCTCCTGTTGGGAATGGGTATTCTTCGATTACGCGGCGCCTATTTCGCATTGGCCACAATTGGAGTTTTGCAGGCGGTCCAATCCTTCGTCGCCAACTTCGATCCCTGGGGCAGGTCCACCGGCATGTACGTTGACTTCGGCGCATATGAGAAGCTGGGCGGAGCACGTCACGCGCTTTGGACTACCTATTTCCTGGTGATCGGCGTGATGGCGCTGTCGATGATTCTGAGTCTGGGCATTAAGATCTCAAAATTCGGCCTGGGCCTGTTCGCCATCCGCGAAGATGAAGATGCGGCTGTGGTTCTGGGCGTTAACACTACCGTGTTCAAGGCCATCATTTACAGCGTATCTGCGTTTCTTCCGGCGGTAGCCGGCGCGCTGATGTTCTACAAGAACGGCATGATCGATCCCTCGATTGCATTTGAATTTATGCTCTCGCTCGAGGGAATTGTGATGCTGATGCTTGGTGGCAAAGGTACGGTCATCGGTGCGGCGTTGGGCGGAGGGTTGTATGAGAAGCTGCGCTCCTACCTTTTAACTTCTCCCAAGTTCTCCAACTTTCAGTTGGTCATCGCCGGCGGACTATTGCTTCTGGTCGTGCTGTTTGCGCCCGGCGGCCTGATCGGCTGGCTCTATCGACTGGTGCCGCGCGCACGTAAGGTGATCGAATGACTCCCTTGCTGGAAGTGAGCGGCGTAAGCAAACGCTTTGGCGGGCTGCAGGCGGTCTCCGATGTCAGCTTCAGCCTCGGAGAGCGCGAGATCCTGGGATTGATTGGCCCCAATGGCGCTGGTAAAACGACGCTGTTCAATGTTGTGAACGGCGTCTACAAGGCCGACAAAGGAACGGTAAAGTTTGCCGGCGAGGACATCACCAATCGTCGTCCCAACGAAGTGGTCCACCTGGGGCTGGCGCGCACCCACCAGATTGTGAAGCCGCTGCAGGACATGACGGTGTTGGAAAACGTGACCGTCGGCGCTTGCTTCGGCCGCGAATACCTGGCTCTGAAGCCGGCGCGCAAAGTGGCACTGGAGGTACTGGAACGCGTCGGACTTGTAAAGAGTGCCGAGATGTCGGCGCGCTCCCTGACCATCGCCGGCAAAAAGCGTCTGGAGGTGGCTCGCGCGCTGGCGGCGCGTCCCAAGCTGCTTCTGTTGGACGAAGTGCTGGCGGGATTGAATCCCACCGAAATCACCTACATGATCGGAATCGTGCGAGACATCCGCGACAGCGGCATCTCGGTGTTCATGATCGAACATGTCATGCAGGCGATCATGAGCCTTTCTGACCGTCTCGTGGTGTTGAGCTTCGGGCAGAAGCTCGCTGAAGGCCAGCCCGAGGAGGTCGCGCGCGATCCCCAGGTGATTGAGGCTTATCTGGGCGATCCGGACATTGCAGAAAAGCTCAAGGAGAACAACTGATGGCCGCCGTCCTGCAGGTCGAGAAACTTGAGTCGGGATACGGCGAGGTGCAGGTGCTATGGGGCATATCTCTTGAGGTGCAGGCTGGCAAGATGACCACGGTCATAGGCGCAAACGGTGCGGGCAAGACCACCACATTGCGCACCGTCATGGGGAGCGTGCCTTCCTGGGGCGGCCGCGTCCTGATGAACGGAGAAGATGTGACTAGGCTGTCGCCACACGCGAAAGCCAACCGCGGTCTAGTTTTGGTGCCGGAAGGTAGGCAGCTTTTCCCCCATATGTCGGTAGAAGAGAACCTGGAGATGGGCGCATATTCGCATCGTGCACGCCAGCGGCAGAAGGAAAACCTGGAGCGTGTGTACGATACTTTTCCGCGCTTGAAGGAGCGTCGCAAGCAGAGATCGTCAACCCTCTCCGGCGGCGAACAGCAGATGTTGGCGATGGGCCGCGGGTTGATGCAAGAGCCTGTCGTTCTTATGATCGACGAGCTCTCGCTGGGGCTGGCGCCGGTGCTGGCGCAGCAGCTGTTTCTCACTCTGAAAAACCTGAGAAAGCAAGGACTGACCATCGTGCTGGTCGAACAGAACGTGCACCTCGCCCTGGCATTGAGCGATCGTACCTACGTGCTCGCGGAAGGCCGCGTTGAGATCGAAGGCGATTCGCGCGAGGTCGCCAATATGGACGAAGTACGGCGCGCCTACTTGGGACTTTAGAGGGGTGTGTGAGAACATCTGTCGTCCCTACAGGACTCGGATCCATTTCCCAGTCTACCCAG
The DNA here is from genome assembly GCA_963763725.1 of uncultured Acidobacteriaceae bacterium. GTDB lineage: Bacteria > Acidobacteriota > Terriglobia > Terriglobales > Acidobacteriaceae > Bog-257. The sequence goes on from CAVXQI010000006.1 coordinate 140,220, forward strand.
CACTCCGCCTGCGGCTCCGTGCCGGGCTAAACTCTTCCGCGCCTACGGCGCTGGATTCTCGCGCAACCGTTCCAGCGTGCCAACTCAGAACCAGTTCTCACACATGCCCTTTAGCCGCTTCGGCGGCCACTCATGCCCGCAAAAAACACGTCGGCGCGATCCCCTTCAGAAAGCCAAATTTCCCCTAGCTTCCGCCGTATCTGAGGCGAAGTCTCCCACCAAAGTGGCAACCGGAGTTTGCATGGTCTCGGGATCCACCTCTTAATCCCACTAACCTAACGCAGAATCTGTAACTTGGCATGGATAGGTAAACCGGAGCGTACCTTATGCCTCACACCAGCAATGTGATTAATATCACATTCAGGCGTGAGCCATGTCCGCCAGCCTTCCCCATACTGTCCCTTACAGTTCCCCTCCAAGGCCCAATTCACAGATGGGATTTACCGATCAGGAATCCCGATGACGTCAGGCTTTCCCGTCTGTAGTGGATTGTGCCTACTTGCTTGGAGGCGAAGATGCGAGATTCTTTCCGGTCATCGGTAGTGTGCTTGCTCGCGATTGCGTGTCTCTTGCTGCCAGTGGCTTTGGTTGCTGCTGACTCAAATGCCACGACCACCGCGGATCCCACCAATGCGGCGGCCAGTGCCGCACCCACGAACGGCGGCGCCAGCGTAGGAGCCGTTATCAGTCCATCCTTGGTCGATCTCCTGGTAAAAAAGGGAATCCTGACGACTGCGGAAGCAAATAGCCTGAAAAGTACCTCAGGTTCGGCAGGGATGCAGCAATTGCTGCTTTTGCTGAAGGCCAAAGGGGTTGTCAATGACTCGGAGGCGGCAGAGCTGAAAAGTGCCGCGGACGCAGATACATTGCACTCATTGGTCGATACCGAATCGGGTCCCACTCAGTATGCGAGTCTCACCACTCCGGGCTCAGGCCAAGCTGCAGCTCCGAAAGAGGCCCCCGCAGGTCCAGTGGTAATTCCCGCTATCGCGCCGGTCCGGGTGCTTCCGATTGATGCGCCAGTTAAGGAAGGTCTGGCCCCTGCCCTGAAGTTGGGCGCGGTGAGGGTGACACCTTACGGCTTTATTAAGGCCACGGCAAACTATGATTCGAGTTCTCCCCGTGGCGACGATTTTCCGCCACCAGGTTTCCTGAACGCCGACACCGGCCCAAATAATAACCCCGAATTCCACGTCAAGGCACGACAAACCCGCATGGGTTCCAAGTTCGAGTGGCCCGATGTCTCGAAAAACATGACCGTCACTGGCCAAATCGAAGCGGATTACGAGGGCAACTTCAGTCGTGCAGATAACCGCAACGTCTCCACCATTCGCAGCAACGCGTTCCAGTTGCGCCTGGCTTTCGGCCGAATTGACTGGAACGTGAGACCGAACACGGACATCTTCTTCGAAGGTGGACAGGACTGGACGATTTACGGCTCGAGCGCAATGATGAACTTGTTCGAGACCACGTTCTTTGGCGCCTACTGGGGCAACACCTACGAACGCGCTCCACAGATGCGTCTCGGCTTCATACAGAAACTGGGAGGCTCCCGTAACTGGAAGCTCTCGTCCGAATTTGCCATTATGACGCCGGCCGAAGGCAACGTCCCAGGCGATGTCACTACTTGCACCGTCACCAAGCTGGACACGCCGACAACTTGCACCGTCCTGGACGGAACTGGCAACCAGTTAGGATATGGCGAGCGGCAGGGTGTGGACAACGCAAAGCCTGAGATTGAAAGCAGAGTCGTACTTCAGTTCCAGCTCGACAAGGCTCCGGGTGTTGTCCCGGCACAGATTCTCTGGAGCGGCTTCTACACCGGACGCCAGGCTACAGTGTTGGGCTCCGCCGTTCCCACCGCCTTCAAAGCTGATTTTCCCCGCGGCGTTGACGCCAACAGCAACGGCTACGGCAATCAGATAGCAGTCTCACTTCCTACCCGCTGGGTAACTGTAGTAGCGAGCGGTTACATGGGAGCTGACCTGAGGTTCTTCTTCGCCGGCCAACTCCAGTCCAACTACAACCAGACCGCGGGACTGACCAACAAAGCGAACGGCCTTTCGGTGGATGGCTCTTCCACCGTAGTCTTTGGAACGAACGCCGCTGGACAAGCTGTCGTTGCCCCGCAATATGCGGTGCGCGGTTACGGAGGGTTCATCCAGGCTGGTTTCCCGATCTCACGCTGGTTCAATGCCGACCCAAAGGGCCGGAATGCGGGCTGGCAAGCGTACTACGAATACGGTATAGACGCGGCTAATGCCAATGACTTCAGGTTCGCCAAAAGCATTAACGCGACCACCGGTGGCGGGCCAATCAAGAGCGCGCTCAACGCTGTGACCCTGTACTACAAGATGAACCCCTGGGTGCAGTTCGGCTTTGAAGAGAGTCACTACGCCAGCTACGCTCTTCCGGACACGAAAGGTATTTGCACCACCAAGATCGCCGGCTTGCCAAACTGCACGTCGATCGATTGGCGCACCGAGTTCGGACCGGTCTTTACTTTCTAACCAACCAACTAACTATATGACCTTCACGGGTGGCCGCAGCAGCGCGCCACCCTTTTTCATCAGCGGAAACTTGCATTTTGCAAGTGCAGTTGGCGCTCCAGTGTGTCATGCATCACAACCTCTTGTGACCCACTTCCGCCTTCCGCTTTGACGGACTGCTCTAAATTCTTGCTAAGCGAAACTCTGGGGATGAACTGTGTTCCACATTCGCGTGGCGTTCAAACTTAATCGCTAGGGCAAGACTCGAAGGGAAGAAAAATGGCTATATCCGTCATGGCTCCCTCGCTATTTTCATCGGAAGAAATTAAGTCTGCGCTCGCCGGGATTATTCCGGGCGAACGAGTTCTCATTCGGCCCATCGACTTAATCGCCTGTGCTTCGGACGCCAGCTTCTATCGGCTGATCCCAAAGGCCGTGGTACAGGCGCAGAGCTTGGACGAGATCCATGCGTTGTTTACCTTCAGCCAACACACGCGGGTGCCTATGACGTTTCGGGCGGCCGGGACCAGTCTGTCGGGGCAATCGATTTCCGATGGATTGCTGGTGGATGTGGCCCGCCACTGGCGCGAAGTGCGAGTGGAGGAGGGCGGCAGGAAAATCCGGGTGCAGCCCGGCGTCATCGGCGCACGCGCCAATCAGATGTTGGTTCCGTATGGCGCAAAGATCGGCCCCGATCCCGCGTCCCTCGCGACTTGCACCCTGGGCGGAATACTCTCCAACAACTCCAGCGGCATGTGTTGCGGCGTCGAACAGAATGCCTATCACACGCTCCACTCGATGAAGTTCATGTTGCCTTCCGGAACTGTGATCGATACGGCGCTCCCCGGCGCGGACGAAGAATTTCACGCGCGCGAACCGGAACTGGCGCGCGGCATCCTGGCTCTGAAATCGCGGTTGTTAGCCAACCCAGGCTTGCGCGAGCGGGTGCGCAGCAAGTACCGGATGAAGAACACCACCGGTTATTCGCTGAATGCATTTCTTGATTTCGATACGGCTGTGGACATTTTCCAGCACGTGCTGATTGGCTCGGAGGGCACGCTGGCCTTCATCGCCGAGGCCGTGCTCAACACTGTTCCCGATCTTCCTGTGAAGTACACCGGACTGCTGCTCTACTCGGATTTGTACGCCGCCGCCGATTCGATCGTGCCCTTGCGGCAAGCTGGCGCCAAGACATTGGAGATCATGGACCGCGCCTCGCTGCGCTCCGTCGAGAATCAGGCCGGCGTGCCGGCCTCGCTGCGTACGCTTGCCGGAAAGCGCTGCCGGCCTGCTGGTTGAGTTTCAATCGGCAGACGAGAAGCAGCGCACAGAACTGGAGAGAGTTGCTGCCGACGCCGTAGGCGGCCTGAAGCTGCACGAGCCGGCCCAATTCACGCATGTAGCAACCGAGCAGGCCCTGCTGTGGAAAATACGCGCCGGCCTGTTTCCGTCGGTGGGCTCGGTGCGCAAGAGCGGCACCACGGTCATCATCGAAGATGTCGCGTTTCCCATCGAAAGCCTGGCTCGACGCAGCCCACGACCTCATCCAGCTCTTCCACAAACATGAGTACGAGAACGCCATCATCTTCGGTCATGCCAAGGACGGCAACCTGCACTTCGTCATTACCCAGAGCTTCAACGATCAGGCCGTGGTTGACCAGTATGCGCGCTTCATCGACGACGTGGTCGAGTTGGTGGTCGGGCGCTATGACGGAGCTCTCAAGGCCGAGCACGGTACCGGACGCAACATGGCGCCGTTCGTCAAGACCGAGTGGGGAAGTGACGGCTATGCCATCATGTGCCATCTGAAAAAGTTGGTCGATCCCGACAATCTGCTGAACCCGGGCGTGATCATCAATCCCGATCCGCAGCGCACCTGGCCAATCTGAAACAGTTGCCGTCGGTGGAACCGGAGATTGATAAGTGCATCGAGTGCGGCTACTGCGAGCCCAAGTGCCCCAGCCGCGAGCTGACGCTGACGCCGCGGCAGCGCATCGTGGTGCGTCGCGAGATGGCGCGTTTACAGGAGAGCGGACGCCATTCACTACTCTATGACGCCCTCGACGCGGAATTTCCCTACATGGCGCTCGACACTTGCGCTACCGATGGGCTTTGCGCCACGGCATGTCCGGTGAGTATCGACACAGGGCAACTGGTCAAGCGCTTCCGCGAGATTCGCTCTTCGCCTGCGGCCAAACGGTGGGCGCAGCGCATCAGCAAGCATTTCAAGCTGACGGAAGGGGCACTGCGCTGGGCGCTGCGATGGGGACATGCTGGCGAGATGCTAATTGGAATAGATGGAATGCGCCGCCTGACCAGAACGCTGAAACGTCTGGCCGGCGACAATCTGGCGGAATGGATGCCCGATACTCCTCATGCGGCAGGGCCGGTGCCGAAGACGGATCGTGCCGGAGCGCAGGCGATCTATTTTCCTGCGTGCATCTCTCGCGTGATGGGACGATTGCCCGGTGAACCGGAAGATCGTTCCCTGATGGAGTTGACCGTCGAGTTGGGACGGCGTGCCCGCGTTCCGCTCCACATCCCCCATGACGTCGCTGGAACCTGTTGTGGAACGCCCTTCTCATCGAAGGGATTCAGCAGCGCTCACGCCATTACGATCAATGCAGCGGTGGAGCGCTTCTGGAAGTGGTCGGAGGAGGGAAGTCTGCCCATTGTGATCGACACCAGCCCCTGCACCTACGGATTCAAGACGGCGCGTCCGTACTTGACGCCACAGAACCAGGAACGCTTTGACCGAATGAAATTTCTCGATGCCATCGAGTTCGTCCATGACGAGCTGCTGCCGAAGTTGCCGGTCAACACGAAGTCACGTTCCGTGGCCCTGCATCCGGTCTGCTCGGTGACCAAGATGGGTATCACCTCGAAGCTGGAAGCGATTGCGCGCGCCTGCAGCGAGCAGGTCACAATTCCGCTGAACGCTGGTTGTTGCGGCTTCGCGGGCGATCGCGGTTTTCTGTTTCCTGAGCTGACCCAGGCGGCTACTAAGCACGAGGCGGCTGAAGTTAAGGCGAAGCAGCCGGACGAATGCTACTCCAGCAGCCGCACCTGCGAGATCGGCATGAGCCGCTCTACCGGACAGATCTACCGTTCGTTTATGTACTTACTAGAGAAGGCCACGCGGTAGGCAGGTGTCGATCACCTTGCGGGCAGCCGCATCCACCGACTGGGCTTCCACGCCCGGGCACTGGGGATTGGAAATCGATGTGCGAAGGTAGCGAATGTTGCCGCCGAGCAGGCGTCTCGTTCGGCAAATAGAAGGTCCAGCAAGTCGCACACGAAAGAGTGCATCAATTTCTAAACGGATATATGGCGTTAGCTGACGGCTAAGGAGGTAGAGATTCTGCTAAGGTTGGCTGGCGCCGACGCTCGTCAGCACGCTGGCTTCGGTAGGCTCGTTGGCCTCTGACCAATTGTTCTTCTCGTCGAAACGGTCAGAGTATTTCTCGAAAACCACCACATGCAGGACCGGCTGGCTCTCCTCGATCGGGTCAATCATCCCCGACTCTTTCAGGGGAAGCATGTAGGCCAGGATCCAGCCGTACTGTTCGCCGGTCAAACCGCGGCGCGACAGGTCAAAGGTAACTCCGGTCAAGTGGGTGGAAGCCGTGTCACCCCATTCCGGCGCCGCGTAACGGTTGTGACGCCGCAGCCGTTCCTGTTGCTCCATGGTGCGCACCAGCGAATTGACCTGCAATGGAGCTGTGGAACTGGTCGTAGTAGGCCTGGGTGAAATCCTGCAGGAAATCGCGCGTCCACGGCCGGCAGTAGCGCCGGCTCTCCGGCAAGTCGGCCGCCAGTTTCAGCGCCTCAGTCTCGTTCACCGGGACCAGCACCTGCGCCACCTCGTACCGTATGAGCTCTCCCTCATCGGCGATGCGTGGCAGTTGCAGGCGGTTCAATTCTTCGTTCTCTGCACCAGCATGTCATGCGAGCCGGGAAACATCCGGGCTGCATACCTGCTAAAACGCCAATGAAGGCTGGGATTGAGAACAGCATGACGGTGGTCCTTGTGCACCTTGGCGTGGGTCACCGCGAATGCCGGAGCGCTGGCCAACAAGGCCAGCAGACACAGCACCACCGCAGGACCCAGCTTGCGGCGTGAACTGTGCGAAGCGAATTCGGTCGCTCTGCGGACCGGTGACCAGAAGCTAAAAAGTGGCAAAACTGGCATATCCCTTATGAGTCTTCGGACTACTGTCACGTGTACAATGACGCTCTGCCATTACACCACAAAATCGGCCGAAGAAAAAGCTTTTTCCCAATCGCTTCTACCACTTAGGCCCGAAAGTGGAATGCGGAACAAGTGCGCAGTGCAGCTTGCCGTCGTCTAAAATTCGCGCGCGACTGTCGCACTGTCTGCGCCTGTGATGCGAGTTCAGCCTGAATTTGCCGTCCGGTGCAACCGGATGACCAGCGCAATTCGGCTTAAGTCCTGCACGAACGGGATTGTTCCGGAATGACAATGCAGCGGCTTCTCACGTTTCCCCGCGATAGATCATCTCGGTAATCGTGCAATCGTCGGTCAAGGCGGTATCGCCACGAAAATCGGTGACCGCCTGCTCGATGGCGGCAAACCCGTCTTTGCCGCAGTTCTCCAGTCGCTCCATGCCGAAGAATTCGCCCTCGGCATCCTCGGCTTCGGTGACTCCGTCGGTCACCAGCAGCAGACGATCTCCCGGCTTCAGTTGCAGGCGGGTGGCCTGGAACTCGGCGCCGGGAACCAATCCCACCGGCAGATTCCCTTCTTCCAGCTTGGTGACTGGTATCTCCTGAAACCAGCAGCGGAGGCACATGCCCGCAGTTAATCAGTTCCAGTTCCCCACTTCCCAACAGGCGGGCAATCACCAGCGTGGCGTACTTCTGGCCTCCCACTTTGTCGCACAGGAAGCGGTTGACCGCCGCAATCATCTCGGGCAGCGACGAGTCGCGGGCCAACTGCGAGTACAACATTCCCTGCAGGATCGAGGCCACCACCGCCGCGGAAACGCCTTTGCCCGAAACATCGGCCACAATCAGCGACAGCCTTGCCTCGGTGTAAACCAGGTCGAAGAAGTCTCCGCCGATATCTTTGCAGGCATAACTGACGGCGTTGACCTTGGCAAACGGCACGTCGGGGACGGTCACCTTCATCAGGCCCTGCTGAATTTCCGCGGCGATGGCCAACTCCTGCCGATAGCGTTTGGCGGCATCTTCCGCCTGCACCAGGGCGGCATTCTCCACCAGCGTGGCTGCGCCGTTGGCGATGGTGCGCAGAATATCGTGGCTCACCGACGAGAGCTTGCCCGACAAAAAATGCGCGTCCAGGTACAACACGCCCTGCACATCCGGTTCTCCCGGCTTGGTTTCTTCCTTGACTTTGTCCTGAATGACGGTCTTGCGCAGGGGAATGCAGATCACGCTGTGCAGGTTGTGCGCCACGATACTTTCGCGGCCGGCCAGCTTGCCGGTATCGTCGGTATCGGTGACCAGGAACTCGGACGCGCTCTTGGCGGCGTCGCGCAGCACCGAGCGCGAGATGGTGCTGTCGTCGTTGATGCTCTCGCCCTTCTTGTCGCGTCCCGCGGCCAGGCGCAGTTCGCCGTCGGCATGGCGCAGGAAGACGAAGCCGCGTTCGGCGTGGGTCAAGCCGCAGGGCCGCTTCCAGCAGGGTCATGCAAAACGTCGTCCAGCACGCCACTGGTATTCAGCTTGCGCGCCGCCTCGAGGAACACGTTGAGCATCTCCAGGTCGGATCCCGCTCCGGTGGCGGGCTTCCAGGTGGAGAACTGGCTCAGGAACTGTTGCGCGGCGCTGGAGGGCGAACGATCGGGGCTGAACAGCGCGTAGGCGGCGCCTTGCACGCCGAATTCCACGCGATCGTTGCGCGCCAGCTTGCGCCGGTTGACGCGTTCTCCATTGACGAACGTGCCGTGGCGGCTGCTCTGGTCGACGATGTAGGTGCCGTCGGTCTCGCGAATGAATTGCGCGTGCTCGCGCGAGACCCGCGGATCGGCCATCACCAGGTCGCGGTCGGTGCGCCGGCCGACGGTGAAGGGAAAATGCTCCAGCACCAGGGTACGGCGGTCGCTGCCTTCCACCACCACCAACACCAGCGGATCGCCGGTGGATGCGGTGTCCAGTTTGCGCACCCACATGCCCGTAGCGCCCATCAGAGATTCTCCTCCTCAATGCACGATACAAGCGTTTCCCGATGAAGTTGTTAGGAATATAGACTAAGCGCCGATGCGCTAGCCACTATTGTTGCGCCCTTCGTGCGAAAAAGCCAACCGGTGCAACATCAGGTAAGGCGAACCTGACGCTGGGCTGTCCCGAATTCCTCCCGCCATGCACAAGATGTTTATTGCTCTATCCCCTCACCACAAACATGATTCCCGCGATGACAAGCATGGCTTCGATCAGATAAACGAAAACGCGCTCTGGTAAATGGTCAACGACAAGCTTACCCAGGAAGCTGCCAGCTATCATCAGCGGACCGAGCGCGGCTCCCGCGAAGATCGCGTGGGCCGGAAGCACCGAGGCCTCGCCATACGCAAGCAGCTTCGCCGAATGCATGATGACAGTTGTGAGGGCCTCGGTACCGATGTAGGCAGCTTTAGTGAGACCGTAATCGCAGGAAAAACGGCGCCATCAGCGGCCCTACACTCCCCACTAAAGCAGACAAGAAACTTGCCACAGCGCCAATCGCTGCGAACGCAGGTGCTGTTGGGCGCCAATGTGGTATCGAGGTCAAATGCCGGTACCCGACCATCAGGATCAGAAACACTCCCAACCCGCGCGTAAGGCCGCCACCGGCGCCCGCGCAAACAGTAAACCTCCTATGAGCGCACAGGGTATGCTGCCCAGCAGCGAACCAGCCCACGACTGGCCATTTCAATTGGTGGCGATTGAGCCAAACCCGGCTCCCATTCCCGATCAACTGCGCGACCGTGAGTATGGGTATCGCCTCCCGAGCTCCAAAGGTCAGCACCAGTACCGGCAACAGAATCGCCGCCCCGCCAAATCCGGTTATCGCCGCCAAGGTGGAAGCGAGGAGGGCAAAAATCGCCAGCAGGGCAAGATGAAAGAGGTTCGGCATTCTGCGCTCAAGGAAAACTACCATGTGGTCGCCGGTCCCGCCACCTCATGCGGCGAAACTTCTGACGTGCCATGTCGAGCTTTGCTTTTCAATAACATAGCCCTGTGATCCAGGTCACCATTCAATGTTCGATACTGCCCGCTGACCCGCTAAATCCGCCCACTTGCTCTATCTTGGTTGGCTCTTTCGTGCCTCGCCCATTAACTTAGTAAACAGTAGACAAGTGTGGAACTTGGCCCGTGATTGTGGGGTGGGCCATCCTCAATTCATTTTCTTGAGTACGAGAGGCGTAAATGCACAAGCCGGTTAAGTATGTTGAGAAAGCCGTTACCGTTGCTGCCAAGGGCGCATGGGCGGTCTTCGACAAGTTCAATAGCATCAATCCCAATCCTTCGTTTACGCCCAAGTGGTCCGATAAGCCACTGTTGAAGTCGTACCAGAAGTCCAAGCCGCCGCTGGGCTGGCCGCGCGCCACCGATTCGCTGTGCCCCAAGTGCGTTCCGCAGATTCGCCAGGAGATCATCGACGGCAAACTGCCGCTCGAAGTTCTGATGAACGAGAAGGCCGGCGAGATCAAGGCGCAGATCATCGAGCGCGACGGCAAAATCCTGATGGTGAAGGACTGCCCCATCCACGGCCACTTTGAAGACGTGATGGCCATGGATACTGCGTTCTTCAAGCATCTTGAGGAAGTTTTCCCCGGCCGCGACATTCGCGCCCACAACGACGAGAAGCTGCATCATCACGGCAGCAGCACCGTGCTGCACGGCCGCGGATCGGTGCTGACCATCGACCTGACCAATCGCTGCAACATGATGTGCGATCCCTGCTTCATGGACGCCAACCAGGTTGGCTTCGTCCATGAGTTGACCTGGGACGAGATCAAGACGATGCTCGACAACGCCATCACCATCAAGCCGCGCCGTCAGATGTCGGTGCAGTTCTCCGGCGGCGAGCCTACGCTGTCGCCTTACTTCCTCGACGCGGTCGCTTACGCGCGCAAGGTCGGCTACAACAGCGTGCAGGCCGCGACCAACGGCATCGAGTTCGCCAAGAGTCCTGAGTTCGCCAAGCAGGCTTTTGAAGCGGGTCTGCGCTATGCGTACTTGCAGTTCGACGGCATCGGCAATGCCGCCAACTCGCACCGCCTGGTCGGCAATCTGTTCGACGTGAAGTTGCAGGCGATCGAGAACCTGCACAACGCCGGCGTCGAGATCGTGCCGGTCGTTACCATCGTCAACGACCTGAACAACGAGCAGGTCGGCCGCATCATTCAGTTCGCGCTCGATAATCCCAAGCGCATTTCGTTCCTCTCGTTCCAGCCGGTATCGTTCACCGGACGCGACGAAGCCATCACCGATGAGCGCCGTCAGGCGCAGCGCTACACGCTGTCTCATCTGGCGCACGACGTGAAGAGCCAGACTGGACTGGGCGAGCCCGTCCGCGACTGGTTCCCCATTTCGTTCATGAGCACCTTCTCCGATTGGGCCGACCTGGTTCACGGGCCCGATAAAGACTGGGGATCGCTGAGCTGCGGCTGCCACCCCAACTGCGGTGTCGGCATGGCCGTCATGATCGACAAGGAAACCAAGGAAGCGGTTCCGGTGACGGCGTTCCTCAACGGCGACACCATCGCGAAAGACATCGCGAAGGTGAACGACGCGGCGCGCGGCAAGTGGATGTCGATCGCGGGCATGACGTTGGCGCTGCTGAAGAACTACGATCCCTTCAAGTCGCCCAAGCACTTCAAGTTCACCGATCTGCTGAAGAAGTTCGACAAGACCTTCGGCGCGACCGGCAAGGATTACGGCAAGGTCAGCGGCGACCGCACCGAGACCGACATCGAGCGTCGCCGCCGCGATCGCTGGAACTTCCTGTTCATCGCCGGCATGTGGTTCCAGGACCTGTTCAACTACGATTTCCGCCGCACCGAGCAGTGCATCATTCCCTACGCCACGCAGGAAGGCGAGATCAGCTTCTGCGCGTACAACACCGGCGTGGGCTGGCGCAACATCGTCGAGAAGATGCACATGACGGCGACTCTGACAAAGTGGTACGAGGAGCATGGCCGTCACGAGATCTTCGCCGGCGGCAAGAAGGTCGGCCTCGAGACCACGGCGCACACGCTCAAGCTGGTCGATGAGCACGTGAACGCCGAAGCCAACCACACGCTCGACGATCTCGGCATCGCCAAGAACGCTCGCCAGGAGAAGTTCAAAGCCCGCGACGAGCGCGTGAAAGCCGAAGCCGAAAAGGCCCGCATGCTGGCGCTCTACAAGGAACACGTCCTCGGCGAGAAGCCCGTGGTCAACGACGGCTTCATCCCGCTGGGCAGCATCGGCGGCATCAAGCCCGCGGAGCCGGTGGTGGAAGAGCGGGAAGTGATGTACGGAGACTAGTTAGTGGTTAGTGAATAGTGGATAGTGGTTAGTAAAACCGGTCGCCTCGGCGGCCGGTTTTGGTTTGGGTACGTGGGCATTCTTCCCTTGTCATCCAGAGCGACGAGCGTAGCGAGGACTCGAAGGACCCTATGCAGCCTACCTACTTGCCCTTGAACTGCGCCGGCCGCTTCTCCAGGAAGGCGCGCGTGCCTTCGTTCTTGTCCTCGGTGGCGCAGCAGACCGCGAACAGCGTGGCCTCCAGAAACAGCCCATCCGCCAGCGTCAGGTCGAAGCCGCGATTCACCGCCTCCATCGCGTACTGGATGGCCAGCGGCGCGTTGGCGATGATCTTGGCGGCAATCGCCTCGGCGCGCGCGATCAGCTCCGCTTGCGGAACAACCTCGTTCACCAGGCCAATGCGATAGGCTTCCTGCGCCGTAATCATCTCGCCGGTCAGGATCTGCTGCATCGCGAGTCCCTTGCCCACCAGCCGCGACAAGCCGCTGCGTGCCGCCGTAGCCGGGAATCAGTCCGAGCTTCACCTCGGGCTGGCCGAGCTTGGCATTGTCGCTCGCCAGACGCATGGTGCAGGCCATCGCCAGCTCGCAGCCGCCGCCGAGTGCGAAGCCGTTGATGCAGGCAATCACCGGCTTGCCAAGATTTTCGATGGCATCCACGATGGCCTGCCCGCGATGGGTGTACTCCTTGGCCGACACCGGCGTTTGCTGCGACAGCTCGCCAATGTCGGCGCCCGCGACGAATGCCTTCTCGCCCGCGCCGGTCAGGATGGCAACGCGGACCTCGGCGTCATCTTTAATGGACGCGAAGGCGTCTTTGAGCTCCTGCATGGTGGCCATGTTCAGCGCGTTGAGCACCTTCGGCCGGTCAATGGTGATGTAGGCAATCTGGTTCTTCTTTTCGAACTTGATGTTTTGGAAGTCGGTCATGGATAGTCCGCCTTTCGAGTGATAAGGTACGATAGGTGAGCGTAAAGCTGTTTGCTGCCAGCGATCTGTGCGAGTTCTGGCCTTATGCCGTGCACGCACTAGGCTAGCAAGCATTTACCCAGCGATTGAAGCGCTGGGCTAAACTCTTCCGTCCCACTGCGTGGGACTCGGCCTTCGCTCGCAACAGCATACAAATGCCAATTGACCAAACTCCAGCTGCACTGCCGCTGAGCTAAAGCTCTGCACCGTACACAAACTTTCCCGGCACCGGATTGTTCGGGTCGGCGTAATCGTAGAAGCCTTTGCCTGTCTTGCGGCCGTACCAGCCCGCCAGCACCAGCCGCCGCAGCAGCGGCGGCGAGGCGAAGCGCGGCTCCTTGAATTCGTCGAACATCACGTGCGTGATGTAGTACGTGGTGTCGAGGCCGACGAAGTCGAGCAGCGTGAACGGCCCCATCGGATAGCCGCAGCCCAGCTTCATGGCTTCGTCGATGTCGGTGATGGAGCCGACGCCTTCTTCGTACGCGCGAATCGCGTCCAGCAAATACGGCACCAGCAGCCGGTTCACGATGAAGCCGGTCTTATCGCTGGTGCGCACCGGCACCTTGCCCAGCTTTACGGCGAACTCATACGCCGTGTCATACACCTCGGGCGCGGTGGCGATGGTCTTCACCACTTCCACCATCTTCATCATCGGGACGGGATTGAAGAAGTGCAGGCCGATGAAGCGCTCCGGGCCGCTTGGTCGCGGTCATCAACTCGGTGACCGAGATCGACGATGTGTTGGTGGCGAAGATGGCGTCTTTCTTGACGATCGCATCGAGCTGCGCGTAGGTCTTGCGCTTCTCTTCAACGTTTTCGATGATGGCCTCGATGACGATATCGCAGTCGGCGAGGTCCTGCATGTTGGTCGTGCCCTTCAGCCGCGACTGCGCCTGGCTCTTTTGCTCGGCGGTCAAGCCGCCCTTCTCCGGACCGCGCTCCACCAGCCGAGAAAGGGACTTCTCAATGCCGGCAAAGCCCTTGTCGAGAAACTTCTGATCCTGTTCGAGCACCACCACGTCGAAACCCGCGGTGGCCGCCACTTGCGCGATGCCCGAGCCCATCAATCCACAACCGAGTACTCCAACTTTCTTGATATCCATGATTTCGCCTTTCCTTTATGTACGAAAATCCGTTAGGTACTCCAGCCAAAACTCCACCACTATCAACTGAGAGGCGCACGGTCTACGAGCGTGAGTGGAACCGTGCGGTCCCTGACGGGACTCGGAGCCATTTCCGGCCTTACCGAGCACTCCGCCTGCGGCTCCGTGCTGGGCTAAACTGTGCCGCGCCTACGGCGCTGAATTGTGCCCGTTGAGTCCACCGGCTCACTCTTGATTTGTCCCTCAGCTTTGGCGGCGCGCCCGCTTCCGTGATCCTGGTGTTTTGCAGTGCCGCAATCCGCCAGCTCCCATCGACTTTTTCGGCGACGATGGTGGGCCGCGCCTCCAATTCCGTCGCAGCACCGCCCTCTTGAAATTGCAGAAACTGGCGCAGGAAAACGATCGCGACATCAGGCCGGAGAAAGCGAATCTTCTCGACGCTGTACCTTACCGTGCTGCCCTTGTAGATCGTGCCGAAGATCATGCGGTGGCCGGCTTCAATGGCCGCGCGCCCGGTGTAATACCCGCCCAGGATGTGGATGAAGTCGGCATCCTCCGCGAAGAGCGCGGCGAAACCGGCGCCGTCGGCCGCATTCCACGCCGCCTCCAGCTGATACACCATCCCGTGCAGCGCTTTTTCGTCGCTGGTCATTCTGTTTTCAACCGGCGGTGTTCGGCGAAGCTACCGCTCCAAAGCCTGATTCAATCCCTTTGATAAGGATGCTGCTCCGCAATCGATCTTTGTCTGGCGGGGCGCCCTCCGGCGCGATCCGAGGTGTTCTGAAAGGCTACGATCTGCCAAGCGCCGTCGCGTTCGCTGGAGAACCAGCGTTGGGCCGAGCGTTGATCTGCGGTGGAATGCCGGGATGCGACGTGACAAGCGTCGCCTGACACGAAAACGATCGCCACTTCTGGCACCCACGAAGCGGACTTTCTCCACCACGAACTTGACTGGTGCTGCCTTTGTAAATGGTGTCGAAGATCGCCCGGTGTCCCTTCTCGATGCTGACGCGACCCGATAAAGTGCCCGCCCAGGATGTGGATGAAATCGGCGTCTTCAGCAAAGGGCGCGGCGAAGCGACGCTGTCGCTGCTGTTCCAAGCCGCCTCAAGTTGCTCGACAATCTCGTGCAGAGTCTGTTCTTCGTTCGCCATATCTTCCCTTACTACCGCTGCAGGTTCTCGATGATCACCGCAATGCCCTGCCCCCCGCCGATGCACGCAGTCGACAGTCCGTACTTGCCTTTGCGGCGGCGCAGTTCGTTCATCAGCGTGATCAGCAAGCGCGTGCCGGTTGCGCCCAGCGGATGGCCGAGCGCGATCGCGCCTCCGTTCACGTTCACCTTGTTGCGATCCAGACCCAGCTCTTTCTCGACGGCAAGATACTGCGCCGCGAAGGCCTCGTTCACCTCGATCAAATCAATGTCCTCGAGCTTCAGCCCAGCTTTCTTCAGCGCGATGCGAGTTGACGGAACCGGCCCGGCAGCCCATGATCTTGGGATCGACACCGGCAATTCCCCAGCTCACGATGCGCGCCATCGGCTTCAGATTACGCTTCTGGGCTTCGTCGAGCGGCATCACGACGACGGCCGCGCCGCCATCGACGATTCCGCTGGCATTGCCCGCGGTGACCGAGCCGTTCTTGCCAAACGCCGGCTTCAACTTAGCCAGGCTCTCCATCGTCGTTTCTGGGCGCCGATGATCGTCCTCGGTGAACATCTCGCCGGTCGGCTCGCCTTTGCGATTGCGTAGCGCGACTGGCGTTATTTCTTCCTGAAGCCGTCCAGCCTTGTAGGCATCGTCGGCGGTTTGCTGTGAGCGCAGGCGAACTCGTCCTGCATCTCGCGCGTGACGCCTTGCTGTCCGCCATAAAGCTCAGCCGTGTTGGCCATGTACAGGCCGCAATAAGTATCGAGCAGCGCCACCATGAGCGAATCCTCAAGCTTGCCTTCGCCCAGTCCGACACCCCAGCGCATGCCGCGAATCACATGCGGCGCTTGCGACATGGATTCCATGCCGCCAGCCAGCGCGATCTTGGACTCGCCAAGTTGGATCATCTGCGCGGCGCTCACGACGGACTGCATTCCCGAGCCGCACAGGCGGTTCACCGTGAGCGCCGGAACTTCGATGGGAACTCCCGCTTTGAGCGCCACGTGGCGCGCTCCATAGAGCGCGTCTCCCGAGGTCTGCTGCGCATTGCCCATCACTACGTGATCGATTTCGCCGGGCTCGACTCCCGAGCGTTTCATGGCTTCCGTGGCCGCGATCGCGCCCAGATCCATGGCGGTAAAGTCGCGCAGCTTGCCACAGTAGCGCCCCATGGGCGTGCGAGCGCCGTTGACGATTGCAATATCCGTTGTGTTCGACATAGGTGGTAAGGAAGGTAAGGCGAACGCCTGATGTAACCTTCGAGTTTATCAGCCGTCGAAGAGGGGCGGCAACCGCGTCGAGGTTGCTCGTCACGTTTCGATTGACATCGCGGAGGAGGCGGCACAGGATGCTGAGAAGCAAATGGGAGGCAAAAGAGGATGGAGGCGCCACGAAAATCAATGCAAGGTTAGGGCCCTGGCTCGCGGTTGCATCCTTGTTGTCGACGCTGGCATGCGGTGGTGGAAGCAGCACCTCATCGGAGCCGAGTCCTCCGCCGCCGCCGCCGCCGCCTCAGCAAATCACACTCGTGCAATTGAGCACCGACCGTTCACCAACTCCGACAGCCAGCACGCCACCGAAGTCGAACCCGGAATGTTCGCCGCGGGCTCGACGATTGTGACCGCGTTCCAGGCTGGCCGCAGGTTCAACGGTGGAGGGTCCGACATCGGCTTCGCGACTTCGACCAACGGCGGCGCCAGTTGGACGAACGGATTGCTGCCCAGCCTTACCGTCGCGGTAGGCGGCACATACCTCGCGGCCAGCGACCCTGTCGGTGGCCTTCGACCAGGCGCACGGGGTCTGGATGTCGCTTCGCTTCCTGATCGCATCCGGCACGGATGTGGTGGGCGTGAGCCGCTCCGCCGATGCAAGAACTGGGGAGCTCCGATCATCGTCAGCGCCACCAACGACTCCGACAAGCAATGGATTATCTGCGACAACACCTCCACCAGCCCGTTCTTTGGCCATTGCTACCTGGAGTGGGACGACCCCAGCCAGCCCGCGAACGGGCTCATCTGGATGAGCACCTCGACCGATGGCGGTTTGACCTGGAGCGCAGCGGTGAACACCGCGAGCCTCTCCACCGGCCTCGGCGGCCAGCCCGTGGCGCAGCCCAACGGGACGGTCGTCGTGCCCATCGAAAACGCCGACGGCACGCAAATGCTCGCCTTCACCTCGACCGACGGCGGAGTAACCTGGAATGCGCCGGTCACGATCTCGACTATCACAGACCATGCTTGTGGCCGGGAACATGCGCACTTCTGCGCTGCCCTCGGCTACGGTGGACGCTGCCGGCCGGGTGTATGTCGTCTGGCAGGATTGCCGCTTCCGCACGGGTTGCGCGTCGAACGACATCGTTCTCAGCACGTCGTCCGACGGGAGCAACTGGACGGCCCCGGTCGGCATTCCCATCGACGCCGTCACCAGCACGGTGGACCACTTCATTCCCGCGCTCGCGGTCGATCCCGCGACCAGCGGCGGCTTCGGCGCGGCTGGCGCTGACCTACTACTTCTACCCGGCTGCGACAATGCACCGCGGCAACCTGCCAGCTGAATGTTGGATTTGTCTCCTCGCACGATGGCGGCAATACCTGGAGCGCTGCAACCACGCTCGCCGGGCCCATGTCCCTGAGTTGGCTGCCGAATACTTCGTCGGGCGTAATGGTGGGCGATTACACCGCCGTCGCTTTTTCGAACGGCCATGCCTATGCGGTGTTCGCCGTGGCCCGGGCAAACTCCGGCACCGTATTCGATCGAGGCGATCTATACCAACACCAATGCGCTACCTCTAGCCGCCAGCCAGTCGGCCCGTACCGCGATGCGGGCCGAGTCTGCGGTCACGCGGAGGTCCGACCACGAGCCCAGGAAGTTCTACGACCTGGACCACGAGCATCCGATGCCGCGACGCAAGAAGTGAATAGGTGTCGCAGCATCATTCTCTCGCAGTGAAAAACGAGCTTCAGCCTGTTCGCTTCCGGACAAACAATCCTGAAAGTGGACGCTCGCGAGGTTTGACCCAACGTGCACTCGAGCGTATGTCCCTTCGCCGCAATCCTTTGTGCGACATTCAGTGTGGCGACGCAAGTGTATCTGACGGTGGGAGAACGTTCATTGGTTCATCCTGTGGGGGACGATGAGAAAGGTTGAGTATGGCAAAGATTGAGCGCATTCGTCAGGACGTGCCGCCCTCATTCGGTCCTGAAGATCTGGCGCACAAGGCCGGACAAGGTTGGAAGCTGGTTGCGGTCGAGTGGGAACGCGAAATTCCCGAAGATCAGGCTGCCGCGTACGCGGCGGAAGAGGTCCCTTTTGGATTGCGGGTAGTTGCCAACGATCCTCCGCACCTGGAAGAGAATCCCACCGAACGGGAAGTACTGTTCCTGATGATGGAGCTGACCATTCAGGATGGACCGTATTCCGTGATCGCCGAAGAACTGAACCGGCGAGGCTATCGTACCCGCCAGGGAATGACGTGGACACCGATCTCGGTTTTCCAGATGTTGCCGCGCCTCATTGAGGTAGGACCGCGAATCTTCGCCACGGAGGAATGGCGGCAGCGAAGAGCCAGGATGGCAAAGGTCGGAACCCGATAGAACCAGATAAAGTTGGATACGGTTTCGATGAATGTAGTGGTGGAGTCAACTAATGGATGCTGTCGCTGAGTGGTTCGCCCCACGACTCTCGCCACGTACCAAAGCTTTCTTCGCAGGCATCGCAATACCACTCGGGGCTGTCAGGGCGAATACAGCACCCGCCCAGCACATATCCTTCGTAAGCCAACTCCGCAGGCTGATCTGACGGCAAACAGCCGTACGCGATCTTCTTCACATCTTGGTTGCTGTCGCACCTGGGACAGCGGGGAGGATGGCGGTGCTTCATGGCTTAATCATCGTACGGTTTAGTAAAGGTGGTCAAGGCTTACTGTCCGCCTGGCTTGTGACAATACGCCGAAGGCGGCCTCGATCCGAAAACCCAGTCCTGGATTGCGTGGGACGCAAAAAAGGTGCAGTCATTTAACTGCACCGTTTCACGAAGGCTTAACGTTGCCCGTATGCGAGGGCATGCTACCTCAGGCATTACCGTCCGGCCTCGAACGAGAATGCTCGGGTGGCGTTACCGGGACTGCTGGGTGCGGCATCGGACTTTGGAGCCCGCACCGTTAGACGAGTGTTGATGTACAGCCGCACTCGGAGCGTCGGAATCCGAGAACTGAACCGACACGTCCTGCATTTGATCGGCTGCCATCTGCAATCTGACGGTTTGAGCGGCGATGCGTTCGGCGAGTGCGGCAGTCCTTGCTTGAACTCGTTGATTAATGTTGGCAGCCATATTCGCTTCCCATGCGATTGGCATCGCCGAAGCGTTAACGCGCGCCATTCTCTCACGCATTCTGGTCGCTTCACGGCGGGCACGTTCCGCGTCCCGCAGCGCCGTAGCGCGAGCGCACTGGGCGGCCGCCATATTCTGCCGCGCCATCTGCTCAGCGACCTTGGCTTGCGCCATCACAATGGGCAAGTTCATTTCGGCCAACATCTGCGCCTCTTCCGGATAGTTCGGACGCAGATGCACCTTGCCCATGAATCGGGACACGGCGGAATCCCCGGCATTGCACTTCGCGTGCAGCTTCGCCTGGGCGCGTTGACCATATAACAGCGAAACGTGTTCGAGTGTCCGCAGTCCACGAGAGAATACCGCGAAGGTCGCTATGATCGCCAGGGCCGCCACCAGATATCTGCGCTCCATACAGCCTCCTCGTACCCCGTACCTCTTAAGACGTGAGAGCAATCCGATCGTTAGGATTTTTTTGTGCAGCGATCGGCGTTCTTCGGCTACGTAGAGTACACGTCAAGTGCCATGACTAAATTTCCGGAAGTGGTTGCTGCAATGGTAGTTACCATTGTTGGAAGGTTTGGCGGGATACCGCCGAACGTCCAAAATCAGAATCACTTGTCCGTAGGTGGACAAACTGAAGCGCCGCTGAAGGGCCAAGAGTCATGTTCCGAAAGCACGTTCCTTAGGATAATCCTCCGATTATCCTGTTCTAGTTTCCTTTCGCTTAGTGCGGCGCGGTTAGCTACCAATGCGGCAGGTCGTTCCATGGGTCCAAAATCGCCACCAAAGCGCCAACTACAAAAAATTATTTCAATTCTGTTAAAAACTTCTTGACATACTAGAAAAGTAGTTTCACTATGTCTTCACTTCTGGCCGAGAAATTCCGCTATTCGGCCCATTAACGTACGACACCTCGTGACCCTTTTCGAGGCGTGGGCGATCAAGCATTAGTTAGTTTAGGAAATCAGGCAGGGAACTCCTGCATGTGTCTGCCGACTCGTTCGCAGAGCAGCCGGGGTAAGGATGCCTTTCCCCGGGGCCATAGCTGAATTCAGCGCCGCTCTCGCCGTCCTTGGCTCTCCGCGGCGCCATGTCGCCACACTTCTCTTTTGTGAGCCAAGGCACCGTATTCCATCGAGCAGTCAGCTGGCAGCGCGCGACGTAGAGTTCCACTCGCTCGGCCTGGACTATAGAGCGTAGCAAGGGCGCCATTCTCAGGGGCCCCACAACCTATTCACCTTGGTTCCACAAAGGAGAACCTTATGCGCCGTTTCCGCACTACCATCGTTCTTGCTCTCGCCACCTTGTTGTCCGTCTCCATCTGTTCAGCCCAACAAACAGCAACCACATCCGTTCCCAACCTCATTCGCTATAGCGGAACCTTGAGGGACGCACAGGGCGCGGCCCTCTCTCCTCCTCCGCCGCGGTCGGCGTCACTCCTTCTCCATCTACAAGCAGCAGGATGGCGGTGCCCCCGTCTGGATGGAGACGCAAAACGTCACGCCCGACAGCAACGGCCAATACAACGTAATTCTGGGCAGCACTACGGCTACCGGATTACCAGATGATCTGTTCTCACAGCAGGAGCAGCGCTGGCTGGGTGTGCCGGGTGCCCCGGCCAAGCGTAGTAGGCACTTACGAAACCCTAAACCTGGGTGCCCCGTTCTAGCCTTCTTTTGGCTAGGGCGGGGCTTTCTTTGCTGTCGATCGCTGTCCTCAATACGGAAACTCCAAGCCGAGTGGGGAAAACCTATGGTTCAAACGAATACCGGTCTTAGGAGACCAGGGGACGCACATCGCGCTCAATCGTGCGCTGCAGTGCGTCTTGTGCGACTTCAAGATCGTAGCTCGACTGGGCGTTCAGCCAAAAGCGCGCGCTGGTGTTGAAATAGCGACCCAGTCGCAGGGCCGTATCGGGAGTGATGCCCCGCCGCTCGTGCACAATCTCGGCAATGAGTGTCAGGGACGTGCAGATCGAGCGCCAGCCGGTTCATGCTGAGGCCTAGCGGCTTCATAAAATCCTCACGCAGAATCTCTCCGGGATGAATCGGCGGAAGTTGTTCCGATTTAGCCATGCACCCTCCTGGTGCTGGTTTCAAATCGTTTTGTATCAGGGCACGACTTCAGTCGTGCCGTAGAGGTCTGTATGACTAAGTGGGCTTTTAGCCCCCGCCCTCAGCGGCTAAACAGGTTGCTGAAAAACCCCAAACAGCAGATCCCTCGCAGGCTAAAGCCTGCTCGTGATGACAAAAATAAAGAACTTGTAACGGCGTACCTAAAGGTACGCCCCTTCAAAACCGCCCAAAACCCGCTCAAAACCGACTTTTTCAGCAGCCTCTAAAGCCGGAATCTTAAAGCGCAGGGGCGCCACGACTCGAAGTCGTGCCCTGACACAATTCTACCTGCCACTGTTCTTGAAACGCGCTCTCGTGATAATCCCCGATTTTTCCACGTCCCAGACGATTCTATAATCGCACAAAGGTCCGAGCTTCCGTGTCCAGCGGTTTCCATCTCAGCCACGACATCAAGCGCCTTGCGTCCGAGGCGGGCTTCGACCTCGCGGGAGTAGCCGGAGTGGCCGAGACGCCTGAGCACCGCTTCTTTCCCCAATGGATCGCCGATGGACGCGCAGGCGAAATGAAGTATCTCGAGGCCCGCAACGAAACTGGAGACCTCAAACGCGCTTCACTTGCCAACGCCGCTCCCTGGGCGCGTTCCGTCGTGGTGTGCGCCCTTAATTACAACACCGACGCCCCCTACTCGACGCACGCCGGCACGACGACACAGGGATGGATATCGCGGTATGCCTGGTCGCAACGTGACTATCACGAGGTGGTACTCGAGAAGCTCCGCGCGCTGGAAACACGGTTGCTTGAAATCTGCGAGCAGCAAAGGGATCCCCACGCCACGAACCTGGTGTTACGTGGACACAGGTCCGGTCATCGAGCGCATCTTTGCCCAGTACGCAGGCATCGGCTGGATCGGCAAGAACACCTGCATCCTGAACGAGCAGTGGGGATCGTGGCTCTTCCTCGGGGTCATGCTAACGTCGCTGGAGCTGACGCCCGATCTGCCTCCGGCGGACCGCTGCGGCTCGTGCACGCGCTGCCTCGACGCCTGTCCGACCGAGGCCTTTCCTGCTCCGTATCAACTCGACGCGACCCGGTGCATCTCGTATCTCACTATTGAGAAACGTGGTGCAATTCCCGTAGAGCTGCGCTCCGGTATCGGCCGGCAGGTGTTCGGTTGCGATATTTGTCAGGACGTTTGCCCGTGGAACCGCGAGGCTTCGTTGACGAAGGCGCCGGAGCTTCAGCCGCGCGCGGCATTAGTGAATCCCGATCTGGAGTGGCTAGCAAGCCTGAGCCTGGAAGAGTTTCGCGAAGTGTTCCGCGGTTCACCGGTGAAACGCGCAAGATTCAATGGCCTGCGGCGAAATGTCGCCATCGCGCTCGGCAACAGTGATGAAGAACGGTTCTTGCCGGTACTGCAAGAGCTGAGTCGCGATGAAGACCCGGTGGTAGCGGAACACGCGCGCTGGGCCCTGCAGCGGCTGCGTGGTGAACTCAGGCGAGCTTCGGCAAAATGACAAGCGCACAAATTCTGGCTATAAAGAAGGCATGAACGAGGCCCTCAGCCAGCGCCTTAGCCAAAGGCAGTTCGCCGATCCTCTGCAGGAGGCTCTGCTGAGCCTTCTGGTTGCAGCCACAACGCTGAATGACCTGATGGACGAGTTGTGCGAAATGCATCGCATCACTCGCCCACAGTACAACGTGTTGCGCATCCTGCGGGGTGTCCATCCCGAAGCTCACGCGCGCTGCGAGATCGCCAGACGCATGATGGACCGTGCTCCCGATGTCACCCGTTTGGTGGACCGTCTGCAGGCCCGCGGCCTGGTGAAGCGGTCGCGCGGGAACGAGGATCAGCGCCAAGCTCTGACTAGCATTACCGCCAAAGGGTTGAAGCTGCTCGCCAAAATGCAACCCGAGATTGATGCAGCCATTGGTGCTTGCCTGGGTAGGCTCAATGAGCAAGACTGCCGCGAGTTGAGCCGCTTGTGCGGTCTGATAATGGAGCCGGGGTCTGCGGAATGAAAAGGTAGCCGGCGCAACCCACGGGTGGCGCTTCGACTTCGCTAAAATGCGAACCCTCCCAAGCGGGAGGGTTCAGTGGTCTTGGCCGCAGTCGGAAGCCGTGATTGCAAAGCGACGCTAATGTGACCCGCTTCCGCGTGGCGGAGACGTCTTACAAGCGCTGCACGTTGGCGGCCTGGAAGCCCTTTGGACCCTTGGTGAGGTCGAACTCCACTGTCTCGCCCTCGTTCAGGCTCCGGTATCCGTTCTCCTGGATAGCTGAGAAATGCACGAACACATCCTCGCCCGTAGATCTCTGGATGAATCCGTACCCTTTGGCTCCGTTAAACCACTTGACTGTACCTTTCTCTCTCACAACTTACTCCTTTCACCTGTAGAACTTGGAAGAACCCCTGCTTCGCGGACGTTCCGACCATAACCCTGAGGGAGCAGGGATCGGAAGACGTCTCAACGTTGCCGGGAAACAAGGGTTGGGCTCAGCTCGCAGCTTTTGTGCAATGGAAAAGCCCCCTGAATCGATTCTGGCGGACTCATGCGTCCGCGACAGAGCCGATCCCTGGAGCCGATACACTGCGTGACTTTCGACTGCTGACAGAAACATCAACCCAAATCCGCGTTTCGGTTCGACCGAAAGCTCCTCCCTCACCCATTCGAGAGGGGAGCAGGAGATGATTACAGGAACTGGAGATTCTGGCAAGTGTTTTCATCACAGAGGTTTGGCCGATTCCAATATGGGAAAGGCTGCCGAATGCCGGAAGCGACCCAGACGAGAGCTTGGGCTCTGTTAGGATTGAGATTCGATGAGTAGCAACTCTGAAGCAACGGGCGAGGACGACACAAGTCAGCTGACACGGCCTATTCCGGAAGCTTCCACGACAACCCTGACGAGTGCCCTTAAGTCTAACGACACAAATGAGTTGCAAGATTCTCCGCTGCGGGTTGGGACGGCAGCTGAGCGCCTGATGAAAGAGGACGATAGCCGGGAACTCTTTCAAAGCCTGCCGGAGACCTTAAGCTTGTCGCATCGCCTTCGCCTGCATGGCTGGTCCACGCTCCGTTACCTGACGCAAACCGAGGTTCACACTTATGCGTTCTCGGTGGCCGCCAATGCAATACTTTCGTTTTTTCCGTTCATCGTGTTGCTGCTCACTGTCATTCGCCGGGTTATTCACTCCCAGGCCATGTACAACGTAGTGCTGGAACTGTTGCGCGATTATCTGCCCAGCAATAAGGATTTCGTTATCCGCAACCTGCAGTTTCTAGCCAGCGTGAGGGGGCGAGGTCAGGTGCTGTCGTTCGTGATGTTGCTGATCACCTCGACGGGAATTTTTCTTCCTCTGGAAGTGGCGCTCAACCGAATCTGGGGCTTCCAGAAGAACCGGTCCTACCTCATGAACCTGGTGGTCTCGCTAGGACTGGGCCTGGCGTGTGGTTGCCTGGCAATGCTTTCGATCGCGCTGACGGCGCAGAACCTGAAGATGCTGGGGCTAGTGATTGGCGACCAGAACTTCGTCTTCGCAGGACTGGGATTCATCGTGATGAAGGCTTCGGCGATCCTCGCGACCATTGGAATCTACTTCCTAATCTACTGGGTGCTGCCACATGGCAAGGTGCCCATACTGGCGGTGCTGCCAGCGGCGATCATCACCGGTCTAGTGTCGGAGGCGGCAAAGTACATCTACATTCTTGCACTGCCGTGGCTGAACTTTCAGGAAGTGTACGGACCCTTCGCAGTTTCAGTGACGCTGATGTTCTGGTCATTCTGGAGTGGGATGTTGTTGTTGGGTGGCGCATATTTGTCGGCGGCTGAGCACAGCGCTCGGGTGGAAGCGAGACGGGCGACGCCGGAACCGCAGCGTTGATTTCGGGGCCACCAGCGACGCAGATTGTTCATCCATTTGTTTGAGGAGATGAACAACCACCATGATTCGCAAACTCAAGTCCGGAGAATACCGGCTCTACTCGCGTAAGAAAGATGCCAAGACAGGCAAGCGCCGAAACCTCGGCACCTTCAAGAGCCGCGACAAAGCTGAAGCCCACGAGCGCGCTGTGCAGTACTTCAAGCGCGCTGGTTAGCTCGTCATATGCATAGGTATAGTCCGCTCCACCACGACTGGAGGAGCAATCTTCAACACCACGAACGAGACCCAGGCACACCTTAGCTTTTCTTGCGCAGTCGTGTCTGAAGCAAACCTTAAAACGGGCGAGGAGGTTGCCTGCATAGTTCGTGAACTAGAAAATATTGTGCGTGACCCACGGTTGCCTCGCTAGCAACTATTCCTCGCCAGTTCGGTTCCTATCTACAGAGAAAAAACCAAGAAGTCGAATTCACGCTTCGGCGAAGTCCGAAGGATCGCCATTGCATTTACGCAACTGGCCGGGCAGCGGGAAGGCGAACACGAAAGGGAAATATGCGAATCGGTCCATTGCAATCGATTGATCTGGTTAGCTCTGCTGATTCTCGCAGTATCCATATCGTCATTTGGAGAAGTTTTTATTTCGGTGGGAACCGCTCCGCCTCCTCTGCCAGTGTACGAACAGCCCTACTGCCCGAGTCCCGGCTACATCTGGACTCCGGGCTACTGGGCGTATGGTCCCTATGGTTATTTTTGGGTACCCGGAACATGGGTTCTCGCTCCCGAGGTCGGGTATTTGTGGACGCCCGGCTATTGGGGATGGGGCGGCGACGACTACATGTGGCATCCTGGATACTGGGGTCCTCAAGTTGGTTTTTACGGTGGCATTGACTACGGTTATGGCTACTATGGTAATGGCTACCAAGGCGGATATTGGCGCGGTCGAGATTTTTATTACAACCGCGCCGTCAATCGAGTAAACGTCACCAATATTCACAATACCTACAACACTACCGTGGTGAACAACACGGTGAACCGCGTCAGCTATAACGGCGGGAATGGCGGAATCAGTGCACGACCCAATGCTGGGCAGGAAGCAGCGTTGCGTGAGCGTCACATTCCGGCTACGCAGGTGCAAACTCAGCATGAACACCTGGCGCGCGGCGACCGCGCCCAGTGGGCGACGGTGAATCATGGCCGGCCAGAAGTGGCTGCGACTCCCAAACCGACAAACTTCCACGGTGCAGGTGTAGTAAGGGCGAAGAATGCGCCGGTGACCAACAATCCGGCGGTGGAGGCCCCGCGGCCAAATAATGCAAACCGAGCAAACGGTGCGCAGCCGAGCAACAACAGGAGTGTTCCGCAGCCACCAACACGAGAGAATGAACCGCGCTCGAACAATGCTGGCACTCCACGCCCGAATAACCCGACGGCGACGGAGGCGACACCCCGCAACAGCAATGCACCGCAAGCGCCGCTACAGGAGAGCTCACCGCGTTCGAATAACGCGCCTGCTCCCCGACCGGAGAATCCCAACGTCGCCCATCCCTCTCCGCCACAAACAAGTAGAGAGGTATCTCAGCCGCCAGCGCACCAGAACCGACCGGCTCCTTACGTAAGCCAGCCGCCGGCACAGCGCGAGGCAGCGCCGCATCAAAGTGCGCCGTCGCGTCCGCCGAGCGAAAGTCGTGAGCCACATGGCAGCTCTGAGCCTCCGCGGTAAGGGCTAGAGCTATTTTGCTTGTGGTGTGTCCGGGTAGTGCGGCGCTTCATTCACCGCCGCGTGAACCCGATCCGTTCCTAACTGAGCCCTTCAGCCGGGGGCACAAGTCTGTCGTCGGCTGAAAGCCGACTCGGCGAACGTATGGCAGCCGCAACGCGGGCCGGAAGGCCCCCACTACGCGGACACAGCAATTCCTAAGCTGCTCTGGAGGGTTTCGCCGCGGGTGGATTGGTTGACTTGCGTAAAAGGGCGGCGCGGCTTTCGAGCCGCGCCTTTACCTCGCGATTTAAGAGCGGTTCGAGGAAGTGAAGAGCGTGAAGAGCTATGGCTTTGCCCGTTCTGATGCTTTTCCAGACACCACATAGAAATCCAAGTGCTGCGGTGCGAAGCTGCCGAGGCGCGTCACACTGCGTCCGGCAAGCCTATATTCCAATTCTTTCTGGACGCCGCTGGCAGCCACAACCAGATGATCGAAGGGGGGCACTTCATTTTGTTCGTAGCTTACGATCGGCCGGTTAAAGTAGAACCCCAAACCGTATCTCACCCCGGGGGGCACATCGTAGACTGCAAGGGTTGGAATTTGTCCGAGAACGAGCTGATGAATCGCCTCTTCCACAGGGCGCGCTGATTGCAATAGATTGACAATCGGAGCTGTTCCGCGCAATAACAACGCAAATGCGATGACAACCGGCACAAGCGTAATGAACCGTAATACCCGATAACCCTGGAAGCGCAGACTTAACCAAAGCGAAACAATCGCCGTAACCGCTAGCGCTATCGCTACAATGATCACGTTTCGTGGAGGAGCCAGCTTCAGCAGCTTGAACGGCACGATAAGCGCTGCCACCAGCATGGCGGCAGAGAGCAGCGCATGGAGCAGCCCCACCCATGTATTCGGCTTTTCTCCCACTTGCTCGCGGCGCCAGACAAAATTGGCCAGCAGAATGGTGCCCGCTGGAATCGCGGGAAGAATGTATCCTGGCAGCTTCGACTGCGAGAGCGAGAAAAATGCTATCGGCAGCAGAAACCATAGCGTGAGATAAGTACGCAGATCTTCCACTCCGTTTGGCTGTCGCATCGAGAAACGCCAGTCGCGAATAGCATCGACTAGAGCCGCAAAGACAAAAACAGTCCACGGCACCAGCGCCAGCAGCGCCACTGGTAGATAAAACCAAAACGGCTGGGGATGGTGGTAGAGGTTACTGCTAAAGCGCTCCAGGTTATGCTGCAGAAAGAAGGTGCGGAAGAACTCCGGATTGGCGCGCTGCACTGCTATGAACCAGGGCAGGGTCACCGCGAGATACAGCAGGATTCCGGCTGGCCAAAGGGTCCGGAGAATCAATCGCCCATCGCGTCGCAGGGCAGCAAATACCACAATGATCAACCCAGCGAGCAAGACTGCAACCGGCCCCTTCGCCAGTGTCCCAAGTCCGGCGAAGAGGTAGAACCCCAGTAGCCAACCTCGATTCTGGTTGGAGTACCACCCATACCAGCACAGCATAGCGGCGGTGAACATCGCCGTGAGGGGCATGTCGGTGGAGGCGCTTCGCCCGAAGCCGATAAAGATTGCCGAGGCTGCCGTAATCAACGCGGCATCGAGCTGCATCCCCCGGCGAAAATGGCGTGCCCAGACGTAGATGAAGAAGATCATCAGCGAGCACAGAATTGCCGATGGTAATCGGGCCGCCCAATCGCTCACCCCTCCAGTCGCCTTATATGCGACCATGTCGCACCAGTAGTAAAGCGGCGGCTTTTCCAGCCAGGGATGTCCGTATAGGATCGGAGTGACCCAATCGTTGCGCTGCAGCATCTCTCGTGCCACTTGCGCATAGCGGGGTTCGTCAGCCCCTACCAGTCCGACGATTTGCAGGCCGAGAAAAAACAGGAATCCGCAGAAGGCGATGAGGGCGATAACGTCGGTAGAGCGGCGAGTGCGTTCCTCCGAGAGGATGCGGTTCTGTTTCAATGCTTGATCCGTTCTCTTAGGAATCGCTAGTGCACCGCGGCGTGGTAACCGGGGATACGAAATTGAGCCAGCAGGCGCTCGGTAGCGATCGATAGCGGGCCCGGCATCGCGCATCCGCTGGCGCACTCGTGTCCACCACCGCCGAAACGCTCGGCAACTGCGGCGACATTTACCGCGCCCTTGCTGCGCAGGCTGACGCGAAATCCGCCGTCCGGCTGTTCGCGGAAGAACAAGGCCACTTCGATGCCGTCAATCGCCAATGCATAATTAACCAATCCTTCGCAATCTTCTTCGTTGGCCTGACAGCGTTCTACAGCGGCGCGATCCACGTGCATCCAGGCCAGACTGCCATCGCGATGGAGGGTGTCGAGCGCTGCCCCCAGCAGGCGCATTTTGGAGAGCGGGTTCGAGAAGTAGACGTTATGAGAAATTCGCACCGGGTCAGCGCCGCTGTGCACTAATGCTTTTGCCAAGGCAAAGGTGCGCTCATTGGTTCCGCTGAAGCAGAACCTACCCGTGTCGGTGAGTACTGCAGTATAGAGACAGGTAGCCACCTCGGGTGAGATATGGACGCCAGCCTGGC
>CAVXQI010000007.1:0-148117 GCA_963763725.1 uncultured Acidobacteriaceae bacterium
CATTATCGAGGGCGAGCAGGGAGACAAGAAGAACAAACTACGAAATGACCGCGTGGTCGCGGTCGAAAAAGACAATCACAGCTTCGCCGACATTAAACACATTGATGATCTAGGTAAGCATTTCCTTCGTGAACTGGAAGAGTTTTTTGTGAACTACCACGAGCTGTCCGGAGACAAATACAAGGTTGTTGGAATACGAGGACCAGCTGAGGCCAGGAAGCGCATAGAGGAGGGAAGGCGCGCGGTGAGCCGCACTTGATCACCTTTCCGCACTACGGGCTGGCGACTTATTCAAGTTGATCGGCCAAGATTGCTTACATTGCCTTCAGAGCTGTGGTAACCGCCAATGCCGGGCAGGGAAGTGCGCCTGCCGCAGAAACTTCGCCCTCCCGCAATGCGCCCCGTCGGGTGATTCCGAGTTGAGGTCGTATTGGGCACAGGGGGGACGCCGCCCGCTCCGCGGTACTGCCCTTGATAAGATTTCTCCTAGCCCCCTACAATCAAAGATTCTCCACCTGCACAGGGAAGGTTCATGCCGCTTCAGCTCTTTAACACTCTGTCTGGAAAAGTCGAGGAGTTCCATCCACTGGAAGACAACCTCGTCCGCATGTACGCTTGCGGGCCGACGGTTTACGACTACGGTCACATCGGCAATTTCCGCACCTTCATCGTGGTGGACACGCTGCGACGTTTTCTCAAGCAGAGTGGCTACAAGCTGAAGCACGTGATGAACATACCGACGTGGATGACAAGATCATCCGCAACGCCGCCGCGTTGGGCGTCAGCGTCCAGGACTACACCAAAAAGTACAAGCAGGCGTTTCTGGAGGATGCCGATGCGCTGAACATCCAGCATCCCGAGTTCCTGGTGAACGCTACCGACCACATTCAGGAAATGGCCCACTTCATCAAAGGGCTAGAGGAGAAGGGATTTGCCTACCGCACGGACAACGGTTCCTATTACTTCCGAATAGCGAAGTTTCCGGAGTACGGCAAGCTGTCCAAGAAGGACTTCGCCGGGATGAACGACGGCGCGCGGGTGGACGTGGACGAGTACGACAAGGACAACGCCCGCGACTTTGCGCTTTGGAAGGCGCCCAAACCGGGCGAGGCGAGTTGGGAAACCGAGATCGGCCCTGGACGTCCGGGCTGGCACATCGAGTGCTCGCAGATGTCGATGAAGTATCTTGGCGAGACCTTCGACATCCACACCGGCGGCGAGGACCTCATCTTTCCACATCACGAAAACGAGATCGCGCAGTCGGAAGCGCTGACTGGAAAACCATTCGTCCACGTTTGGGTGCATGCGCGTTTCCTGCTGGTGGAAGGGGAGAAGATGGCCAAGAGCGCGGGCAACTTCTTCACCGTTCGCGACTTGGTGCTGATGGGGCACAAGCCGTCGTCCATCCGCTTTCTGCTAATGTCGGTGCCGTATCGTAAGCAGCTTAACTTCACCTTTGATGGCCTGACGCAGGCGGCAAATTCGGTAGAACGGTTGCGAAACTTCAAGCTGCGGCTGGAGACTTCGCAGTTCCCGATGAGAGCAATGTGATCATTGCCGAAATCGCAGACAGGACATCTGCTGAAATGCGTGCCGCGTTGGACGACGACTTGAATACAGCCCGCGCGTTAGGCGCCGTCTTCGATATGGTGCGCGATGTGAACGCTGCTGCCGATGCCGGGGAAGTACGGAAAGGCGACGTCCCTCAACTGCTCAGAGTCCTCGAAGAGTTCGAAGAAATCTTCGCTGTGCTGAAGGACGACGATGCCGCCAAGGTGCGCGCGACGGTCGAGTGGGCAAAGGCTGAAGGTCTGGAGGACAAGATCAGCCCGGAGACAGCAGAGCTTGCCAAAGCTGCGGCACTGTCCGACGCCGACGTCGAGCGACTGATCGCCGAGCACTCACAAGCGCGCAAGAGCCGTGATTTCGCCCGCTCAGACGCTATCCGTGCGCAGTTGGCGGAAAACGGAATTATTCTGGAAAACACCAAAGATGGGGTGCGGTGGAGAAGGAAGTAGGCGTTGGTTTCCAGGCGAGCATAGCCGCAGTTCATGCGGCGATGATGAAACATCAAACTCGAAACACTCAGGCCCGCTGTTTACGGCCTTGCCGCCGTGTTTCAGGTTCTACCCATTTTGAATTTATTTCTTCGACGTTGCTCGATAGTTCCAGCGAAGGGCATTGTTCGTGGCGTCACAGCTGACAATGCTTTCTCTTGGCTCCTCAGCGGGGTTGGTTTTCACGAACAAAACGTCGCATCCTGACCGTTTATGGACAGTATGCGGTGGCACTGGCCCCGTTCGATGACACTGACTGCACCTGCTTCGAGTCTTCTTGACACAACCGTGCCATTTTCTTCAACTTCTAACAGTAGAGTTCCATTAAGAACAAAGATAACTTCCTGCTGTTTGGGATGCTTTTTGGTGATCTCGGTTTTCGGAATACCCGGGCAGAACCGACAGACCGACGGCAACTTTGTCATTCTTAAGAAAGTAGGGGTGATCACCTTCCGACCCTGCAAAATAGATCGACGAGAGAAAACTCTCGTCCGCTCTCTTTCCTTCATCAACGAGACGAGGCATTCGAGGGAGATGGCGGTCGGTTCATGATCTCTCCCCTTGCTCATGACAAACGCATCATTCAGGAGTTTTTGTCTCGCGGTGTACTTATCATCGACTTATGCAATGTCACCGACCCCGCGCACTCGGGACAAGAGGCCGCGTGCCGATGTACAAGATAAAATGCGTCATACACGGTATCAACCTCTTTCAGCCGCATTGTTCTAAATCGCTTGACGATCATGCGCTGCATAGCCCATCCGGAACCGGCCAACAGTCCTGTCATAACGATTGTCGAAAGCTGCGGAATCGACGCTTTCCAATCGGACTGAATACTAGGCCGACTCTTCGCAATGAGCCAAGCCACCTGCCAAACGAAAAGTGCCGTTAGCATCCACATGCCGTACACAAGCGCATAAAATGTTCCAGCATAGAATCGAACTAGCGCTTCCGCAGTTTGAATTTCCGCTACCAGTGCATCACCGACTTGTGGTCTGGAGTAAAGGACCGTAATCTTGCAATAGTTAAAGAACTCTTTGCCGAGCTTGCCCGAACCCTCGTGCTGGCGCATGCAACCACGATATCTGGAGAAAAACTGATACGCCTCTGGAGGGTGGAATAGCTTCAGTTTATAAAAGTGCCACACAGGATAAGGAAACTCATCAGTCCGCCAAATTTTTTCGAGCTTCATTTGATTTGTGACATCTTCATCTGTAAGTTCACGTGCCGTATCGCTCCAGTCGTCATCAAGAGTGCTCGACGCAGCCTCGGGGCGAAACTCTTTCTGACTGTACTCGAACCACTTCGCATCAACGTTGTCAGCCGAGTTTAGTCGCATGAGGCTTCCAACCAAGTAACTGATAAGGAATATGATGATCGCGGAGGACCATCGGTCCAAAACCGAGGTCTGTATCTGCCAGTCGGCTGCCTTCGCTCCAGTGAAAACAACGTAAATCAGGACGAGTACGAATAAAGCGCCCGGCAATAACACACCCATCAAGTTGCGGAAGCCTAATCTGAACAGGTCCATGCGTCCCTCCTTTTCCGTGGGGTCATTTTGCTTTAACCGGCTTCTCCATTTTGTCCCGGAGGTGAGCTATCATGCCACCGCTCCGTTTTGAAAACAATCTGTCTTCTCTCAAGTGAGGCCTTTAACGGGGTGGCGCTGCTCCAGAACCCCGCTGCTCTCCACAGCGTCCCACGGTGTGCGGGGTAGGAAAATCGAACGCACCGACACCTTGGTATCATTGGCATCTACCCCAAAAAGGTATGCTGGCTGTTTGGTAGCAGGCTCAAATACCGCTTCCGAGCAAACCTCCCGCGCGGAAACTACGCCTCCGACTCCACCTCGGGCAATCCCATGGACTGTTCGCCCGGTTCACGGCTATGGACCCTCGCAGTGGTGACCAAGGCCACCGCGACGATAATCACTACGCTTCCGGCAAATATGTAGCCATCGAAGTGCTCGTGCAGCACCAGCCATCCTAGGAAAACCGCGACAATGGGATTCACATAGGCGTAGGTTGCCACCTTCTGGGTGGATACATGCTTCAGCAACCAAATGTAGGCCGTGTAACCGACCCACGAGCCGAAAACCACCAGGTAGAGCACCGCCATCAGTGCGCGGGAAGTCAGCACAATGCGGTGCTGCTGGCCTGTAACCAACGCCACCAGGGCATTGCCGATCGCAGCAAAACACATTTCCCAGCCGGTTGCGGTGAATGGGTCAACCTTCATTTGCCACTTGCGCGACAGGACCGAGCCAATCGCCCAGCTCATCGAGGAGAACAAAAGAGTGAACGAACCCACCAATTGCATGGAGCCCAGGGTATTGCGGGCTGCAAACTCGGGCCAGAACAGAATTGCCATACCGGCGATACCCAGCGCCAGCCCGATCAAACCGCGCCGTGAAAGCCGGTCTCCGCGGAAGACAAAGGTCTCGAGCACCATAAACCAAATCGGCGTAACGGCCACGATCAGTGCAGCCAGTCCTGTGGGGACCCATTGTTCGGCCCAGGCCAGACCTCCGTTGCCACCCACCAATAACAAACACCCGATGGTAGCCAGCCGTAGTCCTTCAGTCCACGTAATGCGAATCCTGCGACCCATGGCAGCACACGCCGCCAGCATCAGCGGGCCGGCGATCAGAAATCGCAAAGCACACATCACGTAAGGTGGAAGATGCTCGTCGTCGGCAATTCCGATCGCCAGGTACGTCGAGCCCCAGAAGAGATACACCAGGGCAAACGCTACGATCACTTGCACACGGTGATTGCGATCGGTGCTCATGAGATCTCAGGCTATAGTGGGTCTGCAAGTCGCGTATCGGTTTGTGCGGGTAGAACCTAGCATCAGCGGTGTGTTCGCCGCGGATAAGCACCCTAAGCAGCCGGTTTCTGGTCCTGTTTGCGTAGTCGATATCCCGTAATCAGAATATAGTGGACACCCGAGATGGTCGCGAATGTGAAGGTTGCGTAGAGAAAAAACGTTTCCAGATATTGCACCCAGGGTACGCGCAGCACTTGTGCCAATACCACGAAGAAAACTGCGGCAATCTGACAACCGGTGCTCAGCTTTCCGTAAATACTGGGGCGGAAGTCGCGGAAGCCCACTGTGGCATACAAAACGACTGCGGTGGCGACGATGCACAGGTCGCGGCTGAACACCAGGATGGTGTACTTCCACGGGATCTTTCTGACAAACGAAAGCACGAGGAAGAGCGAACTCAACAACAGCTTATCCGCGATTGGATCGAGATATTGCCCCAGCATGGTCTGCTGGTGCAAGGCCCGTGCCAGCAACCCGTCGAGCGCGTCGCTCAAAGCGGCCGCTACTAGAAGCCCCAGCGCCCAAACCCACTGCCCATCGAACACGGTAATGATGACAAACGGAATGAAGATCAGGCGCAGTAATGTGATCTGGTTTGGCGCGGTCCAGAATTGATTCTTCAAGCGACTAACCCAAAAGAGATATCTACTAATCCCAGATGTTTCACGTGCACCTTTCCGTGGGTCGCCTAACTGGTCCCGCCATTGCTGGGCGGACGGCTATCACGAAGCTGAATGCGAACCAAGGCCGGCGAAACGCCTCTCCGATTCTGACGGCTTTGTCTCTCGCTGGCAACATGTGCCGCAATTTCTCAGGACAGGGCGGCGTTTCCTGCCCGCACCTTTTCCGGTGATGCTCATCACACCGGCAGAAGTCGGAAACCGTTAGAGTCAAGCTGACTGGACGGTTACTCGCCTCATGGTGTGGCTGACCAAGTTCGTCATCCGCAGTCTGGAATTGGCTAACCGTTATTTACCGGCGCGCAAGCCGAAACATCTGCTCACCGGAGAACGCGGCGAACTCCAGGCTTACCTGCACTTGCGGAGCTTGGGTTACAGAATTGTTGTCGCCAATTTTCGTGTCCCTTATGACCGCGGTGAAATTGATCTGATCGGATGGGACGATGGCATTCTCTGCTTCATCGAGGTCAAAACCCGGAGCCGCGAAGGGTTTGCTCCACCGGTAACTGCCGTGGATCGAAGCAAGAGGCGCCACATTTTATCGGTCGCTCGCAGATATGTTCGTCGCATCCCCGGCGACCGGCCACCGCCATGCCGGTTCGACATCGTCAGCATTATTCTTGGGGCAGAGGGAAGCAAACCTCAAATCACGGTGCATAAAGGCGCCTTTTCCTGGGATGCCGACAAGCCACGAAACTACCGGCATCGCGACTTTCGCGATCGCCACTCCTGGCCGCGAAGAAGATGAGAAAAGCAAAGTTGGGGCCGACCTCGGGTTGCTGAGTTTCGAGCCACAGATTACTTTTACTCTTTGCGGTAGATTGACCAACGGCGCAATTGCAAGCTTGCCGAGGTGGCGCGCGCCCGCTAGAATAGAGATCGTCCCACCGGCTTAGGCGCGTAGCTCAGTTGGTTAGAGCGCTACCTTGACACGGTAGAGGTCAGGAGTTCGAGTCTCCTCGTGCCTACCATTTTTTTCAATCACTTAGCTCCAACCAACTGACCAGCGTAGGAACAGAAAGGAACGTTAAGCCGTTTCGGCCCTGTTTTCCACTGTCTCCGTCGTCTGCACTGCCTGCGGCAGAATCATCTCCAGCACCCTGCCCTGTGCACGTCTCTTAGTGGACGTGACTCCCTGACAGTAAGTATCTAGAGTAATTCGGCTGTTCGCGTGGCGAAGAATTTCCTGCATTGTTGTCACGCTTTCACCGTTCGCGCTCATCCGTGTTGCCAAACTGTGGCGGAATGAATGCCAGCCGATTTTCTTCTGAATGCCAGCCCGAATCGCCGCTGGACGAATATGCCATCGCAACAAGCTGTCGGGCCAGTACGGTTGTGTGCCGTCCATCTCTGGGCTAGCAAACACCCAATCTTCAGGGCGACTGTAAGCTGTGCGCCCCTTCCAATCCAGAAGAATTGCGGCAAGGTCTGGTTCTAACGGAACGGGCTTGCGTGAGGCTTCCGTTTTCATTTCGCCAATCACTTGACCGACGATTGAACGGCAAAGCCTGATCTCCAGCGCCTCGAAATCAACGTCACGCCACTGTAAGGCGAGCAGTTCACTCCGCCGTAAGCCCGTTGCGGCATCCACTGCGACCATTGCCAAAAACGGTTGATGCAATTCCGAGAGCAGACCCTTGATTTCGCTCACTTCCAGAATCACTGGAATCCGCTGTCGCTTCGCGCCTTGCCTAACGAGAGTGATCGGGTTTCTTTCCAGCCACTCGTATCGGATTGCGTGATTGAACAGTGCAGACATGGTGTTTCGGATTTTTGCCCTTGTTCCCGGCGCGAGCGGCAAACTGCCCAGCCATGCTTCAACCGCAACCGCCTTCACCTCGTGAAGCAAATGGTTTTTCCATTCTGGCAGTATCCAGCGCGTCGAATTCGTCTTGAAAGTCATCCGCGTTGAATGCGCTTTATCGCTGCCCTCGCCGAGTTCTTTCTCGCGGTAGTGCCCGACAAGCTGTCCTACTGTGAGTGCGTCCTTACGGTTTCCTTCGTTGATGTTTAGGTTAAGCAAATCTACCGCTCGCAATGCCGCTGTCCGTGTGCGATATTGTTCCGCCGTACCAACAACGATTTTGCGATTGACCCGTGTTCCGGTGGCGTCCGTCTCACGCCAGCGAAAAATCCAAACATCGGTGGAAGATTTGCGCTTCTCCCGCGTCAAACTGCCGTGTTGAAAACGTACCCGCTGAAATCTCATTGGATGGTCTCCTTTGATTCAGCGGACGGATTGGCTGGCACGACTGTAGTGGAATTCAGCCAAGAGTCAAGCTCACTGGCTCTGAATCTCCAGAGACTCTCGATTCGATGCGCCGGAACTTTGCCAACTCGTGCCATCTGCTGAATCGTTCGCCAGTGAATTCCGAGGAGCAGGGCTGCCGCCTTGCTGTCGAGTAACGGTTCAAAGACAAAACTGCTATTTGTCGTTGATAACTCAGTGGCCGGTTGCATTTGATTTTATGAATTCACCTTTGTCCTTGAAATGAAAAGGCCCTGCTTTTCGTAGCAAGGCCGTTACAGTGCATTACAGCTTCGGAGGATGCCTGAGTGCCACTTTCGGCATTCGCGTGGCGTCCGGGGGTTTTATAGCGCTCGCACGGGGCATTGTGGCGACAGTTTTGAGTCACCCCTGCAAAATCTGGGGAACCATTCGGGTTGGTTGGCCGAGAAATAGTTCCCGCAGAGTTGCAACGCGTTCCCTCGCTGCGTTTCGAGGGAAACTCTAAATAATGCCTCTGAACTGAGCTATTTTTCTGAGGCGGGCGTATTCGGTGGGGTTAGACAATCCCAGCTTGTTTGCTTCGGCTGCATTACTGGTAGCCCCGAAGATCTTCTTAACGTCAGCGGTTCTGGTTTGCTCAGCACCTTGGACATTCAAGGCTGCTGCTTTCTGGGAGTCCGTGAGTCGGCTCCAGAAAGCCAAACCTCCTACCGCTGCAATCGCTTTGCTCAGTTCTACAGCAGCCATGCCGTTTCCTACTTTTTCACTAGGCTTACTGTGCGCTATTTCACGGGCAAGTTTTAGGCGCTGCTCGGCAAGGGCATCTTCTGACGCGGCCTGCTGGCTTAGGGCCTCACGTTTCAGGGTAGCAATTTCATCGCGCAGCGCCCGTTCGATCTCGTCAGGACGTTGCTGTGCTGGTGTAACTGGTGCCGGAGGTGCTGGTGCGGCTGGTGCTGCCAGTGTTGGAGTTTTTGAGTCGATGTTGCCGTTGACTTGTGAATCGATGCCGTCGAGATTAAGTGCCATTTGCGATTCTCTTTCATGTATCAAAATTCGCAGTGTGGACCCAACTGCGTGGTGGGTTGAAAACTTTGTGGTGGTTTGGGTGCAACCTAAATTTGCCACGCCAACTCGAAGCCCAGCGACTCTGCTACGGCAAGCAGCGAGTTACCAAGCTTCGATTTACGACTACTCCACCCGTCAGCAGAAATAGTATTGGCGAGGTTTTGCCGCTTCGCGCTCTGGAAAGACGTAGAAGAAAAGACCAGAGCCACGAAGCGTGGTGGCGGAGCGGCAATCAGTCCCACCAAAGCCGCTACAACGCCTGCTCTACAATCAGCCGAGGTGTTTACGGCCTCTTCAGATTGCAGATGTCAAAAGTCAAAGTGCTAAGCGATATTCACCAGGTTGAAACGCGGCGTCATAGCCCGAAAGATCAACGCCAGCGCGTATCAGCCTAGGTTCTTTCAGGTTTGCTCGTGCTCAAGCTGTCGCTGTTTCCGCTGTCGGGCCGCTGCGATGACAACAACCATCTTTGAACACTGTGCAGCGCTGTCAGGAACTGGCCTAATACCAGCGATGGTAAGAGCTAGTCGGCAGTGCTTATCATCTGCTGGATTGAAGGAAGCGTACGATTTCGCTTGCGCAGTCGCGCAGTATCTTCATCCCACAGTGCAGCATCGCTCGACTGGTCGAGTTCCATTGCCTTCGATAATTGGCTGGATTGCGCCAGTCGAAATTGACCAGCACAGCCCATAATGCGCCGCAAATTCATCAATTAGTTCAACGTCTTTGTCACACACTGCACACTCCTGTTAACAACTGGTTAGTCTCTCACACTGTCCTACAATGTGGAGACTATAAATCGTCGTTCAGACGCAACTATAATGGTTTTCTTCTACACAAGGTTCCTGTACACACACACGCTGTGATTAGACAGTGGTCTAACCTTATGAATTCCAATAGTATTATTGTATAGTCCCCGGAAGTAGGTACACTGTAAGTACACTGTACTCGCTAAGTTGCTCAAGTATTGCGTTATCAGTAGCTTACGCTGTATCGTGTCCTGTCATGGCATTGTCATGCGATGTCAGCACGCCGCGGTTTTTACAGTGTTAAAGACCTTGGGGACTATCAGTTAAAAACTAATGGAATCACCAGCAGTATGTAAACGGTTCCCAGTGGGGGTATCTTGTATTACCCCACAGCACTTGCCAAACCTACCGTACAACAGTGGTGGTTCCTTTCGGGGAATCCACGAGGGATCACCAGAAAGTGCAGTACGCTGCCCAAAAAATGAAAAAGGCTCCAGTTGCCAGATTACCCAGCAACCTTCTCCGCGATGATTATTGTTTGGTTGGAATTGACCTCTACGATTATTCCATTACCTGCATAGGAGAGCCGTTTTGTTACAGTCAGGATCGATGATTAGATCAATCCTTAGACTTGTGCTGATTTAGCTTTCCAGGAGTCCCGCCGTTGCCCTAGTAGACCTTGCCCGTATGCCCGCAGCATCGGAAGCCGATGGTCCAGCCAGACTCTGCTCGCGTATCGGATTGCGAGCCAAATTCACAAACTGTGCAGATGGTTGTTAGCGCTCTTGGGCACGTCCAGCTAAAGACGTTTTTCCCGCCTACATTCACGCGGTGTATCTCGTAGATTTACCCGCTGACTATACGGGTGGTACAGGCTCATAATCCAGCCCGTAATTATTCCTCGAAGCCATAAAAAATGCTGCCCATTACTGGTGCAGCACGTCTAGGTAGAAACCTGGCAGGTCTAACCGGCTGTTACCCCAGCTTCGGCCCCTAACTCGATTCAGTTGGGCATTTGCCAATGCCACCGGGCAGCAAAATAGCGCCGCCCAGTGCGCCTCTTTGAGGCCTGATTTGACTTACAAGTATATTGTAACACACCCATTATCGTTTGTCAACGCGACAGCACAGGGTTTTGTCACTAACCCAATTATTTTCAATAATATCAAATGCCAAACAAATTTGCAGTTTCGCTTTTAATCCAAGGCGCGAAATTGGTAAAAGCAGCTAACTCGTTTGTTATCAATACCTAAAATTAATATCCTAGCAAGTCTACTGTTTTCAGTCGATTGCGACGATTCTTCCGTGTCAAGGGCTTTGTTTGGCATCTAGGCAAGCACCGACTTGTACCGCATACTGTGCAATGTCGCGTCGAGTACGCTCCCCGGCGTTAAATCTTCTAGCGGCGTGGCGTACACTGACGGCATGGCAAAGTTACCAGCGTTAATTACGACGGTTAGGCAAGCTGGGCATCCTGTCGCTTGGTGGTGCGCTGTGCTTGTTTTGCCGGACAAGCAACCTACGGACACCCGATTCCAATCAATCGATCACAATGGTGCTCACCGCGCTTCGTTTCAGGAGCACACTTCCTTTCAAGAATATGTCTGTCGCGGTAACCTTCACCAGCGTTGCCCTCCGCTGGCTGCCATTAAGTAGAATCAAGGTGACCTTACATCCTTTCGGAGTCCCCGTCGAACCGGGTCCATTCGGAAAGCTATCCAGGGTGGTGGGAGGCTTGGAATTTGACAGTAGATCGTTAAGCACAATCTTCTCAATATCCTCAGGGAAAATGTGGAGCATCTGCTCAACGCCGTCATACTTTGCAGCTACTTGAAAAATATGTCCATCGTAAGTCACGGTTCCGTTGACCTCAGCACCAGAGGGCCGCTTTGTCAACGTATCTGCGATCGCTGCGTGAGCAAGTACCAGCATGAGCGTACAAAGCAGAGTGCGTTTCATTAGAAGCCAGCCTGTACTTCGATTGAACGGACTTGATTCTCTTCGAGTCCGCAAACAACAACGCTTTCACCGGCACGCGGCTCGCCAGCCTTCAATGGGAAGACGACATAAATTTTCTCGTTTGCGCGAAGTAACAGCCTGTAGGTCTTTGAAAGAGCCGCCATTATCCAATATTTGATCACAATCGGAACTCATGTACTTGACTGAGGTCGAGTGGTTACAGTTGGTATGATTCTGACATACGGCAGTTGAGAATTATCGCCCGCATCCCTTCGGGCGTTAGCGACCCCTACTGATATCGTAGCGCGAGACAAGAACTGGGCAGAAACGAGGACAAGTATCAGATAGCCCATGACTACGATGATCGATACTCTCGAACCTACTGCTCTGTCTATCGCCCACGATCCGATAATCGCCCCTGCGAGTATCAATAGCGGGTAGGGTGCGTACAAAGTTCGCATCCCGAACAAAAAGACAGGTTGAGAAGATTGGAATAAATCGTTCAGGCCGATACCGAAAGGCTTATAGTACCCATATAAATAGCTCCAACCTGCGAGGTATAGCGTCGCCGAAAAAATCAACGCGACATCAAGCAGCCGCTTTAGATGGTTGAGAGCAACGCCTTGGACTACCGTGACCCTCCATCCCATTATTTTGATCGGTCATTTACGCTAATCCCCTCTTCAGGACAGTCAGCTTTGCGAGTTAGCCATCGGAATGATCCACCTTTGTCGATCGCTACAGCATCGATGGGTCCTCCTATGATCTTAGGTCCTCCGGGATATGCGCGAGTCTGGTCCTTCCGAATTATCTTTTCTAGGAAAGCGATTGGGATTCTCTCGGGAAAGTATCGAGGGTCCGCTGCCTGTGCATAGACGAGCTTTTCGTAATCTCTGAGAGTGCCGGCCGTTACAGAATCGGGGTAGACATAGCGGACGGCGACCTTAGTCTGGCCATAGACTTCTATCAGAGTGGAATCATCCCGTACTTCAACGGAATCAACGGTCGGGTTGGCAGAGGTAACGATGAAACCCTCTCGCGGCGCACTGTACGTGACCTCTGCCGCAGCGAGCCGCAACTCACCATCCTCGTCAGAGCCGAGGAATATACCGCGAACCAAGATGGGATTGGATCGAGAAGGCGTCGGCATTGCGCCGATCCGCACGCCTCTAATGTATCGTAACGCCATCGCGGTTCCCCAGTCGTACGCGATCTGCTGGACCAGGTTGTGGCTGAATGGCGTCTTCTTGGGCACGTTTGACGGTTGGACGCCAAGAAAAAAGTGGACAGCCGAAAGAAAAGAAACTCGTCTGGCTACGTCGAACGCATTGACACTAATTGTTTCAGGCAAAGTTGGGGATGTAGCTATACCGGTGACAGCAAAGGCCAAGTACGGATTCAAAAGGGCAATTTTGCACGACTTATCATCGAAGCCAGCGGGGTCGCCGTCTGCGTAGTGGATGCTACGGCTGTCAGCCGCAATGACCGCTCTATAGGTCGAGAAGGAGACGGCAACCAGCGTGCCGGTGAGAAACTCCGATTTGTGGTCAATGTTGTCCGACAGAATCGGCTGATAGATGAGTTTTGTGGCAGGTTGGCATGGAGTAGAAGTCGGAGCAGTGGCGGGCGCGAACGCTCCGAACAATATCGGAGTACCATTGTCGCATGTGCCGAGTACGAATTCGACGTTCCCATGGTATTCAATCTTGGGTAAGCTAGGCGGAATAGTGACATGTTGTGAGGTCTTATGCTGACATCCACCACACAATAGTGAGGCAAGAGCGATTACCGCCGGAACGACGAGGCGAAGTATTCTGAAGGCTGGAAAAAACCTCACGGCTGCAAGCTGTGCAATCGCTTCATGCTGGGGGAAGGGTTCGGCCAGATGCGTCAATCATAACTCCAGATAAATTTGGGTGCGCCTTGAGCTCCGTCAGATCGGCGATGTCCACTTGGATACGACATAATCATATTACGCTGTCTTTGCACAAGTCTGCGGCTGACCGTCATTCTGCTGACACCAAGCTGCGCCGATCTGTACCACGCTTAGTCCCCGGTCTGCCAGCCCAGACCAGGTTATGCCGCAAGTAGCTATACAGGGTCTCCCGACTGATACCAAACTCTCGCGCCAAGATAGCCTTTCTTCTCACCACCAGCCGCAACTCGCTTGCGTAGATCGCTGGCCTGTTCAACAGTCAGTGAAGGCTTGCGACCACGGTATTTTTTCGCTTTCTTAGCTATAGCAATTCCCTCGCGTTGACGTTCCTTAATCAGTGACCGCTCGAATTCGGCGAAGGCACCTAACATCTGGAACATTAACTTGTTCATGGAACTGTCGCCGTCACCAGTGAATGTCAGCTTCTCATGGAGGAACTGCACGGCGATGCCGCGCTGATTCAAATCAGCGACCAGCTTACACAGATCGGCCAAGTTGCGGCCTAACCGATCCAGAGAGTGAACCACAACCGTGTCACCCTCTCGGACAAACGACAGCATTGCCTCAAGCTGGGGCCGCTTCGTGTCCTTGCCGGAGCATTTGTCAGTGAATATCTTGTCGGGGGATTCGCCGTTGATGCTCTCAAGTTGGCGGTCTGTGTTTTGGTCAACCGTGCTAACGCGGATGTATGCGATTTTCTTGCTGTGCTTCCGTGCTGCAACCATCTTGCCCTCCAAAGTGAAGTGTCAAGATGAACTCTAGACCTTTGCCAAAAATGTGTCAAGAAGATAATTTTCAACCCTTATCTGACACAAGTTCGCGTCAGAGCTGACGCCAATTTGGACTATACTCTAACTTGACATTCTGCACACTGTGCGTGGGTGCAGTTCGGTGAAGTAGCGGTATTAATCGTTCAAGGAAGAGCCTTCTAGCCTCGACCAAGAATACGATTGCGGAAGCAGTACTGTGGAGAACAAACGCGACGAGGTGTTCTGGGACATGCACGACCTGAGCACCTTGGCCATGTCCGCCCAACTTGTTTCTTGCCGCTGGAACTCCAGATTCCAACGCTCCGCGCAATCCTGAGAAATGCTGCGCCCAAAAAGCAGGTACCAAGCCATTACTAAACAGCACGTCCAGAAGAGGCTTAGCGGTTGCGTTTGGATCATGTTTCCACTTGCGCTTTGCGCAAATGACCTTCATTACGCTTTCGAGAGCTTTTAGGCATTCGGCAACAGCTTCCTTCGAGCGGCCATGCCGATAGTGCTCATGTGCGGTTAAGAAATTCCGCCTGCGCACCTTTATATGCAGCCTCGCTAAGCAAAAAAGTGCTGGCCTCACCACTTCGGCATGGAGCATTCGCGAATCGACGCGAATAATCTCGCCGCCATCAAATT
Organism: uncultured Acidobacteriaceae bacterium; assembly: GCA_963763725.1. GTDB lineage: Bacteria > Acidobacteriota > Terriglobia > Terriglobales > Acidobacteriaceae > Bog-257. Next base: position 14,906 of record CAVXQI010000007.1, read on the forward strand.
GATACCCTACACCGTGTTCACGAAATCGCTCATTCAACTCTTGAATCGCAGCATCGGCTCTGTCGGAAGCGTCATTAAGATGCAGATGATTGTAATTTCGTGTCAACCGATCAATAACTCTGAAGGACAGTTCAATTGCGTCAAGCGTTTTTTCTGCGTCCGCCTCTTGCAGCAGAAAATTTGCAAGCTCCTGTAGGTAGTCTCTGTCGTAGTAGGGGTCCTTAGTGCCCGGCAGCACAAACAATCCATACTCTCGGCATAAAGTCTCGACAATGAATTTATAGGCGGGGACAGTGCCGTATGCGGAAGTGCCGTATGCGTGATAATGTTCTTCCGTCGGATTGTGTCGCGCCATATATGGATGATTTGGACGCGTAGCGGACGGGGAATATTGTCGTAAGAGTACACATCCGACACCTCCCCTTTCAGAGCTTTCTGTCGTTTCGAAAATAAGTCGAAGACACTCACAACCGGATTATGACATACGGCAACCTCCCAGTTGGCACACCGAAAAGCTCCGCCTGGAAACACAGGGGTACGTTGTACTGATGGTGTTACAACACGTATGTACTACGTATCCTATTTGTTATCAACGAAGTAAGCGATGGTGCGGCGCTGTCATAAACAGGAGACACGCGTTGGGTGCGCACGAAATTTTTGCATTTTTTCATTATTTTTGGAGTGGTCTACACGTTTTGCTACAGTGTTCATGCGGCTTTGAACGATGTCGGGCAGAATGGGAGGGAGGTTGCACTTTTCAGGTGCGAGGGTAGTACGGCGAAGTGCGGCATTGTGATTGGATTTCGTGTTACAACACATATAAGTAATTGACGACATGGTAATTAGTCTCTCGTCGGAGTCCCACCTTGCCGTCACCTTTCCTGGGGTGCGAAACGTCGGTTTGTCGCACTCTCGCACGTGCGACTTTGCATCGAGGTCTTGAGCACAATTCAGTTTGCTTGGTGTGCATTGCTGCCCCGTCGCGGTAGAGGTTAGCCAATCCGCCCGCGTGCTAATTCGTGGGAACAATGAGGGAACAATTAGACTTCCTAATCCCTCCAAGTGCTTACAAATAGGAACAGCGGGCTACAGTTAAGTAATTGAAACTACACGCATAATAGTTTTGACACGGTAAGAAGAACGATAGACAGGAGTTCGAGTCTCCTCGTGCCTACCATTCTTCTCTATCACTTAGCTTCCTACCTCTGCTCCGCGAGGCTCCAAATGGCTCCATCAAGAGCGACGAATCGGTGAGTTATGTGTCCCATCGTTCTTCGAAGAAGGCTTCTGGCCCGAGTCAATGGGAGTCCGGACTAGCCCATAGCTTCAGAATCGCCGGTTATCTGAGCGGAATGCGCCGGACCGCGGCAGAGCAGGGCGCCCGCTCAGCAATGTTTTACGGGCTCCTCCCGAGTCATGACCGGACTCGTCGCGGCGGCTGTCGTGGCGAGAAGGAAGCGGCATGACACGATCCCTCAGCAGCAATAGATGGCCTCCGACACTAATGGGTGGCAGTAGATGATGCGGCAGGCGCCAGCGGTGACACCGCGTAGATCTGATCGAGCACCTTCAACATGAGGGCATTGGCTGTCGGCTTTTCGTCGAGCGATACGGTCAGATTGGTCCAGACCACGAGCGTCACCTGGTTGTTTGGGTCGTAGCCCATGAACGAGTTGTAGCCAGGCGTCTCGCCGCCGTGAAAATAGATAGTGTTCGGTCCCCAGCTCAGTTGGCTGATGCCGTACCCGTACTGTTGGCCTTTGGGTTTGCTCGGGTCCTCGGGCTGCAAGCTGTCGAGCCAGCGGCGCTGATATGCGGCGTTGAGCACGCGGCCGGCAACCAGTGCCTGGATCCAGGTGGCGAGATCGTTGGCGGTGGAGATGACAGCCCCGGCCGCCTCAGCAAACGAATGGTTCAGGTCCGTGAAGTCCTTGGGCAGGAGGTTGCCGGCCCGGGCAGCGGCTTGGATCTCGGGCGAGTAAGGCGGTTCGCCCACCATGGCGACCGAGGCACTGCCGTACAGGTAGCCGTGCGAGTAGGGCTCGGGGATGGTGTTCACAGCGGGGGCGGGAAATTCGGTGTGCTGCAAACGCAGTGGCCCGAACAACCGGTCCTGCATCGACCTGGGCCAGCGGCTTGCCATCGACCTTTTCGGCGATGAGGCCGAGCAGCACGTAGTTGGTGTTGTTGTACTCGTAGGCTGTACCAGGCGGAGAGTTGGGTTGGATGCGCGAATGCAATCGCCAGCAATTCTGGCCGGGGACCAAACCTTGGCCGGGTCATGGTCCATGCTCGCCGAGACTTCGGGGGCATCGGTGTAATTGTAGAGACCGCTACGCATTTCCAGCAGCTCGGCGATGGTGATGTGGTCGCCGTTGGGCACGCGCGGGACATACTTCGACACCGGATCGTCGAGACTGAGCTTGCTCTCCTGGGCCAGTTGCATGATCACCGCCGCCGTCATCGTCTTGGTATTGGAGGCGATCCTGAAGTAGGTGTCGGCGCGGGGCGGGTTTTTTGCGCCCAGTAACGTGGTGCCGTAGGTGACCGTAAACTCCCCTTGGGGCGTGCGCAGCAGAACCACGGCGCCAGGGATCAGGAGTTCCTTGGCGGTCGTATCCACCATGGTCTGCAGCGCAGCCCGGTCGATCTGCTTGAGCCCCGGCGAACTGGCGGTAGAGCCCGGCGCTGGAGTCGCACTGGTCCCGGACGACGTGGCAGGGGCTGACGCAGTCTGCGTTGATGGACTCGGCTTAGTCGAGCACGCCGCGGTCAGGAGAGCAGTAGCGACGAGGAGCGCCGCAACGTGGATGTGCCCGCGTCGACGTCACGATCGCGACCTTCGAATCGAATGTCCACACGTCGTTTCTCGTTGTTTTGGGATTCCCCGCCAAAAAGTCCGTCGGATTGCTTGCCAAGTCCTCAGGACCCGTACTTGAAGCGCGTCAACTGTAAACTGAACGCGTGCGCAGCGCCACAGCAATCGCAGCGGCAGGGCCAACCATCCTCCGGCGATCAGCGTATCTTCATTGATTTGCCCGGCTATCGGAGCACAACGGGAGGGCCAAATTTTCGACCCACAAAAAGCGACGTCTTGTACGACTTGCGTGTAAGTGTGCTGCCTCTATTTAGGGAGTGCGAGATCGAACCTGAGGCCGCTGGAACCTTCGCCGCGTCCGCTGGTCTTGCGCCGTGCAATCCAGAGATGGGTCGACCCATCGAGCCACCGCGAGCGGTTCGCTACGCGCGTAATGCGGACGCCGGTGCGCGGAACTTCCTGCTCGCGCAATTCCTTCACACCCGGTAAAACCCTGCCCTTGGGCAGTACCAGGCTCGGCGTTCCTCGCTCGACTTCGCCCTGGCGCAAGACTACTTGGGTGACAACGTTTGTGACTTCCACAGGAACGTATGGGAACCAGTCTGTGGGAACCGGAGTCTCTATCTGATATCGAATCACCGCTCCCGCTTGGGCTGGCAGTCCAGGTGGTGCCGCCGCGGGCCGGTTGCGTGCGTCCTCCTCCGCGCCATACAAAGGTTGGCCTATGCCGCCTTCCACCTCGAACTCGATGGCCCAATTCATGTTGGCCGTTGGATCGCGCAGGAACCGAAGATCTTCCAATAGGCCGCCGGTCTGCATGGCGACTGAGGCCGTCGGCGGCAACAGGAAGAAGTCGGAGACCCCGCCATTCGCAACCGTAGAAAACATCGTCCATCGTCCGCCTGTTGCGGTCTTTGCTCGATCAGTCCGGTCCACCAACGTCAAACCGCCGAAGACGTCTCGTACCAGGAACGAGCTGATCTGGTAGAGGGAATTCACCGGAATATCGACAGGAGCCAGGAACCAGTCGTTGCCGTGGAGCAGCATGAAGTCCATTACCGCGAGCTTCGCGAGGTCCTGGCGCTGCACGTCGATGGCACCGTAGTCGGTGACGTTATTTTCAAAATCCCACCACTTTGCGTTGGGCATTCCGCGGAAACGCACATGAGTAGGAATTACCGTGAAGCTGGGTCTCGTGGTCGGTGGCTTGGCCGGCGGAGTTTGTGGCTGCGACACCAAGTCGAACGCAAACCAGTCAAACGCTCCGTCGCGCGCCGGTGTGGCCGTGAATTCTCCCGTCGTATTGCTGGGGAGCGTGCCCTCAGCTTTCACCTCGTAGTTGATGACATTGGGGTTCCACGTCACCGGATCGGCGGCGCCGATGTCGCCGAAGACTTCTGTCACCCACGTGTGAAAATCGGCAAGCGTCGGCCCCGGAGCAGGGGGCGTGGGGGCGCCTGACTGGAGCGCACGGAACAGAGCCACGCCGTCGGTGGCGCGACCGCCGCAGATGGAGAAGAATCGGACGGTGTCCGGATCGGCATTGGCCGGCAGTTTGAGGGGAAAGGCAGCACGGAATGTATCGCGCTGCGCAATTGTTCCGCCGTTGTCATTGATGAGAAGTAATTCAAAGGTCTGTCCCAGTTCCACGCTCAGCGCAAGGTCGGCTGTTAAAGCTTCGCGCTCCACCAAAGGTTCCAATGGAATTCCGGCGGGAATGGGTTGCGGTGTCCCGGCTGGCGTTTTCCAGTCGGTCAGCGAACCGTAAGCCGATCCGATCTCCACATACGCCGGCGACGCTGCGTCCTCGGCAAGAAATTCTCCCATCTGCCATTGCCGGGTGATGAACCAGAGCGGATCGCGAACCGGCGCAGAAGTGGGACCGGTTAATGAATTGGTGCGAGGCCGCGGCTCCAGGCGATACCAGTAGGTCACCGATGGAGTTAGAGCGCGAACCGCCAATTCGTTCAGAGTCAGTGTCGCTGTCGTCGGCATTATGGAGTCCTCGTAGCGAGACTCAGGATGCTTCTCTGGTTCATGACCTTAGTCGCAAAATTCGTACTAATCGTGTTGTCCTCGAGGTCGGTCGCCAAATAAACCGCAGGCAGCAGTTGTCCAAGCGCGGGCAGCAGTTCAAGGTCTACGGCGCGAACTTTCGCGAGGTCAGCGGTCTCGTTCAGAATATTGGCAAAGGTACCGATGTCCCAAGTCTGGGCTTCGCCCGGCGGGATTGCCAGCAGCACCGCCTGACCGGCTTCCGCTCCGGGATCGTCGTAGTGAAATCCAATCGCAGTCGTCTCCACCTCATCCGGAATAACTTCGGTCCAGTCGTCAAGGAACAGGCCAACCCACACCTGGTTGGCAGCGGGCTTCACCGGACGCTGCAGCGCCAGTGAGACTAACCCTGCGGGAGGACGTTTGGAAGCGAAGGGCAGCGCCGCCCATCGGGCCCCCGCCTGGAATGGCAACTGCGCCAGTTCGAAGTCCGCAGGCGGCTGTCCCAGCGCACCGGTGTAAAGCATGAGTCTCCGCCAGGCGTCGAGTGCGGGACGTACGCGCGCGGCCTGTTGCACCCAGCGCATGAAATCGTGCGGTAATGGCGTGAGTGCCGGTCCTTGCGCGATCGCCAGGTCGAGTTCTGCCGCGGCCGTTGCTGAAAGTTGGAAGCGCGGGAGAAACAGGAAGTCCTTTCCCAAAAGCGCGGCGATAATTGCGGCAGGCGTTTGCCCCGGAGCGGTGGCATCCGTAACCCGCCGCTGCATCTCGCTGGCGATCCCGGCAGCCTGGTCCGGCAGGCTCGCATCGTCAATGAAGGGATAAGATTCGCCGATTCCGTATAGACTCGCGGCTTGCAACGCCGCGCGCATCTGGGTAGCCGTAAGAGCGCCGTTCAAGTCAGCCAATACCTTTTGAAAGTCGGCCAGAGCATTAGCGGCGCGGGTATCGGCCGGTGCGGGGTTTGGGGTCGCAGGAACGTCTTGCGGCAGTACCAGGTCTTCCGAGCGCAACGCCCGGGCTGCCGAAAGCACGCCGGCGATCGACTTCGCCAACTCGAGGACCTGCGCGAACGTTTTTCCGTCCGGTGTCGCGGGAACAATGTCGTACGTGATGGTGATATTGCTTGCGAGCTTATCCAACTTGAGGATGACATCGCGCGTTCTGCGATCCAACTCGGAAGCGTGTGCGTCGCTGGCCACGGCGGCAATGGCTACGGAACGAGTCAGGCTCAGCAGGTCCAGCGGTTCCAAGCCCAGATCGGCCACTGTGACATGGCGTGGGGACGCGACAAGGCCGCTGGTGAAGTCGACTTTACAGACGACTTTACTAAGATCTCCTAAAAGGCTTCCTACCCAGGTGTGCAGATAGGGTTCGGCTTTGCCACGGGCATTCTTCCCGGGAACAACGACAGGATCATCGCCCAGCACCACAGCCAAGCGGTGAGTCAGCGATGTGCCACCTCGCGGCTGTTGCACTACTGCCGGATCGGGCGCAGGTTGACCGATTGCAGTATCGAAGGCCGCCGATGCCCCCGAGGTATTGCTTTGCACCAGGTGATAAACCGACTCGGCCATCACGAGGTCCGACAGGCTGTCGAAGAGCTCATTGAGTTGTTGCAACTGGGTTGTGAGTTTGCTTCGCTCGGCCGCGCTCGGGGGCGGACTCAGCGGGCCAAACACATCTGTCCCTCCAACGAAGGCGTTACGCAACCTCAAGCCGTCGACGACGTCGCGCGCTGTAACAGCTTCGGTAGGCAAGCCCGTGTCGGTGGCCGGATTCGATTGCAGCGGGAATTGCGCGCGGAAATTGTCGATGAATTGATCGAGTTGTTGCTGGTGGAGGTTGCTCTCGAAGATGTATCCAAGCACTGCGCCAACCGGCTGTCCTTGCCGCACGCCATCCAGCACAAACGTTGCCTGCCGAACGCGCGCCGAAGAAAGATCGATCTCGTAGCGCTGGCCGTTGCCGCCAGCCTGGCTTAGGTAGGCATTGCGCAGGACTGCCGCCGCCGCCGCGTGTGTCATGGAAGGAGCGTGGATGTAGCCGCCATTGTCGGGTTGCGCGACCACCTGCCTACCGTCGGGAAGGGTTACCGGAGTCGTACGCTGGTCAAATCTCGCTTGTAGATTTTCCACCCAGGCGTAGGCGCCGAGGTGCACGCCGGTGGGCGTTTCCTCGCGCATGGCATCGAGCCGGGCGGCGTACAGCCCGGTAATCCACGCGTCGATGCGGTGCGAACAGACGTCGAGGGTCTCCGTCAGCAGGCGTTGCAGTTCGGCGGTCGGCAGCTTCTGCAAGACTCCCAGTGCCTCCCGGTACGACGTCATGTCCGTGTTAAAGGCCGCTCGTTCGCTGAGCACCGCGTCGGCGATGAAGCGGCTTGAAATGGCCGGCACTACCGTAGCCATGCGCTGCCAGGTGGTAGGCGCCGCCGTGATGGTCGTCGCTACTGCCGTGAATTCAGGTTCAATGCGCTGGCTCACGGTCGCCAGATTGTAGTCCACCAGGGTGTTGAACACCACACGGTGGTTTTCGCGCAGGGTCGCGTGCCGCAGTAGTTGATAGAGCAGCGCCGTGGGTTCCTTGTCGTTGTAGCCCGCCAGGATCTGATCGACCGTGGTGGCCGACGCAAGCTGGGCGATATAGTTGCCGGCATCGGGCAGCGGATCGGTCTCCGACAAGGGTTTATCAGTCACGAAGCTGTAGCGGAATTGCGTGGCGTCTTTCAGGCTCATCAATTCCATGGCGCGGACAATCCATTCCGGATGCCCGAGCGATGCCAGTACGTTCGCCGTGATCAATGCCTGCACTTCGAGAAAGATGGTTTGCGGCAGGATGCCAAAAAGGCCGATCACGTTGGACACCACCATCTTCCCCGCGAAGCTGCGCACCCATACTTCGCGGGCACTTGCTTCCATGGCTAGGACCTTGGCCATGTCTCCATCAGGATCGCCGGTTTGTCCCACGTGTGGCGCCTGGTTGACAGCACTCAGCCAGTAGGGAAGCAGATGGCGCAGCAGATCGGGAAGGTTGTGTTCAGCGGAGGAGGTCTCGCGGTCCGGGAACCAGCTATTTAACGAACTTACGGGCAGGATTCCGTAGGGAACGGCACCCACACGGAAAGCGGGCAACGGCCCACGCGCCCGCAACTGGTTCTGGAAGAACTCTCGCGCCGCGTCAACCACCTCGTCGCCGAACTGGGGCGACATCATCTGTTCGAGGAAGTAGCCCATGGTGACCGGGAAGAGCGCCTGATTCATGGCCTGCGCGAGAACCTGCTCGGTGATTCCCGCATTCGCGAGGTGCGAGGTGACATCTGGGCCCAGGCCTAGCGCCCGCATGAAACGCACGCCATCGGAGTCCGCCGTCAGTTTCTGGTCGTTACGCTCTACTGCGAAGCTGATCGCACCATTCGGATCGGGCGGCGGGAATCCCGATGGTTGGCCCGACGTGTTGTTGGTCGGTGTTCCTTGCTTCACGAAAGCGAGACCGCGCGTGTAGTGATGGTTGTCGAGCAGCGCGCCGAGCGAACTCGCGTTTGCGTCGGGCGTGGCGGATGGCTTTACCCCAAACACCAGCAAGCGATCGAATCCGAGCTCGATTTCAGACGGCTCTATGGGCATTTCGAAAGCCATACCAACCGCGCGAGCTGCGTCGAAATCAATTGTCCATTGCAGCTCTTTCGCAATGCTGAAACCGTCTCCGTACGGATCGACCTTGTCCTTCGGGTTGGCGTTCGGGTTCAGCGTCAGTACCAACGGCTCGACGATGGCAGGACTTATTGCCTGGTGGATGAGTTTGCTTCCACGGTAGGCTTGGGCAATCCAGCGGTCCGGCAGAGCGCGGGCTTCCACGCCACGTGTCCACACCTCGGGACGCAACGGCGGATCCTTAAAGTTTGGAATACCGAGGGGGCGCGTGGCCCAATTGCTCGGCTGGGTCTTGATAACCACCCATGCCGCCCGCTGCGCGCTGCGAGTGGAAATCAGCCCTTGCCATGCCTCCAACGTTTCGCCATTCGGCCAGCTGGTAGTCCAGTACGCGTGGCCGTCGTTAATCTCCTGCTGGGTAAGCGAAGGCTCGTGCGAGTCGGCCAGAATTTCGTCCGGGTAAACGCGAATCTGCAGGCGCGGGTTATCCGTGATCACCTGGAAGCGTGTCTCAATGCGCACGGGAAAAAGCGCAATGGGATATTGTGTACTCAGCGCCCTGAAGTCACCGTCTCCCGCGGGGCCCACAAACTGCGCTACCAAATTTTGCAGCGCGCTCTGCCTACTGGTTACTGCGGCGTGGGACTCCCGCCAGTTACGGTCCGCTTGCTCAGCCGCATTATTCAGTTCACGCAAGCGGCCATCGTCAGGCGAGAGCCTTCGTGCGGCGCTGGCGGCCACTGCCTGCGAAGCTGCGCGTTGTTGCAGCAAGGTGTCGCGTTGTTGCAATGCATCGGCAAGGGCCCTGCGTGCTGCTTCGATTTGCTGAGGCGTAATCTCTGGCATACGCTAACTCGGAATCATTTCCTTGGCGTGATACGCAACCCGAGTGGGCCGCCGCAAAGTGTAGTGGGCGACATCGGCAGAGGTAGCGCCCCACCTCGGAGTGCGTGGCCCCTGCGTCGCCAGGAACGCTTGGATTGCTGGAGAGGCCTGCTTGAACGACAAATAGCCCGGAGCCGCTGCGGCCGCGCCAACTCCCGGCGTCCCCAATACCATGCTCCACGTGACTTCCTTGAACGAAACCAGCGTTGACCGGCTCTCCACGTCAAATCCAAACACTGGTTCCCCCGGGTGCTGTTGCAGAACGAAAAACCACCCGTCGCCAGCCAACGCTTCCTGGATCGACAGCGGAAATCCGAAGAAGCGAATATCAGGATCGAGCTGCCCGTGGAAAATGGGATCTCGGTGGAAGTTGCGGTCGCCGTCCAGATTGTCCGCAGGCAGAATTAAGGCCGGCAACTTTGGATTCGTTGGGTTCTGGTTCTTCACCGCCTTGGCCGCATAGACAATGGTCGTGGGATAGCGCAGCAAGACCTCGCCACGCACGAACAGCACTACGTCATCCTGGCCTGGAGGCTCGTGACGCCCCGTGTTGGCTCCGAGTTGCGTACCGGCCCAGGTATGAATGGGCTTGATATCGTAGAAATCTTGCGGGGCTGTATCAGCTCCCGGCACACCCCGCGAGTCCCAGAATTGCTGGAAATAGGTGAAGCGCAGGTCGGTCGGATATTCGTTGTACAGCAGCGTGCGCGACATTTCGTGGTTCGCGCCAACCATGAACGACTCAACAGCTTTCTGATTGGTGACGACCAACGACGCGGTGTTGGCCTCCGCCTGGTCGACGCCCGGCAAGATCCAGTCCTGCGACACGGCCTTGATGGCGTCGTAAAACGGTTTGGGGAAGCTCGGACCGGCGTTGATTTGCGCTGTCGCGCCGCCACCAAGCTGGTAGGCGACCCCCGACAGTTGAATCTCGTTCCTGAACATTTCAACGATAGTGATGCGCGGATCCAGTGCGACCATCAACTTCCCGCGCAGGTTGTCGAAGGAAACCATGTTGAGCGGCGGAGGATCAAACGGCAAGATTGAAATGCTGTCGAAAAAGTTGGCGGCTGCCGAGACGAAGTTCCGCACCACCTGAGTTCGCGTCGCCGCTGTGGCCATCGGCGTCACCGTCCCGCCCACTCCGGCTGCATACAGTGACGGAACAAAACTCGCGGGGACGGTGCCTGCCCGGATCGTATCGCCGGTGATCGTGCCGTCGGCGAGTGCTTCGCGTGCTTCTAAGCCTTGCACCCAACGCCGTATGGCGAAGCTTGCCACGGCTGCCACCACGCCGATGACCAGTGCGATCGCTCCGGCTGCAGGCCCAACCGCCGTGAACAGGATGACCGCGGCAATGAGCAGTAGGATCGCCAGCAGAATTAGGAGAAATGGCAAACGCTTCAGGAATTTCAGCAAGTCCGGGGTCAACCAGCTCGGAACCAGATCTCCCTTATAACGTCCAATCGTCGACACGCCGCTGGGCGTTGGCGGCGGAGGCGCCGGATTGAACTCCCCCCGGTTCATGCGGTCGATCAGGGATGGGGCGGTGGGCGTGGTGCCGCGGGTCTGTCGGCGAGATACGGGGCCGCGCGGCCGCGTGATACGGCGGAATGACGGCGACAGCGCGCCATCCGTTACCGGACTGCCCGCCAGTAAGGCGGCAATTGTCACCGGGCTCCCCATGACTCGAGTCAGCACCGGCGCGGTGAAGCGCATCACAGTATCGGGCTGCGTGGTCGCCGTTGATAGGAGAATCTTTTCATGTAGCCGTGAGCTGATCTCGACGGCCAACTCGGCCCAGCGCGCACGTTCATTCGCAGCCCGCACCGCGCCTACCTGGTCCCACGCTCCCGCGAGAAGGTCCTGCTGCTCCTTCTGTACCGCCAAGGTGGATGCACCTGCCTGAACGCGCGTGCGCGGATCCTCGTTCAGGTCCTGGAACCAGGGCGGCGACGCAGGAACTACCTCCGGCTGCGCGCTGTGCCAGTGCCCGTAGAGCGGCGGCGTCACCAGCGGCTTGGTCGGGTCGGTCTTGAACAACTCGGCCGGCTCGTTCAGAAGTTTTGTCAGGTCCTGGAGCCAGGTGTCGTGCGTCGGTCCGGTTTGGGGAGGGGACACGATCTCGGGATAGCGCTTCAGCGCGCCCTCCACCGGCAACGCCGTATCTGCGGCAGGAGGCAATCCCAAGCCAGGAGTTGCGACATCCATCTCACGAAACCCGACCGAAGGGGCAAGAGGCTTGGGATGGATTTTTCGCACCAGGGAAGCAAAGTCTCCCTGTGGCCCGGTCTCAAACGACCACTGATAAAAGACAGGCAGGCTGACGGTTCCTGCAATAGGCGTCCATGCCGGCTTCATTCCCGGCACCCCGGTATTATCGAGACCCAGTCCTGCCAGGCGTCCCGCCTCGAAGGCCGGCACCACGTACGCCGTGTACTCCGTCTCTGCGCTCAAGATGTTGAGCGAAAGAATGCGGGACGAAAAGTAATTCGGCTGATTGTCCAGCGCCTGCGCTAGCGCGTGGTCGTCGGAAATGTCAGGGCCGTGCAATTGAGAGTGCGCCCACAAGTCTGATTCGCTCAAGTCGGGTAGCAGCGCCGCGCTGACGTTAAGCACCGCCAGCGGCTGCCCAGGACTCGGATTGAACACCTTTGCCGCCCCAGTCGGGACCGCAACCACACATAACCACGGTTTAATATTGTTCGAACTGGTGGTCTGTGGACTGTAACGCCATGGCAAGTCAGCCTGGTCAAATTCGATCAGTGGAAAATAATTGGCCTCGGCGTTGCGGGCGCCGGCCTTCGGCCAGGTGCGAATCACGGAACTTATGATGAGGCTCTTTACATCGCCAGGCCCATAGAGCGCCAAAGTCACGGACGGAGGCTTAGCGATTCCGCTGATGGCCACATCGATCTTCACGCTGGCGCGGGGATCGTTGTCATTCAGCAGCTTCTGCTGGGTCGCCAGTCCGCGCCGTAGCCACGAGCGAAAAGTGAGTTGCGCGTTGGGATTATCGGCCATGCTCAGGCTCCCGCCGGTTGGACTTCATGTGTGGGAAGGATCTGGATCGTTCCCCGTACTTCGGGATTCGCGGCAATGTAGGCGTTGAGTGCGTCGTAGGCCAGCGTCTTCGACACTGGACCCGTGACCTGCGGTTGTGCCGAAAGATCGGTAGTCGAAACCACCGAGAACGAAACTTCGTTCACCGCAACCGCACGCGCCGCATTCGGCGGCAAGGCGTACTTCCGCGCTCCGATCGACTGCGAAGGCGCGAGGGCACTGGGTGCGGTCGCAATCAAAGCTCGTTGCAGGAAACCCGGCAGAACGTAAATGGTCAGCCCCGCCGGCTCGAAATAGTCGGTGTAGTAATCGAGCACGCCGGGCGCGGAATTGGCGGCCCGCGCCACGCCGCTCCCCACGGAGAAGCCTGCATCCAGCTTTGTAAACGAGGCCTGCGAGAGCTTGTCCTGGTCGCTCAAGTCCTCGAATTGCGCGATCGCGAAGTTGTCTTGTTGAGTATGCAGGTCAGTCAGGGATACTCCGCCGGTCGTCACCTGTTGCAAATTGAACTGCACCGGCGCGGGAAGCTTGGTCTGTGCGAAGCGCGTGATGCTCTTGTTGAGCGGCAGCACGCGTTCCGTCAGAGCTACGCCGCCCAGTGGGTTCACCAGCACCATGCCGTTCGCCGCCGCCGGACTGATCACCGCGACTTCGTTTCCGCTGGCCGGCAACACCGCGCTCCAATTGTGCGCATCGCTGATCGCCGCCGCTAATGGGAGCGACGGATCGGGCGCGGGCGGCACGGACGCGGGCGTGGGGTCGCCGACCGTTGCCGAAAATCCGACTGAGGCGTCAAAGAACAGAATCGAAATGGATGCCTCGCCTTCAGCGTGCCACGGCTTGGGACCGCTCAAAGTGGCCGACAGATGCACGCCTGCGAGCACGTCATCACCTTCGCGGAAGTCGATGCCCGCGCTGAAATCGACGATGAAGTACAGCGGCGCGAGGATGAACAGCGCGTCAAACTCGATCCAGCCATGAACATTGAACGGCCCCGCGGCTGCATACAACTCGCTCTTCGCTCCGAACTGCAAACTGTTCGATGTGACGGCGAGATAGTTCTGCATCGAGATGCGCGGGTTATCGCCGAATCCGATGTCAAGGCGCAGACGGGCAAGCGAGGGCACGCCCGGAGGCGGCAAGAAGTGAGGATTAAATCCGCCCAGCGAAAACAGGAAGCTGGGCGACGCACCCCAGTTCAGCATGAACTCCATCTGCCCGGACAGCGTGTAATACAGAATGTGCGAATCGTGGAGCGAGCCGGTCAGCTCCAGCGTGCTGTGTCCCGGATCGAGAGTGCCGGCGATGTCGATGTGGACTTCCACGATCGGCGCCGGCTTGACCGGCAGATACACTCCCACGCTTCCCAGTAGCGCCAGAGTGAACGCCGGAAGGTCGAGCACGAAACCCAGCTCGGCCTCAATGATGACTGGAGTTCCCCAGCCCACCCGCACAATCGGGCCGAAGACATATTCGTCACGAGTGGGCGGAAACACGGCGCGCAAATCGCTGATAATCGCAGGCGCGTTCTTGATCGGATCGGTAGGAAACAGCAGGTGGTCGAGGTTGTTGCTCAAGACTGCTGAACGCAGGGCTTCAGTGTTTACGCTGCGGTATATTCCGAACACGCCGCCGACGCCCGTGAGCACGAAGCCAAAGCTCAGCTGTATACCGCCGATTGCCTCGAAATCCGCGAACACCAGCACTAGGAACGAAAATCCCGATTCGCCCCCCGGGAGCTTGGTGTCGATCAGCGCAAACCCTTCAATTCCCAGGCCGAACAGCGATATCTGCAGCACTGCCGCGTAGCGTCCGTTGGGAACGTCGATGGAGAGGAACCCGCCGCCAACGATTGGCCCAGCGTTGAGCACCACGCCCATTCCCGTGGGAGGCATAAAGCTGGCGGTCAGCTTCATCAGGCCCGGTCCACCGGCAGCCTCCAACAGGAGCTGGACTCCGACGTTTTCAAAGGAGACCTGCAGCGGACCAAGCCCGCCATCGCCGGTTACGCCCGCCGTCAGCAGGAAGCCGGCACCTTGCAGCTGATAAGCCAGCTCGAGGGTCTTCAACTCAACTACGCCGGCATTCACGTTCAACGGTATGGTGAAGTGAGAGCCGGTCAACCCCGCCAGGCTGAAACCCGAAACGGAAGACCATTGCGGCGGCGCAGGAAGGCGAAGGTCCGACGGAGAGACACCAAGTAAGGTTTGCAGGAAGCCGTCCGCTTCATTCAGCGGGAGCGACAGGGTAGCCGACGTACCGACCGTGATCGTCAGCTCGCCGCTCTTGCGCTGCACCTGGAAGGTCGTTCCTTCCAGTGTGAAGGTAAGCGGTCCGAAATCTCCAGCGGGAATATTTTGGAAAGCCAACGATCAAGTCCTGTAGTGCCTACGCCGTGGCGGATTCGCTGAATCGGAGTGGAAGCACCAACGGAAAGTTCTGAATCGAACCAAAAACTGCAAGCCTTCCGCAGTCTGACCTGACGGTCGGCGCCCCAAGAGAATGAGAGACACGTTAGGCTAGAAGCAACTCGCTGTCAACTCAAATCGCACGATGTTTGTGACCAGTGTTGGGTGTTAACACCGCTGTGCCAGTACCCGTCCGACTCGCATCTCATTAAAGGAACACTTACGTGGCGTGTATCGGGCGTGAAGATTCGATCGGAGACCTCAAGCCGTAGCAACGGCAGATGTATCAGTGGAGGCGTTCACCCCCTAGCGCGATGATTCAGTTCGGCGAATTCTGCGGCTGGACTGGCGCGTGCCCACGCCCGCAGCGGAGAACCGGCGGCTACCTGGGCAATAGCGACACGTTCGATAAAGCCATCGCGACTTTCTCGATCGCGTATGCCGACCAAAACGAACGGGACTAGGAGTACTCTCAAAAAAGATGCGAAGGATGGCAAGCTGGAAGTGGTGATGGAACGGTGATAGCCGGGTCGGAATCGTTTTGACAGTAGGTGCACTCGGCTGAAAGTTGTCGCGATGTTCAACCGTCAGGCCGGAGTACAGGTCCAACAACAATACAAACAGCAGAAAGCGGCCTACGATCAGCAGCTTGCGACTTGAGGCCGAGAGTCATCGGTACGACATTGAGCTTCTGCTTGTTGCAGTCTCAAGGATTGCCATCGAGTTTCGACCGCCGCTCCCGGAAAAAACTCTGCACCAGATGCATGCAGCGTGCAGCCAAGCACTCCCGAGCTGACTTCCACCTTATGGTTCAGCTTGGGATGGTTGAGAAGCTGGAGCATGGAGTGCACGGCCCCTGCCTTCGCATCTTCGGCCCCGTATATCAGGCGGCGGATCCGCGCGTGCGTGATGGCGCCGGCGCACATCGAGCAGGGTTCAACCGTCACGTAGAGGTCACAGTCGAGCAGACGATAGTTGCCGATGGTCGTTCCGGCTTCGCGTAGCGCAAGGATCTCGGCATGTGCCGTAGGATCGTTGGCGGTGACAGGACGGTTACATCCCCGACCTACAATTCGGCCGCCGCTGACGACGACGGCTCCGACCGGAACCTCGCCCAGCGCCAGCGCACGCTGCGCCTCGCGCAACGCTTCTTCCATCCACAGTTCGTCGGAGAGGGACATGGGGCAGCAATTAGCAACTAGCAACTAGCAACTAGCAATTAGCACTTAGCAATTAGCAATTAGCAATTAGTGTCATGAGTCATAGGTTCGTTGCATAAGCTGACGGTTTGTATCAGGGCATGGCTTCAGCCGTGCCGCAAGGTTGCCCTTGCAAACATGGCTTTAGCCCTGAGGAAGCAGCCAGTGGGATAAGTCCAAGCAAACATGATTTATCGACGAACTCAATGACTCAGGACACTTGGAGCCATCTCTTTGTCTCAGGGCATATGCGGACCATGAATGACTTGGGCTTTAGTCCTTCAGAACCCTGATTGAGGGGCTTAAAGTCCGATTCTCGGCGTACTCGTGCCGGCACGACTAAAGGTCGTGCCCTGATAGAACCCCCAGAACCATTTATGAGACAAGCTCTAGCAACTAGAGACTACCAACTACCAACTACTTTTCTCTTCGATCGCTGGATTAGCTCACTGTACCGACCAAGCTGAAATATCCGTGCAGCATAATCGGGATTCTTTGGCTAATTGCTAGTCGCTAGTTGCTAATTGCTCGTTGCCGCCTTCACTCCTGCCGCAGCATGATGCGCTGGATCGCGGTTGCCCGGCCGGTCGTGGGATCGCAATCGATCAGCGCTGCGCACAAACGCACGTCGTCCGTCGCAGCCTCAAAGCGCCCCGGCATATTGGTCAGAAAGCGCGCCAGGATTTGTTCTTTTTGCACGCCGATGACGCCTTGGAACGGACCAGTCATCCCCACGTCGGTTTGCACGGCTGTGCCCCCGGGCAATACCTGCTCATCGGCCGTGGGCACGTGTGTGTGCGTGCCTAGGACTGCGGTCACCCTACCCTCCAGGTACCAGCCGATCGCAATCTTCTCCGAGGTGGCTTCGGCATGGAAGTCGACCAAAATTACCTTGGCCGTGATCTGCTTGAGCAGTTGATCGGCGAAGCGAAAGGGATCGTCATTGCTGGTCATGAACACGCGTCCCTGAAGGTTGATGACGCAATAGGCGACCCCGCTACGGGTGCGGCCTTCGTACCAGCCGAAGCCTGGTGAGCCTGCGGGATAGTTTGCTGGACGCAGGACACGACGGGCCAGCGACGCCTCGTTGCCGTTGGCGGAGTTCATGTAATCGATGATCTCGCGCTTGTCCCAGACGTGGTTGCCGGTGGTGATGACATCAACCCCGAGCTCGAACAATTCTTCGGCAATTTGCGGCGTGATGCCGAAGCCGCCGGCCGAGTTCTCGCCGTTGGCAATGGTCAGCTCAACGCCGTGTTGCCGTTGCAGTTCCGGCAAGCGCTCGTGAACGATGGTGCGCCCGGGGCGCCCAAAAATGTCACCGACGAAAAGTATGCGCAAGCGGGTGCGGTCCTTTATTGACGCAGTATGCCGATGTTATCACGCGATCGAGGACCGGGCCCCGTTCTTGCCAACCCATTGAAGGCGAACCTGTCCTAATCCTTAAAGCGGTAGCGTACGAGGTGGTACACCGCAACAACTCCGTCGGTCCAGCTGATTTTCTTGCCTTCCGCGTAGGTGCGTCCGTGATAGGAGATGGGCACTTCGTAGATGCGAACTCCCAGCTTCGCCAACTTCACCGTCATTTCGGTCTCGACGCTGAAGCGGTCGGAGCGCAAGGTGATCTGCGAGAAAATTTCGCGGCGAAACACTTTGTAGCAGGCGGTCACGTCATGAATACTCAGGTCGGTGAGCACGTTGCATAGCATGGAAAACGCGCGGTTAAGCACATAGCGCCAATAGCGCGGGACGCGGTGCGGGCCATCATGGAAGCGGTTGCCAAAGACTGCGTCGGCGTGCCCCTCAAGAATGGGAGCGATGAGCGCAGGATAATCGCGAGGATCGTATTCCAGGTCTGCATCCTGGATCAGCACCAACTCGCCGCTGGCATGCTCGAGACCGCTTCTGACTCCAGCGCCTTTGCCCTGGTTTTTTTCATGGAGCACCAGCTTCACGGTGTTTGCACCGTTGCCGCCCAAAAGCTTTTGCAGATCGCTTTCCTGCAAGAATTGCCGAGTGCCATCGGTCGAGCAATCGTCAACAATAATAAGCTCTTTATGCAGGCTTAGCGGCTGCCGCGCCACCTGCTGCAAGAGCTGCATAACGGTCTTGCGTTCGTTGTAAACCGGCACAATGACGGACAGCGTGTGGAATTGCGGCAAGGCCTGGCTTGGCGAGTGCTCGGGGAACTCTTTGGCGTCCTGGCGGGTCGATGCGGCGGATCGGGTTTCTGAAACCAGATAAACTCCGAGGATTAGAAGCTCCGGATCGATGGGATGCCGGTAGCGCAACTCAGGAAAGCATACATAGTAAACCAGGGGATAGAAGATCAGCAGGGCGGCAAATAGGAAACTTCCATGGATACGCCGCTTCCATGCCAATAGCAGTCCCCAGGTCGCCAGCACCGATGTCGCCAGGAAGAGAAGATTTTTGGTGGCAATCAATCCGTGGACATCGGAGACTCGCGGCATCCCGGCCCAGAAAAAAATGAAGCGGCGGAACGTTAGTACCAGAAAGCGGCCGGGGTTTTGACTGATCCATTCCCTGGCCAGACGTCCCTGTTGCGCGGCAAAAGCGGCCTCACCCATCTGCTTGTACTTTGCGAATTGAGTGACGCTGCTCGCAGGATGGTACGCGAGCACGTAAATCCCCTCCGCTAGTGGGTTATTGCCTATGCGCAGCTCGACTCCAAAGTTGTCGCGAATAAAGACGGGCCTGCCGAGTGCCTCGTAATTGCGTACCAGCCACGGCATGATGGTCATCCAGAAAATGACAGCACCCAACACCGCGGGGGCGATCCATCGCTTTCCCTGGCGACGTAACCGATAGGCCAGCCAGCACCCGGCAAACGGCAAGAACGACAGCGCCGACGGGTTGGTTAGCGCCGCGACGCCCCAGAGCAAGCCGTAACCAATCCACGACGAGAGCCGATCGTCGCCTTCCATCTCCACGGTCAACATGAACAGCAGGCTCAACAAGAACGCCGACACGCTGGTCTCCCAGATCTCGCGCACCGACCAGAAGATGGTGTAGGGAAGCAGCGCCCAGATCCAGCCTGACCAGACAGCCACGGTTTCATTGAACAGCCGGCGGGCAGTGCGATAGATGGTCCAGCAGGTGAGCGCGGCGAAAGCGCTATTGAGCACCAACAGCCAAAAAGCTGCCGCGCGCGAATAATTTCCGAAGAGCCGAAAGGCCACGGAGACGATCCAAGGATAGATGGGCGCGGTCCAAGCCGAAGGGCCAGTGTCCCCGCCAAATGGCGAACTGAATCCGTGGCCATTGGCAAGCGAATATCCCAGGCGGCCGATTTCCCAGCCAAATCCCCAGTTATCTTCTGAGGTGCGAAGCCGGTAGGTGTGCGCCAGAATGATCCACACTACGCGTACCAGAAATGCGACCAGCACCATCCAGCCGACCGAGTGCACGACGCTTTGCCAACGCCATCGGGACGCTGATTCCGCGGGGCCTGCGATGGGCGCCATCTGCGCCGGTGAGCTCTTCAAATGCATGGAATCAGGCAAATTGTACCGTACGCAAGCGGCTATACGTCGGGTACACAAGTCGCTCAGGTCTCGCAGTCCGCTTGAATAGGTCCCAAATACCGCCTAGACTGAGCCTATCGCCGATTGTGATGCTCATCACAGCTTGGATGTACAGTGATCGGCGAAGATATTGGGTCGAGAGAAGCAGGTCCCTCAGCTCGGTCGGAACGATAACTATAGGTGGGCTGAGATTGAGAGAAGGCATTCATGGGATGGATTGACAACAGATTCGAGAAGAATTTTCTGGTCACGACGGTCGATTACGTTTTCAACTGGGCGCGCAAGTCGGCGATCTGGCCCATGACGTTTGGCTTGGCCTGTTGCGCGATTGAGATGATCGCCGCTTCGACATCACGCTTCGACATTGCACGCTTCGGGTCAGAGGTATTTCGCCCCAGCCCGCGGCAGAGCGACCTCATGATCGTGGCTGGAACTGTTACCTTGAAGATGGCACCGGTGGTAAAGCGCATTTATGACCAGATGCCCGATCCCAAGTGGTGCATCTCGATGGGCGCGTGTTCGTCGGTCGGCGGCCCGTTCAATACCTACGCTGTGCTGCAGGGTGTGGATCGCATTGTTCCCGTGGATGTGTACGTCGTGGGCTGCCCGCCGCGGCCGGAGAATCTCTTCTATGGCTTGCTGCGCCTGCAGGACAAGATCGACAAGATGACCATCGCCAAGAAGCCCACAGAAGTTCGCCTGCATGAAAATATGATGGACGACTTCAAACGGCAGATCCGCATAGCCCAGGCGGCCAGTGAAAATCCCGATCAGCTGGTGCAACCGGTGGAGAACGGCGTGGTTGCGGCCGGCCGGTAGAGCGGCCCTACGGGGTCACCTTAATACGGCCCGATGATCCCTCCCATATTGCGTGAGGCTGGCAGCTTCATTTCCGCCAGGGCCTCCATCCCCCAATACTTGGCAAACACGTCTAGATATTTGTAACCCGAACCGGTATTGAACAGCACCACTCTGTCGCTGCTGGCGAGAAATCCGCTCTGCAACAGTTGCTTGTAGGCGGCGAGCGCCGCGCCTCCTTCGGGAGCTGCAAAGATGCCCTCCGTCGAAGCCATCTCCTTCACTGCATCCATGATCGCGTCGTCACTGACGGCAATTGCCGTGCCGGCGCTCTGGCGCACGATATCGAGAATGATGAAGTCGCCATACGCTTTGGGCACGCGCAGCCCGGCGGCCAGGGTATGCGCGTCCGGCCACATTTCCGCCGCGGCCTTGCCTTCATGTAAAGCTTTAGGGATTGGCGCGCAACCATCTGCCTGAACGCAGATCATCTTGGGGCGCTTCCCTATGCCGATCCAACCCAATTCCTCCATTTCCTCGAACGCCTTCCACATGCCGATCAGCCCAACGCCCCCTCCCGTCGGGTAAAGAATCGCGTCCGGCAACGTCCATCCCATTTGCTCAGCCACTTCATAGCCCATGGTTTTCTTGCCTTCCACGCGGAACGGTTCCTTCAGCGTCGAGACATCGAACCAGCCTTCCTTGTCTTTGCGCTCGGCAACCATTCGCCCGCAATCGCTGATAAGCCCATCCACCAGCGTCAAGTGAGCGCCGCTCGCTTCCACCTCCAACCGATTCGCGATTGGTACATCCTTTGGCATGAAGACGTATGCTTCCAGCCCAGCTGCAGCAGCATAGGCGGCCAACGATCCTCCGGCGTTGCCTGCCGATGGCGCCGCCAACTTTTTGAGGCCATAGTGCCGCGCCATGGTCAGCGCCGCACTCATGCCGCGCGCTTTGAACGAGCCGGTCGGATTTAACCCCTCGTCCTTGATTAGCAAATGAGAATATTTGCGGCTCTCTAGCATCGGCGTAAATCCTTCACCGAGCGTTACTGGCTCGGCATCGGGAAGTACTGCCGCATAGCGCCACATGCTTTTCGGTCCGGCATTCACCGACTCGCGAGTCGTATTGCGCCGAATCTCTGCCAGATCGTAGCGAACGTAGAGCGGACCGCCATCTTTCGCGCAGACATTTTGAGCTGTCTCCGCCGTGAACCTCGCGCCGCACTTGCTGCATTCGAAGCCGATAATCTTTGCCATGGAAATGATTGCCTCGCAGTCACAATGATGTGGTGGATCGGAAGCGCTTTGAAGGGGCATGGCTTTAGCCATGTCAAATACGTGCTTTACCTTTAGTGGGTTTTAGCCACTGCGGCAACTCGCTTTTAGGCGCGCAATACAGATATGTCGCGCCCGTGGTCAAAACCGAATTCCCTCAGAGGCTGAAGCTCAGTTCTTACTAAGCGGATACGGTCCGGCTGAAGCTGTGCCCTTTCAAACAGGTTCCCTCAGGAATTCCTCCCTCAGCATCTGAAAAACCTCGCAGTGTAACACTCATCACGCGCTTCCGCGCGGCGACTAAGCTACACCCGAGTGTTATAATCCGCGCAATTCCGGCCACTCCGATGACTGAGCCGTCCACGCCCCTGATGCGGCAGTATACCGCGATCAAGAAAGAGCATCCCAACGCTCTCGTCTTCTTTCGCTTGGGCGACTTCTACGAGCTTTTCTTCGAAGATGCCGTGGTCGCATCCCATGAACTACAGATCACACTGACCTCGCGCAATAAAGAAAAAGGCATCGCGATACCCATGTGCGGCGTGCCCTACCACTCGGCCGAAGGTTACATTTCCAAGCTGATCCGCAAGGGATTTAAGGTCGCCATCTGCGAACAGATGGAAGATCCGCGCATTGCCAAGACGCTGGTGAAGCGCGAAGTCACTCGGGTGCTTACGCCGGGCACCGCGGCTGACGTCCACCTCGGCTCGGAGGAGAATAATTTTCTGGGTTGTGTGGCGCGGTCGGGAAATGCTTTCGGCTTCGCAGCGTTAGACCTCTCGACCGGCGAATTTCGCGCGACCGAATTTCAGGGCGAAGATGCCGAGCGCCGCGTGCGCGAGGAACTGCTGGTGCTTCGCCCGCGGGAGGTGCTGTTCGCCTCGTCGCTTCCTCTCTTCGATCAACCAGGCAGCAGTGCATATTCTTTCACAGCGGCGTCGGCGCCGCACATCACGTCGCTGGAAAATGCATCTTGGTCAGAGACGCCGCTCGACGATTGGGTGTTCTCGTCCGACTACGCCATCCCGCAGGTCGAAAACCACTTCGGTGTGCTCTCGTTGGAAGGATTCGGACTGGCGAACCGTTCGGCCGCGGCCACGGCTGCAGGAGCGATTCTGCATTATGTTCGCACCACGCAGCGTGGCTCGCTCGATCACGTGGACCGTATTGGCTTCTACGACCGGCAAAACTGCCTGGTGCTGGACGCGGTCACGGTGCGCAATCTTGAGCTAATTGAGCCACTCTTCGCCGGCGCCGCGGATAATGCCACGCTGTTCCGCTGTCTGGACTGCACCATCACCCCGATGGGCAAGCGCCTTCTGCGGGCCTGGATGCTACGGCCTTCGATTGACGCCGGCGAGATCAACCGGCGGCTGGATGCGGTTGAAGGCATGGTGAAGGACGTGGTCGCGCGCGAAGAACTCCGTCGCTCGCTGGAGGGCATTCTCGATCTGGAGCGACTGCTCAGCCGCGTGACTCTGGAGACAGCGAACCCTCGCGACCTGCTCGCGCTCGCCACTTCGCTGGCGAAGCTACCGACGGTGCGCGTGGCGCTGTCGCATTTTCCTGCTGAGCGTCTCCTGACGCTGCATGGGCAATGCGATGAACTGGGAGACCTACGCAATCGGCTGGTAACGTCACTCGAAAATGAGCCACCGCTGACGCTGGTTGACGGCGGAGTCATCCGCTCCGGAGTGGATGCGGGACTCGACGAACTTCGCGGCCTGAGCCGTAACAGCAAGCAATACATCGCTCAGATTGAGCAACGCGAACGCCAGCGCACCGGCATCGCTTCGCTGAAGGTCAAGTTCAATAGTGTCTTCGGCTATTACCTCGAGATCTCGAAGGCGAACCTGCACCTGGCACCGGCGGAGTACGAACGCAAGCAAACCCTAGTCAACGCCGAACGCTTTACCACACCCGAGCTTAAAGAATACGAGGTCAAGGTGCTCGACGCCCAGGAGAAGATGGTCGAAATTGAGCGGCGCCTGTTCGCCGAGTTGCGCACCGCGATTGCCGCCGAAGCGCGCCGCATTCGGCAGACGGCGCTGGCGCTCGCGGAAATTGATCTGCTGGCCTCGTTTGCGGCGCTCGCCGCCAATCGCAGCTACTGCCGTCCTCTGTTTAAAGATGGCGCGGACATCGAAATTATTGAGGGGCGTCACCCCGTGATTGAGCAAATGGAGATTCCGGGGGCCGCTAATCGCTTCGTCCCCAACGATCTCTACCTCAACGGCACCACCCATTCGATCCTGGTCATCACTGGGCCAAACATGGGAGGCAAGTCCACGTACCTGCGGCAAGCTGCCCTCATCGTGCTGATGGCGCAGATGGGATCGTTCGTGCCCGCGCGCTCGGCAACACTGGGATTAGTGGACCGTATCTTTACCCGCATCGGCGCGGCCGATAACCTGGCGCGCGGCCGTTCGACCTTCATGGTAGAGATGACCGAGACGGCGGCGATCCTGAACACTGCGACGGCGCGTTCGCTGATCCTGCTCGACGAGGTCGGGCGCGGGACTTCAACCTACGATGGGTTGGCGATCGCGTGGGCCGCAATCGAATACATTCACGCCAACACTCGCGCTAAGACGCTGTTCGCGACGCACTATCACGAGCTGACGGAACTTGCCGATCGGCTGAGCGGGGTGAAGAACTATCATGTCTCGGTGAAGGAGAGCGGCGGCGGAATTGTTTTTCTGCGCAAGGTGGAAGAAGGCGCAGCCGACAAGAGCTACGGTATCGAGGTTGCCAAGCTGGCTGGCCTGCCAGCCGACGTAGTGAACCGCGCGCGTGAGGTGCTGGCCGAGCATGAAAGCGCTGAGCGTAGCGCGGTCAAGCACCTCGCACACGATGAAACCGCCGAGAGCACGCCGTTGCAGCTGACCATCTTCACGCCGCTTTCGCAGAAGATCGTGGATCGCATTAAGGAGACCGACCTCAACCGCATCAGCCCCATGGACGCGCTCACCCTGCTGCATGAACTGAAGAAGCAGATGGAGTGAGGACGAATAGCGGGGCTTAGGCGACATTTAGCGCCATGATTTATGAGGTTCCCTTCATGGTTTCGCTCCTGTGGAGAGTGGAATGTTCGTAATCTGGTCACTCGCATTGCTGGTTTTTCTCATTCTGTCGATTTTTTATCCCGAACTGCCGTGCCACCCAGCCGTCGCGTGGGTCGGCGGGGTGTTGTGCGCCGTACCCGTAACAATTTGGGCTATCGCCGACCGGCGGCATAAACAATGGGTAAGAAAATACCTAAATACGGCGATAGCGACGGCCAATGTCGAAGGTCAGATCTGGACTCTTCGGGCGGGGCTCAACGAAATGGTTGGTTCTTAATACCAGCCGAATTCTGCCAGCAAATGAAGCTTGCACCCGGGCGGCCAGTGGTGAGCGGGAACGCCTCCACCGATAGACTTCGAGCGTGTGCTAAGGTATCTTTCAAACAGCGGCAAAGGACAGGCGGCGACGTGGCGTTTCAAAATTTCGAAGAAGTTTGGGCGGCCCTAGGGCGCTTGTACAGCGACATTGTGAAAGTGCAAGAATCGCAGCAACAGACCGCAGTGCAACTCGCCAAGGTATCCGTAGAACTCGATCGGGTGACGGAGCGAATCGACCGGCTCGCCGAGGGCCACGAGCGTGTCACCTCAATGTTGGCAACGTTGGCTGGAACGGTGACGCAATTAGCAGGTGTTGCCGATTCGCACGAGCGACGTCTGGCACGCTTGGAAGGCCAATAGGCCTGTGGAATAAGTGGGCGCATTCCGCCGAAAGGCAGAGGCACCTGAATTCCTTCCTCCCTCGCGTTACACTTTCCTAATCCATGGCTTCTAGAAGCACACCCGAACTTCGCCAGCAGGTTGGCCAGCTTCTCATCATGGGCTGTGGCGGGACCACGCTGTCGGCGCGCCTGCGATCGATGCTGGGCACGCTGCGTCCGGGCGGCATCATTCTCTTCCAGCGCAACATCGAAGCTGCGGCCCAAACGCACGCGCTGTTGCGCGATGTGCAAAAAGCGGGTTCCACCCCGCTGTTTTTGTGCGTGGATATGGAGGGCGGAACGGTCGATCGCCTGCGCGATGTGATCGCGCCCGCGCCAGCGGTGGCCGAGGTCGCCGTCACAGGCTCGAAGAAGCTCTTCCGCAAACATGGCCGCATCATCGGCGAAGAAGTGCGGGCGTTGGGCTTTAACACCGATTTCGCTCCGGTGCTCGACCTTCAGCTTGAGCCATCGAAAAAGGTCCTGACTTCGCGAACCGTTTCGGCTGATCCCAATGAGACAATCCTGTATGCTCGCGAGTTCCTGCGCGGCCTGAGCGATAGCAAGATTCTCGGCTGCGGCAAGCACTTTCCCGGGCTCGGCGAAGCGAATCTTGATTCTCACGATGATCTACCCGTGATTGACAAACCCTGGAAGCGATTGTGGGGCGAAGACCTGCTTCCGTATCGTGAGCTAAGGCGGGATTTGCCGTTCGTCATGGTGGCGCACGCGGCTTATCCGCAACTCACGGGTGATCGCGCTCCCGCCTCGCTGTCAAAGAAATGGATGAGCGAAGTCCTGCGCAAGAAAATCGGCTATCGCGGACTCGTCATCACCGACGATCTCGACATGGGTGGAGTGCTGGCAGCAGCGTCCATCGAGGATGCAGCGGTGGAGACCCTTCGTGCGGGGGCCGACATGTTCCTTGTCTGCCAGCAGGAAGAGAGCGTGTGCCGGGCCTTCGAGGCGGTTTACAAGCAGGCCGAGAGCGACAAGAAATTTGCGAAGCTCATCGCCGAGAAGTCGCGACGGGTGCTGGCAGCGAAGAAGAAGTCGCGGACGTTGAAGTCACGCATGGCTGCCGCTCCGACGCAAAAAACGGTGGACAGGCTCCGTCGCAATATCTGGGAATTCAGCGAAGAAGTGCGGGCCAGCACACTGGCGGCTCGTCTTTGAGGGGGAGTAGCTTTAGCTGTGCCGTACCGGTGTGAGCAGACCTAGGCTTCAGCCCGCGCGGGAATTCGGTTTATGAAGTCTGGCGGCAGATCGACGACTTGGTTAACGCGCATAAGAGGCGAATGTCCTCAGCGGCTGAAGCCGATCATCTTGGCGAACGTTTACGGCACGGCTGAAGCCGGTCCCTTCAAAGCGGCTCCGCGGAGCTTGCGCAGTGATCGTCGCGGGAGTGATGAGTGGCACCTCGGCCGACGGAATCAATGTCGCGCTGGTGCGCATTCAGGGGCGCGGCTTCCGCTCCCGCTTCGAACTGCTCGCCCATTACGAGTTCCCCTATCCGGCCAATGTCCGACGGGCTATCCTCGCAACCATGAATGCAGGTTCCGCGAGCGTCGCCGACCTTTCGCGACTGCATTTCCTTCTGGGCGAACTCTATGCGGACGCGGTGCGCGCAGCGCAGCGACGCACCCGCCTGGAGTGCGAACTGGTCGGCTGCCACGGGCAGACTCTTTATCACCAGGGAGCTCCAGCGCTTTTTCTCGGCCGCCGGATTGCCTGCACCTGGCAGAGCGGCGAGGCGGCCATTATCGCGGCGAAAATCGGAGTGCCTGTGGTTTCTGACTTCCGTCCCGCCGACATGGCTGCGGGCGGCAAAGGCGCACCGCTGGTACCGTTCCTCGATTATGTGCTGTACCGCCATCGCCGGTACGGACGCATTGTGCAGAACCTGGGCGGCATCGCCAACCTTACTGCGATTCCGCCACGGGCGCTTCCGGAGGATGTAGTCGCCTTCGATACCGGACCCGGCAACATGGTGATCGACGCCGTCACCGAACAATTATTCGAGCGGCCCTTCGATCGCAATGGACGAATTGCCGCGCGCGGCCAACCCATCGAGCGCGTGCTGCAACAGTTGCTGCGGCATCCATTTTTCCGGCAGAAACCGCCAAAGACCGCCGGTCGCGAGCAATTCGGCCGGGAGTTCGTCCGTGAGCTTCTGCGACTTTGCCGTCGCGCCGATGATGACCGTGACATCGTCGCCACTGCGACGGCACTCACCGCACGCTCGGTTGGCATCGCAGTGCGTAAGTTTGTGTTGCCATTGGTCGAGCCACCTGTACGTTTTCGGGAGTTAGTGATCTCTGGGGGCGGAACCAACAATCCGACCCTGATGCGAATGATTCGCGAAGAACTTGCCCCTCTCAAAATGCGGGTGCGCACCAGCGACGATTTCGGACTACCTTCGGAGGCCAAGGAGGCCGTGGCTTTCGCCATGCTCGCCTACCAGACCTGGCGGCATCTGCCATCCAACGTCCCTTCTGCGACCGGAGCCAAGCGGCCGGCAATTCTGGGCAAGGTCAGCTATGTGTAGATTTTCCACCACGGACGGCGCGGGCAAAATCCAGGAGTCATTTACCACAGAGACACAGAGGCACAGAGAAGAAAGAGCTGAAGTAAGAAATACATGTAATGCCGAGAAGCCAGGGCCGAAACGGAGTGAGTGGAGATTTGGACATCCCAGATCTAGTTTCTCTCTGTGCCTCTGTTTCTCCGTGATGTTGTTTCTCGCCGGTTGCGCACGTAAGCCCGATCCCAACACGCTGGTCATGGTGATTGAGAGCAGTCCGACCAATCTGGATCCGCGCGTCGGCGTGGATGCGCAGTCGGAGCGAATCGACACACTTCTTTTCGACTCCCTGGTTCACCGGGATGACCACTTCAATCTGAAGCCGTGGCTGGCTGACAGTTGGGAAATACCCGATACGCAAACCTACATTTTCCATCTGCATCATGGAGTTCACTTCCACAATGGACAGCTCCTGACCGCGCGCGACGTTAAGTGGACGTTCGATTCGCTGCTTAGCGGTAAAATTCGCAGCGCTAAAACGAGTACCTATGCACCTATAGACCAGGTTGAGGCCGCTGATGACTACACCATCGTTTTTCGTTTGAAGGAGCCGTTTGCGCCGATGCTGTGGAATCTCTCCGACGGCGCGATCGGCATCGTGCCTTACGGCAGTGGCGACGACTTTAATCGCAACCCTATTGGTTCTGGACCATTTCGCTTTGTGCGCGCACAGATGGACAAAGAAGTCGTAATCGAACGCAATCCCAACTACTGGGCGACGCCGCCGAAGCTGGAGCGAGTGGAGTTCAAGGTAATCCCTGACGCCACCACTCGCGCGCTCGAACTGCGCAAGCGCAGCGCTGACATTGCCCTGAACTCTTTGGTGGCGGACACGGTAGTGGCGCTCGAGCGAAATCACGATCTCACGATCACGCAATCTCCCGGAACAATTTACGCCTACCTTGCTATGAACCTGCGTGACCCCATCCTGAAGGACGTTCGAGTGCGGCGCGCGATCGCGTATGCCGTCAACGTACAGCCGATCATTCATTACCTGCTGCGCGACCAGGCGCGCCCGGCGTACAGCGTCCTGCCCCCCCAGCATTGGGCCTACGATGCCGATGTTGCGAGGTATCCCCATGACCCGGAGCGGGCGCGGAAGCTTCTAGATGACGCCGGCTACCGCGCAACCAACGGGGTTCGATTTCACATCACGATGAAGACTTCGACGGACGAGTCGACACGACTGCTGGCAGCAGTGTTGCAGCAGCAATTGCGTGACGTCGGCATCGCGCTCGACATCCGCACCT
This sequence comes from uncultured Acidobacteriaceae bacterium, assembly GCA_963763725.1. Classification (GTDB taxonomy): domain Bacteria; phylum Acidobacteriota; class Terriglobia; order Terriglobales; family Acidobacteriaceae; genus Bog-257. The sequence goes on from CAVXQI010000007.1 coordinate 44,147, forward strand.
TCGAATTTGCGACATTCTTTGCAGACGTAACCAAAGGTGCTTACCAGATGCATTCCTTGCGTTGGGTTGGCGGCAGCAATCTCGATCCTGACATCTTCGAACACATCTTCGATTCCGGTAGCTTCGCGCCCAAACGCGCCAACCGCACCTTCTACTCGAACCCGCAGGTGGACGAATTGATCCGTGAAGGCCGCCGCACCATCGACCAGCAGAAACGCAAAGTCATCTATGACGAGCTGCAGCGCATTATCGCGAGCGACTTGCCGTACATCAACCTCTGGTATCTCGACAACGTTCTGGTGCACACCAACCGGGTCCGGGAAATCGAGTTAAGCCCTTCGGGCAACTACGATTTCTTGCGTACGGCTGAGTTGGCGCCCTAGCGCAATTGTCCTGTCGCTCAGCTAAATCGCTTCAAGGTCTCTTTTTGCTCAACTAGCCACATTTTGCCGGTTGGGCTGATTGGCCTTGGTGAGTGCGCCTCTAACGTGGTTCAGTGTAACCAACCACGGAACGATCAGAGAGAACCAGAGCCTGGCACCCAGCAGCCGGATTGACGTTTTTCCGGGAAAGCTCTTCCAGTCGAGGCGAAACGCGAAATAGATTTCCAGAACGAGCACACATACCAAGAGAAGGACCGTGCGCGGCAGAAGCGCGATTGCAATTACCTCGGCAACACAGCGCGCCAGATTGCGGAATAGACGCCCGCGCCGGATGTCCATAACTCCGTCGAGCGTCGCGTAGCGGCCTAGGTCCCTAAGAGCAGTCTTCAGGCTATGCCGAGGCCTATAGTGCGCCTTGGCGCGCTCGGGAAAGGCTGGGTGTACGACGGAGCGGACGCGCTGATCGAAGAGGCTATCTTCCGTAAGGCTCGTCTCCGGAAAGCCGCCAACCCGTTGCCATAAGTCTTTCCGAAAGGCCATGGAACGAGCGGTGCATGACTTTGTTGGTTGGTTGGGGTCCAGCTTAATTCCAAAAAAAGGCGCTGACGCGATGTCCCACATTGTCTGACCATCGGCATCCAGGCACGAGCCGCCGAGCGCATACTCGGCGTGGCCGTTACGAATAGGTTCCGTCAGTCTCACCAGCCAGTCGGGGTCGTAAACGCATCCGGCGTCCGCACAGGCAATTACCTCCGAGGACGCGGCTGCGATGGCAACATTTCTTCCCCGCGCAATCGGTCCGGGCGATTCTTTCAAGTTAGAACTGGGGTCTTGAATGGCCTTCAGATTGGCGTGAACTCGGGCGTCGGCCTGCAAACGCTCCCATGTGCCGTCTGTGGATCCACCATCGACGATGATGATCTCTGCCGGCTCGAGCGTCTGGTGAATGAGACTAGACACCAGCCCATCGATGTCGTCCGCCTCGTTCAAAACCGTCGCAATTATGCTTACTACTGGCATGCTCTACCAGGATATTTGTTTACACATGAGTATATCCGTGGCCGGGTATTGATTGACCTGTACAGATCCAGACCTACAACGCGGAGTGAAATTCGAGAGCTAGGATTCGTCTTTCGTGGAGGAACCTGCTCGTGTCAGCTCCCATACTTTGGCGTATTTATTGGACACATACACCGCGTGGTAAAGGTGCAGCAACAGGCCTTCACGGCCATCGAGGAATCCGAGACGGAAAAAGTAGTTATAGATGAATGTCGCCATCGGCCGTAAGACAATGTCAACGAAGCTGAAGCCACGATAGCCGTTTGCCACCGCCCCTTTTGCACCCGCCGAAGAGTAACTGTTCATGTGTGCCATGTAGGACGACAATGTGGGATATGCATCGTGGACCATGGCGTTCTTCAGGTGTCCAGTCCTCTGGTCAAACTCCGGTTTCAAGTCAATGCGGGGATGCGGCTCAGTGCCTGTCATAAATCCGCGGCCACGGCGAAAAAGTCGCAGCTTGGGATCAGGGTAAAATCCTCCGAACCGCGTCCACTTCCCCAGAAACAGATTCTTGCGCGGTATCCAGTAGCCGTTAAGCGCGTCAGGATTGCCGACCACCCTCCGGATTTCGTCGGCCAATTCAGGGACGATTATCTCGTCGGCATCCAGCGACAAGATCCAGTCTTGCGTACAGTTCGCGAAGGCATAGGTCTTCTGCAGCGAGAATCCTGGCCAGTCTTTTAGCAAGACTTTGGCGCCGCATTCGCGAGCGATTTCGCAAGTTCGGTCTGTTGACCCGGAGTCGACCATAACAATTTCATCAGCCCAACGCACGCTTTCCAGGGTCCGGCCGATAATGGCCTCCTCGTTCATGGCGACAATGGCAACGGACAGACCCATGGATGGAAAGTACACAATCGAGCCAACGCTTGGAACACGATGGAATTCTGGTTTTGGACTGCCGAGTATACAGTATTCATGGTTGGACTTCCGATCGAGTCCGCTGGCGATGGGCCCTCGAACGCGGCCACGTCCAGCAATGTCAATGGCAGTATTCACATTGGTCCGGGGGCGGGGAGCTTGTAGTTTGGCAGGTGCGCGGACAATGTTCGCTGGCGGACGACTGATAGCTGACGGCCGAATGCTGTCTTACGGCTTGCTCAAGTCCTGCGGGAACGATTTGAATTCCACCTGTCGCTGCTTGACTTTGTCGTTATTGCTGGCATCGGTTGCATGCTCCAGCAGCGTGCCCTTGATCACGCGATAGTCTTCCTGGCCGGGCTGTTTGCCCGGCGTAATCGTGATTACTCCGTTGAACTCATACCAGACTCCGTGTACCGTCTTGGTATTGAATGACAGATGATCGCCCACCAGGCTGGCCTTGTCGAAGAACTGGTCGATGAACTGACCCTTGTCGCTGTCCGTGTCCCCGAAGCGAGAAATGTAACCCGACGCCTTGCCATCTTCCACCGTGAGTTGCACGAATTCGCCTTCGCGCAAGAAGGTGTACATGCCGGAGGGATCGTCCGCGGGAGCAGCGGCTTTTGCCGTTCGCTGGGCCGGTGCAGCAGGCACTGGCTGCGCCGGCATACAGACTGCAAGCGAGGTGAACACCGCCGCCAACACCAAACATCTCCGCATCATGTTAGCCCCCGTGACGATCCATCATTGCACGCCACCACAGTTTGACGGAAGAGCAATTCCAGGTCGCAATGCCTCCGCCCAGTCGCCATTTTCCGCTATAATCCGAGTACTTGCTCCACGGTCGAGGATGATGTCGGACAGTACCGCAACCAGGGCCCAGCGCGACGCTACACGGTGCGATCCCACCCCAGAAAGCGCAACCGCGGTGGTCGTCGAACCTCCGGCACTGCTGTTTGAATTGGAGCCGTGGTATCACGTTTTCTTCCGCAACCTCGGCGACCTTCTGCTGCACCGCCAGCCTCCGCAGGTCGAGATCACGGCACAACCTGTCCCGCTGCGACCAGGATATTTCATCCGCACCGGCATTGATGCTTACCGCTTTGCCGAATCGTACGCTGGCCACATCGCGTTCATCATCGCGGTCTATCTGGTCTGTACCTTGCCATTTTTCAATCGCGTGCCCAGGCTTGAGTCGCCGTTTCAGAACACCAAGGTCGAATACTATCCGGTTAGCGAGTATTTGCCGCCCATCAACACCGCCAGTGAAGCGCCCGTGAAGCCACGCCAAGGCGCGCCCAAGCTGGCGAAACAGGAGATTCTGTCCCTCCCGCCCGAGCCGGATAACAACCACCAGACGATCGTTACACCGCCGAAGGTCAAGCTGGATCACGACGTAAAGTTACCGAATATTGTCGCCTGGACCCCAGTGCCGGCGGCCCAGCCAATTGCCGCCTCAGCGCGATCGGTTTCGCAATTGAAAGTTCCACAGTTTGAAACTCCGGTTGTCGCACCGACTGCTGACATTTCGCAGTTGAAGTCGAAGTTGCAACTGCCCACGCTGCCGCAACCTTCCGTGGTTGAGCCTGCGTTGTCGCCCGACCAGTTGAAGCTGCAAAAGGGACAGCTCAACATGGCGCAAATGCAGCCGCAGGTCGCTGCTCCGAAGCTTCCCGTGCCGGTGCAGCGGGCCAGCGGCCTGGGTGACAATGGCGCGAAGAACATTCCACCGCCGCCCAACGTGCAGAACCTTCCATCCCAAGGACAGGGACAACTGATTGCGTTGGGCCTGGCTCCGGCCGACGTGCGCGGACCGATCAGCGCGCCCAGCGGTAATCGCAGCGGAGAATTTCATGCCTCACCAAGCGGCAAAGCTGACGCACCGGGCACACCCAACGTTGCTGGGACCGGCAACGACGCCAGCGGCGGCACGGGCAAGGGCGCTGGAAACGGTCTGCCTCCGGGCATCACGGTCGGCGCTGCTCCTCCGGGAGCTGCTACTTCTGTTGTGGCGGGAACGCCGGCCAAGCCGCCCACCCCGAATCCCGACATGGAAGCTCGCAAACGGATGATCGCCGCTGCTATGAGGCCTTCGCTGCCCAGCATTCACGAGCGGCAGCCTCCGGCGCTACCTCCCACATTGTCAGATGACCCCGACACCCGCATTGAGAAGCGGGTGTTCGGTGCGAGGCGCTATTTCTCGCTTACCATGAACATGCCCAACCTGACCTCGGTGACGGGCAGTTGGATCATTCGCTTCGCCGAGCTGAAGGAGAGCACCGACAAAGGTTTGATTACCGCGCCGGTGGCCACTACCAAGGTAGATCCCGCCTATCCCCCCGAGGTCCTGCGCGACCACGTGGAAGGCACGGTCACGCTGTATGCCGTGATCCGCGTCGATGGAACCGTGGACGATATCAGAGTGCTCGACAGTCTGGATTCCCGCCTCGATGACAACGCGGTGCGCGCACTGGCGCGCTGGCGCTTCCGGCCCGGCACAAAAAACGGCGAGCCGGTCGCGCTGGAGGCCGTGGTGCAGATTCCGTTCCGTATGCGGCATCTGCAGTAGAAGCAATTAGCAACTAGCAGTTAGCAATTGGCCTTCAGCACTCAGCATTCAGCCTATGAGTTGTCAGCCTGACGCGAGGGTTTGCTTGTGCTACACGTCGGCATCAAAATCAAACGGAGGCGGTTTCATGATAACCATGTGCATTCGATACACCCTCGATCCATTCAAGCTTGCCGATTTCGAGCAATACGCTCGTAATTGGCCGGAAACGATTAAGCGCTGCGGCGGGGAACTGCTGGGATACTTTCTGCCTACCAAATTGGCAGGTCCAACAAACATTGCGCTTGCCCTGATAGGTTTTCGCGACCTCGCGGCTTACGAACAGTATCGTGCGGCCCTGATGAGGGATGCTGACGCTGTCGCCAACGTCGCTGCGGCTGACAAGGCGAAATGCATCCTGGTGGAAGACCGTTCTTTCCTGCAACGCATTCCGGAATGAGAAAAATGACTGCTCGCGCCGACCCTTCAACTGTTCGCTCAATACGCTGTAAGATATTCCGCACGACGTATCCAGGGGATTCCTTTCATGCAGAAGTGCCGATCCTGCGGCTCGAAGACGACCCAGGCAACTCCTTTCTGCGCTAGTTGCGGAAAACCAATTGCTTCTGAAGCCGCGGACACTTATGGCGACGACACGCCAACGTTGTCTCAGCCGAAGCAGCCCGCTCCGCGGAAGCCCCTATCCCGGCCATCCTCCCATGCGTTTGCCAACAACGGCCGCTTTGCACCGGGTGCGCTGATCGCAGGTCGCTATCGCATCATCGCGCTGCTCGGTCGGGGCGGCATGGGTGAGGTTTACCGGGCTGACGATCTTACCTTGGGCCAACAAGTCGCGCTCAAATTTCTCCCCGAGTCTGCCGGCGGCGAGCACAACCTGGAGCGATTCCGCAACGAAGTCCGGATCGCGCGCCGCATCTCGCATCCCAATGTTTGCCGCGTCTTCGACATCGGACAAGCCGACGACCTGATCTTCTTCACCATGGAATACATCGATGGCGAGGACCTGGCGTCGTTGCTGCGCCGCATCGGACGTTTGCCCGGCGACAAGGCTGCCGAAATTGCTCGCAAGATTTGCGCCGGAGTCGCCGCCGCCCATGACAAGGGAGTGCTCCACCGCGACTTGAAGCCCGCCAATGTAATGCTCGATGGACGCGGAGAAGTTCTGATCACCGACTTCGGACTGGCAGGCATTGCTCACGAGATCGAGGATGTGCGCAGCGGCACGCCGGCGTATATGGCTCCTGAGCAGTTGGCTGGGGAAGAAGTCACGGTCAAGAGCGACATCTACTCTCTTGGTTTGCTGCTGTATGAGGTATTTACGGGCAAAACTGCGTTTGATGGCAGGACGCTGGAGGAGATCATCCGCATACGTCGCGACAGCGCTCCCAGCCGGCCTTCCGTGTTGGTGAAAGACATCGACCCAGCCGTCGAGCGTGCGATTCTGCATTGTCTGGAGACGAATCCCGAGGCCAGACCGGCTTCAGCGCTGGCGGTGGCCGCGGCATTACCGGGCGGAGATCCGCTGGCGGCCGCTTTGGCAGCCGGTGAAACCCCATCTCCGCAAATGGTGGCCGCCGCAGGAGACACTACCGGACTCAAACCTCCTTTTGCGCTGGGGTGGCTGAGCGTCGCTATTGTGGGACTGCTTGCCTTCTATTTGCTGGCCGCGAAGACGAGTGGCATTGAGAGGATGAATGTTCCGTACTCCGCGGAGATTCTTAACCAGAAGGCCCGCGACATTGTCCAACAGCTCGGATACACCGCGCCCCCAGCCGACAGCGCCGAGGGATTCCTCTACGACGATGCCTACCTTGAGTATCTGCACGACAATCCGAAACTGCGCACCAGCTGGGATGCTACATTGCGAGGTCGGCCTCCGGCGTTGATTTACTGGCTGCGCGAAAGTCCGTCGGAAATGGTCGCCACCGAGGTGAAGGACAATTCACTGACTCCCGGCATCGTGGACCTGGACGATCCGCCGCCCATCCTCTCCGGCATGGTTCAGATTTCTCTCGACTCTGTCGGCAGGCTGCATCACCTGGAAGCGATTCCACCCGAGAAGGAGACCGACACTGCTCCGTTCGCGCCTTTCAATTGGAGTGTGTTGTTCCAATCGGCCGGGCTGGATGAGACGCAGTTCCAACCTGCTACCTCGACTTGGAACTCGCTGGCCGCTTCGGACGCTCGTGCCGCCTGGACAGGCACCTGGCCGGGCACTACCTACCCTTTGCGCGTCGAAGCCGCCGCCTACCGTGGCAAGCCAGTTTATTTTGCATTGATTGGGGCGTGGACCGAGCCCACCCGAATGGCAACCTCGGACGAGTCCTTCACCATTAAGGTGATGCACGTTGTTCTTTCTATTGTTGGTCTTCTTTTGCTGTTGGCTGCCGTTCTGATCGCGTGGCGCAACTACGTGCGCGAGAAAGCGGATGTCCAGGGAGCGGGGCGTCTGGGCATCGCAATCTTTTCCATCCAAATGCTGCTTTGGATATTTAAGGCGCACTTCGTGGCGTCAATCTCGTCCCTCGGACTCTTTGTGCTGGCTGCCAGCTCATCGCTTTTTGTTGCAGTCGTTGTCTGTGCGCTATATCTGGCCATCGAGCCTTTCGTCCGGCGACGCTGGCCACACGCCATCATCTCCTGGAGCCGGCTCATGGCGGGGCAGGTTCGCGACCCGCTGGTCGGCAGAGATGTGCTTTACGGAGTGCTCCTGGGTATGGTGTGGGCGCTGATCTACTCCATCTTCTATCTTTTGCGACTGCGCGCGGGCGATGCGCCGGCGCTGGGTACGACGGATTTCCTGCTGGGAGCGCGCCACGTGCTCGGTTCCTGGATGTGGCACCTGGCCACTTCGGTGCAGGGAACTCTGCTGTTCTTTTTCGTGATGTTCATATTGCGAGTGCTTCTGCGCAAGCCCTGGCTGGCTGCCCTGGCCTTCGTTGCTGTGTGGACGGCGGTCAAGACAATCGGGAGTCATCACGTGCTGATTGACGTCTCCACCTTCGCCGCCGTTTACGCGATTGCCGCGTTTGTCGTTTTGCGCTTCGGCTTCATTGCCCTGGCGACCGGCATGTTTACCGTGGACTTGCTGCTGAACATTCCAATCACCACCCATCTCTCCAGTTGGTATCTGGGCGGCTCGCTGTTCGTGATGGTAACCATAATCGGGTTAGCGGTTTGGGGATTTTATGTCTCCCTGGCCGGACAGAAGCTCTGGAAGGAAAACCTGCTCGAATAGGGAACGAGCTAAGCAAGCTCAGGCGCTTACACCGGCGGCGGCCCGCCCGAAGAATGTTCAGGAGAAGAGATGACCCTGAGCAACAAGCCGCTGCCCCCCGGCACACGCGCATTCTTACCCGACTCTAGAATGATCTGCCCGATCGGTTCCCCCCTGCCGGCATGAACAATCTTCAAGTCTGCGAAGCCGTAGGCTCCGCACGCCGAAGGCGAGAACAACCAGAGCGCCTGGTCGCGGTCGTTTTCCGCGGTTGACCCGCCGCAACCGCGATCGCGAGAGGCAATCAGCTTCGCGGTCACCTCGCCTCCAATCGTCGCTTTGCCAACCACCCGATCGTCAGTCATCACGGTTCCGTTTCCGCGATAGACCACATCGCCCCCGATCTGCACTGTGACCCAATCGGCCGGCGTGGTGCCGTAGTCATCGATTGCGTTGGTGGGCAGTTGCGCCTCGAAGACCTCCATCATGGAAGCCAGCGAGCGCAGGCTCGTCGTTATAGGAATTTCGGCACCACCCGTCATCACGCGATCGAATGACACCACGATGCGGGATCCCGACGTCGCTCCTGTCCGGGTCGCCGCCACGACGTGGCCAACCAGCTTTGAGCCGGCTCGAATCCGCGCCTGCGACACCAGAGGAACATCTTGCATAACCCTGGCTGTGATCTGCTGTCCCACGGTAGCTTTTCGGGAGTCCAGCGTTGTCCGGAGCATCACGGGGATGACCGTGCCCGCCGGAATCTTTTGCGCAACCAAGGGCGGAGCTAGCAGCAACAGGATCGATGCGAACGCCTTGGGCCCTGACATATTCCCGCTCCTTTGTGCTTCCAAGGGAAATGTGATCACGTTCGCGTTTAGGATGCAAGTTTTCCCCGGGAGCATCCGCTTCGGCGGTTCACCATTGTCCGGGCTTTGAAGGGGACGGCCTTCAGGCCGTCCGTACATACCTGATATAAAGGCTGGGCTTTAGCCCTGGGGGACCCCAACTGGCTTAATCAGATATTCCCTAGTGAGTATGCACACGATAATCGGGCTTGGGATAGGAAAAGGCATCAGTCAGCGTGTTGATCTTCATAGCGCCTTTGAGCTGGTCGAGACTCGCAGACGTCTTGGCAATCACCGTCACTGACTCCCCCGGCAGCAGGTCGAAATAATTATCAGAGAGCTGGATATTGACGTCTCCCAGAGTTTCAAACGACAGAGCTACATTGCGCGCCAGCACTGGCGACCGCAACGTGATCGTGTAGCCCTGTGCTGTCTCGCTGATTCGATTTTCTATGGCCGGCTTCATGGGGAGGTCGAGGTTGCGCATGGTGTCAAGAAATACCAGATTGCGCGAGACCGTCTGGCCTCCGACGTTGAGCTCGAATGCAAAGAAGATCTGGTCGGAGCTGGCCTGGCCGGGCAGATCTTTCGCGCTGACGCTGAAATAGATGGCACTGGACTGAGCGGGGACCTGGATATCTTGTGTCTTATCGAGCAAAGTTTTGCCGCTGAAGTCGAGCAATCGCATTCGGACTCGGCCACTTACCGGCTGCAGCTTGTCCGACACCACATACACATCGATTACTCCGTCATGCAGAAAAGGCGAGATGAGCAGGTCATTGTAGAATCGCCGGGCGTAATACTGCAGCGCCTTCCAGCGCCCGTAGTAGTCGATGCTGGACCACGATGCTACCGGCCAGCAATCGTTCAGTTGCCAGTAGAGCACGCCCATCACGCGCGGCTGGTTTCGTCGCAGGTGTTCCGCGCCTGCTTTAATCGCTTCCGCCTGTAGCACCTGGCTGAGATACACAAACGACGCAAAATTCGTCGGCTCGGGATAATCCCGCAACATGTAGGTGAGTATGCGCTCATTGCCACCGTGGTTCTTCTGGTGCGATTGCATCACCGCCGAGTCGATTGCGAGGTCGCTTGCTTGCGCGAAAGTGAGAATAGTCCGCACCTCCGGGAACGATTGAAACCCGAACTCCGACATGAAACGCGGCTTCTGCAGGGTGTAGTTCTCGATGGGTTCCAGCGCATGCCACACGCCCCAATAGTGCATATCGCCATAGCCGGTGTCTTGCGAGTTGGCGGGCGCCTCAAAGTTGGTGCTGGGCGAACTTGGCCAGTAGGGAACTGGGCCGGCATACTGCGTGACCACCGACTTGATGATGTCGCGAAACAGGACGACATAATCCTGCCACACGCGCTCACTCTGCAGCGGAGGAATACTCAGACGGTAGGCGATGCGGTCAGCCCAGTTGTCCCAACCCGCTTCGATTTCGTTGTTGCCGCACCACAATACAATGCTGGGATGATCGCGTAATCGTTTCACCTGTTGCGTGGCTTCCTGGCGTACATTTTCCTGGAAAGCAAGATCACCGGGCACCATGTCGCCGCCGAAGGCGAATTCCTGCCATACCATCAGACCAAGCTCGTCGCATATCTCGTAAAAATCGGCGGACTCGTAGATTCCGCCGCCCCACTCGCGAACCATATTCATGTTGGCGTCGCGTGCCGCCTGCAGTATCTGACGGTGTCGTTCAGGCGTCACGCGGCTGGGAAAGCTATCCCAAGGAATTACATTAGCGCCCTTGGCGAAGATGGGAAGGCCGTTGATCACAAAGGTGAAGCTCTTGCCCCACTGGTCCGGCGTACGGCGCAGCTCGACCGAACGCAGACCCGTTTTCAGCTCCGAGGTGGCAATGATTTCCTTGCCCACGCGCACCGTGGCTTCAAAGCGATATATCTCCTGCGGCCCGTAGCCTGCGGGATACCATAGCTTCGGTCCCACGATTCGCAATGGAATGGAAGTACGATTTGCTCCAGCCTCAAGCTCGACAGTCTGGGTTGCAACCGTGGTCCAGGTGTCTGAACGGTCGGCATCGCGGACGGTAAGCGTTGCCGTCAGCGGCCGGCTGCAGTCAATCTCGAGCTCTGCTGCCAGCATCGCGAATTCATGGCTGACCTGCTGTTGCTGGATGTGAAAATTCGAGATGCGCACCGCGTCCCAGGTCTCCAGCCGCACGGGCCTCCAGATGCCGATGGTTAACAAGCGCGGGCCCCAATCCCAGCCGTACTGATAAGCCGCTTTCCGAGTGTAAGGAGCGGTCGCAACATTCTCCTCGTTGCCGGCATTCACGGTTGAAATAGACGGCAACGGATAAGGTAGTGCCTTGACCTTGGGGATCATCGAGGTTATTGGCGACTGGAATACGATGCGTAACGTATTAGGACCGGGCTTCAGGAGCGCTTTTGCGGCCACTCGCCAGCTACGAAACATGTTGTCTGCGCGCAGCACGGACTGCTCGTTCAGAAAAACTTCCGCGAAGGTATCGAGTCCCTCGAAAACCAGCTCCACATGCTCGTGCGCAAGCACGGAGCTGTCCACTTGAAAGGTCGTACGGTACTCCCAATCGGTCAGGCCTATCCATTGCAGCCGGGCCTCGTTGTCGCCGTAGAAGGGATCGGCGATGAGCTTGGCTGCGAGCAGGTCCGTGTGTACCACGCCAGGCACCTGCGCTGGGTGCCAGGAATTGACTTCAGGATGGTCAGCCGCATTGAGGGCGCGGAATTCCCAACCTGCGACCAAAGTTTGGGTGGAGGGTTGCGCCGCCTGCATGGGCACGACGAAGGAGAATATTATGATTGCCGCGTAGCTGACGAGCGCACCTTTATTCACCCCAGCCGAACTCATCCCAGCTTCCTGCGCCGTTCCGACAAGCCGACGAAGAACTGATACGTCTCGTCGTTACGCTTGATATCAACCGCCAAAAGCTCCTGGTCGGCATAACGGATAATATCTGCCTCGGTGTACCGTTCGTGCAGATCACACATGTGATGGTAAAGCTGGCTCACCATCGAGTGCATGATCCGAAGGTCGGCGACAATCCTGGTCTCGCGAACTTGCTGGGCACTCAACTGCTCCTGGGTCTTGGCTGGCGTGTGGGCAAGAGAAGCTTTCTTATGAATAGCCACTTGTTATCTCCATGAACACCGGACGAATGATTGCACGCTGATCACATAATAAATGTCAATATCCGTCGGGAGGTCAACCCTGGACATTTTGCCACAGAGAACAGTCGAGGAAGTCAGCCGCCCGAAAGCGATTGGTCAACTTTCCTGGAGAAAAACACCCTGGATTGTGACATCTATCACATGATCACGACCAGCCAGCCTGCGATCATGATTGTCCCTGGGATCAGCCGCAGCATTCAGAATCATTAGCGACCCAACCGGGCCGAGGGCGAAGAACTGGGGCAAGAGAAACGACAATGACTAACTCAACAAAGGTTTGCTCCAGCTTGTTCGCATTAGCAGCCGTGCTGACTCTACAGCCCCTCACGGCGCCGGCCCAGCAGGCGACGAACCCTGCCGGTCAAGGGTTTTCGTTTGACGTGTACGGCGATTCGCGATCGATGATGTACCTGCCTTACAAGCAGGACCAGGAAGCGCAGGCTCGTGAGCTCATGGTTGACATGTTTGAACTGGTGCTTCCGACTCACGTAGCGGAAGCCACCGTGAAGAAAAGTGTCAAGCTGATCTACAACCCGGAAACAAAGGAGTTGGTCCAGATGGTTATGCCGTTCCTCACCGCCAGCGAGGTGATGACGTTGACGGTAGACAAGGGGTGGATCACGGAAGCCTCGGTTGAGGACGTGAAGCTGATGCCGGGTGTGCGCCACCAAATATTCCGGCTGGAAGGCGGAGACTGGGTTGTCCGGGAGATGGTGAAAGACGTTCAGCAGGGACGGGCCAAATTAATTCTCAGCACCGGCGACCTGATTTGGTGGGCCAAGCAGGGCAATAACCCCTCCGACAGCCCGTACTGGAAGCTAGTAAATGAGGATGTAATGAGCCAGTTGCCACCCCCGGATAGCGACATGAAAGCCGCTGGCCTCGATGGGCGTGTTTTCCCTGCTGTCGGCAATCATGAAGTGTGGGGCGACACCGACGTGGAAGGCCTGTTGAGCGTCTTCCCCTATTTAAAGAAGTTCGGAGTCTCCAAAGACCAACTCACCTACAAGTTTGACTATAACGGAGTTCGCTTCATCTTCCTATGGACCGGCAAATACGACTACAGCGAGCCCACGAGCTGGGGAGCCACTCGGCCTACCTACGAAGAACAGATGAAAGAGCTGAAGCAGTGGCTCGATGAAGCCAAGGCTAAGGGGACTAAGAAGGTCTTCATCGCTTTCCATAACCCGACCTTCTGCCGCTCCGGCTTTGGCGCCATCCCCGACGATCAAAATCCTCATAAGACGATTGCCGCTTACGCGAAAGACCTGGACATCACGGTTTTCAACGGACACGTGCATACCACTGAAGTCTATGAAGTGGACGGCGTCAAGTATCTACTTCTGGGCGGCGGGGGCGCGGAACAAGACCCACTCCTTCCCGGCAGGACGCACGTCAAGGTCCCGGAGGGTTACCCGCCGGATCAGTACTGGAAGGGCGCAGCTCCCAAGGAAGATTACAACTACTTACATGTGGAAGTGATGCCGGGGCAGCCAACGAAGTTCACCCTCAATCGTTTTCGGCCTTGGTCGGCGACGCCGTTCGCAACCGTCGAGCTCTTCAAATGAAGTTGCATGGCGCGCAGTCCTTCCGCGTTTAACGCTGTAAAAAGACTGAGTACCTAGCAGTTTTGCCAGTAGCTTAAGAGACCAACCGGACTTACGATTTCTTTATCTCCTGAGAGCTTTGCTGAGGGCGAGTATTAGCCATCATCGCGGGCTCTTTCCTGTGGGTTTCGCCCAAGACTCACTTTCATTCCTATCCTCCGCCGCGGAGATAACTAAGTTCCAAGCAAGGAGCAATACGTATGGATTTTGGTGCAGGTGTCCGGAAATTTGCATTCGGTGCGCTGGCTGTCTCGAGTTTTCTTGCCAGCGGTGGCGTGAGTTCTCACGCACAAACAGCTACGGCAAACAAACCCAACATCGTCGTCATCATGTCAGACGACGTCGGCTGGTTCAATGTGGGCGCCTACAACCGTGGCATCATGGCCGGGCGCACGCCGAACCTCGACAAACTGGCATCCGAGGGCATGCTGTTCACCGATTACTACGCCGAGGCGAGCTGCACGGCGGGCCGCGCAAACTTCATCACCGGTGAGCTGCCGGTACGTACGGGAATGACCACCGTCGGGCAGGCTGGCTCCCCAGTCGGCATACCCGATCAGGCGGTAACCATCGCTACCGCGCTCAAGTCCATGGGCTATGAGACCGGACAGTTCGGCAAGAACCACCTCGGCGATCTCAATCAGTTCCTGCCCACCGTCCATGGCTTCGACGAGTACTTCGGCTACCTGTATCACCTGGACGCCATGGAAGACCCCTTCCACCGGAATTATCCGCCGGCCCTGAAGGACACGATTGGCCCGCGCAACATGGTCCATAGTTGGGCGACCAACGTGGACGATCCCACGGTGCAGCCGCGCTGGGGCAAGATCGGCAAGCAGAAGATTGAAGACGCAGGACCGCTGCCGCCACATCCCATGGAGGGTATCAAGTACAACATGGAGACGGTTGACGAGGCGATCCTGGGCTTCGCCACAGCTTTCCTGGACAAGGCCAAGGCCGATAACAAGCCGTTTTTCCTCTGGCTGAATCCGACGCGCATGCACGTTGTGACCCACCTTTCTCCGAAGTATGAGGCAATGCGCACGCCGGAGAACGGCTGGTCAGAAGAGGAAGGTGGAATGGCGCAACTCGACGACATCGTCGGCGCGGTGATGCAGAAGCTCAAAGACATGGGAGTTGACGACAACACCATCGTAGTGTTCACCACCGATAACGGCGCGGAAAACTTCACCTGGCCCGACGGCGGGCAGACTCCGTTCGCCGGCGGCAAGGGAACGGCTCTCGAAGGTGGCTTCCGCGTGCCGGCCATGGTGCGCTGGCCCGGTCACGTCCCGGCCAATAGGGTCGAGAATGGCATCTTCTCCAGCCTCGACTGGTTCCCGACATTCGTTGCTGCGGCCGGCGACCCGAACATCGTCGATGAACTGAAGCAGGGCAAGCAACTCGCCGGACAAAACTACAAGGTCCACCTCGACGGTTACAACCAGCTTGACCTGATCACCGGCAAGACGGCGTCGGCCCGTCATGAGATCTTCTACTTCACCGAGGGCACCCTGAGTGCGGTGCGCATCAACGATTACAAGTACCGCTTCACCGATCAGCCAAACGGTTGGTTGGGCGCGACGGTCAAGGTTGATTGGCCGATCCTCACCAATCTCCGCCTGGATCCCTTTGAGCGTACCGGCATGCCTAGCAACGACAAGGGATCGCTGGCGTTCTACAACTGGTTCGCTTTCGAGTTCTGGCGCTTCGTCTTCGTCCAGCAGGAGGTCGGGAAGCTCGCCCAGACCGCACTCGAGTTTCCGCCGATGCAGAAGGGTGCCAGCTTCAACCTCGAGGTCATCAAGGAGCAACTCGCGAAGAAGATGGCGGCGCAGAACCAGTAGTCAAACACCCAAAAATGCGGGCGGCTCGCAAGGCCGCCCGCTGTCAGCAAGTGCGCAAATCGACCAACTGCTGGCGGAAATTGACAGCTACGTTAAGCTGGGTTCCGGCTAGTATCCGAGATCGGGGGGCGCCCTCCTCTTCGCCTTGCGGTTCAGTCTGTCTTTGCTCGACAGTGCAGTTTCGCGCTCGTCGGACCGAACTTTATTGCGTCTCCTTTATCGTAGCGACGTGCAACGCGCCTTTGTCGGTCATATTGCCACTGACTTGCACGTGGTGACCCTCTTGTCCCGCCAAGGCAGCAGGATTGTCAATTGCCAGGACTCTCTGATCGGAGTCGGTCACCAGCACTGGCTTTCGCCTTTCGCGATGCAAGTTTTGGCGCAACCTGCATGGCTGGCATTGGCTCCCTTGGCCCCGCATTTTGAGTCGCTAACCCATCCGCTCCAGCTTTGGTTCTTAGGAGCGGCAAAGGCGTTACAACAGAGTTGTCACAGAAATGTCAAAGTTTGGGTGCCAGCGATTGGCTGGCTCTTGAGGGCTGCAGAAATGTGGCGATCAAGTTGACCGCTAAAGCGGTTACTGCCGCAAGTTCAAAAATAGCGGAATAAGGCAGCCAGCCCCACGCCGCCGGCACGATCTCCTGGTAAGCAAGGACTTCAGCACCGACGCGCACCGTGCATCCCAGAGACAGAAAGAGGAGACCGACAAACATAAGTCTCGGGCTAAATAGTAATCTCATTCCCGAAAACGCGGGCAGCACTCGCTGACCAATGCAAAACACCATCATGGCGACAAACCCCACGGTCAGCGCGTGACGAGAAGCTCCCCAGATGCCTGCTGGATTTGTCGCGTTTGCCGCCCAGATGCCGAGCCCAGCCGCAATCAACAGCCAGACGTAGGCACTCCGCACAAAGAAAGGGAAGCTGCTGTGGATGCCCTTCGTCTTGGCGGCTTTTTCTGGTTGAGCAAAAATGCGTAGCGCGATCATCGCCAGCAGGGACGAGCCTAATAACAATGCTGTGGTGACGCGGAAGAAACCGGCGAGTGCCAACCCAATCCCTATCACTTGAACCGCAACCGCAGCTCCCAACAGCCGGTTATGAGGCGGACGTGTGCCGAGAAATACTGGTAGCCACTTGGCGTTGAAGCCCCATACAAAAGGCACCATGAATCCCCAGGCAGCGAGTATCAGGAAGCGCTGATCGAAGTTGGGCGGAAACGCAGGCCCATCGGATCGAAAGGCAAGCCACAGGCAAGCTCCCAGGTTGAGCAGGAGCGTTGCGAGCAGCCCCACGGTACCAGCAATCACAACCAAGACCCAGGTTTCCAGCTTGGCTTTGCCGCTGTCTTGCGGCTTATGTTGCGACACCGCGCGAAAGAAAATGAGGAAAGCCGCAAGTTCCATCGCAGCAGAAAGCGGCAGAAGTGCACGCCAATGCCAGAGATACACATTCGCGGCCCAACGCATCAGCACGCCTGCCATCCAGAGCGTACCCGAGAACCACGCCAAGCCGGAGCGCGAAGGGTTTCAATCCGCCGCGCAACTTCGGAATGGAGTAGTAGCCGATGCCGAGAATAAAGCTGCCAATCCAGCCGAGTACCTGGGCGTGTCCGTGTGCCTGGATCCACGCGGGTGAGATGCTATCCGCAGCACGGCGTCCGCTGATGGAGATGAGATTCCATACCCCGAGGAACGTCCCCGGCAGGAGCATGAACAACAGGCCGCCGGATATAAAGAAGATCAGCAGACGCGAGAGCTGCAGTTCGCGAGTGCGGGTGCGTTCGAAAATCTGGAGGGGCGTTTCCGGTTCGGCGACGATGACGGTTGGTAGCTGCGAACGACTCATCTCGATTTGCGACCCTCAAAGATGCGACTTGAGATCAGCGTCTGCCGGAGAGGCTGCCTACTCTCCGTGCGCATCGCGATCGAAGCGAAACACGTATCGCAGCAGTCCCGCATTGATCAGGAGTAAGACGGTTGAGCCGGCGGCTGCGGGAATCAGAGTTTTGTAGGCTCCGCTGAGTAACGCTTCCATGGACACAGTCAGCAGCCAGAGTTGCAGCACAACCGCGGCCCCCACAAATGCAAGCATGGCGGAGAACAGGGTCGTTCCTTGCCGTCGCAGACTCATAGAACCTCCATGCTGACGGCAAATAGTTGGTCGCCTCGTCTGCTCCAATTGCACCCGCGGCAAAGGCCGCGTAGGCGGACCGGCGATCGGCTGGCCTGCAAGATTGAACAGGCCATGGTGGCACGGGCAGAAAAGGCCATTCTCCGCCTTGTCATACACCACGGCGCACGACAGATGCGTGCACACCTGCGAGTAGGCGACCAGCTTCCCCTCCGGCGTGCGGACTGCGATACAGGGGTCCGCATCCGTGGGATAACGAAACAGCATGGAGCCTGCCTGATCCAGCGCAGAGGCTGAGCCGACGTAGCGCTCCACGTGCGATCCGCGGTGCAGCAGCCTGCTGGCGACAACCGTCGCCCAATTCGCGGACGCCAGCAACAGCGAGCCCAGGGTCAGAAACTTCACCATCTCGCGCCGGGTTACGTAATGGTCACCCTCCCACTCGATGGGAAAATCCTGCCGCCACTTGGGCGTGGCTGTCCGCCGCTTTACATCCTGCACAACCTTCTTCTTCGTCGCGCGTATTCATCCCACGTTCTCCAGCATTAGCGCTACGTCATAGGGGTCTTCGGACAGGGCGGATGGCGTCGGCGAAATCTGCACCAACTCGACATTCACCCGTTCCACCTCGCGAGGCACGATCACGAACACCTTCGTCGTCACTTCTTCCTTGCCGAACTTCCAGCGGTTGATAGCGACACCCCGCCGGGTGCGCTGAATTTCTTCGGCCGTAGCGAAGGTCAGCGCCTGCGAGGGACAAACCGTGGCGCACATCGGCTTCTTGTCGACGCTGGTGCGGTCGTAGCACATGTCGCACTTCATCATCTGGTCGATCTCGACCTGGTATTTGGGAACTCCGAAGGGGCACGACAGAACACAGTTGGAGCAGCCGATGCAGCGCGGCTTCAGGGAGCTTTGCACCACGCCGTCGGGCGTTTTCTTGATGGCGTCGGCCGGGCAGACCCGCGCACAGATCGGGATCTTCGCAGTGCATGCAGACTTGCGGCGCAGTCTGCACGCTCTCACGGCGCTGGATGGTTTCCAGGTGAATCATCGAAACGCCGCGGTGGGTGTCGCATTCGGCGCAGGCAGCCACGCAGGACTGGCATCCAATGCAGCGCGAATAGTCGATGTAGAAAGCGCGCTCGCTCAACGAATGCCTCCGGCCTCGGTTTCCAGTTGCGCGATAGCATCTGTCGGTTCTTCTGTCTTGGAGAGCCGAACCGCGCAGATCTTGAACTCCGGAATATTCGACACGGGATCGATGGCGCGAATGGTCAGGTTGTTGGCGGAACGGTCAAGCGGCCAGTGGTAAGGAATGAAGACCGTGTCAGGACGGATCGTCTTCACCACTTGCGCGCGCACAACGACGCTTCCGCGCCGGCTCTCGACTTTGACGA
This sequence comes from uncultured Acidobacteriaceae bacterium, assembly GCA_963763725.1. Classification (GTDB taxonomy): domain Bacteria; phylum Acidobacteriota; class Terriglobia; order Terriglobales; family Acidobacteriaceae; genus Bog-257. Next base: position 63,248 of record CAVXQI010000007.1, read on the forward strand.
AGTCGCCATCCTGGATGCCCATACTTGTCGGCTAGCCTGGGATGCATCTCGCAAAATGGCTGGGGACACTGGTCCAGTAATGCGCCGATGCGGCGGGTCTGCGTGCCGGAGAGGAAGTGCGACACCACACGCCCGGTTGTAAGGATGATCGGATATTCATCGTCCGGCATCTCGGCCGATGGCCGCCACTCAATGGGAATGAAATGTGCCTTGCCGTCAGGGTGTCCGAACTTGCCGCCTTCATAGAGGCGCGGTGTGCCCGGGTGGCCGATCTCCGGACATGGCCAGAAGATTCCATTGCTCTCGTCAATGCGATCCCAGGTGATCCCGTAGTAGTCGGAGACGCCACCCTTGGACGCAACGCGCAATTCCTCGAAAATCTCGCGCGGCGACGAGTAGTTGAACTTGTCGCCATGTCCGAGCCGATTGCGCAATCTCGCAGATGATCTTCCAGTCTTCGCGCGCTTCTCCGGGAGGGCTCACGACCTTGCGGTGATGGATAACCCGTCCCTCGACGTTGGTGGTCGTGCCTTCGTCTTCTTCCATCAGCGAGCCGGCGAGCACGATGTCGGCGTAGCGGGCGGTCTCGGAGAGGAAGAACTCGATGTTGACGTAGAACTCCAGCTTCTCCAGCGCAGCCCGAACGTAATTGGCGTCGGGAAGAGAAACTGTGGGATTGAAGCAGATGGAGATCAGGCCCTTGATCTTGCCTTCGTGAATGGCCTCGACCAGCGGCACGGCGGAAAGGCCCTTTCCGGGAATCGACTCTTCCGGGACACCCCATACGCCAGCGATGTACTTCCGATGCTCGGGGTTCGAGATGTCGCGCGTGCCGGGCAACTGATCGCACTTTTGTCCCTGCTCGCGGGCACCCTGCCCGTTGCCCTGGCCGGTGATCATGGCGTAGCCGCAGCCTTCACGGCCAATACGCCCGCTGGCAATCACCAGATTGATGGCGGCAATGCAGTTGTCCACGCCTTTAGTGTGGTGCTCGATGCCACGCGCATGCAGCAGGAAGCTGGTTGGCGCCGGTCCCCACATCTCGGCGGCCCGCACAATCATCTCCGGTGGTACACCGGCAATCTTGGCGGAATACTCAGGCGTGTATTTCTTCACCGCTTCGGCCACATGCTCGAAATCGGTGGTGTGCTGCGCGATGAAGTCGCGGTCGATCCAGCCGCGTTCGATCATGATGTGCAGCATCCCGTTGAAGATCGCCGATGTCGCCGCCGGAACGTACCGGGATGAAGAGATCAGCGTTGCGGGCGATCGGAGTCATGCGGGGATCGAGAATGATCAGCTTGCCGCCATTTTCGCGTGCCTGCCAGAGGTAGTCGGTGGTAATCGGGGCGCATTCCGCGATGTTCGCGCCCGCGACCAGAATGACTTTTGCTTTCGGAATGTCGGACCAGGGATTGGCGCTGCGATCAATGCCAAAGACCTTCTTCGACGCCGCGCCCGCGGAAACCATGCACAGCCGGCCGTTGTAGTCGATGTTGGCGGTGCGCAACGCCACTCGCGCAAACTTGCCCATCAGGTAAGCTTTCTCATTGGTGAGCGAAGCGCCCGTCAGCACCGCGAATGAGTCGTTGCCGTACGTCTGCTGAATGCGCTGAATTTCGCTGACCACCCGGCTGAGCGCCGCATCCCAGCCGATGGGCTCGAAGCCCTTTCCCGAGACGCGCTGCAGGGGATGCTTGAGCCGGTCGGGATGCTCATCCTGCATGTAGCGCTTTACGCCTTTCGGGCAAAGCTTTCCCTGGTTGAAGGGAAAATCCTCCCAAGGCTCCCAGCCGACAATCTTGTTGTCGCGCACGCGCAACTGAATTCCACATTGCTGCCCGCAGAAGCAGCAATGCGTCTTCACCATCTTGTCTTCTTCTTCCGAGGCCACCCAGCCGCCGGCAGGAACGCGGTTGAGAGTCGGTCCGAACTGCTTTACTAGTTCCGGTATGTCAACGGGAAGTTTTGCCATAGGTCAAAAGCTTTCCAGGCGCTCGCGCTCCGCACCGGTTGTCCGCCACATCGCATCTTGCGTGAGGGCGAGATTCTTGCGCCTGCATTGCGGACACACATCCTGGTAGTGGGTGCCGTCTGTCCATTCGATACTGAATACCGAGTGCGCTCTGCACCGCTTTCAAGTCGCCAATTTGCAGGCTGCTCGCAAAAGCCTTGGCCGCAACGGGCGCACGCATGCTTGTCCGCCTTCTTCTCCAGCGCGCTTATAGAAATCGATGCCCATCTGCGCCGGGCGCTGAAAGATGTGGAAGAACTTTCCAAACGGCAGATAGAGCAAAGTGAAGATAACGGTCACCGCATGCAGTTGCGAGAGGAAGACATAATACAGTCCGCGCATGAGGTGAGTGGACACGGTGAGGAACAAGCCGGTCACAGAAATCGCGAACAGCAGAATCAGCGGTAGCAGATCGTTAGAGAACTGTTGCACGCTCATCGCGCCTCGATCGCGACCACGCCGCCACATCGCTACAAACACCCCAATCAGCACCATCACGGCGCAGATATCGAGAATGTTGAATGCCAGGGGCGCAATCAGGCTGTCCAGAGGAAAGCTGCCGACGTGAATGCCGAAAACGAAGGCGCGATAGATTGCCTGATTGTCGGCAGCAGTCTCGAAGCGTATCCACCCAAACGACAAGGGAAAGGTAACGGCCGCGGCGATCAGGCAGCCCCAGGCGAGAAACCAGTGCGCGGTCCAGCGCGTCTTGGAGCGGCGCTCGATGAAGCGCTGCAGCATGACGTTGTTCCAGAAAATGACGGCCAGTCGCGCGATGTTGCCCGGCAATCTTCTTGGTTGCAGGAATATCTGCCAACCGCGAAACCAGTAGAGACGGGTTGGCGGACGGCGCAGCCACATCGAGTAGCGATAGCCCAGACCAAACGCCGAGAACACGGTGGCTCCGGCATAGGAAACCAGCGCAGGATCGAAGTCCTTGAAGCCACGGCTGCCGACCACGATGCCGACGATCAGCACAGCAGCGGCGATTAGCCCCCAGGCGAGGGCATGCGCCGTGTCCGAACCGCGCGGCGAAAGATCAATAGGCTTGAGACTCTTCATTGCTCAATTCGTGGCCAAGGCAATTCTTGGCGAGCGCATGCTAAGCAGCAGGACCATCAGGCAAGCAAGGGCGAAGACGCTCAGCAACACAAAGCCAAGGGTGAACGATCCGGTTTGCTGTTTGATCATGCCGAGCAGCAGCGGAGGAAAGAAGCCGCCAAGTCCGCCCGCCGCGCCAACCAGTCCGGTGACCCCGCCCACCGACTTGGGAAAGTATTCAGGCACCAGTTTGAAAACTGCTCCGTTGCCCAGACCGATCGATGCGGCCATGCCCAAGAGCGCCGATGGTGAAGGTCGACATCAGTGGGCACGCCAGGAAGATAGCGAACACCGCCGTCGCCGGGAAGACCCACTTGAGTATGGTACGCCCGCCAATCTTGTCGGCCAGCACTCCTCCCACGGGACGCAGGGCTGTTGCCAGCACCACGAATCCGGCCGTGCGGAAGCCGGCATCTTGCGGCGTCAGCTTGAACACTTCGGTTAAGAGCGTTGGCAGGTAAACCGCCATGGCCACAAATCCACCGAAGGTCAGAAAGTAATAGAGACTCAGAACCCAACTGCGTTTGTCGTTCAGGGGCCGCACAATTTCGGCGAAGGACTTTGCCGGTCCGCGGTTGGGAGCATTGCGCGCCATGCTGGCGAAGATCACCAGCCAGATAGCGAGCAAGACGCCGAAGGTCCAGAAGCCCCACTTGAATCCTGCTGCCGCGGCGAGTACCGGCGAACCGTAGGCGGCCAGAGATTGCCCGATATTTCCCGCTCCATAAACGCCGAGAGCGAAGCCTTGCCGCTCCGGCGGATACCATCCATTCACAAAGGCGACGCCGACGGAGAAGCTGGCCAATGCGATACCAATCAAGAACCCGTAGGTGAGTAACTGGCCGTAGCTGCTGACGCCGCCCATCAGAAATGCGGGAATGATGGAGAGCACCATGACCACGCTAAAAACAATGCGGCCACCAAAGCGGTCGGTGAGAATGCCCAGCGGGATGCGCCCCAGCGAACCCAGCAGCACAGGGATGGCGATGGCAATGCTCTTCTGCACGGGGGTGAGCGCCATATGCCGGCTGATAATCGGCATCATTGCCGACATCGATCCAAAGACGGCAAAGCACAAAGCAAATGCGCCCGTGCCTAGCGCGAGCTGAAGTTTAGCGGAAGACGGCTCGGACATAGACTTCTTTGTGGTCATCTTACTCCCGGATCATCGCTCGATGTCCATGCACTAGTGAACACCTTCTCGACCGCTGGTTTAGCGAACGGATCGGTTGCACAGACTCTTAACGGTCGCCCACATCATCTAGTTGGCGACGGCAGAGCTTTCATACTCAAGCAGTCGCCTTTCCCCTTGAAGAGCCCGCAGCGGAGTCAGGTCCTGCGTCAACTCCACCGTTCCCAGATACCGCCCGTCCTCCGCTGCGAACCGCGAAGTAGCGCACGTGAACAAATTTCTCCTGAAAGTTAATCCAGAATTCCGCCACGCTCTGCCGTCCAGCCTTAAAGTCACTGAGGATTTGGTCAACCGTTTCCACGCTTTTGGGAGGATGGCAGTTCTGTACTTTGCGACCGATGATGGCTTTGCTGCGCGCGAAGACGCGGTCCGGTCCCTCGGTGAAGAAGGCCACGCGATCATCGGCATCTACGAAGGTGAGATCGAGCGGCAGGGTGCCGAAGATCCCAGCCAGTTGCTCCAAACTCACGTTGCCAGTGGGCAACATGAGAGCGCCGGTATGCGGCACATTCATCGAGTCAACCGCTACGGAGACGGCAGGCACGTAGCCCTGCCGGGGTTCCACAATGCACCAGCCATACTTGGGAGAGGCCGACCATATCTCGGCCCACTCATCTTCCGAGAGCGTCTCCAGCGACATGGGAAGCAGAATGTTCTCTTCCTTGTAGATCATCTCCTCCACAGCATTGAGCGCGGCGTGTGCTGCCTTCAGCAAGGCGGCTCGCCACTCTCCGGTCGTCGCTGGGCCAGGATGGAGGCACTGTCCCAGCTGCTTCAGTAAGCTGCGAACATCGTCGTCCTTGGCCCACATTACCTTGGATGGCCCAGCAATCCCATGCCGCTCCAGACAAGAAAACAGGGCGTGTTCTTTGCGCTGGTAATGCTTGTCAACGTCCATGAGGTCATTGAACCCTTGGCGAAGGCGGAGAACAATCGACGCGGGATCGGCCGCTTCCGGCAGGTTCTGCAACTCGCCGACCCCTGTCTTCATGAGTGCGATCACGCGCGCGCAAGGCTTCGTTTTCGCGGCGGAAGGTGTCGATGGGATGTCCCGGAGCAATCTCTTTACGAGTCGGTATCTGGATCAGCACGTCACGCGTCACCTGTGAGTGAAGATCGCACATCGACCGGACTTCCTCCACCGGCATGCCTTCGGCCATCAACTCCTGTTCCATGGCCATGATTTCGGAGGCATCGGTCTGCTTCACCAATTCGCGCATTTGCTTCTGCACTTGCTTCGGGTGCCTTGCCCGGCATGCAGGTGCTTGATGATGTCTTTCAACACTCGAATCCGGTTGGCTTTGTTGTCGATCAGTTCGCTCATGACACACTCCTTGAAACTCAAGAGTACGCAGGCGAATCGAGCAGGTAGATGACTTAAGTCACACTGACACGGATTGTGACCCAACATAGTGCTGTGAGAAACCATCACCGCGCCCCGTGAGGAACCGGCCTGGATCGCTATGGATCAAACTCAGCCGGCGTAAGGGTTGCACCGCCTAGGCAGTACTACAGTGGGTGTAGTCCTGCTTTGAAGGGGCACGCCTTCAGGCGTGCCGTTGAATCAACCAGAGAGCCCGGCTTTAGCCGGTGAGGGACAATCCCTCAGGGCCTAAAGAGCATGTGTGAGAACTGGTTCCGAGTGGGCACGGTGGAACGGTTGCGCAAGAATCCAGCGCCGTGGGCGCGGAAGAGTTTAGCCCAGCACGGAGCCGCAGGCGGAGTGCTGGGTAGAGTGGCGAATGTATCCGAGTCCCGTAGGGACGACAGATGTTCTCACACACCCTCTAAAGGCCAATTCTCTCGCGGGCTCCTTTCGGCACGGATGAAGCCGGGCCCCTTCCGGACCACAAATACCAACATTAGTTCTGCTCTACATGTTTGGTTGGGCCGATATCCGAACTGTGGATTCGAAGCGGTGCGAGCAAAGCACCCGCACTCTGGGTGTTGTGCGTGGGCCGGAGCTTATCCCTACAACGAGCGAGTTGGTAGCACACGCTTCGTTCCGTCTAGTGCTGGTTCAACTGCGCTACCGTTGCAGGTTTCTCCTGTTTCTTGGTTTGTTTGGCAGGACCTGCAGCCGGGCCCGGCGAGGGCGGCACGTTCTCAATGTTAGGCGGATTGTGGCTGGGCGGTGGGCCTCCGTGCAGGCTCAGCTGTCCCAGACGGCACAGATTGATCGCGTCGCCGAGAATCCGCGTCGCTTCCTGTGGCGCATGGAAGCCCATCGAGTTTTCTGACATCACAAAGTCGATCATGAACTGGCCCTTACGCTGGTAATCGCGAGCGGAAGCCAGTTGAGCATCGGCCGCGCCCTTTGCCTTCTCCGCTTTGATGTCACCAATCAGGTCCACCAGGGCATCGAGCGCGGTATTTCGCAGATTGAAAAAGCGGTCCTGGATGTCCTCCACCCGCGCCTTCAGCTCCTCCTCTGGAAAGTGATGACAAGTTTGGCAGGAGCGATTGATCTTGAGCAGCGGGCTGTTGACCTGGTGGTCGCTAATCTTGAGTCCACCCTGTCGCATGTACGGCATGTGGCAATCCGCACAGGCCACACCGGAACGTGCATGCACGCCCTGGTTCCACATCTCGAATTCGGGATGGCGCGCCTTGATCAGTCCGGCACCACTGTCCGGGTGGTCCCACTCCTTGATTTTCTGCTCGTCTTCCACGGCGATGATGTCTTCAACCTTCAGGCCCTTCGCCCACGGGAATGTGAGCCGCTTGTTCGGGGGCTGGAAATAATAGGTCACGTGGCACTGACCGCACACGTAGGAACGCATCTCCTGGCGGGTGGCCATGGTATTGACGTCGAAGTTTTGTATCCCCTGAGAGGCTTTTAGCGCGCGAATACCTTCCATGAAGGCTGGCCGGGTGATGCGCAACTGCATGGTCTTGGGATCGTGGCAGTCGATACACGCAACCGGATGTTTCACATGCTCGCGGATTTGGGCGTAGGTCATGTGAGTGTCGCTGATAACGTTGAAGCCTTTCGTCAGGTCACCGTCGCCCAGTTTCAAGAAAGTGGTGACCAAAGAAGCATGACAGTTGATACACATGGCCGGCGGGTTGAACTTCTGGCGGCCGGTGAAGGTCTGGTCTTCCAGCATATAGGCGTGGCCCCGACGCTCGCGGTAGTCCGCCGAGAAGGAATACCCCGCCCAGATGGTCTTCAGCCGCGGGTCTTCCTGCAACTTCGAACGGGCCACCACAGATCGTGGATCGGCCTCGGTCGGCGAGTGCGGCAGCGCTTCGCTTCCGCCATACTTGGTGCGCTGCATATCGACGGTCCGTGTGTACAGGTCATACTGCATGGGGAAGTTCTTGGCCCAGGTCGCCGGATCGTCGATGGTGTCGTTAAGCTCGACCACGCGGTAGAAGGGGTTCTTGGCTTCCTGTTTGCGCTCGAAGATGTTGATCAGCAGCGCGGTCACAGCAAGGGACGCAACCGCGGCCAGGACGATGACAGTCGCGAAGAGTCGCCGGGAGCGGCGTGGTTCGGGATCAGTTAGGGGCGTAGTCATGATGGCTCCGGATAAGAAGAGGGGTCAGTTCGGCCGAGGCTGATTCAGAATGCCCCACGGAATTGTGGCAACGAGTGCACTGCAAGCCTTCAGCTTTGCCGTGGACAACATTGCCGTCGATTTCCGCGGTGATGTTCTCGTGACAGCGGCGGCAGGCGTTCTCCGCGACTCTGTGATCGAACTTGGTGATTTCGATCGTGTCGGGATAGTTGCCGCTGGTGAAATAAAAGGAATGCCAGAAACCGTTGTTGGCCTTCACCGCGTATTTGCCGATGAGGTTGTGCGGGGTGTGGCAATCGTTGCAGGTCGCCACCGCATGATGGCTCGACTTCATCCAGGCTTCGTACTGTGCCTGCATGACGTGACAGTTGGCGCAAGCAGCGGGATTATTTGTCAGATACGAATATCCCTTGGCATAAATGAATGTGTAGGCGCCGAGACCGGCCACCACCCCGAGCAAAACCGCCGCTACGATGATCGCTGCCGAGGCTCGTTGCATGACAAATCCGACTGAATCGCTGCCAGCATACATCAGTCTTGCAATCGAAATACACGTGAATCACAAGTGGGCGACTTACCGCTCGCCGGGCATGGGATGTTGCTGCTCACTCGCATTCGGCACAAGCCGTAGATAGACCTGCTTAGGCAGATCTGTATTCCAATGACGCGTGATCTTGGCATAGCCGACGAATCCGAAGAAGATGATCGCGATTCCAGCGGCCATACTCCAAGCCGGAATAGCGTGACGCTTGCGCAAACCTACAGGCACGCTCATGGCCAATGCGTCTTTGGCGGGACAGACGGCCACACATTCCAGACATCCGGTGCACTCAGCAGAGCGAATCTGGATGAGCTTGTCGACCGGGAGCGCCGAGGGACACGCCTTGGCGCACTTGGCACAGTCGATGCAGGTATCTGGGTTGCGCGCTATCCCGGACGGACTAAGCAGGGAGGCGAGCCCGAGGAACGCTCCGTAAGGACACAGATAACGGCACCAGAAGTTCTGTACGAAGATAGAGGCAACCACCATCCCGAGGACGACCATGGCTGTCGTGCTACCGAGGTAGCGGAAGAAGTTCAGCATCCGTACGTCGACAATGAGTGCATAGGAGCTGCCGAGAAACTCAGCGAGGGCCGCCGCTGACATGCTCGCCACCGCGTAGGCGAAGAAGCTCAAGAGGATGTACTTCAGAGAGCGCAGTGCGATATCTGCCCACGGTGGCAACTGGCAATTGCGACCGAAGGTGGCGCGGCCCAGCTTCCACAGGTATTCAGAGACGGTTCCCACCGGGCATAACCAACTGCAGAACGATTTGCGGAAGACGACCGACATAACCAGGAACGACACGAACAGGAAGAAGCCGGCAGCATGCACGTGTGGCAATTGTCGGGTGAGCAGGAAGTACTTCACTTGCATGAGGCCTTCGATGGGCAACCAGCCCTCGACTCCAGCCGGACGTGATACCTCTAATGCACGCCCCCCGCTTTCGGCCCAACGCACCCAGAGATAGAACTGCACGCCGATCCAAGCGTTCAACGCCACAAGGAAGAGCTGTACGCCTAACCGCAAGGGTTGCGAATACTCTCGATCGACGCGGCGAACCAACTTCTTACGGGTTGTTTTGGAGCTTGGTGCTGCCGCGACCAGAGAAGGTCGCGAGACTTCAGAAGCCTTGGGAGTCTCATCCAGAACCGGCACGGCCGATTCCGAGCTGCTTTGCGATACTGCAGGCACCGTTGCCTCCTCTTACTTGAGGGTACGAGAAGAGTAGGTAAGAGCCTATGACTTAGGTCACACTCCGCCCGTCGCAAGGGTTGTACCCGACCTCCAGCCCGACCGGCGCGGCGCCAACGACTAGAGCATCTGTGTCTGTTGTGGTATTTGACATAGTCCCTCCCAGGTCTGGCTCGGGCGCCCCACGGAATCAGCCGTTGCGAGAACGATTTTGCCTTCCACGGAACCCGAAGCCAGGAGTTCAAGTATCTGTCTCGCTTCAAGAAGCGGGGACACGGGAGTTATCGAGCGTGTTCTGAGTTTTGCGCACGATCGAGGCGGTTGGTGATTACAAGGTAGAAGCCGAGCATCCTCTTCCGCACGCGAGCCCAGTTGCGTCCGAAAGGACGCTATACCTGAAGCACATCCCCTTCACGGGCCACCATCTGGTACAACACCGGATTGACGAAGAATCCGATGAAGAGCCGGGAGATCAATCCTGCCACGATGACGATGGCGAAGGGTTTCTGAGTGTCGGAGCCAATTCCGGTGGCGAGTGCGGCGGGAAGCAGCCCCAGGCATGCGACCAGTGCCGTCATCATAATCGGACGAAGCCGCAGGAGTGAGGCCTCCCGTGTTGCGGTGGGGATGTCCATTCCTTCCAGGCGAAGCTTGTTGATGTAGGAAACCAGAATCACTGCCGTTTCAACCGACACGCCTAATAGCGCCAGCAATCCCAGAACCGATGAAACGCTGAACGGTGTATGAGTGAGCTTCAGTGCTATTAGCGCGCCCACCGGTTCCGTCATGATGACGCCCAAGGCAATGGTGACGGGGAATTTAAAATTTCCATACAGCGCGAACAGGATCATGAAAATGATCACCACCGCGAGTGGACCAATCAATGTAAGCTGCGCTTTGGCCTCCAGAAATTGGCTGTACTCGCCGCCCCAACTCAGCCAGTAGCCCTGCGGTAGAGCCACGGATTGATTGACCGCTTTTTGGCCATCTCGCACGGCGCGCTCCAGGTCCCGTCCTTCAATGCTGTATTGCACCCCGATGTAGCGGGAGTTGTTCTCGCGATAAATAAACGATGCGCCATTTCCTTGCCGGATGTCAGCGAGTTGGCTCAGCGGAATCTGCTTCCCATCCGGCGTGCCGACCAACAACTCACCGATCTCGTGGGCACTGCTGCGGAATTGCGGCTGCATGCGGACGACCAGGTCGAACAACTTCTCCCCCTGAATGACCTGGGTCACGGCCTGCCCGCCCACTGCGGCCGAAATTACGGCTTCCACATCGGCGACATTGATCCCGTAGCGCGCAATTTTGTCGCGATCCACATCGATCAGCAAACTCGGTTGGCCTAATTCGCGAACTACCGTCAAGTCCGTGAATCCCGGTACTTTGGCAAGTGTGTTTTTGATCTGGACTGCTTTGTCCTGGAGCACAGTCAAATCGTCCCCATATATCTTGACCGCCAGCGAACTCTTCAGTCCGGTCAACGCCTCGTCCACGGCATCTTCGGCAGGCTGGGTATAGTTAAAGATGATCCCGGGGAACGCACTTAGCTTCTGGTTGATCGATTCAATCAACTTCGGCTTCGTATTGATGTCGCCGCTCCAGGCTTTGTCCTTGTAAGGCTTCAGCCCGACATAGAACTCGCAATTGAAAAAGCCAGTGGGGTCAGTTCCATCGTCCGGCCGTCCCAACTCTGAGCCGACCACAGTAACTTGCGGATACGACATCAGAATTGCGCGTATCTGAGGAGCGATGCTGCTCGCCTCCTCAAACGAAATCGTGTAAGGCATGGTGGCGCGCACCCAAAGCGCGCCCTCGTCGAGGTGGGGCATGAACTCGCCACCGATAAACGGAACCAGCAGCAAAGTAGCTCCGAAAATCAGGGCGGCGATCAACATGATAAGTTTGGGACGCGCCAGCGCCCAATCCAACTGCGTCGCGTACTTGCGCTTCATCCATTCGTAGGCGCGGTTCGGGTGCTCGCGCACGCCGCTCTTGAACCAGTAAGAGGCCAGGACCGGAACCAGCGTGAGCGTAAGGATCAGCGCGCCTATCAGCGCGAACGACATGGTCTCGGCCATGGGATGGAACAACTTCGCCGAAGGTCCGCTGAGCGCATAGATCGGCAGATAGCCGGCCAGGATCACTGCGACCGAGTAGAAGATTGGCCGATCTACGTCTTTTGCCGCGATGAGAATAACTTCGTGCAGCTTATAGTTTTGCCCTTCTCTCAGCGCAAGTTCACGGTAGATATTTTCAACCATGACTACCGTGCCATCGATAATGATGCCGAAATCGATCGCGCCAATGGAAAGCAGGTTGGCTGCGCCATCGTGAGCGTGCAGCACAATGAAGGCAAACAAAAGAGAGAGCGGAATCGTGAGCGCCACGATGATGGCCGCGCGGAAACTGACCAGGAAGAAAATCAGGACGATCAGCACCAGCACCATGCCGCGGAGCAGGTTGTTTTCCACCGTATCCGTGGTCAGCTTTACCAACTCGCTGCGGTCGTAATAAGGATGGATTTTGACGTCCGGCGGCAGTACCGTCCGGTTCAATTCATCGGTCTTTGCTTCCACCCCCTTGAGGACGTTCTGTGTCTGCTCCCCGCGAAGCATGAGAATGACGCCCTCAACCGCATCGTCGTTCTTCTGAAAACCGAATTCGCCCAGCCGCGGCGCATGGCCGATCACGACCTCGCCAATGTCCTTTATTCGGATCGGTACGCCATTGTTGCTGCCGACGACAATGTTCCCGATATCGCTGGTGTTGCGTACCAGGCCAATACCGCGCACATAATAAAATTGCCCACCCTGGGAGTAGAATCCACCGCCTGCATTGGAGTTGTTCGCGGCCAGTGCTGTCATCACCTGCGGAACCGTCAGGTGATATCCATAGATCCGCGCAGGATCGAGCAACACCTGATATTGCATGACGGTGCCGCCGAAACCGGAGTCATCGGCGACGCCATGAACCGAGCGATAAGCCCGCTCCACCACCCAGTCCTCGATCGTCTTCAACTCCTGCGGGCTGCGGTCGGGGCTTTCCAGCACATAGCGATACACCAGGCCGCTGGGACTAAACAGCGGGGCCATGGTCGGCGTCACTCCCGCCGGCAGATTGGCTTGGGCTATGCGCTCGAAGACGATCTGGCGCGCAAAGTAGTCGTTGGTATTTTCTTCAAATGTCAGTATTACATCGGAGAGGCCATAGAGCGAGATGGACCTCATCACGACCACATGCGGAACGCCATTCATTTCCAGTTCGAGAGGAAGTGTGACCAGGCGTTCCACTTCTTCCGCGGCGTGGCCGGGCCATTGCGTGATCAGTTCGACTTGCGGAGGAGAAAGGTCGGGATAGGCGTCCACCGGCATGCGCCGGAACGAGATGATTCCCGCGACCATCATGAAGGCCGTCAGCATCAACACCAGAAACCGCTGACGAAGCGCAGCTTGTACGATTCGATGGATCATTCAGATGTGGGCGCCATTGTCCTTGTCACGGTTCCTTGCCCAAATTTCGATCGCTACCGCTAACGCTGCAGCGAGTTCGCAAACTGCAGGAACAAGCTGCCATTTCCGACGACGTGATCACCGGGATTTAGTCCAGATGTAATTTGCGTTTGTCCCTTGCAGTCCTTCCCCGAGGATGACTGACCGCCTTCCAAACTGATTGGGCGATACTTCCACGTACACGAAAGGCTGGTTTTCACTGTCGCGCAGAACGGCGGAATCCGGTACCGCAATGGCGTTCTGAATTGTGCCTGCGTCCACCGTCGCCACCACGTACATGTCTTTCTTCAGCTTTTCGCCGGGATTGCTGGTCTCGATGCGCGCCTGCAGAGTGCGCGTGTTCGGATCCAGTGCAGCCGCCACATAGGAAATACGGCCATGGAAGACGTCAGGATAACTGTCGGTCTGAATCGTGACCGCATCGCCGACATGCACGAATGGCAAATCCTTTTGATAAACATTCACCAACACCCAAACCGTGCTGGTATCGGAAATCATGAAGCACTGCGTGGTGCCGGGTTGGAGCAGTTGTCCTACAGATACATCTTGCTCAACCACTTGGCCGCTAATAGGGGCTCTTACCATGGCTTCGAAAGTGGGAGGCGCCTTCACCAGTGCATCGGGGTCGGTGATGCCCAGCACCTTCAAAGCGGCTTCTGCCGCCGCCAAATCCCCTCCCGCTTGCACCTCGGCCGATTGAGCCTGCTCCAGATTCTGTTCGGCAAGCGCATGATGCTGGTACAGGTCCTGCGCACGCGCGTAAGCCTTTTGTGCCAGCGCATACCCATCTCTGGCCTTCAGGTAATTGGTGCGGAGCTGGGAATAGTCAGGACTCGCCACGTACAGCATGGGCTCGCCCTTTTGCACTCTCTGGCCCGGAACCACCACAATCCGGCGCACCGGACCGCTGACCTGCGTGATCACCGGCGTGGTATGAAAGCTGTTATAGGCCACAGTTCCAGTCAGCCGCAGAGTTCGCGTCAGGCTGGTTGGCTGGACCGTCGAGCACCTGCACATGGGCCATCTGGTTTGCCGGGATGGTGAACAGTTCAGCTGTGTTTGCGTTGTTCGCATTATTCTTGGCGGCGCTTTCGGAGCCTGCTCCGCTGCAACCGACAAACGCCAGCACGATCGCTGATAGGACCGTCAGTGCGGCCAGGCGTCGCCGGCGATCTTTGGGCATCTTCACGGAAGGTTCCTCGTTCCTACGGCTTGCTTTCAGCTGCTCAAGTGCTGTCATGTAAGAGGACAATGCCTGGCGATAGGCCAGTTGAATTGCCCGGTTACTGCGTTCAGCGTCCAGAAAATCCAACAGGCTGGTGGCCCCGCGTTTATAAGCATACTCACTGATATCACGCGAGTCCTGCGCCTGCTTCAAGTAGCCGGAAGTGTAAAGTTGTACCACTTCCTCGTTACTGCGCAGCGCTTCATAGGCATCGCTGACATCGGACAGCACAGTGTCGCTGGTCGACGCCTGCATCTCCTGGGCCTGCGTAAGCGCATAGCCGCGTGCGTGCGATCTCCCCCTGGTTACGGTTGAAGATGGGCAACCCGAAATTTACAAAGAACGATGCGCTGTTCTCGCCCGCCGTGTGCGTGTAATCAGCGGAAGCGTCCACGTCCTGTTTGGCGTTCGCCTTGGCCAGCAAGATCTGGCTCTGTGCAGCGGTTACCCCCAAGTCGGCAGCGCGATAGTCGGGGCGCTCCTGGAGCGCCCTGGCTTGCAAATCCTCCAACTTCGCATGCACCGGCTGATACGATAAATCGCCAACCACGTCGTAGTTCGGCGGCACGGCATCATAGCCAAGCAATTCCCGCAATGCGACCAAGCCCTGTACCCTCGCCAGGCGGGCTGAGGAGACGTCAGTTTGAAACTGCAGCAGCTGCAGCTTGATCTTCAGATAATCGCCTTCGCTGATGTAGCCCGATTTGTACTGCGCCAGGGCAATATCAGTCGTCTGCTGAAAGCTCTTGCAGGTCCAATAGCGCGAACCGCAGGGTTGATTCCGCCAGCAGGACGGCGATGAACTGCTGGCTCACGTTGAAAGTCAGGGTGCGTTCGGCGTCCGAAATCTGGGCGCGCGTGACGGCAGTCTGGTCCTGGGCCGCTTGCAGACGGCGCTGTCGTTTGTGACCACGCTCAAACAGATATCCAATCCCCACGTCGAACTGCTGGACTTCGTTCAGATTGTTAGACGAGAAATCAGATGGCGAAAAAACAGGCACGAACTGGGAATCAAAATTAAAGATCGGGTTGGGGCGCAGGTTGGCGGTGATCTCCTGGGCCTGGTTCTGGAGAATGAGAGTGCGTGTCGCCTTCAGCAAGTGATTGTGCGCGAGAGCCAAGTCAATCGCCTGATCGAGGGTGATCAGCACTCGTGCTTTGTCCCTCGACAGCCGCCGCGAGCAGCAACAGCAGCCAAATCAAAGCCGCCAGGAAGTTCATCCGGAAGCGTGGTGGATGCATAGGGCTCAAATCTAGAGTGCAGAGCATTGGGGCGAAAAGCTAGTCCGCGGACTTCTCCGTGCTTTCAACATCCACTCCGTTCTGCTGTGCCAGCCGCACCCCGTCGAAATGGCCACGACCCTTCCGCAGGAACGTATAACCATGTAAGCAGAAAACACAGTGTAAATCATGAAGTTGCAGCGCCGCTCATGAGCGGTTCCAGTTTTGGACCATCGCCCGGCCGTCGCCAATCAGGCAATGAAGTCTGGGTGGCGGAGCCTCGGTCCCGTGCTTCGGTTGGCGACGGCCTGGGCTAGCGGTGGCCTGCTATTGATGCACTTGGTACCTGTTTAGTCGTTAACGCAGAATTCACACTTCTCAGAGCATGAATCGCATCATACTGGCGGGTGGGAGTTCTGACGCAATTCTGGTCTGGCCAGCCCTATCTGCCCCGGCGCCCGGCGCTCTCGCACTTCCATACATCAAGCGTTCGCTCACAATCGAATTACGACCGAGTTCATGTTGCAGCCGTCTGCTATAGACTGCGCTGCGGGCAGCCGGAGTTTCTGTTGGTGCGCACCAAAAACGGCCATTGGACTTTCCCAAAAGGCGGCGTAAATGAGGGCGAAACGAACGCTGCCGCCGCCGCAAGGGAAGCACACGAGGAAGCTGGCGTAAGAGGCTCAATCGAGCGGGTCCCATTCGTTTCCTACCGTCATTGCAAGCCCAAAGGACTGAGGTCGCGCCGAGAGGTCATCCTGGTTCATGCTCATTTGTGCGCGGTCAAGCGCCTGCTTGCGCCATCCGAAGAGTACCGGGACCCAACGTGGTTCAGTGCTTCGAAAGCGAGGCGACGGTTGCAGCAGTATCGGGACTCAGAATTCGCGGCTGAGGTGGTCGGCGTGATTGACCGGGCAACCGAACGCATCCATTCTGATTGCACAAAAGCGAGATAAAAGCTTATGCCGGAGTTGATGGGATCCTAACCGCCACCTATATAGAGCTTCAGTAGCTCTAATGAAACCGATGTTCACCCTCACCACTTGCCGAAGGGTTTATTCGGGCCATCAACACGCTTTTAGCCCACTACCGACTCGTGTCAGTTACTTGCGCGGGACCTTTGAGCGGTAAGTGATTGAAATTAGCGGCACATTTTAGAAGGTGCGGCCCGATGATTTCGCAGGAAGAACGCTGAAGAGCGCGTCGACCATCCATTCAACCGGGCCGGCAGTTAGTGACCACGGACTGGGTTGCCGGAACACGTGTAGGCGGCCTCGCTTGTCCAGGACTTCATAGTTGCTGGCGCCGTCTTTTTCTCGGAAAAAGCGAATTGTAACTATGGCGCCACCCACGTGCAGATTGCTGAGGGTGATCTCCGGCAGCCAGTCGGGAAGATACATGCAGCATGCGGCCGGGTTGCTCGTCGCGCCAATCGTCGACAACTTTGCCTTGCAAATCGGCAATTACCGGCAAGGTGCCGTCGTCCAAGCGCACTGCCATCACAAGGCGATCATGCGCCTTTATGACGATGAAGCGGTCATGAAAAAGATGGGCCTCGACTTCCAGATGCTGAATGCAGGCTGTTGCGGCATGGCTGGTTCATTTTGATTCGAGGAAGACAAATACGACGTCTCGCTGAAATGCGGCGAACGGGCGCTGTTTCCGGCGGCGCGCAAGACGTGGCTTTCGACGCTGGTGATGGCTGATGGCTTCAGTTGCCGGGAACAAATTCAGCAAGACACGCCGCGCCACGCGCTGCACCTCGCAGCGGTGATGCATCTCGCGATGCGCGAAGGGGACGGCGCTCGCCAGATGTATCGAAACAGAAGTTGTCTCCCGGCGAAAAGCAGGCCAGCAGCGATCGATGAGGCGTGCCCTTGTTGCGGCGTCCTCTGTCGCCCTTATAAGCGCTGCGTTTCTTTGGCTCAAAAGGAGGTGATTCCGCAAGTGTGAGGTTTTGTGTCGGGATTGTCATTCAGGCAGCAGCACGCAAATTCTAACGAGGTTCTCCGCAGCACCAGCCACCCAGAGGATCACTCTCGCTTCTGGCGTGAGAAATCCCACCTGCGACCGCCCGCCTTCAAGAAGCATCGTGCTCACACGTGCGCGAGCTGCTGCATTTTCTCGTGCGGCTGCGGCAATATACAATCATGCCACCTCGAGATTTACAAAAAACTAATACGTCATCCATTCCCGCACATGGCAGCGTGGTGGTGCGATTTGGGCGGCAACGGGAGACCATGCCTAGAAACAAAGCTTCTGTGACTCTATTCGCCGCAGCGACCCTGGCTCTTTCGCTTTGTGCTTGCTCAAGCAAGAATGCCGAGGCTCCTGCCACTACCCAGCAGTCCGATAAGTCGCAATCAACCAAGGCCGCCGCGCCTCGACCTGCGCGCAATCCACTTAAGAACGCCTACTTCGGCGACTTGCATCTGCACAGCGGCTATTCCATGGACGCGTTCGCGTTCGGAACGCGCACCACACCCGAGGATTCATACCGGTACGCTATGGGCGAGACGGTTGAATACATGGGGCGTCCGCAGAAACGCATGTTCCACTGGATTTTCTCGCGGTGACCGATCACGCCGAGTATCTGGGAGTGGTACGCGACACGATTGATCCTAATGGCCCATTCGCAAAGTCCGAATGGTACTCGGTGATGACCAACCCGGACCCCAAGGTGTCAGGGGCCGCCTTCAAGAAGCTGATTGCTTCCTTAGTCGTCAATAAGCCGCTGCCTGAGTTCTCCGACCCCAAACTGCTGCGCTCTACGTGGGAGAGATATGCGGCGATCTCGGACAAGTACAATGCGCCGGGAAAGTTCACGACCTTCGTGGGATTTGAGTGGACGTCCGCCCCGGGCAACCAGAACCTGCACCGCTGCGTAATTTTCGCGGACAAAGGGCCGGAGATACCTTTCACGGCATTCGATTCAACCGATCCCGAAGCGCTCTGGCGCTATCTCGAACAGCAGCGCAAGCTGGGATTGGATGTAATTGCGGTTCCTCACAACGGCAACGTCAGCAACGGCCTGATGTTCAGTTGCAAAGATATGTCGGGCAAGCCGCTGACGCGGGAATACGCAGAGCGCCGTATGGCCAATGAACCCTTGGCCGAGATCATCCAGGGTAAGGGACAGAGTGACACCAGCCCAACGCTTTCGCCCAACGACGAGTTTGCGAACTTCGAGCTGTTCACCTACCTGATCGGGACCAACATCAAGGCTAAGTCTGCGACTGGAAGCTATCTACGCCAGGCCTATGGCCTAGGCCAGGAGTTGCAGAGCCAAACTCGGCGTCTAATCCCTTCAAATACGGAATCGAGGCGGGCACCGACTTTCACTCGGGAATTTCCTCGACCGAGCCCAGCAATTATGCCGGCTCGCACGGCAACCAGGACAGCGATCCTAAGATCGTGATCACCGCCACCACCTCGGTCAGCGGCGAGCCTCCCACTGGAATCGGCTCGGGCGGATTGACCGGGGTCTGGGCCGAAGAGAACACTCGCGAATCCATTTTCGCGGCCTTGAAGCGAAAAGAGACCTTCGGAACCTCGGGCACGCGCATCAAGGTTCGAATGTTCGCCGGTTGGAATTATCCCAAGGATCTGACACAGAAGGGCTGACTGGGTGAAGGCGGCTTACGATGGCGGCGTGCGCAGGGTGGCGACCTGGTGCCGAATGCCGGAGGAGCGGCCCCAACCTTGGTGGTTCACGCCCTCAAGGACCCCAACAGCGGCAATCTTGATCGCGTGCAGGTCATCAAGATCTCAACTAAGAACGGCAAGAGCCAGGAGAAGATCTACGACGTAGTGTGGAGCGGTGATCGGAAGCCTGATCCGAAGACCGGAAAGGTCCCGGCCGTCGGCAATACGGTTGACGTGAAGACTGCGGCCTACACCAACTCCATCGGATCGCCAGAATTGATTGGCGAGTGGACCGATCCCTCATTTGATCCTCAAGGCAATGTAACTTATTACGCGCGGGTGTTGGAGATTCCCACGCCGCGTTGGTCTACCTATTGGGCGGCGAAGCTGAACGTGCCGCCAAACTCGAGGGTGGCGGCAACCGTGCAGCAGCGTGCCTGGACCTCGCCCATCTGGTACACGCCGGCGAAATGATGAGCTAATTTCTGAAGAAACTCGTGCGTGAGCCGCTGCTGCATTTCCTCGTGCTGGCGGCGGCGCCTTTTCGTGGTCTACAACCTGGTGTCCAAGGGCTCCAGCGGCGAAGCGGGAAAGATTGTCATCACGCAAGGCCAACTCGCATCCATGTGGGAGAGCTTCGCTCAAACCCGGCAACGGGAGCCCACCCGCGAAGAGTGGGAAGGATCTGATCCGGGAGCGGGTGCGGGAGGAAGTTTATTACCGCGAAGCTTTGGCGCTGGGCATGGACAAGGACGACCTCATCATCCGCCGGCGCTTGCAGCAGAAGATGGAATTCGTCTCCGATGATGTCGCCGCCCAGTCGCAGCCGACCGACGACGAGTTGAAGGCGTATTCTGCAGGCGCATCCCGATTCATTTCGCGTCGAGCCAACGATTCACATTCCGCCAGGTGTATCTCAACCCGGAGAAGCACGGCAAGAACCTTGCAGCGCGACACCGCGCAGCTGCTGGCGCAGTTGAAGCAGAAGGGCGGCAAAGCCGACATCTCGACGCTGGGCGATACGATCATGCTGGACAAGCCATACGACGCGCTGCCCGCCAGCGAATCGCGAAGCAGTTCGGCGAAAAGTTTGCCACGGCTTTGCCTGGACTTCCGCTTGGCCAATGGCAAGGGCCGGTCGAATCCGCCTATGGTGTGCATCTGGTCTGCGTGAGCGAACGACAGCCAGGAACAGTGCCCGCGCTGGCAGACGTGCGCGACTCCGTGCGGCGTGAGTGGGACAATGCCCGCCGGCTGGAAGCGAACGAGAAGTTTTACCGCGAACTGCTCAAGCATTACACGGTGACGATCGAGAATCCGGAACCGCCGAAAAAGACGGTCGCAAGCAGCCAGTGATATGAAACGCGACATCCTCGTCCTGGCTCTGCTCATAACGCTCGCGCCCAGTGTGTTTGCTCACGAAGTGCGTCCCGCGTACCTCGAACTGCGCCAGACCGCGCCGGAAACGTATGACGCGCTGTGGAAAGTGCCTGGCCAGGGAGACTTGCGCCTCGGACTTTACGTGGAGCTGCCCGCGAGCTGCAGCAACGTCACCGAGCCGCGCGGCGCGATGGCCAACAGTGCCTACACCGAACGTTGGACGATAAGCTGCGCGGGCGGACTCAGCGGCGGCACGATTCACATCGCCGGCCTCAGTGCGACGGCGGTCGATGTGCTCGTGCGTCTGGAACGTCTGGACGGCACCACGCAAGTGGCGCGGCTCACGTCGTCCTCTCCGTCGTTCGTGGTCGCGGCCGCAGCCAACGCGGTGGGTGTCGCCCGCACTTACACCGTGCTCGGCGTCGAGCATATCCTGACGGGCGTTGACCATCTGCTATTCGTGCTCGCGTTGATCATCATCACGCAAGGGGGTTGGAAGCTGGTCAAGACGGTCACCGCTTTCACCGTCTCGCACAGCATCACGCTCACTCTGGCGACACTCGGCTACGTACATATCCCGCAACGGCCGGTAGAGGCAGCCATCGCGCTAAGCATCGTTTTTGTTGCGGCGGAGATTTTGCGCGACCGGCAAGGCTACGTGGGAATCACCGCCCGTGCGCCATGGGTCGTGGCCCTCATGTTCGGACTGATGCACGGGTTGGGTTTTGCCAGCGGGCTCAAAGACGCCGGTTTGCCGGACGGACATATCCCCACCGCCCTTTTGTTCTTCAGCATCGGGGTTGAAGCGGGACATTTTCTTTTTATCGGCTGCGTCCTGGCGCTCACGACAGCGACGTTGCTGGCCGCTTCAAGACTCACGTCCATCAACCAAAAACGATCGGCCATCCTCCAGCTTGTACCGCCCTACGCCATCGGCACGGTGGCGACGTTCTGGGTCATTCAACGGGTAGTCGCATTTTGGGCAATCAGAATGTGAGCGAACCAATGAGATATAGAACGCACTAATAATGAACACCCGGCGTGTCAAAGATTTCAGGTTCTACTAGAAGCCATCGAGGTAAAAAATCCGTGTTCATCGGTGAAAATCCGTGACTCGCGTTCTTGATACGCCATAGTGTGCAAAAACCGCTATCTCTCCTGCTCCTGTCCATCAAACCCCCAACTCGCAATCTGCATCCTACAGCCATGCGTGTGAATACTGCTCTACTGGCGTTGGCCTTGTGTGCCGGTCAGATTATGCTCACTGGCTGCAATGCCTGCAATACCCGGCCATCCAATCCGGACGAGGTCAGGCAAAAAACGGCACAGGCTACCGCGGAACTGAAAGACAACGCGAAGGCGGTTGCACAAGGCATTCGCGAGGGGCTGAACCGGCCGACATCGGATCATCCGCTGGATCTGAACTCAGCCTCGAAGACCGCGCTCATGAGCCTTTCCGGCATCGACGATGCCGCGGCCGACCGGATCATTGCCGCGCGTCCCTACGACAACACCCATCAGCTCATCGACAAGCGAATCATCTCTCACGACGAGTACAGCAAGATCGCCGACAGCATCACGGTGAAAAAGTAAGAACTGTCTCGAAATAGTTTTGTATCACGGCACGTCTTCAGGCTGCCGTAACGGTCAACCATCGGCTCCTCGCAGTTGAGAGATTCCTGGGCATTTACTGCAGTTTAAAATCTCCAGTTAATGGCTGGCCGCCAAAACTTCAAAGCCTTGTAGGGTCGCCCCACACACCACGAATAGTGAGAATTCCGTTTCCCGTCAAGGGAGCACACCCACTTGAAACTTGTACCTCGAAACTTGAAACTGTCCCTATGCGCTTGTTCATCAATGGCGACGAAAAGAACTTTGCCGATTCCCTGTCGTTGGCGGAGCTGATCGAGCATCTTGGCATGAAGGGCGATCGCGTGGCAGTCGAGCTCAACCGCGAGATCATCGCCCGCGGGCAATGGGCCAAGACCATACTCAACAACAACGATCACTTAGAAATCGTGCACTTTGTCGGCGGCGGATAAAGCAGGGTCGAAATTACCGTGCGGCCCAGCCCCGAATGGGGCGAAAGAATTTAGCCGCCCGTGGTAAATGTGCCGTTTTGAAAGGCACGGCTTCAGCCGTGCCGCAAGTGCCGCAGAATGAATGTGCCTGCATCAAGAGGATGTCGCGTGAAGATTTTCCGAAAAGCCTAGTTCAGGAAGAACTTGGTGTACAACGTATCCCTCTGTGCGGGACGAAAGCCCGCGTCCCGAATAATTCGGCGCAGCTCTTCTTCTGTAGTGCAGTTGCGCACTCCGGCCGCGCGCACCACATTTTCCTCGATCATCACCGAGCCAACGTCGTTGCCCCCGAAGCGCAAACCCGTCTGGCACACTTTCAGGCCCTGGGTTACCCAGCTCGATTGCACGTTTTCAAAATTGCTTAGGAAGAGGCGCGCGATCGCCAGCGTCTTCAGGTATTCCACTGCCGTCGCTTCGTCCCAACCACGTCCGCCAAGAGCGGTGTTTTGCGGCTGAAACGACCACGGAATAAATGCGGTGAAGCCACCCGTCTCTTCCTGCAAATCGTAGATGTGCTGGAAATGGTTGATGCGGTGCTCATAGGTTTCGCCGACGCCAAACATCATGGTCGCGGTCGTTCTCATGCCGAGCTTATGCGCGGTGCGGTGTACGTTGAGCCAGTCGTTGGTGAGGCACTTCAGGCGCGCGATCTTGTAGCGCACTTCATCGTCGAGTATCTCGGCCCCGCCGCCGGGAATGGAGTCGAGTCCGGCATCGCGCAGCCGCTTGATGGTGTCTTCGATGCTCAGGCCGCTGACCTCGGCAATGCAGATGATCTCCGACGCCGAGAAGCAATGCAGGTGGACTTGCGGAAAGCGTTGCTTCATGCCGCTCAGCAGAGCTTCATACCACTCGATTTTCAGGTCGGGGTGAAGACCACCTTGGAGGAGAACGCCCGTACCGCCAAGCTCGACGGTCTCGCGCACCTTCTCGTAAATCGTCTCGAAATCGAGGAGGTACCCCTCCTTTGCCATCTTTCCCTTAAGCGGCCGGTAGAAGGCGCAGAACGTGCAGTATTCGGTGCAGAAATTGGTGTAATTGATATTGCGATCAATGATGTACGTAACCACGCCGTCGGGATGCAATCTGCGACGCACCGCGTCGGCTTCCATCCCGATGCCAATCAGGTCATCGGAGCGGTACATTTCTAGCGCTTCGGCTTTGGTCAGAGACATAGGACGTCACAGCCCACAGTGACATTCTAACTGGGCCGAGAGCGAGCAGGGAAGCAGATATCTATTTTGAGTTGTGGGTAGCGAAATTGTGTTGCAAGTGGCATAGAGCTTGACAGCAAGCGGCGTGCATCCAACAAGCTTTGACTGCGCGCAACAATGCGGTGCAGACGGCGTTTATAGTCGGGGGCCTCCACGAGAAGAGAAGGCGGTGGAACGAATGAACTTGCCTGAATGTCACCTGCGAAAATGCGCACGAATTCTGGCGGCTGCGGTACTTTTGGCGATGCCTTTTCCCGCACAAGCTGTCTTGGGCGATAGCGCTGCCTCGGTTCTCACCGATCAGGCCCGCATGAAGGGGACACTGCGCAGCACGGACAATCGCACTTACGTCATGCATGAGATCACCGTTCCCATGCAAACCACGGTACGAGAGTTCGTCTCACCCGCCGGAGTGGTATTTGGGGTAGCGTGGGAAGGCCAATTTACGCCCGATCTTCAGCAGCTTCTTGGTCCTTATTACGAACAGGCGAAGCAGGCCGCTCCCCAGCAGCAGCCGCGTCCAAGGCGCGCGCCAATTGTCATCGACACGCCCAGCTTGGTGTTTCAGCAAACCGGGCATGCGCGAAGTTTTCATGGGATTTGCGTACATCCCGCAGTTGCTGCCCAACGGCGTACAAGCCAGCGATATCCGCTAAGGAGAAGACTGCGTGAGAAAAATTGGCTTGCTGCTCGCGGTATCCAGTGTGCTGTGGATGATGGCTTGCGGTTCCGGAGGGAGCGGCGCTGGCGGATCATCCTCGATCACGTCAGTGACTGTCACTTGCTCGCCGTCCACTATCATGTTTGGCCAAACCAGCCAGTGCTCGGCTACGGTGATGGGAACTGGAAGCTTCAGTTCGAGCTGTGACATGGACAGCGAGCGCCGGCACCATCTCGAGCCTCGGGCTTGTTCACTCCGCCATCCGGGGGAGTAGTGACACTATTGGCTACGATTACCGCGACCTCGACGCAGGACGCCACCAAATCCGGGACGGCTTCGGTGACGGTGAATCCGGCGCAACAGGCAAGCAACGTGCTGCCCATCGTGGTTGACGCGGGCCCGGCGCCGCAGAGTTTTACCACCATAAACGAGGCTTTCGCCACGGTCACGGTGTGCGTACCCAATACCACCACCTGCCAGACCATCGATCACGTCCTCGTGGATACCGGGTCGTCCGGCTTGCGTTTATTGTCCTCGGCTGGCGGTGGCGAACTGAGCATTGCGCTCCCGCAAGCAACCGACTCCAGTGGAAACCCGCTGTATGAATGTTTGGCGTTTCTCGACGGCTACACCTGGGGCTCGGTGTCGACGGCCGACATCACCGTGGCGGGTGAAAAAGCATCCGCGGCCAACGTGCATGTTGTTATTCCTTCGTCGGCCTCACCCGCGCCACCGAATAGCTGTGTTAGCCAAAATCCTCCCGGGGGAACTGGTAACGAGGGCGACAGCCTCATGGCGTTTGGCGCGAACGGCATTCTTGGAGTGGGATTATTCCAGCAGGACTGCGGCCCTGCTTGCACGTCGCAGCCGATCCCAGACCATTATTACGATTGCCCTGCATCGGGTTGTAATCCGACACCTCGTCGACCCTGGCGCAGCAGATCCAGAATCCGGTGACGATGTTTGCCACCGACAACAACGGCGTGCTGATCCAATTGCCTGCCGTGCCCAATGGCGGTTCGGCTAATGTGAATGGGTCGTTGATCTTTGGTATTGGCACACAGTCCAATAACGGATTGGGTAGCGCTACGGTTTACGCGGTGCCCGACAGCGGGCCCAACGTCGGTAATATCATCACCACCTTCCGCGGAATAGCCTACCCCCTGAGCTTTCTTGATAGCGGCACCAACGGAATCTTCTTCCTCGACACCGCCACCACCGGAATACCCATGTGCATGGTGCAAACTGGCTGGTATTGTCCAACCACTTCGCCGGACAGCCTGTCGGCAATCAATCAGGGCCAGGATGCAAATGGCAATCCGGTTGGCAGCGCAGGGACGGTTAACTTCACCATCGAGAACGCCGATACGCTGTTCGCCACCAGCAATACGGCTTTCAGCACCGCGGGCGCACCCAATACCGGCAGCTTTGATTGGGGTTTGGGGTTCTTCTTTGGACGCAATGTCTTTACGGCTATCGAGAACATGAGCACTCCCGGCGGCACGGGACCGTACTGGGCATACTGAGGGCTCTCCGTTGCCGGCAGCGGACCGCAGGTCTCACGTCGGCACATATGGTTGGTTATGGGGTGCCCGAGTCCTTGGACCGTGCGCTGTCGTGGGAATGGGCCCAGGAGCGTATCGGCAAGTCGCATAAGTACTGGCTGACGACCGTACGCCCTGACGGCGCGCCGCACACCATGGCGGTATGGGCCATCTGGCTCGCGGCTGAGTCATCAACTGGGATCGGGCCGAAGACATAGCGCGCTAACCGCTGGGGACCGACTGTCATGCCACATCGCGCATAGGGCCCCCAGCTTTGGCTCTGCGTCGTTTCTTCTGGTAGCGCCACCAGAAATACAGTCCCGCCAGCCCACCAAGCAGAGCCAGTACGATCAAGGCATACAGCAACGGCTCGTAGTAGCGCCCAAGCCAGCGCAGAATTTGACGTCCATAGACCGATCCCAGATAGGCCAGCAATGAATAGCGGGCCCCGCGTCCCAGTGTGAGGGCAGCCAGAAAATTTCTGCGCGGATAATGCATGGCGCCAGCGGCAATGAGAAAGGGGACGAAGGGAACCGGAGGGGGAGCAGATTGCGCCGAGGGCCACCGTCCAGAACCCGTACCGCTCAAAGATGCTATAGACTTTGGCGGCACGTTTCTTGGAGACCTTCTTCTCTAGCGTCTCCTTGCCACCTTCGGCTCCGAGCCGGTAGGTCAGATATCCGCCGATGAGAGAGCCGATCGTAGCCATGATCGCGTAGTACCACCAGGGCTCCTTGTGCGCGGCCGAGAGCACGATGGTAAGGGCGTCCATGCTGCCTGGCAGCGGAATTGCGGAATTGTCCACCAGCCCCAGCACAATCAGCCCGGGTCCACCCAGACGCCGGAGCGTGTGCCAGATGGTCTTTTTTACGACTACTGCTGCAAGTAGGTGCATCCGCCTCGTTTCCAACCGCTAGTCTCTAACTGATATTTGCTTAGAAGCAGAATGTCCAGGGGAAGTTCAGCAAAGATATCTACCTGACTGGTGGGGTTCTCTGGGGTGGCGCTTTTTCGCTCCTCGCTCTTCGCGCCCAATTAGTGAAACCGTTCGGTCGTGCGATATACCATGATCGTTAGTTGCCTCCCCTGTGCCAAACTTCCGGATCCTCGTGATTCCTCAAGAACCTCCTCTTCTTGCCTTAGCGAATCGCGAAGAGCGAACAGCGCACAGCGAACAGCGTCTTCCGGCTACTTGCGGGAACTTCCGAACGCAACTGGCCCCAGAAAACGCAGATCAGGGATCGCTGGAATGAGTCCAATCTCTTGGGAGTATCGCAGAAAGAGTTGTAAGCCGCCGTGGTTTTGGCGGTCCAGATAGTAATGAATGTTCTCGGTGAGGTAGCTATAAATGTCGCTTTCGCTCAGTCTGAGCTTGCGCGACCACTCTCGGGCGATGGTGCGGAGGTTCGACGGCTCCAGGCCATGGTTCCGCGATTGCTGAAACACTTTCACCAGGTCAAGATCGCGCGGTGCTCGATCGAGTGAGTCGAGCCGTATCGCCCAGAAAGCGAAGACAAACGGCTTGCCCGTCCGCTCGTGCCACAGATGCGCCAGGTCATACACGAAGTATTCTTTGCCGAGAGTTATTTCCAGGGCTGCGTCTCCGATTAATAGCGCTGCGTCGTGACTCTGCAACATCGCGCCAAGCTCTGGAGCGTGCGGCCTCAGCTCTCGTTGTCCTCCGAAAAATTTGGCGAACAGCACCTGCAACAGCGCGACCGAGGTGCGGGATGAAGTGTCGGTGGCAACCGTCTCTATCTGCTCCAGAGGTTTCTTGCTGATCAACAGGATTGATCGGACAAAATCCTTGGCGGCGATGGCAATATTCGGCAAGATCGCCAGCCCCGGTATTTCCGCATAAGTGATTGCCGGAATAATGCCGATGTCGGCCTGATTTGCCGCCAAAGCTGCGGCACACGCGGAGGGAATTGTGTAATCAATGGCAAAATCGCGGGCTGCATCTCCATGCTCGAAGTCCCACATGAGGGGTGCGGTGTTCAGAAAGGAGATGGCGGAGATACGTAGTTTTGCCATAAACAATTGAGTCTAGCAAAGCCTGCCGGACCGCTGGCAATTAGATCAAGTCCTCACCCGAGCCGGTGATGGGTCTCCTTGACGGTAACCGCGGCGATGGTTACTGTCCGATTGTGCGAAGACCTCCGTCGCTACTGTAGAAAATCGATCCGTCACAGAGGGCACGGAGTTTTGGAGCTTTCTCCGTACCTCTGTTAGGCGATTCGATTTCTGGGTCTCTGTCGCACTCAGAGGAGACCAGTATGCAGCAGACTGAAACGCCGTTAAGGGCTCACGATTACGCAGTGACCCGCAAACTGCAATGGTTGGCCTTGTCGTTGACTCCCGGCGTGGGCGCCGGACGCGGACGCAAGCTAGTGGAAATGTACGGTGACATCGACCGGTTGTTCACCGCGTCCCTGACCGAACTGGAAGCGGCCGGGCTGGCAGCCTCGGCGGCGCAAAGTCTGGCCTTGGGCAAGTCGATGGAGCTGGCCAATGCCGAATTTGATCACGTCAGGGAACTGGGCGCTGCCGTGATTGTTCCCGGCGATGCGGAGTTTCCGCGACGGCTGCTGGAAATTTATGATCCGCCACTCGTGCTTTACCTTAAGGGAAACGCAGAAGTTATAGATAAGCCTGGAATTGCAGTTGTTGGGACCAGGCATCCAACCCCCTACGGAACGGGCATGGCCGAGCGCCTGGCCTGCGACCTTGCGGCCCGTGGACTCATCATATTCAGTGGGATGGCGCGCGGTGTGGATACAGCCGCCCACCGTGGCGCTTTACAGGCACACGGCCACACCGTGGCGATCTGGGGAACCGGAATCGACGTCGTTTACCCGGCGGAGAATCGCAAAGTGACCGATCAGATACTTGCCTCGGGCGGCGCCATTTTGAGCGAGTTTCCGCTGGGCACTTTTCCAGCGCCGCAGAATTTTCCCATCCGTAACCGGCTGATCAGTGGCATTTCGATTGGGGTTTTGGTGCTCGAAGCGGGGGAGTTCAGCGGAACCCGGGTGACGGCGCGCTGCGCGTTGGAGCAGGGACGGGAGGTCTTCGCGGTTCCCGGGAACGTCACCAACAAGCTTTCCTGGGGCCCTAACACATTGATTAAGCAGGGCGCGGCTTTGGTAGCCACTTGGGAGGATGTGTGGGAAGCGCTGCCTGCCGACGTCCGTCTGGCTACTTACTCCGCCGGAGGCTGCCTGCATCGGAGGAGGGCGTTCCGTCATCACTGTTTGAGGCGGCGCAGTTGCCGCCGAGCGAGAAAAGGGTCTATGCCCTGATGCGCGCGGACGAATCCATTCACATCGACCAACTGGTCGAGCGCCTGGCTTCGTACCTCTCGTCGTCTGAGATCTTCAGCGCCCTGTTCGAGCTGGAGCTGAGCGGCCGCATCCGGCAGATGCCGGGGAAGTACTTTGTGAGGAGCATGTAAGGCGCGCTCCTCGCCTTTCGCTCTTCGCTTTTCGCTAAAGCAAGAACGGAACTGGTGTCCGGCAGATGCTGTCCGCATTTCCTGCAGAGGCTTCGAGGCGCGGCGCGCCCAATGGCGGCAGAAACGAAAAGCGAATAGCGAAGGGCGAAGGGCGCCACAACAAACGGAGGTTGGTCCTGAGAAACTACGAAGATCTGGAAGTTTGGCGGAGGGCCCACCAGCTCACGATCACCGTTTATCGAGTCACCGGGAGCTTCCCACGGTCAGAGATGTTTGGGTTAACGAGCCAAATCCGGCGGGCTGCGAGTTCGATCGGCGCGAATCTGGCAGAAGGATGTGGACGGTGGGGAGACGTGGAATTGGCCCGGTACGTCCAGATTGCCAGCGGATCAGCCAGTGAGTTGCAAAATCACATACGTCTCGCCAGGGATTTAGGTTTCTTGAGTTCCCTTGAATACGCCGCTGTTCTGAATGACGTGACCAGTGTCCGGCAGATGCTAACCGCGTTTCTGCAGAGGCTTAAAGGCGGTCGCGCCGCGAGAATCGGTACTTGAAGCTCTGGCGAAAAGCTAGCTCGCTGTTCCGTAAGCAGGAAGCGCTGTTCGCTTTTCGCCGTTCGCTCTTCGCTAAAGCAACGGCGGAGGTTCGAGTCCGGCAAATGCTAACCGCATTTCTGCAGAGGTGCAAGGCGTGCGCCCGCGCGAAAATCGGCGCCAGAAGCTCTGGCGAAAAGCGAATAGCGAATAGCGAAAAGCGCACCCGGCTTTGCCGCCAGCGGGCGGCCCGTGCTAGCTTCTAAACGTAATTCGCAAGATTGAGGTTCCATTTGTCAAAAGGTTTAGTCATCGTCGAGTCGCCCGCCAAAGCGAAGACGATCCAAAAATATCTCGGCTCGGGCTATGAGGTCGAAGCCTCGCTCGGACACATCAAGGACTTGCCCAAGAAGTCGCTCGGGGTCGATCTCGACGATAATTTCGCCACCGAGTACGTGGTCATTCCCGGCAAGGAGAAGGTCGTCGCCCGGCTGAAGAAGCTGGCGAAGACGGCCGATGCCATCTACCTGGCGCCTGATCCCGACCGCGAAGGGGAAGCCATTGCCGCTCACCTGGCCGAAGAACTCGGCGGCGATTCGGTTGATGGCAAGAGGAAGAAAAAGAAGGGCGCGGTCACCATCCACCGCGTAACTTTCAACGAAATTACCAAGCGCGCCGTGCAGGAGGCATTCCTCCATCCGCGCGACATCGATAGCAATCTGGTGGATGCGCAGCAGACCCGCCGCGTGCTCGACCGGCTGGTCGGGTACCAGGTTTCGCCGCTGTTGTGGGACAAAGTGCGTCGCGGAATATCCGCCGGACGCGTGCAGACCGTGGCCCTGCGGCTGATCGTTGAGCGCGAGCGCGAGATCAAGGCGTTCGTCAAGGAAGAGTATTGGACGATTGACGCTCATCTGCACGCGGACAAGCCGCCGACTTTCGCGGCGCGGTTCATCGGCATCGGCGACGAAAAAACGCACGGTGACGAACGGCGAAGATGCGGCCAAAATCAAGGCTGCGGTCGAGAGCGCCGACTGGAGCGTTCGCTCGGTTGACAAGCGCGAGCGCCGCCGCAGTCCGGCCGCTCCGTTCACCACCAGCAAGTTCCAGCAGGATGCTTCGCGCAAGCTGCGTTTCAGCGTGAAACGCGCCATGATGATCGCCCAGCGCCTGTATGAAGGCGTTGACCTCGGCGAGGAAGGTACCGTCGGACTCATCACCTACATGCGTACCGACTCGCCGCAGGTGTCGAACGACGCCCTAGGCCGAGGTGCGCGAACTGATCGGCAAGGAGTATGGCAAGGAATTCTTGCCTGAGGCGCCGAACACTTACAAATCGAAGAAGAGCGCTCAGGAGGCGCACGAAGCCATCCGTCCGACGGCTGCGTCGCGCCACCCGGACCAGGTCAAGCAGTATCTCCAGGAAGACGAGTACAAGGTTTACAAGCTAATCTGGCAGCGTTTTGTCGCCTCGCAGATGAACCCCGCTGTCTTCGACCAGACGACCGTCGAGATCGATGCGAAGAACGGCAATGACAGTCTATCGCTTCCGCGTCACCGGCTCGGTGCTCAAGTTCGAAGGCTTCCTGAAGGTCTACGAGGAATCGAAGGACGCCAAGGACGAAGAGGACGAGGCGCTCAAGCATAAGCTGCCGGTGCTGGTCGAAGGGCCAGAAGCTCACGCTGAAGGGGCTGAAGCCCGAACAGCACTTCACCGAGCCTCCGCCGCGCTTCAACGAAGCCTCGCTGGTGAAGGAACTGGAGGAGCGCGGGATCGGGCGTCCGTCCACCTACGCCGCCATCATCAGCACCATCCAGGAGCGGCAATACGTGCAGAAGATCGGGGGGAAGTTTATTCCCACCGAAATTGGATTTGTGGTGACCGATCTGCTGGTCGCGAACTTCAAGGACATTTTCGATCTGCAATATACGGCGCGGCTGGAGGAGGAGCTCGACGAGATCGAGGACGGCAAGGAACGCTGGACCGACGCCCTGGCCGAGTTCTACAAGAAGTTCGAGAAGGAACTCCATTACGCCGAAAAGCACATGGAGAACGTGAAGCGGATGGAGAAGCCCACCGACGAGAAGTGCGAGCGGTGCGGCTCGCCGCTGGTCATCAAGTGGGGCAAGCACGGGTCGTTCTACGCGTGCAGTGCCTACGACAAGACCGATCCCAACAGTTGCACGTTCACCAAGGAAAATCCCATCGACCTGCCCGACCTGGACTCGGCCGACGTGCAGGAAACCACCCAGGAGGAGTATTGCGAGAACTGCGGCCGTCCGATGGTGCTGAAGCGCGGGCGCTTTGGGCAGTTCATGGCCTGCACCGGATATCCGGATTGCAAGACCACGCGCCGTCTCGACCAGGCGAAGAAGGTTCCCGACATTCCGCTCGATGAAAAGTGCCCGCAGTGCGGACGCAACCTTCTGCTGCGGCATGGCCGCTATGGAGAGTTCATTTCCTGCAGCGGTTATCCGGAATGCAAGTGGGTGAAGCAGAACTACATCGGCGTGAAGTGTCCGGAGTGTAAAGACGGTGAGCTGGCGGAGAAAAAAGCGCGCCGCGGCAACTTCTTTTACGGTTGCTCCAATTATCCGAAGTGCCGATTCACTTCGGCCTATAAGCCGGTGGCTGAAGCCCTGTCCCGAGTGTGGCAGCCCGTACCTGCTGGAGAAGAACCTGAAGTCGGGCAGCTTCCTGGTTTGTCCAAACAACAAACGTACTGAAAGCGACGAACCCAAGACCGCCGGCAAGGGCCGCGGAAAGAAGAAATCCGGGGATGAAAGTACGGTTAAATGTGACTACTCGCGGGAAATCCAACCGGTAGCTGTTGCATAATAGAGAGATTGTCAATCCAAACCGCCCGGCCATGAGCCGGGCATTCCTGTGAAAAGGAGTAAAACATGGCAGGACAATTGAAAAGCGGGACGATCATTGCCCACCTGATTGTCAATGACGCTCCCAAAGCTTTGGACTTCTACAAGAACGCATTTGGAGCAGAGATCCTGGGCGTGCACAAAACGCCCGACGGAAAGGTAATGCACGCGGAGTTGAGCTTCGGAGGCGCCAGGCTTATGTTGGCTGACGAATTTCCCGGCATGGGATCTGGTTCGGCCAAGACGCTGGGCGGCAGCCCGGTGGTGCTGAATCTGTACGTTCCGGAAGACGTTGACAGCCTATTCAAGCAAGCGGTGGCAGCAGGGGCCACCGTGGTGATGCCTCTGGCAGACCAGTTCTGGGGCGATCGCTACGGCCAGATCACAGATCCCTTCGGGCATCGCTGGGCCTTGGGCCAACACGTGGAAGACGTTGCACCGGACGAGATGGAGCGCCGCGCCAAAGAGGCCTTCGCCGAGATGGCGCGACAAATAGCCCGCTGGAGAGGCTGATAAGCCGCCAACCTAGAACCGAAAAGCCGTCGCTGAGGCGGCTTTTCCTAACCTAATTATTCCTGGAGGATTCATGAGCACTTCGCAAGCCACACATCATGATGCTGAACTTATCCTGAAGCTTTACGATCTACGCCGTGAGCCGGTCATGCGCGAAGCCCGGAATTTTGTAGCTGGCTTCAGCGCCCAAGTCGGTCGACGACATGCTCGCCGTCGCGAATGCGTTTGGCACCAAGGAAAACGCCTATCTGCGGCAGGTGTTCGGTTACTGGGAGATGGTTGCCGCCCTGGTCGTGCATGGCACGCTGAACGCGTTGCTGGCGTATGACACCCTCAGCGAAATGTACTTCGTATATGCCAAGATACAGCCGTTCGTGGAGGAGTTCCGGCAGAAGTCAGGGATGGTCGAATTCCAGGTGAATGTGCAGAAGGTGGTGGAGGGTTCTGCCGAAGGCCGGGAGCGGCTGGCGCGGGTGCAGAAGCGGCAGGCGGAGATGGCCGCAGCCGCTGCCCGATAACGCGCCTAGCTTAGATATTCGCGAATGTAGGGATCGTTGCTGCGCAACAGATCGGCGACGGTCCCTTCGAAGATGATCTTTCCATCTCGCAGCATGAGGAACTTGGTGTGCAGGTCGCGGACGCCGGCGTCGGTGACCGGCACCATCTTGTTCTGCTTCTGATCGAAACAGTGGCTCGCCATGGTGAACGCGTCTTGCAGCCGATGCGTCACCAGCAAGGAACTCGTCCCATACACGTCGCGCTGTTTAACGATGAGCTCGATGATCGTATTCGAGGTCACCGGGTCGAGGCCGCCGGTGGGAGAATCGTAAAGGATGACTTCCGGCTGGGTGATGATGGCGCGCGCAATCGCCACCCGGCGCCGCATACCGCCGGAAAGCTCTGAAGGAAATAAATCGACTGTGTGCTCCAGTTCGACGAAGCGCAAGGCCTCCAGCACCCGGCCGTGGATTTCATCGGTCAGCTTTCCCGTTTCTTCCATCAGGCGATAGGCTACATTCTCCTCTACCGTCAACGAATCGAAGAGGGCGCTCTCCTGAAAGACCATACCGATCTTGCGCCTCAGCTCGAACAGGTCCTCCTCGCGCATCTGCGTAATCTCTTCGCCGAGGACCGTGATGCGCCCAGCGTCGGGCTTCAATAGTCCGAGCGCCAGTTTCAGGATCAAGGTTTTGCCCGTGCCAGCCACTCCCATCAGGATCTTGGTTTCACCGCGGGGCAGTTGAAAGGAAACACCCTCCAGTACTGGATTGATCGAAAGCGATCTCAACATTTTCGAAGCGAATGACGGGATCGACCGTGGGCTGGGGCGGTCGGTTGGCGCTGCTCGGCCGGCGGTGCGAGGCTCGACATAATTAGTACTGGAAGATCCCCATAAGCAGTCGGGTGATGAAAAAATCGCTGACCAGGATCAGAACTGACGCGGCCACCACCGCTTGCGTCGTAGCTCGTCCGACACCTTGCGTGCCGCCCTTGGCGGAGAGGCCGTAATAGCAGCCAATGGTGGAGATGATAAAGCCGAAGATCACAGGCTTACACAGCCCCATGAACACATCTCCAAAGCGCAGCGCCTGGTAAGCGGTGGTCCAGTACTGGTTGGGATCCAGCCCCAACAGCAGGTACGAGATCACGAATCCGCCCGTCAGTCCCACCAGGTCAGAGATGATGCTGAGGAAGAACAGCATAACCATGCTGGCGATGACGCGCGGCGTGACCAGTTTCTTGGAAGGATCAACTCCCATGGCGCGCATGGCATCGATCTGCTCCGTGACTTTCATGGAGCCCAGTTCGCTTGCCATACCGCTGGAGTTACGGCCAGCTACCATCAGTCCCGTCAGCACCGGCCCCAGCTCGCGCACCATCGACAGCGAAACCAGTTTGCCGGTCAGCGACAACGAACCAAACTGCTGCAAGGTGCTGGAGGTTTGCAGGGCCAGCACCGCACCGGTGAAGAAACCCGTCAAGATCACGATGGGCAGCGAGCCGACCCCGATAGAATCGGCCTGCAACAGGGTGTCGGCAAAGTAGCGAGGATGGCCAAAGATATTGCTAAGCGAGCGGCCGGCGAGCAGGGAATAATCCTGCACCGCCTCGACTTTTTCCTTCGCGATTTCCGTCGGCGAGAAGATTGGCATGCTAGATTCCGGAAAAGCGATACGAACGAAAATATATCAGAGCGCCATGGATGGGCCGGGTTTCCGGCGTCGATGACCGCTCGCAGGCAGTTCGTTCCGGCGAGAGAACTGGCGAACTCGATTCGACACTTTGCGCTCACGAGCGGCTTCATTTACTATGCAATTCCTAGCTATTGCC
Source organism: uncultured Acidobacteriaceae bacterium (assembly GCA_963763725.1). Classification (GTDB taxonomy): domain Bacteria; phylum Acidobacteriota; class Terriglobia; order Terriglobales; family Acidobacteriaceae; genus Bog-257. Next base: position 99,005 of record CAVXQI010000007.1, read on the forward strand.
CGGTACGCCAGGAGGCGGAGTATGGCGTTTCAGGTCGATCGGAGTCCGTTCGATCCGGAATCAGGATTCGAGTATTACATTTGCTTCAAACCTCCGACGGAGGTCGAGGGAGATGAGGTAGAGTCGCGAATCTCCGTCGAGGCGGCGCTCTCCGTCTCGGAGACCGGAGATGTGGCCGACCTCAGCTTCATGCTGCCCAAGATGTGCCGCAACGATCACGCCCTTTCCTTCCTGAACCGTGATCCGACGGCAGCATGCGTCGAGAACCGGGTATTCATCGCAGTGCCGGGCTGAATGGCGATGCTGTGTTCAACGCTCCCGCGACGCTCGAACTAGATCATGCCGGACGCATTGTAGCCATCGAAATCAACGGCTGCATTCCCAAGACCAGCACCTTTCGGCCCGGGCACGCGTAAGGCCGCTTTTCGCTGTTCGCTTTTCGCTAAGGAGCATAGCAAGTCAGAACTGACGTATTTTTCGCTCTTGGGTTTTCGCTCTTCGCGGGACTAGCGACCCATGGGTCAATAGCGGATTGTTTTGGCTCTTTATCTACCGTCCTGAGTGATAAGGTCGTTGCATAAGCCGGCGGTTTGTATCAGGGCATGGCTTCAGCCGTGCCGCAACGGGCCCAACCATCGCCTGGGCTTCAGAGCATGTGTGAGAACTGGTTCCGAGTTGGCATGGTGGAACGGTTGCGCAGGAATCCAGCGCCGTAGGCGCGGAAGAGTTTAGCCCAGCACGGAGCCGCAGGCGCAGTGCTGGGTAGAGTGGAAAACGGATCCGAGTCCCGTAGGGACGACAGAGGTTCTCACACACCCTCTTCAGCCCCTGAGGGCGCCTTGTTTTTGCGAGGGCTAAAGCCAGATCCTTTCTGCATTTCGTTTGGCACGACTGAAAGTCGCGCCCTGACACAAGCCCAGAACGATTTATGAGATGAGTTCTAGTCGAAGCTGGTTCCTGGAGCACGCTTGGTGATACGTCAGTTCCGACTTGCTATGCTGTTTAGCGAAAAGCGAAGAGCGAAAAGCGAAGAGCGAAAGCCGAAGTTCGGTATGATGTCGGCGTGGACAGTGTAACTGCATTTATTCTGGCGGGCGGTCGCAGCACGCGTATGGGCTCTGACAAAGCGCTGCTCTCGTTTGACAAGCAGACGTTGCTCGAACGTGCCTTGCACACTGCCGCGATCGTTGCCGACCACGGTTTTCATCGTCGGCCCACGCGATCGCTACGCGCAATACGGCGATGTGGTCGAGGATATCTTCCCCAATTGCGGTCCGCTCGGTGGAATCCACGCCGCCCTTAGCATTACGCAAACGGAGCTGAACTTGATGCTTTCCGTGGATATGCCCCTGATGAGTTCAGGTTTTCTGGCGTGGCTGCTGAATGAGGCACGCGCATGCAGTGAGTTGATTGTGGTACCCGAGGCGCTAGGCGGGCTGCAACCGCTCGCAGCTGTCTACCGCCGTCCAGTGCGAGCCGTGGCCGAACAGGCGCTGAAAAATGGCGATTATAAAATCGATCGCTTGTTCCCGCTCGCACCTACGCGCTATATTTCCGAAGCCGAAATCCTTGCGGCAGGTTTCGCGGCGATGGTCTTACGAAATGTGAATACTTCGGAAGAGTACGAGGATTTGATACGGAAGGAAGATCGCCATGCGAGTGAGAGGCAGCGGCGAATGAACGAGCAAAAGCCATATATCGAATTCCAGGATGTGCACAAGGCGTTCGGTAGTAATGTCGTGCTCAATGGCGTGAGCTTCGACGTCATGCCTGGCGAAACGGTTTGCATCCTGGGGCGAAGCGGGGTGGGGAAATCCGTTTCGCTGCACGAGATCATGGGCTTCCTCAAGCCCGACAAGGGACGGGTTTGGGTCGCCTATGAGGACATTACCGACTACGGCGAGCAGGACCTGGAGCGTATTCGCAAGAAGGTAACCATGGTGTTTCAGAACGGAGCGCTCTTCGATTCCCTGACGATTGGCGAGAATGTTGCGTTTCCGTTGCGCGAGCGCGGTGGTTTGCAAGAAGAACAGATCTACCAGATCATCGATGGACTGCTTGACATGGTAGGAGTGCGGGAGTTCCGCGACCTGCTGCCGTCCGACCTGTCAACCGGCATGAAGCGTTCTGTGGCCATTGCCCGGGCGCTGGCTGCGCAGCCTGACGCGGTGCTCTACGATGAGCCCACCACCATGGTCGATCCCTTGATGGCCCACCTGCTGGGCGACTTAATCAAGAAACTCAAGAAGCAGTTGAAGCTCACCAGCATCGTGGTCACACACGACATGGCCCTCGCCAAGAAGTTGGCCGACCGCCTGCTGTTTCTGCACGAGGCGCGGGCTATCTTCTTTGGCACCTTTGCGGAAATGGCCAACTGCAAGGAGCCTATCGTGCAGGAATTCCTCGAACTCGACTCCATGGACTTCGAGCGCTACTTCGGCGCGCGGCGTCCGGCGCATGAAGCGAGGGTGTAGAAGGCGACTTTCGATAGAGGTGATACCAGACCGCCTTAGACTGAGACCTGGTTTTGCTTTTGGTGTGTCTGGGCAGTGCGGCGATCATTCAGTGCCGCGTGAACCCGATCCGTTCCCAACTGAGCCGGCTTCAGAGGCTACTGAAAAAGTCGGTTTCGCGCAGGACGGTTTGAAGGGGCGCACCTTTAGGTGCGCCGTTAAGCTCTTTATTTTGTCACTCCGAGCGGGCTTCAGCCCGCGAGGGATCTGCTGTTTCGACTTTTTCAGCAGCCTCTTCAGATGGCGGCACAGGTCTGTCGTCGGCTGCAAGCCGACTCGGTGAACCTATGGCAGCCGCAGCGCGCCCTGAAGAGATTGTGTAGCGACCTCGTATCGGATTGGCACAGAGGGCGGAAGCACATAGAAACTAGCCCCGACTGGGGCGAAAGACTTTAGCCCAGCGCTTCAGCGCTGGGTATAGTGAGTCCCGCAGGGGCGGCAGAGCTCGCGACACAGTCTCTGACGCCCCGCACTACCCGGACACAGCAATTCCTAAACTGCCTTAGAAGCCCTGGGCGACCAACCGCTCCACCGTGAGCGCTCCACTTTGCTCATCGCGCCTTGTCCATTTCTCCAGATACTTCGCGACGATATCAGTCTCGATATTCACCGGATCGCCGGGCTTCAGCGAACCCAGATTCGTCATCTTTACCGTGTGCGGGATGATGGCGATGGTCAGGCGCAGACCTTCCAGCTTCGCCACCGTAAGGCTGATGCCTTCAATGGCAATTGAGCCTTTGAACACGACATATTTTTCCAGCTCTTCTGGGATGTCAATGAGCAGCCAGAAGTCGTCCGCATTGGCAATCGGCTCCAGGCCAACCAGACGGCCCGTGCCGTCCACGTGTCCTTGCACCATGTGACCACCCATGCGTCCATCAGCTTTCAGCGGCAACTCCAGGTTCACCAGAGCGCCCTCGGTAACGCGCGAGAGGGAAGTCAGCCGCCAGGTTTCGGCGGCCAGGTCAGCGCAGAAGGATTGCGGCGTGATATCTAGAGCGGTCAGGCAGACGCCGCTAACGGCGACGCTGTTCCCCTCGCGCAGCTCTTTCGCGGTGCCTGGAGCGTTGATGGTGATGCGGTGATTGCCACCGCTCTCGGCAATTTTGGCGATGGTTCCGACTTCTTCAACCAGTCCAGTAAACATGATGATGACCTCGGTTAGTTGGCTCTTCGCCATTCGCTTTTCGCTCTTCGCTAAGAGCCAAACCCCCGAGCTAAAAGCGAACAGCGAAAGGCGAACAGCGACATACTACGTCCCCTGTACCCGGTGAATGTCGTCCCCATAAGGATCGCGCAGATAGCCCTCCACGGCAAAGTCCTCTCCAAAGCGGTGCAGCACCAGCGATTTCACGTAGGCCGCCTCACTGATGCGGCGATATCCGGCGCCCAGCGCAAACGGAATGGAACCCGTGCCCGCGAGAATCTTTGGAGCATAGTAAAAGAAGATCTTGTCCACCATGCGTGCGGACAGAGCGGCCCAGTTCACCATGGCTCCCCCTTCGATAATCAGGCTGGTGATTTCGCGCTCGCCGAGATTTGCCAAAACTCCCTCAAGATCAGGGCGCCCGTCAATGGTCGGGGAGCCGCCGGGAAACGGAATGGTGCCGTCTTCCGCGGGACGCCGCATCGGGACCTGCTCCACGATGACGCCGCGCACTTCCAATTCACGCCGTTTGTTCTCCTCGGCGAAGCAACAGTAGACGATGAGATCTTCCCGCGCCGTCTTGACCACGCGCGAGTCGAGCGGCAACCGCAAGCGCGAATCCAGGATCACGCGCAGCAAGGGCCTGCCGGCGGAGAAGCGCAGTGCGATCGGTGAGCAGGGGATCGTCCGCGATTATGGTGCCCACGCCAACCATGATGGCATCGTTGGCGTGCCGCAACTCCTGCACATGCGCCCGTGCTTCCTCGCTCGTGATCCAGCCACCGCTCGCCGTCAACGACCCTATAGCGCCGGGAGTTGCGCCCTCCCCTGGAGGCGGGGCAATCTTGCCGTCGAGCGTCATCGCCGTCTTCAGGGTGACGAACGGGGATCTTCGAGCGGATATATTTCGCGAAAGACTCGTTCAGCTTCTTAGCTTCCGTCTCCCCAATGCCTTCCTGCACCTCGATTCCGGCATCGCGCAAGCGGGCCAGCCCTCGTCCCGCCACTGCCGGATTAGGATCGCGCATGGATACCACGACGCGTTTCACGCCCGCGGCGATAACGGCATCGGCGCATGGGCCGGTGCGTCCCACGTGGGAGCACGGTTCGAGATTCACATAGAGGGTGGCGCCGCGAGCGCGATCTCCGGCTGCTTCCAGCGCCAGAACCTCGGCATGTTTTCGGCCTTCGTAGGTGTGCGTACCGCGACCGATGACTTTGCCCTTGGCATCGACAAGCACCGCGCCCACGCACGGGATTGGGAGAGGCCAGGGCCACGCCTTTGCCGGCGAGTTCCAGCGCTTGCTGCATGAACTGCTCGTCGCGAGTTGGTGGTTGTCCTGCCATGAGTTACTTAGGCTATTGCTCGTCGGTGAAGAACCACGTCTTCAGATCAGATTCCGGTATATAACGAGAAGCCTGTCGAAATAGCGCGCGAACCATTCCGGGGCGCAGCCTTCTGTGCAGTGATACCGTGAGTGTTTGATGCTCGCCACCGACGAGGACTCGCCGGAGCTTGGCGTGGCTGCCGCGGATGGAGACGACCCGAAATCCGAAACTGCCCAGCGCCTTAACTACCTCGCGCCCCGACAATTGCCGCAGCTTTGTCACAGGGTCAGCGGTTTCTCAATAATCAACTGTAGTTTGGGATGACTTGATAATCCCAAAGCGGCTAGGTCCTCTCCCTCCAAATGGAGACTCAGCGCCTCATCCAAGTTCTGCATTAACTCGTCCAGGGTGTCGCCTTGCGTCACCACCGCAACTTCGAGGCATTCCACAAAGTATCCATCCTCATCCGGTTGAACCACGGCATGAATCACGTCGCGCAAGGATGGATGGCCGGGCTTTTCTCGCTGTGAATTCGCTCCAACCTCCCGAGGCCTAGCAGCAGAACTGCCTATGCTTAGCCCCGCGGTCCGATATTTGGGTAGAACTTCATACTGTCCGTGCCCTACTCGCTTGAAGTAATCCCACCTGCGCAAGATGGTTCTTGGGCGCATTAACACAGCACCGGCTGACGATATCAGTGCGAACCGAGTTCTCCTTAAGCCCTGGAAGTGCCCGTACGACCTCATAGGGAGTAAAAGTCCAGTCACCCCGCTGAGCTCCAATTCGGTTGGCTGCCGCCAAGACTTCCTCGTGAACATGCATGCTCATAGAACGCTCCAAGGCCAAATCTATTTGATAATCACGTGATTGTCAATTGTAAAGAGCCTCAATTGAACAGCGAATCCACGAAGTCCTGCGGGTTGAAGGGCAGAAGATCGCTGACTTTTTCACCCACTCCTACGTAGCGCACCGGCAGGCCAAGTTCCTTCGAGATCGCCACCACCACTCCGCCCTTGGCGGTGCCGTCGAGCTTGGTGAGCACAATTCCGGTCACGCCGGCGGATTGGGTGAACAGCCGCGCCTGCTGCAAGCCGTTCTGGCCGGTGGTCGCGTCCATCACCAGCAAGGTCTCGTGAGGAGCGTTGGCGCTGAGGCGTTGCGCGGTGCGCCGCATCTTCGCCAGTTCGTCCATCAGGCTGGTTTTGGTATGCAGGCGGCCGGCGGTGTCTACGATGACGTAGTCGATGCTGCGCGCTTTAGCCGCTTGCATCGCGTCAAACAGGACCGCCGCGGGATCTCCGCCCGGCTTGTTTTTAATGACTTCGGTTCCGGTGCGGTCTCCCCATATCTCCAGCTGCTCAATGGCTGCGGCGCGAAAGGTATCCGCGGCCCCTAGCAGCACGGTTTTACCCTGGGCGCGCAAAGTGTGCGCCAGTTTGCCGATGGTGGTCGTCTTGCCTACTCCATTAACCCCGACCACCAGGATCACTTCCGGTTCGCCGTCAACTTTCTCGACCGGTCGTTTGTCTGTGGTATTCAGGATGGCGAGGAGTTCGTCTTTCAGCACACGCTTTAATTCATCGACGTTGGCGACCTGCTTGCGATCGACTTTCTCGCGCAAGGCCGCCAGGACAGTTGAAGTCGTTGCCGTGCCGAGATCGGCAGTGAGCAGGGTCGCTTCCAGATCGTCCAATGTGTCGCGGTCGATCTCCTTGCGGATGGCGACCACCTCTTCAATCCGCTCGCTAAGGGTCTCGCGCGTGCGCGTGACCGCCTCTTTCATCCGTTGCAGGAAACTCGGCTTTTCTTCAGTGCTGCCAAATAAGGTTTGAATCATGAAGGAATCCGTTGCGACCGTTTACACAAGTTGCAGTAAAAATTGTGTTCAGGTAGTGCGGCGCTTTAGCGCCGCGTAAGGAACTGATAGAGACTGGCCTTTAGGCCCCGACGTACGTATGAGATGTCGTTACGCTGCTTGTTCACAAGCTCTTCGACGAAGTACCTCAACCGCTAAGCCGCCTCTCACACGTTACCGCTCAACGCGCGCCTGAAGGCCCGCACTATCCGAACATTGATTTTTCCGCGCCCGGCTACACGCGCAGCAACGCAAATAAGCCCTCCACGGCTGCGATGCGTCGCGAAAATCCATTATAGACAGGCGCTTGTACTGCCGTTCTTGATCGGCTGTCGCGATCTCGCGCACTGGATTGCGGGAATCTGGCCTAGCTGCGGCTTCATCCAACAAACATATTTCTACGAGGAGGCGTCATGGCGAAGTGTGAGCATGTGAAGCAAGCCAACGCGAATGTCGCGCCGAGTGGCGAGGGTTGCCAATCCTGTATCGATGCCGGACTGCGGTGGGTGCAACTCCGCAAGTGTCTGACCTGCGGACACGTAGGCTGTTGCGATTCCTCTGCCGGCCAGCACGCCAACAAACACTTCAAGCAGACCGGACATCCCGTGATGCAGGCCTTCAAGTCCGGCGATTGGAAGTGGTGCTACGTAGACGAGGCGTACGTTTAGTGCGCCCCCTTTTCACTCTCGCAAGATCACTGATTCGCTTCCAACGGACGGAGGAGGAAGTCAGGTTTGGCGAAGCCAGTTTTCTCGACGGAGTCCATGAATCTGCGCGAACTCTCTTTCATTGTCGGTGACGATGGTGTAGCGGAGAGTCACTGCCTGCGCGGCGATAAGCAGGTCATTTGCGCCCACGGCCGGCCGGCCTGTTCCAGTTGAGCACGCAGCAGACCATAGGTGGCGTCAGCAGGTGCTTCGAAGCGCAGAATCTCAAGCGCGCCGAGCACCGCTTCCAGTTGTGAGGTAAGCCGCGGAGACCGCTTCTTCGCGACGCCATAACGCAGTTCTGCAGCAACGATGATGCTGGTGCACACTCGCGCCTCTCCGATCTGGCGGATGTGTTGTGCCACGCGGCCCTGCGGGTGGCGGACCAAGTCCGAGACGAGGTTGGTGTCGAGTAGATAGCGCATTAGAGATCAACTGGATCGGGCGGCATGTCGGATATAGGCGAGAAATCGTCGGCGAGAGCTTGCAGACTCGCAAGTACCCTTAGCAGAGACTTGGGCGACGCGGGTTCAATGATCAGGCGCTTGCCTTCTTTGCGCATGATGGCTTCCTCGCCTGGGAGTTCGAACTCACGGGGAATACGTACGGCCTGATTTCTACCGTTCTTGAAGAGCTTGACATGCCGCTCGGCGGCCATAAGCGAATTCTTTGGCATCTGCTTAAGCATTTGCCAGCCGGGCCGGTATTTCAATCCTTTCCTCATCTGCCCTTTATGTGCCGATTTTTAAATTTGTGTACTCTGTAGTGAGTCGTAGGGAACTTCGACAACGTCCTGACAACCCAATGCCCCTTTCCAGACCTACCAAGTTGCGTCCAGAACTGATCGCCCGGCTATGCCTATTCCTGCTGTTTTCATCCGCAGCCGCTCTGGCCCAAGTTCCATCTCCCTGGGTCGATACCAAGCCGCTTGCAGCCGATACCGGCGACGCCGGGTTGAAGGAGATGTTGCGCCGCCTGCACACGACTGCGCGGCTCATGCATACGGTGGCTCATCCCGACGACGAAGATGGCGGCATGCTCACGCTCGAATCTCGCGGGCACGGCGTGACCGCGTTGCAGCTCACCTTGAATCGCGGCGAAGGCGGGCAGAACAAAATTGGCAGCAATCTGCTGGATGAACTCGGTATTGTTCGCACCCTGGAGTTGCTGGCCGCCGATCGTTATTACGCTGTCGAACAGCGTTTCACTCGGGTCGCCGATTTCGGATTCTCCAAAACTTCGGAAGAGACCTTCCAGATGTGGCACGGCCACGACGTGGCGCTTGGCGACATGGTGCGAGTCATTCGCACCTTCCGTCCCGACGTGATTTGCACTCGCTTCCAGGGCAACAGCCGCGACGGCCATGGCAATCATCAGGCCTCTGGAATCCTTACCCGGGAAGCGTTTCGCGCGGCTGCCGATCCCGCGCGCTTTCCCGAGCAGATTCGCGAAGGGCTGCAACCCTGGCAGGCGAAGAAGCTGTACATGGACAATGTCCGCGGCACGGAAGACTGGACCATCGAACTGGATACTTCGCAGTTCGACCCCCTGCTGGGCGAAACCTATGTGCAATTCGCCTGGAAGGGTCTGAAGCACCAGCTCTCGCAGGGCGCGGGCGGATGGACGCTTCCCGAGGGTCGCCGTACCAGCTACTACAAGCTGATCGATTCGGTCTTGCCCAACTGCAGCCGGCGCGGGCGCGCATGAGAAGGATTTCTTCGATGGCATCGACACCTCGTTGCCCGGTCTGGCATCGCGGCTGGGGGCCGATCAAGCGAAAGCTCCCTGGCTGAGCCCGCAACTCGACGCGATTGCGAAAACGGTGGATGAGGCCACCACCGCGGCGCAGACCAATGACCAGGCGGCAGCCAAGCCATTGCTGCGCGGTCTGAACCTGACGCGCGAACTGGTCAACAAAGTTGAGCAATCGGATCTGCCGGCTGCGGAAAAAGCCGACCTGCTTGCCTCTCTGCGTACCAAGCAAGAGCAGTTCGAGCAGGCCGCCAATCTGGCATTGGGCCTCGATCTCGGCGTTGGTCCGGGCACTCCTGACGGGCGTCCCATGGCGGAAAACTTTCCTACCGCAATGGTGATGTGCTGGCGGCAGTCATCACGGCAGGGAAGTCGTTCCTGCTGCTGGCGAAGCTGCACAATGGCAGCGCGCTTCCGGTAGATCTGAAGCAGCTTACGCTCGACGTTCCGCCGGGTTGGAAAGCAGAGCTGTTCATGGACAAGGTCCCCAAGCGGATCGCGCCCGGCGACGGCTGCGCGCTTACCTTTCGCGTAACTCCACCTGCGGACGCGGAGCTCACCAAAGCTTATTTCCACCGCGATAATCCTGAGACAGATGCCATCTACCAGATCGATAACCCTAAGTACGTGACCCTTGCACTGCCTCCGCCTCCGGTAGCGGCGCACGCGGTGTACAGCATCAACGGCGAAGAAGGTGAGATTCGCGGCTTCGCGCGCACGCCGGTGCACGACACCCACGGCGAGGCTTGGTCCATGCCGCTGGCCGTGGTGCCGCCCTTCTCGGTGGAGACCTCGCCCAGCACCCAGATTATTCCAGCCGGCGCGAATCCTTCCGCGCAGTTGAGTGTAATGGTGCGCTCAACCGAGGCGCATGCGAACGGCACCGTGCATCCCGAAGTGCCGGCGGGATGGAAGGTCGAACCGCAGTCGGCTGCCGTCGAGTTCAGCCAGACCGGCGAACAGGCTGCCGAATTCAAAGTCCTGCCGGATGGAGCCAAAGAGTCGCGATACCAGGTACGCGCCTTGCTGAAGGCCAACGATCGCGATTACAGCGAAGGCTACAGCCTGGTCACCCGGCCCGATCTTGGCGGTTTCTTCTATTACCAGCCCGCAACTGCAGCGCGCCAGCGTGGTGGAAGTGAAGGTCCCGCAGGGTCTGAAGATTGGCTACGTCATGGGAGCGGGCGACGACATTCCAACCGTCCTACGGCAGCTTGGTCTGGATGTGACGTTGCTCACGGCCGACGATCTTGAGCACGGCGATCTCGCGCGCTTTGGGACGATCGTGCTGGGCATTCGCGCCTACGACACTCGCGATGACGTGAAGAAATATCAATCAGCGGCTCCTTGACTATGTGCGCAATGGCGGTACGCTGCTGGTGCAGTACAATACCTCGCCCAGCGAATTCAACGCCGGTCACTACACGCCCTATCCGGCGCAACTCAGCCGCGAGCGCGTGACGGTTGAAGCAGGCGCCGGTCACCATCCTCGATCCGCAAAGTCCCGTCTTCCATTACCCCAACCAGATTACGCAGCATGATTTTGACGGCTGGGTGCAGGAGCGCGGCTTGTACTTCATGGACCAATGGGACCCCCATTTTACGCCGCTGCTGGCGTCCAACGATCCGGGCGAGCCGCCGCAAAAAGGCGGCCTGTCTGCTGGCGCAATACGGAAAGGGCTACTACATGTACACCGGATATGCCTTCTTCCGCCAGTTGCCGTTCGGCGTGCCGGGCGCCATCCGTCTCTACGTGAACTTGCTGAGCGTGGGACATGAGCCCAAGTAGTCCGCCTGAGCAGCCCGAGCTGATTCGCGGCGTAGGACTGGCGGGCGCTACCACGCTGAACATGATTGACATGATCGGCGTGGGGCCGTTCATAACCATCCCGCTGATTGTAAGTGCTGCGGGTGGACCCCAAGCCATGCTTGGCTGGATTTTGGGCGCGGTCTTCGCCCTCTGCGATGGATTGGTATGGGCTGAACTGGGCGCAGCCATGCCCGGAGCCGGCGGCTCTTATCGCTACCTGAAAGAAATCTACGGGCCGCGAACCCTGGGACGGCTGCTGTCGTTCCTGTTTATCTGGCAACTTTCGTTCAGTGCGCCATTGTCGGTTGCCTCAGGCTGCATCGGACTAGCGCACTACGCCGGATATCTGTGGCCCGGCTTGGAGCGCATGCTCGCGGCGCACACCCTTCGTCTCGGGCGTGCCTGTGCTGGGCGCGCTTGAGGCGCGCGTGGTGGTGATGCCGGGGACATTCGTCGCGATCGCGACCTGCGCGCTGGTTGTTTTTCTGCTGTATCGCCGTATCACGGCCATTGGAAAGCTCTCGGAGTTGCTGTGGGTGGGAGTCGCGCTCACCGTAGTCTGGGTCATCGTGGCGGGACTCACGCACTTTAGCGCTGCGCGGGCTTTCGACTTCCCGCCGGGAGCTTTCACGCTGTCGCATGCCTTCTTCACCGGGATTGGGCGCGGCCATGCTGATCGCCACCTATGACTATTGGGGTTATTACAACGTTTGTTTTCTGGGCGGCGAGATAAAGGATCCGGGGCGCACGATTCCGCGCGCCCTCATCCTTTCGATTCTTGCGGTGGCGGCAATCTACATCGTGATGAACATCGCGGTGCTGGGCGTGATTCCGTGGCGGGAACTGGTCGGGCATTCCAACCAGCAGAGACAACTACGTCATGTCGGTGTTCATGCAGCGCATCTACGGGAACTGGGCGGGGCGAGCGGTAACCGGGTTGATCATGTGGACCGCGTTCGCTTCGGTGTTCTCGCTGTTGCTGGGCTATTCGCGAGTGCCTTACGCGGCGGCGCTCGATGGCAATTACTTCCGCGCTTTTGCGCGGGTCCACCCGCAGCATCGCTTTCCCACCGTTTCGTTACTGGCGCTGGGCGGCGTCGCGATGCTGTTTTGCCTGTTGCGTCTGGCCGACGTGATTGCCGCCCTGGTGGTGATTCGAATCCTGTTGCAGTTTATTGTGCAGGCGGTCGGCTTGATGGTGCTGCGCAAGCGGCAACCTGACCTGCCACGGCCCTTTCGCATGTGGCTTTATCCGCTGCCGGCGCTGCTGGCGATCGCGGGATTCATCTTCATTCTGGTGGCGCGACAAAATTTTCTGCGCGAAATTCGCTACGCGGTCGTCATTCTTGTCGTCGGCTTAGCGATTTACTTTATGCGCTCGTGGCGACGCGGCGAGTGGCCTTTCGCAGCCCAAGCGGCGCAAGGGGAGGCTGCCGGATGAGGCCGCCATCGCCAGCGCAACTAGTCACGGTTTGCCAGCTATTGGCAACATCTGCGTTCGAATCTGGACGCAACCGGCTTACGTTTTCGCTAGTGCATGGTCAGACTTCCGATGGCCACAAGTGGAGCATGGCAGGAGCCAATTGTTCCCCCAGTTGCCGGCCCGGCGACGGCCGAGGGGTCTGAACCCATGTCGGAAGTCGGACCCATTCCACCGATACCCATCGCGCCGCAGCGAGGGCGCCATGTGCTCGGTCCGTTGCACGAGCCGCTTTTTCGCACTCTGTGGATTGCGGCCGTCGTGAGCTATACCGGCACCTGGATGCAAAACGTCGGCGCCGGATGGCTGATGACCTCGTTGACCATGTCGCCGCTGATGGTCGGACTGGTGCAGGCAGCCGGCAGCATTGCCGTGTTCCTGGTGGTTCTACCCGCAGGCGCGATCGCCGACGTCGTGGATCGCCGCAAGCTCTTGCTGCTCACCCAGACATGGATGGTAGTCGCCGCGGCGGGACTCGGGCGTTCTCACCATCGCGGGCAAAGTAACTCCCTCGCTGCTCTTGCTGTTTACGCTGTTCATGGGCTTGGGTGCAGTGCTCAACGATCCCGCGTGGCAGGCCATTACGCCAGAGATTGTTTCGCACCAGAACTTTGCCGCCGGGATTGCGCTGAATTCCGCTGGATTTAACGTGGCCCGCTCAATCGGTCCGGCGCTCGGCGGCTTGGTGATAGCCGCGGCAGGATCGGGGATCGCGTTCCTGCTGAATGCGCTGTCATTCTTCGGCGTCATTTATTTTCTGTACCAATGGAAGCGCAAGCCCGGACGCACATCCATGCGGCTGGGCCACATGTTCACCGCCATGTTCGAAGGCTTCCGATACCTACGGACGTCGTCGCCGATGAAGGCGGTGCTGGTGCGCAGTGCGGTCTTTAGCATTTCGGCGAGCGCTTTGCTGGCGCTGTTGCCGCTTCTGGCGCATCCCTTCGGATCGCAAGGCTACGGTCTGTTGCTGGGCTTCTTTGGACTGGGAGCGCTCATGGGCGCGACGGGACTGGCTTTCTTCCGCCGCACCCTTTCAGCGGATGCGCTGGTTTCGCTTGCGACTGCGGTCTTCGCCTTTGCCACCTTCGCCGCGGGCAGATGGCAGAATTTTCCGGCGCTTTCGGTAACCATGCTGATCGCCGGGATTGCGTGGATTCAAATCCTCGCCAGCCTGAACGTATCGGCGCAAACCATGTCACCGGGCTATATGCGCGCGCGCGCGATTTCGATGTACCTGCTGGTTTTGCAGGGTGGCCTGGCGGGCGGCGCCGCACTATGGGGAGAGATTGCCGACCGCGTTGGCATGCCTCGTTCTTTATCCTGCGCTGCTATTGGTCTGGGAGTGGGCATGCTGGCGACCTTCTGGTTCCGGTTGCGTTCGGTCGAAATCCACCCCAATGCGCTGGCAATGGACTAGAATTCGTCAACACGGCTTGCCTTTCGGCCGCGATTTTTATTTGCATACACACGTTACAGTGGAGGCTTTTTCGATGAACAAGCAAGTTGCGATGGGAATTTTGTTGCTGGCGCTCGGCCCCATGGGAACTGCGGTCGCGGCCAGTCCGCAAGCCGCCATGCAAGCCAAACCCGACCAGAAACCTACTTTTGCGATGGTGCTCGACCGTTCGTTGAGCAATGTCGAGCGCGAAGTCGTTCCCGCCGCGGAAGCTATGCCCGAGGATAAATTCAATTTCGCCCCCACCCAAGGCGAGTTCAAGGGCGTGCGCACGTTCGCGCAGCAGGTGAAACATATTGCGGCTGTCAACTACATGCTGGGCGCAGGAATCCTCGCGGAGAAGCCGCCGCTGGATCTAGAGGGTGAGAACGGGCCCGCCAAGATCACCTCGAAGGCCGATGTGATGCAATTCCTGAAAGACTCATTCACCTATCTGCACAAGGCGATGAACAGCATCGACGAGAGCAATGTTCTGGGACAGGTTACCGAGCCCATTCGGTCCCAACAAGGTCTCGCGGCTCGGACTTGCCGTCGGCGCGATCAGCCATCCCAACGATCATTACGGCCAGATGGTCGAATATCTGCGGATGAACAATATCATTCCTCCGGCGAGCCGGCCGAAGAAGTAGTCTGGTTCGCCTATTCGTAACAGTTTAAGGAAAAGGCGCGAGTCGATCGCGCCTTTTCCGTTTTTGCTGGCTCCGGACTTGATTCCTTGACAGCCCTACAGGTCTGCCATGCATCTGACGTTTTGAGGTAGTGGGATGAACCGGAAGCCAGAACAACCAACCGAATAGTTGAAGCATTGCTGCTCATCTGCTGCGTGACGCTTTTCTTCACGCTGCTTTCTTGTGGAGGCGGCAGTTCGACGAACAACTTGTCAGGATCGGGCGCTGGAAGCCATGGAAGCTCAGGCGGATCCGGAAGCTCTGGAGGCGGTAGTGGCTCGGGCAGCGGTGGCGGCTCGGGTGGAGGGAGCGGTTCCGGAGGCGGCGGAGGCCGGGCGGAGGCGGCGGTTCGGGCGGGGGCGGCTGGCGGGCGGTGGTTCGTCCAGCATTCCCCAAGTGCAACATTTCGCGATTGTGGTTTTGGAAAACTCCAATTACGGCGACATCGTGGGTAGTCCCAACGCGCCCTACATCAATAGCCTAATCGCGCAAGGGGGCCTGGCTGGCAACTACTATGCCAACATTCACCCCTCGATCGGCAATTACTTTGTCATGACCACGGGAGTTGCGTACAGCATCGACGACAACTTCTCGGGAGTCGTTCCCATCGACAACGTGGTGCGCGAACTCACTGCCGCGTCGAAGTCGTGGAAGGTCTATGCCCAAAGTCTGCCGTCACAAGGCTATCTTGGAGGCGATGTTTATCCTTACCTGCGTCGCCACAATCCAATTTCCTATTTCTCCGATGTCCAGCCTCCATCGCAATCTGAACATGAACATTGTTGACTTCTCGCAACTGGCCTCCGACCTTTCCAATGGCCAGCTCCCCGCATATTCCTTCATCGTTCCTGATGCCGAGCATGATGCGCACGACTGTCCGGGAGGAGGGTCCAGCTGCGACGTCGGAACTCAGGGTCGCCGCGGCCGACTCGTGGCTGTCTAATAACCTCCCGCAATTGCTGTCGAACCCGCAGTTCCAGCAAAGCGGAATATTGGTCGTGACCACCGACGAATCTCGCGACGACATCACCGATGGCGGGGGAAAAGTTGCAACCGTGATTGTGGGAACCGGGGTGAAGGCAGGCTACATTGGCAGCGTGATGTACGACCACCGCAGTCTCTTGGGATTGAGTATGACCGCCCTGGGGGTGAGCACGATTCCCAACGACGCAGGCAGCGCCAATCAGATGACGGAATTTTTTCAGTGAATCTGTTTTTTGCTCCTCGCCATTCGGTTCTGAATCGCCCGAACGTCAAGAGGCCGGTAGAATTCCGTGTTTCATCCTTTGGTCGATGCGCTTGAACGGATGAGACACTTCCTTGCCCCGAACGCTGCCGTAAAGCCTAGCTACAGCTAGCTTTACCCTTGCTTGCGAGATATTTCAGGTTCGCTCTAACCCAACAGCGAATTGCGAACAGCGAAAAGCGAAAAGCGGCCTTCTAGTACTAAGGTCCTCCAGCGTTCACCCGATGTCACGGGCTCCGCTTTTTCTCTACTATGTAAGGAGGCGAGTAACTATCGCGCCTCGAGGTTTGCTTATTATTTTGAAGTTGGTATTTTTCCAGTTCGTATTAGCGATTCTCTTGATCGGTGCGGCGGCTGCACAAACCACCTCTCCCGCTTTGCATGATCGCTCAGCAAATCCACCAAACCCACACTGCGTCGGAATCCAATAACACCGGTACCGCTGTCGAGCAAACAGAAGAGCCGGCAAAAGTTTGTAGAGGATGTCGTCCACTCCGCGGTAGCGCTGCCGCAGCCCGATCCGCAAGACCGCCTGCGCGTGCTCTATGCAGCGGCGAACGTCATCTCGCCGATCGACACCAAGCTGGCGCAGCAATTTGCGAAAGAGGGAACCCGCATCGAGACCGAACTGGTCACGCATGGCGAAAAGCCCGCGGTGTCCATGCTGGCGGGCGGGCAGGTGGATTGCGCCTCGGCGGTGACGTTTGTCCAGACCATTCCTCCCGCCGCCGTGCTGGATGCGGAGCGATCCTTGCTGGGAGCCATCACTATGTGCCCCAAGCAAGTGCAGGAGCCCGCCAAGCGCAAGCTGGAGGCGGGTGTGCAGCAGGGCACGGTGGCGGCCCGCCCCATCCTGGCGTTAATGGATGCCGAGGCACCCAAGTCGGCATGGTCGCAGGCAATGTTCGGCAAGGTATTTGCCGCGCTGCCGGCGGATGCCCCCTCATTCGCCAACGAGGCTCCCAATTATGCCGCGCTCTTTGTCCGTGCAGCTCCGCAGATGGAACTGGACGCGGTCAAGACGGCGGGGCTGAAGTTTTTGCTGTGGCTGGGGAAACGTTCCTGATTCGCCCGAGCGTAACGTCGCCGTCAACATGGTCACCGGCGCATTGAGCAATGTACTGGGCAAGGATGCCTACCGGAACTGCTGCGCTCCGACATTGTGGCTGAGCAGGTGGCCAACAGCGCCGGCACGGAGACCGCTATTCTTCCGCCCGAAGAGGAGTCTGTCTCGGTGCTTCGTGCGATGGATAACAAGAGCGACCGCACCGACGAGTTGCAGTCTATGCCACCTTCTTTGCGGGCGCGCGAAGCCGCCGCCAGCGGCTTTGCCAGCGGAACATCGGGCGACCGCAAATTGGCCGATCACTATTTCGACATGGCGTTTTCGTCGCTCGATGAAGTCTGGACCAACCGGGCTTCCAGAAGACCAGTGCGCCAGCCGTGGTGGAAGAGGTGAGCGAGGCGGCAGCCCAGGTCGATCCCGTCGAGGCGTTGCAGCGCTCGCAAAGGTTGCAGGACCCCTCCGCCGAAGCCATCAGCATGCTGGCGGTCGCAAGAGTGGTTGTTGGCCAGCCTTAGCAGCCCTTGGCAGAAGTCGGAATTCTGAAAAGAGGATCCCTAAAGCCACATTCATACAGCGGCACTTGCGGCACGGCTGAAGCCGCGCCCCTGCAAAACGACACATTCACCACGGGCCGCAAGCGTCCGAGTTGGAAGTGCGTTGCATAAAAATCAGTGCTTTGTGTCAGAGCATGGCTTCAGCCGTGCCGAACTGCGGACTTATAGAATCCGGCCTTTAGGCCCTGCAGTTGAGCGCAAGGCGATCTCTGCATTATTACTAAGCGAACTTCTAACTCACCACACTAGCGCGTTTAGGATTGGTGGTCCGGCGAAGCGTAGCGCCGGCGCAATTGGCTGCACTCCTATGGCGTCAACCCGTCGCGTGTGCCGACTGCATTAGCGATTGGTGCAACTCGTCCGATCGACGCTTTCCTCATTGGCTCCCGTATGTTTCTTTCTGCTTTCATGCAATCTGCTGGTCCTCCCTTGTTTCGATCGACGCCATTCTCCGGCCACGGCTATGCGGCCCTTGCCTGCGAAGCCAGAATGAGCCGGGCATAAGTTAGGATGAGATACGCCGAGTCAGAGGCGGACCTGGGCATGCATATACCTGACGGCTACTTGAGTCCATCGACCTGCGCGGTGTTGTATGCGGCCGCGATCGCAGGATGGTACTCTGCGCTGAAGCGCCTGAAGCGTATGCTGCTCAGTCGCGTCATACCGCTGATCTCGGTCTTTGCCGCATTCTCGTTTGTCGTGATGATGTTCAACCTGCCGCTGCCCGGCGGCACCACCGGCCATGCGTTGGGCGTTACCATCTCCGCCATCGTGCTCGGGCCGTCAGGATCGATTCTCGCCATCTCCATCGCGCTCGCGATTCAGGCGCTGTTCTTTGGCGACGGCGGCATCAGCACGCTTGGCGCTAATTGCTTCAACATGGCGATCGTGGCCTCGCTGGTCGCCTATGCAAGCTACCGATTGATTGCCGCCGGCGCGGCCATCGCTTCCAGGCGCCGAGTCGTCGCCGCCGCCATCGCCGGGTACCTTGCGGTGAATGCCGCAGCCTTGATCGCCGCCATCGAGTTTGGCATTCAACCCGCGCTGTTCCATGATGCCCGGGGAATGCCGCTGTACGCGCCCTACCCGCTGAGCATCGCGGTGCCCGCAATGATGATCGGACACCTGACCTTGGCCGGGGTGGCCGAAGCGGTAATCTCCGCGGGACTCGTCGCCTATTTGCAGGCCGCCGATCCTGCTCTCTTGCGCAATACCGCGGGAGCGCTGCCAGCCACGGAAGCAGCATCGGCAATCGTGCCTGCCGCTACGAACTCGCTGCGAAGGTTATGGATCGCCGTAGCGCTGCTGATGGTGCTCACTCCGCTCGGAATTCTGGCGGCGGGAAAAGCCTGGGGCGAGTGGTCTCCCTCCGAGCTTGCTAGTGCGGCAAAGCGCGGGACACAAGCTACTTCCGCAGCGAGCAATTCCGCTGGATCGTCGGCGATTCCTGCCGGAATGCAGCGGCTCTCTAAGCTGTGGACCGCACCGTTTCCCGCCTATGCGCCGACCTTCGTAAAGAGTGCGCGGTTCGGCTATGTTCTTTCCGCCATGTTCGCAGTCGGCATTTTGCTGCTGGTTTCCCTGGTGGCGCAGCATCGCGTCCAACGACGACGGGAAGCGGGCCATTCCTGATGGCGCGCGGCGGGTTCCTTGCTTCGACCATGCTCGGCTTCGCGCGCGCTTTGGCTCGCGCCATGGCCTCCGAGGAGATTGCCCGCCAACCCGGACTCTTGCAATCGCTCGACCCACGGGTTCGCGTCATCGGGCTTTTCTCCATGGTTCTGGCGGCCGTGCTGTCGCGGAGGATTGCCGTGGTTGGCGCCTTGTTCTGCGTCGCGGTGATTATCGCGATCCTGTCCAAGGTCGGTATTGGCATGCTGGCGAAGCGCGTGTGGCTCGTCGTCCTGGGCTTCACGGGAGTGATTGCGCTCCCCGCGATCTTTCTCACTCCGGGAGATCCGGTTGCGGCTTTTGCGGGCGGACCGGTCCGCATCACAGTGCAAGGTGTGCAAACCGCTACGCTGCTGATCGCGCGCGTGGAAACTGCGGTGACGTTCACCTCTTTGCTGGTGCTGTGCACTCCATGGACCCATGTGCTCAAAGCGCTGCGCGCCTTTCGCCTGCCGCAGGAGGCGATCATGATGCTGGCCATGACGCATCGGTATATCTTTCTTCTGGTGGAAACGGCGGGGCAGATGTTTGAATCGCGCCAGAGCCGTACGGTGGGCGCTTTTGAAGGGCGCCGAGGGTCGTCGCATGGCCGCCAGGACTGCCGGCGTTCTGCTCAGCAAAAGCATTGAGGTGAGCAACGAGGTCTATCTTGCGATGCAGTCGCGAGGATTCCGCGGGAGACATTCGAATTCTGTCTGACTTTCACATGCGCTCCTGGGACTATCTCGGACTGGCGGCCTTCCTGGTTGTGGGGAGCTCTCTCCGTGTGGATAGGAAGGTAGATCGTTATGCCGCCGATCTTCGAATTGCGAGACGTGTACTTCGAATACGACGGCATTCCAGCGCTCCACGGCCTCTCGGTGCAGATCGCGGAAGGAGAAAGCGTTGCGCTGCTGGGCGCGAATGGCTCAGGCAAGTCCACGCTACTGAAAATTCTCGACGCGCTGTATTTTCCTTCGCGCGGTCAAGTTAGTTTCGGCGGCCAGCCGCTTACGCCGGAAGCGTTGCAACAGGAGGAGTTCGCTCTCTCGTTTCGCAGAAGGGTGGCGCTCGTCTTCCAGAATCCCGATGTGCAGCTGTTCAATCCGACGGTGTTCGACGAGGTGGCATTCGGTCCGCTGCAAATGCAATGGTCGAAGGAAGAGGTGCTGTCGAAGGTCGCTGCAACCATGGAGCTGATGGGCATCGCGCATCTTCGCGATCGTCCGCCCTACCGTCTGTCCGGCGGGGAGAAGAAACGAGTCGCGCTGGCCTCGGTGATCGTGCTCGATCCTGATGTGCTCCTGCTGGATGAGCCGACTTCGACCCTCGACCCGCGCAGTCAAAGCCAGCTCATTGATTTGATTCAGGAGTGGAAAGGATCGTCCAAGACCGTGATCACGGCGACTCATCAATTGGAGATTGTGGAGGACATCGCGAGCCGGGTGCTTGTGCTGGAGGAGGGGAAGAGTCGGTGCCAGCGGCACGCCAGCCGAGATTTTGTCGAACTACGAATTATTGTTGCGGGCCAATCTGGTGCATGCCCATCGGCATTCCCATGGGACGATAACGCACACCCATCCGCATCTGCATTCTCACTCGAAGCACGAACATTAGCGTGCTATCAGTCAGGTGAAATCGCCTAAGCGATAGCTCGCAAGACGTCCGGGTCCGTTCATGGAAACGCCACGCTCGAATTGCATCTTGCGACAGACTGTTCACGGATAATATTGCAATGATCATCCTCCCTTTTCTTCTTGCATTTGCTGTTCAGATTACAGCCAACGCCCCGGACAAGACCACGGAGCTGCTGCGCGCCAAGGACCAGGCGCTCCTCGATGCTATCGCGCCCGGCGAACGGAAGGTGTGGGACCAGGCGCTGGCTGCCGACGCCGTCTACGTTGACGAGAACGGCACCATCATGGATCGCGCCGAATTCCTCAAGCAACTCGAGCCACTGCCCTCTGGCGCTTCTGGCACCTTGAAGATCACCTCCTATTCGGCCCACATCTCGGGAGACCTGGCTACCGTGGTTCACACCGACGACGAGCAGGAGAACTACCACGGCCAGATGCTCTCCGTCTCGCTATCTCACGACCGAGACTTGGCATCGCGAAGCGGGGAATGGAAGCTCTACATGGTCCACACCTACGCGGTGCTCAAAGACCCGCCGGCGATCTCACTGCCTGCCCAGGAGCTGCAGCAATACGTTGGCCGGTACGTCGGCGGCCCCGATCTTGTTTACTTGATCCAGTGGGATGGCAAGCAACTGGTCGGCGGCCGGCAGGGTCGCCCGATGAAACCTTGGAGGTTGAGGTGCGCGATGTTCTCTTCAGCCCGGGGCAACCGCGAATCCGAAAAATCTTTCAGCGGGACGCCAACGGCAAAATCACGGGATTCGTGGACCGGCGGGAAAGCTGGGACCTCGTCTGGCGCCGCGAAAGCCCCGGTCCTTCGTAGCAGAGCAGGCGAATCGCTCTAGTCCTTCAGATACGGAAGCATTTCCTTGAATTGCGCCGTCCCCGAACAACGCAACAGTTCATACATCATCATCTCGGTGGAAGAGATGACTGCGCCCGCCGCCCGCATGCGGTCAAGCCCGATGCGCCAGTTCCATTCCGCGCGTGAACTTACTGCATCGGAGGCGACGTGCACCAGGTATCCGTCGTTGAGCGCGCCCAGCGCCGTTTGCATGACGCAGATATGCGTCTCCATGCCACACAGCAATAGAGTGTTGCGATTGCCGGGAAGGGCCTTGAGTCCGGCGCGGAAGACATCGCTGCCAAAACAACCGAACTCAAGTTTGTCGATGGCCGCAACGTCGGGCAGCAGGGAAGCGATTTCCGGGACAGTTGCGCCTAGCCCCTTGCTGTATTGCGTCGTCATCATGATGGGAATTGACAGAATCTTTGCCAGGCGCACCAGGAGCTGCGAGTTCTTGACCAGCATTTCTTTGTTGAAGATGGGAGGCAGCAGTTTCTGCTGGATGTCGACTACGATCAAGGCGCAATGCTCGGACTCGAGCGGGCGGCGCGCAATTTCTGTCGGAGTCGGTCGAGAATGCGACGAGTACCCATCACCGATGACATTAGAACTTCCTCCGCTAGTACAGACTGACGTCCCATTCTAGAGCGCTGCTTTCGCAAAGTAGCGCACCCCGTTCATTCTATCTGCTGCAAGTTGTCGCCGGCGCGTGCTATAGCAATTTTGCAGATGGCATGGCATGAGCCGCGAAGTTGACGCTCCATTCGCGCAACCCATACAATCCGATTAGTGCGCGTGCATCAGCAGCGCGTTAGTGACGCCGCATCCGCTGCCCCCTCGTTCAATGGTAGGACAGCTGACTCTGGATCAGCATATCGGGGTTCGAATCCCTGGGGGGCAGCCAATTTAGAATCAATCACTTACCTCCAAAATAAGCCCGCACGGAAGCATTCTGACCGAGGCCGAAGCCGTAGCCTTCGTGGTCTGCCAAGCCATCGGGCTGGAGACCGGCAGTGCCGCCGCTGATTACATCCAGCTTTGGCACGGAGACGCCAACCTGCTGCGCGAAAGTCTGGAAGCCGTTCAGCAAACCGCAGCCATGATCCTTGGGGGCATTGCCCCCGAGGTAGCGGAGGCGGCAGCCGCGGCTTAAAATAGGCCCCGAAAAATCGCGGCGGAGTGAGGTGAAACGGATGGCAGTGGTGTCAAGCGATGCAAAGTGGCGGGGTTCGCCGATACCGTTCCATTTCCGATCAAGCCTTCCGGCAAAAACTGATGGCCGCGTGCCCGAAGAAGCTGCACTGTCTTGCCTTTCATTCCCACGTCACAATCCGATGTGACAAAAGTATTACAAACAGAATGCCCTTTGGTTGTTAGTCTGAGATTGGCTCCTGCATCAGACATCGCAGGACCCAAGGGAATAATTTAGGGGAGAAATGACTGGAGAGAAAGAGAAGAAGAATATCAATTGGATGACGTCGGGCTTCATGCTCGCGTTCCACATCGGCGCAATCGCGGCCTTATTCATGTTCAGTTGGAAGGCGCTGATCGTCGCGGTGATTGTGTATTGGGTGGCGGGTAGCCTCGGCATCGGCATGGGCTATCACCGGCTGCTTACGCATCGTGGCTACAAATGTCCGAAGTGGCTGGAATATGTAATGACCGTATGCGCCACGCTGACGCTGGAAGGCGGCCCGATCTTTTGGGTGGCCACGCATCGGGTGCATCATCAGCTCACCGACAAGCCCGGCGATCCGCATTCCCCGCGCGATGGCGGTTTTTGGGCGCACATGGGTTGGATTCTTACCGGCCAGACCTTTCATAACAAGAGCACCGATCTCTTGGCTTATGTCCCCGACCTTCGCAAAGATAAGTTTCATCTCTGGATCAGCAAGTACCACTGGCTTCCTCTGACCACGCTGGGCGTGCTTCTGCTGGTCACTTGCGGCTGGGGAGTGATGTTCTGGGCAATCTTCCTGCGCACCGTGGTGCTGCTGCACTCCACTTGGTTTGTGAACTCGGCGACGCACATGTGGGGCTCCAAACGCTTCGCCACCGATGACGACTCTCGCAACCTATGGTGGGTTGCCTATCTTAGCTTCGGCGAAGGCTGGCACAACAATCACCATGCACATCCGCAATCGGCGCGGCATGGATTAGCGTGGTACGAAGTCGATGTGAACTGGTACGGCATCAAGACCCTGGAAGCTCTGGGACTCATCTGGGATGTCAAACTGCCCAAGCTGGGATCGTCTCGCATCAAGTCCGTGGTGGCGGTCGAGCCCAGCGTACAGCCGCAAGAAGAGCTAGTCGGCGTTTAGCGTCGACATCAAGTAGGAAATCGCGAAGGACGGCATGAACAGCGCCGTCCTTTTTCTGCGCGTGACCTTTCATCGGAGTTCTGCCGCCGAAGAGGTAAGATTACCGCGGAGGCGGTGGGCCGATGAATGCAGTCACGCGTGGTTCCGATGAGAGCGTTGCCCGAAGCGTCTTGCTTTCGGTTTTTCTGGGCGTGGTCGTAATCCAGACGTTGGTGATGAGTCCGTTTCCCGCTTGGGCGCAGAAGCAAGAGATCGTCTGGGGCGCGCAGGAGAAGCCGATCTACGATCAGATCAAAAGCTTGCGCAGCCTGCCCGACGACGTCCGGGCGCATACCACCAAAGACATTGCGCTGGAGATTCGCGCCTTGCCGGCGAGCGAGAACCAACTTCGGCTGGCAAATTACCTGGCGAGCCGCGCCACCGAAGGCGACTTCGGGCATAACACATTGCAGCAAGTCGCTACAACGCTGGCAAGGGCGCTGCAGCAGGCGCCGCCGGAAGATAAGGCAGCCGTTTCAATGGATGCATATGGCGAGCTTGCGCAACTGGTGCGCTACGAGCATGTGCAGGCAGCATTGGATGCGCCGCAGTTCAAAGCTGCCATGGCTAAGCTGGAAGCCGACGACCAGCTCCGGCAGAAAGCCGATTTCACCCTTACCGATCTCCAAGGGCAAACCTGGACTTTGAAAGAGCTGAAAGGAAAGGTGGTGCTGGTGAACTTCTGGGCGACTTGGTGCCCGCCGTGCCGTAAGGAAATGCCCGACCTTAACACGTTGTACCAGCGCTTCAAGCCTCAAGGTTTCGTAGTTCTGGCGATCTCCGATGAAGACGCCGACAAAGTGAAGCCCTTTATCGCGGAGCGAAAAATCGGCTATCCGATCCTGCTCGATCCCGGACGAAAAGTTAACGAGCTGTTTCAAGTGGAGGGCATTCCGAAAAGCTTCGTTTATGATCGCCAAGGAAAGCTGGTTACGGAATCGATCGACATGCGTACGCAGAAGCAATTTCTGGAGATGCTGGGACAAGCGGGATTGCAATAGGAGCGGTTGCACAATCTTGTCGGCGCCAGCGGACGAAGGCGCCTGATGGACCGAACCGTAGGCGGCGGCAAAGATCGAGTTGAGGCGGCTTCCGCCTTGCCCACCCCGGTTGCCGAATCAGCCGGGTGGTAATAAAATTAGAACAAACGTTCGAATGCGATCCCCTGTTCGCCCCGGACGTTCTCTCCGCCGCATGTCCTCTTCCTTCACAACCCGGGCTTTGGAACATTCCGCCGCCGATAGCCGTTTTGATCGCCGTCTGGGCCAGATTCTGGATTATGCCACCCAAATCTTCGCTGAAAAGGGCTATGAGGGCGCTTCCATGCGTGACTTGTCGCGCGTGAGCGGCATCTCTCTGGCCGGCCTGTACTACTATTTTGAGTCCAAAGAGAAGTTGCTGTACTTCATCCAACAGCACACCTTCAACACCATTATGGAGCGATTGCGTGACCGCCTGGCCGAAAGTAACGATCCCGAGACTCGCATCCGCATCTTCGTCCACAACCATGTGGACTATTCCGTGGCCAAGCAAAAAGCGATGAAGGTGCTGGCGCATGAAGACGACGTTTTGAAGAACGGCTATGGCGCCGAACTGGCAGCCATCAAGCGTGAGTACTATCGCATTTGTGTGGGCCTGGTGGACGATTTGGCCAGGGCGGAGGGCTTGAAATTCGTCGGGCGGACCGCCGGCGCGATGGGTGGAATCGGCACGCGTACGGCGGTCATGGGACTTTTCGGAATGATGAACTGGTTGTACACGTGGTACAGGCCGCGGGTCGATCCCGGCGCGGAAACCATTGCACGCGAGATGAGCGATATTTTTCTAAGGGGAATACGGTCGGAGAGGGCCGGCGACGAGAAGCCTCGCCGCCAGCCGAGTCTCAGCCGTAAGCCGGAGACCGACGGCCGCCACGCCTCGAAAAGCTCTAAGCGCAAAGCCATTACCTCGCTGGCAAGAGGTCGAACTCGCCTATGATCCCATTGCGGCAATACCACGTCGGGAGTTTTGTCGATGGATAGCACATCCCAAACTGTATCGCGCGACGTGAGAGAACTTGTCGGGTACCGTGTCGAGTCAGGGGTTGCCGTCCTTACCCTGAGTGACCCGCCGGCCAACACCTACAGCTACGAGATGAACCGTCAGCTTGACGATGCCATCCTGCGGGCGCGGATGGACAACGATGTTTACGTTATCGTTCTGACTGGCGCCGGTGAAAAGTTTTTCTGCGCCGGCGCCAACATCCAGATGCTGACCGAGGTTGACCCCGCATTCAAGTATTACTTCTGCCTCCATGCCAACGAGATGTTGCTGCGGCTGGAGAACACTCCCAAACTAGTGGTCGCCGCTCTTAACGGGCACTGCGTTGGCGGCGGACTGGAGATTGCGATGGCTGCGGACCTGCGCATTGCGCGCAAGGACGGCGGCAAGATCGGATTGCCGGAGGTCAACCTTGGCGTGCTGCCAGGAACGGGTGGGACCCAGCGCCTGTCGCGGATTGTGGGCAAGTCGAAGGCAATCGAACTGATGGTGACGGGCAAAACGTTCTCTTTCGAAGATGGGAAACAGCTCGGACTGCTGAATGAAGTCTTCGAAAGCGAAAACTTTATGGAGCGGGTGTTGGACTACGCACGTCAGTTCTGCCCTCCAAACAAGGCGGCAAAGGCTGTCGGACGCATCAAGCGAGCGGTACAGAGCGGTTGGGAGGTTCCGATGGAAGCCGGATTAGCGTTGGAGCGCGAGAACCAGCAGCTGCTCTTTGAGAGCGATGACGCGCGGGAAGGCTTAGCCGCATACCGGGAGAAGCGAGCGGCGCAGTTCACCGGCAAATAGCATGAGCACAGCCATCAAAACAACTTTCACCCGTATCACGGTCGACCTGCGTCCTCCGGCAGCTCGCGTCGTGCTGAACAACCCGCCACTGAATGTCATCGACATTCCGATGATGGATGAACTGCGCGCGGCACTGGAGCAAATCGAGGCAAGCTCGGAAATCAGCACGATCGTCTTCGCGGGCTCGGAGCGCGCTTTTTCCAGCGGTGTCGACATCGCGGCGCACGCTCCCGGCAGGGTTCGTGACATGCTGACTGCGTTTCACAGCGTGATTCGTTCCGTAGTCGGAAGCAGAAAGCTGACGGTCGCCAGCGTGCGACGGCACTGCCTGGGTGGAGGCGCGGAGCTGGCGATGATGTGCGATGTGGTTTACGCCTCCCCGGATTCGGTTTGGGGGTTTCCCGAGATCAAGCTGGCGTGCTATCCGCCAGTCGCGAGCGTTGCCTTGTCCGCCATTGTGGGACAAAAACTGGCGGCGGAACTCGTCCTGACGGGGCGAACTCTGAATGGCCACGAGGCGTTGGAAGCGGGATTGGTGAATGGACTGGCTGATGATCCTGAGACCTTGGTCGCAGAATGTGTGCAGCGGGTATCGCAATTAAGTTCCGCCGCGATCGCTCTCGCCAAGAAGGCCTTTTATGCTTGGGACGCGATTCACTTCGACAAAGGCCTGGCACGCGCCGAGCAGATTTATCTTGATGAACTGATGACGACTTCTGACGCGCGGGAAGGCATTACGGCATTTATGGAGCAACGCCGGCCGAAGTGGGCGGGAAAGTGAGAACTGCAATGGATTACGAGATCGAACCGCAAGAGCTGAAAGCTCAGCAGGAGGCGGGAGCAGAGGTCGTGCTGCTCGACGTCCGCGAGCCGCGGGAGTTCGAGATCGCGAAGATTGCGAACAGCAAATTGATTCCAATGGGCGATATTCCGGCGCGCTTTAACCAGGAACTCGATCCGGAAGATCACATTGTGGTTATTTGCCATCATGGTGTGCGCTCGATGAGCGTGACGGCATGGTTGCGGCAGCAAGGATTCGAGAAGGTGCAATCGTTGCGCGGGGGGATCGATCGCTGGTCGCGGCAAATCGATCCTACGGTGCCGGTGTACTGAAAGCGGCGATTCGGTCTTAGGTCTTCGCATTACAAGCCAGATTCGTGCCGGTATTCTAGCGAATAGCGAAAAGCGAAGCGAAAAGCAGATTTCTAATGAAAAAAGAACTGATCGAACTACGCGTCAACGGACGCACCCACGAGCTGGCGATTGCGCCGAACCAGCTTCTGCTCGACGTATTGCGCCAGGACCTAAACCTGACCGGCTCCAAGCGCGCGTGTGACGACTCCTCCTGCGGCTCCTGCACGGTGCAAGTGGATGGCGTGCCCATGCTCTCGTGCACGATGCTGGCCGCCAGTTGCGAGGGGCAGGACATCACGACTGTTGAGGGCATCGCCGATCATGGCGGTTTGGCCGCCTTGCAGAAGGCCTATGGCGACTTTGGCGGAGCTCAGTGCGGCTTCTGCACGCCCGGATTCATGATGACGGTGAGAGCGCTGCTGGCAAATAATCCCGACCCACGTGAAGATGAAATTCGTGAGGCGCTGAGCAGCAATCTTTGCCGCTGTACCGGGTATTCGCAGATGTATGAAGCAATACGAGCGGTGATCGACGCCGAGCAAACCGGTAAGAAAGAAGAGCAACTAGCAACCAGCAGCTAGAAGTTACAAGCTGGCCGAGAAAAGACCTGGATTTTACTAATCGCTAGTTGCTAAAGGCTAATCGCTAATGAATGATTTTTCTGTAATTGGGAAATCGATCGCCATGGTCGATGCCGCGGGCAAAACCACCGGCGCGGGCAAATACACCGACGATCTCAGCCTTCCCGGAATGCTGGTCGGCAAGATTCTTCATTCGCCGTATCCACACGCTCGAATCAAGCGCATTGATACCTCGCGAGCGAAAGCCTTGGATGGAGTTGTCGCCGTCGTCACCGGCACGGACGCGCCCAATCCATACGGCATTCTTCCGGTGGGTCACGATGAGACCGCGCTGGCGGTGGAGAAGGTCCGGTACGTCGGCGATCATGTAGCATGTGTGGCCGCGGTCAGCGAAGAGATTGCCGAGAACGCGATGGAGTTGATCGACGTCGAATACGATCCACTGCCGGCGTACTTCGATCCGGAAGAGTCGATGAAGGCGGAGAGTGATC
The DNA here is from genome assembly GCA_963763725.1 of uncultured Acidobacteriaceae bacterium. Classification (GTDB taxonomy): domain Bacteria; phylum Acidobacteriota; class Terriglobia; order Terriglobales; family Acidobacteriaceae; genus Bog-257. Next base: position 128,123 of record CAVXQI010000007.1, read on the forward strand.
TGATCCACGAGAACCGACCGCACAATATCGAGAAGGACTATCACCATGTCTTCGGCGATCTGGACCAGGGATTTGCCGAAGCCGATTACATCGCCGAGGGCCGCTACATCGCCAATGAAGTGACGCACGCCGCGATGGAGCCGCACAGCACGCTGGCGAACTTCGAACTCGATCCGCATACTGGCAGGCTGGGACGGCTTACGGTGTGGTCGTCCACGCAGGTTCCGTATTATCTGCAGCACAAGCTTTCGCTGGTGCTGGAGATGCCGATGTCGCAGATCCGCGTGATCAAACCCTTGGTGGGCGGCGGTTTCGGCGGAAAGAGCGAAATCATTCCGCTGGAGATCATCGCTGCGGTGGCGGCGCGCGCGGCCAAAGCGCCGGTGAAGATCACCTACACCCGCGAAGAAGTTTTCTGGGCGCACCGCGGGCGGCCCCGCACCATCATCGACCTGAAGACGGGAGTGAAGAACGACGGACGCATGACTGCGGTGGCGTGCAAAGTTATTCAGGACGGTGGCGCCTATTGCTCGTACGGAGTCGTGACCATTCTTTATTCCGGTGCGTTGCTGGGGGCCCTGTACGACATTCCCAACATCCGCTTCGACGGCTATCGCGTGCTGACTAATAAGCCCGCGTGCGGAGCCATGCGCGGGCACGGTACGGTCAATGTGCGTTTCGCCTTCGAATCACAGATGGACGAGATCGCTGCGACGCTCAAACTTGATCCGGCGGAGATGCGGCGCGTCAACCTGTTGAAGCCGCCGACCGTAACCGTGAACGGTTTCCGGGTGCTGAGCTACGGGTTGCCGGAGTGCATCGATCAGGTGGTTACTCGATCGGGTTGGAAGGAGCGCAAAGGCAAACTGCCCAAGGGTCGCGGCCTTGGGGTGGCGTGCAGCCACTATGTGAGCGGCGCGGCCAACAGCATTATCCGCTCCGACATGCCGCATTCGACGGTGAACATCAAAATCGATCGCGACGGTGGTGTGGTGGTTTACACCGGAGCCTCCGAGATCGGGCAAGGCTCCGACACCATGACCGCGCAAGTTGTGGCGGAGGTGCTGGGTTGTGAAATCTCGCGCGTCAAAGTCATTGCCGCCGATACCGATCTGACCCCGATCGATCTCGGTTCCTACTCAAGCCGCGTGACCTTTATGGCTGGCAATGCCGCTCTGCGCGCCGCCGAAGATGTGAAAAAGAACATCGTAAGCGCGGCGGCCAAGCGCATGAATTGTGCCCCCGAGGACATAGTCATGCGCAATGATCGCGTCTTTAATCGCGGTACCACGTTGTCGGACTATGATCCCACCGCGTCAGATAGCCTCGTAGAGCAGGAAGCTGCACGGGGCCATGTCGAGGGCCAGATCCTTCGTGGGTCGGTGTTGCAGACGCGCAAGGAAGATGGCCCGAAGGGCCATATGAGCTTCGAGGAGGCGATTGTCGGGGCGATTGACTTCCACGGCGCGCTCACCGGGACGGGCTCGTATGCGCCTCCTGCCGCGGCGCGTGGCGGCAAACACAAAGGTGCCGGGGTGGGACCCTCTCCTGCATATTCGTATTCCGCGCAGGTTGCCGAGGTCAGCGTGGATGAAGATACCGGCGAAGTAACCGTGCACAAGATATGGGCGGCCCACGATTGCGGACGTGCGTTGAACCCGGTGGCTGTGGAAGGCCAGGTCATTGGTTCAGTCTGGATGGGACTTGGCCAGGCGCTAGAGGAAGAGATGGTCTGGAAAGACGGATTGCTGATGAATCCCGGAATACTGGAGTACAGAAGTCCGTCGTCAACTGAGTCGCCTGAGATTGAATGCATCATTGTCGAGAGTATCGATCCCGAAGGGCCGTTTGGCGCGAAGGAAGCCGGCGAAGGTTCTCTGGCGGCGACGATACCGGCAATCTCGAATGCGATCTACGACGCGGTAGGAGTTCGCTTGCGAGAGGCGCCATTTACCCCGGAGCGTGTGCTGGCTGCGCTGCGCGCGAAGAAGGGAATGAAGCGAATCGAAATGACTGAATCGGTCGACCCCACCGCACCCCACAAGCTTCGCGAACATGGCGGCTCGCTGTGGTTCCGCGGCAAGGGTCCAATGCGGCATCCGCTCGATCCGGCGCGGCAGGGCACGAAGGCCGGATCGCCCGCGGGAGGTGGAGAGTGAGCCTACCCAGCTTTCAACTTCTACGTCCCAAGACGCTCGACGACGCCATGGCGCTGATGGCGAAGTATGATGGCCAGGTGAAAGTGGTAGCGGGCGGTACCGACTTGCTGCCGTCGATGAAGCAGAAACTGTTCACACCACGGTACGTTCTCGACTTGCGGTGCGTCGGGGAACTCCGTGGAATTCGCAAGCGTGCAGGCGAGGGTATCGAGATTGGCGCGCTGACAAGCCTCAGCACCGTCGAACATTCTCTGCTCATCCGCGAAGACTATCCCGTTCTGTACGAAGCGGTGAAGACGGTCGCGTCGCCGGTATTGCGCAACATGGGAACGATTGGCGGCAATCTCTGCCTCGATACCCGCTGCCTGTGGTACAACCAATCGCTGTTGTGGCGCAAGAGTTGTGGCTTCTGCCTGAAGAAAGACGGCGATCTGTGCCATGTCGCCCCCGGCGGAAAGTTCTGCTGGGCGGCCTTTTCGGGCGATACACCGCCGGCGCTCATGTGTCTGGAGGCGGAGATTGAGATTGCCGGGCCGGCCGGGACGCGACGTACCCCATTGTCAGAGTTCTACGTCAACGATGGTATCGCGCGGCTGCATCTTGAGCCAAGTGAGATCGTCACTCGGGTGTACCTGCCGGAATCGACAGCGGGATGGCGTGGCAGCTATCAGAAGCTTCGGGTTCGTGGCAGCATTGATTATCCGCTGGCTGGGGTTGCCGTAGCGCTGAAAATGCGCGCCGGCCGGGTGGAAGATGCGCGCGTTGCCATCACCGCCGTGAATCCTGCGCCGTTTCTAGTGAAGGATGCAGATGCGCATCTGGTGGGAGTGACTGCGACCGAAGAGATTGCGGAGCGAATCGGTGATCTGGCGGCCAGCACGGCCAAGCCGCTGACCACCTCAGCGCTGACGCCAGAGTATCGACGCGAGATGGTGCGGGTGTTTGCTAAGCGAGCGGTGATGGCGGCGGCGATTTGAGGTTATGATGGCACAAGGGTCCTTCGACTTCGCTCAGGTTTGCCTCGCGCCGCCCAGGATGACAAAAAAAAGAGGGTAACGGCGCACCTTAGGGTGCGCCCCTTTAAAAGTCATTTTCGACCCGTGCGGCACGGCTCGAAGCCGTGCCCTGATACGAACCGTTGAACGGACCGGCTTCAGGCGACTGACTACTGACTACTGACTCCCGATGCTCATCACCGACTGCCACATTCACATTCAGCCGATGGAGTTGTTTAAGCCGGAAGCTCTGGCGCTGATGAAGAAGTCCCGCAAGGACTTCGATCAGGTGGCGGAATACTGCGCCTCACCAAAGGCATTTCTAAAGTATCTCGACAGAATTGGCGTCGATCGGGCGGTGCTCATCAATTACGTTGCGCCTGAGGTGATCGGCTTCACGCCGGCGGTCAACGAGTTCATCGCCAACTACGTGAAGGAAGATCCGAAGCGGCTTATCCCCTGCGGCAGCGTGCACCCGCGGCACACGCAAAATGTTCTGGCCGACATGGAACACATCGTGCGGCTGGGCATCAAGCTCATCAAGATTCATCCGCCGCATCAGTTGCTCTATCCCAACGATTACGTGAACGGCGTCAAAGAACTGGAGATCATTTACCGGGCGGCCGAGGCGAATGGCATTCCCATCATGGTGCACACCGGCACCTCGATCTTTCCTGGAGCGCGCAATAAGTACGGCGATCCGATGTATGTGGACGACGTGGCGGTCGATTTTCCTCGCCTGAAAATTCTGTTGGCGCACGGCGGGCGTCCCTTGTGGATGGACACCGCTTTCTTCCTGGTGCGCAGACACTGCAACGTCTATCTCGACATCAGCGGTATCCCGCCCAGAACGCTCCTGAAGTATTTTCCGCGGCTGGAAGAGATCGCGCGCAAGACACTGTTCGGCACCGACTGGCCGGGACCGGGAGTTCCTGAGATCGAGAAGAATCTGGCGGAGTTTCGTGCGCTCGCGCTGAGCGAAAACGCGAAAGAACAGATCCTGAGCAGGACAGCGCTCCAGATATGGCCGTCATGAGGCCGTGGATAGTGGTTAGTGAACAGAGTGTTCCGGCTAGGGTATCCGCCCGTCCGGGTAGTGCGGCGCTTCGTTCAGCGTCGCAGTCGCCTCGCCCAAAGCGCCTCGCCCTCTTCGCGGGCCGGAAGGCCCGCACTACCCGAGCAAACCGGACACGCCTTTTGTGGAACTGGACTACGAGCCGGTCTTCGAAATGTCGATGGCGCCCGGGTCTTCAATACCTTGCCGCGGCCTTGATTGCCGCCCACAGTTCGTCATATCCCACCCGTGATTTGGCAGAAAACGGAATGATTTGCGAGGGCAGGATCTGTAACTGGTCGCAGAGTCTAGGCAGCGAGGCGCGCAACTGGTTATTCGAAATGCGGTCAGCCTTGGTCGCCACCACGATGAAGTCGCGATCCATATGGCGCATCCAGTCCATCAACTGCAAATCAAGCTCCTGGGGAGGGATGGTAATGTCAACCAGGGAAAGGCATAGCACCAGAGACTCGCGATTTTCCAGATAGGGATTGACGAACTGTGCCCATTTTGCGGTGACTTCTTTGGGCGCGCGCGCGTAACCGTAACCGGGCAGGTCGGCGAAGACGAAGTCGGGATTCGGTTTGCCGGGACGCCGCACCTGGAAGAAGTTGATGGTCTGGGTGCGACCGGGCGTGTTGCTGGTCTTGGCGATCTTGCTGCCGACAAGCGCGTTGATCAAGCTGGATTTGCCGACGTTGGAGCGGCCCAGAAACGCGATCTCCGGCGCACCCGCAGGCGGAAACTGCAGCGGGGCAACGGCGGAGGTCACAAAGCGGGTCAACACCTTCATGCAATTAATATCGCCGTCCCGTGGCGGGCGTAGGGGGTGCGAAGCGAGAAAGCAACCTGACCCATACGCGGCGGGCCGGTGCGCCTCGAAGGTGATGGTTGGCGCGCGCTTACTGGTGCGCCGGTGCTGGCTCCGCGTTCGGCGGTAGCGCCGCGATTCCTGGAGAGGTCTCGTCGGGCACATCAGGCAACGGACGTTCCAGCGCATACGCAAGCACGTCATCCATGGTATTGACGAAGCGTAGCTTCATTACGTTGCGCAAGTTTTCCGGCACGTCGGCCAGGTCCTTCTCATTATCGGCCGGAAGCAGGACCTCCATGATCCCGGCACGGTGGGCCGCCAACAGTTTCTCTTTCAATCCGCCGATGGGGAGCACCTTGCCACGAAGCGTGATCTCGCCCGTCATGGCGATGTCGCGCCGAACCGGAATGTGGCTGAGTGCGCTGGCGATCGCTGTCGCCATAGTAATGCCCGCTGAAGGACCATCTTTCGGAATAGCGCCCTCGGGCACGTGCACGTGAATATCGAGATTGCGGTAGAAGTCACGCGGCAGACCCAAGCGATGCGCGCGTGAGCGCACGTAGGACATCGCCGCCTGTGCCGACTCTTGCATTACGTCACCCAGCTTGCCAGTGAGCGTGAGCTTACCTTTGCCGTCGACCGTGGCTACCTCGGTGGTGAGGATCGAGCCGCCGACCTCCGTCCACGCCAGGCCGGTGACCAGGCCGACTTCACTGCGCTCGTGAATCTCGCTGTCGCGGAACTTCATGACGCCCAGGTACTCGGCGACATTTCCCCCGTTGAGTTCCACCGCGTACTTGTCGCCTTCCTTGACCACCTTACGCGCGACCTTGCGACAGATATTGCCGATCTCGCGCTCCAGATTACGGACACCGGCTTCGCGCGTGTAATTGCGAATGATGGTGGTGAGCGCTTCGTCGGTGAAGATGATATTCTGTTCTGTCAAGCCAGTCTGCAGGCGCTGTTTGCGAACTAGATACTGCTTCGCAATTTCGACTTTCTCCGGCTCGGTGTAGCCATGCAACCGCAGCACTTCCATACGGTCCTGCAGCGCCGGAGGAATGGTGTGCAACACGTTCGCCGTGGCGATGAAAAACACCTGCGACAGATCGTACTCCACGTCCAGATAATGATCTACGAACATGAAGTTCTGCTCGGGATCAAGTACTTCGAGCAGCGCCGCCGAGGGATCGCCCCGGAAGTCCATCGACATCTTATCAACTTCATCCAGCATGAATACCGGATTCTTGGTGCCGGCTTTTTTCATCATCTGGATGATCTGACCGGGAAGCGCCCCGATGTAGGTTCGCCGGTGACCGCGAACTTCAGCTTCATCCCGTACGCCACCCAGCGACATGCGGACAAACTTGCGGCCGGTGGCCTTGGCGATGCTCATGCCGAGCGAAGTTTTGCCCACTCCGGGAGGTCCGACGAAGCACAGGATTGAGCCCTTCGGGTTCTTGACCAATTGCCGGACCGCGAGAAATTCAAGAATGCGCTCCTTGATTTTCTCCAGACCATAGTGATCTTCGTTGAGCGTCTTTTCGGCGATGTCGATGTTGCGGATCTCTTTGGAGCGTTTCTTCCAGGGCACGGCCAGCAGCCAATCGAGGTAGTTGCGCGACACCGTGGATTCTGCCGACATGGGCGGCATGGCTTCCAACTTCTTGAGTTCCTGCAGCGCCTTCTCGTGGGTTTCACGTGGCATGCCGGCAGTGTCAATCTTTTTCTTCAGCTCGTCGAATTCGCTCTTCTCGCCGCGGCCTAGTTCCTTCTGGATGGCCTTGATCTTCTCGTTAAGGTAGTACTCTTTCTGGGCGCGCTCCATCTGGCGCTTTACCCGCGACTGGATGGTGCGGTCCATGTTGAGCTTCTCGATCTCGACGTCGAGCACGTCTCCAATGCGGTTCAGGCGCTCCGCGGGATCGAAGATCTCCAGCAACTCCTGCTTCTCTTCGATGGAGAGTTGCAGGTTGGCGGCGATGGTATCGGTCAGCTTGGCCGGGTCGTCGTTGCGGACGGCGGCGATCATGGTTTCGTAATTCAGTGACTGACAAAGTTTGACGTACTGTTCGAACAGACCCGTCACGCGGGTCATGCTGGTTTCGATCTGCGGCGTCGGTTCCGCCGAATACTTTGCGGTGCGCACCGTGGCCTCAAAATAGCCATCGGTGTCGACCACTTGGAGGATCTTGCCGCGCTCCAGGCCTTCCACCAGGACCTTGATATTGCCGTCAGGAAGCTTCAGACTCTGGACGATGTTGACCAGCGTGCCGACTTGGAAAATCTCGTTGGGCTTGGGCTCGTCGATGCTGGCGTCGTGTTGCGTGGCGAGGAATATCTTCTTGTCGCCGGCCAGCGCTTCTTCCAATGCGCGCACGCTCGACTCCCGGCCAACCACGAACGGCGTCATCATGTAAGGAAAGATGACGACATCGCGAATCGGCATCATGGGGAGTTTCTTGGTTTCGAATTTCTCGCGCTGGGTCACTAGTACCACCTTGTCATGCAGAGCGGAGTAGCCGCTCTGGGAAGAAAAAAATGAATGTCAATGCGCCGCGTGCTGCGCGCCGGCCGCCCTATGGCATGGCCACATTTCCTCAAGAATACCATGCAGGGGAAGGCCGCAGAAGCAAACCTGTTGCGAGGTAAGCAACTGCCGACCTGTCCGGAATATCAAGAGGCAGCTCGGAATTGCTGGCAACTAAGCGTTATGTCTGTTGGATGCCTCAGTTTGCGAATGGATTCGCGGCTGCAGCGATGTGAGAACATTTGTATGTCCCTGACGGGACTCGGATCGTCAGTTTGCCACCCTACGCCGAGCACTCCGCTCCGCGGCTCCAGTGCTGGGCTAAGCTCTTCCGCGCCTACCGGGGCTGGATCCTTGCGCAATCCTTCCACCGTGCCAACTCGCAACCAGTTGCTGACACACGCTCGCCAGGCCCGCATTGCGGCTGCCATACGTTCACCGAGTCGGCTTTCAGCCGACGACAAATCTGTGCCGCCGGCTGAAACCGGCTCACTTGGGAACTGATCGAGTTCCCGCGGCGGTGAAGAGGCTGTTACGAAACGTCTGCCGTCCGCTGAAGCGGACTCGTAATTTCCCACTCACGCCTACAGCTGCTCACCTTTCGCCGCGAGGCGGCTCACTCCTGTGTTGTCCCACCGTCTCGACTCAGCCGTGAGTTTCGTGAACAGACGCTGAAGCGCCGCACTACCACCAAAAGCAAAACAGGTTTAGTTAGGCTGAACCACTCGCAGAATCGCGCCACCCATCGCTCAAAATGAAGCGGCGCGACCGAAGCCGCGCCGCGTCCTGGAACGTCCTGATTGCTTATCTTCGAGAGATCTGATTGAGCACACCATCGGAAAGTGTGATACTGACCCCCGGCTGCTGACAACCGGCTACTGACAACTGGCAACTGGCAACTGCTTCTATCCCGCCTTCTCCATAAGCGGCAGGTTCACATTGCGCTTCTGGACCATCTCCGCCGTGACCTCAAACTCCTTGACGCGTTTTTGGCCAGGCAGTTGGTACATCAGGTCAAGCATCAGCTCTTCCAGAATCATGCGCAGGCCGCGGGCGCCGACCTTGCGCAGCATGGCCTCCTTGGAGATGCAGCGGAGGGCCTCATCGGTGAAGCGCAGCTTGACATTCTCGAACTCGAACAGCCGTTGGTACTGCTTCACGATGGCATTCTTCGGCTTGGTAAGAATTTCGACCAGGGTATCTTCGTCGAGATCGCTCAACACGCCGACCACCGGCAAGCGCCCAACGAACTCGGGGATCAACCCGAACTTGATGAGGTCTTGCGGTTCAACCTGTGCTAACAATTCGGTATCGCGCTTGTTGCTCTCGGTGAATGCGGCTTCCTTAGCTTCGTCAGTGCGGAATCCCATGGAACGCTTGCCCAGACGCCTTCCGATGGTGCGCTCCAGTCCGACAAACGCTCCGCCGCAGATAAACAATATGTTCGTCGTGTCCACCGGGGTGAATTCCTGGTGCGGGTGTTTGCGGCCGCCTTGGGGAGGAACATTAGCCACCGTGCCTTCCAGGATCTTCAGCAATGCCTGCTGCACGCCTTCGCCAGAAACGTCGCGAGTAATGGAAGGGTTCTCGTCCTTGCGGCCGATTTTGTCGACTTCATCAATGTAGATGATGCCAGTCTGGGCGCGCGCTACGTCGCCGTCGGCGGCCTGCAGCAGCTTGAGGATGATGTTCTCCACATCCTCGCCCACGTAACCGGCTTCGGTCAGAGTGGTGGCATCCACGATAGCGAAAGGAACGTCGAGCATCTTAGCCAGCGTTTGCGCCAGCAGGGTCTTGCCGGTCCCTGTCGGCCCGATAAGCATGATGTTTGACTTGGCCAGTTCCACCTCACCGCCGCGCTGCCGATTCATGTAAACCCGTTTATAGTGGTTGTAGACCGCCACCGCGAGCTTCTTCTTGGTTTGCTGTTGCCCGATGACGTACTCGTCCAGGAAGGCCTTCACCTCAGTGGGCTTGGGGAGTTGGTTGGGAGTGGCGGCAGGCTGGGCCTCGGAGCGGTCGTCTTCCAGAATGGAGTTGCAAACGGCGACGCACTCATCGCAAATGTAGGCTCGCGGATAGTCAGTGGGAGACGAAATCAGCTTGGCAACGGCGTCTTGAGACTTGTGGCAAAACGAACAGCGAAGCACTTCGTCGGAACCGGTCCTGGTTCTCACGTAAAAACTCCTTCACCTCACACGCTGTCAGCCGGGACCCTGGTCCGGGTGCTGCATTCCCCGTCGTCCGAAACGGGCAGGAGCCGTGATGCCCCTGAAAGAAGTCCGCCACTAACGGTTATTGGCAGTCTTCCTGTGGCCAGTGCTGTTGCACTAAGCTTATTCAACCATAATTCGCCGTGTTCCAAGGCACCGTTGGTGCCAGATCAGATACAACTTTTGAAGCAGTGCCGGCAAAATTTCCGCAGTAGGCAAGTATTAAGTTGCGTACCTTACTTGTGCTTGAAAATGATGTCGTCACTTGTGCTTGAAAATGATGTCGTCGATTAAGCCATACTCCTTGGACTGCTGCGCGTTCATGATGAAATCGCGCTCCACGTCGCGCTCCACTTTTTCCAGCCGCTGACCGGTGTGCTTCGACAGCAACTGACTGGTGATCTCGCGCATGCGCAGAATTTCGCGCGCGTGAATGTCAATGTCCGTCGCCTGCCCCGAGAGGCCCGACATAAGGGGCTGGTGAATCAAAATGCGCGAGGTCGGCAGGGCGAACCGCTTCTTTGGCGCACCCGCCGCCAGCAGCAAGGCAGCCATGCTGGCCGCCTGGCCAATGCAGATGGTGGTCACGTCGGGACGGATGAACTGCATGGTGTCGTAGATCGCCATGCCCGCCGTAATCGAACCGCCAGGCGAATTAACATACAGCGAAATGTCTTTTTCCGGATCTTCCGCCTCGAGAAACAGCATTTGGGCGATGATTAAGTTTGCGACATTGTCATCAATAGGAGTGCCGAGAAAAACAATATTGTCCCGCAACAGCCGGGAATAAATGTCGTAAGCCCGCTCGCCCCTGCTGGTCTGCTCAATCACCATGGGCACAAGCATTGTTTGCGGCTCCCTTCACGCTACCTGGCCACACCTCTTCCCGAGGGTCGAAGGTGGGGGTGGAACGCAGCCCGCCCTATGCGGATCTGCGGTACAAAGAATCCAAGGTCTTCTCGTTGCGGATGCGATGCCGAATTCTATCCAGCCCTCCGTCTCGCGTCAAACGAGCGCGCACCTGTTCGAGGGTCTGCTTCGACTGAGTCGCCAGCGCTTCCAATTCGCGGTTTAACTCTTCGTCGCTGACTTCGATTTTTTCCTGGTCAGCAATCTGCTCCAGGATCAACGATGCCTTCACTTCGCGCAGTGCGGATTCGCGCTGACCGGCGCGCAGGCGGACAAAGTCCATGCGCTTCATGTCTTCCGTTCGCATACCCTGTGCCGCCAGAGCACGCAACCCACGCTCCAGCCGAAGATCGATTTGTTGGTCCAACATGGCTTCGGGAACTGGGAAATCGTTGCGCTTCACCAGTTGCTCGACAATTTGGTCCTTGCCTTGGTGCTCGGCCTCGTGGAGTTTCTCGGCCTTCATATTCTCGCGCAGCCGGTTCCGAAGCTCATCCAGCGAATTGAACGTCGGTGCTGAGCTCTTTTGCGAATTCGTCATTCAGTTCGGGAATACTGCGGGTCTTGATGCCTTTCACGTCCACTTCGTAGGTCATGGTCTTGCCGGCAAGTCGCTTGTCGGAAAAATCATCGGCGTACTTCACTTCGAAGCGGCGTTGCTCGCCCGACTTGGCGTCGCGCAGGTTTTCGGTGAACTCCGGAATCGTATTCTTTCCGCCAATCTCGACCATGACCTCGTCCACCTCCACGGGCTTGGAGTCGGCGTTCTGTTCGCTTTCCTTGGGCGTTCCTTTAAAACTGACAACGGCGAAATCGCCATCCGCTAGCGGACGCTCTTCTTCCACAGCGCTGTAGGTGGCATGCTGGTCACGCAAATTGTTGAGGGCGTTTTCCACATCTTCCTCGCCGACCGTGGTGTCAAGGCGGGAAATGTGCAGGTCCTCGTAAGGTGCGACTTTGAAATCGGGCAGCACCTCGAAGGACGCCGTAAACTTCAGCGGCTCGCCCTCATGCAGGTGAAGGTCAGTGACTCGGGGCTGCGAAATGGGCAAGCAAATTGTGCTTTTGGGTTTCCTGGCGGAAATAAAGAGGCACCAGGGCCTCGACGATTTCGTTCTTGATCTCTTCGGCGAAACGCTGGCGCACGATGGAAGCGGGAACTTTGCCTTTGCGAAAGCCGGGAATTCGCGCCAGCTTCTGATAGCGGCTCACGACACTTTCGGATTCGGCATTGACTACGTCAGCTGGAATCTCGATGGTGAGTTCGCGTTTGCAGGGATTGGGCTGTTCGGAGAAGTGGCAGTCCGGCGTGGTGGTGTCGTCGTGTTGGATTCAATCGTCAAAGGAATTGCCTTCAGCAGTTGAATGTGGCGTGATGAAACCGCGATGGGTGCGACTCGATGATGCGATGTGTCGCGAGCCTAGATCCGCACCGCGGTGATCTTCCGCTGGGCGACAACCCATGCCATAGGTCGGTCGCACCTAACTTAAGTGTATGAGAGCGGTGCGGGGTGGTCAAACGATGCGAGCTGGCGGTGCAGGTTCTGTCTCCTGGTCGGGAGAGGCCTACAACGGGGAAGCAGGTGGTTTAGCGGCGGCGCGCTTTCTTGGTCGTGCGCTTCTGAGTTGCTGCCGTGGCAGGTTTCCTCTTGGCAACAACGACGCGGCGGCCAGCTACCGGGTTCACTTCGACGGCTTCAACCTCGATCAGGGGAATGGGCTTCTGGAAAAGCTCCTCGAGATATCGGTCCTTGCAATCGACGCAGCAAAAGTGGACTGCCAGCGGCAGCACCACGCGCTCGTAGCGCCAACTGGGATCGATCACGACTTCACGGCGCGCCGCCTGCGTGCCGACGTTTTCCGCCGCCAGGCCGTTAATCCAGGTTTCGTTCGCGTGCTTGATGTTTCCGCAGTAGTCGCAAACAAATTGCAGCATGAAGAGTTGGATTGCCGCCGGCCGGCCAAATGTTGTTTGAGAAAGTGAACTGGCAGAGCGACAGCCGAATCATTCCATGCAGGGCTGAATGGCTGAATCTCCGGCGGCATTGACACTTGAGCTGCTGGTCGAGGACTGCGCCTGGTCCAGCGGGCCGAGCAACTCAGACGCTCGCAGCTGGGTCAGCTCGATCCAGGTTTTTTGCCACCGCTGCGCGACGCATTTATCAATGCGCGTACCCGGCTTGGGGAAGCCGAATCCCTCATAAAACTCGAGGATATTGTTTCGCAAGGGATCATCCATGTGACTGAAATGGTCGTAGGCCAGCTCGTCGAGTAACTCGCGGTAGGTCGCGTCGGCCAGAGGATATTCGCCGCGCTTGGTTGGCTTACCAGTGTCCAGGTCGATGTTTGGCGTCTGCAAGTCATGATTCTTGACTTCGCCCAAGGGCCTTGCCGAAGCGATCAATCGTCTGGTCCACACTCTTGAAGTACAGGTCTTCGGTTTTGGGCGTCGGCTCCTTGAAGTCAACTGCGCGAAGCGGCCCTACTTTTGGCGCGATCTTGAACAGGACAGCGAGAAAATGCGCGCCCGGTCCCGGGTTCCTTGATAACCCGAACCCCACGACTTACGGTAGTCGGCCTTCGACAGATGGTACAGAAAATGCTGCCGGTTGAAAGTTCGGAATTTCGATGCTGCAGTTCGTTCCCTTTGACCAACAGAGCGACCTTCGTCATCTCCGGGATGATCTGGCTGACGCTTCGGCGATAGGTTCCGATGGCAAGTTGTTCTTTCGGCATTACGTCGGTCAGCTTCAATCCGTAGGTGTCGTAAAAGGCGCGCTCCAGCAGAGAGGCGGAGACCTCAAATCCGATGAAATCGTGATAGTTCTCCGGTGCATAGCGGCCCTTCGCGACTTGCAAGACATCAAAGCCAAACTCAGTTTTCAGATGGGCTTTGTGATCGACGTCGTAGGGAACTGCCGGCCCGTACTACTCTCGCCAGCTCGGGGTATTCGATGCCAACCGACAAATTGATGTAGGGATGTCCGTTGATGTCGGAAACGTAATGGGAGAGCGCGCCCAGCGCGAAAGCATACTCGTTCAGGTCCTGCGCATCGTTAAGCATCGCCTGAACGAAATCGCCGGTGCGGACATAATGTGTCAGGTCGCTGAAGACATGACTTCCGAACGGATAGTAGCCAATATCCTGCACTACGCTGCCGCCATACGCGTAGGCATGGGCGGTCTTCAGCTCCTCGGGAGTGGAATTGGGGAAGCGCGCCAGCAGCAATGGCTGGATCTGCTGGTTCCAGAGCAGGTCGATGATCTCTTCGTGCGTCAGCACAGAGTAACCCGCGCCAGAACGGCGTCGCGGCAAACACGAAAATCATCAGCGCGATGCAGAACTTCGCGGCGAGCGAGCGCAAGTTTGCCGCTCATTGAACCTGCAAGTCTTCAGATACGGCCGAGCAGTAACAGAATGACAAGAATGAGCACGATCAAACCGAGACCGCCGGAGGGGTAATAGCCCCAGCCACGGCTGTACGGCCAAGACGGGAATGACCCGACCGACAACAGTAAGAGAATAACCAGCAGGATAATCAACATTCGGTCAGTTTCTCCTTAACGTCACTACTTGCTTATGCTTCAAACGCGACCACAAGCTTGTAGTTGGAAGCAGATCGGTGGGTGAAGGATGCCTTTCAGGAGTGAATGGTTCGCACGGTGTAGAGACGCTGACATGTTCTGCCTCCGGTCGTTAAAATGAGGACAATGGCTTCTGCTCTTGACGTGCTGAACAAAGAAGTCGTGAGCTTGTACCCGCTGTCCCCGTCTGGTGGCCTACCGTGAGCAGATCGGCCGTGAGAGGCGTCGCGCCTATCGCGATTGTGAGTATTGGGCGAGACCGGTACCGGGATTCGGCGATCCCCACGCCCGCGTACTGGTGTTGGGATTGGCGCCCGGAGCCCACGGTTCCAACCGAACCGGCCGTCCCTTTACCGGGGATGCGTCGGGAAAATTCATGTATCCCATCCTGCACAAGGTTGGCTTCGCATCGCAGCCTGTGCCGAGCATCGCGACGACGGATTGAAGCTGATGGACTGCTACATCACCGCGGCGGTGCGCTGCGCCCCTCCCGATAACAAGCCCCTTCCGTCGGAACTCGCTAATTGCGCTCCGTTCCTTGATCGCGAGCTGCGGATACTGAAGGACGTCAAAGTGGTAGTGGCGCTGGGCAAAATCGGATTCGATGCCTATCTCAATTACCTGAAGCGGAATGACATTTTGCGAACCAAGGCGGCATATGTGTTCGCGCATGCCGCCCGCTATTCGTTCGCGACTGGGGTGACGCTGCTGGCGTCGTACCACCCTTCGAACCAGAACACTGCGACGGGAAAGCTGACGGCCGCCATGTTCGAGGCAGTGTTTCGCGAAGCCAGGAAGATGGCATCAGCAGCTCTTGATTCGTTCTTTGTACTATTGGCAAGATCGAGTTGCGATAACGATCCTGGGCAGTCGGCCCGGTTCGGAACTCATTTCATGGAGGAGATTGCATGCAAAGCAGAATTTCGGCAGCGATAGGCGTGACGACGTACCTGCTGCTGGTATTGGCAGCGAGCGCTTTCGCTGCCGATGCAAACTCAGCCAATTCCGCGGTGGGCAGCTGGATACTGAACCCCGTGAAGTCGCATTTTGAAAATATGTCCGCGCCACGAATGGAGAGGCTCCGAATCTTGAAAGATGACGGAAAGGTCCTGTCATGGAGCTTGAGCGGATTTGGCGCGGACGGCAAGGACATTCGTGAGGAGTATGACGGACCGACCGATGGATCGTATCACCCCATAACCGGCGGGGAGAGTGTCAGCACTGCGGCTTACACGAAATCAGGTTCAGCAACGAACTGGACGATCAAAGACAAGACTGGCGCAATTGTAGAAACTGGGTCTGGCCATCTTTCAGCCGACGGTCTTACCCTCACCCTGAAAGGGACTCTAAAAACTCCTCAGGGGGAATCGAAATTCACGTCGGTGTACGACAGGGTCAAATAGGCGCCTACCGGAAGGTCGCTTGTTAGACGCATTCCGAATGGCTGACCGGGCGAAGCGAAGCCCCGTCCGTTTCATTTGGGACACCACTGCTTTACCAGTGCAAACCAACACTTTAGTCGCACTGCAATTGGCGGTCGAGTAGAAAATTATTGGCACATTGTTGCAAAGTCTTGCACTCCACTCATTGCAATGTGGCGATTTGCAATCGAAAATCATGGAAGGCCGATTGCAAGGATTTAAGTGGACGGGTGACCCTTCTCGCTGTGGCGGGGCTGTTCTCGCCATTCCGTTCCGTGCGGCAAAGGGCGCAGGTAGCGCTCTCAGCAGGGTCGATTAGTATGGGGCCGGGTGGAGGAGTTATGAAGAGGTTCGTATTGCTTGCCGGAATGCTGCTCGCCGCAATTTCCTGTGCCTATGCAATCCCAAGCAGTGACGCCGGGTTCACCAATCCTGCGACTCTAAATTTCGTGGGATTCAACGGTGGCGCATGGCAGAACGGCTACCCCTACTACGTCAATATCAAGGGGATTCCGGGCATCGTCGACGTGATGTGCGATGACTACATCCATGGCGGCGGGCCTGGGATAACGTGGCTAGCTAATATTTCGAACCTGGGAACGCAGGGGATTGGCCTGGCACGCTTCAACCTATTGCCTGACGCGCTCACTTTGTACAAAGAAGCCGGTTGGATCTTGCTGCAGACGCCGGTTACGCCGCCCAACGAGTATAAGGACATGAATTATGCGGTGTGGCACATCTTCGATCCTGCGGTGACGCTTGATCCCGGCGCCCAGACTTGGCTGGACGACGCCATCCAGGAAGCGATGTTGGGATTTCCTGGAGTGCCTTTTGATAAGGTTTTCATCATCACACCGGTTGACCAGTACGACCCAAACCCAACCCACATGCAGGAGTTTTTGACGATTGATCCGAAACTGCAAACGGTTCCTGAGCCCAGCACGTGGTTGTTGCTGGGTACAGGAGCTGCTTGGGCTGTGGAAGCGCAAGCAGCTTGAGTTAGGTCGCAAGCATCGCACGGGGAAGTCCCTCCTTCGTTTCAATTTTACACGGCCATTCGAAATGAATGGCCTTTTTTACCGCTATCGATCGCGGCTCTCCTATAACTTCGTCTTGCCACTAAGAGCGATTCCGGCCATAATTGATCGTGCACCCCTACGCGCTCCACCCTGACCGCGCTATTACGCTGGCGGACAGGGCTCCCCTTAAAACGGCGGAGACAGGGCAAGCGATCTCAGCGGGCGCATAATTCTCCAAAACAGAGGAATCGATGTCGGCAAAGTACATCTTTGTGACCGGCGGTGTTGTGTCTTCGCTTGGCAAGGGACTGGCCGCAGCTTCGATTGGCTGTCTGATGGAAAGCCGCGGCCTGAAAGTCACGTTGCAGAAGTTCGATCCTTACCTCAATGTGGATCCGGGCACCATGTCGCCGTTCCAGCACGGCGAAGTCTTCGTCACCGATGATGGTGCCGAGACCGACCTGGATCTCGGGCACTACGAGCGCTTCACCCACTGCAAACTGACCCGCGACAATAACTGGACGACCGGCCGTATCTACGAGACCATCATCGCGAAAGAGCGCCGCGGCGATTATCTCGGCAAGACCGTGCAGGTAATCCCACACGTTACCAACGAGATCAAGAGTGCCATGAATAAAGTGGCGCAGGATGTGGACCTCGCCATCATCGAGATCGGGGGCACGGTCGGCGACATCGAATCGTTGCCCTTCATCGAAGCTATCCGCCAGATGCGCCAGGAACTGGGACGCGAGAATACGTTGTTTGTCCATGTCACGCTGGTGCCCTATATCGCCGCTGCCGGCGAGTTGAAAACCAAGCCCACGCAGCACTCGGTGAAAGAGCTGCTCAGCGTTGGTATTCAACCGGACATCTTGCTGTGCCGCACCGATCGCTTTCTCTCCAAAGACATCAAGGGGAAGATCGCGCTCTTCTGCAATGTGGAGGACGAAGCGGTCATTACGGCCAAGGACGTGGCGTCCATCTACGAGGTCCCGCTGGTGTTCGCGCACGAAAAGGTGGACCGCCTGGCATTGCGATATCTGCGCCTCGAAGCCAAAGAGCCTGACTTGAGCCGCTGGGAGGATCTGGTGCACCGGGTGTACAACCCTAAGGACGAAGTCACGATCGGCATTGTCGGCAAATATGTCGAATATGAAGATTCCTACAAATCGCTGAAAGAGGCGCTGGTGCACGGGGCGCTTGCCTTCAACCTGAAGCTGAACGTGAACTGGATCGAGGCCGAAGGGCTGGAGCAGAAAGATCAGAGTGTGCAGGCCCAGCTTGAGCATGTAGATGGAATCCTGGTGCCGGGCGGCTTTGGCAAGCGTGGTATCGAAGGCATGTTGAAGGGCATTCAGCACGCGCGCGAGCACAAAGTTCCGTTTTTCGGGATCTGCCTGGGCATGCAGACGGCGTGCATCGAGTTCGCCCGCAACGTCTGCGGACTGGAGCAGGCCAATTCCAGCGAGTTCGATCCGGCGACACCGCACCGTGTCATTTACAAACTGCGCGAGTTGCGTGGAGTAGAAGAGCTGGGGGGCACGATGCGCTTGGGTGCGTGGACGTGCAAGCTCGAACCGGGGACGCTGGCGCACAAAGCGTATGGCCAGAATGAGATCAGCGAACGCCACCGTCATCGCTATGAATTCAATCGCGAATACGAGGAGACGCTGACCGCTGGGGGATTGCGCATTAGCGGCTCAACCCCCGATGGAACCTATGTCGAGATCATTGAGATTGCTGACCATCCATTCTTCCTCGGCTGCCAATTCCACCCTGAGTTCAAGTCGAAGCCACTGGAACCGCATCCTATCTTTTCGGCATTTGTGAAAGCCTCCTATGAAAACCGCTTGCGTCGCCAAACTGAGCACGAAGCCGTTGTGCTCGAGATGTTCCATCGACCTGAGAAAGTGAAGCACTGAACCGCGCTGCAAAAAAGGAGCCCCAGCAAACAATGGTCTGCTGGGGCCAGCGGTTTCGGTGCTAACGAATTTACACCATCACCTTGTGGAACAACTTCTCGCTGAAGGTCTCCTCAACTGTGTAGTACTTCACCAACGGTGGAGTGAGGAAGAACGGCTCGATCATCACCTTCACCTTGGGGTACCACTCTTTCTCGTAGTACTCGACATTCTTCTTCGTCTCCCAGAAGCTGAGCGCGAAGATTTTATTGATCTCGGTCTCGTTCTCGAGAAGGACGAGGTCAAAGAAGCCGGGGGTCTTCTTGAGGATCGGCCATACCTCGGCTTTGAACTTTTTGAAGAACTCGGGTTTCATGTTCGGCTTGAGATTCAGTTCGATTGTGCGAGTAAACATGCGTGACCTCTCTTTTTCAATTTAATATGATCCAAGACAAGTAGTGTGGGCGCCCGGAACGAGAGACATTAGAATGTCGAAGGTCTGTTTGTGCCAGTGGTTGGCTGGGTTATCGGTGAACAAGACCGGGGGTCTTCTTTCGGGCGCCCAACGGCAATCCCAACTATGGACCGCCGCAGAATGTTTGTCAGTGACCCCTGGCTCGTTGCAGTGTGATAAACGCGAAGGACCAGTCAGCCGCTTACAATACTCAGTTAGCCAGGCGTGGCAATCGCTTTATCCTGTGAGTGCGTGTGCACTAATGGGTTTCAAGTCGGCGACGTGACCATCGGCGGAGGGGAACTCTTCCTGATTGCTGGGCCGTGCGTGATCGAGAGCGAAGCCCACGCGCTCAAGATGGCCGGAGCCATCGCGGCGATTGCCCGCGAGAAAAAACTGCCTTATATCTTCAAGGCCTCGTACGACAAGGCAAATCGCACTTCGATCCGCAGCTTCCGCGGACCGGGTCTTGAGGAGGGTCTGCGCATTCTCGGCAAAGTTCGCGAGACCGTGAAGGTTCCGGTGCTGACCGATGTCCACGAAGCCGCCGATGTGCCGTGCGTGGCCGAAGCCGTGGATGTGTTGCAGATCCCCGCGTTTCTCTGCCGCCAAACCGACCTGCTGGTCACAGCAGGGAAGAGCGGTTGCGCAGTGAACATCAAGAAGGGACAGTTCGTTTCGCCGTGGGACATGCGGCACGCCGTCGAGAAAGTTCGGGAGGCTGGAGGCGAGCGCATTTTCCTGACCGAGAGAGGCGCGTCGTTCGGCTACAACAATCTTGTAGTGGATATGCGGTCGCTGGCGATCATGCGTAAGTTTGCGCCCGTGGTTTTCGACGCGACCCATTCGGTGCAACTGCCTTCGGCGGGTGCGGCCAACGGCGACGGAACGGCGGCCGTAAGCGGCGGCCAGCCTGAGTTTATCCCGCTGTTGGCACGCGC
>CAVXQI010000008.1:0-283412 GCA_963763725.1 uncultured Acidobacteriaceae bacterium
GCCGTACATGCGTGAGAACGCAGGAATTGCAAAGCTCGTGTGTACGGAAAAGATCGAACAAATGAATACCAGGAAGCGTACAGACCCATAAACTGAACGGAACGGCCGCCCACCCATGCCACCCTCCTTGGTAGACAGCGAAGCAGGGAACCTGCGATGCCCCATTGCCCACGTGTGACTTCATTAATGGACTGAAAGTATTTCGTCCGCATGAACCATTCGGCAGTGACACAGATCACAATGCTCGGTGATGAATCACTCGGCACCCTGATTCTAACCGTCAGGGAACTTTATTGCGTCGTCAGCAAACAAAAAACTATGCGGTTGTTGTTGGAAGATCGCCTTCATGCAAAGAAACTTTGTCTCTTGGGTCTATGAGCGCTGGGCAACCCACTGGGAGTTTCAACCTGCGGCAGCTTTCCACGACCGACAGAATCGCCGCAACCTGGGCCCCGCCTCAGGGCTGCCCATCTGTATCCAGTTCTTCCGGCCCAGAGCCACGTGACGCATTGAGTTCTCAGCCAGGTTATTGCTCAGCTCTAATTCGGGATGCTCCAAGGAGCGGGTGAGCTTTTTCCACGGTGTGAGCACGATTGGCAGGCCTTGCTAAGTGCACGGGAGGGCAATGCAAGGGACCGCGCTGTCTCGATCTTGCTACGGATATCATCCCGCAGAGGCTTGGCTTTTCTTGACGCAGAGCATGACACCCAGTAAGACCAATGACGCTGCGGCGAGCTTCCACGTCGATGGCAAACAGTTCGTCCAGGCTCCAACCAAAAGAAGCTTGAATGGCGCAGCCCAGGTTTGGGAAAGTCACACGTCGGTAGGCTACCCGCCCCAGTTCCGCTCCCGCAGTTTTCCGTGACCTACAATATTCGCACCCCCTAATTCGTCTACATCCGTAGATGAAGGAAGCGGCGAGCCTGGAGCGGATGAGTCTCGAACAGGACCGGCGGATCTCTGATGTAGTCAACCGGGAGCAGTCCCGGCTGCACAACTTCATTCGCCGGCGTGTGCCGAACCCGCTGGACGCCGAAGACATCCTGCAGGAGGTCTTTTACGAGCTGGTAGAAGCGAATCGCCTGCTGATGCCGATCGAGCACGTTACCGGCTGGCTCTTCCGCGTCGCGCGCAACCGCATCACCGACCTCTTTCGCAAGAGGAAGCCGGAGAGCTTCGGCGACGCCGTCGTGGCCGGCGAAGAAGGCGAGCTGCTGCGGTTGGAAAACTGGCTGCCTTCCCCCTATGCCGGTCCCGACGCTCTTTTCGCTCGCAGTATGCTCCTCGATGAACTGGGGTTTGCGCTCGACGAGCTACCAGATGAGCAGCGCGAGGTATTTGTCGGGCACGAGACTGGAGGGACGCACGTTCAAGCAGATGGCCTCCGAAACCGGCGTGAGCGTGAATACGCTGCTCTCGCGCAAACGCTATGCGGTGCTGCATCTGCGCCAGCGATTGCAAAGTATCTACGACGAATTTACGAAAGCATGAGGGAGCGAGCATGAGATCGAGATTGAAGAGAATGATTTGGATTGTTCCGGCTGCGATTGTGGGGATTGCGCTGTTCATCGCCATCGGCGGCGAACTAGTGCTGCATCTGTGGAATTGGCTGCTGCCGCCGCTCTTCGGCTGGCGCCAGATTACCTTCTGGCAGGCGGTTGGAGTTCTGGCACTATGCCGGATCCTCTTCGGCGGGGTTAGTGGCCGCGGGTTCCGGCGCTCCTACTCTGGCCGTCGCATGGCCGAGCGCTGGGAACAGATGACTCCCGAGGAGCGCGAGAAATTCCGCCAAGGCATGCGCGGACGTTGTGGCTTCGACACGCCCGCGACCGAGAGCAAGGAGTAACCCACCCGGGCCCCCTCTTTTCATCCCGAGCGAGGACTTTAGGCCGAGTCGAGGGACCGCTTTCACTGGCAACTGACCACTGGCAGACTACTGGATATGGATGAGTTGCACGTCGAACACTAGCGTGCCGAACGGCGGCTGCTTACCCTGATACGCCAGCCTCTCAGGAATCCAGAAACGCATGGTCTCGCCCTCCACCATCAGTTGCACGCCTTCGGTCCACCCTGGAATCACGTGGTCGAGGGGGAAGGTCGACGGCTTTCCCCGCGCTACCGAGCTGTCGAACATCTTCCCGTCGGTCGTCCAGCCGGTGTAGTGCACCGTCACTTCGTCGATCTTCGCAGGGTGCCGTGTGCCCGTCCCCGGCGTCAGCACCTTGTAAGCCAGGCCGCTCGAGGTTCGCTTCGCGTCTGCCGGAGGCGCTTTGACATCAGCCGGTGCGCGGGTCGGCAGGTCGAGGAGCGTAACATCAAATACCAGAGTTCCCGCCGGTTTCCCTTGCTGGCCTTTGTAAGTGAGCGACTGGGGAATCCACACGCGGCGCGTTTCGCCGGTCACCATCATCTGAATACCTTCACTCAAGCCGGGAATCAAACGGCTGACCGGCAAGGTCGCCGGCTTGCCACGCGCAACCGAGCTGTCGAACATCTTGCCGTCGCTGGTCCAGCCGGTGTAATCAACGGTGACCACCTCGTCTTTGGCGGGATGGTCCTTGCCGGTGCCGGGCTTTTCCACCATGGTGACGAGGCCGGACGGGGTTTTTGTGGCATCAGCCGGCGGCACAGTCACATCCGCAGGAGCGGGAATCTGCGCCGGCGGTGTCTGGGCCACTAACGCTGTCACGGCAAAGCCCAACAGGATGATCGAAAGAAAGATACGCATCCGCTCATTGTACGGTGTCTGAAGCCGCGCCCATTCAAAACGGCACATTCACCATGGGCTGCCAGTCAGGTTAGGGTTTACGGTGGGCAGCCCGCACTGCCCACCTATTGTTCCTCAAATAACAAAGTCTGGCCCGTACACTCCGATTTCATTGGTCAGCTGGATGCTGAACAGCGGCATCGCTGCCTGTTGCAGCTTAAACATGTTGTTGATTACATTCTCGAGTCCGCTGTTATCTCCAGTTGCCCAAGCGCTGTCCAGCCCGGTCAGTGTGGCGAGAAACGCTTGATCGAAGGTCTGTAATGCTGCCTTGGCATTCGCCGGAGGATTTAGATATCCGCCGGCGGGGATGGGCGCCATGGGATAGGCTTGGGGAAACGGTACCGGAGTCCCTTGATAAACCCAATTGTCGTTTTGCTGAATGAGGGTCGCTTCGTTGTAGATTTCAGAAAACTTGTAGTAGTGCGAAAGCTCAGGTCCGTTGCCGTAATCCTGAGTGTAGGGTGTATCTTCCGTGGAAGTGTCGGTACCCTCGCCCTGCTCTTTAATCTCCTCGATGGCTGCCACGGCTTGCCCCACCGTAGTTATGACTGCGAGGTTCATGGTTCCGAGGTCATCGAACGTGGTCGTCAATTGATTGGTAGGTGACAAGGGCTGCGTGACGGCTTGAAACGCCCCCGAGATGGCATCGTAGAAGGCCCCGATCGTGGGGTAGGTCACCTCAAGCGTCAGCGGATGCTCCGGCATCTCGATCTGCATGAAGACATTTTGTACATAATCTTTGGTCAGGCCGGCAAGATAGACGTTGAGGGTCGGCCGCACCCCCTCCCGGCAACCCGACGGTAGGATACATGATGTTGTTGCGGTAGCCGGAGACGATCTGCGGCGCGGTTCCGAGCGCCGTCAGCAGGTTGCAGGCGATGCCCATGTGGAGCATCTCTTCCCACACCACGCTACGGATCAGACCCGAGGCTGTCCCCGAGGGGTCGGACTGAATCGACCATAGGCCACAGAGATAGACCGGAATAGTGGAAAGCTCCAGCTCGATGGCGGACTGCAGGCTGCTCTGCAGCCACGACGTGTCGCGCAAGTTCGGTGGTACTTGCATGAGTTCTACGATCTTGTTGCTCATGTGACCTCCATTTGTCTGGCTGGGAAAAGTAGATTTTGTTTAGCCTGATCGGGAGAAGTAGATTTTGTTGACCGCAAATTGTCAACGTCCGGGCGGCGATACTCAAGGACGGAGGTCACGGTTGCGGGTGATGTCTGGATTGTCGTTGGTAGAGGCGAAACCACTTTTGCCTAAGTAGGCATCTTCGGTTGCTGGGTGCTCCATCCTTGGCGCCGGTTTTTGGGCGCGAAGGATGGGAGAGCGACAATTCAAAATAGTGTGGTCGAGTTCTTCGCTCCCGCCCTTTCGCGAATGCGGCGAAAGAGCCTGTCCCGAGCGCAGCCGAAGGGATGGGGCAACCAGATTTTCGTTTGTCCGAGCAAATGCCCGTCCACCGTACAAAAGGCGCGATCACCGGCTTTGGAGTCTCTCACTACTGCTTCAAGATGTTCGAGAGGGCGGGCAGGATCGTACGCCAGAATCCGCCGCGCGGCTGATATGTCCGCGACGAACTGGTTCACTTCGATCGACCTCGCCGGTAGATGTTGAATGGTGGATGCCGATCCGAGTAATTTCCAGGACTCGCGCAGCCAACTCCGGCAATGTCGTTCCTTGACCGGAGCCGATGTTGATAGGATGGTCGGCAGGCGCAGCCGCCGCCGCCATGAGTGCGCTCACAACATCGCCGATCCACACAAAATCCAGAATCTTGCCCTCGCCATAAATCGTCAGCGGATGCCCTGAAAGCGCCATTTCGACAAACAGGGGTATCACCCGGTCGCAATCTCCAGGTCCATATACATTGGCGAGCCGAAGGACCATGACTTCCAGACCTCCGGTAGAGAGCTGGCGGCAATAGAATTCACCGGCCGCTTTGCTGGCGCCGTACATGTTCTGCGGATGAAGGCCACAGTTTCGGCAACGGGCAGGGTGCCGCGTCTCCATAAACCTCACGCGAGGAAGTGAACACTACCCGGTGTACTCCGTGCTCTTGTGCCGACCTCAACACATTGTAGGTGCCCACTACGTTAGTCGAGAATGAGTAGTCGGGATCCGATGTCGCGCCAAGCACGTTGGATTGGGCCGCCAGATGGTAGACCACGTCGACGCCCTTCATGGCCGTGGCCAATGTGGATCGATCACGGATGTCGGCAATCTTTAAGGCTGCATCGTCGCCCGCAAGCAGCTGTCCACGGTGAAGGTTGTCGAAGATCGTCACCTCAGCTGAATGACTTCGCAGGGCGGATACCAGATGACGGCCGATGAATCCGGCGCCGCCTGTAACTAGAACTTTCATGGGTTAGGCTTCACTTTCCGCTTCCCTCTGGCTCAGCCATGGTGGACTGTCTGCTTGGCGCGACTCCGGCCCATGTCCACGTATTCAAAGCCCGCCGAGCGCGCCACCTCAGGATCGAGCAGATTACGGCCGTCAATAATCACCGGAACCTCCATGAGTTCATGCAGGCGGGGAAGATCCAGTTCGCGGTATTCGCTGCCAATCCGTCAGGATCAGCAGGGCCTGGGTGGCGCTGCGCTGCTTCATAGGGCGAGGAGCAGTATTCCAGGCGCCCAGCCCGAGGCGGAATCTGCTGCCTGGCGGCCTCCATGGCCTGGGGATCGTGCACTCGCAGCCGGGCCCCCTCCCCCAGCAGTGCACTTAACAATGCGCAACGCGGGAGACTCGCGAATGTCGTCGGTTCCGCCTTTGAACGCCAGGCCCAGCACCGCCATCTTCTTGCCTTGCAGCACCCACACGGCCCGCCGCACTTTCTTGAGAAACACTTCGACCCGCCGCAGATTGATGTTCTCCACTTCTTCGAGCAGCCCGCATTCGACCTTGTACTCGCGTGCCAGATACATGAAAGCGCGAAGGTCCTTGGGAAAGCAGTAGCCGCCGAAACCGATGCCCGGCGTTCAAAAACTCACGGCCGATACGAGGATCGAGTCCGATCCCTAGCGCCACTTGGCTCACATCGGCGCCGACCGACTCGCAGATGTCGGCCATCATATTAATGAAGGAGATTTTGGTGGACAGGAAAGCATTGGCCGCATGCTTGGTCAGTTCGGCGGTGCGCAGGTTGGTAAACAGAACCGGACAATCCAGCCCTTGATAGAGATTCTCCAGCATGGCGCGGGCCCGTTCCGATTCGACCCCGACCACTACGCGATCGGGATGGAAAATGTTCTCTACGGCTTTTCCTTCCTGCAGGAACTCAGGATTCGAGGCTACGTCGAACTCGGCATGCAGTCACCTGGCGCATCGGCAAGCTTGGCAAAGCGGGTTACCGTCTTTTTGATCCACTCGGCCGTGATAGCCGGCACAGTGCTCTTCTCCACAATCAGCTTGTAACCGTTCAAATTGCGGGCGATGGTGCGGGCGATGGCTTCAACCTGGCTCAGATCAGCTTCGCCGCTATCTTTCTGGGGAGTGCCGACGCAGACGAACACGATCGTGGCTGCGCGCACGGCTTCCTCCACGCTATTGAGAAAGCCGTCAGTCGGCCACTAGCCAACACGCGGGCGAGCAATTCGTCCAAGCCGGGCTCGTAGAACGGCGCCTTCCCCGACTGGATCATCGTTACCTTGGAGGCGTCGTCATCGGCGCCAATCACCTCCCAACCCAACTCGGCAAAGCCGAGCTGCCGTGGGCAGCCCCACATGCCCAAGCCCCAAGACAGCAATGCGCGGCTTGTCGAAACCAGACGCCTCGCTCAAGTCAACCTCCAATTTTCTGACGGAGCCGGAGTTACATCGGGCACACGAGTAGTGTAGCTTAAGGTTCGCCTTCAAAATCGCTTCCGGGCACGGCGCAACCGCAGCTCCATTCTTAAGTATCATAAATACACAATAGTTATTGCAGATTACGATCGGATGCTCGCGGCAATGCGGCGTGCTCATTCCGACACCGGCTGTTGTAGAAATACAACAACCGCAACCACGTTGCAGCCTGTAATCTTAATGTCTGCGCTGCCATACGTCTTTCTCTTTGGTCTACGAAAGAACAACTCGGAATCCCGCCGAATGCAGCGGAGTCGGCCTCCATAGCGGAGCGCCAGTTCATCTGCGCATCCTGCCTGCCCCCAGCGGTACGGGTATCGTCTTTCGTCGCACCGACCTAGACGGCTTTGCGGTGGAAGCCGTCAGTCGCAACGTCGCGAAAGTCAGTTACGCCACCAGCTTGATGAAAAAAGGCGTGCTCATCTCCACCACCGAGCACCTGCTGTCGGCATTCACCGGGATGGGTGTGGACAACGCAATCGTGGAGCTGGACAACCTCGAACTCCCCATACTGGATGGTAGCGCGCTACCCTTCGTGGAGATGCTCACCCAAGCGGGCCTGCGCCAGCAACGGCGCAAACGCGTGTACCTCAAGATTCTGCGCCCCTACGAAATGCAGGAAGGCGACAAATTCATCGGCGTGTATCCGGCGGAACGATACTCGGTCAGCTACGCAATTAACTTTCCACATCCTCTGATTGGCAGCGAAAGATTTCAGGTCGAGCTTTCCAATGGCAGCTACATGAAGCAGATCGCCTCGGCGCGGACATTTGGCTTTATCCAACAGCAGCGGGCTATGCTGAACATGGGCCTTATCCGTGGCGCCTCGCGCGAAAATTGCATCGTGCTCACTCCCGATGGGATCGACAATCCGCCGCTCCGCTACGCTGACGAGTTCGTTCGACACAAGGTGCTGGACCTCATCGGCGATCTCGCTTTGTTCGGCAGGCAGATTCTTGGCTACGTCAAAGCGGATCGCGCCGGACACGCCATGCACACCGCCATCGTCTCCCGTATTCTGCGCGATCCGACCTATGCGGAAGAAGTTACGTTGGACGAAACGGCGGTTGCCGATTGGCCGGCTGATCCGGTTGCCGCTGCCGACTAGCGGTCTGGTTCCTTGCCCCCGAGGCAGTTGTCAGAACTCTCTTAACTTCAAGTCAGGGAACAGGCACGCCGCTCAGTGGCACTGTCGCTAGATCAACCCAGCGATCGCCATTGCCTTTGACGAAAGTGAGCGAAGCGATTCGAACCGTGCGCGAGTCCGTATAGGCGCTCCAGCGCTGGCGAGCAATCTCTTCTACCTTCCGAGCCTCTTCCTCCGTGTCCCCTTTCACGATGGTGAGATGCGGCATGTAGGGCCACGGCTCTTCATATTCCAGCGCGTCTTGATTAAGCAGATCGTGCAATTCGCGCATCCGGTAGGCGCCACGTGCTACCCGAAGAAAAACGGTGGGAGTGACCGGGACGAAGCTTTCCACGTCCCCCATGGTGGCTTCGAAACTTGGAGCAGTCTGGCACACGGTTTGCAGCACCGCTAAGGCTTGTTGTTCGGTGCCCCGCAGGGGCCGCGGAGGCAGCACGGTGAGGTGGGCATCGGCATGAGTATGCGCTGAATGCAACTCGCGGCGCAGTTCTTCCACGAAGATCCCCACTGGGCTGTGCACGTACGCAACCGCAGCGTATACGAGGCCGAGCATAAAGGTTACATTATAGCGGTCAGTCCGCCGCAATGCCCCTGAGCTAAGCGCCTCGACGTTTCAGCGCCCGATGTAAGGAATGAACCTCATGGTTCGAAGCGCTCGCCCCATCTCGCACCGCAATCTGTCGCCAGGTCTGCGAGATCCTGGCTGTGCCTGGCCTTTGCGTTGATGAACCCAAAGTCTTCTCCAGAGTCGCTCCACAGCCTGGCGGATGGCTAATTGCTCGGCGTCAGTTGCTTCTTCACCGCGTCACTCAGCATCTTGCCGTCCACCCGCGCGCCGCCGAACTTGGCCTTGGCGTTCTTCATCACGGCGCCCATGTCTTTCATAGTGGGAGAGCCCATCTCTGCGATGGTGGCGCGGACCGTGGCAACAATTTCCTCTTCGCCGACCGCTTTCGGCATGTAGCCCTCGATGATCGTGATCTCCTGGGCCTCCTTGGCGGCCAGTTCGGGGCGGTTGCCCTTGTCGAACTGTTCGATCGAGTCCTTGCGCTGCTTGATCATGGTGGTAAAGACCTGCAGCTCTTCTTTTTCGTCGAGGTCGGCGCGTTTCTCGATGCGCTTGTTCTGCAGTGCGGCTTTCATCATGCGCAGCGTCGAAAGCCGCAACTCTTCCTTTTTGCGCATGGCATCGACCATGTCTTTTTGCACTTGCTGGATCAAGCTCATGGCGCAATTATAGGGTAGCAGCAGGCATCAGCTTAATGAACGCTGCTACTGGCCTGTCGAGTTATCGCCGGCAGCTCACGCAAGGCGTTAGTTTGCTATCACCCGCGCCTGTGATTCGAGCACAGGAGTCTACCAAGCTGACGTAGCTTGCCTGCCCGCGAAGCCTATAGTTATAGTGTCGGCGCTCGTGTGCGCCGGCAATCAACCTGCAGAGGTAACTGCCATGCTTCGTAAGACACGGCTATTTACTCCCGGTCCGACTCCCCTTCTTCCAGCCGCTCAAAATGCCATCGCCGCCGCGGACATGCATCATCGCACGGCGGAATTCCGTGAAATTTTCACCCGCACCCTCGCCGATCTGAAGACCTTCATCGGCACCAAGAACGATGTTCTCATTCTCGCCTCCTCGGGCAGCGGCGCCATGGAAGCCGCGGTCTCCAACCTCACCTCTCCCGGCGAGAAGGTCGTCGTGCTCACCGCCGGAAAGTTTGGCGAGCGCTGGCGCGATCTCGCCAAGGCCTTCGCGCTGCCAGGTCGAACTGATCGAGCGTGCCCTACGGGCGAGACCTTCGATCTCCGCGAAGTTAAGTCCAAACTCGACGGCGCGCGTGTGCTTTACATGCAGGCGACCGAGACTTCCACCGGCGCGCGTCACGACGTGAAGGCCATCGCCGCGCTGCTGAAAGGCACCGACACGCTGCTGGTGGTGGACGCCATCACCGGACTCGGCACCACCCACTTCGACGTGGACGACTGGGGCATCGACATGCTCATCGGCGGCTCGCAGAAGGCGGTCATGATTCCGCCGGGGCTCGCCTACCTCAGCGTGAGCGAGCGCGCCTGGCAGCGCATGGAAACCGCCAAGCAGCCGCGCTTCTACTTCGATCTGCGCAAGGAGCGCAAGTCGCCGGCCAAGGGCGAATCGGCATTTACTCCGGCCGTCGCGCTGATTTGCGGACTGGCTGCGGCGCTCGACTACATTCGCCGCGCCGGCAACGGCAATCTTGCCGACGGACGCGATGCCCTCATCCACAATGCGGAAACTTCGGCCGCCATGGTTCGCGCCGGCGTGCAGGCCCTCGGCCTGAAGCTGTTCGCGCCCACCTGTCCTGCTGCTGCCGTCACGGCGGTGCTGGCGCCGGCGGGCGTGGATTCCAGCGCCATCGTGAAGGAATTCCGCGAGCGCTTTCGCCATGGTCGTCGCCAATGGCCAGGGCGAGATGAAGGGTAAGCTCTTCCGCATCGCCCATCTCGGCTACTACGACTATCTCGACGCCATCGGCGTCATCGGCGCGCTGGAGCATGTGCTGCTGAAAGTTGCGCCGTCTCATCACATCGAACTGGGCGCAGGCGTGCGCGCCGTGCAAGAAGCTTTTGCCGGGCAATTCGCCGAGGCGGCTACGGTATGAAAATCGTTATCGCTGACAAAATCTCGTCCTCCGCGTCCGCCATCTTCGGCGAACACGGTGACTGGAAAGTCGTAACTACCGACAAAGAGACGCTGCCGGCTGAACTGGCCACAGCGGACGCCATCCTGGTCCGCTCGGCCACCTTCGTGGACGCCGCCATGATGGACAAGGCGCCCAAGCTGCGCGTCATCGGACGCGCCGGCGTGGGCGTCGACAACGTCGATCTCGATGCCGCCACCAAGCGCGGCATCGTGGTGATGAACACGCCCGGCGGCAATGCCGTTGCCGTCGCCGAGCACACCTTCGCTCTCATGCTCGGCCTGGCGCGGCACCTGGTGCGCGCCGACTCCACCATGCATGCCGGCAAGTGGGAGAAGAAGACGCTGCAAGGCACCGAGCTTCGCGGCAAGACCCTCGGCATCGTCGGGCTGGGCCGCGTCGGAGTCGAAGTTTCCCGCCGCGCCCTGGCCTTCGGCATGAAGGTCGTCGCGCCACGATCCGTACGTGGCGCCCAGTCTGGCGCAGCAATTGAACATCACCACTGGGATCGCTGGACGAGGTCTTCGCTCAGTCCGACTACATCACCCTGCATGTCGGCCTGACAGCCGCAGACCCAGGGCATGATCAATGCCGATTCCATTCGCAAGATGAAGAAGGGCGTGCGCCTGGTCAATTGCGCTCGCGGCGAGTTGCTGAATGAACCCGCCGTCATCGAAGCCCTGCAGTCGGGACAACTGGGTGGCGCGGCGCTGGACGTTTACAGCAATGAGCCGCTTAAGGACTCTCCCCTGGCCACTCTGCCCAACGTCATTCTGACGCCGCACATCGCCGGTTCCACCCACGAGGCGTCGGAAGCCGTCGGGCGTGCAGATTGCGCTGCAAGTCCGCGAGTACTTGCTAAAGGGCGTGATCCAGAACGCGGTCAACGTGCCTTCGATCAGCGAGGAAGAGTATCAGCAGATGCTGCCGTACATCGTGCTCGGTGAGCGCCTGGGTGCCTTCCTGGCGCAATCCGGCGAGGGCGGCGTGGAAGAGATGGGACTCAGCTACAGCGGTGAGATCGCCGAGTGGAAGACCGCGCTCATCCGCAATGCCGCAGTGGCCGGCGCGCTGAACCAGATCGCTCATGCTCATGAGAGGGCGAACTTGGTGAATGCGGCGTCGATCGCCGAGGAGCGTGGCATCCGTCTCTCCGAGCGCAAGAAGACGCGCGACGCGGGCGGCACCGCCAACGTGCTTCGCATGACCTTCAAGACCGGTCAGCAGGAAAACACGGTGGCGGGCTGCGTTCAGGCCGGGGGCTTGCCGCATTTGCTGGAGATCGACGGCATTAACGTGGAGGCGCCGCTGGAGGGTACCTTCATTTACCTGCGCAATCTCGATGTGCCCGGCGTTGTAGGCCGCGTTGGAACGGTGCTGGGGCAGCACAACATCAACATTGCCAACTTCTCGCTCGGCCGCAGCCGGCAGGGGCAGGAGTCATCGGCAGTTGCAGTGGTACAGGTGGACGGTGAGATCAGCGACAAGGTGCTCGACGCCTTGCGCAACATCGAGACCATCCTGCTCGCCAAAGCGATTCGCTTCGTCGCACCGCAACCGAAAGCGGTGTCGGCGTAATCGCGAACTATGATCGCAAAACAAAGCCGCGCTGGATATCCATCCGGCGCGGCAACCTATGATCCCGCGGCTTTAAGCCTGAATATTACTGTTAATGGGCCCCCGGCCGCTCGGATTCGAGCTTGGCGACCCGAACCGTAAGGTCGTAGATCGAGGCGGTGCGACGGATTTCCGTAATTAGCTCGTCGCGCATATCAGAAATCTTTTCCTCGAGCTTTTCGAAGCGCGCATCGACCTTGTCAAATCGCTTATCGACAGCGTCAAACCCCTTGCTCACGCTGTCTTCCAGCTTTTCAAAGCGGCCATCTACGGCGTCGAAACGCTTGTCCAGGTCGGCGCGAAACTGCGTTTGCTGCTCCTCCAGAGCATTAATCCGGGTGCGCAACTCGCGAAGCTCCGGCGCTACGAAGTCCTGCACAGCCGATCGAACATCCTCTACAACGCCCATGATCGTCTTTCGCCCCGGTGAGACGCCTCAAGAATAACAAAAGGCGCAGGCCGCCGAAACCGCAGTAACTCGGAAGTCTTTTCAATGTGCAGCGGTGGTCTGTCCGGCGCGGGCAGCGACAGCCAGGCGAACCTCGGCGCGCCGCAGCGCATACAGAACTGCGTCATAGTCAAGATCGGCGTGGTCCTCGCGCAGAGCCTCCTCGGCCCGGGCCTTCGCCTCCTGCGCGCGCTTGACGTCAATGTCTTCCGCGCGCTCGGCGGCGTCGGCCAGGATCGTCACCTTGTCCGGCAAAACTTCGGCGAAGCCCCACGCGACGGCGAGATACTGCGTGGTGGTGCCCACGCGATAGCTGATCTCACCAATCTGCAGCTCGGTAATGAGCGGCGCGTGTCCCGGCAGAATACCGAGTTCCCCGTTCTTGCCGGGTATCTGGACCTGCTCGGCATCCTCGCTTACGAGGAGCCGATCAGGAGTTACGATTTGTAAGTGCAGCGTGTCAGCCATGGCAGATTACGCTTGCGCCGCCTTCATCTTCTCGGCTTCTTCCAGCACTTCGTCGATCGAGCCCTTCATGTAGAACGCCTGCTCGGGAATGTCGTCGTGCTTGCCGTCCACAATTTCCTGGAAGCTGCGCACGGTGTCGTCGATCTTCACGTAGCGCCCCTCCAGATCCAGTAAACTGCTCGGCCACATAGAACGGCTGCGAGAGGAACTTCTGCACCTTGCGGGCGCGCGACACCGTCAGCTTCTGATCTTCACTGAGCTCGTCGATACCGAGAATGGCAATGATGTCCTGCAGGTCCTTGTAGCTCTGCAGGACCCGCTTGACGGCCTGCGCCGTGTTGTAGTGTTGCTCGCCGACGACGCGCGGGTCGAGAATGCGCGAGGTCGACGCCAGCGGATCGACAGCAGGATAGATGCCTAGCTCCGAGATTTGGCGCGAAAGCACAGTCGTCGCGTCCAGGTGAGCAAAGGTCGTGGCCGGGGCCGGATCGGTCAAATCGTCGGCGGGCACATAAATGGCTTGCACCGACGTTACCGAGCCCTTCTTGGTGGAGGTGATGCGCTCTTGCAGCTCGCCCATTTCGGTGGCCAGGTTCGGCTGATATCCCACGGCGGAGGGCATGCGGCCCAGCAGCGTGGATACTTCCGAACCCGCCTGGGTGAAACGGAAAATGTTGTCGATGAAGAGCAGCGTGTCGGAACCTTCTTCGTCGCGGAAATACTCAGCAACGGTCAGCGCGGTCAGGGCCACGCGCAGACGCGCTCCGGGCGGCTCGGTCATCTGGCCGTAAATAAGAGCGGCCTTCGACTTCGCAGGATCCTTGATGTTGACTACGCCCGACTCCTGCATTTCGAGCCAGAGATCGTTGCCCTCACGGGTGCGCTCGCCTACTCCGGCGAACACCGAAAAGCCGCCGTGTTTCAGGGCCACGTTGTTAATGAGTTCCATGATGACGACGGTCTTGCCGACGCCGGCGCCACCGAACAGGCCGATCTTGCCGCCCTTAAGGAATGGCTGGATCAGGTCAATGACCTTCACCCCGGTCTCGAACATCTCCATCTGCGGTGGACTGCTCGTCGAACGCAGGCGCCTCGCGATGGATGGGCATACGCTTCTCACACGGAACTGGGCCAAGCCTGTCCGACCGGCTCGCCAATGACGTTGAGCACGCGGCCGAGCGTTCCACGGCCCACCGGAACGGTGATAGGACCGCCCAGGTCGAGGGCCTTCATGCCGCGCACCATGCCTTCGGTGGGCTCCATGGCAACACAACGAACACGGCCTTCCCCGAGTTGCTGCTCCACTTCGAGGATGACATTGATCGGCTGGGGAACCTTAAAGCCGTCACTGGTGACGCGCAGCGCCGAATAGATGGGCGGTAACGCCTTCTCGGAGAACTGCACGTCCACCGCGGGACCTGCGATTTGAATAATGTGTCCGATATTTTCTGCCATATGAATTCCGCTCTTCGCTTTTGGCCCTTCGCTCGTTAGCTCTTAGCCCTTTAGCCACTAGCTCTTAGCAACATGTCGGTCTGCAGAGACAATTCTTGAGACTAGCCCCTAGCCACTAACCCACTAGTTCACTAGCCCCTAGCCACTGCCTTACAACGCGGCTGCGCCGCTCACAATCTCGATAATCTCTTTGGTGATCGCGGCCTGGCGCGCCCGGTTCATGGTCAGCGTCAGGGAGTCGATCACGTCATTGGCGTTGTTGGTCGCCGAATCCATGGCGGTCATGCGCGCCGCGTGTTCGGCAGCCACCGACTCCAGCATTGCCTGAAAAGTTGCATGGCAACGTACCGCGGCAGCATGCCCCGGAAGAACTCTTCCGCCGGCTGCTCGTAAATGTAGTCGAGTCAGGCGCGGAAATTCCTTGGCGTGCTGCTCGGCTTCAGTTTCCTCAGGCTCCTGCAGACTGATTCCCGCGGCCCTCGCGGCCTCGCCCATGCGCTCGCGTTGCTCCAGCGTGAACTCTTCGGTCAGCAGAACTTCGCGACGGCCGATCTCCTGCACCGGCAAAATGCGTTGCGCGATCAGCCGCTGCGAGATGACCGACTTGAACTCGTTGTAGAGACGTATACCGAATCGATCTCAGCATTGTCGTAGGCCTGGATTATGCTCTCGACGATCTCGTCAACCGCTTCGTACTCCAGTTTGCCGAGCAGGTTCAGATGTTCGCCAACGATCTGAATCCGGCCGGCACGCGTTGCACTTCCGGGGGTCGCCACCGGATAGCGACGCCGCATGTAGTCGCGACCTTTGCGGCCCACGGCGGCGAATCAATGTTCTTGTCCTTGAAGAACTCGCAGGAATTTGGCCGCGGCTTTCAGTACATTCGAGTTGAACGCGCCTGCCAGTCCGCGGTCGCCCGTAACCAGCACGAGAAGAATGTTCTTGCTCCGGCCGTTGCGCCAGCAGCGGATGCTTTGGTTCGCCTGTCTTTGGATCCACCAGCTCGGTGCGGCTGACCAGCGAGCGCAGGACGTTGATAATCATCAGCGCGTAAGGACGCGCCGCCAACGCGCGTTCCTGGGCGCGACGCAGCTTGGCCGCCGAAACCATTTTCATGGCTTTGGTGATCTGCCGCGTGTTTTTCACGCTGCGAATGCGCCGCCGAATGTCGCGTATGTTCGCCATGGTTCCTTAGAGCAGTTCCACACCTGCTGTGCCGGGTGGAGCACGCCTTTAGGCGTGCAGTACAGCCAATCTAATCGAAGCCCGATTTCCTACCAGCGATCCTTCATGTACGCCTGAAGGCGTTCTCCACCCAACGTGGTATACAGCGTCCAAAATATTTACGCGCTCGCCGTCGCTACAGCCTGATGCTCGCTGGCAAAACGCTCCTTATATTCTTTGATGACCTTGGTCAGGGCCCCACGCAGATCGTCATCGAGGATCTTCTTCTCTTCGATTGACTTCAGCACGCCAGGATTCGTAGTGTCCACGTAG
This sequence comes from uncultured Acidobacteriaceae bacterium, assembly GCA_963763725.1. Taxonomy (GTDB): domain Bacteria; phylum Acidobacteriota; class Terriglobia; order Terriglobales; family Acidobacteriaceae; genus Bog-257. The sequence continues at coordinate 15,925 of CAVXQI010000008.1, forward strand.
TTGTACAGACCCTTTTCGAACTCGCCCAATTGATCGACCGGCATGTCGTCGAGCAGGCCCTGGGTTCCCGCGTAAATAATGAGAATCTGCTTGGAGAACGGCAGCGGCTGATACTGGCCCTGCTTCAGGATCTCGGTCAGACGACCGTCCCCGGGCGAGTTGCGCCTGGGTCGCTTTATCCAAGATCGCTGCCAAACTGCGAGAACGCCGCCAATTCGCGGTACTGCGCCAGATCCAATCGCAACGTGCCGGCAACCTGGCGCATGGCCTTGATCTGCGCGCTGCCGCCGACGCGGCTGACTGACAAGCCGACGTTCACCGCCGGGCGTACCCCGGAGTTGAACAGGTCAGTCTCAAGATAAATCTGACCGTCGGTGATGGAGATGACATTCGTCGGAATGTAGGCCGAAACGTCGCCTGCCTGGGTTTCAATGATAGGCAGTGCAGTCAGTGAACCGCCGCCGAGCTCGTTGTTGAGCTTCGCGGCGCGCTCCAGCAAACGCGAGTGGAGGTAGAACACGTCTCCTGGGTACGCTTCGCGTCCGGGTGGACGCCGCAGCAGCAGCGAGATTTCGCGATACGCCACCGCGTGCTTCGACAGATCGTCATAAATGCACAGCGCGTGCTTTCCGTTGTCGCGAAAATACTCGCCCATGGCGCAGGCGGCGTAAGGCGCGATGTACTGCATGGGTGCTGGATCGGAGGCCGACGCCGAGACCACGATGGTGTATTCCATGGCGCCGAAATCTTCCAGCGTCTTCACCACTTGCGCGACCGAGGAACGCTTCTGTCCGATGGCGCAATAGATACAGATGAGGTCGCGGCCCTTACTGTTTATGATGGTGTCGAGCGCGACCGCAGTCTTGCCGGTCTGCCGGTCGCCAATAATAAGTTCGCGCTGTCCGCGCCCGATGGGAATCATCGAGTCAATGGCCTTCAGTCCAGTAGCCATGGGCTCTTTTACTGGTTGGCGATCAATGACCCCGGGTGCGAGACGTTCAACCGGAATGTACTGGTCGGTATTGACTGGACCTTTGTCGTCAATGGGCATGCCCAGTCCGTTGACCACGCGGCCAATCATGGCATCGCCCACCGGAACGCTCATGATGCGGCCAGTGCGCTTTACCTCGTCCCCCTCTTCCACTTCCGTGTATTCGCCCAGCAGCACCACGCCAACCTGGTCTTCTTCCAGGTTCATGGCCAAACCCGCAACATTGTGAGGGAAGGACAGAAGTTCGCCAGCCATGACCTTGTCGAGCCCATAAACGCGGGCAATGCCATCGCCAATGGACATCACGCTGCCGACTTCATCGACGGCGATCTTGGTTTCGTAGTTGTCGATCTGCTCGCGAATGAGCTTCGTGATCTCGTCTGCTTTAATCTGCGCCATAGAATTACGTTCCAGTCTTGCTAAGCGTAAAAAATGTGCCGTCCCTAACGGGACTCGGATCTATTTGCTACCCTACCCAGCACTCCGCCTGCGGCTCCGTGCTGGGCTAAACTGTTTCGCGCCTACGGCGCTGGATTCTTGCCCGGCAAATTTCGCTGGCGAATACTACGTTTGGTGGTCACACCGAGACCCGGCACGCCCGCCCTACCCGAACATCATTGCTCCGAGCGAACGGCAAGGCTAAATCGCACCTTTTCGAGGTTCCAATCCCGCAGTCTTACGCGGAACTGAGTTCCTGCTTTATCTTCTCTAGTTGCCCACGCACCGAGCCGTCGTAAATCGTGCTGCCCACACGAACCACAACTCCACCCAGAAGTTCGGGATCGGAGGAGTAGTGCGCGCGTACTTTCTTGCCGGTCAAGCGCTCCAGCTGCGATTCCAACTCGCGCTTTCCATCCGCCGGAAGCGGGCGAGCGCTGGAGATTTCCGCCTCAGCTAAACCCAACTGGGCGTTCAGTTCAGTGTCAAACTGTCTCGCCACGTCATCCAACATCGCAATACGCCGATGATCGATGAGAACCGCGATGAAATTGCGAATTGGCCTGGCCACGCCCATTCGCCCAACAATGGCATCCAGAACCGCCCGTTTCTGTTCCGCTGAAACGGCTGGAGATTCCCACACGCGGCGCAGTTCGATGCTTTCGTGGACAGCCTCCACAATGGCATTCAGTTGCTGCCGGGCGATATCGGGATCGGTCTTCTGCTCGAGTACAACCTCTACCAGGGCGCGGGCGTATCGGCTGGCGATGGCGGCCATAACTTATTTGCCATCCTTTCCTAGTTGACCCACGAACTCGCGCAGTAGCGCCTGATCGGTAGTGTCGTCGACCTTGATCTTGTGCGACGCCAGGTCAACCGCCAGCGTGGCCGCGTAGGTTTTCAATTCGCGGCGGGCATTGCGCGCGATAGCGTTAACCTCAGTCTCAACCGCTTCCAATACCTTGCGCTTGTCTTCCTCGGCGGACTGGCGGATTCGCGCTTCTTCCGCTGCCGCCTCGCTCTCGGCCGATGCCCGAATCTCCGCCACCTCAATGTCTAGCTTCGCCAGACGGGCTTCGATATTGCTCAAGCGACGGGACGCCTCAGCACTTGCGGCCTGAGCCTCGCGCATACCTTTCTGAATGGCTTGGGTGCGATCGCGGAACATCTTGGGCACAGACGACCGGAAAAGCAGGACGAAGAACAAGACCACCAAAACGAAATTAATGAACCAGTAAACCAGGTAGCTGACGTGGGGACTGAGTCCTAACAGATGCCCCATCCACACTACTGACTTGGAGTACTTGAATTGCGCATTTTCTTCCCCTACCTCTCCGTTAGCGGCGCCAGCCAATTCCTCGCCGGTTGCGGTGTCGGGATTCTGCGGCGGCTGCTGCTGGGCAGAGGGAGGTGGCTGTTGATCGGCTGAGGACGAGGACGCCGGGGAGGATCCGGCAGGCTGTTGTGCGGCGAGCACGCCGAACGCGAGCACCACGAACAGCAAACTCAAGACTGCGCAGAGGACGGCTCGCTTCATCATGGCTGACCGCCAATCGCAGGCGCCACATCGGCGGGCCGCAGAATCGTGCGAATGATCTCCGCGGCGAGTCTTTCGGTTTCCCCTTGCAGTCCCGCTCGTGCTGCAGCCATGTCCTGTTCGATGGCGGCGCGCGCTTCGCGAACTTGTTGCTGGGCCCGGTTGCGCGCTTCCAGAATCGCCTCGGCGCGAGCTTGTTGTGCCCGTTGCCGGCGCGCTTCCTGCGCTTTGAAGATCGCCAGGCGCGCCTCCCGCAGGCTGTGCTCGTATTCCTGCGCCTTGGCTTCCGCTGTGGCGATGTCGGCGCGTGCTCTCACTAGGGCGCCTTCGATACGGTCGCGACGTTCTTCAAGGACGCGCTTCAGCGGCTTGTGCAGCAGCACGCTGTAGATGGCGTACAACGACAGCAGAATTACTATGGTCGGAATGGCTCCGAGCAGTAATTCCCCTACTTGTTTGAGAGTCTGGTCCATTCCTTGTTCGTGAGTGCCTACTGCTGAAGACGCACTGAGGGCGCTAAGGCTACAACTGGAACTATTGAAACTAACAGAGCTTGCGCCCCGATGTCAATGAAGTGGTAAGAGCCACGAAGCGCCAATCTGCCTTGCGAAAACTGAGGTTCAGACGACATCAACGATAATGAGCGTAATGTCATCCTCCTGGCTCACCGCCGCAGGCTGCCACTTTCGGAGTTCAGAGAGCACTTGCCGCGACAGTTCCGAGGCCGGCTGCAAGCGATTCTCGCGGACTACACGTTCCAGTTGCCGGTCGCCAAAGGCTTCACCTGCGGCATTTTCTGGTTCGGTCACGCCGTCGGTGTAGAGCAGCAAGCGGTCGCGCGGTTCCAGAGGCACAGCGCACACCGGGTAATTAGAATCAGGGTTGATTCCGAACAACAGCCCGTTACTTTCGATACGCTGCATGTTGCCGCTGTTATTCCGCCAGCACAGCAACGGCGGGTGCCCCGCGGCAGAATACAGCGCCTTACGGTGCTCGGTGTCGATCCAGAGGTAAGCCGCCGAGGCAAGTTGGCCGCCCGCCTCGCTCGACAGGATACGATTCAAACCACCCAGCACCTGTGCGGGATCATCGGTATGCACGGCGACAGACTGCATCGCCACTTTGATCATCGAAGACACCAGCGCCGCCGGGATGCCATGTCCGGAGACGTCGGCCACCAGGATGCCCAGATGGTTGTTGTCTACGCGGACGAATTGGTAGAAATCGCCCGCGACCGCGGTCATGGGATGGTAGGCAGCGGCAATCCGCAGGTTCGTGACTTCGGGAACGCTGGCCGGAAGAATTGAAGACTGAATCTGCCGGGCCGTCTCCAGTTCCGTCTCGATGGAGAGCAGACGGCGCTCGTTGGTGAAGATCATCTCCAACGCAACGTACCCCAGGGACAACAGGAGAGCAATAAAGCCCAGCGAGGCAACCAGAGGAAGAGTTCGATAACTCAGCACGCTGGACAAGTTGGTGTACAGTGCCTCCGCGGCAAAAATAAGCGTAGCGGCCGCAAGAACCCGGTGATTCCCGATAACGAAAAACTTGGAGGCGAACTTCGGGACCAGTACCACAGCCAACAGAACGAGCATGCCTAAGACGGCAAGCAGATGGTTGTAGAACATCCATCTGTCAGCGATGCCGGTCCGAACGAACGTGGCAATGCCGGCCGCAGCAATTGCCAGCCCCGCAAGAATTTCCAGCTGAATAAAAAACCTGAGGCTGCCGAGGCTCAGCTCCCGCCAGGCAAGCAAAGCGGAAACCAGGAGGAGGTACATGATCGCCGTGCTGACGTAGGGGATGGCAGAGTTGAGAGAGTGCGGTAGGGTCGCCAAAATGGCGGGCGTTTGGACCAGTGTTTGCAGGCCAAACATCGCGCTCCAGATTCCCCACCACACCAGGATGCGGACGCCTCGGCGCCAACGGATCGCCGCGATCGCACACGCCGCCGCCCCAATAGACAAGAAAACCGTCCCCAGGACAATATCCGTCACCTGGCCGCGGAGCATTGCCTGAACCGCATCTGCCGTAATCATGCCAACCATCTAAAGTCCACTCCGTCTTCCTGGCGGGCGCCCACCCCATCGCTTTCAGACTATGAGTCACTTATATGTATGAGCGCCCCGTTCTAGCCTGGTGCTGGCTAGGGCAGCGCAGCTCAGTTGCGCTCGCGCCGTCGTCCATCCCAACTCGATTTCGACCGCACCCTCACTTCGGCTTTGGCGGCGATGAAAGCTCCTCCCCGCCAATCCTTCCAGTTTCTCTACCAATCCCCGCTTCGCCGGTGCATCTGCTCCAGGGTTTGTTCAAACAAGCGGTGCGCCTGCGGAATATCTAACAATGATGCGCGATGATAGCAACGGAAGGTGAAGGTGACGAAGTGCAGATCACGCACCGGGTGGTAGCGTTTGAGTCCGCGTAGCACAAAACGAGGATATGCGTTATGCCGGGGTTGCGCTGTGACGCGCGTTACAGGCTTGTGCGCCCACCCTCTCGCCAAAAGCGGGCCGAACAGGGGCCCTCAAAGTGCTTGCCGGGGTGGTGAGATGTGTCTCGCGGTGACCCAGGTTAATGGAGCCGCTAGGGCGTGAAGCCCACGCTCTGCCACAGGGGGGCGCTTTCGTAGAGCACTCCATTAGCGACCACCCAGCGGACGCTGCGGATATTGCGAATGTTCTCCAGCGGGTTGGCGTCGAGAATGTCGAGGTCGGCGCGCTTGTCCACCTCGATGCTGCCGCTGTCGCGGTCAACCTTCATGGCGCGAGCGGGAATGATGGTCGCGGCTTGCAGGGCTTCCATCGGAGTGAAGCCCGCTTGCACGTATAGCTCGAGCTCGCGATAGAGCGAATATCCCGGCACTGTCTGATCGGTTCCTGCGACGATGCGCACCCCGGCGCGATGCAGCGCGCCGATGATCGCCAACTCTTCCCGCGTGAGCTTTTGAGCGTCGGCAGCAAATTCTGGCGGCATGCCTCCGTTAACCAACTGCTCGCGCAGCTCATGCGCAACATGTTCGATGCCAGGCTCCATCTTGTCAGCGGGCACGTCAGCAGAACGATTCTGAAATTCCATCAGCGCCATGGTGGGGTCGATCACCGTGTTGTGTTCCTTCAAAAATGCAATCGCCCTCTTGCCCGCCTTGGAGTTCACGTCGAGGGAGGCCATCATCTTCAGCCGCTCAGGCCACTTTAACTTCAGGGGGGCGATGTTCGGGGGAATGAGCATGTCGAGCACGTAGTGAATGTGGTTGATCTGGTCCATGCCATCGTTGACGCCGTCATACGCAGTCATGCCGTTGGGAATGTGTCCGGTGACTGTCATGCCAAGTTTGTGGGCATCAGAGCAGACAGCTCTGACATTGTCAGACTTCATGGAGCTGTAAATCTTGATCTGCTGGAAGCCTGCGTCGTGGTAACGCTGCACCCACATCTGGGCGTCGGCCGGGGAGTTCACGCGATCAATGCCAATAGCCTGCGGGCCATCGCCGTCAACAATGCCTGCCAGCAGCATATGCGGCCCCAGCGCAGCGCCGCTGTTGACGGCATCGCGGACCGCTGCGATGAAGTCGAACTCGTTGCCCACATCGCGCACCGTGGTAACGCCCGCGGCGAGGTAGATCGGCCCCCACTCCACCTGCTCGTAGTGCGCATGCATGTCCCAAAGGCCGGGAATGATGTACTTGCCCGCGACATCGATGCGCTGCGCGTCAGGCGGAATTTGCACCTTGCCGCTGGGACCGGCGGCGACAATCTTTCCGTCGCGAGTGACAACGGTGGCGTTGGCAATGGGTGCGGCGCCGGTTCCGTCGATCAGAGTAGCTCCGGTAAAGGCAAACGTTCCGGTGCGGCGTCCGGGCATTTGCTTGCTTAATTCGGTGAGCGCCGCCATTTCGTCGCGCGCTGCACCAGCCACGAATTTCGCGAGAGCGGGCTGATATTCTTCGCGCACGGCTTCGAAGTGATCGAACTCGGCATCGGTAGAGACCAGTGCGGCGAGGTTGTTGTCGCTGTCCATCCACAGCGTCTCCAGTCCCCAGATTAAACCGCGAATGCTGTAACGTTCGACTTGCAGGCTGCGCCCATCAAGAGCGATGGTTTCCGCACCCCGATCTTGAATCTGAACTTCGCCGGTGGGCAGCGTCACCAACTGTGCCGGTGATCCGTGCGCGCGCCAGTAGCGAATGAGCGCCATTTGCATGGCGACCGGCGCGTAACCGGCGATGGTGAAGAAGGTTTGCGGCGCCGCCATGGTGCGGGTGTCGTTGCCTTGGCGGATTGTGGCCTGCGGACCATTGATCTCCACATTGGTGTCGATAGTGGAGACCCGCGAGGTGCTGCCCTTAATGACGAAGCGCTGCGGCGTGTAATCGGTGGCCGCGCGCAGAGTAGCGGCGAGCGGGACCTTTCTTCCGCGATCGGTGAACTCAAAATCAGACTTGAGCGTGAGAGAGTTGGCGTCGCGGGTGATGGTGTAAGTCTCTTCGCCAATCGGTTGCTCAAACTTGAGCAGGCGAAAGCGGCCGGTGTCCGTCGAGGCAGCCGGAGCGGCAGTTTGAGATAGCGAGGCAATAGGGGTGAACACGGCGAAAACGACAAGAACAGACGCAGCGCGAGCGGACGAAAAGAACAGTGAGAGCATAAGGAGAGATTGTATCGCCGCAGGAGTCGCGGTCGAGAAGACGCGGGCGAATTTGTGCAGGCTTGCCGACAGACGGATGAGGGTTCTCGCCTGCTTTTCCTCACAATCCACAGCCATCCACATAGCTGCACCAAGATCGGGCGTTGAAGCACCTGCATTGCGAGGCTAGAGTCCAGAGAGTAAGGCGGGTTGGCTTGAGCAGTCTCAGCGCTGAAATGCGAATGGCAAGAAACGTGTTGGCACACGGTTGGCCGAAAGCGACCACAACATTGGACCCGGCGGGAAAGCGAAAAACGGGAGTTGGGTTTCTTTCTCGATTCGGGGCGAAAGATGTAAAATAATACAAGATGTTGTGTTATGCGCTTGACATCCACAAGATATAGGATTAATGTTCGCGAAAGTGGTTCGCCGAAGCTGGTTTTTAGGAGGGTTCCTTCCCCAGATCCAAGGCGGTAGAGGTGGCCGCCCTGGCATGAAAATGGGCCCAGGGTTCTTTGACGATTTCTCCTTTTCGGGGCAGGTCTCGGCAGGGAGCAGTGAATTAGGGTAGGACTCTCCGCCAAATTTGCGAGAGAGCAGCTTCGGGGTGGCAGTGGGGCCGACGAAGTCATCGCCAAGACGATGGCATCAGCGTTGTTCCTTTCCAAGTCAATGCGGCACTCAAGCGCGCGGAGTTGAGCGCACGAGTTCCGGTCCGGAATCCGCCACAGGGATTTCTCCTGTGGCGGCACGCTGTTTTGCGGTGGCGCCGGACAAAGATCAACCCGGGGGCTTCTTTCCTGTCGATGATACGCAGGCAGGCGAAGAGGCCCCCACAACCTTTGCAGCCGAAAATAAAGCGGGGCCTTCATCTGGATTATTCATGAGTAGCCTGACAATTCGAATGAAGGGGCGCAGCTTCAGCCGCGCCTTATACGGCTCTTATTGACAGCTTTAGCCACGGAGGGACTTTGGGGTTGACACCGAACTGCAAATTCACCCAGGGGCTGACGCCCAGACCTCCACGCCCAGGTAACGGCACGGCTGAAAGCCGGGTCCCTTCAAAGCGTGAATCGCTGGTGAATAATCCAGGTTCAGGCCCGCGCCAACAGTAAATCGGACCGCGTAATAATAATAAAGACGATCAGGAGCACGTATCATGGCCGAAGTCACCACTAACCCAACCACCGCGAATCCGCCGTCTACCGCGACCGGTGAGCCGACGACAACGACAACCGCCGCCTCGGTGATCAACCCGCCCAAGAAGCGCGCGCCCGGCCTGACCTTCAAGCGCTTCTTCACCAAGGCGGGCGTTTCGCCTTACGACGAGCTGGAGTGGGAGCTCCGTCTGGCGCAGATTACCGACTCGCACGGTGGCATCATCTTCGAGCAGAAAGACGTGGAGGTCCCCAAAGACTGGTCGATGACGGCGACCAACATCGTGGCCAGCAAATATCTGCATGGCCCGCTCGACACGCCCGAGCGCGAGAGCGGCGTCCGCGCGTTGGTGACCCGCGTCGCCGAGACGATTCGCGACTGGGGAATTAAGGGCGGATACTTTCGCAGCGACGACGACGCGGCCATCTTCCATGACGAACTCGCCCACCTGCTGCTGCAGCAGAAGGCGGCGTTCAATTCGCCGGTATGGTTCAACGTTGGCTGCGATCGCATCGAGCCCAACTCCGACGCGCAGAACTGGCACTGGAATCCGCAGACCCTGCGCGTGGAGTATGGCGCGGTCGGCTACAAGAATCCGCAATGCTCGGCGTGCTTCATCAATTCGGTGCACGATTCGCTCGACAGCATCCTCACCCTCGCCAAGACCGAGGGCATGTTGTTCAAGTGGGGATCGGGCACGGGCACCAATCTTTCTCCGCTGCGTTCGTCCACCGAAGCGCTTTCCGGCGGCGGCACGGCCAGCGGCCCGCTCAGTTTCATGAAAGGCTTCGACGCCTTCGCCGGCGTGATCAAGTCCGGCGGCAAGACGCGCCGCGCCGCCAAGATGGTCATCCTCAACATCGACCATCCCGACGTGGTTGACTTCATCGAGTGCAAGCAGAAGGAAGAGGCCAAAGCCTGGGCGCTCGTCGAAGCCGGATACGACGGCAGCGGTCCCGACAGCGAGGCCTACTCGTCCATCTTCTTCCAGAACGCCAACAACTCGGTGCGGGTAACCGACGACTTCATGTACGCGGTGCTGCGCGACGGCGAGTTCAGCACCCGCTCGGTGAAGGACGGCCATCCGGTGCAGACCTTCAAGGCGCGCGAGATGCTGCGCAAAATTTCCGACGCCACCTGGCACTGCGGCGATCCCGGCATGCAGTACGACACCACGGTCAACCGCTGGCACACCTCGAAGAACACGGCGCGCATCAACGCGTCGAACCCGTGCAGCGAGTACATGTTCCTCGACGACTCGGCCTGCAACCTGGCCAGTCTGAACCTGATGAAGTTCGCGCCCAACGGCGTCGTTCGACGTCGAGGCCTATCGTCACGCCTGCGCCGTCATGATCACCGCGCAGGAAATTCTGGTGGACAACAGCGGCTATCCCACGGAAGCCATCGGCAAGAACTCGCACGACTACCGTCCGCTGGGACTCGGCTACGCCAACCTGGGCGCGCTGCTGATGGCCGCGGGCCTGCCCTACGACTCCGATGCCGGACGCGATTACGCCGCCTGCGTGACCGCCATCATGTGCGGCGAGGCTTATCTGCAATCGTCGAAGATTGCCGAACTTTGCCAGCCACTTGATGCCCGCTACCGAACAAAACGGCTGTCATCCTGAGCGAGCGCAGCGAGTCGAAGGACCCCTCTACCCGCGAGAATGCCTGGCGCTGCCTGTCCCGGCTGGTACATCAATCGCGAACCCTTCCTCGACGTCATCCGCATGCATCGCGCATCGGTGAACAACATCGACAAGACGCACGTTCCGCCGGCGCTCTTCGAGGCCAGCAAGAGCACCTGGGACGAAGCCCTGAAGAACGGCGAGAAGTTCGGCTATCGCAACGCGCAGGTCACGGTGCTGGCGCCCACGGGCACCATCGGCTTCATGATGGACTGCGACACCACCGGCATCGAGCCCGACCTGGCGCTGGTGAAGTACAAGAAGCTGGTGGGCGGTGGCATGATCAAGATCGTGAACAACACCGTGCCGGCCGCGCTGTTCAAGCTGGGCTACACGGCCGACCAGACTAACGCCATCGTCAGCTACATCGACGCCACCGGCACCATCGAGGGCGCGCCCGCGGTCAAGGAAGAGCACCTGCCGGTCTTCGACTGCTCGTTCAAGCCGTCGAAGGGCACCCGCACCATTCACTATCTCGGACATCTGCGCATGATGGCCGCCACCCAGCCGTTCATCTCGGGCGCAATTTCCAAGACCATCAACATGCCCGAGAACGCGACCGTCGACGACATCACCGAAGCCTACATCCAGGCATGGAAGCTGGGGCTGAAGGCGGTCGCCATCTATCGCGATGGATCGAAGAAGGCGCAGCCGCTCAGCTCCATGGGATCGGCCACCGCGAAATCGAAGAAGGGCGACGCGCTCGCCACCGCCGTAAGTGGTGGTGGACGAGGCCGCCGCGCCACCGCGCGCCATGCGCCATCGTCTGCCCGACGAGCGCCTGTCGATCACCCACAAGTTCAGCGTGGGCGGACACGAAGGCTACCTCACTGTGGGACTTTATAAAGATGGCATGCCGGGTGAGCTGTTCATCACCATGGCCAAGGAAGGCTCGACCGTCAGCGGCCTGATGGACAGCTTCGCCTGCGCCACGTCGCTGGCGTTGCAGCACGGCGTGCCGCTGAAGCTGATGTGCGAGAAGTTCGCGCACACCCGCTTCGAGCCCAGTGGCTGGAGCCATAACCAGGACATCGGCTACGCCAAGTCGATCATGGATTACATCTTCCGCTGGCTGCAGCTGCGCTTCCTGACCGGCCAGCAGCAGGCGCTGTTCGACGGCCTGCGTCCCAAGTACATCAACGCTCCACCGCCGGGCACACCGGAGGAAGGCGACAGCGGCCAGAAATCGTTCGGGGACTTCAGCGAAGGTGCTCCTGGTTTGTCATCACGAGCGCCGTCTGATTTGTCATCACGAGGCGCAGCCGAGGGATCTGCTGTTACTGACAATCGGCAACTGACAACTGACAACCGCTTTGTCCACGCCTCCGACGCGCTCAAGGACATGATCGAAATGGGGGACTCACCCAGTTGCCCCGTCTGCGGCGCCATCATGACGAGGAACGGAAGCTGCTACCGGTGCATGAGCTGCGGGAGCACTAGCGGATGCTCGTAGAATGAGAAGCAAAGAGATAAAGCAGCCCGCCAGCAATGGCGGGCTTTGCTTACTGCAGATTTGTGATGCAAGGCGTTGTTGTTCTCACGTTCTATTTGTGGAGGTGGAGGTTTGCGCGAAAGTATTCGACTGACTCTCTTGCAGGTGCCTATCTCACGAGCGAAAGGCGTTGTGTGCCGCTATGTGTGGAGGTGGAGGTTTGCGCGAAAGTATTAGACGGATCTCTGGCAGGCGCTCATCATTCTCACCAGCATTAGCTCATTCTCCCAAGTATCGAGCGACGTTTACCAAAGGACGTTTCTCCTAAAGACAACCGTCGGAACTGGCACGGCATTCGCGATTGATATTGATAACCGCCAGTACCTCGTAACGGCACGGCACATGGTGGCGGGATTGGGGGATCATCACCAAGTAAGCGTTTTTCGCGAGAAGCAGTGGAAGTCTTTCGACGTTACAATCTTTCGCTGCAAGGATCCGATCGACATTGCAGTTCTTGTCCCGAACGAACTCCTGATCCGTGCTTCTGCCCTACCCGTGTCTCATCCCTCCAAAGTGTATTTCGGGCAAGAATTGTACTTTGTCGGTTTTCCATTCGGATGGTCGATGCAGTTCCCGAGCCTGTCTCCAGATCCGATCGCGATAGTCAAGCGAGGAGTTCTTTCAGCGATTATTGAGCAAGACGGAGCGAAGTTGATGCTGATAGACGGATACAATAATTTTGGCTTCTCGGGTGGACCTATCGTATATCACGGAGCTTGAGCAAACCTGGCTATGACTTGTCTGTGACTGCGGTGGTATCCGGATTTCAACCAGAATTACGGCCAGTCGTAAAGAAGGTACTCCTCACCGGTGTGGAGCGAGCATCAGTAAGAGCGAGCTGCGAAGAGCGAAGTTGTGACGTCACAAGAAGCGATCTCGGTCTGGTTGAGCGTTACGTGGGTCTCGTGAACAGCAAGCGGCAAATGCGCCACCTGATTGGACTATATAAACGAGGACGCTTGCAAAGAAGCAGATTCTCTAAGGGAAAAGCTCGCGCGATACCACGGCAGAACATGTGTGGTACAGCGGTGTTGAAATAATATGAATGAGAAGAGGAGAGGATCGAGCGACTCTGTGGCGGGAATTGAATCATGGCGGCTAACCAAAGACGAAAGCGGAAATCCCGTAAAGCTGGTCGACACTGGCGACCTCGTTCCCGTGAACACCGGATTTCTGTCCGCGTTTGACATCGAGTACGCGATAGACCTCATCCACGAGCACCCTGTTGGTCCCAAAATCGCCCCCTGATGCTTCGGGGCCTATGGCGCGATTGGGATTGGCGGGTGGCCGGGTTCTATAAAAGCATCCGACTGCGCCTTGGGCGCGCTCACTGGTGCCAAGAACTTGTTTCGCGTTCCCACGTCTGCCACTCTGATGGCGGATTCGATTCGGCAAGCTAAGGCCGACTTCCGAATGGCGCCGGGTGCACCACTCATTCCTGCCTTTGGAATGAGTGGGAATCGATTCCGCCTGCAGCACTCGTCTCGTAAGAATTGACTGTCGATTTCCCACACATTCGAAAACCGCGAATATGTGGGCCATCCGGCGAGGTCTGGGTCAGGATTGAAGACTCGGAAATTTTGTTCAGCGATCGCGTTGTACAGGCCTCAACCCTCAGCCCGAAGGGCGTCACAATCGTAGCCCAGCACGTGAGTGCTGGGTAAGCGATGTAATTGATCCCCGAGTCCCTTCAGGGACGGCACTCTTCGCCAACAACGTCAAAACCCGTGTGCCGTCCTATCGGACTCGTCCACGCTACAACCTCAACCCAGGACTCACGTCCTGGGCTACGATTATTTCGCCCTGCGGGCTCTGGAATACGGCCATCGTCGAACCCCGACCGTGTCGTCCTACGCGGACTCCTTTAGATCAATCAGGCGCGACCCAGGACTCAACCCCAGCCCACGCAAAATCGGCGGGGCTGGGGACCCCGTGTCGTCCTGGGCTACGATTGTGTCGTCCTTCGGACTTCCCGAATTGGTGGGCGTTCCCCAACGCCAAACCCCGTATGCCGTCCTATCGGACTCGTCCGCGTTGCAACTCAACCCAGGACTGACGTCCCGGGCTACGATTATTTCGCCCTGCGGGCTGGCTCACACGCGCTGCGTTCGGACACACACTCAAAAACGTCTCCCCTCTCGAACTCCACGCGGTTGCCCACCCAGCCGGGTTTGCTTGGGCTGATGTTTTGGTGGTGTCCACCAACATGGGAAAAAATATCGTTCCGCATACGGCGGCCAACACCCTCAGCCCGAAGGGCGTCACAATCGTAGCCCAGCACGTGAGTGCTGGGTAAGCATGTTAGTAAATCCCCGAGTCCCTTCAGGGACGGCACCTCTTCGCCAACAACGTCAAAACCCGTGTGTCGTCCTGCCGGACTCCGCCCACCTAAAACGGCAACCGAGGACTTACGTCCTGGGCTACGATTATGTCGCCCTACGGGCTCCGTCCTTCAACAACGGCCCGTACATGGTTACTGCATCGCCGGCGACGATTTTGACCTTATCCGAAAATCTCCGCTAGATTAAAGGCTATCCCGGATTTGTCTAACAAGCCACGAACTCGTCTTCGAAACTACGCCGCCGGTGATGCACGAACTGCGAATTGCCTCAGGTGCTAAAGCCTAACTCTCTTCGCGGCACGCGGCGCGGCTGAAGCACGCCCTTTCAAGGCTTAGCAAACGCAAGCTGCTTGGTCTCATTGTAGGCTTCGACGCGCTCACGAAACGCCGCGCCTTCCAGGCGCAGCAGAAACGCTTTGACCGGAAGTCCGCCTCCGTATCCGCCGAGGTAGCAACCGGCGGCAAGCACGCGGTGGCACGGCACAATGATGGCCACAGGGTTGTGGTGGTTCGCTTGTCCGACGGCGCGAAAGCTCTTAGGACTGCCCACCGCCCGCGCGATGTCGGCGTAGGAGCAGGTTTCGCCATACGGAATTTGCAGCAGTTGCTGCCAGCAGCGCTGGTAGAATTCCGTGCCTCGCAGATCAAGTGCCAGGTCGAAGTTGCGGCGCTTGCCAGAGAAGTACTCCTGCAATTGCTGACCGACCGGGCGAGTGCGGCCTTCCGATTCTTCCCATTGAACGGGTGAGCCGGCAATCCTTTGCGGCAAGCCCCGATCGAATTCCAACGTAACTAGTGCAGCTTCGGAAACCCCAATCAGCAGCGGCCCTACGGGCGATTGCAGGCGCGAGTAATAAAGCGTTTCCACGGCTCCTCTTTGTCCACAAGGCTACCACTGGTGAGGGCTCGCCGGAAGAAGCCGCGGTCGCCGGTGGGGGCGATTCTCAGATTGGTGCTGGCGCAATTTACAATCATGTTCACCGCAGCCGCGGAATCCAATTCAGGCAGGAAGTGAAAGCGTGTCCGAAACTCGCGTCGCCATTCTTGGACTCGGCAAAATGGGTAGCATTCTCATGCAGGCGTTTTGCCGTCAGAACGTGCTGCAGCCCGGGAACATTGCCGCCACTGTAAATCACGCTGAAAGGGCCGCCTCGCTCTCCGCCAAACACGGCATTGAAGTCACCACCGACAACCGTGCGGCGATTCGCAACGCCGATGTGATTTTACTTTGCGTTAAGCCGCAGACCCTGGGCGAGGTGGTGAAGGAGATCGAGCATGATCTGCGACCGGACCAACTCGTGATCTCTATCGCAGCCTCCGTGCCAACTTCGTACATCGAGCAGCGCCTCCCCGCCGGCATTGCGGTGATTCGCGCCATGCCCAACACGCCATCCATGGTCGGTGCTGGCATGACCGCCTTCTGCTGCGGTAAGGCGGTGAAGCCCGCCGATCTGGAGATGGTTCGCAGGTTGTTTGAGACAGTTGGAGAGACGCTGCAGGTTGACGAGAAGCACATGGACGCGGTCACCGGCCTGTCGGCGAGCGGACCGGCCTACATATTCATGATCCTGGAATCGCTGGCCGAAGGCGGCGTCAAGATGGGGCTGCCACGCGACATCGCCATGAAACTCGCCGGTCAGACCGTGATGGGCTCAGCCAAGATGATGCTGGAAACCGGCGATCATCCTGCATTGCTGAAGGACGCCGTCGCAACTCCGGCTGGGTGCACGGTCGATGGCATCCTGGAACTGGAAGAGGGCGGCCTGCGGGTGACCCTCATCAAGGCAGTGGTAAAAGCCTCGCAACGCGCCAAGGAATTGCTGTTCAGCTGAGAAGGTCAGCGCAAGACATCGCGCGCCAGGGCTGATATCCTCAACCGTTTGAGCGCGGAGGAATGCCATCGAATGTCGAATAGTTTAGACGGCCGCAGCGTGGTGGTATTTGGCGTGGCCAACAAGCGCAGCATCGCCTGGGCCATTGCGCAGCAGATGCAGCAAGCCGGAGCGCAATTGGCCATCACCTACCAGAACGAGCGCCTGAAGCAGGAAGCCGACCACCTGATCGCGGCGCTGCCCAACGCGCAAGCGTTTCAATGCGATGTCGGCCGTGACGAAGAAATCGCGAATCTGTTCGAGCAACTGAAGTGGCGCTACGGCAAGCTCGACGCCCTGGTACATAGCGTCGCATTCGCGCCCGCCGAAGAGTTGAAGGGCGAGTTTGCCGACACCAGCCGCGAGGGCTTCCGCATTGCACTCGACATCAGCGTCTATTCATTGGTGGCGCTGGCCCGCGCCGCGCGGCCCCTGATGACCGACGGCGGCAGCGTCATCACCCTCACCTATTATGGCGCCGAGAAGGTCGTGCCCCGATACAACGTGATGGGCGTGGCCAAGGCCGCGCTGGAGGCAAGCGTCCGCTACCTGGCCTACGATCTGGGCAAGAACAAGATTCGCGTGAACGCCATTTCCGCCGGACCAATCAAGACCCTCGCCGCGCGCGGCATCTCCGGCTTCGGCGACATGCTGGGCGCCCAGGCCGAGCGCGCTCCCCTGCAACGCAACGTGGACGTGAAAGAGGTCGCCTCGACCGCTGTCTTCCTCGCCAGCGACGCCGCCACCGGCATCACCGGCGAGACGATCTACGTCGATTGTGGATACAACATCATGGGATTTTGAAGGCAGGGGTTAGGGGTTAGTTTCGAGTTTCGAGTTTCGAGTGGACAATGGCACATTTTGTCGAGAGGTCATGGGAGCTCGGAACCTGAGAGCAAGCTGCGACGTGCGCCGCGTCAGGGATGGGACGATGCTTTCCTTGCGGCTGGTTCATCAGCTCAAGACGAACTGCTGCTCGACGCCATGCCATCGAACGAATTCGATCGCGAAGAGTGGTAATCCAGCCTCGCAGCGGCGCCAACTAACCCAACAGCAGCAGCGTAATTATATTGACAATTGTACGTACATAAAGATAGGCTAATTCTGCGGGCGAGCATGCCTTTCGAATGGGACGAGGAAAAGAACCGCACCAACCCCGCGGGAAGCATGACGTCGGTTTCGAAACGGCTACGCTGGTGTTTGATGACCCGTACGCCCTGACGAAACGGGACATGGCCCATGACGAAGAGGAGCGGTTCATCACCCTCGGGGCGATTGGTCCCGGCTCAATCCTGTTCGTAGTGCATGCGAACTATGAGAGCGCAGAAAAGGCGGAAGTGGTCCGGATCATATCCGCTCGCGCCGCAACATCTCGCGAGAGAAAAAGTTATGAAGAGGCTTACAAAAGGACAGAAGCGCGAAATCGCGGCCATGGCCGCAAAGAAAGACGAAGACATTGATCTTTCTGATATGCCAGAGGTCATCGACTGGAGCGATGCCGACGTGGGCAAGTTCTATCGCCCTCCGAAGAGGCCAGTCACCATGCGCCTGGACGCCGACGTAGTCGAATGGCTGAAGAGTTACGGACCCGGTTACCAGACGAAGGCCAATCTGCTTCTGAGACACGCTATGAGTAGCACCCGATCGTCAAAGGTGGCCGCAAAACGTCGCAGGGCGTAGTCGCTTCGTCGGCACTCCGGCCAGCTTTCCCCCGCTACTTTCTCTTCACCACAATCTTCCGCTCCTGGTCGCCTTGGCGCTCGAGGCAGATTTCCACGTCGCGCTCCTTCTCGAAGCGGGGGAACTTTTCTCCCCACTCCAGCAGCACCAGGTTGCCGGGCTCGGCAAAGAGTTCGTCGAGGCCCAGCGTGTCGAGTTCGCGCGGCGTGTCGATGCGGTAGAGATCGACGTGGAAGAGGTTCACCTCGGGACCGCGGTACTCGTGGATGAGGGTGAACGTGGGGCTGGTGACATCGTCCTGCGACGCGGCGTGCAGACCTTCGGCGATGCCTTTCACCAGCGTGGTCTTGCCGGTGCCGAGATCGCCGCGCAGGATGACCATGCGCGCCGCCTTCAACGTGGGCGCGAGTTTGCGGCCCAGCGCCATGGTCTCTTCGGCCGAGTGCGTGATGTGGTCGTGGGTGTTCATCGCAGAACGAAGGCCAATTTTAGCAGGCATCGCACCGCAGCCGATTCCGTCATCCTCGGCGCCTCCAGCGTGGGGTAACTCAACGCGGTTCTGGACGCCGGGAGACGTTCGTTGTCCGAGGATGTGATGGAGGCTGGTGACCACCGGCAAGAACTGCGGTGACCGCTGTCAGTTTATAACCGCGAAGTAGTTAGGTTAGAACCCGCCGCAGAAATCCCCGCAGTCCGACCCATCCCAGAATGACAGGGTGAAGCACAAAAATCACGCGATCACACGAGGATCTAATGCCCGACGCCCGCTAATTCCTCTTCGTGCTCCGACCCTGGCGGGAACGGATCTCTGTTGCCCAACTGAGCTGGGTGTCTTCCGCGTATGCGGGTGCAAGGAGCGGGCATTGCGCAGCAGGAAGAGGAGCGGCAGCATGCCAAGGAAGATGACGCCCATGACCCAGAACGCCTCTACAAAGGAGAGCATGGCGGCCTGCTGCTGCACCATGCCATAGACGGCAGCCAGCGATTTCTTGGCTGCGTCCACCGAATTAAAGCCGTGAATCTGGAACCAACTTTGAAGTCCGCGCAACACGTTGCGCATGCGCGGGTCGAAGGCCGAGACATGGCTGACCAATTGGTCCTGATGCACCTGATTGCGGCGGGCCAGGAAGGTCGTCATGGTGGCGATGCCGAAGCTGCCACCGATGTTGCGCATCAGGTTATAGATACTGGTGGCGTTGCCCATCTTTTCTTTCGCAATGCCCGACATGCTGGTCGCCATGAGCGGGATGAAGAGAAAAGCCATGGCGCCGCCCTGAATCACCTGCGGCCAGAAGATGTCCCAGTAGCCGGCATTCAGGTTGAGGTGCGACAGGCTGAACATGGTATAGGCGCCGACCAGTAGTCCGAGGCCGAGCAGTTTGCGCGGATCGTAACGGTTGGTGAGCTGTCCGACAATGGGCATCATGACCAGTGATCCCAATCCGCGCGGCGACAGCGCCAGCCCTGCTTGCAATGCCGGATAGCCGAGTAGCGTTTGCAGGAAGATCGGCAGCAGCATCAGGCTGGCATACAGCACGAATCCGAGCATCGTCATCAGAAACGTGCCGGCGCTAAAGGTGACGTCTTTTAGAACCCGCAGGTCGACGATAGGGTGACGTGCCTTCAACTCGCGGATCACCATGGCGACTAGTCCGAAGACACAGAGCGCCGTCCACACGCGAATCTGATTGCTGCCGAACCAGTCTTTGCGCTGACCGGTATCCAGCACCACCTGCAGCATCCCGAAGCCCAGCGCGAGGAAGCCGATGCCCCACAGGTCAACGCCGCCGGTTTTGTGCTTGCCGATGTAGTGCGGATCGCGCACGAAGGCGCTGATCATGACCATGGAGAACGCTCCCACCGGCAGGTTGAGGTAGAAGATCCAGCGCCAGGTGTAGTTGTCGGTGATCCAACCGCCCAGCGTGGGGCCAAGGATGGGCGCGAGAATGATGCCGAGCCCGAACGCGGCCATCGCGGTGCCGTGCTTCCGCGGAGGGAAGGTCTCCAGCAGGACCGCCTGCGCCAGTGGCTGCAAACCGCCACCGGTGAGGCCTTGCAGCACGCGGAAGAAGATAAGCCAATCCAGGCTGGTCGCCATGCCGCAGAGGAGCGAGGTGAGCGTGAAGCCGCCGACGCAGGTCAGCAGAATCCGGCGACGCCCGAAGCGGTTGGCCAGCCATCCGGCCATCGGCAGAATGATGGCGTTCGACACCAGGTACGAGGTCACCACCCATGTGCCCTCTTCGACGGTCGCGCCCAGGTTCCCGCCATGTGGGGAATGGAAACATTGACCACCGTGGTGTCGAGGATCTCCATGAAGGTCGCCAGCATGACGGCGATGGTCACGATCCAGGGATTCACCGGGCTTGGCGCGGAGTTGGACATGGGCAGTCAAGGCAAGTGTAGGAAGGGCACGCCACCGCAGTCGGTGATGGCGGACACAAGGCGGGGTTTCAGGGATACTCACAATCAAATGTGGGTGCCCGTTCTTTTCGCCCTTGTCGAGAGAGCGAAAGCAATCCCAACGTACGTCACTCTGGCCTGTGGCAGGCGTCACTGCTACTCGGTACTGGTGGTGCTAAGAATTGACACGATCGTCCTCTGGTGTGACGGTCAGCCTTGCTCCCGGAGTACTCAATGCGGGCAATCCTTCCTTCTCAAGGCCCGCATACCGCCATTCTCGAGGTGTTGAATGAACGCTCGGCTGGTAAGTGAATTTCGTTCGATCGTTGGAGATGCTGGGCTGGTTTGTGGGCCCGAGCAGCTCCGGACCTACGAATGCGACGGCTTGACCTTGTTCCGGGTAGTTCCCGACCTGGTTCTGCTGCCGGCGACAACGCAAGAGATGCAAGCCATCGTGAAAGTCTGCTACCGGGAGCGAATCCCCATTGTCGCGCGTGGCGCGGGCACGGGGTTAAGCGGCGGAGCACTGCCGGTAAAAGGTGGCGTG
Source organism: uncultured Acidobacteriaceae bacterium (assembly GCA_963763725.1). Lineage (GTDB taxonomy): Bacteria > Acidobacteriota > Terriglobia > Terriglobales > Acidobacteriaceae > Bog-257. The sequence continues at coordinate 36,691 of CAVXQI010000008.1, forward strand.
GTGATCGGCGTCTCCAGGATGAATCGCATTCTTGAGGTTGATCTGCCCAACGCCCGCGTAGTCGTCGAGCCGGGCGTGACGAACTCCGCCATAACCGCCGCAGTTTCTCCTCACGGCTACTTTTACGCCCCCGACCCATCGTCGCAGGTTGTCTGCACCGTAGCCGGCAATGTGGCGGAGAACTCCGGCGGCGCGCACTGCTTCAAGTATGGAGTGACCACAACCTACATTCTGGGACTTGAGATTGTGCTCTCGGACGGTACCCTGCTTAATTTGGGCGGCACCACTTTGGACCAGCCGGGCTACGACCTGGTGGGTGCTTTCGTCGGGTCGGAGGGCACATTCGGGATCATCACGAAGATTACGCTGCGAGTCATCAAGAAACCTGAAACCACACAGACGTTGATGGCCGCCTTCAATTCGAGCAGCGAGGCGGGGGCTGCTGTCAGCGCCATCATCGCTTCCGGCATGTTTCCCGCGGCCTTGGAAATTATGGATCGGTTGGCGCTTGAAGCCGCCGAAGCGGCCGTTCATCCCAATTATCCCAACTGCCAGGCGCTGCTGCTGGTGGAACTGGACGGGTCCAGCCGTGAAGTCGAGCTTCTGATGGAGAAGGTTGGTCCGATCTGCCAATCGTGCGGAGCTTGGGAGCTGCGCCTGGCGAAGTCGGAAGCGGAACGTATGGCGGTTTGGAAAGGACGCAAAGCGGCATTTGCGGCGGTAGGGAGAATCTCCCCGAATTATCTGGTGCAGGACGGCGTTATTCCGCGTACCGCATTGCCGCGAGTTCTGGGCGAGATTGACCGGCTCAGCGCCGAAGCGAAGTTGCGAGTCGCAAATGTATTTCACGCCGGAGACGGCAACCTCCATCCCTTGGTGCTCTATGATCGCCGTATTGGCGGCCAAGAAGAACGAGCGATGGTGCTGGCCGAGGATATTTTGCGGCTATGCGTGGAGGCGGGAGGGTCCATCACCGGGGAACATGGGAGTCGGCGAGGAAAAGAAGCAGTTTATGTCGGTCATGTTTTCCGCGGCCGACTTGGACGCCATGCAGCGCCTGCGCTCGGCCTTCGATCCCTATGACCTCTGCAATCCGACCAAGATGTTTCCGGGAACCGACGCGAACGTGCAAAAGCCGGTCGCTTACGAACCCCATCCGATCGAGATAGCGGGCTTGGCGCAACGGTATTAGCGCGGGGAACTGTCGATCGAGAGGTTTGTGGAGTTTGTGAAGAGTAATCGCGTTGGGTGGGCTCGGTGGCGCGAATTGCGCAAAAGTCCGCCCCGCAGGGGCGAAAGAGTCTAGCCAGCACGGAGCCGCAGGCGGAGTGCTGGGGTGAGCGAGAAATAGATCGGAGTCCCTTCAGGGACAGCACAGTTTCTCAAAGGTATGAGCAAGCGAGTGCAGGCGATGAGGAAGGCCACGGGAGTCAAATCATGAGCCAAGCTGTAATACAGAACAACGAAGCGTGGATTGAACTGAGCGCGATCGTGGGGCCGGAACACCTGCGCCCGGCGACGCCTGAGGATGCCGTGGACGCGGTGCAACCCACCGGGGTGATTGCGCCCGGCACGGCGCAGGAGGTCGCGCAGGTGCTGCGTTACTGCAATTCCGCCGGCCTGACCATCATTCCGCGAGGTGGAGGCACCCAGTTGGGGCTGGGAAATCTCCTGCACAAGGCGGATTTTGTCCTCTCGCTGGAGCGGCTGAACCGGGTCATCGAACATGCCTGGGGCGACATGACGGTTACGGTGGAGGCGGGCTGCACCATCGACAAGTTGCAAGGTGTGCTTCGCGAACATGGTCAACAGTTGGGCGCTGATCCGATGCAACCGGAGCGGGCCACGGTGGGCGGCGTGCTGGCGACGGCGGAGAGCGGAACCTTGCGTATCCGCTACGGCGCCATTCGCGACCTGGTCCTCGGATTGGAAATGGCGTTGCCGGACGGCAGTGTGATTAAAGCAGGAGGTAAGGTCGTCAAGAACGTTGCCGGCTATGACCTCACCAAACTGGCTATCGGTTCCCTGGGAACGCTGGGCGTGATCACGCGAGCTGTGTTCCGTCTGCACCCCGTTCCGGTCGCCACCGCTACCTACAGCGCCACGCTGCCAACAGCGTCGAAGGCGGCCAAGCTGGTGCTCGCCATTCTGGATTCACACCTGGTTTACACCGGACTGCAGATTCAGGCATGCCGCGCCGACCAGATTTTTGTGCACGTACGATTAGAGGGCATCCCCGAATCGCTTCAGGATCAATATGCAAAGCTAGCCAAGATCGCGGTCACTCACGAGTTTGTGGAATGTGGCGGCGAGGTCTGGACAGCGCGGCAGAAGTTGTTCGTCAATCCCGGCAGCTCAGTGATCTGCAAATGCTAGTGTGCTTCCTTCGCAGATTGGATTGCTTTGCGATGCGCTTTTCAGGCGGACGGAGGAGGCAAAGGTTGCGGCGACACTGATAGCACAAGGTACCGGATTGGCGGAAGTGCGCTTGGATGCCGCCAGTCAGCAGCCGCTGCTGAGCGTGCTGCTCGCCCTGCGCGGTGAGGTAGACCGGCTGGAAGGGACGCTGACCGTCTCGCAGTGTCCGGTGGCGATGAAGAACGAACTGGACGTGTGGGGCACGGTGAAAGATGCGCTGCCGCTGATGCACCGAATCAAAGAGAAGTTCGACCCAGGACAGACTCTGAATCCGGGCCGTTTCGTGGGGGGCATATGACACAGCTTGCAACGCCGGTAAACGGCAGCAGAAATATTTTTGATGAGTACCATCCCCCGGACGCAGAGCTTTTGAATGCCTGCGTTCACTGCGGCTTTTGCCTGCAAACCTGCCCCACCTACACCCTCTGGGGGAAGGAACAGGACTCTCCGCGTGGCCGCATTCATCTGATGAATATGGCGATAGCAGGCGAGGTAGAACTGACTGACCTGTACGTCTCGCATTTCGACCATTGCCTGGGATGTCAGGCATGCGTGACTTCGTGTCCGTCGGGGCTCAAATACGGCAAGCTGATCGAAGCCATGCGCGGACAACTGGAACGGCAGTATCGCCGTCCGCTGCACGAGCGGGTGCTGCGGCGGATGGTTGCCGCGATATTCAGCCGGCCGGCACGCATGCGTAAGCTGATGGTGCCGCTGCGCGCTTATCAGCAACTGGGCCTACAAAAACTGGCGCGGGCCATGGGGTTGACGTCGCTGCTGCCCCGTAGCTTGCGCGCCATGGAGCAGATGCTGCCTGATTTGTCTAAGCGCGACACCTCGGTGGTCCTGCCGCCACGCATCGCGGCACAGGGAGAGAAGCGCCGCACCGTGGCCATGCTGACCGGCTGCGTGCAGAGTGTTTTCATAGGCCAGGTAAACGCGGCCACCGCGCGCGTGCTGGCAGCCGAGGGTTGTGAAGTACTGGTGCCGCCGAAGCAGGGCTGTTGCGGCGCCCTGATGATGGACCTGGGCCAAGAACAAGAAGCCCTGGCCAGTGCGCGCAAGATCATCGACTTGTTCGAGCCGCTGCCCATCGATACCATCGTGGTGAATGCCGCGGGTTGCGGGCACACGCTCAAAGACTATGGATACATGCTGCGTGATGATCCCAAGTATCGCGACCGCGCCATCGCTTTTTCGGCCAAGTGTAAAGATATATCCGAAGTCCTCACGGAATTGAAACCGCGTGCGCCACGCCACCCGATCGCTTTGCGCGTCGCCTTCCATGATCCCTGTCACCTGCAGCACGCCCAAGGACTGCGTGAACAGCCGCGCGCCATGCTGCGCACCATCCCCGGAGTAGAACTGTTGGAACTGCCGGAGTCTGCACTGTGCTGTGGTTCGGCTGGTCTCTACGGTCTGGTTCAGTCGGAGACGGCCCATCAACTGGGCGAGCGTAAGGCTGCGAACATTATCGCGACGCCTGCTCAGGCGGTGGCCACAGGTAATCCTGGTTGCCAGTTGCAGATCCAGGCGCTGTTGAATGAGAAGGGCCACCCGCTGCCGGTGGTGCATTACATTGAATTGCTCGATGCTTCGATTTCCGGCGCCACCCGCTTTTAGGGGCGGTGGCCATTTCGGATAAAGTGTCGCCCCTGAAGGGGCTGGATTTCATCGCTAGCTTACCCCGCTTCCCGCGGTGGGCTAATTACTTTTGCCTCTGTGAGGCTCGAGCCAGGCTGCTTGTCGAGTCGATCCCTCATCCCATTTGGCCGACGAGAAGCGACTTCGCGGCCTCGAGAGCACACTCCGCAGCCTCGCGCGTTACGGTGGGAAAGTCATTAGGAACTCCCCCAGAGTCTGGCCTGGTTCCAGCAAAGCCTGGGACGGAACGCGTGTTGCGCGGAATGCCGGCGTGCCTGCGAGAATATCGGGTCCTTCATGAGGACTTGGTTGACCGGCTGTATTGCCCCTATCTTATGTCTAAACACGCTAAAATAGTAACTTCGCTGTAACTCGCCTATTTGCGCTGTTGCGGCCGGAGCCCATGTTCGAAGTTACTGTTGAAGACACCTTTTCCGCGGGACATTACCTGCGTAACTACCACGGCAAGTGTGAGAAGCCCCACGGACACAACTACCGGGTTCGCGTCACCCTTAGCGGCGAGACCCTGGACCATGCCGGGTTGCTGTTGGACTTCAAAGACCTGAAGGACGTCCTGCGCCCGGTGATGAATTATCTCGACCATCAGATGATGAACGAGTTGGAGCCGTTCACTAGCATTAATCCTTCGGCAGAGAACTTGGCCAAGTATTTCTACGACGAGACCAACTCGCGGCTGAAACAGGGCACTAATGGCCGGGTTCGCGTGAAAGACGTCACCATCTGGGAGACCGACACAACTACAGCGCGCTACAGCGAGTAGTTGAGCTAGAAGCCCCCTGATTTTAAGACGAGGGGATCACAGCGCGGCTAAGCAGGCTGCTGAAAAAGTCTAAAAAAACAGATCCCTCGCGGGCTGAAGCCGCTCGGGGATGGCAAAAACAAACAACTTATCGGCACGACTGAAGTCGTGCCCTGACACAAACCGTGCGCTAACCGAGTTTTTCAGCAGTCTGTAAGGCTGCGCCCTTTCAAAGCGGTTCTGAGCTGCCGCAGTACCAGCCATGCAGATCATCGAGATTTACAAATCGCTGCAGGGTGAGTCCTCCTACACCGGGCTGCCGTGCGTGTTCGTGAGGCTGGCGGGATGTAATCTGCGTTGTACGTGGTGCGACAGTGAGTACACCTTTAAGGGCGGCCGGCGCATGACGCTCGAGGAAGTCGAAGCCGAAGTGCATCGTCTCTCACCCGACGGTGGACTGGTCGAGATCACCGGAGGCGAGCCGCTATTGCAGGAGCGGGAGGCAATCGCCCTGATGGAGCGGCTGCTCCCTCGCTACACCGTTCTGTTGGAGACCAGCGGCGAACGGCCATTGGAGCGCGTCCCCGCCGCCGTGATTAAGATTGTGGACGTAAAATGTCCTGACTCCGGCGAGGGCGATACGTTTCGCATCGAAAATCTTAACGTGCTGGGTCTTCACGATGAGGTGAAGTTTGTCCTGGCCAGTCGGCAGGATTACGAATTTGCTCGCGACTTCATTCGGCAGCATGGGCTGAATTCCCGCGTCGGCTGCGTCATTTTATCTCCAGCGTTTCGCAAGGACGCAGCGGGAAGCCGCGATGCTTCGCATTGCCTGGTTGACCCACAGCACCTGGCGGAGTGGATGCTGGTGGATGGGCTGAACGTGCGCTTGGGTCTGCAGATTCACAAGTTCATATGGGAGCCGTCCCTGAAGGGCGTTTAGAAGCCGGAATCGTGATGCATGATCAGACAGCACAAGTAGTGGTGGCGCTCAGCGGTGGGATGGATTCCTGCGTCTGCGCAGCTCTCGCGGTACGCGACTTCGGAGCCAAGGCGACGGCTGCACTGCACGTCAGTTACGGGCAACGCACCGAAGGCCGGGAGTTCGATGCCTTCCAGGCGATTTGCGACCGGTTACAGATTCGCCGACGTCTCGGCTTTTCGGGACCCGTCCTTTCGCGCCATCGGCGGCTCCGCGCTGACCGACGATACGATCTCCATTCCTGATGCCGGTCCGGAGATCGGCGCACACATACCGGTTACTTACGTTCCTTTTCGCAATGCGCACTTTTTGTCGGCGGCTGCGAGCTGGGCAGAGGTGCTGGACGCAACGAGAATTTACATCGGAGCCGTCGAGCAGGACAGCTCCGGATATCCCGATTGCCGTCCCGAGTTCTACCGGGCATTCAACGAAGTAATTCGTACGGGCACCAAAGAAGGAAGAATTCGCGTCGAAACTCCGTTGATCGCCTTACGAAAAGCCCAGATTGTGACGCTTGGCCTTGAACTTGACGCGCCCTTCGATTTAACTTGGTCATGCTATGGCGCCGAAGACAGGGCTTGCGGCAATTGCGAGAGTTGCGCGTTACGGCTGAAGGCCTTCGCAGCGGCGGGCGCACCTGATCCTATTTCCTATGCGTCGCCAATAGCGATCCACTTTCGAAGTTCAGAATCTGGTTGAAGTAAAGCAGTCATCATTCGTTTCATGGGTCGGAGGAAAAATGAAGAGACACATTTCGCTGGTCATATTGCTGACATTCCTGATGGGAGTGTTCGCGGTCCCGACGTGGGCGCAGTTCACAGGCACCGTCAAGGGCGTTGCCAAGGATGAAAACGGAAAGCCCATCGACGCCGCCACGGTAGAGCTCCTCAGTGTAGAGAACGGCAGGAAGGTCAATCTCAAGACCAATGCGAAGGGCGAGTATTTTTCGATCGGCATTGCCCCCGGAACCTACAAGTTTAGCCTGATTAAAGACGGCAAGGTGATCGACTTTTTCGATAAAGTGCCGGTCCAAGCAGGCGCGGAGCGGGAGATCAATTTCGACCTTGCCAAAGAGAGAGCGCAAGCGGCACAACAGGCCGGCATTACTCCAGAGCAGCAGAAAAAGATGGAGGAGGCCCAAAAGAAGAACGAAGCCATCAAAGGCTTGAACGCGCAATTGGCGCAGGCGAGGGAACTAGCGACGGCTGGCAACTACGACCAGGCCATCGGCATTTTGCAGCAGGCCACTCAAACTGATCCCAGTCAAGACGTGATATGGGGAAACTTGGGCCAAGCACAACTCGGAGCCAAGAAATATCCGGAGGCCATTGAGTCTTATCAGAAGGCCATTGCGCTGAAACCAACCTCTGGCGTCTACCACGCCGGACTGGCCGATGCCTACGCCCGATCGAATCAAACCGACAAAGCCGTACAGGAGTGGGCCACCGCCGCCCAGAACGATCCCCCCAACGCGGGATCGTACTACTTTAACGAGGGCGCGGTGCTCACCAACACGGGCAAGGTGGACGAAGCCATCGCTGCCTTCGACAAGGCGCTGCAGGTCGATCCCAATCGCGCCGATGCCTATTACTGGAAGGGGGTCGACCTGATGGGCAAAGCTACGACAAAAGGCGACAAGATGGTTGCGCCGCCGGGCACGGCCGAAGCCTTCAATAAGTATTTGGAACTAGCGCCCACCGGCAAATATGCCGACCCGCCAAACAGATGCTGGCCAGCATTGGCGCCTCGGTTGAGACTACGTACGGAAAGAGTAAGACGGCTCCCAAGAAGAAGTCGAATTAGAGAGCTGTTCTTGTGCCAGGGCGGGAATTCGGCTCGGGTTTGGGGCCACTTTGGCCACCGCCTAATTCGACATTTTCCTCAGCCACGCCTGGGCCGATGGCGAGCGCCCGCTGCAAGTCGCAGGGGCGGCGTCTTCGTAGCGCACAATGGGAACAGCGGGTTCGAGGGTGAGTATTTTGCTCACCCTCGACGAATCGAGATGCGGCTCACGTTAGCGGGCTCAAGTCGGCGACCTGCGCGATTCGTACGCAGATGGACGCGCTTCAGGCGTGACTGAGGCGCCTTGAAAACCCCCATTTCATAAAATTGGTTAATGACCTCTGATGCTATCCGCGGTTATCCTAGTGACCGTACCTGGAAAACTTAGGATACGCTCCAAGGTGAAGGATGCGGCGGAAGCAGGTCCAGCAAAAGAAATGCCGATAGCCGCCTGAGATGAAACCAAACACCCCTTCTACGGCAGAACCGATCATACGCCCGCGGATGCCGGAACTCGACACCATTCGTGGCATTGCCATTCTCTCGGTGGTCTGTTTCACGGATTCGGCGGCATTGCCGGTCTCCGGCGACCCGTCTCGGATGGCAGCGGGCGGTCCTAGCGGTCTCCCGTCAGGGATGGGCTGGGGTCAATCTCTTTTTTGTCCTGTCTGGCTTTCTGATCACCGGTATCCTTCTTGATAGCGCTCAGAAGCCCAGCTATTATGGCCGCTTCTACACCCGTCGCGCTCTCCGTATTTTGCCGGCTTATTATCTGATGTTGCTGGTTATGCTCGTATGGAATTACTTCACGGGTGTTCCGCCGCGCGAGACATCGGCATTTGCCGGCGTGAGCTTCATCTACCTCTCCAATCTGGCGCCCCTGTTTGGTATACCGGTTTTGTACCCGCTGTTGTGGTCGCTGTCGGTGGAGGAGCACTTTTACCTGCTATGGCCCACGGTAGTGCGGCGCTTTTCAAGGAGAGGCGTGGCCATCGCGGCTTTGGTGGTTTGCGTTGTTGAACCTGCCCTTCGTCTGTATGCTCTGGCTGCGAGGGCAGAGCCCTGGTGGGCGGGTCCGCACCACGGTGGCAGTTATTCGTACACTTGGATGACAGCCGATGGCTTGGCTCTCGGTGCTCTCCTGGCTTTGTTAGCTCGATCCAGGTTGGGCACAAGGGTTAATTTCCTCAAGGTGACCCTGACAGCCCTGGCTGCGTCGGCCCTGTCAGCTGGCGTGAGCGTTGTTGCTCCCCAAGCGTTGGCCATCTGTCTTCGGGGCACCTTGGTCAACTACTGTTCATTGGGGCTGATTGCGGGAGTTCTGTGGTTGGGCACCGGGGTACATCGCGGCTGGGTGAATATCGGTCTGTTATCTTTCTACGGATATATCAGTTATGGTCTGTACCTTGTGCATGGTTATTTTCGGAGTGTACGATACCGTGCTGCGCAACTTTCTCCCCGGCCTGCTCCCCAGGCTGGACTTTGGCAAGTCGTGCCTGCAACTTGTCGTTTGTACGGCGGTTGCTACCGGTATTGCTTACCTCTCCCGGGTGACCTATGAGGAATTCTTCTTGCGCGTGAAGGATAAGACTACTCGTGCCGAGGAGAACAAGGGTGCGGTGGTCGCAGCATAAGCTGGCATTTTTCTCAACATAGTTGAGATACACAGACGATAGAAGGCATTCTCAGCATGGCTTCCGCAGCCTCACAACCCGACCATTACCTATCTCGACCCGGGACCCGTTCTTTCCTTGCTATGGGCAAAGTCCAGTTCCTAATTGGCGCTCTGCTGCTGGCGGTGGTCACGCTTTCCCTTTATTATCCAGTCACGAAGCATCCGTTCTTCGATCCAGATGACTCTGTCTACGTGACCAAGAATTTGCATGTCCAGGAAGGTTTAACGGGGAGCACGATCTGGTGGGCTTTCAGGAGTCACAGCACCAATTGGCATCCGCTGACCTGGCTTTCTCATGCCCTCGATGCCCAATTCTTTGGCCTGACCCTGCCGGCCACCACGAGATGAATGTAGTGTTCCATGCGCTGAACGCAGTGCTACTTTTGTGGGTGCTGAGACAAGCCACAGGATACTTCGGGCGTAGCTTCATGGTAGCTGCCTTGTTTGCTATTCATCCTATCAATGTGGAGGCCGTTGCCTGGGTAGCAGAGCGCAAGACGATGCTTAGTACGGCATTCTTCCTGCTTGGCATTCGCGGCCTATCGCTGGTATGCGCTGCAGCCACAGAAACGGCGATACTTCGTCGTCGCATCGCTGTTTGTGCTTGGCTTGTTGTCCAAACCACAGGTAATAATGTTACCGGTTCTGCTGCTGCTTTGGGACTACTGGCCGTTGGGAAGGATGTTTCCTTCGGCCAACAGCCTCCTGGATGGAACCAGAACGCCGGTAAGCTGTCGGGGGAAAACGCTTCTTTGGTTACTCAAGGAAAAGGTTCCGCTATTTTGCATAGCAGGAATGGATGCCCTGGTTACGATGTACTCTCAGGGAGTTGGACCTCATAAGTACTGGCCTTACCCACTTTCGATCCGGCTTGAGAACGCCATCGTAAGTTACGCGCGCTATATAGGCAAAGCTTGCTGGCCCGCGTGGCTTGGGCCGTTTTACCCCCACCCCGGAAACTCCTTGCCCTACTGGCAAATAATCGGAGCATTCGCGTTCTTGGTTCTGATTACTACCATAGTATTCGCGGCAGGGCTGCAGCGGCGCTACTTGACCGTAGGATGGTTGTGGTTCCTAATCTCCTTGCTACCCATGATTGGTCTCGTGCAGGTAGGCAAACAAGCCATGGCTGATCGCTATGCTTACCAGCCGTTCGTCGGCTTATTTATCATGGTCTGCTGGCAAGCAGCGGAATGGGCCTCCGAGTGGCATCTTCCGGCCGCGGTAGTGCCAACTCTCGGCTTAGCGGTTTTAGTTGTGCTGAGCTTGATCACCTCCCGTCAGATCAGCTATTGGCAAGATGATCAAACCTTGTGGTCGCACACCCTGCAGGTCACAAAAGACAACTGGGTAGCCTTGTACCAGATAGCTGCGGCACATTACAAACAAGGGCAACTTTCGGAAGCCACGGCAGATTTTCTGCAGGCGCATGAACTCGAACCTTCTGATCCGGGAATCAATATAGCGCTGGGAATGGTCGAACATCAGCAAGGAAATTTGTCTCAAGCAATCGAATATTACAAGAAGGGAATATCCTCTCCGGAATGCCAGGCCGAAAGTAAACTTCAGGCACTAATTAACATGGGTCACGCCTATGAGAGGCTGGGGGATACTATTGATGCGGAAAAAAGTTTCAAGGCAGCGGAAAAGCTAAAAAGCGAGATGGTGCCCAGCCAATAAGGCGCGCTTCCCTCCAAACCCCACTTGGGGATAAAATATCGATGACGCACCGGAGGCTCTCATGGCAGTCATCACCACTCGCACCAACCCGCTTTCCTACCTCAGCGAGCAACTCAACGAACTGAAGCAGAAGGGCACGTACTTCAAGCTGCGCGTGCTTGATGACGAGCAGGCGCCGGTGTGCACCTTCGACGGCAAAAAGGTCATCAACCTCGCGTCCAACAACTATCTGGGCTTGACCACACACCCCAAGCTGCGCGAAGCCGCCCTCGCGGCCACCAAGAAGTACGGCGTCGGGTCAGGCGCGGTGCGCACCATCGCCGGCACCATGAAGATCCACATGGAGCTGGAGGAGAAGATCGCGCGCTTCAAAAATGTCGAAGCCTGCGTGGTCTTCCAGTCGGGCTTTACGGCGAATGCGGGCACGGTGTCGGCGCTGCTGGGCAAAGAAGATTTCATCGTCTCCGACGAACTGAACCACGCCAGCATCATTGACGGCGCGCGCCTCTCACGCGCCAAAATCAAGGTCTTCCGCCACAAGGACGCAGCCCACGCCGAAGAGCTTTTGAACGAAATCAAGGACGAACCCGGCCGCAAGCTGGTGATCACCGACGGCGTGTTTTCCATGGACGGCGACATCGGCGCGCTGCCGCAGCTGACTGAGCTGGCGGAAAAATATGGCGCCATCATGATGGTGGACGACGCCCACTCTTCCGGCGTGCTGGGCCGCAACGGCCGTGGCACCATCGATCACTTTAACCTGCACGGACGCGTGGACGTGCAGGTCGGCACGCTGTCGAAGGCCATCGGTGCGCTGGGCGGTTACGTTTGCGGCACGCGCGATCTCATCGAATTCCTCTACCATCGTGGACGGCCGTTCCTCTTCTCGACGTCGCATCCGCCGTCGGTCGCGGCCACTTGCATCGCTGCCTTCGACGTGCTGGAGCAGGAGCCCGAACGCATCGAGCAGCTATGGGAAAACACACGCTACTGGAAGAAAGAGCTGGGTAGTCTTGGCTTCAACATTGGCGGGGTGAACACGCCGGCCAGCGAGACGCCGATCACGCCCATCATCGTGGGCGACGGCCGCCTCACCATGGACTTCTCCCGCGAGCTGTTCAAAGAGGGGGTCATGGGAACGGGAATCGCGTTTCCCACCGTGCCCGAGGGCAAGGCGCGCATCCGTACCATCATGACCGCGACCCACACGCGCGAGGAACTCGACCAGGCGCTCGATACCCTCAAGGGTGTCGGCAAGCGCATGGGAATTCTGAGGTGATGGGAAGTGTGGTGCGGCTCTTGAATGGCGTGTTTTGTCGCTTTGAAGGGGCGCACCTTTAGGCGCGCCATTGAGGCCACCATGAATTCGGATTTAGGGCGGCGGTTTAGGTATTCACGTAGCCGGGATGAGGCAGCGGTGCGGCCGGCTGAAGCCGGCTGCTTTCTGAAGATTCGCAATGACGCGGCACTGAAGCACCGCACTACCGGTGCCCTCGGCGGACACACTAATGTCGAGACCGATATATCTGGCGAGGGAACTCGCCGTTCAATTTACCGCTGGACCTCTTGGCCTCTGGTTCCCTTGACTCTCGCTGCCGTCGTGGTTGCAGCCCCCTATTTGTTGACGCACGGCGTCCCCGCGATGGGGTTGGCTCTGTATCGCGGCTTCTCGGTGGTCTGCCACCAGCGACCGGAGCGTTGCTTCTGGTTTTCTGGCGCCGCCGTGGCGGTCTGCTCACGCTGTCTGGGAATCTATCTGGGCACGGCCGTCGGCCTGCTCTTTCGCAGCTCGCGTAGTATTGCGTTTCGCCTCATCGTCGGCGCTGCCGCGCTAAACCTTCTCGACGTGGTAACGGAATTGGCTGGCCTGCACGGCAACTGGCTTGTGATTCGATTTGCTTTGGGATTGGCATTGGGCGCAACGGCTGCGCTGCTCATTTCATCATCCGTGACGAGCTCCCCGGGAGTGTCTCTAAGCTCCGGCCCACCACGTCACCGGTGGTCACATGGGATGGGGATGCCAGTGGGTTTCGTTTCCCTAGAAGAAATCCACCACCGCGATCGTCTTGACAAGTGTAGTCATCACTGTCACTAAACTGTCACCACCGCCTAAAAGGCGGTGGGTTTAGCTAGAACTGGCACGTCGAACTAAACTCGAACTAAACTTGACAATCGCTGTAGCCGAGACCATACTTGCGCCGCTCGTTTGGGTAATGTCACCCGAGCACGCCATGAAGAAGAAGGCACCCAAGAAAAACGTTTCCGCGAAAAAGACTGTGGCTTCGGGAGAGGGGAAGCATACACCCGCGAAGCCCGCCAACCGTGCTATGGCGAAGGTGGCCAAACGCGAGAGGACCAAGGCGCTCACGCCTCCCGAAAATGGCGGCAAGCTTACCTTCAACCACGCCATGATCTACGTCAAAGACGTGGAGCGCGCAATGGCCTTCTACCGCGACCTGATGGGATTCAAGATGATCGAAGATTTCCGCTATGAGGGCACCGCGGTTTACGCACGCCTGCGAGCGCCGGGCGGCGACGGAACCATCGCCCTTCACCAGGCGGGACCGGGGGTTTCCGTTGCCAGCGAGGGTGTGCGTTTGTACTTCGAAGTCCGCGATCTGGATGAGTTCTGCCGCAAGCTCCAGAAAAAGGATTTTTACATTACCCAACTGCCGCGCATGATGCCCTGGGGCTGGAGACACGCTTATCTCAACGATCCCGACGGCCACGAGATCAGCTTGTACTGGGCGGGTGAAAACCGCATGACGAAGACCGTCATGAAAGCCGCAAAAGAGGCCGCCAAAAGTTAAGCTGCAACGGTCCACAAGAAGCAAATGGGTGTTGCTCGCATCACTCTGGCCCCGCGTGGTGACGGCTCGGCCTTCTAAGCATTCCCGTAGCCGGGATGAAGCAGCCCTGCCGCCGGTTGAAGCCGGCGCGTTTCAAAGATTGGCAGCACCGCGGCGCTGAAAGCGCCGCTCTACCCGCGCCCTCGCCAGACTGCACTCATTTCGAAACCGATCCAGGTTGGTTCCGCGCGCATGATGCCCCGTCCTTCCTACATACCACCGCCAGTCTTGGCGAAGCGAGCTATAATGGCGAACCGGGAGGCCTGCCAGGGAACCGGCGACCACTGCCACGCAAGAGGACGACCCTAAGCTAAGTAATTGCTCGACCGTGCCTACGCTCTGCTTGGCACTGACCCGCAGCAGGTGCTTACTCTGCTTGCTGCCTTCGAGAACTTGCACCCCGATCATTCTCATCTGGCGAATGCATATTTCTTGCGCGGATGTGCATTGCAAGACCTGGTGCTGCGGTGCTCTATGGAACTATGAATATTTGAATAACAGGCGGCGAATGCCGGACTTGGCGCAGCAATCCGGTATTCAACCGCGACCCGCACCATTACAATTGATGTCTACCGTATTCCCGACCCTTATGAGCACACCCGCGAAGGCCGCACCATCGAAGGCAAGACGAACTACTGCGCGCAGAACTCCTCGTTCTGAGGCGCACGTTCCCCCGTCACCGCCCCAGCGGCTGGATGATCCCGAATTGTTCATCAACCGCGAACTGAGCCTGCTGGACTTCCAGAGGCGCGTTTTGGAAGAGGCACAGGACGGCAGCAACCCGCTGCTGGAGCGCCTGATGTTCCTGTCTTTCGTCGGATCGAATGTCGACGAATTTTTCATGGTGCGGGTGGCCGGACTGAAACGGCAGATCGAAAAGGGCGTAATGGACAGCGGCCCGACGGAATGAGCGCCGCCGAGCAACTGCGCGCCATTCGGGCCTCGGTGATTCGCCTGTATCGCGGGGCCCACGAATGCTGGAGCAAGGAATTGGTACCCGCGCTTGAGAGTTCCGGAATTCGCATCCTCAGCTATGCCAACCTCACCGACGAGCAGCGCGCTGTCGCGGATTCATATTTTCAAGAGGCCGTCTTTCCTACGTTGACGCCTTTGGCCTTCGACCCCGGCCGGCCGTTCCCACACATCTCGAATCTCAGTTTGAACTTAGCGGTGCTTTTGCGAGCCGGCGAAGGTGAGCAGCATTTCGCGCGCGTCAAGATTCCCGATACGTTGCCGCAGTTGGTCCCTGTGAGCGTCGCGCCTAAAACGAAGAGCCGTGCGAAAACGGTCGCATAAGGAGCAGTCTTTCGTCTGGTTGAACAGCTGGTCACGGCGAATCTGGCGGCGCTTTTTCCGGGAATGGAAATCCTCGATGCGCATCCCTTTCATGTCACCCGCGATGCCGACAGCGAAATTCAAAACCTGGAAGCAGGCGATTTGCTGGAGTCCGTAGAAGAAGGCGTGTGGCAACGCCGCTTCGCGGATGTAGTGCGCGTGGAAATCAATGAGGCGATGCCGGCCACCGTCCTCGATATTCTGGTCGAAAACTTGGAGTTGGAACGCGATGATATTTACAAGCTCAGCGGACCGCTGGCGCTGGTTCGGGTACGGCATCTTTGCAAACTCGATCGTCCCGACTTGAAGTTTCCGCCCTTTGCCCCCGCCCTGCCTGTCGCAGTGGCGAAGGAATCCGAAGAGGAAGATATCTTCGCGACAATTCGTCGCGGAGACATCCTGTTCCACCATCCCTTCGATTCCTTTCAGCCCATTATTGGTCTACTGCAGAAAGCGGCGCGTGACCCAAATGTGCTTGCCATCAAGATCACGCTCTACCGGATCGGACGAAACGCTCCCGTCGTCGATGCCTTGCTGGAAGCCGTGGAGAACGGAAAGCAAGTGGCTGTGCTGCTGGAGTTGAAGGCGCGTTTCGATGAGGAAAGTAATATCGGCTGGGCGCGCAAGCTGGAAGAATATGGCGTTCACGTGGTGTACGGCTTGCTCGGACTCAAAGTGCACTGCAAGGCCGCGCTGATCGTGCGCAAAGAGGGCGATGTTATTCGGCGTTACGCCCATCTGTCCACCGGCAATTACAACAGCGTCACCGCGCAGCTTTATACCGACATCGGAATGCTGACTTGCGATCCGGCCATCGGCGCCGACTGCACCGACCTGTTCAACTTTCTCACCGGCTATTCCGCTAAGACCGCATATCGCAAGCTGCTGGTTGCGCCGGTAACGCTACGCGAACGCATGCAAGCCATGATCGAGCGCGAAATTGAGCATCAGCGCAGCGGACGGGGCGGTCACTTGATCATGAAAATGAATGCGCTGGTGGACAGGAAGATGATCGAGTTGCTGTATCAGGCTTCGCAAGCCGGGGTGAAGGTTGACCTGCTGGTGCGGGGTATCTGTTGCTTGCGGCCGGGAGTTCGCGGGGTCAGCGACAACATTCGCGTCATCAGCATTGTGGGACGTTTCCTGGAGCACAGCCGGGTCTTCTATTTCCGCAACGGCGGGCGTGAGGAAGTATACCTGGGCAGCGCCGACCTGATGCCTCGCAATCTGAATCGCAGGGTGGAAGTAGATTTCCCCGTCCAGGACAAGAACCTGATTCGCATCCTTCGCGACGAGATTCTCGGCACGTATCTTAAGGACAAGGCCAAGGCTCGACATATGAACTCCGATGGGAAATACGTGCGCGATCCGGATTTCCAGAAGAAAGGTGCGTTGAACAGCCAGGAGGCATTCATTGAGCGGGCGACCAGGCGGCAGATGACTCCGGCTTCGCGTACCAAGCCGTCCGTGAGTGCAATTGCATCAGACTAAGGATTGCCTTGGAAACCTAGTCGCAAGAACTATATCGCAAGCGCTGCGAATTAGCGGAGGAACTGAGGCAACGTATCTGCGCCCGATGGCCGACGTAGAAGAGGCTGCAACAGTATCAAGGCGAGCGTGAAGCGGGGTCTCCGCTCCGGTGCTGGTGGCGACGCGCTGAAATTGTGGCATGATTTCTCAATCTAAGGTGATCTCAAGATGGCTGAAGCCGTGCCCGTTCAACGGGCCATATTGACTGACGCCGCCGTTTACCAAAGGCGAGCCCTGATGCGGCCCGCCGGGTTTATGATGGCGGCATCGGCCGAACTTGGTTGAGCAATCGAAATCTATCGTGTCTGGTCAACGGCAATCACTTACTCGCGGCTTCACGGGCCAAAAATTCTCGTCGCCTCCACGGCTCTGTTTTAACGGTCATGGTCTGCTGCTTTCACCTTGTGGGCTGTCTTGAGCGGACCGGCAGCAGCGCAGATGTCTCCATCGCGATCGAGCCAAGAGCGACGCCACATTTTCGCTGAGTGGCTCGGTCGTGAACTCCGTCACAGGTGAGTCCATTGGCCACGCGCTCGTCCGACTGGCAGGCAGTTCGCAGCGCACAGTTTTTGCCGACGGCGAAGGGCATTTCCAGATTGACGGACTGCCTGCCGGGATGGTCAACGTCAGCGCGCAGAAGCCGGGCTACTTCAGCCCGCAGGAGTTGAGAGGCAGCGCCAACAAGCTGGTGACCGTCGGTCCCACCACGGACTCGGTGGTGCTGAAGCTCACTCCGCAGAGTGCGATCTCGGGCCGCGTCACGGATACCGCGGGCCAGCCAATTGAGCATGTGCCGGTTCGATTGACGGCCAGGCCCTTGCGCGAAGGCCGCAAACATTGGGAGTCGCGGGGTCAGCAGCAGACGGATGAGGATGGCCGGTACCGCTTCGCCAACCTGATGCCCGGCACGTATTACATCGCCGCTGGACCCGGTAGCGATGAAACGCGCCTTCTGCCGGGAGGCGAGAGTCCCAAGATCGGCTACCCCAGCATGTACTATCCGGGCGTCCCCGATTTGGCGTCAGCGTCGCCAATTCAGCTTGCCGCGGGCCAGCACGCAGAAGCGGATTTCTCCATGAGCGCAGGCCCGGTTTATCACATCACTGGCAGGGTTACCGGATATCCTCCGCAGCAAGGCGTGGGGTTTCAGTTCTTGAGCTCAGTCGGGGGACGATTTGTCGCTCCCCACCAAATTCAACATGGAAACCGGACGCTTTGATGTGGATAGCGTGCCCCCGGGCAGTTACGTCGTGAAGGCGTTTTCACAGGCGGGGTCGGACCAGCCACTGCGCGCGGAGGCGCACTGAACGTCACCGCCAATGTCGAGAACCTGCATTTGATTCTTGGACCGACCATGTTCATCCCTGTGGTAGTGCGGATGGAGTCGCGAGCCTCTTCGAACCAAGGCACGGGAGCGCGGGAGGAATTCAAGGTCCGCCGCAGTCTCGGTGCGTTTGATTCCCTCCGATCCAACAGTCTCCGAATCCTACTCGACTGTCGTACGCGGCAGTACAGGGGCTTACTCCGTGGTGTTGCAGAACGTGGACGCCAGGGAAGTATTCGGTTGACCTGATACCGCAGGGCGCATGGTACGTGCAGTCTGCTCAATACGGACAGACGAACTTGCTCTACGATGACCTCGTCAGTCGCATCGGCGGGACAAAGCTATCCCATGGAAATCGTATTGCGCGACGATGGCGCGACCCTGACGGGAACTGTGAAATCCCCGGATGGGACGGCTGCACAAGCCACCGTGGTGGCGGTCCCCCAGCCTGGCTTCTAAGGTTGTCGCCAAAGTCTGCGTATTCGTCTTCGCAGAACAGTTTCACATTCGATGGGCTTGCTCCCGGCGAGTATCTGGTTTATGCCTTCGACTATGCCGACGGGCTTGAGTATTCCAATCCTGATGCCCTGCAGCCCTATGCTTCGCAAGCCGCGCACGTCACCCTGTCGCCAAATCAGAAGATGCAAGTCGCTCTCGATCTGATACGTACCAGGGATGGAGACTGAGGCTAATGTTTGCGCGTCTCGCATTGGTCGTGCTCTTCACCTGCGGATTATCTGCGCAATCGAATCAGCCGCCTCCAAGCACCATCGGTCCAGCAGGGCTATCGTATTGCAGGAGTTGTGGTGAATTGGGTGACCGGACAACCAGTGGCGGGGGCTTCGGTTGCGATTGCTCCCACTGCGCAAGGTACTGAACGGGAGATATCGAAGACGGTGACGACCGGCGCCGACGGCCGCTTCGCCTTCGCCGGCCTGAGTCGCGGCAAGTACTCGCTGATGGCGGCCGCACACGGGTTCATGTTGCAGTACTTCGAGCGTCACGGCATGTACGCTACAGCGATTGTGGCCGGTCCCGATCTCGACTCGGAGCACCTGGTTTTCCGGCTGCAACCGGACGCTTCTGTCGAAGGCCAAGTCATCGACGAGAACAATGACCCGGTGCAGAACGCCATGGTGCGCCTCTTTCAACCATCGATGGAAGACGGACGACAGCGGACACTGCCCTCGGAGCAGGGGCAAACCGACGATCAGGGCCACTTCCGCATCGGCCATCTGGCGCCCGGAACGTACTACCTCGCTGTCTCGGCGCGTCCCTGGTATGCGCAAAACAGTCGCATGACTCTGCGCCGGAAATCAGGTAATGCCGATGCAGATGCTCGCTCTGCGCAAGAGGCCGCGGCGCTCGACGTGACCTATCCTCTCACCTTCTATCCTGATTCGGCGGATTCGGCAGGCGCCAGTCCCATCGTGTTGCATCCGGGCGAGCGGGCTACGGCAGACGTGGTCATGCGCGCCGTGCCCGGGCTGCATCTCAAGATCCGTACCAGCAACCCCGGCGGGAGTGGCGGCACCGGGGTGGCAGGATTTCCGCGAGTGTCCCAGCGCATCTTCGACGGCTACCTGGACTCCGTATTCAACACTCCCATTTCATCGATGGAACCGGGCATAGTTGAAATTAGCGGTCTGGCACCGGGCCACTATGTTATCGAGATGCCGGGATCGAAGGAGGTCGCCGACAAAGGCGGCAATCGAGGTGGTTACCGCGAAGTTGATCTAGCGGGCGATCTCGAGCTAAGTGCGGGTGACAACTCCGGCTTCGCTACCGTCTATGGCACGGTATTGTTCGAGGGTGCGCAACGAGTACCGGCGGGAGTTGCCATACAACTGTCCAATGAGGAGACCGGCGAAAGTTTCGGGAGCGAAATCTCGGACAAAGAGCAGTTCGAGTTCGAGGGGGTGAAGCCGGGACGTTACACGGTGGTACTTCAGGGTAGCGGCGGATACTTTCTCAGGAAGATGTCGGCGACCGGGGCAAAGCTAACCGGGCGCACCCTGGAGATCCCCAACGGCAGCAGCGTACAAATTTCCGCCATCGTAGGTCGGGGCGTCGCGCAGGTGGATGGAGTTGCCCTCCGCGCTGGGAAGCCATCTTCTGGCGCGATGATCGTGCTGGTTCCCCAGGATGCCGCCCACAACTCGCCATTATTTCGTCGGGACCAGAGCGATAGCGATGGTACTTTCACACTGCCAAATGTTGTGCCAGGTCAGTACACCGTAATAGCTCTCGCCAATGGGTGGGATTTGGAGTGGAGCGATCCGGCGGCGCTGCAACCCTTCTTGAAGGGCGGAAAAGCCGTCCAGGTCACCGGCGACGGCAAGATGCAGATCGAAGTGCAAGTGCAATGAGTTTCAATTTTCGGCCACCTAGTTAAAACTCTGAGCATAGAAAAGACCCGCAGCGCAGAACGCAGCGGGTCCTTCCGGTTAGCTGTTGGGATTGGCCTGAGGCTGTCCACTCTATGTGGCCCCAGCGGCAGACTTCACAGCTATGCGAGTCTTGCGAGGATTTAGAGCAGAAGCCCTAAGCCTCAGCCACCTCACTTGGGATACAACAATGACTGTCAGATTTCATATATTTTGGATCACCCTCCTTTCCAGTGTAGAAGCAAAATAACACTGATTGACGGCGTCCGTCAAACGCACATGCGCGGGAAGTCCTCGGGCTGCCAACTCTCGCCCAGCCACTTCACGAATTGATTGTCGGGTCCCAGCACGATTTGTTTGGCGGGTACCAAGCCGTTGGCCAACTCGAAGCCCATGATGATAATCTCTTCGCCCTTCTTGATCAGGTGCGCCGCCGCTCCGTTCATGCAGATGACGCCGGAGCCGCGTGGCCCCGGAATCGCATAGGTCTCCAGTCGCGCACCGCTGGTATTGCTGACCACCATCACCTTCTCGCCCGGCAGTAACTCCACCATCTCCATCAATTCCTCGTCGATCGTGATGCTTCCCACGTATCGCAGATCGGCTTCGGTAACTGTGGCTTGGTGAATTTTCGAACGTAACATCCACCTCATCGTGTCTTTCCTCTCCGTGTCCCACGCCGTAAACGCCGCTGCAGGCACTTGCTAATATCCTAGCAGTTTCGGGCCCGCAGAAGCGTGTGACCGGCATCACAATGCTTGCCGTGCCTCCACATTTGATTGTCGCAACCCCAGCACCTCGGCCACGAACGATGGAAGCCGACCGTTTCCACGGTGGGTGGAGTAGGAGAGAGACATTGAGTCCCCTGGGGGACGGCGCAGGATTCTTTATTGGATCGCGTTGTACTGTGCCTGAGGCACTCGGCTCGCGAGTTGAGCTTACCCAGCGCTGAACCTGGATTATTTGGTTGAGATTTCCTGGGGCTATCTACGCTCAACTGCAGGTTCTTCGACTGCGCGGTTCGTGGCACCGGATAACAGACGAAAAAGTTTCACCCTGGGGGATTACGGATGGCGATGCAATACGTGCGTGGCGATGTCGGGCCAAAACTCGCGAAAGATGTTGGTGAGGGCATCGCGTCCGATGGCATACGCGTATTTGACCGCAAGCTTTTCGGCGGTGCGGTCTTGGCTCGGGTAATAGGTGGTTGAGATACCCTGGGCGATGCCACGGCCGAGCAACTCCGAAACATTGAAGCTATTGTGTCCGTGATAGTTAGGCGTGATAAGGACGCGAGAGGCAGCGTAAACGCCGCGCTTCCAGATCCCGCCCTCGCCTAGGGCAAAGTAACGCTCGTCCTGATGAAAAAAGGTGGGCAAGACGAAAAGCACCCAGTAATTGCCGTCGGTTTTATCGACCAGGCCGCGCCAGTAATACTGTCCGAAGCCGCCCATGCCTTTACCCAGTTGTGGGTGGGCATCCGTTGCTTCTGCCATGGCCGAGGTTATACCCACGAAGATGAATGACGAGTAGTCGAAGCTATTCTGCGTGGCGAGTATGAAAGACTGCTTGGGCGTGGGCGGCGCCGGGACCGCTCCCGCGCTGACCGCGCGAAAGTTGGGCATGACGCCAAGGATCCGCTTGGGTTGCTGCTTAGTGGGATCGGGAACTGCGGGCTGCGTGACCGATTGGCTCGGAGCGTCGGGCAGGCGGGAGCTACTCCCCTGGGCCGATGACGGGGTTCCAGGTTGGCTTTGCGGTTGCCCGAGGTCGACTGGGTAGCCTCCTGGGACCCGGCCGGCGTGGAAGTAGAATCGCTCTGTTGCGCAGATCCGGCTATCCAAGGGGCGCCGATGAGCACAACGGCGACAGCAATGCGAGATAACAAGGTCATAGAGTCGAGTGGCTGA
Organism: uncultured Acidobacteriaceae bacterium; assembly: GCA_963763725.1. Lineage (GTDB taxonomy): Bacteria > Acidobacteriota > Terriglobia > Terriglobales > Acidobacteriaceae > Bog-257. The sequence goes on from CAVXQI010000008.1 coordinate 58,967, forward strand.
TCCCCTCATCAGGGTCAACAGGATGTCTTGGTAGCTTATCAGATGAGCAGCGCGCACGCGGCTGGCCAGCCATCGGTAACGGCGCGGATTCACACGCTTACGCCTCCTAGCGAAGGCCCGGCTCTTCAGCCACGATCTCCACGCTGGATGTGATGGCGAACGCCGGAATCAGCGAACGATAGACGGGGCAGCTTTGCGCATACACAGCGTGCACGCGCTCCGCGGTGTCACGCACGGCCGCAGGATCGTCAAACCGCAGATGGTGGGTGACATGCACCCGCTTGATGATCAGCACGCCCCCATCGTCCTCGACTTCACCCCGCACCTGGCAGGTGAGGCGGCCATCCTTGGCGTCGATTTTGCGCGCATCCAGCGCGCCGGCAAAGGTGCCGAGCATTCAACCGCCGAGGGCGGCGACGACGTAGTCGATGGTAGCGGCGTGGGATTCGGGCAGGCGGCTCTCGTCAACGCCGTAATGTTTCGCAATACCACCGTGCACGCTGAACATCACGGGCTGTGCTTCTCCGAGTAGGTAGGCACGCCGTAGCGGGCCCTTGATCCGCTCGATGCGCACATTGGACGTGTAGGCGACCTCAGATATGGATGCCTCCGGTGTGCGCCATCATTCTACCCGGATAGCCGCCAATCAGCCGCGAGGGCCGCGGTCCAGCCTTCCCCAGTCATGAGGCTGCGCTATTTAAGGGCCTGCAGTCGCTGACTGGCCAGTTGGGCCGCCGGGCCGGACGGTTCCTCCTTCGCCATCTGCTGATACAGCGCGCGGGCCTTATCGGGCTGATGATTCTCCTCATACAGCGAGGCCAACAGAAATTGCGCCGTACTCTTGCCTACGGAAGTTGTCGGATGCTCGGCGAGCTGCTTGTAGATTGTGATGGCCTGGGGATCGCGGTTGGTGTCGTGATAGATGGAGGCCAGCGCCAACTTCGCCAGGCTGGCGATCTCTTTGTAACGGCCGTCCGCAACCTCTTTCAGGGACTTCTCGGCGCCAGCATTGTCGCCCATCTCGTGCAGCGTTACGCCGGCAAAGTAACGGGCCACACGTGCGGACTGGGTGAAGCTGTACTTGTCGGCAATGCGGGTGAAGTCGGCATTGGCGGCCTTGGCGCGTTCCAGGGAGGAGCCGAAGCTCATCATGTCGGGGGTGGCGGGCGTCCCGGCTGGACGAATGGGAGAGTTGAACTTCTGAATCGCTCCCGCCAGCTCGCTGCTGGCCTGCTGGTCGCGATAGTTTATGTAGGCCCAGCCGCCGATGATGAGAGCAAAAATCACCAGCACGGCCACGACGACAGCGGTGACGGTCGAGCGGTTCTCTACCGCCCAGGAAATGGTTTCAGTGGTGGATGTCCGGAATGAGTCCTGCTTAAGTTGGTGTCGAGTGTAACTGCGCACGAATGGTCCTTATCTTCCGTATCTGGTGTGTCACAAGGTGGGAAAAGCAAGTTTAACAGGCAGGCGGAGAGGGGGTCAAACTACGGTGAACCGAACGAGCGCAATCCCGTACCCGCCCTCATTGCGCCCGTTTGTTTCGCAATGCTCAATCCGCAAAGCGTAAGGCGTCACTCCCAGTTGGCCGCGTAACCAGCCTCCGCAGCGTACCAATCTTAGATGGGTGGTCGGTTGGCGTTCTCTGGGAACAGATGCCGGTCGATAATGTGATGCTTTTCCTCACAGCCGAACCGTGCTAAGTTGTTCATTGTAAGAGACGCGAGAGTGGCGGAATTGGCAGACGCACCAGACTTAGGATCTGGCGGGGAAACCCGTGGGGGTTCGAGTCCCCCCTTTCGCACCAACAGCTTGTCAGGTATTGAAGAATTTGTCGCCCTCTGGCATACTTTCCGGTGCAAAATAGCGCTTCCGAAGAAGCGAACTTCGTGCGCAAGAGGCGATAGTTGATGCTGAGACAGCGAGTTGCAGATCACTCCTCCCGTGATGGGGAGGAGGGCACCAGTTTTCTTATACGGGCTGGGCGACCAGCCAACGTCCCATGTTAATAAGATTGTCGGCGATGACCCCGAGTCCCACCCATCGCTTCATTCCGTCGGCTCCATGGTAGCGACAACGCCCTAACCCGTGCCGCCGCTTGACCACGCTGATCCGGCCTTCGCATCCCGTCCGCCATTTCTGACCTCGCTTGAACCACCGCTGCTTCTCCAGTTGGCGTCGTTCTGGGCTCCGCGTACTGCGGTTGGGGACCGAAACGTACTTCACCCCCAGAGCGTGCGCCCCTTCTTCGTTGGCGTGCGAGTAATAACCAGCATCCGCGGCCACGCATCGCGGCGTGCGCCCCAACTTGCGCCGATGCACCTCCACCGCCGGCAGCAGCAATGCCGATCGCTGGGCCGCTCGTCGTAAACTTCATAATGCGTAATGATCTGGTTCTCTGCTTCCTGCAACTGCACCAACTTGCCGAACTCGTTGGGCTTGCCGGCCTTCCCCTTGCGGATAATCTCGCTGTGCGGTTCAAACAGACTGACCAGTTTTCCCGGAAATTGGGTCACGCCGTCGAAGACCCGTGCCTGGGTCTGCCGCACCACCCGGCGCACTTGCTCGGCCATGGTTTCCAGTCGTTCGCCCAAGTGGCGCACAGCCCTGCCGCGGCGGGTCGGCAGGGCCGCAACTTCCCGCAACACGCGGCGCGAATCGTTGAGAATCTGTCGCGTCACCCGCAGCAGTTGGCGATATTCTTTTTTGCGCTTTAGCTCCCCTTCCGGCCCTTGGTGGCGCAAGGCATGGGCAATGGCAATCACCCGTTTGGTCACCGTGCGCATCCGGTTGCGCACTTGCTTCTTCAGCTGGCCCGCTTTGCCTTCGATCTGCTGCATCGTCCGCGTCAGCACCCGGGCGCCGTCGTTCAGCAAGCCGCTGTCGGTGGGATAGTGAATGTTGCTCTCCACCACCGTCGTGTCCACCCGCAGCTTGCGTCCCTGAATCACCCGCCGCTCTTGCGCCAAACCCACGATCCGATCATGTAATTCGCGAATCGTCTCGGGGCCAATGGCTTGCCCCAGACGCAACAGCGTTTTTTCGTCCGGCACTTTCGCCATGCCAATCCGGCAGAAACTCCGGTACACCACGTTGGCCCGTACTTCCCGTTCTACAATCTCGTAACTCCAGTTGCGCACGTGCTTCAGGATCAACATGCGCAGCGCTACTTCTGCCGGCGTCTGCCGCCGCCCCCGCGTACGGCTCCGCCGATGCCGTCTCCCTTGCGCCTGGTAGACGGCCTCCAGCAGTTCGTCATCTTCCAACAACTCATCCACCACCCGCATCCACGGTTCCCATAACTCGGCTACTTCCTCGGCAAACAATCCTTCCCACAAGCTCGGCTGCTGCTGCCGCAATTGGATCACTGGCCTTCCTCCCGACGTTAGTGAACTCAACCGCAAAGCAACGTTGTAGCACGTACTACCCCATCTGCAGCCGCCAATTTACTGCTCAATAGTGATTACTTTTGCACCGGGAAGTAGCTAGCTAGGTATTAGGGGCCAGGGTCAGCAAGAAGTGAAGGGTCAAGGGAGATAACGAAAACGGGGACTGGCGATCGTAACACCTGTCCCCTAACACCTAGCCACTAGCCCCTGACACCTAGCCCCTGCTCTATCACCTTCCCACGATGTCACCCTTCAGTCCGCTGATGGCCGCCATGACTTCAGCCTGCTCTTTTTGCGGAACCTTGAACTTGTTGAGCGTTTCTGTCAGGTGCGTTGCGGAGATATTCCAATCGGCGTCGGTGATGTGCAAACCGGTGTGCGCCGTCTTAATGTCTTGGCCGGTGTAGATGCACGGGCCGCCGGTCGCCACGCACAGGAAATCGATTACATGCGCTTCAACCCGCGCCTTCGAGCTGTCGTTCAGGCCGGTGAAAAACTTGGCGAGTTGCGGATCGGTCGCCAGCCGGCCAATGAAATCTTTGGTCACTGCGACCAGCGCGTCATATCCGCCGAGCCGGGTATAAAGTGAATCGCCGGCGGCGGGAGCGTTCACCGGTTGTGGGGGGGCAGCCATCGCGTAGGGTGTGGCACCGGCGACTACTGCAAAGGCTATCAACATCGTTGCAAGAAATTTCTTGTGCATGGTCTGTCTCCTTCGAGAAGTGGAATTGCAAGCGGAGAAGACGCGATGCAATTGCAGACATACTCGTCGTTACTCAACCTCATGCGCACAGGACAGGTCTTACTCAACCCTGAGAGCCGAATCAATAACCAATTGCACTTATGTCCATCGCGCCAGTTGTTCGCGGAGGCCGTTTACTGATATGTTTTCGTGGTTTCCGTTTGCTAAGTCGTTTACGTGGCCCAGACAGCCTTTGGATTTTACAACGATAGAAGCATTTTTCGCAACTAGTTTTTTCTAGCGACCTGAAGGCCGGCGGCAGGTCTTATCTGATAGCAACATCTGTCGGCCTTCCTGGAACGTATTACCATATGGAACCGATCGAAAAGAGCTCACCGACTCGCGATCCGGGGGACGAGATGCGGCTGGTAGCGCGCATCCGTGCCGGGGACCAGCAGGCGATGTCTGAGCTCTACGACCGGTATTCCAAGGTGGTATATGCGGTGGCGCTACGCGTTCTCCAGGATGCTGCCGGCGCGGAGGATGTGCTGCAGGACGTTTTCCTGCAGCTATGGCGCAATCCCGATGCCTTCGATGCCAGCCGGGGCAGCCTGGCCGCGTGGCTGGCGGTGATTGCCCGCCATCGCTCGATCGACCGGTTGCGCAAGCGGCGCCCGGAAACCGACATCGAGGATTGCGTCATTGCCAGCGGTCCCGACTTGCGCGATGAGACCGAGCGCAATCTGATCATCGAGAAAGTGCGCGGCGCACTCGACGGCATGAGTCCCGAGCAGCGCCAAGCCATGGAGCTGGCATTTTTTCAGGGCCTGACGCACACGGAAATAGCGGAAAAAACAGGCGAGCCTTTGGGTACGATTAAGACCCGCATTCGCAGCGGACTGCAGCAGTTGCGGGCCAAGTTTGCGTGATGAAGACACACGACCAATTCGCGGAAGATCTGGCGCTTTACGCGCTGGATGAGCTGACCGGCAGCGAGCGCCAGGAACTGGAAGGCCACCTGGACACCTGCGCGGCGTGCCGTCGCGAATTGCAGGCGCTGCGCGGCGATCTGGGACTGCTCGGCTTGTCGAGCAGCGGGCCGCAACCGCCGGCGCGCAGCAAAGACCGTCTGATGAGGGCCATCGCCGCCGAACCGCGTGGGGTTTCTTTGCCGGCGCAAGCGCCTGCTCCGCGGCGAAGTCTTGGGATAGCCTGGGTTCCGGCCTTGGCTGCGTTGGTCTATTGCTCGTCGCTGGCTGGATTGTGGCGCAGCAATGGCCACATGAGAGATCAACTCGCCGAACTGGCCGGTCACAATCAGGACCAGGCGATTCAGCTTGACCGTCTGAACGAGGAGATGAGGTTGCTCACTGCGCCCGACGCCGTTCATGTTTCGCTGAATCCGCAAAAGTCGCCCAAGCAGCCGAGTGGCACCGCCATCTTCAGTCCCTCGCGGAATCGCATGATGTTCATGGCGAGCAATCTGGCGCCGGTACCGGCGGGCAAGGCTTACGAGCTTGTGGATCATCCCGATGAAAGGCGCACCCATGCCCGCGGGGGTCTTCAAGCCCGATGAGCACGGCAACGCCATGATGATGGACCACAAGATGCCCGAAGGAGTGGTAGCCAAGGCCTTCGCGATCACCGTGGAGAACGAAGAAGGTTCCGACAAGCCGACCTCGCCGATCATGCTGATGGGCGAGGCCAGCGCGGGCGAGTAATCCACCGCGCGTCCACGTCTTTCCAGGGAAATCCACAGGGTATTCACAGTCGCAAACTAATTCTCGCTCAACCTTTATGCTGTTTCCTGCACACTAGTACAACATGGCCAACCCCGGGGATTTTGCGTATATCGTCAAGCAGCAGGCCGACATCGTCCGCATTGTGGGCGAATACATGACGCTGCGCAAAAGCGGGGCGCAAAACTTCCAGGGCCTGTGCCCGTTTCACCAGGAAAAGACGCCGTCCTTCTCGGTGCATGCCTCGCGACAATTCTTCCACTGCTTTGGCTGCGGAGCCTCGGGCGACGTCTTCAACTTCGTGCAGAAGATTGAGAACATCAGCTTTCCGGAAGCGGTTCGCCTGATCGCCGAGAAACTCAAGATCCCGCTGCCCAAGATGAGCTTCTCCTCGCCTGAGGAGGAGCGCCAGGCCGGCATGCGCGTCGGGCTGATCGAAATTCACGAGCGTGCCTGCAAGTTCTTCCAGGAACAATTGCGCCGTCCCGAGGCCGCTCACGCGCGCGAGTATCTTGCTTCGCGCGGAATCAGTCCAGAGATCATCGCCGAGTTTCGTATGGGTTATGCGCCCGAATCGGGCTTTCTGCTGCGCGACGCGCTGCGCGGACAATATGACGAAGCATTGCTGCGCGAGTCGGGCCTGTTCTCGTGGAAGGACAAAGGAGCAGTGATCAGTTGACCAGGGTCAGTTGCCAGAAGGATCCGACGCAGACCGATACACCGACAACTGCCTAACCCCGGCCACTGGCAACTATGTATTCCCGGTTTCGCAACCGGGTGATGTTTCCCATCACCAACGAATCGGGAAAGGTGATCGCCTTCACCGGCCGCACGCTGGCCACCGACGAGAAGTCCGGGCCCAAATACCTGAACTCGCCGGAGACGCCGATCTACTCGAAGTCGCGGGTGCTGTTCAATCTCGACAAGGCCAAGGAGCCGATCCGCAAGCTGGAGTACGCCATCCTGGTCGAAGGCCAGATGGATTGCATCTCGGTTTACACGGCGGGCTTTCGCAACGTGATCGCCAGTTCAGGCACGGCTTTCACCGAACTGCAAGCGCGGCTGCTGGGGCGCTTCAGCAAGAACATCGTGGTGAACTTCGATCCCGATACTGCCGGCGCAGCGGCGGCAGAGCGCTCACTGGCGCTGCTGGTGAGCGAGGAGTTCCAGATCAAAGTTCTCACGCTGGAGGCGGGCTTCGATCCCGACCTGTACATTCGGCGCAAGGGAGTGGCAGCGTACGGAGAGGCGCTTTCCCGCTCGCAGAAATATTTCGATTACCTGATTGAGCGCTCCCGTTCGTTGTTTCCCGCCCGCACTCCTGAAGGCAAAGTGAAGGCCTTGAATTATCTGCTGCCGCACATTCAGCGTGTGCCCAGCCGCATCGTGCGCGACGAGTGGGCGAACGAGATTTCGCATCGATTGGGGATCGAATCGGCTGTGCTGCGCCAGGAACTGCGTCACGCCGCGGGCACGCGTTCGGCGTCGCGGGTGAACGCTCCCGCGGCCACGGTGCTGACCGATGCCGAGCGTGTTTTGATTCGGGCGTTGGCAAGCCAGGAGTTGTCCGGCAGTCCAGTGAGCGATCGCGATGGTCAGGACCTCGACTTTGAGCCGGCGCGGCAGGCGCATTTTGCACTGACGCGCGAGCGCTTGCACGGCGGATCGGCGGCTGAGAGTTTGCTTGACTTCTTGTTGCTGGCACACGAACAGGGACTCGACCCGATGTCGCTGCCGCTGGAAGAAGACGCTCGCAGCTTGCTGGCGACCGTGCTGATGGATGAGTCCGAAGAACTCACACCAGAGTTGCTGGAGAGTTCGATCCGCTCGTTGCGGCGCCGGGTCTTCCGCCGCCAACTCGAAGACCTGCAACATCAACTGAAAGAGGCTGAGCGGCTGCAGGATTCGACGACGGCGGCGAGACTGCTCCAGGAACGAGTGAAGCTCCGCCGCGCCATGAGCACGATGGGTGAGGGTGCGTAATGAGGTTACTAAAGTTTCCGCGGGCTATCCCGACCGTTTCCATGGGCCTTATTCTCCCGTAAGTAACTGATGTCAAAAGGATGAAGCGAACGCTACGCGGCAAACATCTAATTGTATGAGATAAGTCCGAATTGTGCGCAATTCAGGTTCGGCTGGTTACTGGCGTTTTGTGATTTGCAAAATAAGGCTAGGGAGCGGGCCCGGCCTTATGATAAAATCTGTAAGTTTCTGCGCATGTCGGTACTGCAGTACCGTTCCCGCCGTGGTGTGCATGGAAGAAGCGCGCCCCTCAACTGGCGCCATTTAGAGGAAACTCCGCTTTGGCTCTTGAAGATAAGTTCGACGACATTAAAAAATTGATCGATGCGGGAAAAGAAAAGGGTTACCTCACTTACAACGAGGTCAACGACCTTATCCCGCACGACTTGCATTCGCCCGATGACCTTGAGGACCTGCTGACCACCATCGGCACGCAAGGGATTGATGTACTCGAAGGTCCGAAGCTCCCCGGCTCTCTCGACAAAAAGTTCGATGCCGAACTGGAGGCTGGCGAGGACGTTGAACTCGACCTTACGCCGGGTGCGCTGGAAAAAACCAACGATCCGGTGCGCATGTATCTGCGCGAGATGGGCACGGTTCCGCTGCTCACCCGCGAAGGCGAAGTCGAGATCGCCAAGCGCATCGAGCGTGGGCAGCTACGAGTACTGAAAGCGTTGTCCCGCTCCCCCATCGTAATTCGCGAAATCGTTGCCATCGGCGAGGACCTGAAGCGCGGCGTGCGCTCCATCAAGGAAATCGTGCTCTTCGACGAAGAGGAGATCACGGAAGAGGTGGTCCTCAATCGCCTGAAGGAGATCACCGGAAGGATTGACGAGCTCAGCAAACACTACAAGAAGTCGATCCAGTTAATCGAGAAGCTGGCCGTTATTCCCCAGAAGAAACGGCCGAAGGAGCACCGCCGCTACCGTTGGGCGTTGGGACGCGAGCAGGTTGCGGTATCGCGAGTCATTCGCAGGCTGGGCTTTACCAATAACGAGCGCAAGCGCCTGATCGACCGGGTCAACAAGACCGTCGACAGCATGCGCGGGCTCGACAAGCAGGCGGTCAACTTCGAGAAGCGCGCCGATCAGACGCGCGCCGAGGAAGCCAAGAAGGAACTGCGCAAGCAGGTGCGGCAGATTCGCGCCGACCTGGAGCGCATGGAGCACGATGCCGGCGCCAACTTCGCCGAGCTGAAGCGCACCCAGCGCGAAATCGTGCAGGGCGACGTGGACGCCGAATACGCCAAGCGGGAGCTGATCGAAGCCAACCTGCGACTGGTGGTATCCATCGCCAAGAAGTACACCAATCGCGGCTTGCAATTCCTCGACCTGATTCAGGAGGGCAACATCGGCCTGATGAAGGCGGTGGACAAGTTCGAATACCGCCGCGGCTACAAGTTCTCGACCTATGCGACGTGGTGGATTCGCCAGGCCATCACTCGCGCCATCGCCGACCAGGCGCGCACCATCCGCATTCCGGTGCACATGATCGAGACCATCAACAAGCTGATCCGCACTTCGCGGCAGCTGGTGCAGGAACTCGGACGCGAGCCTACCTCGGAAGAGATTGCCAAGCGCATGGACATTCCGGTGGCCAAGGTGCGCAAGGTGCTCAAGATCGCGCAGGAACCGATCTCGCTGGAGACGCCCATCGGCGAAGAAGAAGATTCGCATCTGGGCGACTTCATCGAAGATCGCGCCGTGGTTTCGCCGGCGGAAGCGGTGATCAACGTCAACCTCAAGGAGCAGACGGCGCAGGTGCTGCGCACGCTCACGCCCCGCGAGGAGAAGGTGATCAAGATGCGCTTCGGCCTGGAGGACGGCTCCGAGCACACGCTGGAAGAAGTGGGCCAGTCGTTCGCGGTCACGCGCGAACGCATCCGCCAAATCGAAGCCAAGGCGCTGCGCAAGCTGCGTCATCCCTCGCGCTCGCGCAAGCTGCGGGCATTCATGGACGGCGTGCACGACTGAAGCAGTTGTCAGTAGCCAGTTGTCAGTTGTCAGACGGTGGTAGAGCGGGCCTTCAGGCCCGCGTCAACGCCACAATGGATGAACAGGGGCTTTAGCCCCGGACACGGGGCGCGACGAGCGTCCCGTTTTTCTTGTGAGCGACTCTTGCCACGTAAGCTTCGTGTCAGGGCACGACTTCAGTCGTGCCGATAAGGCCTTCCACTCCTTCCCATCCCGAGCGGGCTTTAGCCCGCGAGGGAATCGCGGGTTGGTGCGTGACCCGGGCGATTGGAAGTGGAGCAGCTTTCGGCACTACGCCTTCCGCGAGATGGGTGTGGTCGAGATTGAGTCGGAGTGGACGGGAAGAGATCGCGAGCTCAAAGTGACGGCCGGGTTCTATAAAAGGGGATGTCAAGAGAAAACACTTTTCCCTCTGCTGGGGAACAGGTAGTTCTCTGACATCCAGCCCCTTTCGTCATCTTGGCGGCGGAAGTCCGCAGTTCTCTGGTCGTTTTCATGCCCGCGCTACGACATCATTCGGTTCTGAAGCTGCACAAGCCTGGCGGTGGCCAAATGGCCAACCATGGTTCTATCTGAGACTCGCGCCGAGGCGCGGCACTATGGCTTTGTTGGGTTATCCGAGGGAGCATATGGTGCCCCGTGAGACTTGGCGCCAGCGGCGCACGCAGCCTAACCCGGCCAGGATACTTACCCTCGAACCCGAGCGCTCAGAACCCATCGACGGTCGCGGAGGTGACTCCGGCCTGATCCTTCGGTTCTGCGCGCTCAAGCGGCTTGTGGCTTCAGATATTCGGCGTCGAAGGGTTCTCCTTTCTTCCAAACATGCAAAGTGATGGCGGCGATCTTGCGTGCCAGGGTCAGCCGCGCCAACTCGGGCTTCATTCCCTTTATCAGAAGGTTTTCGTAGAACGGGCGAAAGGGTCCGTTACTGCCACTGGCGGTGGTGGCTGCGCTCTTAAACAGGTTCTTCAGATCATGGTTGTGGTTCAGGTTCAGGCCGCGAATGAACACCGGCTTTTTCCGCCGCTCCAGTTGCCCGTTGACGAAGCCATAGTCGGCGCTGCTGCGCGTCTCCAACGCCAGGCCGCAGTAGGCCCAGAACTGCCGCTTGCTGCGGAAGCGATGCGGCGTCTGCACTCGCCCGATGAGCAAGGCGACGCGTATCGGACCGAGCCACGGAACCGTGCGCAGCAACTTGGTCTCGTTATGCTTGCGACACTCCAGAATCAGATCGCGGCGAGCTTCGCGGCGCAGCTGCTGCAGCAGGTCGAGTTCCTGGTAGAGTCGCTCGGCGCGACGCCGCAATCCGCTCTCGCTGAACTGCGCTAACCACTCTTCGCGATGCCGTGCTCCATAGGGCTTCTTGCCGGCACAGGCAATGGCCTGGCTGCGATACAGCGCTTTCAGCCGGCCCATGATGCGGGTGGTGTCTTCGGTCAGCGCGGCATAACTGCGCCCCAGATGCTTTACCGCCGCCGTGCTGTTCTGGCCGTGGTAGACCGGCGACAACAGCCCGGCGCGCAGCAGCTCGGCCAGCTTGCGGGCGTCGATGGTGTCGCTCTTGTTGCCCGCCTTCAGCAGTGCGTTTTTCCGGGGATTGCACACCACCAGCTTGGTTACCCGCCGCACCAGCAGATCGTACAGCCAGGCCGAGTGCGTGCCTTCTTCGAAGGTGACATGCAGCGTCCCACGCAACCCCTGAAGAAAATCCAGAATGGCCGTGGCGTGGGTGGCGATCACCGACTGCATCACCAGCTTGCCCTCAGCGTTGAGCACGGCTACCGAGATGGTGCTCTGGTGGACATCGAGGCCGATATACTTGATGCTATCCATCGGGTGTTCCTTTCGTTGAGGTTTGGGTTACTGCTTCACACAGCAACCATAACCTACTTCGAAAGGGGCGCCCTTTTATAATGCGTGCCCCATCCTTTCGCTTCTTTTGCGAAAGGGTGGGATACGAAACTGTGGGACCAACTATCTTCAATCCCTGCCCGGAAGCCTGGTGCCCCAGAGCCTGCCCTGAGCCTGTCGAAGGGTTAGCGTCCAAACGACGGATGCGAACCTGAGGCACCAGGCAACCGGCCCGTCAATGCCCTTTGGAGGAGAGATTCGCCCCGCTGGCGATGATGGCGTCATCGAATTCTTGCCAAGCATCCGCTTCTCGCTGATGCGCTTCGACCATCACACAGGATGCGTCTTCCCTGCGCTCATCGAGTTGCTTTACGAGGCCATCAAGAAGCGTAGGGCTGAGTATGGGGAATCGAAACCGCCGTATGTCCTCCTCTGTGACACCCGTTTGTCCACTGGCTCCGGATTCCGCTTGCTGAAACTGAACGTGTCCGAGGGGTGAGGCCAAGAGGTACACGAGAGCGCGAGGAGAGAACCCTACGGGCCTCAGGATTGCGATGTGACTATCAATCGCATACTCGTCATCCAATTCGAATAGCACTGGCTTACCTATACTGGTGCCGCCGTCCAGCGTGACAAGGACGTCGTTTTTTTCGGTTTTCTTGCTTCCTCCGTCGCGTCGAATTCTTCTTGACTGATGTAGCGACAGAGTTTTGTCTGAATAGAAAGGTCCTGAATTGCGAGAGTGCTTATCACAGGCACTCCTTCTGGGTCGAGACTCTCAAGATAGCGAGGTTGTGCTCCCTTGACAAAGGGACCTGGCAGCACCTCGCCGACATAGAAATGGTCAATGGAACGGATGAACTTGTCGAATTCAACAAACCTCTGTTCCGCCTGTTTTGCGTCACAGCGTAACGTGTGTGATTTTGAAACCAGTTGCAGACTCGCTCGCATAACGAGCGGCATCTTCTGAGGTAGCAGGGAGGGCGTCATGACCATTGAACGTCTCTCCGGATGTAGTCGAGAATGCGCTCGGGTGTAGTGGAGTCCACGACGAGGTTAATTGGTTCGTCCGCTAAATGGAGGTTTGGCATTTCTCGGTTTGTGTTTGCGCCCACGAAACGACAGAGTTGATTAGGGCGGATTCGTTCCTTTCGCTTGCTCAATTTGAAACCGACCTCGTCGACCATGTACACGGGGTAGTCATAGTTGAGTTTGCTCGCGACTTTGAAAAACACGTAGTTGCGCACGAGCAACTTGAACCCGGCCAGAACAATCAACTTCGAATAATAGCGGCACCCGTCAATGACACTGTGCACAGTACCGGGGACGCGGGTTTTCAGCGGTTCTTCGCCTTTTTTCACAATCCAAGAGTCTTCATCAATGATCGGCGACAGAGTCGAGAGCACCCGTTTTTCAATTTCGGAAATCGTGCCAGTACCATCCCGTAACGTCTTTTTCAAGAAATCACTTACCGATTCAATCCGGCCTACACAATCCTTGAGGTGCAGTTCCCATTCGTCATCCCATTTTGAAATCTCGGAGGCTTTCTTTTTTTGAGCAAAGAGCAGACTCGTCAGAGTGGGGGTTTCTATAAAAAGGTTACGAGGAAGCCCGACAATTGCGCGGATGTGAAAACATCGGTAGAGAAACAACCGAACCGAGACATTTTCCGCTGCGTTCAACAGAGACTCCGGAACGACAACTCCCAAGCGTCCATTTGGCTTCAGCAATTGGAACCAGCGCTCTAAAAACAATGCTTCGCTTGGTACGGTATCTCGGAGTGAATAACTGCTCCCCAAGGACCCTGCCGTCTCGGAGGCAATTGTAATGCCGAATGGAGGATTGGAAACGACCGCGTCAAAACTCTCGGCCATATCGAACTTGTAGCGATTTCTTGGAATACTTCTGTGGGGGTCTCCTACTGGTTTCAATTTGCTATCAGCAAACGTCGAGAGAGGTTTCAAACTGTCATGCTTGAAAATGTGGGCGGAGCCGTCCCCATGCAGGACCATGTTCACTTTCGCAGTAATCGCCATATCAAACTTCGGGTCTATCCCGTATACGAAATGCTCCGCCCAATAATTCGGCTTCGCGTCAGACATTCTGGCGGCGAAGAACTCGGCGGAATCAATATCGCTGACCAAGAGACTTTGGCGCGACCTTATTGCAACTACTACAATCTGCATTGCCCTTAACAGGAAGGACCCAGAGCCGCAAGCCGGGTCGATAACATACGGCAATCGGTTTTCCGGGTGAGTTGCGGTTTTCCACGTCGCGGCAGTTAGGCCGTCAAGGTCGATGGCTTCGAGAATAAACGTCACGAGATTCGAATGAGTGAAATACATCCCCTTGTCTTGCTTGAATCCGGAGCGAAGAATCTCCTCGAAGAATGCCCCTATGACATCAGCATTCAGAGCCGCGCCTCGCGTGATTGACATGCTTTGTAAAACCTTCACTACGGTTTTCACACGTTCAGGGGCGAACTCCTTTGGATTAATTTCGTCGGGCTCAGCGGAGCCGGGCTCGATATAACGAACATATGCGGTTCGATAGAGTTCGTTGACCCGTTTGAACACCTCGACAGCCTTTTCTTCCTTGCTCTTTATATAGAGGACCTGAAACGCGTACCTCTCTCCCTTCTTCCGAACACGTTCGTCATAAATCTTAGCCAACAGGCACTTCATCACATTCGTAAAAAGAGTGTTGTCGGGATGCTCTCCGAAGAACTCCGCATGAAATGTCGCTGCCACTGCCCGGAAATCCGCCTGGGTGGAATCAAGGCTCAAGTCACGCGTTCCACCCTGAACATATGGCACAAACTCTGGGTCCGTGTAAGCAGCCGGAAAAACCGTTGAGTGAGGACGCCCCTTCTGCTCCCAACTCTCGAAAGAAGGGTTCTCCGTTCGGTCAATGCAAATAACGGTCAGTTTTGGTTTTGTGCCCGTGGCGCTAGGGGACTTGAATTCCCACATTGCAAAAGGCAGGTCGTCATCATCGAAGACAATCAAATCGACTTCGTCGTGCTTCGAGGCTGGATGGCCGTGCTTGTAATACTTCTCAATATAAAAGGTATCGACCTCGTACTGAAACGTGGGTCCTGCAAGCAAGCACAGAGCCAACGCCCGAACGAGTTCCTCGTCAGTTGCAGGTCTTTTCAGAGACTCATCACTTCGAATCTTCTCGTTGTACACCAGCACATTCTTGTCTCGGTCGGCAGTGACAACAGAGTGCGCGGGGTCGAGAGACTCAATTTTTTGGAAGTACCACTCCCGGTCTTCTTTGGACAAACGACCCACCTCACGTTGAACAGGGAACCGCAAATGGTAACAAAAAACAATGCCGGGTACCCCACTCATTCGCGGGTTTCGAATGAGTGGGACCGTGAGACCCGGGGCCTGGTGCCTGGCGCCCCAGCTTCGCCCTTCTTTTGGGCTAACCCTTCGACTGCGCTCAGGGCAGGCTCCTTCGACTTCGTTCAGGGCAGGCTCTGGGGTCGGGGAAGGTCTGATTAAGCCGGTTGGTAGTGCCTCAGGGGCTAAAGCCCAGACTTTATATCAGGCATTTACGGACGGCCTGAAGGCCGTCCCCTTCAAAGAACCAGACTTAATCAGACCTTAGTGCGCTAGGGCCTTCCCGAGTCCAGGTAAGCGTCCAAACGATGGACGCGAACCCTCGGCGGCCCCAGGGCAGGCTCCTTCGGCAGGCTGCTGAAAAACTCTTTGTGAGGCATATGCCGCCGGCTGAAGCCGGCTCCGGATGACATAAATGAAGGGCTTAGACGCTGGCCTGAAGGCCAGCTCTACCCTTGCTCCGCGCGCGGAGTTTTTCAGCAGGCCCAGGGGTACCGGGCTCATCTCTGAGCAGTGGCCGGATACTTTTATCCAGCTCTCAGATATTCCGAGGGAGTGATAATGCGCGTTCCCTTGTACGCGCCGAGAGCCAGCAAATCCTTGTCACCTGCAATCAGCAAATCCGCTTTCGCAAGGGCGGCGCACTCCAGAAACATATCGTCGCCCGGATCACGGCATTGCTTTACCGTGCCTCGAATCTTCACACGGATGCCTGGTGCCCCAGGTTCGCGTCCTTGGTTTGGACGCTAACCTGGGCTCACGGCCGAGCGTGCGTGGCGTCACTGCTGACCGATATCGGTCGATGTAGTTTCGATCTATGCCGCGAGGTCTGCTGCGCTACCACGAATCGGGTCAGTCGCACTTCATCACCTTCAGTTGCTATCGGCGAAAACCGAAATTTGCCGACGCCAGGCTCTACGCCCTGTTTCTCCTCTGCCTGGAAGCCATGCGACTGCGTTTCCGGATGCGCATCTATGGCTACGTGGTCATGCCGGAGCACGTGCATCTGCTGGTCAGCGAGCCCGAACACGGCAACCTGGCTGAGGCGATGCACTATCTCAAGCTGTCGTTCAGTAAGCGCGCCAGGAGTCTGACCGGGGCCCAGGTTAGCGTCCAAACGAAGGACGCGAACCTGGGGCACCAGCGTTTCGACGCTAACCTGGGAAATCGGCACGAACCGTTCTGGCAGAAGAGATACTATGACCGGAACGTGCGCAGCGTGCGCGAGTTCGGGATCAAGTTGCGCTATCTGCATCGGAATCCGGTGAAGCGGGGATTAGTGCGTGACCCGGGCGATTGGAAGTGGAGCAGCTTTCGGCACTACGCCTTCCGCGAGATGGGTGTGGTCGAGATTGAGTCAGAGTGGACGGGAAGAGATCGCGAACTCAAAGTCACGGGTGGTCAGCCCCGCGTGTTCCTCTGCCCGAGTTAAGCTGGTGTCGGGTTAGGTTGGTGCCCCAGGTTCGCCCTTCTTTCGGGCTAACCTGGGGTCAGTGCAGGCGCGTGGAAATTGAATTGGAGCGGACAGCCAGAGATCGTGGTTTCTGAATATCCGGCGGATCAACGCGAACTCCTGCCCAGGTTAGCGTCCAAACCCCGGACGCGAACCTGGGGCACCAGGCCTGTGTGTTTACTACTGGTGAGAAATCCGGGTTAGAGAGCATCAATCTATCGCACATCCACTGGTAATAGTTGGCGGCGAGAGTGGATTGTAGCGAGGACTATTTCAAAGATTCCAAGTACGCCACCACGGCCTCGGCGTCGGCACGATTCATCTTGTATTGCGGCATGGGCGGACGTGCCGGCTGTGCATTGGGCGCCAGCCCGGTCATGAAGAACTGGACAGCTTTCTCGTGGTCCCAGCCTTGCAGTCCGGCGATGTTGGGTGAGGTGTCGGCCCAGACTGGCAGCGGCACCGTCGGAGCGAAATCAAGTTTCTTACCCTGCAGCCACTTGCCTTGAATGAACTCGCCCTTGTCGTTCATGGGAGTATGGCAATCGCCGCACTGACCGATGGCCTTTACCAAGTACTCGCCGTGCGCGATCTGCTGCTGATTGGAACTGCTCTTGCCCGAGGCGGCATAACCGTGGTTTACGATCAGCATAGCCAATAGTCCTGCCACCATCGTTGTCAACATCCGATTTTTCATTCGCCCTCCATGGTTGGTTGTGTGCAAAATCTTGCCAAAGCCGGCTTCCGTCATTACAACATTCTTCTACGCCGTCGTATTCATCATGGTTCCATCAACTGAAAATTGCCGTACTGGTGAGATAGCGCCAATCAGGGTTGGCGCAGGATTGAGCACGATTCTGCCGCAAGCCGTCGCCGAACGTCAATTAACGGCTTTCTTCGAGGAGATGACAAAAGGGTGCGATCGTCGCACCCTTTTGCCTGAAGACTCACGGCTTCTTACTTCTGGCTGTTCTGGAAGCGCTTGTTCACTTCTGCCCAGTTCACCACGTTCCACCATTCCTTCAGGTAGTCGCCGCGGCGGTTCTGGTACTTCAGGTAATAAGCGTGCTCCCAGACGTCGTTGCCCATGATGGGAGAGAAATCCTGGCTGAGCGGGCTATCCTGATTGGGCGTCGACATAACCAGCAACTTGCCGCCACGGTCGCGCACCAGCCATGTCCAGCCGCTGCCGAACTGTTTGAGGCCGGCATCGTTGAACTTTTCCTTGAAGCGTTGAAGTCGCCAAAGGTGTTCTTGATGGCATCCGCGATAGCGCCGCTGGGCTCGCCACCGGCGTTGGGACCCATGATGGTCCAAAACATAGTATGGTTCACATGCCCGCCGGCATTGTTACGAACTGCGGCGCGAATTGCTTCTGGCACATTTTCCAGACTCTTGACCAGCTCCTCGGCACTCAATTTTTGCAGCTCCGGCGCCTTCTCCAGTGCGGCGTTCAGGTTGGTGACGTAAGCGACATGATGTTTGTCGTGATGCAGGTGCATGGTTTGCGTGTCAATGTAAGGTTCTAGGGCAGAGTAGTCGTAGGGCAGCGCAGGAACTTCGTGTGCCATGCTGATTCTTTCCTCCAGTTGGCGGTTGATGCAAGGGAACAAAAAGTGGTTTCAAAACTGCGGGCGAAGACGCGATGCCTCACCCTGAGATCATTATAGTTGCTAGCACAGACTTTGGGCTGGCCGCCGCGAGCGAATACGAATTGCGAAAAGCGGCGTTCACCTATACTTCTGCGCCAGGGTGCGCTCTTCGGGAGTCATCTGCTGCCAGAGTTGGTCGCGACGCTGTTGTGCCCATTCGCTATTGGGATTGGCGGCCAACGCTGAACTCAGCCAGCGATAAGCTTCCACACGATTACGTTGCACGCAGGTTCCGGAGCCATACATGGAAGCCAGCCGGTTGCGGGCCAGGGCGTTTTCTTTTTCCGCTGCGGTCTTCAACAGCACTATTGCTTGTTCGCAACTGCGAGGCACGCCATCGCCTTTGACGTACATGTCGGCGAGACGAACCGGCGCAGTAGGATTGCCTTTGGCGGTCGCCTTCCATAGCCACGCGGCTTCCGCTACCGAATCACTAGCATTGTTGGCCTTGGCGACCTCGTCGGCTCCAGGGATTACTTTCCTAACGGTCACATCCTGGCTATCGTCTGCGGCTGGGGGCGACACCTTAGACTTCGCCAGCGGTGGGTGTGGACGACGCGGGCGGCTGTAACGCACTCATCTTAGATTTGTCCGCAGATTTGTCCGCAGGGTTCGCCGCAGTCGTCGCTTCGCCAACGACGTGTTCTGCGCGGCCGGAGCTTGCGTCGCATTCGGCGGTGGACTGTGCGTTGGTTTCGGCGGCTCTGCCGCAGGCTGATTTCCGGCGGGTGAAGGCGTGGCAGTCCCGGAACTCGCGGGTGATGTCGCGGTAAGAGCTTTGTTCGGAACCTCTGCAACAGCCGCCCCTTGTGCGGAAGGCGTGCCATTCGCCGCTGGATTTTGGTTCTGCGGCTTGAGGCGATGGCTCGACTTGCATCTCGGGTTTGGAAGAGGAATCAGGAGGGGTGGCCGACGACGCGGATTCAGTGCTGGCACTCTCCCCCGGCTTGTTGTGAGTCAAGCTCCGCATCTTCATCTTGATAACTTCGACGGGCCCGTTGTTCGTCTGACGCACTTGTGCGCGCCACTCCAGCACTCCGAGCGCGCCTAAGACCAGGACCACGGCCGTTGCCAGCCCGATCCGCCATTTGCCACGCGCAGGCTCTTCCAGCGGCGAGCTCGTCGACGGCCTCGGCTTGCGCTGGAGGCGGACCGCTCAGTCCCAGGAAGGATGGACCAGCGATAGGAGCAGCGTGGACTGCTGGTTTGGGGGACGCCGGCGGTTCGTTGAAATCCAGAAAGCGTGGGCGGTCGCTGGGCGACGTCCGGCGTGCTGTCGACTTCCAATCCCAGGCGCTCTCGCACGTCGTCCGCAAGGGGGGGCGGCGCTGTTTCGGTTGCGGCGACCGTCGTCTCCACCGGCGCGACCGGGGTAACATTCGACGAGAGCGGGAGGTTCAGGCTCTGGTACCGGAGTCTCGGCGCGCATGGTGATTTCTTGCGGATCGCTGGGCGGCACGTAACGGAAATTCTGAACGTACTCGTCCAATGGAATTTCCGGCACCAAGTCAAATTGGGGACTCGCGACTTTCGGTGGTTGCGCGTTGTCGGATGTGGTGTTCCGGGGGACGACTGCCAGATGCGGGATCGCGGCGTGTCGTCCGTCGCGTCAGTACGGTTGGATGAAGTCTCGGACACTTCGTGTAGGCTGGACCAGGCTCACCCTGCAGGCTGGTGCGAGACGACGACACTGCGGTGGTCCGCGGTTCAACGGGTGCGGAGTTTTCCGTCAGCGGACGCGTGAGGCTGGCCGTGTTCTGCGCGCCGGGAGCGGTCAGCGGCCGGTGGGGCAGCGGGGTGCCACACATCCCGCAAAAGCGATTGCCAACCTGGTTCTCATATCCACAAGTGCTACAGACCACAACACCTCCTGTCAGCCGAGAACATCCTAAATGATATGGCCTTTCCAGGTCAGATGAGACAACCGGGAAGAGGGTGGCATGGGTGCGGGTCAACCGAAAACCGGATTGCGGAAGCACTTGTCAGCTGCCCGGCAAACGCACAGCGCCACTCGGATAGCAATCGGCAATTTTCCGTGTGCCTTCGTTGCTATTGGCCTCTTCCACTACTCGGGGTATCGTGCAGGTCAACATCTGGCGTATGGTGAAACCCCTTTAATCGCCCTACAATAACTTGCGTTGGCAGGGTCTTTGCAAGTACTCTGCAAGGCGAACAATTAGCGAAGATGCAGACCGTTAGATCAACCGGGAGAGTCTACTATCAGTAGCCACGCCAAAGCGAGCCGGACCAGACCAACTCCATCGCGGGCGTCGCACTCGCAGCCCACCACGCCACAACCCAGGAAGGAGCCATGTTGGCCGACGCGCGCGAAGTGATGAATATACGTCAGGCATCGCAGTATCTGGGCGTTTCGCCCGACACGCTCTACAAGTACGTCTCCGAGGAGATGATCCCCGCGTTCAAGCTGGGCAATCGCTGGAAGTTCAAGAAAAGCGTCCTCGACGGTTGGATGGAGAACCAAAGCTTCAGGAGCGAGGCATTCCGGCCGCGCAAACTGGGCAAGCCTGCCCGCGTCACGGCGGGCAGCCGACTAATTCGGGATGGCCAACCTTTTTCCTTTGGACTACTCTTTCGCCATGCCCGCAGCCTTGATCGAAAGCCGAGCGCAAGAGTCCTCAGAGGCGCGCCCTTCACGCGTTCCTAAAGGGCTTGGCGTTTGTTCCAAACCTGGTATTCGCAGCCCTAGTTGGCTCACTGTTGGCTGCTCCGATAAGCATTCTGCTCTTCCATGTCTTTCCCTCCCGCATTGCGGCTTATAGCCAGGATGTAACGACTTTACTGCCGGCCTTCGGCTTAGGATATTTGGTGGCGCACAAGTTCCATCATTCGGTCGCGCGCTGGATCTGGATTCCGGCGATTGCGCTGTGGATTTTGGTCGTTCTTCCCGACGTGGCAGGCTATACTGGCCAGAACTGTGGCTTTTCCCGATCACAGTACTTCCTGCGCGAATTCGTTTTCGACATCCGCACAAATTGTGACGAAGGATTGGCTTGGCCTTTATACACACTGCCGACGCTCTGTTGTATCGGCTATTCGCTGGGAGCGAAGTTCGCGGCGCGCCGCACAATAAATAACTCACAAAATAGCACTAAAGAGCTAGCGGCGTCATAGCGCTTAGCTCCAAAATTCACACAACTTTCCGGCGGCGCGCTTCATCTAGACCCCATCATAAGTTGGAAGTCTACGATTTGGAGGGTTCCCCATGCGAGGCTATTTGAAATTGCACGTTGCTCCTTCTGGTTATCCTGAACTTAGGAATGCTGTACTGCGGAGGGAGCAATTCTTCGTCGTCTTTGAGTTCGTCATCGAATGCCGGCGCTGGATCAGCGCCATCCTCGCCACAAGCTCCAGGACCGTCAGTTATGACGTTACCCACAGATGTGCTTACTTATCACTATGACATTACCCGTCAAGGCGTGACGTCCCAAGAAACGATTTTGACGCCCTCCAATGTTAATTCCAGCTCCTTCGGAAAGGTTAGCTTCTTCTCAGTCGATGGCAAAGTGGATGCACAGCCTCTCTATCGTGAACACCCAAACCGATACCATCAGTGGGATTCGTGACAGCACCGTGTTCGTGGTCACCGAGAATGACAGCGTCTATGCCTTCGGCGCCAACAGCGGCACGCAGTTCTGGAGAGTGTCAGCATGCTCGGCCAGGGTGAGACCACCAGCGATAATCACGGTTGCAGCCAGATTTCACCGCAGATCGGAATTACCGGCACCCCGGTGATCGACTGCCAGCAAGGGCCGAATGGCGCCATGTACTTTGTAGCCATGTCAAAGGATTCTTCGGGCCACTACCATCAGCGTCTTCATGCCCTGGATCTTAGGACCGGAGCCGAGTTGTTCGGTGGTCCCAAGGAGATCACGGCAACTTATCCTGGCAGTGGTGACGGCAGCCAGGGAGGGCAGGTCATCTTCGCCCCGGCCAATACGCAGAACGCGCCGGCCTGCTGGAATTGGGCGGGACAATCTACATCGCCTTCACTTCCCATTGCGACCAGCGTCCCTACACCGGGTGGGTAATGGCCTACAATGCCCAAACCTTGGCGCAGACTTCGGTGCTAGATGTTACCCCCAACGGCAACGAGGGTGCAATCTGGATGGCGGGCAGCGGTTTGGCCTCCGATGGCCAGGCCCTCTACTTCCTCGACGGTAACGGTACCTTCGACACGACGCTCGACGCGCAACGGGTTTCCCATCAATGGCGATTATGGCAATGCCTTCGTGAAGCTCTCCCTCTCTGGTCAGCTTGCGGTCGCCGACTACTTCACCATGTTCAACACGGTGCAGGAGTCCGAATGCTGATGAAGACCTCGGCTCGGGAGGAGCGATGGTATTGCCCGACCTTCATCGACAGCAGCCATCAAGTACATCACCTAGCGGTGGGCGCCGGAAAGGACGGTAACATTTACGTCGTCAATCGCGACAACATGGGGAAATTCAATCCCAGTAACGACAGCGCCATCTACCAGGAGATCGATGGGGCGCTTCCCGGAGGAGTCTGGGCGATGCCTGCGTACTTCAACAACACGGTGTATTACGGTTCGGTCGGGAGACCCTCTTAAAGCGTTCGGCATTTCGAACGCAAAACTCTCCACCTCTCCGACCAGTCAGACGGCAACATCTTTCACCTATCCCGGCACTACTCCCAGCGTATCCGCCAATGGAACTTCCAACGGAATTGTCTGGGCGGTTGAGAACAACAACCCGGCGGTGCTGCATGCCTACGATGCCACCAATCTTTCGCGCGAACTGTACAACAGCAACCAGGCCGGATCGCGCGATCAGTTTGGAGCGGGCAACAAGTTCATCACGCCCGTGATCGTCAACGGCAAAGTATTCGTGGGCACCCAGACCGGTGTGGCAATATTCGGACTTCTGCACTAGCTTTTGCCGCTAGCGCACCCCTTGACCCTATTCGGCATTTCCGCCGCAGTTGGCGCGTTGGAGAGGAAGTCAATTTCTGCTACCCCGGAGTAGGGGACGGGCCGCCAGCCGATCTCGGTGCCCACTATAATGGTTCGCACTATGCGTAACCTTGTAGCGCGTTCTGGCTTTGTGCTATTTGCATTGGCCGCTGCTTGTGCTGCGCATGGACAAAGGCCGGCTGCGAACCAACAGCCAGAATTGGTTATCACCACATCGTCTGCGCCGAGCGCCATTGCCGGGCAGAACTTCACTTTCTCTTTGATCGCAACCGGAGGAGCCGCTCCCTACTCGTGGCATCTTGTCGACGGACAGCTTCCTCCGGGTCTTAAGCTGCACATGCACTCTGGAGCAATCTCCGGTGTGCCGGCAACTGCCGGGCGAGTATCACTTTACGGTCGCGGTGGCTGACTCCAGCGCGCCTCCGTTACAGGTCCAGCGCGCCATGACCATCACCGTGATTGCGGGATTGACCATCGACTGGAAGCAATATCCCAAAGTGCAGGGCGCCACTCTCTCCGGGTCCGTGGTGGTCACGAATCAAACCGGACAGGATTTTGATCTCACCGTCGTGGTGGTTGCGGTGAATAGTATTGGCAGAGCGACGACCCTGGGATATCAACACTTCATGCTTACTGCGGAGAAGTCCAGCCCAGTGATTCCGTTCGGTTCGCCTCCCGGGCCGGGCAGCTACGTGATCCATGCCGATGCCGTCGCCCATCATCCTAGTGGCCGCCATACTTATCGCGCTCGTAAGCAGACGTCGGAAACATTGGCAATAACTCAGCATTGAGTATTACGGGCACAACTTAGGACGAATGGACTATCGATCACGGCAAAAGAAATTCCAGCGCACAATCGACGACCAGAAGCTCGACGGCTTCGTGGTCACGCATCCGGCCAATCTGCGCTATCTCTGTGGTTACAGCGGCAGCAATGGACTATTGCTATTTCTCGACGGACGCCGCACCTTCTTCACCGATGGACGTTATACCGAACAGGCGCGAGAGGAAGTCGGCGGCGTCCGGGTGGTCATATCCAAAGGCCCGCTGCTGACCGACGCCGCCAAAATCATCGGCCAGTTGACTTCAGCGGCGATCGGCTTCGAGGCCGACTACACCACGGTCGCCTCCGCGGAACTGATGCGGAAGCTGGTGCACCGGCGGATCCGCTGGAAACCGACGTCTGGCCTTATCATGCGGCAGCGCATGATCAAGGACCCTGAGGAGCTGTCGATCATCCGCGCCGCCGTGCAAATGGGGGCGGCCGTGTATGAAGAGGCGCGGGCCTGCATCCGGCCGGGCGTGCGGGAGTCGGAAGTGGCTGGAAAATTGGAATATGCTGCGCGGCAAGCGGGAGCCGAAGGCATGTCGTTCGAGACCATCGTCGCGGCCGGAAAACGCGGGGCTTTGCCTCACGGCCGAGCTTCGCTGCAACCGATATCTCGTCGTGGATTCGTGGTGGTGGATTCCGGTGTTATACTTCGGGGCTATTGTTCTGATATGACCCGCACCGTGCACGTGGGCCGGGTCAGCCGGGAAGAGCGCCGGTGGTACGAAGCGGTGCTGGAAGCCCAGTTAGCGGGGATCGCGGCGGTTATTCCGGGCAAAACGGCGGGCCAAGTGGATCAAGCCGCTCGTCAGGTGCTCCGGCAGGGCCAAGCTAGACCGCTACTTCACGCATTCAACGGGGCACGGGGTGGGGTTGGAAATTCACGAGCCGCCGCGCCTCGGTAAAGCCAGTCAGAGAGGCTTGAACCAGGAATGGTCATTACGATCGAGCCCGGAATTTATATACCGGGAAGAGGCGGCATTCGAATTGAAGACATGGTGCTGGTCACGGATAAGGGATGCCAGGTGCTGACTCCGGTCACCAAGGAGTTGATCGAGATTTAAAGCAGCCTCAGGCCCGGGAATGAAGCGAGGCTGGGTTTGATTGTGTCCCGCCTTTTTTACTGCGCGTAAGCATGAGAGACTCAAAAAGAGACGAAATCCCGGGGCTGCGAAGTCTCTGATCGCATGTGCCGAACGGAATACGATGAATCAGAAAGAAATCAAAGAACTAATCGAGTTTCTGGTGGAGAAGGACATCGCCGAGTTCGAGCTGCAGCGCGGCGATATGAAACTGCTCATCAAGCGAGGCGCAGCTGCTCAGCCTGCGCCGGTAGTGCAGGTCACGCCGGCGGTGGTCCCGGTGCACCGGTGTCCGCTGCGAGCGCGCCCGCGGCTCCCCTTCGTCCCCAGCTTCGCCAACCACCGGGACCGGAGAATCCGCCAGCGGGGCGGTCCCGGCGCCGCCCGTGGCGGCCGAAGCCGGATTTATTTATCCTAAAGTCGCCGATTGTCGGAACCTATTACGAAGCTCCGTCGCCCGGTGCTCCTCCTTTCGTCAAAGTTGGCGATGCGGTCAAGGAAGGACAAGTGCTGTGCATCATCGAAGCCATGAAGCTGATGAACGAGATTGAGGCGGACGTGTCGGGCGTTATCGCCAAAATGTTTGTCCCCAACGGAAGTCCGGTGGAATACGGGATGCCGTTATTCGGGATCAAGAAAGCTTAGTGACGAAGTCGTGCCCCTTCAATAACTCGCAAATTCATGACTAACCCAGGCAAATGCCCGCACAATTTATTTCATGTTTAAAAAGATCCTGATTGCGAATCGAGGGGAAATCGCCCTGCGGGTGATTTGTGCCTGCAAGGAGTTGGGCATCAAGGCGGTCGCCATTTACAGCGAGGCCGATCGTAACTCGCTGCATGTGCGATTCGCCGACGAAGCCATCTGCATCGGTCCGCCACGTCTCCACGATAGCTATCTCAACATTCCGGCGGTCATCAGCGCTGCTGAAATCGCCAATGTTGAGGCCATCCATCCCGGTTACGGACTGCTGAGCGAGAATGCCAACTTCGCCGAAGTCTGCCGCGACTGCGGTATCAAGTTCATCGGCCCGCCGCCTGAGGTCACACGGCTGATGGGCGAGAAGGAAAAGGCGCGCGCCACTATGAAGAAGGAAGGCGTGCCCATTCTGCCGGGCTCGGATGGCATCATCGCCTCCGCGGACGAAGCGCTGGAGTGGGCGCGCAGCGTGGGATTTCCCTTGATCGTGAAAGCCTCGGCAGGCGGCGGTGGACGCGGCATGCGCATCATCCGCAGCGAAGAAGAATTGCCCAACCTGTTTCAACGCGGCGCAATCGGAGGCGGCGGCGGCGTTCGGCAATGGCGATCTCTACATGGAGAGGTTCATCGAGCGGCCGCGCCATATCGAGTTCCAGGTGCTGGCCGACGAGCACGGCAACGTGATGAGCCTGGGCGAGCGCGAGTGCAGCATCCAGCGCCGCCATCAAAAGCTGGTGGAAGAGGCGCCCTCGGTGAAGGTTACTCCCGAGTTGCGCGAACGCATTGGCGGCGTCCTGGTAAAGACCCTGAGCAACATCGGCTACATGAATGCCGGAACCGTCGAATTTCTGATGGACGAAGACGGCAGCCTCTCCTTCATCGAGATGAATACGCGCATTCAGGTGGAGCATCCGGTCACCGAGATGACCACCGACGTGGACCTGGTGAAGTCGCAGATCCTGATTGCCGCGGGCGAGAAGCTCAGCAGCGTGATCAACTACCCGGTGGTGTTTCGCGGGCACGCTATCGAATGCCGCATCAACGCCGAGCATCCTGAGCGCTTCACTCCCTCGGCGGGGAAGATCACCGCCTTCAACATCCCGGCGGCACCGGGGTGCGCGTGGACACCGCAGCCTATGCGGAAGGCGTCATTCCGCCGTACTATGATTCCTTGATTGCCAAGCTGGTGGTGCGGGGACGGGACCGCGCCGAAGCGATCTCGCGCATGTCGCGGGCCCTGGATATGTTCGTGGTCGAGGGCATTTATACCAGTATTCCCTTGCACCGCCGGATCATGGCCGACCCGGACTTCCGCGCCGGCAACTTCGATACCAGTTTCATGGAGCGCTTGCTCGGCCAAAATAACAAGGAGGCCGCGAAGTAATCGCCTGTCATGCCTGAACCTGTTCGCTTACCCAAGTTGTACGCCATCCTCGACGTCGCCTGTTTCGCGCCGCCGCTGCGCACTCTCGCTGCCATCGTCGACTACGCTCGTGAACTTGCCGCCGGCGGCGTGACTTGGCTGCAGTATCGCAACAAGGTGGGTAATACGCGCGAGATGCTTAGCCATGCCCGCGAAATTCGCCGCGTGCTGGGCAATGGCGTGACCCTGATCATGAACGATCGCGCCGACATCTGCATCGCTGCCGGTTACGAGGGCGTGCACGTTGGCCAGGAAGACTTGTCGGCGGAAGGCGCGCGCACCGTGATCGGCCCCGAGCCGCATTCTCGGCGTCTCCACCCACAACCTCGAGCAGTTGCAGGAGGCCGATGCCGGTCCGGCGGACTACATCGCCTACGGTCCGGTGTTCGCCACCTCCTCGAAGCGGCACCACGATGCCATTGTCGGCTTGGACGGAATTCGCGCCGCGCGGGCTGCAACCCAGAAAGCCGCTGGTCGCCATTGGAGGCATCACTCGTGCCAACGCGCGCGTCGGTGATCGACGCCGGAGCCGACTCCGTAGCCGTCATCTCCGACCTGCTCAGTTCCCCCACCAAAGTTGCTGAGGAATTCTTGCGCCTGCTTGGTGTAAATTCTTAGGGCGCAGGACCGCATCTCGCCATCTACAAAACACGAGGCCCCTTGGCAACAGAAACGAAGACGGTATCGATCGGCTCCGGCGAAAGCGAATGGGTCAAGGGCCTCGGCCTGACCAGCGCCACCACGCTGGTCATGGGCTCCATGATCGGCTCCGGCATCTTCATCGTCTCGGCGGAGATCGCGCGGCTGGTCGATTCGCCCGCGCTGCTGATCGCCGCCTGGGTCGTCACCGGGTTCATGACCATCACCGGCGCGCTGGCCTACGGAGAGCTGGCTGCCATGATGCCGCGCGCCGGCGGACAGTACGTGTACCTCCGCGAATCGCTGGGCCCGCTGTGGGGATTTCTCTACGGCTGGACCCTGTTCCTCGTCATCCAGACCGGGACCATTGCCGCGGTCGGCGTGGCCTTCGGCAAGTTCCTGGGCGTGTTCTTCCCGTCCATCTCGTCGACGCACTGGATTTGGCACATCGCGCACGTGCCGCCCATTCCCATCGGCCCGATGGTGTTGGGCAATATGGATGTCGGCTTGAACACCCAGAACCTGATGGCCGTACTGATCGTGATCTTCCTGTCGGTGCTAAACATCTTCGGCGTGAAGACCGGCGCGGCGGTGCAGAACGTGTTTACCTTCGCCAAGACCGCGGCGCTGCTGGGCCTGGTGCTGCTGGGAATTTTTCTGGGACGCAACGCCTCGGCGATTGCCGCCAACTTTGGCGCAAACTTCTGGCGTCAATGCCGGATGGGATGCGCTGCATCCGGTGCAGGTGGGGGTGGGCGGGCCGATCGCGCTGGTGGGGACCATCACCATCATCGCGGTGGCGCAGGTGGGCTCGCTGTTCTCGGCGGATGCGTGGAACAACGTTACCTTCACCGCCGGCGAAGTTCGCAATCCGCAGCGCAACTTGCCGCTGGCGCTGGCGCTGGGAACCGGCGCGGTCATCCTGCTCTATGTGCTGGCCAACTTCGTGTACTTGAGCGTGCTGCCGCTGGCCGGCATCCAACACGCCCCCGAGGACCGCGTCGCCACTGCGGTGGTGCAGCAGATCTTCGGCGCGGTCGGCGCGCAGATCATGGCGATCGCCATCCTGATCTCAACCTTCGGCTGCAACAATGGACTGATCCTGGCGGGCGCCCGCGTGTACTACGCCATGGCGAAGAACGGACTGTTCTTTCGCAGCGCCGGACGGCTGCATCCCAAGTACCACACCCCGGCGCACTCGCTGCTGATGCAGTGCGTCTGGACTTGCATTCTGTGCATTTCCGGCAGCTATGGACAATTGCTCGACTACATCATTTTTGCGGTGCTGGTGTTCTACATCCTGACCATTGCCGGACTGTTTGTGCTGCGCGTCAAGCGTCCAGACGAGCCGCGCCCCTATCGCGCCATCGGATATCCCGTGCTGCCCGCGATGTATATTTTGATGGCCGTGTTTATTGATGTAGTCTTATTGCGCTACAAGCCGCAATACACGTGGCCCGGCCTGATCATTGTTCTGTTGGGGATTCCCGTGTATTTCCTGTGGTCGAAGCGCAACCCGCAAGTGAGTACGCGAAGCCTGAGCACCAAGAAGAAGAGGCAAAGCTGAATGGCCAATCTGCTGAAGATGCAAGCCCCTCGACATGCTGATGCAACGAGGCAGTCCGAGACCGGGCGAACATAGTCTGAAGCGGGCGCTGGGTCCGGTGAACCTGATTACTCTGGGAATCGGCGCCATCATCGGCGCGGGAATCTTCGTGCTCACCGGTTCAGCGGCGGCGCAGTATGCCGGCCCGGCGATCGTGCTCTCCTTCGTTCTGGCGGGCATCGGCTGCGTCTTTGCCGGACTCTGCTACGCCGAGTTCGCTTCGCTGATTCCCATCGCCGGTTCGGCCTATACCTACGGCTACGCTACGCTGGGCGAAATCTTCGCCTGGATCATCGGCTGGGACCTCATTCTGGAATACGCCTTCGGCGCGGCCACCGTGGCCTCCGGCTGGAGCGGCTACCTGGTCAGCTTCCTGCAGGACTTCGGCATTCGACATTCCCCCGCAGCTCACTGCGACCCTGTACACCCATGTCGGCAACACTGGATCCGAACATTCTGGTGCGTATCAAGGCCGTTGGGAGCTCCTGACTACCATGGCGCCTCATGCTGAAACAGAATGGCGTCGATGCCGCGACTCTGCCGCACGTGACCGGCGTGTTCAATCTGGTGGCATTTCTCGCCATTGTCGTCGTCACCACCATCCTGGTGATCGGCATCAAGGAGTCGGCTAACTTCAACTCGGGCATCGTGATCGTCAAGCTCACCATCGTGCTGATCTTCATCGCCATTGCCGGGCATTCGCGCTCAAGCATCCAGCGCTGGTCGCCGCCAACTGGCATCCCTTCGTCCCTCCCAACCACGGAGCGTTTGGAGAATATGGCTGGTCGGGCATCGCGCGCGCCGCCGGCGTCATCTTCTTCGCCTACATCGGGTTCGACGCCGTCTCGACCGCCGCGCAGGAAGCCAAAAACCCGCAGAAGGACATGCCCATCGGCATCCTCGGATCGCTGGTGATCTGCACCATTCTGTACATTCTGGTTTCCGGCTTGCTGACCGGGATCGTTCCCTACTCGGCCCTGAACGTGGCCGATCCGGTTGCGGTCGGCATTGACGCGACCGGCGTCCGTTGGGGCTCGATTCTGGTGAAGCTGGGCGCCATTGCCGGCCTGGGTACGCGTGATGCTGGTCATGTTGCTGGGCCAGTCGCGCGTGTTCTACTCCATGTCGCGCGATGGGCTGCTGCCGGAGTGGGCAGGCGCGGTGCATCCCAAGTTCCGCACGCCGTGGATCTCCTCGATCACGGTTGGTATTTTCGTGGCCATCTTCGCCTCCCTGGTTCCCATCGGGATTCTTGGCGAACTGGTGAGCATCGGCACGCTGCTGGCATTCGTCATCGTATGCGCCGGCGTGTGGATTCTGCGGGTGCGACGTCCTGAGCTGCATCGGCCCTTCAAGACGCCGCTGGTGCCGCTGGTCCCGATCCTGGGCATCGTGATTTCGCTTCGCCTTGATGGCCGGCCTCCCGATTGACACCTGGATCCGTCTGATCGTGTGGCTGGTCGATCGGCATGGTCATCTACTTCACCTACGGGCGCCATCACAGCAAGGTGCAGAAGCTGGTGCCGGATGAGGTGAAAGGTCGAGGGTGATTAGACTCCCCGTCAACTTCGGTTATCCGCCCTTCCGGATCAGAAGGGCGTTTTTGTTGCGCTGCACGCCGCCAGGCGACACAATGGCTGCTGTGAAGGCCCTGTTCAATCTGAAGGTCCTGTTCCTCGCGCTGCTGGCCTTAATCTTGATCGGCGTCGCCGGGTTCCATTTCATCGAAGGCTGGCGGTGGTTCGACGGCTTTTACATGGTTCTGACCACCATCACCACCATTGGGTACGGCGAGATCCATCCCCTCTCGCACGGCGGCCGCATCTTCAACACCTTCATCATCGTCACGGGCGTCGCCCTGGTGCTGCTGTTCTTCGGGGCCGCGACCCAGGCTTTGCTAGAATTCGAGCTGCAATCGGTATTCGGCAGGAGACGCATGGACCGCGAGATCAGCCGATTGTCGGACCACTACATCATCTGCGGCGCCGGACGCGTCGGCCGCAGCGTGGCGCGCGAACTGGCGCGCGAGCCATTGCCTTTTGTCATCGTCGACAGCGACCAGGCCAAGCTGGCGCGCTACTCCGCCAAAGGATGGCTCACTCTGGTAGGCGACGCCACGCAAGCCCCCGTCCTGCACGAACTCCACATCGAAAGCGCCCGTGGATTGGTGGCCGCCACTACTACCGACGCCACCAATATCTACATCATTCTTGCGGCGCGCAGCTTGCACCCCAAGCTCAACATCATCGCTCGTGCCAGCGAGGAAGATGCCGAGAAGCACTTAGTCACGGCCGGCGCCGATCACGTGGTCTCGCCCTACAACTTCGCCGGGTATCGCATCGCACAGACCTTCATGCGCCCCCACGTGGTCGATTTCTTCGACACTGCCATGAACCAGCAGAAGCCTCTAGAGATCGAAGAAGTGCAAGTGCAGGCGGGCTCACGCTTCGTTGGGGCAACGCTGGAAGCTTCGCGTATCCGCCAGGAGATGGGCGTCATCGTGCTCGCCATCAAAGGAGAAGATTCTCACATGCGCTTCAATCCTCCGCCCGATGAGGTGATCCACTTCGGCGACCATCTCATTGCGATGGGCGAGCCCGACGGCCTGCGCCGGTTGGAAGACTCCTCCACGGAGCGCGCATGAAAATCACTACCGCCGAGGAGATGCGCGAGATCGATCGCCTCACCACCGCGCGTTTCGGAGTGCAGTCCATCACCTTGATGGAGAACGCCGGAGTCCGCGGTCGCCCAGTTCATCCTCGAGCACTATCGCCATGCCAACCGGATTGCCGTAATTTGCGGCAAAGGTAACAACGGAGGCGATGGATTCGTCGTAGCGCGCAAATTGCACCGCGCCGGACGCGTGGTTGAAGTGCTGCTGCTCGCCGCTCCCTCCGAGTTGCACGGCGATGCGCTGACTATGTTCGAGCGCCTGCCGCTGCGTCCCATCGTGTTGCACAGTGCGCAGGAGTTGCAGGCCGAGTCGTCGCGCAGCCTGGCTAGTTGCGACTTGCTGGTTGACGCCTACTCGGCACTGGATTTCATCCGCCGGTGAAGGGCTTCTATGCCGACGCGATTGCCGCTATGAACGACAGTGGCAAGCCGGTGGTCGCAGTGGACATTCCCTCGGGTGCCGATTCCGACTCGATGTCGCCGCAGGCCGACAAGCACATCGCCCGCGCCGACGCCATCGTCACTTTCACCGCGCCTCGCCCGGCGCATGTCTTCGGCAATCTGACACGCGGGCCCATCGTGGTTGCGCCGATTGGATCGCCGCCAGAAGCCATCGTCAGCGACCTCGCGCTTGAGCTAACCACCCCGCGCGATTTCGCCACGCTGCTGGCGCCGCGTCCTGCCGACAGCAACAAGGGCATGTACGGACATGTTCTGGTCGTTGGCGGATCGTTGGGCAAGTCGGGAGCCGCGGGGATGGCAGGCATGGCGGCCTTGCGAGCCGGAGCTGGACTCAGCACGGTCGCGACGCCGGCGCGCGTGCTCGCCAGCGTGGCCGCTTTCGCAGCCGAACTGATGACCGAGCCTCTGGCCGAAACTGAAGGCGGTGGCATCGCCATGGCTGATATCGAGAGCGGACGCTACCAGAAGTTGGCGAAGCCGATGACCGTGGTGGCGATCGGCCCAGGGATTGGCCGCGATCCTGAAACCGTACAGTTCGTCCGCGAAGCGGTACGTCAGACTAAAGTTCCGATGGTCATCGATGCTGACGGGCTCAACGCCTTCGACGGCCACACCGAGTTGCTCGACGGCCGTGAGCGTCCGCTGGTGCTGACGCCGCACCCCGGAGAAATGTCGCGTCTGGCAGGTATCACGATCAAAGCGGTGCAGGCCGACCGGCTCAACGTCGCCCGCAGTTTTGCGCGCGACCATCATCTCGTGCTGGTGCTGAAGGGCAACCGCACCATCGTCGCGCTGCCCGATGGAACCGCGTGGGTCAATCCGACCGGCAACCCTGGCATGGCAACCGGCGGCACCGGCGACATCCTGACCGGCATGACCGCAGGGGTGGTAGGACAGATGCCGAATAACATTCCGCTGGCCGCTGTCGCTGCAGTGTATATGCACGGACTCGCCGGTGACGTAGCCGCGGAGACCATGGGCGAACATTCTCTGGTGGCCACCGATTTGCTGGCCGCTCTACCCGAAGCGTTTCGCCGCGCCGCGCAGTGGGCGAACCAGAGCACGACGTGGATCGGCGGATAAACGCAGCAGAATTCGGGGATAGGCGGTTTATAGCACCGCTGTCTCATGCAACATTTCGCCCTTAGCGAAGCGTGCCGGACTAAGCACCTCAATGTTATCCACGACACTCGTAGTGCCTTGAATGATCAGGTCGGCGAGAATCTTTCCCGTCGCCGGAGCGTGCATCACGCCATGTCCGCTGAAACCGTTGGCACAGTAGAAGCCGCGCACTTCAGGAACCGGCCCAAGAATGGCGTGGTGATCGGGAGACATCTCGTATAGTCCCGCCCAGGCGCGTTTCGGATTGACGGCCAGGTTCTCGAAACAGGGCACACGGTCAGCGGCGCGAGTGAGCACCTTCTCAATGAAGGATGGATCAAAGTCCGTCTTATAGCCGGGCGTCTCTTCCGGATCGTTCCATGCCAGCAGGAATCCGAGGCTCTCGGGCCGGAAATGAAAACCGTTGGTCATGTCGATCACCATAGGAATAGTGTGAGGAACACCATCAAACGGTTCGGTCGGAATCAACATGCGGCGCAATGGTTCGATCGGCAGCTTTACTCCGGCAAGGGCCGCAACCTGGGCCGCCCACGGACCGGCTGCATTGACTACCACTCGCGTGCCGACCGGTCCGCGCGTGGTTTCCACTCCGCTGATCCCTTCGCTATTGCAATGGATTGCGGTGACTTCCGCCGAGCGCCAAAGCGTGGCGCCTTGCTCGCACGCCCGGGTCGTGAATCCCACCATCACGCTGTAGGGATCAACGAATCCATCGGTCGCACAGAAACTACCGCCTAGGATATCGTCGGCGCGAAGTTGCGGCACCATCGACTAGGATC
This sequence comes from uncultured Acidobacteriaceae bacterium, assembly GCA_963763725.1. Taxonomy (GTDB): domain Bacteria; phylum Acidobacteriota; class Terriglobia; order Terriglobales; family Acidobacteriaceae; genus Bog-257. The sequence goes on from CAVXQI010000008.1 coordinate 93,346, forward strand.
TCTTCGCGCGTCAGCATTCGTACGACGTTAGTCCCAGCGATTTTTGCAGCCGCTGGTTGGTTCGCAGATATTCCAGATGCGGGGGCTTAGTCGCGACGAACAAGTAGCCCTGCGCGCGGTATTCCGAAGGATGGCCGAGACGCTCTTCGAAACTCGAATAGAAGGGGATAGAGTAGAGGGACATCTGTATGTTGGGTGCGGTGGCAAACTGCGCACGCACGCCTCCCATGCTCTTGCCCGTAGATCCCTTGCCCTGGTGCGATTCGCGCTCGACCAGCAGAACATCGCGGCAACCAGCTTCAGTGAGGTGCCAGGCAATGCTCGAACCTACAATGCCGCCGCCGATAATGACCACTTCCGCTGTTTGCATTCTTCAGCGCCTCGACCGATGCGAACATTGTAGTCCGCGGCGGACATGCGAAGTCGAAAGGTAACAATGGCAGCGACCGATGGATTCGTGCATCATAGAGCCAGAGCATGCGAATGCCCATCTATGCTGTTGTTCAGATCCTGACCGCATCCATCGCGCCTGTCATTGTGATCTCAGGTGTCGGATTACTTTTGCTCAGCATTACCAACCGCTATGGCCGGGCGATTGATCGTGCACGCCTGCTCATGCGAGACCTGCAAAATACCGATCCTCGCGGTGTTGATGTGAGACATTTGGAAGACCAGCTGCGGCACACCCATCAACGTGCCCTCTTGCTGCGTGCCTCTATGGTCTTCGGCTCGTGCAGCATTTTCTTTGTGACGCTTACTATCCTGTCGCTATTCGCGGAGCAGGTTTTTCATCTGGCCCTCGATTTCGTCGGCCTTCCCTTCTTTGCGCTGTGCCTGATTTCACTGGTGATCTCGATGTATTACTCAATCCGTGACATCGTCCTTTCGCTGAATGCCCTGGAGCTGGAGCTGTCAAGCGCCAAGGCCACGGGTTTGCGTCCCTAGCATCCACGACGTTCAGTCGCCGTCATGTCATTGACCGCAGGCTGGAACCGTCATACGATTCGCTTATACGAATTGCTCCTATGGCGGCGCCTACCCTCACGCCCGGGCAGACACTCGGCCATTTCCGGCTTATCGAGCAGATCGCTGCCGGCGGCATGGGGATTGTGTACCGCGCTCGCGACCAGCGACTGGAACGCGATGTCGCGGTCAAGGTGCTCAATGCCAAGACCCTCGGCGACGTCGGGGCGCAAACATCCTTTCGCCGGGAAGCCCTAATCCTCAGCCGGCTCAATCATCCCAACGTTGAAGCGGTGTACGACTTTCATGCCGAACAGGGCCTCGACTATCTGGTGCTGGAGTATGTTCCCGGCACTTCGCTCGACGACCGCCTGAGGCAGGGTCCCTTGGCGGAGCGCGAGGTCGTCTCACTAGGCGTGCAGTTTGCCCGCGGACTAGCCGCAGCCCACGCGCGAGGAATCCTCCATCGCGATCTTAAACCCGGCAACCTGCGAGTCACTCCGGAGCACGTCCTCAAGATATTGGATTTTGGGCTGGCCCAGCTTTTTGAACTGCCGGACGAAAAGACCCTCACCGAGGCTGAGACTGTCACCATCGAGGCGCCCAGCCTTGCGGGCACTCTGCCGTATATGGCGCCCGAACAGCTCGAACATAAGGAGCCGGACGTCCGCTCCGATATTTATTCCGCTGGCGTGGTTTTGTATGAGATGGCTACCGGTTCCAGGCCGTTTCCTCAGCGCAAACAGATGTTATGGGACGCTATTCTCCATTCTCTGCCACCGGCGCCAAGGACGCTGAAGAAGGAGACTTCACCCGAGCTCGAAGCCATTATTTTGAAGTGTCTGGAGAAAGATCCCAATCTGCGCTATCAGTCGGCTGAGGAACTGCTAGCCGATTTCGAACGTGTGCGGTCAGGGCAAACCGTAACAGCGTCCACCCAGAATTCAGCGGTGATGCAGCTTGCCGCAAGGGCTCGAAGGCGAAAGCTTAGCATCAGGGTGGCCGCGGTCCTGCTGGTGGGAATTGCAATCGGGATGGATGATTTGGAAATGGCCGCGGCCCCGGCAATTACAGCAGAAGATCATGGCGGTGCTGCCGATGGAAACGCTGGGGCAGGACCCCGCTACGGGCGCCTTGGGACTGGGTCTGACGGAAACCGTTACCGCCAAGTTGGGTGAGGCCAGTGGCAGCGACGCCGTCCAAGTAGTTTCGCCTCAGGATCTTCGGGCTCAAGGGGTAAAGACCGCTGAGGATGCGCGACGCGAATTTGGAACGGACTTGGTCCTGGAGAGTAGTCTTCAGCGTTCGGGACAGATAATCCGTATTAACTGTTATCTTGTGGACTCGAAAACCCATCGGCAACTTGCCGCCAAGACCATTGAAGCCCAGGTCGGCGACCCCTTCGGCCTTCAGGACCAGGTAGTCAGCGCAGCCTTGGATATGCTGCCGGCGCAAATCAAACCGGAACAACGCCGCAAGCTGAATATTCAGCAAGATACCAAGCCCGCAGCGTACGAAGCGTATGTACGCGGACGAGGATACCTCCAGGAATACGAGAAGCCGGAGAGCATTGACAGTGCCATCACAGAATTCGGGCGCGCGATTCAGATTGATCCCAACTACGCACCCGCTTATGCCGGCCTTGGAGAAGCCTACTGGATCGGCTATCAGCAATTAAATCGTGGCAAAGAATGGTTGACCAAAGCCTCGGCAAATTGCGAAAAAGCCCTTGGCCTGGCCTCACAATCTGCAGAAGGTTATACCTGCGCGGGGAACGTGTCTTTCGGCACCGGGAAATACGAGAAGGCTGTTGACCAGTTTCAACGCGCTGTCGAACTCGACCCAAACAACGATTATGCGCTTGGGTATCTTGCAGATGCTTACCAGAAGCTGGGTAAACAACAAGACGCCGAAGCCACCTACAAAAAGGCAGTTGCTCTAAGGCCCAATTATTGGGCAGTCTACAACTGGTTCGGAGCATTCTATGCAACCCAGGCCAAGTACGACCAGGCAGCGAGTATGTTCCGAAAGGTGATCGATTTGGCGCCGGAAAACTATCGCGGCTACTCAAACCTTGGGGGAGTCTATCTGTATCAAGGGCGTTATGATGACGCGATAGATGTCCTCGGTCGATCAATTGGTCTGCGACCGAATCGTGACGCATATGCCAACTTAGGAGCTGCGTATTTTTGGTTGCATCGCTTTTCCGAAGCAGTGGACAGTTATGAGCAAGCACTACGCCTAGATGATCGAGATTCTCTGAACTGGGGAAACCTTGGGGATGCGCTCTATTGGATCTCCGGCCGTAGAACGGAAGCGACCCCTGCTTACCGGAAGGCGATCTCCCTGGCCCGTTCGAAGTTGGAGATGAATCCCCGAGATGCAATCGAAATGGCTTATATTGCTGAGTATAGCGCAATGCTCGAAGACAAAAACACGGCGATCGAGTGGGCTGGGCGTGCGTTAACCTCGGCGCCAGATGACCCAGAGGTTATGTATAGAGCAGCCCTCGTCTACAACCATTTGGACCACCCAGACGAGGCTTTGCTATGGCTGGAGAGATCTGTCAAAGCTGGGTTTTCGCGCGCGAACATAAGAGACACACCGGACTTCGACAAGCTGAAGAGGAGTCCCCGCTTCTTGGCTGCCACCAGGATGAACTGAACACCGCGCTAGCTACCGTGTGATGTGGATGCCGGTATAATATCCAACACCGTGGAGCTCACAGGAATTCCCGCCGGGCTGGAGCGAAATATCGTAGCTAAGGTAGCACCCGTTCGGGCTAGCAACCGAGGTACAAGCCGTGACGGCCGCACTGCTCAGCGTGAAAGGTCCCCCCGCAGAACCTCCGGACGTGACGACGATCGGCATAGCAGCTGGCGTACCGCCCCGATTCAAGAGAGGATTGGCCCCAGAGAATGTCACGTAGTAAGTAGTTTTGTCATCGGGTGCCGTCGTCCACACGATCGTGGCATTGACGTCGTTGGCGGGAATGCTTGGCCCCGGATTGCTGCCATAACACGTTGGGGGCAAACTGCCAGGATCCAGAGCCAACGTTACTGACGTGTTTGTTACATAAATTTGACCGGGATGCCTTCCCTCTTCTTTTTTATTGCATCCCATTCCCAGGCTCAGCAGACCGACAGCGAGGACGAGAAATTGTCTATGGTGGCGCGTCATTCGCCTATGCCCTCCTAAAGCAAAGTGTGCAAACAGTACCACAACTTGGTTTGCTGTCAAGCAAATAACTCCCAGGTCCCCAAGGCGACTTTCTCCATCAGTATTTTTTGTTGAGGAGACTTGAGCGTCGGGCTAGCCCAAGCCTTGTGCCCCTGGGTTGTGCCCATTCGCTACTCCCGCTAGAATCACACGCGCTCGTGACTTACCTCACAGACCCAATGTTCTCCCCCGCCTAGCCTTGATTACCGGAGTCCCATACATCGCGGGTGCTTGGGTTGAGGCGCGCCTCCGCCCGCACAAAGGATTCACATGCCTATCGTCAACTCCTCCTCCAAAACCGTGGTTCGCGACTTCAGCCTGGAAGAACTCGAGCAGGCCGCCCGTTTGATGCGAGGCTATGACTTGGTTGCGCTTTGCGCCGCTGGCTCTGGTCATTCTGGTGGCACGCTCTCCATGATGGAGATCGTTGCGGCCCTGTACTTAAAGATCGCCAACCACGATCCCAACGATCCGGAGTGGAGGGAGCGCGACCGCATCATCTGGTCCGCTGGACACAAAGCCCCCGCTCTGTACCTCGGCCTCGGCTTCGCCGGATACTTTCCTATCGAAGACATCGTTACCCTGCGCAAACTATATTCGCCGTTTCAGGGGCATCCCCATCGCCTGAAGCTACCGGGCGTAGAAGTCTCCAGCGGATCGCTGGGACAAGGCCTGAGCATTGCGGTTGGCACGGCGCTGGCCGGCAAACTAGACGGCGGCAAGCATTCGGTGTTCTGCATCATGGGCGACGGCGAGCAGCAGGAGGGCAACATCTGGGAAGCCGCGATGGAAGCATCGCACTTCAAGCTCGACAATCTGGTGGCCATCATTGACCGCAACCGCCTGCAGATCGACGGTTGGGTGAAAGACGTGATGAACGTCGAGCCACTGGACGAACGCTATCGCAGCTTTGGCTGGGAAGTTATCGAGATTGACGGTCACGATCTCACCCAAGTCGTGGATAGCTTACAGAAGGCGAAGGACGTTCCGGTCTCCGGCAAGCCTACGGTAATAATCGCTAATACCGTCAAGGGCAAGGGTGTCAGCTTCATGGAGAACATTGCCGGGTGGCACGGCAAGGCTCCGAGCTATGACGAGCTGGTGAAGGCACTGGAAGAACTGGGGCTGAAACAGACCATCGCCTACGACGCTCTGCTGAAGCAAGCGAATGAATATCAGAAGGAAGTGGAGGCGACGCTGGCGGCAAAGACGCCGAGCTTCTCGCACGAATACTGGTGGAACAGTACGAGCCAGATGAAAGTGAAGATGGAACCCACCCGCAAAGGTTTTGGGCGATCGTTGCAGAACAACGGTGATGACGAGCGCGTAGTGTGCCTCGGTCTCGACATTTCCGGTTCGATCACGATCAGCGATTTCTATTCTGGCAAGCCGGAACGTAAGAATCGCTGGATCAGCATGGGCATTGCGGAACAGTCAACGACCGCCGCCGCGGCTGGACTGGCACGCGAAGGCAAGCTGCCGGTGTTCGGGACATACGGAACCTTTGCCGCCGCTCGTAATCTGGACCAGATCCGCGTTTCCATCTGCTACGGAAACTTCAACGTGCTCATCGCCGGAGCTCACGGCGGAGTTTCGGTTGGACCCGACGGAGCCACGCACCAGGCGCTGGAAGATTTGTTCGCCATGTGCGGACTGCCGAACATGTCGGTGGTGGTCCCCTGCGATGCCATCGAGACCCGCAAGGCAACCGACTATCTGCTGCTACAGCATGTTGGCCCTAAGTACATCCGTTTCGCGCGGGAGGCCACCCCGATTGTGACCCGCGAAAACACGGCATTCGTATTTGGAGTGGCCAACGTGAGCCGCCTTCGTCGCGATGCGCCCGAAATGATTGATGCATTCGAAACGGTGCTAGCCCCCAACTATGAGAATGAGCACGAAGACCTGAGCATTATCGCGTGCGGGCCAATGGTGCCGGAGGCCATGCGTGCGGCCTGGATCTTGAAGCGCGAGTTTGGTTACGAGACTCGCGTGGTGAATATGCATACGATGAAGCCGATCGATGAAACCGCCATTGTGCGGGCGGCTAAGGAGACAGGCGTAGTGATCACCGCAGAGGAGCACCAGATTGGCGCCCTGGCATGGCGCGTGAGTGGCGTGATCACCGAGAGTCCAGAGCTGCTGAGAAAACCGGTAATTACCGGCGCCATTGGCGTGAAGGATCGCTTCGGCGATTCCGGTGCGCCGTGGGAGCTGATCAAGGAATTCGAAGTCAGTGCCGAGCACATCGCACAGAAGGCGGTGGAGTTGATCGCCATTGCCAGGATGAAGAAGGAAAAAGAGCGCTACGAGCTAGTGCACTAAACGCTTGGATTAGCTCAGACTATAGCTTGGGTAGTGCGCCCCTTCAGGGGGTGTGTGAGCACATCTGTCGTCGCTACGGGACTCGGATCCGTTTCCCACTCTACCCAGCACTCCGCCTGCAGCTCCGTGCTGGGCTAAACTCTTCCGCTCCTATGGCGCTGGATTCTTACGCAACCGTTCCACCGTGGCAACTCGGAACCAGTTCTCACATGCCCTTCAGTCCGGCATAAGTTTCGCACAATTCCGCGCCTAACCTGGTGAGGTCTTGACCTTAGCAGGTTAGGCGTTTTTCCTTCGTACCACCGAAAGCGCGCCTCACGGCTCGCACGACCGGCACGGGCGGATACACCAATCCTCGGAACGCCTTAATTGAGTATGCCACCTACGACCGTTCGCAATACCTCTCCGGCGGGCGAGAAGATTGCGATGTCGGCGTCGGCGCCAGGCTGCAACACTCCTTTGCGGTGTTCAATGCCCAGCACGCGCGCAGGATTCAGCGTGGCCATACGAATACTGTCTTGAAAGCTGAGTTTCGCAAAGCGCATTACATTCCGAACCGCCCGATCAAGGGTCAGAACGCTGCCCGCGAGTTTTCCGTGGGACTCGCAGCGGTTGTCGCGGACCTGCACCTCGAACGAACCGAGGTGGTAAGTGCCGTCTGGCCTGCCAGTCGCGCTGATGCCGTCGGTGATCAATACCGCACTATTCACTCCTTTGCATCGCACAAATAGATCGACAATGACCGGATCCACGTGAATGCCATCAACGATGATGTCGGCGGTCACGTTATTGTCAGTGAGAATCGCGCCCAGTAGTCCTGGGTCGCGATGGCCGAGCCTGCGCATGGCATTAAAAGTGTGGGTAGCATGCCGAATTCCGGCGTGGATGCCAGCGATCGCCTGCTCCAGAGTGGCGTTGGAGTGGCCGATGCTGACACATACGCCTCGACGCGAGGCATCGGCGATGAGGTCCAGTGCACCTTCTAACTCGGGTGCAAGGGTTAGCACACGGATGCCGCCCGCGGCAGCATCCCACATTCGATTGAATGTGACGGTCGAAGCCGGCTGCAGGTGGACGGCGGTGTGGACTCCGCGGCGGGCGTGGCTGAGAAATGGCCCTTCGAGGTGAATCCCGAGCGGCTGCGCACGGCTGGGATCTCGGACGGCCCCGCGGCTCGCGCTTTCCCCAGACCCGGCCAAATCCTCGAGAGATTTAAGTGTTTGTTCCAGCGGAGCCGTGACAGTTGTTGGACAATAACTGGTGACGCCATGCCGCACCATCAAGCGCTCAATAGACAACCGACCCTCGTGGGTCCCTTCCATGACGTCGTGTCCAGCGCCACCATGAACATGAATGTCGATCAGTCCGGGTGTCAGGACGGAATCGCCGAAGTCCACCACGCGCGCGTAAGCCGGAATCGACACGGCATCTCTTCTTCCAACCGCCGCGATGACGCCACTGTCCGTCACCAGTGCAGCATCCTCGATAAGCTCAAGGGGAGTTAATAGTTGTCGCGCTAGCAAAACGGTCGACACGGTGCGGGCCCCGGCCTTTCAGCGATCTGCCTGACTGTTGAGTTTACGATGCGGCGTGGCAAAGCCCAAGATGAAGCGTGCCTGGAGAAGGGCAGCGCAGTACGGCTGGCGCGACTGCAGCTCTGCTATAATCAGAGTCTGGCACTCCCTCATCTGCATTCGCCAGTTGATTGAGGCGCCTAAAACGGCACTGCATCGCCGACGCAGTCCCTTTCGATGTCGGGGAGTGGCTCAGCCTGGTAGAGCACCTGGTTCGGGACCAGGGGGTCGGAGGTTCAAATCCTCTCTCCCCGACCAATATTTTCAATAACTTAAACGTGTTTCTGGTTTTTCCGTCACATCACTGTAGACGATTTTGTAGACGGTCGCGCCTTCCGGGTTTTCCATTTTGAAATTCAAGTCAATAGCCTCGCGAAGGAACAGGTGCGAGCGCCCTTCAGGACCATAGCCACAACCCGCGCTGAAAATTCTTATGGGTGGCCTATCGCGGGACACACGCTCGCGGACGTACATGATCCCAGTGGACGTCAGCATGAAGCTTGTACAGGACTCTCGTGCTGCCCTCCGCAGGCCACGAGCGAAGAACATCGCAGGGATCAAATTTTACTTGCGCTTTGGTAAAGGTGGACGCCAGCGCTTCGCGGATTCGCTGCACGAGCACCTTAACGGCAGCTCTGCGAATTTTCTTGACCTGCCGCTGGCCGCTATTTGAGGCGTGCTCCCGATAAAACCAATCGCCACTCAACCCCGAAACAATCTGCAAAGAATCGAGAGCGATACGACGATGCTGGGCGAGAAAATCAAATACGAATCGCTGCGCAAGCGCAAGCGGTAGCTGCAGGAGGTTGCCGTCATTAGCCCATAAAACTGCAGAAATTTCTTCACCCGGAGCGCAACTGTCTTGAGAGAACCGATGAATAATGTGGAAGCACGGACCGGCGCGGCGAAGCTCATTCACCTCAGTGAGGAGGAGGTCGATTGCTTCCAGGAGAAGCGTAGAGCTGCTGACACCGATGCGAACTATGTTTACTTTGTGGATCGACGATTCGGCGCAGAAGACTTCGCACTTCTCTGGGATCGACTCGGTCTGAAATCTGACAATGACTGGAAAGCCAAACAACTCCAAAGAAGGGAGAAGGAAAAACCCATTCAACTTGCATTTGTTCTGAGTCCGCCTACGCTGTGTGCTCCTAAGCACACGCTGGCACTTTTCAACCCTCTGTCAACCATGAAGTCCAAATTTGGCCGCGCAGCCTATTTTGCAGATGGAACGCCGATTGGGGTGTACCCGTTGGATATTATTCTCTTTGACCGCTTGGTATCGGTGCTCAAAGATGTATACGTTGATTGCGAGAAAGCTCCTGGGCAGACTTTTCCAAGAGATCCCGGCATTCTCGGCGGATTCACCTTGCTCTCGCCTGAGAATGTTTTCGCCTGACAAGAAACGATTCGGGCATGAGCCGTAATGCTAACGGGTCTCGGAACGCAAATCCTTTCGTCGGCCCCTCAAGGGAATGGTGGCTCTTTAACTGGCTACACCATCGAGGAGCCGGCGAAAAGACTCTTTGCTGCAAGGAACTCTTCCACTGCATCAGGCTCAATTTCGGCGAGGTGTGCGAGCCCTAACGCTGCTGCATCGAAGATGGACATTCGCCTATTTTCCGATTGCCAAGGCTTGCGACGGGGCGGCAGTTGCCAGCCTAACTCCGGAAAGCACGCAGCAATGAGCTGCGCAATTTCCTCTTTTGTGGTTCTCGCGCATCGTCGGCATGTGCGTTTCACTCTTGCATCGCGAATGTGAGCGGTCGGAAACCCGGCGGAACGTAATTGGTGATTGATACTGCGAACGATTTTGCGGAGACGCGGTCGATCACGCCCGCTACCTTTCTCGATTGTGCGCAGGACAACCACAGCGGGTTGAAACAACGAGACGAGATACGTGACTCGGTCGACGTGCCCGACACCGGATTGGAATCGTATTACATCCCAGTCGATAAGGCTCGTTATTCCATCAAGCACGACGTATCAGCAGGTTGAATTCTTGGGGTTGTTGAACGCTATTGGTCCTTGTGGAAGTTCCACTTACAAATTTAACTACAGCGCTGAGTCCACCCCATTGATGCAATCGCGAATCATTGAAACCAGGAGCATTACCGTAACCACTCTGCAAAACCGACCGCCTAATCCTAGACCAGGTGCTCAAGATTGCATGGTGTAGCGCCGCCACATGGGACTCGATTAAATCAAGGGATGAAGCTCGCGGAAGAGATTGATTCGGTGGACGCACAAGGTTTTGGCGAACGACAGCGGACCATTTCCGCCTTGTCAATCCTGAGCAGTGCACACTCGGTCATCGCGCTTTAGCAGTCGTGAGTCGAAGAGGATGAGCTGAGACCGTGCAGTCCTCGCCCATGATTTCCCCTGGCACCCACCAAGCGGTCCCCTGTTTTTACCGACCGCGGTCGCTAAGTGTTCGCCACCCGGCCTTGGGCCGAAGGCGGGGGCCTGCTTTTATGAAATGAAACCCGTCAAGCGCCACTACACCTCTGCGTGCCTGTCCTCCCGTTTCGGGATGCAGCCGAGACCCAATTCCGGAGCTGGTCAGTTTTGCTCAGACCTTAGAAAGCCGCGAGATTTACAAAAATGCTAGCACTCAAAGGTGCAATCCAAGCTTTAGCAGGGAAAGGAAGAAAGTATGACAACCAGCACGGAAGACAAGATCAAAGGCACCTTTCACGAAGTAAAGGGCAAAATCAAGGAGCAGGTCGGAAAGCTCACGGATGACCGCGATCTGAAAGCCGACGGGAAAGCGGAAAAGAAGGAGGGGCACGTTCAACAGCAGGTAGGCCAGGCTAAAGAAGCCGTCGCAGATTTGAAAGACGAGCTGAAAGAAGTGAAAAATCGATAGCCCATTTGGAAATAGATCGGCAAAGTTCAAAAGTCGTAGGGTGTAGAAACACCCGCAGCGCTCTCAAACTCATAAATTATTTTGGCACACCGGGGGCGAGCACGGTCCGTATGTGCCCGCCTTCAGTACCAGGCTGATCTCCTCGGAGAGCAGAAACGTGACCTTTTTAGGGGAGATCGCTCGCCTGCAGCGCTCCGCACTTCGCTCTAAGCTGCAACAGAAGCTGGGGCTTGTGGAGCGTGTATTGGAGCGGATCGACGAGGTGCGCGCCATGCTCTGACGGAGGTTCACTTACAGAGGTCTGGTACGCAAGGGGAGGTTCACCGGTATCGAAGCAGGAATTAGCAAACGCGGCAGTCTCAACAGGGCAAATGAAAGAGGTGAGAGGAGCGCCATATGGCGAAAGAACCAGTAAAGAAGATAGCTACAGCGGTTCTAGTCGAGACGGAGATCCTTGAATATCAGATTCGGGAGCGGGCTTACGAACTGTACGAGGAGCGCGGGAAGGAAGACGGTCATGACGTAGAGGATTGGCTTCGGGCTGAGGCGGAGCTCAAGTCGAGTAAACCCCGCAGTGCCGCAGCTTAACTAAAGACGGTTAGTAGTAGCTCGCCCGCAGAAACCAACGGGAGAGGGAGCTAACCTAGACCCGAGAGCAGTCCCTTTACCTGCGGGCGTTTTGTTAATGGATCACCTTTGATATTTCCCTCGGGGCAGCCGGCAGGAAAATGGACACTGCGCCCCCAATCCCTGTTGGCTGTACTCTTGTGAACTCGAAACCGAATAATCGACAAGGAGTCACTGCAGTGAAAGTCAGGAATAAGAGGATTGCCAACGCGAACCCAGTGCCGAAAGAAAAAACAAAGACCAAACCCAAAAAGACAAGCAAGAGCGTTCCAAAGTGGGACATCAAGGCAACCACAGCGTGGTAAGTGGATAAGTGTGAATTACGTTCCGGATTTCATGAGCGGCATCGAAGATCCGGCTACTCAGAAGGCGTCCCGGTGAGAGCACCAGAGCAATACGAAGCCACATAACGTCGCGGAGAGATTCGATTGCGAGAACCGACGGAACCCTAGCGGTGCGGCTGAGTTCATATGCGGCGGTCTCCCAGCTTTGCCATTGTTTTCCTCTCCCGGGAGCATCTCCTTGCACACGGACGGCGGCACTTTTACGACGGGTTATGGCTTTTCCAGTTCCTGCAGCGTGGTGTGGTTGACGTCATATTCTTCTCGCGTGGATTCGGCCATGCAGGGCTCATCCATTTCTTTTTTGACGCGAGCAAGAATCGCTTGGTTGGATTCTTGCTTTGGCTGGTTCTTATTCATATTTGCACGATGTCACGAATCCAGAGCGATTACAGGTCAATTGGGAACAGGGCTGGCAGTTTCAGAATTGTTTTCGTAGCGAGCAGTCTTGCACAGTCCGTGCCAATCTGCGACGTGTAGCGTCGTGGTTGTGAAACAACGTGCCCGTTTCACACGGTCGGAAAGTTGGACTATCGAAGACGAACAGTGGCAGGAGATCGGCGGAGGGTATAGGGCAGCGAAGTTCAGATTTTTACTGTTTCTCTGGATGGAGCCAACATTTTATCTACGCCGATCCACAGTCTAACGTCATGACAGCTGAAAGAACGCTCCGTCAAGTGGCCACGCGGTCAAATCGGACCGGACAATAGGACTCTTTAGGGCATATAACCGACTAATGTAATACCCGGAATTCACAAATGTGAATACGCAGAAATAAAGGAGACACTATGACAGCAACAATGGAAAGAACACCCACAGTACTGGCGGCAGACACCTTAACCGGCGATAAAGTCGTAAATCTTCAAAAGGAAAACCTCGGAAAAATCGAGCATTTGATGATTGACTTGGAGTCGGGCCGCGTCGCCTACGCGGTTCTTTCGTTCGGGGGTTTCTTGGGCATGGGTGACAAGTTATTTGCCATTCCATGGAGTTCCCTTGCGGTCGACACGGTTGAACATCAGTTCATTTTGAACGTCGATAAAGAGTTGCTCAAGGCCGCTCCCGGTTTTGACAAGGACCGTTGGCCGAACATGGCCGACCACACCTGGGGTGCCAAAGTCTACACGTATTACGGCGCCAAGCCCTATTGGAATTAAAAGCGCGAGCGGAAAGTCAATGACCAGCCACCCGATACCCCACTCATTCGCAAAAGTCGCGAATGGGCGGGGCACAATCTTACGCCACCTCTGACCCAGCATGACAATTACGCCGTTACGAATTTGGTCGGGAAACGGGGCCAGGACCCCGGACTTATGTCGATGGCAGCCGGGTGGTACATCTTTGTCCAGCCTCCTCGTGGCGGCTCATGAATTGTCACTGAATGGTCAACATTGGACAGCTCGGGCGAGGATAGTTCTGCCACACTATAGCCATGGCGACTAAAACGATTCCAGAATACCTTGAGGACGAACGCCGAAACCGCGCAGATACTGAGCTGCGGACGGAAGAAGAAGCTGCGCACATCCAATCGCTGCATCATGGTCACCATCGCACTCCGAAGCCGCCCAAGCTGGAATTGCCGGCTCCGGTTGAAGCCGTGACCAAAGCGAGGAAAACTCACGCAGCCAAAACGAGAAAACCTGCCGCAGCCAAAACGAGAAAAACTGCCGTAGCCAACGCGAGAAAACCTGCCGCTGCCAAAATGAGAAAAACTACCGCAGCCAACGCGAGAAGACCTGCCGCAGAAGCTCGGCGAAAGCCAAGCGCCGCCCGAAAGACGGGAACGAAAACCCGCAAGATGGCGTGACGATCCGCGCATGATCTTTGCGGTCGGAGGCGGTTTTATTCCTGCAGAAAGATATTTAGAAGGGAGTTGTGAACCCGAATCTCGCCGTTATATTCGATGAATCCCAGTTTCCTGAAACGATTCATAAAAAGACTCACTCGGGACCGGGTTGTGCCAATCATCTCCGCCAATATCTCCTGGCTGATCTTAGGAACGACCGTTTCGGGCTTGCTCTCCTTGCCGAACTGGGCAAGCAGTAACAGAATCCGCGCCAGCCGCTTTTCGCTGGAATTGAAAAGCTGATCGACCAGATCGGCCTGAATGCGAGCATTCCGGGTGAGAAGAAAGGAGACGAACATGTCCGACAATTCGGGTTCTTCGTGAAGCACGCGGACCATTTCCACCTTGCTAATCCTGAGCAGCGTACACGCGGTCATCGCGGTAGCAGTCGCCAGTCGAAGAGGATGAGTTAAGATCATGCAGTCCTCCCCCAAGAATTCCCCGGGACCCACCAGCGCAAGCGTCGCTTCTTTTCCGTTGGCGGAGGTCACAGTTACTCTTAGCTGGCCCTGCTGCACGTGAAAAATCGCGTCGGCGGGGTCGCCCTGCGCGTAGGCCGTCTCGTTCTTTTTCAGATTGAGAATCTTCCTGCCCAAACCAGCTCTCGCAAGAAAGGCCTCGGGATCGAAAACCGTATTGCCATTTTTGGGTTGCGGCTTGCGGGTTTGAAGGCGGGAAAGCTTTGCCATCTCGCCCGTGGCGGGTTTTGCGGACCGCACCGAATCAACCGATGGAGCCGGTTTGGCTGGACGGCCCTGGCTGCGGGTTGGAATGCCCCTGGTGCTCATTTCCTACCTCCGAAAGGGCAGCGCTTGCACTTCGACATTAGACCCGTTGGAGGCGCTGAAACAGAATGGGATTCCCGGGTTGATCCTGGCCGGCGATGACACGGGGGCCCATTAGCTTCCCCGGTTGCAGTAATATCACATGCCAATTTTGCTGGTCTGTTGGGCATCGCACACACGCTGAAGATTCTTGTTGGTTCGCACGCCCGATTTGGGGGCCTCCTTTAAAGTGGCGGAATCGCTTAAGCGTGGATCATGTTTCGTGCGTCGCGATGCTTACGCGCACCAGCGATAAAGCCAATGTAGGACACCCTACAGAGGGGCTGGGGAGAGCGCTGTATAATTTCCCGCGTGGGGCGAATGAGCAGGGTTCCTGTTTCGCAAACCATGAGGGCTAGTTCACTCCGCATCTGAGATGGTTTTCGGTTCTGGTTTGTGAAACGCAAGAACCTCCAAGTCGTGCGGTCCGGCGAGCGAACTAATACCGATGGGAAACCAGTCAGCAACATAATCCTTTTATCGATCTCCGATAACGACTACAGTTCACTTCGTCCTCATCTCGAATACGTCAGCTTGCCAAACCATCTAGTCCTTCACGAGGCGGGTGGAAAGCTAGAATGTGCGTATTTCCCGAATCGCGGGTTGATTTCTCTGGTAGTCGTGATGAAAGATGGAAAAACGGCCGAAGCTGGCATAGTTGGAAAAGAGGGCTTTACAGGAATACCGGCGGCTGTTGGCCTGAGCAGGAGTCCGCTTCAAGCGGTGGTACAGATCACCGGGGATGGGTTTCGGGTAGAGGTCGGGGCTTTGCAAAACAGTTTGGAATCCGCTCCCCACCTTCAATTCATGTTGAGCCGCTATGCGGCATTTCGGGGCATGCAGGTTGCACAAACAGCCGCGTGTAATCGGCTGCACGATATTGGGCAGCGCCTTGCGCGGTGGTTGCTCATGACTCAGGATAGAGTGGATTCAGGGTCACTGCCCATCACTCATGATTTTCTCGCCACGATGCTAGGGACAGATAGACCTACCGTGAGCTTGGCAGCGGGTGTATTGCAGAGGAAGAAGATCATCGAGTACACCCGTGGTGCAGTGAAGATCGTGAACCGAAAGAAGCTTGAAGACTCCGCCTGCGAGTGCTACGGGGTCATCCAGCATTACGATGGCGAGCTTGGCTTGAAATAAGTCCGGAAGTGAAGACTCGCCCTGTGTTTAATTGCCGACTCGTTTCGGCACAATCAGTGCCTCTTCCTGTGCTCCGCAAAAACCTCCGCCAGTTCATCAAGTGCATGACCCACCGCGCGAATTCAAGGAGCTTCTCTCCGAATCAAGTTCGGTCGAGGGCGAGCGTCCGGTCAGGACCCAGTAGGTAGCTAAGTGTGGCCGCTAAAGTGTCAGTTGAGATTCCCAACGATCATCGTCGGCCGCCCCGGTGATCAATCCGGGGCCCAGGATCGCGAAGGATCTCTTCAGAAGGCCGGGTTTCCTGCCTTTTTCGACATTCTGGGTAGACAGATGTTTTCTCGCCATCATATCCGCCGGACGCGATGTTCGGCATGAAGGGTATTCATGGAGTTCCTGAGGCACTGCGGCATTGAATTCTCCAATGGGAGAATAATACTTGCAACTCTAATCGCGACCCGCAAGTCTTTGCCCGAACAAACAACTCCTGAATCGCTCGACTTAGGGAAGGGGAGAGGATAAATTGCTGCCCCATTACGGACATTGCTATTCTCATGGGATTGCCTGCTTGCTAGGCCTCCGGGAGCGTGTCTTCAAGGCTTTGTGTGAGAGTCTCCACTGAGGTCTTCTGGCTAAATTCTTCTACCTCTTTGTCCTCAGCGATGTGCTTAAGTCCCAGGTGCCCACAAATTGCCTGGACCATCTGCAAGAGTTTCGTGATCTCTTTTTCGGCTATCAAATCGACCTGTAAATTCAAGTGATCTCGTCGCTCTCCCCGTTTTGCCATCCGGTTCTGACGCATGAGTATAAAACTTGAAAGAACCACCGCCTCGACAGCGACAATCATTCCGAGCAGTGAGAAAGGATAGGGATCAAATCGCGGAATCCAGGGAACCCGATTCAGGTTTGTCAGAACCCAAAAAAGCACGAGGAGGACGTGGATCAGCACAAAGAACATGCTCCCGGCAAAACCTGCTATGCGATCGCTCGCGCGTTCCGATAGGGTTCTCTGCACCAGGAACTCATGCTCTTGTCTCGCAATGGAATCAATATGCGATTGTGTATGCGTCGAGTTTTCGCTCATCTAACCTCTCTTCAGTCTGCTATCGGATGTACGTCCCGCGCAACGGTGCATCTACTTTGCGGAAGGTCCAGTTTACAAGTCCAGCTTGGGACGAAGAACTACAGTGTGTTCCTTTTTGAACAGACTGATCAAGCTCGACCTGTCAGACTCTTCCTAGATCCCGGGGTTACGCAGGTCTGGTAGTGCACCAAGAAGTGGCGCACAAAGGGGCCGCTTTTCAAGCGTTAAGTACAGGCTGCCCGCCGACCTGAATGAGTCAGCCCTTGGGGATCCTCAAAGGAGAACTTCAAAATGAGTATCGAAACGATTCTAGTTATCGTCCTGGTAGTGTTCTTGCTTGGTGGCGGCGGTTGGTACTGGGGCCGCGGGCGCGCTTAACGCGACTCGTCCTGAACCAGAGATAGCCGCTAATTAACCGCTACCGGGTTCTCGTTATATGGAGACGGGCGAAAGCCTCGGCCGTCGGCATAGATCGTTGCTTCAATCGAGGAGGCTTATGAGTCTGTTCGATTTGGTCTTCGGTTGTTGGCACAAAAGGTGCAGCTTCCCCATTACCGTACGCGGCAAAGTACGCCGCAGCATTGTAGCAGCCTCCGTAACAGGGACATATGTTGTTTGCCTGGATTGCGGCCGTGAGTTCTCGTACGACTGGTCGCAGATGAAGATCCTCGCGTCCAACCCCCACACTGTGGGGACGGCAGAGCCCGTAACCATTATTGCCGGTCTTAAGACGGCTTGAGGCCTGCTGAGCCATCCGCGGAGACCCAGATTTGCATCCGGTCTAGCGGAAATTTGCTGTTTCCTGGGCGGGTAACCGAAGTCCCGCCCCTTAATTAGGTAATTCTTCTCTAACGGATGATAGGAGAAAACCGATGACTACGAGCACGACAGATGAGATCAAAGGCACTTTTCACGAAGTGAAGGGCAAGGTCAAAGAAACGGTAGGCCAGGTCACGAACAATCCTGACCTAGAGGCTGAAGGCAAAGCTGAACACAGGGCCGGCAAAGTCGAAAAAAAGGTCGGGCAGATCGAGAAAGTCCTCGAGAAGTAAATTCGACGGCCTCTGTCCGGAGCATAGGTTGCATTGGGAGGAAACTGACGCACCGCCGTTTCCCGCTCACCACCGCAGAGATTCGGCGGGCGTCACTCCGGCGCTCGGAGTTGTGTATTGAAGCGGGCTATACTTATCAGCCCACGGACCAACTACATCGGCGCAAGAATCCGTCCTGATGCCTCGCTAAAGGCGCAAATCACAGTTAACACGATCGCAACAACTAACCAGCTACAGCAAAGACTAGTAAAAGGAGAAGCAAAATGTCGGATCAAGAATATCGTAAACAGCAGCACAGCGATCCGCAGAAACCCGAGGAGCAGAAACCTGTAACCCAGCCGAATGTGCCGGTTCCGCCGAAACAAGAGATCCCGAGTGGACAGCCCAAAACTCCACAGCCGGCACAAGAGAAGCATGATCAAGAGAAGAAAAAGCCGGCTTAGGTCGTGGTGGATTTAGATCGATGAGGTGGGGAACTCAGGGCGGTTCGTTTTACGTAGGGCCGCCCTGATAAACGTTTCCGATGAGATCTGAACTTCAAAGGAGTCGGATGCTTCGGCGGGTCTCGCCCTCACAAGGTCTTCTACAAAATAACGTGGAATGAAAGGAAGTGTCTTATGAAGAAATACTCGATTGCTTTCTTAACATTATCTTTAGCCACTTTCGCCTTCGCTGGTCCGGGGCAGCAAGACACTACTGCGCGCTTACAAGCGGCTGGGCAGGTGATGAACGAAATCATGGCTGCGCCGGATAAAGGCATCCCGGAAGAGGTACTGAATGGCGCCAAGTGTATCGCTGTGGTACCCGACATGGCGAAGGGCGGCTTCGTGGTTGGCGGCGAGCATGGACGCGGTGTAGTTACCTGCCGCACTGGCCATGGTTGGAGTGCGCCAGCATTCATTTCGATCGGGGGAGGCAATTTCGGTTTCCAGGCCGGTGCTCAGTCAGTCGATCTCGTCATGTTGTTCATGAATGACAAAGGCGTGCAAGGGCTACTCTCAAGTAAATTTGAACTCACCGGTGAGGCTTCGGCCACAGCGGGTCCGGTCGGTAGGCATGCCTCGGCAGGAACAGACTGGAAGATGAACACGGAGGCTTTGAGCTACTCGCGTACCAAAGGCTTATTTATCGGAGTCGCCGTGGATGGCGCTAAGATCCAGCAGGACAACGACTCCACGATTGCGTTCTACGGCAAGAATGTTTCTTTCCGTAAAACACTGTCAGGCGATCTGCACACCCCGGCAGGTGCCGACTCGTTTATCGCGGCGGTAAGGGCTGCTGTCAACAAGGCGAACCAGCACGAAACTGCCGAAAGCAAATAGCTAGGCTAAAGCAAGCCTGAACACGTCACGATCACAGAGTTTCTGGGGAATATCATTTGAGCATGGGTCTTGATCGGCTCACCCAAAAGACAAAGGACCATTACGCGGTAAGAACAACATCACGCGAGGGCGTGCTGTTAATGGGGCCGGAGAACTTCGGCGCAGTGGCGAAGAGGCAAGGGGGCCGACAAGTCAGCGTCGGCCCCCGATCAAGGTAGCGCCGCTCAGTTGCAACTGGGTGGACCGCCGAGCGGATTGTAATCAAATAGATTGTGCGGCTCCATATCGAAACCGGCCCAGTGGATTAGGGTAATGCCCGTGTGGCCTCCGGAGCCTTGTTGATTGTCTGAATCGGTGGGCTCGTGGTGCACGGAGGAGACATACCACAGCACGATTCCGTCGCCGGTGCCGCCTATCGGTTCGCCGTTGAGGTAACTCAGTAGATAGTTGTCAGGCGAGTACCAGGTGTAACGCCAGTTATTGTGGCCCGAGCCGCTGCCATCTTCGCCCGGGTTATCGTTGGTCAGATATTCGTCGTGCTGCGTCCACATCTCGTTGTCCCGAGGGCGCTGCGAAAACCTCCCTGTGCCGGTGCGATCGCCGGGCAGGAACTCGTAGCCCATCAGATGTCCATAGTCGTTGGTCTGGGTTGCACTCTGGATCATGATGCTGCTGAATTTCAGCGGGTCCCAGTCTACGCTTTGCTCGGTTGGAATCGGCTGCTCGGAATCGGTAGCGATATAACCTTGGGAATCCTCGACGTGAACGAACTCCAATGCCTGATTATCCGTCCGATTAAAGAGTTTGGTGCTCACCCGCCAGAATGGGTTGTGAACGTGAGGCTTGGACGTACCGCCGGGAAGGTTGTAGCCGGTTGCGCCATCACGGAAGCTGATGCTGCCGTCTTCGTGAAAGGTGTATTGGATGATGTAGTCATAGTTGAAGGCGTCGAAAACGCCCCACACCACGACCTCGTGGATGCGCCTGCGCACGTGGCTACCTGGCTCCTTGCACAGCCATCCCAGTCCTACTTCGCGGCATTCGACTCCGACCTTGGGCACGCTATCGCGCACGTAGTGGCCGCCAACCTTTGTCCGCAAGAAAACGAGCGCGGCATTCTGCGAGGGCAGATCGGCGGCATCGATTTGGTCCATCCTGTTATTGCCAAACGACATGTCGTAGAACGTATTGCTGCGATCGTCGTAGGGAACAAACATGTCAGCCAACCCAGCGTGTTTGATGATGTATTGCTTGGTGGTGAACTGGGCGGCCTGGATCGCAACATCGACCAGGCTGAGGCCCTTCAAACCGTCGTTGCGCAACCCGAACCGCCAATGGGAATCGGGGAAGTCGATGCGCAGGTAGAGATTGTTTATCAGGAATATGCCACCATCAGACGCGTCCTCTTCCGTTACCTGACAACCCTCGCCGTTGATGATTACCCGGTCCGTTGCCTGCGCGGACGAGACGGCCACAAAAAAGACCACTAGCGTTACACTGCTGGCCAGGACAAGATGTGCATGGCGTTTCCATAGCTGTCGAACGGCCAGCAACATCGCCGTGAGCGAGAGGCCGGAAATCGTCAAGCAGAAGAGGGTGGACAGCATGGGAGCTAGGGAGATAGATGCAAGCCTCATATTCTTATCGCCTCCGAAGAGTTGTTGGAAGTGAAGGCAAGTGGCGGACCCCGGGGTGCGCCGAGCTGGACCGGACTGCGAATTCCGGTGACAGGGATGGTAATACGATTTTGCAATTTGGCAAGCTAATTCGTAGAGAGGAGGAAGGAGTCTTAAGCGATGGCGGAAAGGCCCTACCTTCACTGAGAAAGCCTCGCCTGCCGTGAAGTCCACCCCCGGCCCACCATTCCTCGCGGATGTTGGTGCCGGGCGCGACAAGTGTAAACACTACTGGCCGCGCTCGGCTTCACATCATCCCGTCATTGGGTTGGTGGGGTGCTGTACTGACATTGCGTCTTCTGACCGAATTTACTCAAGTCCACCGTTTTAAACTGCACATTCCCCTTGTCAAAATAGGTATTGTCGCTGAATTTTCCTGCCGCAGGAGGATCGACCGGGTTGGGGGGCGGCGTCCAGTCCGAGGGCATGGTGAAAGAAAATCCGTAGCAGCCCGCCTCTGGGCAGTCGGGATCTTTAGGACCCCAGCTGCATACGGTGTCATCTTTGCAGCTCGACCCGAGAGCTATGGTGCAGCCACAGGTTTTGGTTCCGTCTTTTCCGACTTTTACCCCACAGTAGGTTTTGGGCTGGCAAGCATCGCTGAACTCATTGGCGAATTCCGTCGCAATAGAACTCTTGCTCAAATCCACAGTTACGGTTAGCAAATTCGTGTCTTTGCTGTACATCGGGGTTGGAAGCCAAGGCGTTGCGCCCTTGACGGGGTTGAACACATAAGTATCGGTGTCGAATGTGCCCCGCACCCCACCTACCTTCCATTTCCCGGTTTCATCGTTGGGGCCGAGGTAAATGTCAAACGTCAACTGCGTCGAAGGCTTTGCCATAGATGAAATACACATAGTAAGTCTGGCCTCCCTGGAAGACCGAGACGCCGTTTGCGGAAGCTGGGTTCGAGGCCATACACCCGCCCTGGTTTTCACAGTTGTTACTGGTGTCAATGTAGTAATGACCGTGATTGAGGGTGAGCGAGCTTCGCTGTCCCGAGTCCTGGCCCAGCATTAAGGAACGCGGTTTGGGTAGCGGAGACTCCATGAGCTCGTCGGTGGTCAAGTATTGGCGATACAGGGGTACGCCGAAGGTTTGCGGGGTGGCGCCCTGGTGGGTCCAATACGCGGGACCGGTTATGGGATCACCTTGTATGCACTCGTGGGGATAGGAACACTGCATGCCCTGATTGGGGGGCGGACATGGTCTCGTCCCGGGGTAGAATCCGATCGCGCAGCCGGCGATGATTCCCGTGGTTACATACTCGTAGGGGCTGGTCTTGGCGGTTCCCGGGGCTCCCTTTCCATCCGCAATGCTGTCGTGCTTGTCGGAGGCGCATTCCACGGTTTCCAGCGGAGCGTTGAAGAACGGATCTTCGTTGACCGAGATGGTCTCCCGGCCTGTGGTCATCGTGGGGCTATTCTCGGAGGCAATCAAGCCGGTCAGGGCCCCGTCACCACCCGGTACGTTCATGCCCATCTTGTTCTTGGTATCGGGCACACCATCGTTGAGGACGGTCTGCCGGTCAATATCGGTGAAATTATTGAACATCCCGGGTGAGTCATTACCCGGACAGTAACGCTTGTGGATCGCATCCGCGTTCGGCATGTAGGGCCAGGTGTTGGCTACGAACAGCGGCTCGATCAGGAAGTGCCGGATATTGTCATTCCGGAACATCAGGTTCAGGGAGTGAAAGGCGGGAGGGTAATAGAACCCGTTAGGCTGTTTCCACGCAATGCCCGCGTTGGGGAGATAGCACGTACCCGAGGCATCCTTGGGAACGCCATCCACGAAGAACTGCCGATACATCCAGCCAGTCCCGCTGCCTGGCATCAGCGTGGGATAAACGTCCAGGTAGGCATTCGACTGCTGGAAAGCCGGTCCATCATAGACGCTGAACAGGCGCTGGCCGGGGAAAGGATTCACCTGAATGCTAATGGCGTCCGCGGTCGAGAGGCAGTAACCGCGATCAGCCTGGTTGGCGCAATTCAATCCGGTTTTTGGATTGAAGGGCCCGGCCTCGGAGGCATAGCCGTTGGCCGGAAAGCCATCGCTGCCTATCTTCTGAGAGGTGCCAATGAAAGCAGTCTTATAGGCCAGCATCCAGTTGCCGAGGGGGCTATCGGACTGCGTGTATCCGCCGCCGGTGGTGAAGTTCAAGCCGGCGTACTGCGAATCGGTGACCGCACCGTCAGTGAAGAGAAACCACTTGGGTCGCATCCAAATCGCGGCAAAGTTGGTCTGCGCGTAATTGAAGGATGTGTCGTAGTGGTCCAGGACCGTGGCCTCACAAATTGACTTATTCGGCCCAGTGTTGGCGCAAGGAGGGACCGTGGTGTTGCCGCTGCTGCAATCGGTTGGGTTCTTAGGATCGTCAGCTCCCAGGCACTGGCTTGGGTTCCGCAAGCCGGTAATCTGCGGATAATAGAGGTCTGTAAGCTGGGGGTATTGGACTGAGCTTATCGGTGGCGCAGACGTGTTGGTCACCGCCTGCAACGTCGTGTCATTCGCGAGACCGTCGCTGAACCCGCCGCAGTCGTAGGTGTCTCCAATGCTGGTGAAGGAGAGCTGAGAGGCAGCGCAACTGTTCCCGATAAAACTCTTCAACGGCGTCAGCCCCGAGCGTCCGGTATTGTCCATCCGCAAGGATGACATATCTTGAACATTCAACTGCTGGGACGCATACCCATCCCACGTCTCAAACATGGAGGGCCCGCCGTTGGCGCCGGGCAGCAGCCAATAGCAGGAGCCACAACTGGTGACACCTGCGGCCATGTTGTACTGAAAGTCGTTCCAGCCATTCATGATCCAGAACGCACTGGGATGGTTCCAGTCGGAGCGGTAGGGCATAAAGTCGCCGCGCGGCCCGTCTCCTGGCCGGGCGAGAATTCCTGGCGTGTCGCGCGGGTTCAAGGTAGCACTGTGCACTCCCGCGATCACGCTTACGCCCAGGTTAGCGTAAAGCTTGTTATTGACCTCGGTAGCGTCTTCCAGATAGTAGCCATGCCCGATGGAAACGAAGCCGACATTGCGGGCGATGGTCATGCCCTGCGTGGCATGCACGGTGATCCAGCGCGTCATGGATTCGTGGATGGAAGAATCCCGCACATAAGGCATTAGCGTGGGGTCCGTAGGCTGCGGCGTTTTCCGGACCATGTGGAAGTGCACGGGATAATGCCCGATCAGTCCCCCCTGCCCCAGTTGGTAGAACTCCACTCCTTTGATCTGATAGTTGGTAAAACCCTGACGGACAATCGTATGTCCGCCAAAGTAATTGTCCTTCGTGGGCGGGAAATGGTCGTGCTCGGAAGTGTCGGTGTCGGGCTGAATTGCCTTCGGAAAGAATCTCAATGCTTCGGGTCAGCAATCCGACCGCCGCGCGGGTGTCTATGCAGCGTGTGTTCGCTGGGGTACTGGAAGAACAGGTGAGGTGTGAGTCTTGCGTCGGCCCGATCCCAGTCGGAACGCCTGTCAGGGCTGTAGGTCTGACCGTTATGAGGAAAGCAAACGCCGGTGCCGGCGCCTTCGCAAGGCACATTGGGATAGCCGGGGTTTCGAGTGAATGTTATGGACTTCTTATCGCCGCTTACAGTTGCGATGGTTAGCTGTTCCGAGTGGGTGGGCATGTAATCGGTGGTGGTAACCACAATCTGGTCACCCACTGCCCAGTCCACCGCGCGGGACAGAGACATGCTGGTGGCTCCTTTGCTGAGCGTGCCATTGAGCCGCACCCAGCTGGTTCCCGTGTTCCCCGGATCAGCGTCGACCTTAGGATCGTAGGTGGCACCTTTCATTCCCAACAACTGGATCGTTCCGCCATAGGAAAGGGCCAGGACCTTGTGGCCGAAGTAGGCTGCTTTGCCTTTGTCGGCAGCGTCGAAACTGTCATAGCCATAAAAGCAGTCGTCGCCCGGCAGTTTGTATGAGGGATTAATCGAGCTGGCCTTGACGCAAGCCATATTCTTAGGGGTTGGCACCGTGTGCGTCATCAATGTCGTGTTCGAGTTCCAGAGCGTGGAAGGAACACCGCACAGAGCTCCGTTGCAGAGCGCTCCGGGATCGTCGCTCGGCCCCCAGAGGTAGATTCTGACCCTCGCGCCCACCTCGCCCTTGATCGGCGGATTCATGCCTATGGGGTGCATAACGGTTCCTGCCGACAGGGTTCCACCGCTTTCGACAATGATGGATTCGGCGTGAAAATCGATGCGGGTATCATCGAACGTCAGCGACCCCCCTGCAACGATGTTGACATTGTGGAATACGTAAACTCCGATTGAACCTGAAAGACCGACCACCGTACATGGACTATTGACTAATAGATCCGTGGTTGCGCTGCCTCCGGGAAGCAGCGACCCGTTACAGGTCGCAGCAAATGCAACACTCGACGAACACACACAGATGGCCGCTAACATTGCAATTGTCATCACGATGGAAATCGCGCGAACGATTTGGCGGACACGGCAGAAGGAAGACATATAATCTCCTCAGTTCACGAAGTCTTTGTGCAAGCGCCGCAATGATGAGGCTCATCCGCGGATTGCTTGGGCGACACAATCGCGGACATCGACAGACGAATAGCTATTCAGCTATGGCATGCGGAAATGTACAGACATAGCTGGCCAGCTTCACCTTTTCCCTGACTATTGTGAGTTGAAGGTCTGAAGCGGTAGGGACATAGTAGCCGTGGAAAATGGAAAGTCAAGCGGGAAATGGATTTCCGGGTTGTAGGCTCGCCGGCGAATCCCCCAAGGGAATCAGAAACCTTGGCACCGGCAGCCATCTCATCACCAAAACTGGTGACCCCAGTCACCGACTACTTGACCAATTCGTGAGACGATGCGGAAGCGGGGGAATCGTCTTTTCCCCTCTTCATGGAGGTGTGCTTTGCCCACACAGGTTAAACTCTCCCGCTTAGCAATTCGGAAAATCCTATTCGCAACCGACTTTTCTACCGAGTCGCGGAACGCTTTCAAGTGTGCGATTTTCCTGGCTAAACGTTACGAGTCCAAGCTCCTCCTTGCCCATGCACTCTCCGAGGAAACTTGCCTTGCGGCTGGAGAACTGTGGCCCACGTTGATTGACGGGGCGCAACGCAATGCCGAAAAGAGCATGGCCGAGCTAGAGCAAACGGAAGACTTGCATTCTCTTCCTCACGAGGTCCTGATGCAAACCGGTGAGACCTGGGAAGTGCTCTCGCGCGTGGTGTCAGACCAGAACGTCGATCTCATCGTCATGGGTACGCATGGCAGCGGAGGGATCGACAAGCTGATGTTGGGGTCGACGGCTGAGAAAGTAGTGCGGCATGCGACCTGTCCCGTGCTCACCGTTGGACCGCTTGTCGGATTACTGTCCCGGGAACGGTTCGGTAAGATTCTTTATGCCACGGATTTTTCTGCAGGGTCTCTGCGGGCCCTAACCTATGCCCTGTCGCTCGCAGCGGAAGATCGAGCCGCCTTGACCTTGCTGCACATCATCGAAACCCAACCCGAGTGGGAAGCGGAATTAGCAGATTGGAAGCGCTTGGATTGCGAGCGATTGAGTCAACTCGTCCCCACTGACATCGATCTTCCGTCCCAGCCCGAGATAGAAGTTGAAGTTGGGGCTGCGGCGGAGGTAATTGTACGGCTGGCGGACTCTCGCAACGCCGAGCTGATCGTCATGGGTTCACATTCCGGCGGTGCAATGGCAACCCACTTGCCGTGGACGACGCTGCATCAGGTGTTACAGCACGCACATTGCCCCGTGCTGACGGTCCGCGCAGCATAGATTGATGAACTGAGAAGAGGTTACTGCAGGATTAAGGGTCGTTCGTCGTGATCGTCGGTTTAGGGATTGATCTTGTCGAAAACAGCCGCGTCATACAGGAACTCGCGCGCGACGATTGGCGGCAGGAGAACGGAGTCTTCACCAGCGAAGAGATTAAACGCTGTACCGCTGGCAGGAATCCAGCGCTACTTTACGCGGCTTGCTTTGCAGCTAAAGAAGCAACGCTGAAAGCGCTAGGAGTTGGCGTTAGCGATTTGGGAATATTTCGCGAAGTGGAGATGGGAGTGGGTAACGAGGGTGACTATGCAGTTGTCCTGCATGATCGCTTGAAACTGGAATCGGAACACTTGGGTGTACGGCACATCAGAGTTTCAATTGCTGCCGCTGCGAAGCAAACAGGCGCAATGGTCATTCTGGAGTCTTGAGCGGCCATAGGCGCCATGATCGGAGATGCCTATGAGCAACCCGACGGGCTGCGAGGAACTCACTGCGAAATCGTATGAGGAACTTAGCGCCAATTTCGAATGGTCTATCGCCGAGCGCGAGTTAGGCTACCATCCCGGCGACCCGATCAACATTGGCTGGATGTGCAGTGACCGCATCTGCCATCTGGGGATGGCAGACAAGGTGGCCCTGTACTGGGAAGATTTCCAGGGCAATCATCAGCAGTTCACGTTCGACGACTTGCGGGTCTTGTCTAACACCGTGGCGCAGTTAGTCTGCGACCTCGGCATGAAGCCCGGCGAACGCGTCTGCCTGTTTATGGACCGGGTACCCGAGTTGTACATCGGATTTCTGGGGATCCTGAAGACGGGCGCAGTTGCACAACCGCTGTTCTCGGCTTTCGGCGATGAATCGCTTCTCGTCCGGCTACAAAACGCCAACACCTCGGCCATCTTCACCCAGAAGAGACACCTCCACAAGGTACGCAAGATCCGCGAGCAGCTCCCCAACCTGCGGCATATCGTTGTTGTGGATGCAGGCGACTTTGCCCTGCAACAGGGCGAAGTGTCGTTCCACATGGAGCGGGCGCCAAGGATCGAAGACTTCGCGGTTTATCCAACGGTAGCCGAGTCGCCATCGGTCTTGCACTACACCTCCGGCACCACCGGTCAGCCCAAAGGTGCGCAGCACGTGCACTACTCCATCATTGCGCAGTACCTCACGGCGAAATGGGTGCTCGATCTGCAGCCGGACGACATCTATTGGTGCAACGCCGATCCGGGATGGGTGACTGGCACGTCGTATGGCATCATCGGCCCGTGGTCGAATGGCACGACGCAGGTCGTACTCGATTCCGGCTTCAGCGCGGAGCGTTGGTACGAGTTCATCGAGAAACACCAGGTCACGGTTTGGTATTCAGCGCCTACAGCAATCCGGTTGCTGATGAAGGAAGGCGCCGAGATCGCGCGCCGGCACGATCACTCCAGCCTTCGCCACCTGGCAAGCGTGGGCGAGCCACTCAACGCCGAAGCTGTGATCTGGTCGCAGGGAGCTTTCGGCAAGCCCTTCCATGACACTTTCTGGCAGACCGAAACCGGCTGCATCGTGATTACCAATTTTCCTGGGATGCCGATCAAACCCGGTTCTATGGGGAAACCGTTTCCCGGGATCACCGCGGCGGTGCTGAATACCAAGACGTACGAACCCATCACCGAGCCAGGTATTGCAGGCTTGATCGCGCTCCGTCCCGGCTGGCCATCGCAGGTTCGGGGCTACTGGAATAACGAAACGGGACACAAGGCAAAATTCAAGAACGGCTGGTATTTGTGTGGCGATCGCGGCTCCGTTGACGCGGATGGCTACTACTGGTTCATGGGTCGCGACGATGACGTGATCAACACCGGCGGACACCTGGTCGGCCCCTTCGAGATCGAGTCTGCGCTGCTGGAGCACCCCGCGGTGTACGAGTCGGCGGCTGTTGCCAAGCCCGACCCCGTAAATATGGAAGTGGTGAAAGCATTTGTAACTCTGAAGCGCGGCTACGAACCCAGCGACGATCTCGAACTGGAAATCATGAACTACATTCGCAAGCGGCTGTCGCCACTGGCCATGCCTCAGGCGATTGAGTTTGTGGCCTCTCTACCAAAAACTCGTAGCGGCAAAATCGTGCGGCGCGTTCTGCGTTGCAAGGAGTTCAACGAGCCGGTGGGGGACCTTTCCACCGTCATGGATGACTAGAGCGGAACTAACGTTGGTCTATCTGGTCTTGAAGGGGCACGGCTTCAGCCGTGCCGACAGGACCGCACAAAGGATGGCCTTTAGGCGCAGAGGGATTGTCCCTCAGCGACTAAAGCCGGGCTCTCTTGATTCAACGGCACGCCTGAAGGCGCGCCCCTTCAAAGCAGGACTACACCAACTGTAGTGCTGCCCTAGAAAAGACAGGACACAACGACCATGGATGAAATTACCAAGCTAGTTCGCGATTACGTGGTCCGCGAATATCTCGAAGAAGGCGACGACCGCGAAATCACCGAGACCACCCCCCTGATTTCAGGAGGAATTGTGGATTCGTTCTCGATGGTGTCGCTCAAGCGCTTTCTGGAAAAGAAGTGCAATGTTCAGATTCCCGACGCCTGTGCTACGCCTGACGCCTTCGATACCGTGCAAAGCATTGTTGCGCTGGTACACCGGTTTCAGAAAGCACAAACCGTCACCGTGTGAAGAAGAGGTTCACCGGACAAACATGTCTGTAAGCGAAGCGCGCTTGCCTCTGGGGTGCTGAATAATGCGTCCTGGGCGACGGCGCAGCACTCATATCGTAGTTATCGAGGAACATCATGACTTTCATTGCTGCATTTCGCAATCGTTACCAGACCGAGATCGACGGCATCAAGGCCGCCGGTCTCTTCAAGGAAGAGCGCTATATCCATTCGCCGCAGTCGTCGGAAATAGAGGTGGAGTTTCCGGTCGGCTCGAATATCAAGAAGTGCATAAACATTTGCGCGAACAACTACCTGGGACTGTCCAGCCATCCCGAGGTGGTCGCGGCGGCCCACGCCGGATTGGACAGCCGCGGCTATGGTATGTCTTCGGTACGCTTTATTTGTGGCACGCAGGACATTCATCGCGAGCTCGAGAACCAGCTCACGGAATTTCTCGGGACCGAGGACACGCTCCTCTTTCCCTCCTGCATGGACGCGAATGCCGGATTCTTCGAAGCGTGCCTGAACGAGCAGGACGTGATGATCGCCGACCGGTTGGTGCACGCCTCCATCGTGGACGGCATGCGCCTGTGCAAGGCCATGCAGGACACGTTCAAGCATTCTGACATGGGACATTTGGAGGAGAAGCTGCAGGAGCACATGGACAACCGCTCGCGGATGATTATCACCGATGGTGTCTTTTCCATGGACGGCGACATGGCGAAGCTCGATGAGATCGTAGAGCTCGCCGAAAAGTATGACGCCATGGTGTTCCTGGACGACTCGCACGCCAGCGGGTTCATCGGCCGCACCGGCCGCGGAACGCAGGAGCATTGCGGCGTCTTGGGGAAGATTGACGTGATCACCACTACGCTGGGCAAAGCGCTGGGCGGAGCGTCCGGCGGCTGCGTCAGCGGGCGTCGCGAGTTGGTGGAGATGTGCCGGCAGCGTGCCCGTCCATTTCTCTTCTCCAACTCCGTGGCGCCGGTGATTGTCGCTGGTGCGCTGAAGGTGCTGGAGCTAATCACCGCGACCACGGAGCGCCGCGACAAGCTGGAATGGAATGCTAAGTACTGGCGTGGCCTGCTGAAGGATGCCGGGTTCGACATCAAGGAGGGCGAGAGCCCAATCGTGCCGGTCATGCTCTACGATGCCAAGCTGGCACAGGACTTCGCCCGCGACCTGTTTGAGGAAGGCGTCTATGCGGTTGGCTTCTTCTTTCCGGTTGTACCCAAGGGACAGGCTCGCATTCGCACCCAGTTGTCTGCCGGGCACGAAAAGCGTCATCTGGACTTTGCGATCGAGGCCTTCAAGAAGGTCGGCGAGAAGCACTCGGTGTTGGGACTCGGAAAGAAGGAATTGATCGCGAGGGCCGGCGCGTAACTAGGTTTGAGCGGGTTATTTGTTGTCTGGACGCGCTTGGAAAGCGGCCTTTCTTTCCGGGATGGGTAGCCCGGACTGAAAGGTTCGTACCTTGTGACTGTGTATTAATACTCATGAACTTCCGCGAATCGAACGCGATCATGAAAACGGAGGTCGCTATGCTTTGCGAAGAACTCGAGCAGCTTGAAGGAGAATTCGACGAGATTGTTACCAAACTGGAAGATCCGAATTTGACGGACGAGCAGCGAGATGCGCTCGAAAAATCCTATCACCGATTGAGCCATAGCATCAGGGACCACCAGTTGATTGGACACGATGGCGGGCCCTGTTTTGAAGAATGAAAATAGATGACTCTGGTCGATGCACAAACGTAATGGCATCCAGCATCCGTGAAGTCTCGATTTAGCGGCGAGGTGCAGGGAAGGGGCCGCGTTGGAACCGGTCTCTCCCCACCTTCTCGGCGGCGTTGAGAGTTTCCGTGCGTCCACTCGGTTGGCTGCGATTACGAGCACCCGATTTGCAACAGCCTCCGGTTTCCAGCGGCGTTCCCGTCGCAACCGGCTGGAGCGCTGTCGCGCCGGGGATGAAATCGCCCGGCAGGCAAACACGCCACTGAAGATGGAATCGCAGCGGACGCTGGCGGTGTCGGAACGTGCATTGGAAAGGGTCGGCGAGGCCATTGCTAGGGTCTCGGGGCTGTCCCCGCGACGGTAGCCCTTTGTATGGCTGGTCTCAGCATTCCTTGCCTAAGCCACCCGCCTGAATGGTCGGTCAACTATTCTGCCACAGGCAGATCTCATTGCCATCCGGATCTTTGAAGTAAGAAAGCAGCCCTCCTGGTTCCTTCCTGATCGGCCCTGCTTTCACTCCCTTGGCTTGCAACGCATGAGTGGCTTGACTGATGTCCGTGACCCCTAGACTCAGGCGAGCGTTTCCGGTCCCGGACAGCGCATTGCCCGGAGCATTGGGGACGAGTTCGAAGAGCACACCATCAATATCGAAGCGAGCGACATAGTCACGGGAAATCAGGCGGAATCCCAGAATGTCACGATAAAAAGCAATGGAGCTTTCCATGTCGGTGACGTGATAGTACAAAGCATCGAAGGTAAACTTGAGTTCACCGCTGGACATGGGCTTGTCCTCCGTTGAATTGATAACCAACCTATAGAAACGGCAATCAGGTTTTGTTTCCCCACGGACTCTGCCAGCGTGCGGTGGGAAAGGGTGGAGAATCTTCTTCCGGAACACCCACCAGAATTTCATGCTCGTCGCTGCCGGGTTGTCAGTGAGCGGTGCCACAGCGGCCCGTGATAGCAGCCAACACTAGGGCGAAGCCAGGATGGTTTGCCCAGCTTAGAGCGTGTTTCAAAAATGGTTCGACAACAAGGGACTGGTTCCCTCAGGGGCTAAAGTCCGGGTTCTATGCGGCTCAGAACGGCGCGGCTGAAGTCGCGCCCCTTCAACGAATCATTTTTGAAACACGCTATAGGCAAGCGAGAGGCGACCGTGGTGCACCCTCCCGATCTGGGCATAAATTTCCTTAATACCGCTGATCAGGTTTTTTGACTGGTGAGGGGGAGCGGCGGGCTGTACCCTTGAATTTCCACCCATGGCAATGCACGATTTCAGTTTCATCTTCATTCTGGCCGGAACCAGCGAAATTTATCCCGGCCGAATTTATCCCGAGGAGATCCATGCCAACTGAACTGCGCACCTTCCTCGCGCTCTCTTACGACGAGCTCGAAGACCTGAATTTGCGCTCCAAGGAGCAGCGCAAGAACCGCGTCCCCCTGGATAAGGTCCGGGAGGACCGCCTGAAGTATCTCACCGACGAGAAGCGTATCAAGGCCGTCACGGTGCTGTTCAGCGACCTGGAAGGCCGCCTGCACATGCTTGACTACGACAAGAAGTTCCTGCTGAAGAGCTGGGACAACTTGACCTTCGATGGTTCGTCGATTCGCGGCTTCACCGCGCAGCGCGAAAGCGATCTCCGGCTGGGGATTGACTGGGGGTCGTTCTACTGGGGTCCGGCCGACATTTTTGGTCCGGGCAAAGTGCTGGTCTTTGGCGATGTCATCGATAAGGGAGGGACGCCGTATGCCGCCGACATTCGCGGCGTTCTCAAAAGCTATGCCGACGAACTTTTCCAGCGCGAGGGCTACACCCTCAACGCCGCCAACGAAATCGAAGGCTTTCTCTTTGACGGCATCCAAGCGGAGCGTCATTATCATGAAAACCAGAAGTTCGATTACGTCAATACCGGCGGCTACTATCACTCGCTGCCGGGCGATCCGTTGCGCACCTTCATCGACACGACCGCCGAAGTGCAGCGCGCCATGGGATTCCAGAACGAGAAGGACCATCCCGAGGTCGCGCCCTCACAATTCGAAATTAACTACGCGTATTCGGAGGTGGTGAATGCCGCCGACCAGATCCAGCTTTACAAGCTGATCTGCCGTCAGGTGGCAACCAAGATGGGTTTCACCGCTTCGTTCCTCCCCAAACCGGTGGTCGGGGTGAACGGCAGCGGCATGCATACCAACGTTTCGGTCAGCAAGAACGGCAAGAACCTCTTTTGGGACGCCAAGGGGGAAGAGAAGCTGAGCAAAATGGGCTGGTCGTTCGTCGACCGCATCCTGACCCACGGTAACGATGTGTGCCTGATGCTGAACGCCAGCGTGAACGCTTACCGCCGCTTGGATCCGCATTTTGAAGCGCCCAACCAGCTCAAGGCCTCGCCGGTGGACCGCGGCTCGATGATCCGTATTCCTATTGGCAACCAGAAGAGCATGCGCGTGGAAGTGCGCTCAGTCAGCCCGGATGCGAATCCGTACATGGTGATGTACGCCGTGTTCAAGTCAGGTCTCGACGGGGAAACGGCGCAGATCAAGAACCTGCGCCAGGCGGAGCGGTATCTACCCGACAACATCTATACCGCGCTGGAGAACTTCCGCGCGGCAAAATGGACGACCACCATTCTGGGCGATGACGTCAAGGGCCGCTATGCCGAACTGAAGCAAGCCTCGGCCGATCGCTGTCCGCGGCTGCTTGGAACCTTTGTGAAGGCGCCTGAGGTGCAATACCACCACGATGTCTACAACCAGTTTCTGTGGAATCGGTTCTAGGCGCGGATTGTAGAAGCTGTCTCTTAGATCGCTTTATCAGGGCACGGCTTTAGCCGTGCCGCAACGGGTCAACCATGACTTGGCTTCAGCCCCTGAGGAATCTTTTGCAGGGGCTAAAGCCCTGGCCTTTCCTCGCTTCTTTCGGCACGACTGAAGTCGTGCGCCGATACAAAGCGATTTGTGAGATAGGCTGGCATGCCTGCAAACAGGCTGAGGTAAGACTCTAGGAGAGCTTTTGGTGGGAGGCCCTGCTTCAGCAGGGGGAAGGTGGACTTTAGTCCAGCGGAAAAGCGATTGATTTTGAAATGGGCTTTAGCTTCGGGATTTCTCAAGGCCAGCGCTGAAGCGCATGACCTAATTGGAAATTTTCCCGGAGCGCTAAAGCACTCCTTTCCCCCGCATGAAGCGGGGGCTCCCCACCAGGAAGTACACTCCACGGGCTACGCGCGGACTTTTTTCTGCACGTCTGCAAGGCGTGCTCCACCCATCGCCACCTGAGAACCACCAGATGGATTTCGATCAACTGACGACCTTTCTCGAAGTCGCAAAGCAGGGGAACTTCTCGCGCGCTGGCGAGAAGGTGTTTCGCTCGCAATCGGCGGTGAGCGCTCAGATCCGCCAGCTTGAGCAGGACTACGGCACCAAGCTGCTGGATCGCTCGGGTAAGAGGGTCACCTTAACGCCGGCAGGCGAAGTCCTGGCCGAGTACGCTACTCGTTTGCTGGCGCTGCGCGGAGAGTCGTTGCGCGCCGTGGCGGACCAGGATAAAGTTCCGCGTGGCGTGCTGGAGATCGGGGCCAATGAGGCGACTTGCCTCTATGTCTTGCCGGAGACATTCGGGGAATATCGGCGACGTTATCCGGAAATTCAAATTAACATCTATCGAAATTTCAGCCACAAGATCGCGGAACGCTTGCAGGAGGGCTTGATCGACGTTGGTATCGTGACCATGCCGGTTAGATTGTCGCGCGTCGTGGTGAAGCGAATTTTCCAGGACCGCCTGGTGTTGATGACCAGCCCCAGCCATCCTCTCGCAGGTTTAAGTTCCGTTTCCGTAGAGGCGATTGTGGAGCACCCCATCATCCTCCCCAAGATCGGAAGTACCCGCAAGACGATGGACCGACTGTTCCGGCCCTATCAGACGCAGTTGCGGATCGCGATGGAACTTCCTAGCATCGCAATCATCAAGGCTTTTGTGGCGTCGGGCATGGGTGTTTCCCTGGTCAGCGAGACCTTTGCGGAGAAAGAGCAGCGCGCGGGAGAGTTAAAGCTGATTCCTCTTTCCGATACCACCCTCTTCCGTGAACTTGCCTTGGTCTATCACCAGGACCGAACCTTACCTCAGTCCGCGATGGCGTTCATTGAGCTAGTCAGCAATGGCATCGTGCGTTCCAGTTCTGCCCAGCGGCCGGGTCCGAATTGAGCGCTGCTGCCATCGCCGACGCCGCAGTCTAAGAAGCTATCTCATTGATCGTTTTGTATCAGGGCAACGGCTTTAAAGCTTGCAGAACAGTTAGAATGTCCACGCTTTTGAAGGGGCGCACCTTCAGGTGCGCCGTTGAATCAACCAGAGAGCCCGGCTTTAGCGGCTGAGGGACAATCCCTCAGGGGCCTAAAGGGGGGGTGAGAACATCTGTCGTCCCTACGGGACTCGGATCCATTTCCACTCTACCCAGCACTCCGCCTGCAGCTCCGTGCTGGGCTAAACTCTTCCGCGCCTACGGCGCTGGATTCTTGCGCAACCGTTCCACCCTGCCAACTCGGAAGCAGTTCTCACACATGCTCTAAAGGCCAATTCTTTTGTGCGGTCTCGTCGGCACGGCTGAGCCGTGCCCCTTCGGGACCAACAATACCAACGTTACCTCTGCTCTAAAGGCGAATTCATTCACAACTCTCAAATGCACTGCTGAAGGGGTGCTCCATTCGGTCATAGAATCTGCTCAACAGCCTTCCGCAATAAGTCTTATTTATCCCACGCATAAAAACATACTCTGGGCAAAGTTTGGATTGTTTTGAACAAAAATATGCGTTGGACTGTCGTGGCGATGCTGCCGTAAATTCACAGTCGCTGGCAGGAATCGCGCATTCGTCGGAGCATGAGCGCGGTGGGGGCAGAGGGGTCACTACAATGATGTTTTTCTACCGGAGTCGGGTGCGGCGGTTGAATAGTCGGCCGAGCTTCGCCCGCTTTTCATCGGCAAACGATAGTTCGAAAACAACGGGACGGATTTCGGACTTCGAACTAAGTTCCGGGCAGACCATAAAAGTCATACCCTTTAAGTTTCTTAGCGGGTTTGCAACGGCTGCTTTGTACCTTGGACTGGCATGCGTTAGCTATGCACAAGATGCACCGGCTTCTAAGCCAACAGACCAACCGCCGGGATCGAATGAAACCGCCGCGCCGGCGGCTGCGCCCGCTGCGCCGGCTCCGCTCTCAACGCCTACGATCACGGGCCCACTGCAGGCGGCGCTGCCAATGAATATGGAAGCTGGACCTCTGGGCAAGCTGA
Organism: uncultured Acidobacteriaceae bacterium; assembly: GCA_963763725.1. GTDB lineage: Bacteria > Acidobacteriota > Terriglobia > Terriglobales > Acidobacteriaceae > Bog-257. Next base: position 129,643 of record CAVXQI010000008.1, read on the forward strand.
GCCTGAACGGCGTAGTTAGCGGAGTCGGACTATTTCAAAATAACAACGTGGCCGGCAATAATGGGGCAGAAGGTGCCTTCAGTAATGCGCAGGTCTTCTTTCAGAAGGCAGATGGCTGGTTTCAGTTCTATGTTCAGGCGGGCGCTTACGACATAGTTTCTCTGGGATCGCCTTTCATCTCGAATGCGAAAACGAATAGTGATCTCTGGGGCCCCGTTCCCGTGGCTTACGTGAAGCTGGTGCCGGCGAAGAATACCAATCTATTGATCGGGATACTACCTACGATAATGGGCGCCGAGTACACCTTTGACTTCCAGAACATGAACATCGAGCGCGGCCTGTTGTGGAACCAGGAAAACGCGATTACTCGGGGCGTGCAGATCAATCAGACTTTAGGAAAGTTCACAGCATCGTTCAGTTGGAACGATGGCTACTATTCCAACCGTTATTCGGGGCTGAGCGGCTCCTTGACTTACACCAACGGCGCCCACGCTCTGACGTTCGCCGGTATGGGGTACCTTGGGCAGACCGGTTGGCAAAACCTGGCTACGCCCGTACAAAACAACAGCACTATGTACGCCGCTGTATACACGTACACCAAAGGGAAATGGATCGTCCAACCCTATCTTCAATACAGCAACGTTCCGACCAATCCAGCGATCGGCATAGTGCAGGGTGCCTCCACCTGGGGCGGCGCAATTTTGGCCAGCCGCGCCTTAAGACGTGGGTTCTCGCTCACAGGGCGCTGGGAATACATCGGGAGCACAGGGAATGCTGCGCAACAAGCTGTCAACCTGATGTACGGTTCAGGGAGCGCGGCTTGGTCGATCACGGTGACCCCTACGTATCAATATAAAAAGTTCTTTACACGTACGGATGTCTCTTTTGTTCAAGCCAGTAATTTCACGCCGGGCGATGCCTTCGGTTCATTGGGCACAAAAGGGAGCCAAACCCGCGGGGTAGTTGAGTTAGGTCTTATGTTTTAGCCAGCAGGGGTTTAAAGAAGGTAGTGAAATGAATTTTCATTATGCGGCAAGGCGGATGGATCGACCTCCACAAACCCCTGAACCAGCAATCCATCAGCTACCGCGCCAACTAAGTGGGACTGAATGCGTAGCGTTTGCGTGTGTCGTGCAACGTAAGTGGTACGCGATTAGCGAATGGGAAGATTTGGTAGACACAATCTAATTACGAGGAGCAATAGCATGGCTACTAGCCAGCAACAAGGCACATATTTAGGTACTGTTTTGATCGGCTTTACAGTACTCACCGCCGGTATGGTCTTGGGCGGAGGTATAGGAAAGGGGATCGCAATTCTAGGAGCCGCACTGTTGGTCTATTCTGCGATCGGCTTTCACCGGATTAAAGATGTTCCTTCAGCCGATTAATTAAACCCAGAAACGAGGAGAGGAATATGAAGCTCGTTGGTGTTTGCTTGGCGATAGCCGGTTGGTTGATTCCAGTTTGGTCACTAGCCTTCACTCAGTCGCTTGTCGTCAGATTCGCATTGGTGGCAATCGGAATGGTCATTGCGCTCGTCGGGATTCTCGGCGTTTTGAACCATGCTCATTTGAAGAAAGCAATTTGGAAAATCTAGTTTCTGAAAACAAGGTCGTTTCAGAGCGCTTTGCGGCGTTAAGGGCGGCACGAGACGTGTGGTGCGAGACCAATATGAATAAGGAGATATCGATGCGACTGAGGATGCAGAAGTATTCGTCGGCAGTTGTGGTGCTGCTCTTTCTGGGCTGTGGCCTGGGGACCCTGGTTCAAGCTCAAACCGCCCCGGCGGCGAATGCTCAGGCTACGTCGGCGCCGGCGAAACCCGCCCAGACCGCGCCTTCGCCGGCTATGGATGCCCCTCTAAATGTGAAGGCTGCCCAGCCTCCGTCGCCAGAGGAATTGGCTAAGGGAGACCCCAGTGGCGCCAAGACCGGCACAGTCAGCGACATCGTGGTGTCGGACACCAACAAGGGATTAACCTTGGCCGATACCGTTAACCAAGTTGGCCAAAACCGGGTCGCGATTAACTTCGTTTGGACGTTGATTGCTGGTTTTCTAGTCATGTTTATGCAGGCGGGGTTCGCGCTGGTAGAGACCGGCCTCTGCCGCGCCAAGAATGCCAATCACACCATGATGATGAATTTCATGGTATACGGTTTTGGCTTGTTTGCGTTCTGGGTCTGCGGATTTGCCCTTCAGATGGGCGGTGGCGCTCCCTACTCCACACTGGGAGGCGCATATCCCCTGAATTCGGAACACACCCTCAATCTCCTCGGTAAGACGTGGGGTGTTTGGGGGACCCACGGCTTCTTCCTTACGCAGGCCGGTAGCTATGACGTGGCGGTCATGGTCCTCTTCTTGTTCCAGATGGTCTTTATGGATACCGCCCTGACCATTGTGACGGGTGCTGCCGCCGAGCGCTGGAAATATGTGGCCTTCGCGGTGTCATCGATTTTCATGGGCGCGCTCACCTATCCTTTGTTCGCAAACTGGGCTTGGGGAGGCGGCTGGCTGTCACAATTAGGTGCGAACTTTGGATTGGGACACGGATACTGCGATTTCGCCGGATCGGGGGTCGTCCACGCTGTTGGCGGCCTTAGCGCCCTTGCAGTTTCCATGATCGTCGGGCCCCGCATTGGAAAATACAGTCGCGACGGCAAGCCCAACGCCATGCCAGGGCACGACATTGTTATTGTGCTCGCGGGTTGTTTCATCTTGGCCTTCGGCTGGTTCGGGTTCAATCCCGGAAGCACTCTGGCCGCCTCGGGAAACGGTGCTCTTCGAATTGGCTCTATCGCCGTAAACACGATGCTGGCCGGATGCACCGGTTCGTTCGGCGCCATTCTTTACATGTGGATACGCTACGGCAAGCCGGACGCTTCGATGTCAGGCAATGGCTTACTCGCAGGTCTGGTGGCTATCACCGCCCCCAGCGGGTTCGTTAACACTGTCGGTTCAGCCATCATCGGTTTAGTGGCCGGACTGTTGGTCTGCGTCAGCGTCGAATTTGTGGAGCGAGTGCTCAAAGTGGATGACCCTGTGGGCGCCATCTCGGTACACGGAACCAATGGAATCTGGGGAGTCATCTCAGTCGGCTTGTTTGCAGATGGCACCTCCAACTATGGCGGCAGTTGGAATGGCGTCAATGGTTCGGTTCGCGGGTTATTCTACGGCGATCCCGGACAACTGATGGCACAGCTGATCGGTGTTGTCACGCTACTGGGGTTCGTGTTCAGCGTTTCCTACGTGGCTAACTATGTGATTGACCTCGTCGTCGGACAGAGGGTCAGTGCAGCCGATGAGCTCGAAGGCTTGGATCTCCCTGAAATGGGAGCGCTCTGCTATCCCGAGTTCGTGCTGAAGCCGGAAGCCATGGGAAGGGCGATGGCCGCAGATTGATGATGAGTAGCAGGAGATGGCAAGAAGGGCGATTCTTATGACGAACAATGTTCTTTCAAGACAGCACGAACTGGCACAATTTCCCGTAGCGTTGCAGACTTCTCCGCTGCAAGAGATCTCTATGGAAGCGCGGGAATTCCTGCGGGAAGGATTGGTTCATCTCCAGGCGGGAGAGGCTGAAGAGGCGGTAGCAGCTCTCTCCCGCTGTATCCAATGCGCAGAAGACTACGCCGACGCCCATATCTTTCTGGGCATTGCGCATTCGCTGACCAATAACATCTACCCGGCGATTGATCACCTGGAAGAGGCTGCGCGACTGGAACAGAACAGCTTCGCCGCCCACTATGCGATGGCGCAATTGCACTTCAAGCTTCGCATTCCACGGATAGGATACGAAGCCGCAGAGCGCGCGATGCGCTGCGTGGGCACACTCGAACAACGCAAGATGCTGACTCAGTTGCTACGCGAAGAAAACGCACGCAAAAGAAGTGGGATTGCCCGGCCCTGGTTTCACAAGCCACTCAGTCCTCCTGTACTTTTCCTGCTGGCGAGTTCCGCGGCAGCCATTGGCGTCTCCTTCATGGCACACATGCATTGAAGAAACGAAACCGATCAATCTGGACAGGAGCCGACGTGATGGAAACCGCATTGAGAGTAATGAAGCAACAACGGCTGGTGTGGTCCGCGGCCATCATTGTTGGGCTTGTTCTCATTCTCGTGGCACATGCCCCTGTCTTTCCGGTTATTGCTGGCTGCCTCATCGCGCTGGCGATAATAACTGTGCGGTCCGTGTTGCGCGACTACAAGGGCAGGCCGGGGCGAAAACAGGGATGAACACATCGCTGCAAATCCTGCTCTGCATCGCGATCATTATCCTTGCCGCCAAGTCGGCCGGAGCCCTAACTGCCCGCATCGGTCTGCCTCTGGTTTTAGGCGAATTACTCGCGGGCGTGTTATTGGGGCCCACGGTCCTGAATATCTTTTCCATTTCATGGTTGGCTCAGCCGGCTTCCGTGGACAGTGTGTCGGTGGCCAGTGTATTCAAGGTTCTTGCGGAAATCGGGGTTGTCTTGCTGATGTTTGTGGCGGGCCTCGAAACCGATATTGAGATGATGCGCAACACCGTGGCGCCCGCTTTCTGGGCAGCAGCCGGAGGAGTCATCCTTCCCATGGTGGGAGGCGCCCTCCTCGCGCGCAACGCCGGCTCACCCTGGCAAGAGGCAATTTTCATCGGTACGATTCTCACCGCCACGAGCGTCACCATCACGGCGCAAACTCTCCTGAACCTCAAGCGGCTGCGCTCGAAGGCGGGATCCACGATTCTCGGAGCGGCCGTTATCGATGACATCATGGGCTTGATTGTCCTGTCGATTGTAATCGCCGTCGCACTTCAGCTCAGATCCGGCGGATCAACGCCTTGGCGTAATCTCACGATTGTTCTCGCCCAGATAGCCGTTTGTCTGACCTTGATGTTTTGGCTGGGTCCAGCGGTGACGCGGTGGACCTTCAAGCAGGCCTCTCGTATGCACGGTCATCACACGGAAGCGGCGTCTGCTTTGATTGTTGCGTTTCTGTTTGCGTTTCTGGCACAGAGGCTCGGCGGCGTGGCCGCGATTACCGGCGCCTACCTAGGCGGACTGTTTGTTGCAATGACTTCAGCGCAGGAGAAGGTTTCCCGCGAACTGCACCCTATGGTCAACTCGTTCTTTGGACCTATTTTCTTTGTGTCGATCGGACTCGAAGTGAACGCCCGTCACCTCACGGGAGGAATAGGGCTCTTTCTCGGCCTGCTGGTCTTAGCCATCGTGGGAAAGATTGTCGGGTGTGGACTGGGTGCGCGATTAAACCATTTTACGAACCGGGAGTCGCTCATCGTCGGCGTTGGAATGATTCCTCGTGGGGAGGTTGGCCTTATCACGGCAAGCCTGGGCTTGGCGGCCCACCTGGTCAACCGCGATGTGTATTCGCAAGTGGTTGTCCTGGTGCTCATCACGACATTGATTACGCCGCCATTGTTACGGGTTGCTTTCCCGAAACAACTGGTTCTGGAAGGGACGCCCGCAGGAGATCTCGTGAGCCTAGGCGAACTTACCAACGGCGCAAATGAGTTGGCCGACGCATAGCAGGCGAAAGTGTGTGCGCTCTTGAATCTTGAATGTGGCGTCAATCTCACCACGACGCCATGTTGTATCTGAATTACCCGTATAAATCGAGGACAGGAACCTAATGATGACCAAACTTGAAGCGATCGTTCAACCCACCAGATTTGAGGCCGTCAAGGACGCTCTCATTGAGATCGGCGTTCAGGGCATGACGATTTCCGAGGTGCGCGGCCACGGGCGCCAGAAAGGCCACACGGAGCACTATCGCGGCCGTGAATATAGCGTTGATCTTCTGCCCAAGATCAAAGTGGAAATGGTGCTGGAGGACGACCTAATCAAAAGTGCAGTCGATGCCATCTTGAAAACCGCTTGCACCGGCAAGATCGGCGATGGCAAGATCTTTCTGTCAAAGATCGACGAAGCGATTCGCATTCGCAACCAGGATCGAGGAGTCGCGGCCCTATAAGGTGGCATGCCGCAAGGACAGCCGTGGATGCGCAACTAGCACCCAGTCGCCAGCGATCTGCTGCGGCGTGGTGTACGCCGGCAGCCGCAAGAAATTGGCAGAGCACGGCGATTTCTCGCACGACGATACCAACGTGATTATGCAGCTCCCCAACCCGAGCGTCCAAACGAGTCTTATCAACACACTCGTCGAGACCGCGCAGGTGGCTCCAACCATCCTGAAAACGCTCGGACTGGACTCCAATCAATTGCAGTCGGTACAGATCGAGGGGACACCGTACTGCCAGCTACCCAGTTGTAGACTGTAGTGGCGCCATCCACGACGGTCCACATAAGAAAGCGGCGCTCCCAAAGAGCGCCGCTTTCAAGGTATAAGCAGCAAACGATGTGAAGCTTACTAGGGTTCGGGCATACCTTGATAGTGTGACAACCGTTGAAGTATCGATCTGTTCGTGAATCGTTCCCCTGTATCCAGACGTCACTTCAGATCTGCGATCATGGCCTGTACTTGCTGCAGCTCCTGTTGCAGGTCGCTCCGGGTCTGAGCATCTTGCGTCTTTAGGGCATCGGCGTGAGCGGTAATTGTGCGAAGCAGCTTCTGTTTCTGCGCGACTACCAGATTTGCCAGACTGAGCCGTCGGCTCAACTCCGGAGTGCTTTCGATACCTGCCAGTACCGTCTCAGTCTGATTCAGTTTGGGGCAAAGTTGGGTGCTGAAAGCCGCCTTCCCTGCTGTGGGCAAAACCTCCAAGGCAATCGATGACTTTTTGGTTGCACCAGTAGAGGCATCCATTTGCTCGCGGGAAAGTTTCAGCACGACATTGCCGGCCAAGTCGGTCGATCCGCTGGCTAGCGTCACGGAGGGGTTCTGGCTTTCGAACAGCCGCACGGTGATTCCGGGCAGCCCGACTTTGCTCTTCTGATCCACTACCTTCGCCGCCACCTGATAGGCGGCAGGGTCTGCCGCGGGCTGCGGAGGCGCCGCAGTGGCACGCAGGCTGTCTTGTACGTCCAGGATTTGCTGCTGAGCGGTGGCGGTTGCCGTGGCAAGGTTGGCGTCCATAGAGTTGAGCTTCTGCTTTAGAGCGGCGGCATAGGCATTCAGGTTAGGCGCAACAGATTGCTTCAATCCCGACACTCCGGCGGCGAGATTTGTTCCCCAGTCGGGCGAGGCTATTAGGCTGCGCAGTGCGGCACCAGTGAAGGTCGCGGCTGGTCCAGCCTGAACATTACCTGGATCCCAGGTGCGGAAATCGTAGTTCGCCCACTCTGGCTGCGAGGTGCTGGTATTGGATCGTTTTGACACGCGTGCCTCCCAACAGATGCTCTAGACGTTAATGTTATTTGCGTTCTGGGATTGAGAAAAGCCAAAGCTAAAAATACCGTTAACGATATTTGAGGTGAAGATCCCGCTCGACGTAGATCCTCCGGGGAAGGCTTCAGCGATTAGGCTCGCTCCAGCTTCTTGGGTATCGCCTAAGACGGTATTAGCATTGGCCAGGACCCACTGCCCAATGAGCAAGACCATGGCTTGGCCGGGTTGCGAACCTCCTACATGGAGGCATTGGTTGCCGGTAAACTGCAAAGCGCTTCCCACCCCAAATACCAGGATCTGACTCTGGTCGCCGGTTTGTCCGGTGATTAAATTGTCTTGGATTCGCAAAGGCGAGGCCTGTGCTTGGCGACCCAACATAGGAGCCGCGTATATGCCGCCGTTGGCATTGTCGATCAGGCGATTAGAGTGCACCGAGCCATCGCTGGTGATTGGGAACAAGATGATCGTGCCCGTGGCCACGGGCTTGTTTGCGCTGAAGCCGCAGGCCGTGATGTGATTTCCAGCCACGTCAATCCTGCCGAGGCTAGCGCCCGTCTCAGTAAAAATGGCGCTGCCTGCGCAGGCTTCAATATGGTTCATGGCGATCGTCACGTCGAAAACGTCGTGGGCGATGCGAATGCCATGTCCCGGCCCATTCTTCAGGCGATTGCCGATAATCCGACATGTTGTCTGATCTTCGAATTGTGCGGGAGCGGCAATGTCAATTTGCCCCGCGGCGGCGGGCGGTCCAGTCGGCGCTGCCGAAGCCGCGATCTCGTTGTTCAGCACAGAGCAGTCGCGACAGGAGAGCCGCACCGCCGTTCCCGGGCAGGAAATGGTGTTGCCACGAACAATGCCGGAGGTACATGTGCAGAGAACGGCGGCGCCCGTGATGTTGAAGGCATTGTTCTCGATGACATGCGACTGGGCCAGTCGCGCCAGGTCGACAGGCAGGGCCTTCCATGAGATCGCTCTTTGGCTGCAGAACTCGAAAGAGTTGCCGAAGACCCGGATGTCGCCGCTCATGACATTGTTAGCCAAGATGGCCGTTTCGAAGGTCACGAAGACGTCATCATGGATCTTGACAAGTTCGACCAAGCCGAAGGATCCCGTGCCGGTGCCAGTGGAAGCAAAAGCGGTCTGGAAGTTTGAGATCATGCTATCGCCCGAGGTGGCGAAGCCCGCCTTGGTCAGCCCAGTTGACAGAAGCTGGCCAAAAGCAGCCTGCAATTGTGCGGGGGTGAGGAAACTAATTCCGCTCAAACCAAACCAGAGGTTGGAAACGGACTCGAAGTCCGCCAGCAACCCGGCCTGCACCATGCCCACGAGCAGCGCCGCCATAAAATTCCGCGCCACACGAAAGATAAGCCCATTAAGAATCAAACAACCGATGAAGGCGAGAACCTGATTGTTCTCGACTTGTACGTCGATGACAAACAAGGAGAGCACGCCTACCAAAGCGGTTATGACGTTGTCGTTCACGCTTACTCGCAAGGCGAGCAGTAGAATCACGCCCGCGCCCTGGAAGGCGGATCCGGCTGCGGCGTTAGTTGCGACCGCAAGCACGGTCATCTGAAAATCGTCGATCGTTTGACGGTCCAACTCTTGAATTCCCTGCAATTGCTTCTGCGCTTCTTGCGAAATGCCGAGCAGGCGATTGTCTTCAATCGTGCAGTCTTCACAGAGTTGGAAAAAGATGGAGACTTGCAGTGCGAAGATGCGGTTGTGGCGAATGTTGGTGCGAGCCACCAGCAGCCGCTGAACAGCAGCGGCGGCAGTGGTGGTTGCGGCAGGAGCGGCAGTGGTTGTATGGGAAACGCTTACGTCTTCGACGGGCACTGTGAGGAACAGGTTCCCCTGCAGCGTGAGCGTAACTTGTACTGTCTGTCCTGGCGGTACCGTGACGTCCTGTTGGGCTGGAGAAAACCCAGGGGCATTGGCGGCGACCCTGTAGGTTCCGGGCGGCACGTTGTTGAAGGAGAACTGACCCTTGGCGTCCGAGGTCGTCGTCTGTTGGGCGCCAGTAGCTTGGTTAGTCAGGGTGACGGTTGCTTGCTCAATTGGCGCTCCAGTCGCCTGTACCACCGATCCTTGCACCGCGCCGTTGTTCGTCTGGCTGGTGTCCGCGGCCGAAACGATGCCTTTTGCCGCAAGCAGCAAGTTGGAGTCGATGTCGCAGTCGAGGCAGGTGCCGCCAAGTTCGATGGCTCGTCCGCTCGTGCCCACGCCGACGAAAGCAGTGCCGGTTCCTGCGCTGAGACTCAGGTTCACCAGGGTGGTATCAAGCACCTGGCAGAAGCGCGAATTGGCAATACGAACAATTGCTTCCGCAGTCAGCGCTACGGCGAAGAACGACTCCAGCCGGACATGGCTGGTGGATTCGATGTCGAAGAGCAATCGCGAACCGGCTTGCGGGTCGGGGGCAAAGATGATCCGCGTGGCCCAACCCATGCCGCGAATGGTCACATTTCTCTTGCTGGCATTCAACTGGATGGTGTCGCGAACAATGAATACTCCGCGCCCGAGGCAAACCTCGCCGCCAGCGGTGCCCAAGGAATTGATCGCCTGCTGGATGTCCGTGAACGTTCCCTGGCTGTCGACGCCGTCGCCAACCGTTACGGTGCAACAGCCGGTGCAGTCGCCCCCGGTGAATGGCGGTGGCCAAAAGTTGCGGCAATCCGAAAATGTACCGTTGCCGCTAGCGTCCCAGGTAATGAACCCAAGCCGGGCAAAATGGTGGAGGATGCCGCGAGGCGGCGCCGCTTGCAGGACTTCGACACTGCCGTCAGCGGTGCGGGCATCGAAGATCCAGTAGTCGCCCACGTGCAACAGTCCACCGCTGCCATCGTCAGAGAAGCTCACCTGGATGCCGTCTTCGATGTCCAGAGGCCCAGCGCCGACATTGATGAGCCCGGTTGTGGGATCGACATCGCTGCCGGCGCCGGTATTGCGCTGGTCCCAGCGACGAACCCGCGTGTGCCGAGTGGGGTCAGTAGGATCGAATAGTCCGCCCGGAATCGATGGGCTAACCGTGATGGTGCGATTCGCTTCGTCGGGGGGCGCGATGACTTTGGTCAGCACACCCGCTTGCCCGTCGAGCTCGGAGTCATCGTCAAGAATTTCAACCCAATCGCCAGCTTGAAATCGCAGGACGCGGTCGCGGCCCAGGCCGGTAACTTTAATGGTGGTGCTGGGACCTCCGGGCGCGGAGATCGACTCCACGGAAGAGACGATCGACGCGTTATCTCGCGACCATTTGAAGGTTGCGGGGACCGCACCACCAACGGTTCCCGCAGTGTGGACCTCGACGCGATAGAGACGGTTCTCGCGGCCGCGATAGCCACCGGTCGGTGAGAGGATGCACGGGTCAGGGCTCGGGGCCGGCACGACGGTAGAGGTGGTAAGGCGGCCAGCCGATGGGGCAGTCAAAGTATTCCAGCCCTCGATGGTGTCGTCGCAACCGTGGACGCCGACGTTCGGAAGGACTTTGACCTGCCACACGGTTTGCAATCGGGTCGCAGTGTCGGGCCCGCCTAAGGCTTTCTCCCGAATGTCGGGGTCCTGGATGGCCGTAACTTCTCTCTGCCATACATCGAGATACACCAGGTCGGTCGCGGATGCGGTCGACGGCAACGGCGACGGATTTGGATAGTAGGGCTGCTGATTAAAAGGAACAGGATTGGTGCCCTGCATTTCGCCGAGGGAGGCATCGAATTGCAGCGGTGGCTCACCATGGCATTCCGCCATGAGCCCGTCAACGTACATCCGTCCGATGCCGATGTTGAATTGGCCCGGTCCGGTGGGCGTAATGAAGAATGCGTTGGGTGTATTCTCAGGCACCACAGCGCGACCGATGATGTCCATGGTCTCCGCACGCCAGCGCCGGTTGATGATCTCGGCAAGTTCATTCCAATCCGCATCAAGGTCAACGCGTCCCTGCTGCTTCAGGACTTCCGCGTAGTCTTTGATGGGGTTATATGTCCAGCGAGTGTAATCGCCGCCCATGAGGTAGTACCTCCTTGGACTAAGTCACGTAAATGAGGCCGGGCTCGAGCCCGAATGGCAGGTATTCCTGAAGACGGACCCTGAGACTGATAGCGCGCTGCGGCTGCTTGAGAAAGCAGAAGGCGCCCATCTCCGAGCCGTCTTCCGCGCCCGTCTGAATTTGCTGCGGGCAGAGCACAAAGAGCTGTCCGTAGCCGGGAAGGCCGTAGTGGATGTCGGTAAACGAGGGTTGCAGCCAACTGCGCACATCATCGCGGATCGCGTCGCTGTCGGCTTGAGAGAGCGGGCCGCTGAGGCGCTCAGCATCTTCTGTCCGCTGCTGAATTTCGAAGTCAGGCTGACAACGATAGCGCCGGGGAGTGACCGAACCTTCAGGCACGAAGCTGAATCGGACACAACCGTTCTGCCGGCGCGTACAGCGAACGATAGAAGCGAAGATGACCTCAGTAGCCAGTGGCAACTGCTGCACATGCACCTCGCCGAAGATGGTGGTGCGTAACAGCCACGATGGAGGGCCGGGGACATCGCCGGCGTCATCGGCCGCAATGGCCGGTCGCTCGGTAGCGAGCGCCAATTCGGTCAACGTGGTCGTGTCGCTGGCGGTGTTGGAGAAAGTAATGGGTCCGGCGCCTTCTCCGGAAATCACGACCAATTGATTGTCGAGGTTTACAACCACCGCACCTGTAAAGCCCGCGCTCGCGCCCGCTGCGCGAATCGCCGCCTGCAGCTGATCACGCGCCTGCGCGAGCGAAGTAGGAACGGACCCAAAGGCCGCGATTCCCTGGCCTTGCTCACCAATGCTGACGGTAAGCTGGGGAGCTGGGGAAGTTATGGTTGGGAAGGGTGAGAGAACTCCGCTCACTACCGCCGAAGTCTGCCTTGACGATTGCGCATCGAGGCGTAATTCGGTCGCGGTGACATCGGAATTGGCGTCCTCGATGACTATGGTCTCGTCACCTCCGGGTACGATGATCAGGCGATTGGCGGTCGAGAGCACGCGTGTTTGCTCGAAGGGTTGGGTTGGATGCGCTGACTGAATCGCCTGCTGCAGAGCGTCGCGTGCTTCGGCCAAAGTTGTGGGTACGCTCGGAAATTTGGCCAGATAGGGTCCCTCATCACCGATAGTGACGTTCACCTGCGGAGTGGGCGAACTTAGCGCAGGAAACGGGGACAGATTCCCTGAGACCAGGACCGGCGTGAAATCGGCCTGTCCCTGCCGGCGGGGCGAGTCGATGATGCTGTCTCTGACCACCAACCCGATCATGTTCTCGGGCAATTGCAGACGGCCCGTGATGCTGTGATCGATCAGCAATTGAAGAGCGTCACCGGGTGCATCGACCAGGACGCTGGGCAAGTCTGGCAGGACGGGCTGCCCCTGTTCGTCCAGTTGCAACCCCGGCACTAGGGTCGAGTGCACGATTTCTACGAGGCCAAGATTCCCCTGGACGTGAAGCTGTCCGGCAATGAGCAGCCCGCTGAGCACCAACTCTTCAACCCCGGTGCCACCGGTGACGGCGATGTTGCCGATCAAGGTTGGCCGTTGCAGGTCGGCAGCCTGAAGCACCAGCAGAGGAGCAGGCTGACCAGGAGGAACTGCAATTGTCGGGAACGCGATGGTGAGGTTCTCCTCGTAGGTGCGGTTATCTTCGATTTGGATGACGGCCTGCGGAGTGACGGCCGGATTCCACTGCGCAATTGCCTGTGCCAGGGTGTTGATCCCAGCGCGAGGGCACGCGGATAAGAAGCCCCAGCGCTGACGGATCGGCTACCGTGCCCGGAATCTCGGGTCCCGGATCTCCTGCGACCAGATCGTTCAGCGTTCGATCATAGGGGCCGCTGCCCATCGGGCCACTGAATCCGTAGGTGTAGGAGACGGTGACACCGTCTTCGGGAACCTCGCCAGGGGCGAAAGCGAACCTTCCATGCTCCACATCGACCGCAATTTTGCCGGGCTCCGGGGCAATCCAGTTGGTTAGATCGCCGCAGACGATATTGGCCAGCGGAATGAGGTTGGCGGGGTTAGCCGTGCTGCCGTGATAGATGGCAAAGCTGGGCGCAGGCAGGATGCGGCGTTCGCGTAGTAGTCTTGCGGCCGGAAGTAGAAGGCGACTTTGCGGATTGGCGACTGCACCTGGATCTCGGTAACCAGCTTGTCGCCTAGAGGCGCGGGCTGGGGATTTACGAAGAGCGGAGCGGGATTGCCAAGCGGGCTGAAATAGAAGCCATCGGCGAACGACGGCGAGCGGCGCGGCGTGACCTCCTGGGTAAAGAAACTCTGCAACCTCCAGAGGAAGAAGCCGACGTTCTGAATGTTGTACCAGCCTTCCACCTGGCTGATCGGTCGAACGTCAACGGTGTGGGTTGTGGTGTCGAATGGTCCATCGATACGATCGAGCGCGTCGAGGTCGCGCAGCAATACGGTGCCAACACGTCCCACAGCGTAGGGGTCCATGGGATCGGTGTTGGTGACATCATTGAGGCGAATATGGTTCAGGTTTTGCGACCAGCCAAGTTCCTCAAAGAATGCGACGGCGTGCGCGTCCCATCCGGTCACGTCGCGGGCCAGCTGCTCCAGCATGGTGAGCGTGCCTTTGCGACGGCGGTAGTAGATCGTATGGGCAACATCAGTGCGCCGGCGCACGATGTTGCCATAGATGGGATTGTTGGCGACCAGATCGCCGATGTAAGGCACGACCCAATCGGCGCAGGTTTCTATAAACAGATCGTCCCAGAGGCCATCGATGTCGGCTTTGACCAACGCAGCTTGTCCGCTGATTAGTCCAAGTAAGGCACGCAGGGGATAGCCGCGCTCCGAATCCCGGATGCGATAAATCGCGGGAAGCAGCGAATACAGGTCGATGGAGTTTGTGTTGTTCACGACTGAATCTGTCCCACAGTGATGATTGCGTCGGTATTCGGATCTTCCAGCACGGCCAGTTCGTCATCGTTGATCCGCAGATGGATCTGGACGGCATCGGCTGATGCGCCATGGCTGATCGCGTCGGATGGATTCTTGAACTGCAGTGTCACCATGTCGGCGCCGACGACACCGGCAACGTTTTGTATGCCTGCGTACACGTTGCTGAGGTGGATTGGCTCGCCGAACTGAAGATTGTCGAACGAGAAGTAACTGTTCACGGCTGCCTGGACAGCTGCGAGCACGTCATCAGCGACATAATCCGGACTGATGAAGATCGCGGCCTCCACTTTGATCGGAATCGGTGATGTAGGTCCGCACTTGGAGCGCGCGATTTGGATCACGCCGGCTATTGAGATCGGCGACGAGCTCATCATAAGTGGTGCCCACGATCGCCGCACCGCCCGGCCCAGCCACGGTAAGATAAACGACGCGCTCCTCACCATTCCATTCCCACGAGGCGTGGGCCTTGGCTACACCCGCAAACTCGCGGGCAGAGTCTTCGAAATCTTCCAGCGACACGATTCGTCCGAAGGTGCGCACCGTGTTGGGCGCATTGCCGCGAGCCTGGTCTAGGGTCTCGGGCTCCGACCCGCCCGAAGCCGCCGCGGGATTACTAACGCTCTTAAGGCCGACCGGACGGTCTAACAATGTACGCAACGCACCGGCAGAGACATTGCCAGCGAGCCCAATTCCTTGCCGGTAGGTTCCTACCACATTGCCACGCCCAGTCGGCACACGACTGCCAGTTATGCCGTCCCCGAACTGCACCGTCATGCCGTTGGCGTCTTCCTTGGCGATAAAGATTCTTTCCTTAGGACCGTGCCCAAGCAACTCTTCAACTTCGTTCCAATAGACGCCGCCGATTTGCACTTGAAGGGTATCGGCAACACCGTGAGGCGCCCCCGCTTTGTGAACGAAGGTGACGGGAGACTTCTGGAGTTGGAAGGACTGGAAGGTGAGCGCGGAATTGCCGTCGCCCAGCACCTCACCCCTAATGGTTTGCCCGTGAGAGGAATTGGCAACGTTGCCATAGAGCGTCGCAGACGAGGTATTCAGCGTACGATCCAAGTCTGCGGTAAACGAAATTTCCCAATGATCCGGCTCGCCGTCGCTGTTGGTGTCAACCTGCTGCACCGCGGTGACCTGCACCGTCTGAGGATTCGCTGCCGCATCGTCAAGCATGATTGAGCGCTTGGTCTCGATGCCGGAGATGACGGAAAGCGGCACATACACTTTGCTGCCGGCAATCCAGTCACCATACTCGAAGGGCGAGAAGTTGAGTACTGTGCTTACTCCGTAGATCGTGACGCGGCCAAGGTCAGAGACGGGCCACATCGGGAGTCCAAGCGAACTCCAGCCGCTCCAGCCATTATTTGGCGCCACCTGCCAGATGTGCCACAAAGCTTGATCTGTTCCGCGCACCAGAGGCTCCAGCCGGCCATCCTGATTTCTGCCAACCGCGAGTATGTCGATGATGCCACCCAAGGTATCCCAACTGCTCCAACCGTTATTCGGTGCGATTTGCCAAATGTGCCATAGGGCTCGGTCGGTACCGCGCGCAAAAACTTCAAGGCGGCCGTCTTGATTGCTTCCCACGGCGAGAAGATCGATGATGCCGCCGAGCGACGCCCAGCCGCTCCAACCATTGTTGGGAGCAACCTGCCAGATGTGCCATAGCGCGCGGTCCATACCGCGAGCAAATACCTCGATCCGCCCGTCCTGATTGTTGGCTACGGCAAGCAGGTCGATTTGGCCGCCCAGCGAAGCCCAGCCGCTCCAGCCATTGTTGGGCGCGATCTGCCAGATGTGCCACAGTGCGAGGTCCATGCCCCGCGCGAATATCTCAAGACGGCCGTCCTTATCGTTGGCTACGGCAAGCAGATCGATCTGCCCGCCCAACGGACTCCAACCGCTCCAGCCGTTATTGGGCGCAACCTGCCAGATATGCCACAGCGACTTGTCCTGGGCTGAGGTGGCAAAGACTTCCAACCGCCCGTCTTGATTCGACCCAACGGCGAGCAAATCAATTTGACCGCCTAAGGAGTCCCATGGACTCCAGACACCGGAAGGAGAAGTCTGCCAGATATGCCATAGAGCGTTGTCGCTACCGCGCGCGAAGACTTCAAGCCTTGAGTCTGCATTCGTGCCGATGGCAAGCCGGTCGACCTTGCCACCAAGCGACTGCCACGTGCTCCATCCCGAACTGATCTGCCGAATCGTCCACAGCGCTCCGTCATCGGCGATGCAGAAGACGTTTAACTCACCGCCCGAGTCTACCGCGACAACCGGAGTGGAATTTACCGCGATACCAACAGTGAGCCAGGTAACCGTGCTCTGGAGTGGACCATTGATAGCCACCTCGCTGGTAACATTCGTGACCGTGGCGAGCCGGGCAAAGGAATCGGCAGGATTCGCACTCGAGCCTTCTTGCGCAATCAGAATCGTCATGCCGGGCTTTAGGTCATCGAAGCGAGCATCCAGGGCAAAGCGGTTTGCCGGTGGAGGCGGCAGATTGGAATTGCTGTATGGAGCAGTCACAAGCTGAAGTCTCACGCCTCCGGGGGCACCGGGATCAGGCACACTCTGCACGAAGCTGCTTGGAGTATTACTGCCGAACAGGTGATATTCCTTGTCGTAGACGATGGCTTGGGTGTCGAAGACTGAAAAGTCGCTGGATTGAACGGCTGGCGCCCAAGCCAGAATCTCCTGCGTGTTGTGCGCGCTCAAACTAGAGATGGCTTTTCGTTCCGCGCGCTTTGGGTTAAAGATCGCCACCTTGGTTCCCGGGGCAAGCCCTTTTGTGTCTGACAGCAGGACCGCTTGGGTACTGCCCAATGCAAATGGGGCATACGTTTGCGGATGGGGGAAAATTTGCAGCTGGTTCAACAGGCCGTAAGCGGTGATGCTCTCCAGGGTTTCGAACTTTTGGGGCTTCTCGTTCTGCCCGGGAACGCTCTGCACGCGCAGCCCAATGGGAATCTGCACTTGCTGACCTGCCTGAACAACAAAAGCCAGATCGGCCTCCGCGGCTGATCCGGGCGCGGGCTTGTAATCGAGCAGCGCGGCAAGTCTGATTACCGATTCTTGCAACAGCGCAGTGCGCAGATAGGCTTCATTGGCAATTCGCTCCTGGTAGAAGGTCAGTATGTCGGCAACGTACGCCCACATGGCAAGCAGGTCGATTCCGAAATCGTCGGTTGAGCGAGTGAGCCACGTTTGGCGCAGTTCGGGAGCGTGTGCAATCCCCTCCATCATCGCCAGCAGGAAGCTGCCATAGGTGCCGACGCGGTATTGAATGGCCGCGAGTCCGGGCCGGTTCGCGATAAGGTGCGGAGTAGGCGACTCGTCTACTTGGCAGCAGCCGCAGGTGTTCGGAGCCGAGGACTGCTCGATGCTCACTTGCCGCCTCCCATGTTCAAGCGAATCACTCCGTTCTCAGGAAAGTTCGGATCGTTGTCGAGCCGTAGCACTTCCAGCCGGTCGGCGGGAATGTAACCCTGCTCGAGTTCGTGGCTGGGTGTTTCTCCCCAGCGCTGGAAGCGCGTCACCGACGCGGAGTCAACCCCGTCAACCGCTACGATTGCGGCGTAGAGTTGGCTGAGGTATAGCGGCTGTCCAAAGGTGAAGTGATCGGGATGGAAGAAGCCCAGCGTTCCGTCGGGGAAGACGGAGTCACTCAGTAGCTGCAACAATCTCTGCTCCACATCGCCGCGGAAATAGTACGGTGCAACACAGATAGCGACCGAGAGATCGAGCGCCACGTAGATTGGAGCATCGATCTCGAGATCGTACCCCGCTTGCGTGTACGAGGTGACGAACGTGCGCACCCGCTCACGCATGTCGTCGGGCAAGTCGTTTCGCCCAAAAGGATCGACGGTGATGAAGACTGTGTACCAGCTCCCGGTCCAGCGGAAGGTAGCCACCGCACTAGAGACTTCCGGCCACTTCTCGGCGGCACGCGCATAGTCTTCCTCGGTCACCGCTCGAAATTGAATCGCGCGGAAGGCAGGTGGTGCGAGCAGCTTTACCTGCTCGATGGGTTGGGGATCGATTCCGCCCCACGCCGCCAGCGGGTTGCGCATGGCGAGCAGGCTAGGAAAGTTGGCTACGGTTCCAGGATCGATGAGGTGCGCGAGCGAATCGGCTCCGACATCTCCGGGAGTACCCACGCCCACGCGATAAACCGTAAAGATGTGCGAACCGGAGGGTGGATCGAGACCGTAAACGCCATCCCCGAAGCGAATGAGCGCGCGCCCATCGTTTTCTGTCTCGACGGCGAATTGGCGATTCTGCGGATGACTCTCGAGCAGGTCTGTTTCGGGAGTCCAACCTGTCAGTACTTGCGTGTCGGTATGAACATCGAGTTGCGTGACTTGGGCTGCGGCGGTGTGTGGGTCGGTCTGCAACAGTCCGGACACGGATGCGCTAGTCGAAAAAGGAATGCGGAAGCTCAGGGGCCCTTGCTGCAAAACGAAACGAAATGCCCGCGGACCTTTGATGATGCCCGGAACATTCGGATCGGCTGGATCTCCGGGAAACCATTCGCTAACAGTCAAGCCATGATCGGCCAGCACCAGGTTGCCTCGAGCAACCGAGACGCCGTTGACAAAACTGTTGTCAGACAACTTCACCGAGAGGCAAAGCGGAAAAGTGAGTGCATCTTCGCGCGACCAGGTGACGCGCGTCAGCAACGTGGGCCGCGTTCCCGTCTGCGGGTCGATCTCCAGCGGGTCAGTGGCCCGCTCCACATCGGTGAGGCGTACGACTTGACGGTGCGCGGGATCGGCGTCCGCCGCTAGTCCAGTGTCAGGCCCCAGGACCTCCTCTAAGAGCAAAAAATCGCCCGGCTTGAGTCTCCATGCCTCGGGTCCGGCCGCAACCGACAAATCACCGAGTAAGTAGACCGAAGTAGCACCCCGCGGCAGGCAACACAGTGAATTGCCCCAGGTGTAGACCGCAATGGAATTGAGTTGGTCGGACAACTGCGCGTCGACCATAGTCTCAAACACCGCATCTGCGAGAGCGATCGCGGCGTCGGCATTGGCTGCAGTAAAGACCGGGGGATGCGGCGGCAGTTTGCCTCGAATTGGAACGTTGATGCGGGTCAGCGCTTGCGAGCCTGCCGGCAAGAAGCCGGTAGTCCCAGCGGTGAGCTGCAATTGCAGAAAGGCGCGTGCACTGGCGCCATCGTGCATCTGGTAGTCGATAAGCCTGGCCAGCCGCCGGACTGAAATGCGCTGACGTGCGGTCTCCAGAAACGCTTCGTTGCCAACCGCGTCCTGGTAATAGCTGAGCTGGTCGCCGCAATAGGCCATCAATTCCAGCAGTACCATGCCAATGTCCGCTTCGTGCTGCTCCGTCCATGACGGCTTGAGAGTGGGAATAAAATCGAGCAGCGCACGGCGGAAGCTGGCATAGTCTTTCGCCAGGTAGTCGATGTCGGGCTCGCCGGGAATTACCGGCGGACACACCTGTCGCAGTCGACAATCGAAGCGCGAAGGGCATCCAGCTTTGAAGCTGAACTGCACTTGCGAATAAAAGAGGTCGACTGCGGGATCGCTGATGACGCAGCGTGTACTCGGAAAAATCTCCGGGCTCGCTGACCCTGACCTCGATGTGGTCGACAACGAAAGCAACATCCAGTACCTGAATGTTCTGAATGCGGACGCCGCCTTCGATGGTGATCTCTTGCGGGGCCGTCGCCAGTTTTTGCATCAGCAGAACAAGGTTGTTCTGGCCGACAACATTGCCCGGATCCTTGGTAATGAAGAAAACCTGTAGAACGCGCTCGTCGTCGGCAGACGGCGACGTCACGACTTCGAGGTAGTCGATGCCGTTCAGGACGGCGTCCTGCTCGATCTGGATGCGACGCGTCGGGTCGTCGCAGATTGTGCTCTGGAATGCGGACATGAAGGAGGCTGAACTTAAGGGTTTATTGGCCACCGGTGGGCGCAGTGAACGTCAACTGCACCTGTTGTCCGGTGTCTTTGCGAATGTAGACCAAGAGAATTTGCAGTTGCTCGTCGATGGCGTTGACTTCGAGTTGCTGCACCGAGACTACATCGCCGAGCCACTGCTGTATTGCACCTTGAATCAGCAATTGCGAAGCTGCGGCGAGAACTTCGCTATTGGGACGAAACACCATCTGAAGCACGCCGCAACCGAAGTCGGGCAGATTCACCCGCTCGCCAGGATTGGTGAAGAGGAGTTGGTAGATCATGTCGCGGACATGGTCGTCGGCATCGGTCCGCGCCGCGCGTCCGCTGCCATCAAAATCAAACGGAAAATCAAGATATTCGGTCACGAGTTCCTACGGAATGGTATCGACCTGGGTCACGGAGCCGTGTGATGGCTGCCCATTGATGTCGAGGGTGACTTGAACCTCGAAAGCCTGGGGATGCGCCGCCAGGTGCTGGATTACACCGCGCGCTACCGCGAGAAAGAGAAGGCGCATGTCTTGTGCGTTTGGCCCTGAGGGAAGAGGTTCGGTGATGCCGGCACTGATTCGCATCTGGCTGTAAGCATCTTCGATTGCCCTTGCCATGTTATCGGTTGTGTCGAAATCGGCCAGCGTGCCACCGTAGAGCTGGTCAGCCATGAGAAGGTCTCCTTAGCCGGTTTTCACCTGCCGTGAAAGCAGAGCGGGCGTGGCCGGAGTAAATGGCGGAACTGGGGGCGCTGGAGTGACCGGTAAGACGGCTGCGGAAGTTCTCCGGGATGACGTGTGTAAGTTGAAGACTCACAAGTTGGTTGAGGTATTGGAGCAGGCTGTCACCGAAGACCAAGGGATGGGACGCGCCCTGCACCAGCTCGATTTGGTTTGCGTTGACTACAACCTTGGTCGATGCATTGATTGTGATTTGCCCGGAATCAACTTCGATCTTCATCAGGTTGCTGCCGTTTTGATCACTGATCGCGATGGTGTGGCTGGCATCGTTCATCGCGACAATCAGGCCGGATTCGGTGCGCACAATGAAGAAATCGGTCGTAGCCGAGTTTCCATCCTGATCGGACGGAAGCTGTCCGTCGGCATACCAGCAGCCGGTCCAGATCGGCCGGGAAACGTAGCCCGCTTCAAACTCGATCCACACTCCAGCATCCTTTGGAGGAACGCGAAAATAGCCGCTACCTTTTCCCGCGTAGGGCAGGCTTGGCACTGCCCAACCGGTCTCAACGCCTTGCAGCACGTCCTTGACTTTGGCGCGGATTCGACCCAGATTCGAGGGGTCCTGGTTGTCGGTCACGATACCCCGATACTTGCCGAAGAATTGCGTCAGGGTTGATGTGTCCGCGGGTTCGACTGTAGTTGGCATTGGCTGGGTGCCGGATTGTCCTAGGAAGGAAGAGCGCCATCGTCCACAAAGTCTTCGTTGCCGAGCAATCCTGAGGCGTTACGGCGCAGACTGAATTGCTGGGTGTATCCATCGCCATTGAAGGTGTGCAGAACGCGCTCGACATAGTAGATCCCGCTGAATTGACGGCCAGCGCCGCGTACCAGAACCGGCCGTTTCGCGCGCAGCACGTCGCCATAGGCGATGGTATTGACTTCCCCGTCGGCGGTGATCGCCCAGGAAGAGCGGTCCACCAGTGCCTGTGCCGCGGTCTGCAGCTCACCCGAGTCCGCCAGCCCAGTGGCACTCAGCAGCACCTGCCGCGCGTCGTCGCTGGGAACGGTTGAGGCGCTGCCCAGCGCCTTGTCCGCAAGGCTGTCCGATTCGCCGCTCTGCTCTTCTTTCGAATGTATATCTACGTTGGCGGCGCTCACGGTGGCCGGCTTCAGCATGTCGAAGCGGGCGTGGAAGGAATTTACATTGGTGGCCGTGCCCATGTTGACGGACAGCACTCCTTGCGGCGATTGCTGCAGACGGGGCGCATGAAAGTGCCCTTCTACTTTGCCGGTTTCCGGGTTGAGCTCGACATAGCATTCGTAGCCGTTGCGCTGCGCCAGCGCCTGCAGAAACTGAATGTCGGTGCCGCGCTGTATTTCCGTGTGATCGATCTCGTCACGAGTGGGCTGAGTAGGATCAACGACCGGCTCGAACTTATGGCTGTCGAAGAGCTGCTCAGCGATGTCGCTGTCGGCCATGCTGGGCCACGGCTGCACCGTCTCTTTCAGATTCATCTTCACCGTGGGTTCCATCGCCACCACGTTTAGCACTGACTGTCCGGGTTGATTGGCAAAGTCAGCATTGGTTTCGATGACATAGGCCTCGATCAGCGGCTCCGTCTTGCCACTGCCAACGTTCACGTTGATGCGCAACTTGGTAAGCCGCTTGAATACGTTTTCGTCAACCACGTTCCACGAGCCGCATCCGTCGCGAATACTGATTGCCACGCTCAGCCGCACCATATCGGCCATGTCGGCGTGGTCCTCAACCTCCAAGTGCTGGATCACGTCGATCAACGATTCCGGCGCCGGTTGGTCGTCAATCAGGAGCGTGTAAGCTATCTGACCCACGCGCTACCCCTCGGACGATGGAATCTGGAGCATCTTCCCGACCTCGTCCAGGTCGTCGGGCCACATGGCATCGTTCGCATCGCAGATTCGCCAGAAGCGCTGCGGATCGCGAAAGGCTCGATTGGCGATCTGGTCGAGCCGTTCTCCCTGCGCCACGCTGTAGTTCACAACCCCGGGAGTGGGAGGTACGAACCTGACCTTCTTGTAGACAAGCACGCGCCCGGTGGAATCGGTGATCTGGTTGGTGTCGACCTTTTCGTAGCGGCTGCCTTTGAAAAACATGGTCGCTCCTGATGTGGCTTGCGCTTACAGGGGAATCAAGCCACGGAATCGGCTGGTGTCGCCTAATGGCTGATACTGTCCGGCGAGAATTTCTTTTTGCCGTTGATAAGCGAGGAAGGCTTTGAAGCCGATGGTGCCCTGCTTGAAGCTCCATATAGGTCAGGACCCGCAAACCGAGATCGACCTTGGCCTGGATGGGATTGAGTTGCGGATCGAATGCCTGTTCAGTAACGGAGAAGTTGGTGATGAGAACTGGAACAACTCGCGACTTGCCCCACACCAGCAGAATCAGCGGCGTGTCAGCCGGACAAACCTGGACTTGGCCTTGCTCGGCCAGCGCGATCAACTGCTCCGCCTTGTCAGTGGTGGGATAGAGCAGCATCTCCAGCGTGGCCAGCACTGGATGCAATCCGTTCTGCACCGTGACTTGGTTCTGTGCCGGTTCGGCCAACTGGTCTGCCGCATCGAGTTCGACGGACAGGTTGATCGTCTCTACCGGCGGTCCGAGCACGCGCAACACGTCTTCGCGGGCTGCTCCAACATTGCCGGGATCGCGCGGCGCGGCGCGTTGCGCAAGGGTTCGGCTCACCTGCTCCGGGTTGTACTGAAAGATGATGGTCTGCGGCGGACTCTCTGTCGATTGCGACTGATAGACAACCAGGCCGCCCTTCAATAATTTGGGACTGCGTGGAAAATCAGAGGCCATGACCTACCTTATGTGTGCGAGTTTGGAAGATGGGTGTCAACACGGTCGCCTAGGTCTCGCGGTTTTCGAGACCTGGGGCCTTATCTATCACTTCCACAGTGTGTTCCCAATCACAGCATTGTGGTGTGGGACTCACCCAGGTCTCGAAAACCGCGAGACCTGGGCACTTTCTTGAGAACCCACCCAAATCACAAGTCGCAGAATGAAAATTGAAGGTCGAGCGAAGCACAGTCGCAGTTGAGAACAGGGTACTGAGGCAAGCTAACGCCTTGTCCTATCTACTGTTCTGGCAAACTGTCAATTTGCGCTGCAAGCGAACCCAATCCGCCCGCCGGTAAAGGGGCTTTCAATTGGGAGTTCGGCATCCCCAGATTGGCCATCACAAACTTCAGGTTGGAATCGAGCGACCACAGCTGCAGGCCCCTCGTGGATCCAACAGTATAGCGTTCACCTTCCCGGTCAAAGGTTTCCCAAAATCGTATTGCAGCCTCAAGGAGCGGCCTCTGACGCTCCAGCGGATACACCCATGTTCGATTGGGCGGCGATAATAGGGCGAGAAGTGCCCCCGGGCTTTGAAGCGATTCGGAAAAGACCGATGCTTCGACCTCAACGGGTAGTTGGGCACGAGCCACAGCCTCCTTTATCCAGAGAAGCGGAATATAAACGTGGAAATGGTTGTTGGCAGCTAACAAAGGGCTCGGTCCGTTTAATATGAGAAGTCCGGGAGTTGTGCTGGTTTCGAACCCCGGAAAGGAGGGCAGAATTTCATTCCAGCTTTCGCCCTGCCTAAGGCGGAGCACGATGCGCTGAACGCGCTTTTTCACCTCGATATATGTCCCGTAAACGATCGAAGAGATCACCACGGCTTGATTTACGCGCCAACTGGTGTGAGCAAAATTATGATAAGCAGCATTCCTGCTGTTCCCGTTGTGGCCACGACCGCCGCTTTTTGCCACGGCTGCAACTCGTAGGTCCACTTCGTTTCTCCAGCTTCTTCCGTTTGTGGCTCGGCGACGGGTACGGGAACTAGTCGACCGCGGCGGTATCGATAGATAATGACGCCGGGTTCTGGCGATATGAAGATATAAACACCTCCCGGAGCTGGATAGGCTCCCTGCGTTCCTGGTTCCGTGGTAGGCCCTAGACTCATCGGCACGCCGGCCGTGACAAACGCCGCTAAGTAAGCATTTGCCTCGGCGCGGGCACCCGCCTGATCAGAGGCCGGTTTGATCTCGTAAAGATGGCGCAAGGTGAGATTCGTGATGTCGGGCCTCGAACTCAATTGCTTCTTCGACAGCGCGGCAGTATTCGCGCCGACCCCCTTTGCAGCCCAGGCGGTCAAGATTGCACTAATGGGGGAGAAATTGTAGAAGGTGTCCTGTCCCATGTGTTCGGACGCATACACTGCCGTAATCGCCAAGTGTGCGTCAATGCCGAGGAAACGCCCCACGTAATCGGTGAGGTTCTTGGGCCACGGTAGAGGTTCTATGGTAGGGGGCGTACCTGGTGGCGGAGCCCCGGCGCCCTGTCCGGCCCCCATCACTCCCGGTTCAACCGCAAGAGTGGGGTTGATGGGAGTCTCCGAACGGCCCTGCAGCATCGCCTCCAGTCCCTCCGTCGCAGGACGTACCTTCATGGCCGTAAATGGATATTCCCTGAGGAACCGCAGGGCTTCGTTCTGATCATCTTCCGACAAGTCCGAAATGGCCTCGCTGGCCGCATCCAGCTCATCTGGGGTGATGGATTTGGGATCGAGCTTCAGCAGTTTCGTAAGATGAATCGCCCCCACCAAGCGCTCGCGCGGAAGCCCGAAAGCACTAGGAATCTCTTGCAGAAAAGTTAGCAGTTGATCCAGAGATCCCAGGTTGTTCACATCATTCAGGGTGGCTAGCATCTCCGAGATTTGGAGATCCTTAAGCTCGTTGAGTGCCTGCAGGAAGTCAGGATTGGGACTGTCCAGTTCGTCGAGGACGCTGCCAAAAACAGTGAAATTAAGTTCCGGTTTGTCCGGTTGACGTGCCAGATGTGGCGGCTGGTTCCGCTGTTGAATAACGTGAGCCAGTTCGTGCGCGAGCAGACAGTGTCCCTCGTGCGTTTGTAGCTCCGGCTGTCTCATGCTGAGGACGATGTTGTCCCCCACCGTATAGGCCTTCGCATGCAGGTGCCGTGCTGATTGTATGGCCGCGCTCCCGCCGTGGACGCGTACCCGACCGAAGTCCTGCGCAAACCTTGGCTCGAAGAAGGCGCGGGTTGCGGGATCTAGCGGCTGACCGGGTGAGCGCAGCACTTCGTGCACGACGGGTGGGGCGGTCATCCCTGTGGCTGACGGCGATGAGCCAACCGCCGAAATCTGCGGGGCTGCGGGCTTGCGCTGCACCTTGCCATGTTCGTCATCCGATTGCCCGGCGCCGTGGCATTGGTCGCAACTTCCGCCGCAGGAACACGCACGCTGCATTCCGGGAACGGCGCCGGACACTGCGGGGCTTGCAGCAGCCCCCGGTTCCGGCATCCGCATCACGGTGTCGGCAACGCGGTCGGCTTCCTGCTCGTACACGTCTCCTGGCTGATTCATGGTGAGCTTGGCCTGAAGCACGTCCGTCTGGAGGGCCCGCTGCATCGCCTGGTTGCTGACCATTGGAGGACGACTCTGGAGTGCACGATAGGGTTGTGGCGCTGTGCCAAAATGCCGTGCAAAAGGCGCACGAGTGCACTGAGTCGCACTGGCTTTCTTCACTGCGTTGGTTTGCCCTGCTCGTTCCGCCATGTCCACAATCGTTTTAAATATCCTGGGTTACCGGATTAACAGATCCGCCACCGGCCTTCGACGAAATCGGTCCGGATTTGCAATCCGGATTCGGATCCTTCGCGGTTGTGTCGGCGCCCTTTTTGCTGGTGGCGACTTCCAAAGCCGCGCTCTTTTCTTTCTGGCGCACAATGTGCTCGATGACGAACCCGGATTTCCGCATGGGAATGTTCCCGGCTCCGGTGCGGTCATCGCGGAACATGAACGTCTGCGACACTACGTCGTGCCCGGCCGACTTGAAGGTACCGACCGGACCAATCGCATGTTCATCGAGATCGCGTTTCGTACTTTTGCCGTAGCAAGATGTCACTCTGAAAGCTCCCTTCAGAGATCCAGTCGCATGATGTTCAATGCGCTCCGCCTGAGGAGCTTTGTCCAGGTCGGATTTGTTTTGACTGTCGGATTGCCAGTTATACAGAACCCTGATCCCTCGGAAGTCTCCCTTGACCAGTTCCTTGAACTCAAACTCCATGTCTTGCGGTATGGAGGAGACCGAGAAGCCCGAGCTCGAGGCCAATAATTTGCCACTTTGATGAGCGAGTAGGTGTAATTTCCCGGCGTGTTTGCTGTCATCAGTTTGATCAACGCCTTGCAGTTTTAGGGTTACCTTGCCGGTCGCAGAAACATCGTGTGTGGCATTTCCATCGATCAGGGCTGAGCCATTGCCGCCGCCTTGGCCGTCGATGGAGAACGTCACCGGGGTTGCCGGATCGGCTGTTCCGCCCAAAGTAACCTCCGCCCACGTTTCGACCCTGGGCGGAATTCGGTCAACCTTCATCTCCGGTGGGGTGGAATTAGCGCTGATGTGCGCCGGCATAGTGGCGGTCTGAAGGGACGCTGATAATCCTGCCGAGCCTGATCCTCCAGTCGAGCCGGGAGGGTCTTTCGGCGTTCTAAAAACGACTGCGCCTGGTGCAATGCTCGCATGTTGCGGCCGAACTCGTCCGGCCTCGCCGCCGCTAGCGCCAGTGGGTGCAGTATTCATTGACTCTGAGCTTGCGAACATGCGCAGCATTTGTTGGTTGCCACGATCTGGCCGGGGCCGCACCAGCGACGTTCTTGCGGGCATGACGCGAGCTATTGCGCTGCGTTGCTCACGTCGCGCGCCGAGTCTGACAGCAAAGTGCCGGCACATGTCTCAGATCCGCCGCAGTTGTGTTTGCCGGAGCGACATTTGACTACGGATTCGCTTTGGGCTTCAGCTTGTCTAGGATCCTGCGGTGTATTTCGGCGAAAGTCGGCGGTGTGACTTTCTGGCCACCGGTATTCGTGACCCAATCGAGGCTGATTACATTCGGGCTCAAGACAGGAACATCGGTCGTGACGCGGCCCTTGCCGCTGCTCGGAGACACTCGCGAGGCGCCGGCATCCTTGTCCAAGTCCCCTTCGAAAAATTCATTCGGCCTGCTGTTCTTGACCAGAGCCGTCCAGGACCACTCTGCCACCTGGATCACCGTTCGCGCTGCTCCTGTAGGCTGAAACATCAGAAACATTCTGAAATCGTCGCGGACCTCAACCGTGTTGATGACGCCTTCGGAGAAGGTGTCAATGCCCTGCGAAGGTGAGTCATTTGCTGTCGGCACCGAGGTTCCAGGCAGTTTGGCGAAGTCTTGCGACGGATAGGGGTCGTTGGTGTCGAGGACAAAACTCGAAGTTTGAAAAGTATTTCGGCTACGGTCCTTATATACGATCTCACGAAAGGGCATTACGTTTTGCAAGAAGACGAACTTGCCGCAGGCGGGGGGCGTTACGGTGGCGCCGCCACTGATGACCATGCCTGGAGGATTACCCGTACCGTCTCCAGCGCCGATCCTGATAGCAAGCCCACGGAGGTTAACGTTTACGTCGGCTCCGTCGAGGGTGAGATCGCCCGCAAGAGTACCCTGGCAGCCTCCTGGTTGCGGGGCTGGAGGTTTGTTCGGGCCCTGGGGTAACAAGAGGTGGGCTGGCACACTGACCCGGACAGCGCGACTGCGGGCGAGGTTCTCTTGCGTCGTGGCTGGCAGAGACTCCAGCGAGCCCACGGTGATGATGTTGATGCGAGCCGCGTCGACCCCCTGCTGCACCAGCGCCTGCTTCACCGAGTCAGCCCGGCGCTGCGAGAGTACATCGTTGCGCGATCCGGTGAGGCTGGCCTGACCCTCGACATCGACTCTGGCGTCGGGATCGCGACTGAGAGCTTGCTTGATCTCGACGGCCAACCTCGGGATCTGGGCCGAGTGCCCAGGTTTTAGAGTTGTTACCCCGATATCGAAATTCCACAGAAGATGCTCGCCGGGCCGACGGTCATCCACTTTGCCCCCGCCAGGGAAGTTCGCCTCCGTGACTTGCCGCTGCAGCTTTGGCGCTAACCTGTTGTTCCCCTGTTGGACAACGTGGGTCAGCTCGTGAGCCAGGAGTCTACGACCCTCCGAGGTGTGCGGCGCATATTGACCAGGACCAAATACCAGATCGCGACCTACCGTATATGCCCGCGCATTGACCGCTCGTGCGGATTCGGCAGCCCGTGAATCGGTGTGCACTCGGACATCGCTGAAGTCGTGCTGGAAGCGGTCTTCCATGAAGTTGCGGGCAGCGGCTTCTAACTCTCCGCCGCTCGAACTCAATACTTCGTCGACTATCGGCGGCGCCTGCTCGCTGGGTGAAGCTTCCGCAGAACTGCGCTGCAAACTCATCACCCTGGTTTTGCACTCCTCGCATTCACCGGAGCCGGAACCACCGCAGGAACACGCACGTTGCAACCCGGAAGGGGGCTTGTTCGGCATTGGCGGCTCGGGCGGTGTCGTTAGATCTGCCATGCGCATCACGGTATCGGCAACCCGGTCAGCTTCCTGCTCGAACATGTCTCCCGGCTGGTTGATGGTGAGCTTAGTCTGCAGCACTCTACCATGAAAGCTCCGCTGTATCGCCTGGTTGCCGACCGCCGAAACGTGAAGCTTAGAGCTGCGAAGCTGCGGGGACGCACTGGACGGACGAGTAAAAGGAACACGCGAGCGATCGGGTGTTACGATCTTTTGCGTCGCTGCGAGTTGTGCTGCTCGTTCGGGCATGTCCTCCCTACGGCGTCACTCTTTCACTCCGCAGCCCGTAATGATCTCTTCGGACTTATGCTTGCCAACCTCCGGCATTGCCGTTTTGTAGTCCGGCGTGTAGGTGACCGACTTACAATCCCTGGCGTACGTCGGCGGGCCGAGGTCTATCCCGTGCCAAGGCGTGTCGCCGTCATCGCGGAGCTGAGTTTTCAGGGATAGACACGCAAACTTGTCCTGCAATTCGCCCAACTTGATGTTCGTCATACTCTTAAAAACCTCGTACACGGTGTGCTTACAACCGCTTAGATCTTGGGCGGGGAAACCATGATCGAACGCTTTCATTAGCCCGATGTACTTGCCGTAAGTCAGATCAAAAGCTCGATGGTGGTCGTTGCAGTGTTCAATCTCGGCATCCCTGATACGCCCCGACATTTCAGAAGTTATGTGAACATATTTGTCGAGGCGCTTGCCGAGGCACGGCTTCTCGAGAGGAACATCAGTGCCATCGGCATATTTTTCTCCTTTCTTATTTGCGGCAGTGTAGACGAAGGGCGTGAAGGTAAGGTTTGGCAGTGACGTCACCTTGAACTTGCACACAGAGCCGTCAAAAACGATCTCGTCAGTTCCAGCATCGAGTACTCCTGCCGTGAAGCCCCACGTACGAGGGTTTGTACCGGGGAACGATCTCACCTTTTCTACGGTGACTGACTGAGGATCGCAATCCGGGTACGCAGGCTTGACCTCCGCCAATTTTGGTTCGGCCGGCTTGGACTTGGGCGTCTTGGGTCGCTCCTTATCGCGACCGCGCGGCAAGGAGATTGAGCCTGGCCGTTTAACATCTGCAAATGCCGGATATAACTTCGTATTCGTCAGCAGTCTTTGAGTCAAGTGATTGCTGGCTAGCGGAATGCCTATTCGGTTTTGCATGGCTTGATTACTGGATAACGATTGGGACCGGGGAATCCGGGTTGCACAGCGTTCCGCACTTGCCGTTTGCAATCTAGGCCTGGTCAGCGGTTTTGGGCGCATGAGCACTCGATCGCAACATTGTGCTCTCAACGGCCCTTCCCCAGGGCGCGGAGCACTGCATCTGAAATTGCGGCGCCAATGTTCGTATGTGGGTTTGGCGCCACGGCCCTCGATTGCAGCAAGTGCGCGTCTCGTAACTGCGGAGGAACTCTGTGATCGGCGATACCGCGCGTGAGACTCGCTTCCAGCGAACCGCGCAGAGCAACCGGGTCCTGAGGAGTACCCGCTTTTTGCCGTACCACCACCGAGTCAATTGTGAGCCTGATGGTCATCGGCGCACCGCGGAATAGTATGGACCGAATTCGGATTCCAATACCAGCTTGTCAATCTTGTCGTATTCCCGTCGCGCTGCCGCCAGAACATGTCGCAGGTTGACGGAGGAGTTTTCACTCGACGCCCGGAACGCAGCATTTAATGCGATGTTGCTGATGTTGCCGCCCGCAATCTCCAGGCGGCCGAGGAATTCGTAGTCAAGCGCGTCCACTGCCGCCTGTTTGGGAAAGATAGTTTTCCAGATCCGAGCGCGGTCGGCCGCTGCGGGGAATGGAAATTCCACCAGGAACCTTAAGCGGCGCAAGAATGCAGGATCGAGCAGCGATTTGCGGTTGGTGGCTAGTATGGCCAGGCCGCGATAGTCCTCCATGCGCTGCAGCAGGTAGTTAATCTCGATGTTGGCGTAACGGTCATGGCTGTCACGTACCTCGCTGCGCTTGCCAAACAAGGCGTCGGCCTCATCGAAGAACAAGATTGCGCCGCTCTCCTCGGCCGCGTCGAACAGCCGCCGCAGATTCTTTTCGGTCTCGCCGATGTACTTGCTGACGACGCCTGCGAGATCGATACGAAACAAATCGAGATCGAGATATCCAGCTAACACCTCCGCCGCCATGGTCTTTCCAGTGCCGCTGGGCCCGGAAAAGAGCGCCGAGATGCCCTTGCCGCGGCTCATCTTCGCGCCAAATCCCCAACCTTCGTACACTCGGCTACGATGCTCGACCTGGAGTGCGATATCACGCAATTGTTGCATCTGCTCAGGAGGAAGAATCAGGTCTTCGAAAGCGCGGTGGGGCTCGATTCTTTGTGCCAGACTTTGCATGGAGCACGCGGCGTGATCGCGAGCTGCTCTCCACAAGTTCGCGGAGGTGACCGCAGGACTTTGCGGATCGTGCAAGGTTGCGGCCTCACGGGCTGTGGCTATGATTGATCGCACCTGTTGAGGAGCGAAGCTGAACTGACTGACAATCTTGGCCAGGAATTCTTCGCTCGCGCCGGCATCCTGCAGCTCATTCCGCCATACCTGAAGCTGTTCCTCGGAACCGGTTTTTTGCAATCGAACAATAATCTGCGAGCGTTCCAGGGAAAACGGCTCCCGCGTTGCAACGATCAGCAAGGCTCGCAATTCCTGTAATACGTCGCGCAAGGCGTTGGTCGCCGTGGGTTCACCGCGATCTATCTGCGAAGCGTCGATGAAATAACCACACGACAGGAGCAACGATTCACGCTCGAGCAAGCGATAGGCTGCCTGACGTTCACCTGGGGGCAGAGCCAACTGCGGATAATCCAAAGAGTAGAGGCTGAACCCTAATCGAGAACACAGCTCCCGCGCCACTGCTCGCGGAGAATTTCCCGACGCGGCGACGACCTGTATGACTGGATGACGATGGGGATCGGGCCATGCGCGCAGTCGCTGGTCAAGCTGTTGAGCTAGCTCGTTGCCGGCGGAATCCAGAAGAAATGTACCTGTGACTGGGCGCGTCAATGTTTCCATCTGCTCGTCAGGATGGTTGACGCCGAGGATGTAGTCCCCAACTCGACGATCGACCCGCAAGGGCTCTTGACACCAGTTCGCGGTCACGCCCGCGTCAGCATTGAGCAAGCGATAACGTCGCAGCGGAGAGCTCGCGGAAAGCGCCACCCTAAGTTCAGAGGCCCCGAGCTCAGCAGATAAGTCAGATGTGAGTACACCCTGCATCAGGGCGGCAGTGGGGTAGCTCCGCGCCACATCGTCCTGGAGATACGCGTACAGCCGTTCGAATCGGCTGTCCAACTCAGGGGCCAGACACATTAACAGAATGTCCTGCTCCAGATGGCCCAGGTGAAAAAGGCGAGTCAGAATCTCAAAGGCCGGTGGAGTTCCACCCGCAAACAGGTCACGAGCCTCGTTGATGCGTTGTTGCTGTTCGTCAAGA
Source organism: uncultured Acidobacteriaceae bacterium (assembly GCA_963763725.1). GTDB lineage: Bacteria > Acidobacteriota > Terriglobia > Terriglobales > Acidobacteriaceae > Bog-257. The sequence continues at coordinate 162,345 of CAVXQI010000008.1, forward strand.
CGGTCTAGAACGTCCCGCTCTTCGCCTGTGCCAAATGGCGACGCATTGTTCTCGGACTCAGATCCCCACTCCAGCAGCGCATCGGCCTCGGCGTCGCTGATCACCAACGACTGGAACCCGCTTGGGATTTGGTCAAGTTCCCTTCGCCATTGCTTCCGTAACCCGTGCGCCCTGAGCTTCAGCAGCAAGCGCATTCGCTCCAATTGGGCGCCGAGATACCGCAGGTTGGCGGCTGCCCAATCCATTGGGGCTTCGACCGTCTCTGTGCTGGCTACTGGATCACTCATGGCAGCAGCGTGAATACTTTCTCGTCAACGCTCAGTGCGCCGTTCACCTGCATGTGTACTGGATACGGAGTTACTGAGGGAAGCAGAGGTGGGACAGCCAAACTCAGCCCTATTAGCGGAACCTGCACCTGAGTGCTGGTTGGCGGCGGGCTGGGAGGAACCTCGATTGCCACGTCGCTGACGTAAACAAAACTCTTTAACCCTGGTGCAAACAAACGGGTGCCAGTGACGGTCAGCGTGATAGTGACGGTTCCGCTAGTGGGATTGATGCTGGTTATGCCCGGAACCAACATGAAGACCGATTGATTGGACTCCTGCACCACTGCCTCCTCAAATGTGGTGCCTTTATCCAGTCCGCCAGCGACGCCCTCGCCAGGCCGCTGAACCAGGACCTGCACCATCTGCGGCCCGGGTTGAAGCTGATCGCCTGGGGGAATGGGACGTGGCAAAGGATGGTCGAAATCTGCCGGATACTGATCGTCGGGGACCGCGATTTGAATGTCACCGTTGGGCTGCAAGGTAACGCCGATCGGGTCGAGACCGCCCAGCCTGACCCACGTCTTCGTCGCCTGGAACCCTGTGCCGGTGATGGTCAGCAGTTGTCCGACGGCAGCCCGCGAGTCGCCGATAACATCGCCAGGCAGCAGCGGAGTTCGGAAGACACTCGTGATCTGGGGCCGCTTCGCCAGCGACATGTGAAGACGCCGCGTCTTGACGGGCAACGCGAGGCGGCGCTTCTGCTGGCTTTCAATTTGGATGACGGTCACGTTGTAGGCAACGGAACAGCGAAAGTTCGCCTGCGGGATGGCCGTCCAGATCTTGGCGAACTCCTCCAGACTGGCTGGCTGCAAGTTGATCTTCACCCTTTCGAATTCGTTCTGGAGACCCGGGTCAAGATAAGGAGAGTCGTGGGTGATGATGCCGAAGTCATGCATCACGCGCATGGCGTCGCCAAGAATTTCCTGGGTGGCGAGATCTGGATCATCGGTTGCGTCGGGCGGTCCGTAAGCGGTCATCAGATAATGAAGATCAAGGCTAAGTGGGGGATGTCCGTAAGCCCCGGGGGAGCCTTCTCCGGGAATGTCTTGGTTTTTGAGGTAGCCGTTTTCGGTTACAAGATACAGGTAAAGATTTACTCGCCGTCCGGTTGCCGTAGTGGGTGTTACGTCGGGCGGCATAAGCGTAATGGGGACCGGGGCATCCATCTCACCGCCCAGGAGGCTTCGCAGCGTTGTGCTCACGGCACGGATTGCGGTGAAAGAACTCATCCTCTCCAGCGATTCCAGGCTTGCGGCGAATAGCGGCGCAATGGTGTGTAGTCGCCGAATCCACGCGGAGCTGGGGGCCTCATAGCAGCCGACTGGGGCGGAGAGTCGAAGCTCACCTCCACCCTGCCGATCTTCACTTCTACAGGCGGCTCCGAATCACGGGCTGCGGGACGACGCGGCTGCATGGTTGGTGATGGACGCTCACTATCGACCGCCGACGGAGACCTTTGATCAACCACGATCTGCGTTGTTACGCGCTCGTAAGCCCGTTTCTCTCCAAACGGGGTTGGAGGGATTGCCTCCGGCTGTGCGTCGCCGCTGACTGCTTGGGGCCGTTCGAACCCAAGCGGAATGGGGGAATCGGCCACAGCTGGCGTGGCCGACTCGAAGGCGGGCGACAATGCAGATATTTGAGGGCTTCCCTGGAGATCTTTGATTGTCAGAGTCCCACGGCGTGGTACAAGTAGCTGCGAGGCTCCTTGCTCGACTCCGGACTCCAGGGCAGTCGCTACGATGATTGGCGCGTCCGGCGCGAGGCTCTTAGCTTGATGAGAAGCTTCGCCGTTCGGAGGGTACAGCGCCGTTCCTCGTTCCTGAATGCGTGACCAACCGAGTTGGGGAGGCAACGCAGGTTTAATCCCAGACTGTGGGACAACAGCCCTTGCCATCATGCGCTGTAAAAAGTGACTCAATCGTCCGCCGCCAGAAGCTCCAGGTAGAGTTGCCGTTTGCGTGGGCTCATGCGAAGAATGTCTGCCTCACTCCAGTGGTAAGCCTTCGCCAGCTGATGAACTTCCTGATACCTCAACCGCTGCCGCGCGATTAATTCCTGAAGAAGGAATCCGCCTGCGTCGATGAAATCTTCGAAGTGGTGCCCACACGCTGGGCAAGCCAGATCAAGCTTGAGTTCGGCTTGCGGATCGAGCTTCTCGATGCGGGCTGAAATCTCGGAATACAAGGATTGCGGCCAATCTTCAGGTCTGGTTGGTACCGGTGGTGTTGCCGGATCGTCAGTGTTGCTGATCACTTCCTCGATGCACCGCTGTGTGAGCGCCGCCGCCCTTTCCGGAACGCTGCAGGCAATGCGTACGGCTTCTTCTAAGTCGGCCCCAGTGGGAATGTGAAAGCTTACGAGAAGGCGCTTACCTTCAACCTCCACGACATCTTCATAATGGAGTTGCGGTTCCCTATCGCGTGTGACAAGCAAGTCGTCTACGTTCAGTTTCAAATCCATCTTCTCGATGCAAGCAGGGCACTGCAGGACACATTGAATCGTCCTACCCAGCATCGACCGTCGCAACCAAAGCAATAGGGTTTCGCGGTCACCAATAGAAAGCTCGCGGGCTTGGGAAGTGGTGAGAGGGTTGCCTTCCGGGCCAAGCACATAGTTTGCGAGAAGGGCAGTGTCTCGTTCGAAGGGGAGCATTGCCTCGATTTGCTCAAGCAGCGATTCTTCCTCGCAGTCATCGCCTGCGCGGATCCGAACCCGTTGCTCCCATCGGCCGCCGGTCCACCAGCCCCGTGGCAACAAGACTTGCGATTCGTAACCAGGTTTCATGCCTATTGCGGCGGGACCGTAAAGCTTGGCTCGCTGGGTTCAACCACGTCAAAATCGCGCTCCCAGCCTTCATTTTCCAGCTTGATGTGTTGAATGGCAATTGCGCCGGCGTTGGCATCAAGGTCGGGTAGCGACTGATACTCCGATACCCAGCAGCGGTAAACCTTGTACGAGATCACCTTTTGACCGGACTCGTTGAAGAGGTCGATGATCACGTCCTTACGAAAGTCCGCAAGGGAAACTTCCGTGCCTGCCCCTCCGCCGATGTCCCAAACTTTGTTGGCCCATTTCTCAAACTCCGTGTCATGGGTCACACCGCGTTCGAGGGTGATCGCATTGTATTTCGTACGCGCGGGAGACTTACGACTGGTGCTGGGATCTCCGCCCTCTCGATGTTCAATTACATCGGTAATTCGTGTCAAAGAGCTGCACTTACTGATGCCTGCGACATACTTCCCGTCCCACTTCACCCGGTACTTAAAGTTCTTATAAGGGTCGAAGCGCAGCGGGTTCACGCTGAATTGGGCCATTGCATTACTCCTTAGGTGGGAATCTGTCCTGCGATCTGCTGGATCTTGATGATTACAAACTCCGCCGGTTTGAGCGGCGCGAAACCCACCACAATGTTGACGATTCCGTTGTTGATGTCGGTCTGCGTGGTGGTCTCGCCGTCGCACTTTACAAAATAGGCCTCACGTGACGACTTGCCTTGGAATGCGCCCTGACGGAACAGGCTCTGCATGAACGCTCCGATGTTCAAGCGGATTTGCGCCCACAGCGGTTCGTCATTAGGTTCGAACACAACCCACTTGGTGCCGCGATAGAGGCTCTCTTCCAGGAACAGGGTGAATCTCCGCACCGGAACGTACTTCCAGTCGGAGGTCAGTTGGTCAGCGCCCTCCAGCGTCCGGGCACCCCAACAGACATTTCCGAACACCGGAAAATTGCGCAGGCAGTTGATCGCCAGCGGATTCAGAACTCCATTCTCTCCGTCGGTAAGCGAGTAATCGAGCTGAGGAACATTAACCAGGTTGGCTTCGGTTCCGGCGGGAGCTTTCCAGACGCCGCGCGCGCTATCGATGCGGGCACACAGCCCCGCGATGGTTCCGCTCGCTCCAAACGAACGCAGCCGAAATGAATTCAGGGAGTCGGGTACATCCACCCGGGGATAGTAGAAGGCCGCGTTTTTGTCGCGCAGTGTATCGTTCGCGGCCAGATAATTCTTGATGGCGGTTGGTGTTATCACGCCAGATGGCGAGTCCATCAGGAAGAAGGCCCTACGCGACTCGCAATATTGTTCGGCGACCGAAATTACATTGAAGGCTTCGGGCGCCGTCAGGGGGTTGGGATCGCTACTGGCCGTCATCGCAGTTCGTGGAATGCAAAGAAGATTGAACAGGTCGACATTTTCCAGCGCGAAAATGCCGGTCTTTGAAGCCTGCACGCCGATTAGGTCGACGCCGTTGGGCGGCAGACCATCCTGTCCTTCCACGCCATCCACCTGTGCAGAGTTGGGGACGCCAACTGCGTCCAGCCCGAGTGTGTATTCCTGTACGTTCGAAGTGGGGGCGGGGGCGGCGGTCGGATTCAAACCTAATGCCGTGGTCAGCCCGTCGTTAGCGAAGACGACCAGGTCCGAAGGGCCTCCGGGGCCAGCCAGCACTCTCAGATGATCTCCCGCGCCGTCAGTCACGACATCGACAATTGCACCCGAGAACTCGGGATTGGTGGCCACTGCGCCTCGAATGGCCGCCTCCAACGCGCTCGCCACGTCAGTCAGGGATTGGGCGCCGGAAGCGATGGTGAGTGTGATCGCTTGCGGCCCCACAGTTCCAATGGTCACTTTGCTGGAAGGATTGGTCGAGGGAATAGTGAGCGGACCGGCCAACACAGTCGACAAGGTTCCATTCGGCAGCGGAGGAGTAGTTCCTCCCGCGGTCACTCGCACCAGTGCGGAACCAGTGTTGTTGTCGTTCACCACTGTCTGGACAAAGTTCGGGTCCGTGCTCGTCAGCGATAGATTGCGGAACACTTCCTGCTGCACGACCACCGACCGCCCCCCTTGCGTCTGATACAAGGAGACCGTGAGATTGAACTGGCCTGTGGTGCCCGCGCTGTCTACTTTGACGCGCAGATTGTCGCCCCAAGTTCCCTGGCTAATGGCCGCCACTGTCAGCACCGCGCCACCGCTTATCGCGTCAGAGATGTCAACTGAGGCGGCTATGGGATTCGGATGGCCGGGCAAGAGAGACGCATCGGTGGATGCCACCCGCACAACCCAAGCTTCGGATCCCCCGTTCAGAAAGAATTGCTGGATGGCATAACTAGCCTCGCTCAGCGCATTCAAGCCACCGAACTGCCGTTCGAAGTCGCCGAAACTCAGGATCTGTACCGCCTCGTTCATGGGCCCCATGGTGAAGTAATCCACGAACGCCGCGATCGAGGTCGCCACCCCGGTGATGGTGTGCACGCCGCTGGGAATTTCTTCGATGTATACGCCGGGAAAGGTGGGTGTGACGGGCATGGAGCCCTCCTTATATTCTTGCGATTGACCTTAGGTTTGAGCAGGCACTTGCTTGAAACTTGCCTCGGCAATGACGGTTCCTGGCCAATGGTGCCACTGCCCTCAGGGCACGGCGAGCCACCGGCGCATCGATGATTCGTTGGCTGGACTGACGGGTTTTACTCTCTCGGGCAGGACACGGAGTTGGAGCGCATCAACCTCAACTGCAAACGCCTGCGTGATGGACTCGAGAGCGACCACTACCCGGCTACTGTTGCGCTGGCTAACCAGGACTCCTTCGAGACCAGCCATGGGCCCCTGCACAATCAGCACCTGCTGGCCAACTGTCAGCCACTCGTGCGGAAGTGCGTGGCCATTCTCGATGCCGCACCGGATCCAATCGATTTGCTCTTCCGGAACCGGAGTGGGACTGTTCCCATGGCCGACCAGCGCGACTACATTAGGCACCGTCACGACGAGCATGCGATCGCAAATGGGGATGCGCACAAACAGGTATCCCGGGAAGAGTGGCATCTGCAGCTTGACTCGGCGGTCCTTCCACTGTCTTACCGAGTCATAAGAAGGTAAGAAATGCGAAATGCCTCGGCAGCTCAAGCCTCTCGCGACCGCCCGTTCCTGGTTACAACGCACATGCAGCGCGTACCAGCAGGTGCTGCTGTACTCTTCGCTCCTGCCAATGCCGGGAAGTAAAGTCATTCGATCCTCGGGAGAACTTCGGACATAGCTTCGCCCCGTCACTTACAGGACTTTGTGACCAACACCCTTTTCAAACTAAACTTCGTGCGGGGCTGCGGGGTTTATCTTCGTCGAGCCGTCGGACGACGCCGCGGTCGTGCGGTCTTCGGCGCCTCGCTCACTTCATCCGTCGCCAAAAAGGCGAGCGCATTCTTTGTCTGTGCGACATTCAATTGGTATAGCGAATCGGCACCCGGGTTCAGCACCTCCCGCAGATAACCTTCACTCACCAGCCACATTAGAGCTGCGTTCGTTTCCTGCACAGTTCGATGGATGCGCTCCTGCAGCAATCGCCACCGCGCGATACCCTCAAGGCTGTCGGTCGCCTGCGGATTGCGTATGAAGTAGCTCAAAACTTGTCTGGCGATCTGTGGTTTCGGCTTCAAAGCGGCCGCTACCCTCTCAATCGGATCAGTGCACATGGCTCGCCACCCGGCCTCCCGGTATTCGGCGAACGACTCCAATCACTTACATGGGATTGTGGAAAACAGCTGGTCTACTAGGGGAGTCGTATGTCCCGGTCGGCAATCTGTGATTTGAGTCTTACCCGCTGATTACACAACAACTGAAGCGGCGGGGTAGAAATATCCCGCCACGTGGGACAGATTTGACCCTGCAGAATTTTTTCAGATGCAGAGGCTAGTACCGGAGAGTAGTCTGTATTTCTTTGCGAGGCGGCCAAATGCACGGCGATCTTTGCCGGCTTCAGCGGCGGCGTGCGTGACATTGCCATGGTGCTTGTCCAACAACTCTTCGATGTAGGACCGTTCAAAAGTCTCAATGACCTGCCGCTTGGCGCTGCGTAGAGTTCCGGGCCCTGGTTGGTCTGTAGTCGGTGGAGTGCATTGGGAATCAAGTTCGATGTCTCCCGGCAGGATCAGGCGCCCGGTGGATCGCAGGTAGGCACGCTGCACTGTATTGAACAACTCCCTGATGTTGCCTGGCCAATAATGACTTTGAAGTTTGCGCAGGGCAGAGGCGCTAAGCACTTTGCGGCCTCCCCGCCCCGCGCCACACTCGTTCGCCAGAAAATATCGGGCCAGCAGCGATATGTCGCCATGCCGTTCGCGCAACGGTGTCAGCTGAAGGCGTAAAACGTTAATGCGGAAGTAGAGATCGGCGCGAAATTGTCCATTCCGCACGCTCTCCTCGATCTGCCGGTTTGTGGCCGCAATTACCCGAACGTTGGCCCGCGTGAAGCGGTCGGCGCCCAACGCGCGATAGCTGCCCTCCTGCATGAAGCGCAGTAGCTTTGCCTGGTTCGCCAGGGAGAGTGCGTCAATTTCGTCAAGGAATAGTGTTCCGCCCTCCGCCATGGCGGCCAAACCCTTTTGGTCAGCGTGTGCGTCAGTAAACGCGCCGCGCCGGTGACCGAACAGTTCATTCTCGGCGATGTGCTCCGGAAGCGTCGCGCAGTCAACCGGTATAAACGGGCCATCGCGCCGCTGGCCCAGGGAATGGATTGCATGCGCGAACAGTTCTTTTCCCGTGCCTGTTTCGCCGGTGATGAGGACAGGCGCGTCGCTGTAGCGGAAGCGCTCGATCTGGTTAAGTGCCTCGAGAAATACCGGATGTTGACCGACCAACTGCGCTAGTACATTCTCGTTGGCAAGCACGCCCTCCGATCTCACCCTGGGTGGAGTAGCGCTCCCAAGGAACTTCCGGATCCGCAAGATCAGTTCATCCCCGCGTAGCGGGCAGAGCATGAAGTCGTCGGCCGCTTCTGTACTAGTCTTCAGCAGGTCGGCATCGCTGAAGGCTGGAAGCAAAGCTAGAACCGGAATTGGTAGGGACGCGGAACACAAGCCCGCGAGAAAAGATACCGAGGGCGGAATCTCGCGCGAAGTCTCGACTACGATCAATTGCGCCTTAACGGCATCCAACTTGCCGGGAGCGAACTCGTTCCAGGTGGTGCGCTGGCACGACATCGGCAATCGAAATTCCATTGGTACGGCCGAACCGACCGCCGACTCAATAATCAAAACAGTGTTTGCCATGGTTGCCCCCACAGCGGATTTCGCGCGCAAGACCTAAGGTGTTTCATCCCGGTTGGTGGCGCCATCATGGGAGGAACAACGCAGCATCTCTCGCTTGCTAAGAACCCTGATAAATCTTTGGAAGGTAATATCACATGGTTAGTCGCCTCAGCAAGGCTTTTGGGATGAGTTCACTCTTTTATGTGCGGGATACAGATACGGCAAGATTCTTTCGCCAAATCGCGCGTGGTGTCACTAACAAGCGCCGGGATTAAGCGTCACGTTTGTGGTAAGGGCTTCAACGACAGGTGATCCTAGTCTGTGGGTGAGATTTGTGAAATCCACGCATAATGACCGCTTTGCCGATAGGGAAATGTTCTCTCTGGATATTGCAATAGGTCACCATCCATGGATTCTGCTTGCCACTATGCCGTCCCCGTCCAGTCCAAGCTCTCGGACGAAGCGTGTCTTACCGAACAAGCTGCGAGAATGTGCCGCGTGACGCGATGCTTATTTCGTTGGTGCAGGCACTGGTTGCTGCGCTGGCGCGCCGAAATCCACCTTTGGAGCCTGCCGCGCTCCCTCCTCTGTCTTGAAGTAGGCGTCGTTGCGCGTGAAACCTGAAAGGCTCGCGACGATGTTGTTAGGGAACAAACTGATGTAGGTGTTGTAGTCCTGTACAGTCTCGTTGTAACGGCGGCGTTCGATGGCTATCCGGTTTTCCGTGCCCGCCAATTCATCCTGTAACCGCAGAAAATTTTCATTGGAACGCAGTTGCGGATAATTCTCCACGACGACTAAGAGGCGACTAAGCGCGGAATCAAGCTGGCCATTAGCCGCAATCTTTTCCTGTGGCGTCTTAGCTCCTGCCATCGCGGCGCGCGCCGCGGCGATGTCGCCGAAAACCTTTTCCTCGTGGGTGGCGAACCCTTTCACCGTCTGAACCAGGTTCGGAATGAGGTCAGCCCGGCGCTGCAGAACAACATCTACCTGCGACCAGGCTGCGTTCACAGTTTCGCGTTTGCGGACCATCTCGTTGCGATGGCCAATAAAGGTGCCGCCAATCCAGATCGCCAGCAACACGATTACGGCCAGTACGATGATTCCTTTTTTCATGCCAAACTCTCCCCGCCGATTTGAATTAGATAGGTCCTTCTTAGAGGAGTCCCCCAAATCGATGCATTCGTATGCACGGGTAGTGCCGCGCTTCAGCGACGCGTTCCCCGCGACCCTCCCGCCTAAACCGCGGCGGCCGACCACCTAACCGGCTTAAGCGATCTTTCTTCCTGCCCTATACCCGGGCCTGAATAAAGCCTGCACTACCCGCACAAACCGGACAAACCAACCCGGGAAACCTTAGGGTACCTGCTGCAAGTGACTCTTCGGTACCCGTGCATCAAGTTCATGAGCGACCCGTTGAATTGCGCTCATGTAGGCATGGTACAACTCGTGCAGATTCTCCGGACGCGACCTTTCGTTCCGTAACTCCAGGATCGCCCGCAGCGGCAGCACTTCAAATCCAAAGACCTGCCCCGCTCTTTCCAATAACTGGGTCTTTGACTGTGGGGGATCCTCGCCCACCGCGATCAAGGCATGGCGGAACAGAGTCAACACGGACGTAATGGATTTCGCCAACACCGCGCGCAGCTCGTCTTGGTTGCCAGGACTCAGCAGCAAATGGTGGCGCAGCCGCAGCAGGGTCGTTCGCAGTTCATGTTCCACCTCGACTCGGTGCAAGTTCATGGGCACATCGATGGCGGTCACCACATCCTGACCGAAAAGGGTCTTATGCGAGCGCCGAATGTCGAGCAGTTCAATCGCGAAGACATCGGCGGACTCACGCAACTCGTCGAGTGTCATGATCATCGGCGGGCGCAGCTTCTCTTCGCCACTCCACCAGGACAGGACCGCCGAGAGCGCAGCAAACGAATTCGGCTGCAATTGCCGTAACACCACCAGCACATTCACGTCGGAGAACTGCTCGTGGAAGTCTTCGCGGGCCGCGGACCCGTACAGAACGATGGACACTAGATTTTCGCCACCCGCCTGCTGCAATCGGGTAACGAGTTCCTGCAGTTTGCTTTCCGGTTTCTTCATCGGTCATCACTCCCAGCGTGGTTCACCAACTGCCGCCAGCTCCGCCGCCGCCACTTAGGCCACCGCCAAAGCCACCGAAGCCCCCAAATCCACCGCCGCCACCCGAATAGCCCCCCGAACTTCCACCAAAGCCGCCGCCCCAGCTACCCCCGCGGCCGCTCAAAGCGCTGCCCATAAGTAACCAGGGAAGCGCCGAGCTTCCTCCGCCTGATCGTGGACCGCCGCCGCCCCCTCGCGCTGAACGCGAAATAGCGCGGACGACGAGGAAGATGACCACGATGACCAGTACCGGGATCCACCACGGCGTCTCCGAAGCGGGTGCGCGCGGTTGATTGGCTGGTACCCCATTCAACTGCACGCCTTTGTCCGCTGCTATCAGCTGGGCAATGCGGGTTGTGCCGAGCAGTACAGCAGCACTGTAGTCTTCCTGTTTAAGATCGGGCACCATCTCGCGCCCGATATCTCCCGCGCGCGCGTCATTGATCACCGGCTCCAAGCCGTAGCCAACTTCGATCTTGTACTGATGATCCTTGGGCGCCAGCAAAAGAAGAACGCCACGGTTCTCCTTCTTCACCCCCACACCGAGCTCTTTATAGAGGTCTGCCGCATAGTCCTCCCGGGTGCGGCCGTCGAGAGAGTTTACGGTCACAACCGCAATTTGCGCCCCGGTCTTCTGCTCAACTTCGGCGCACAGCGTCTCCAACTTGGCCTTGGTGGTGGGATCGATGACCTTTGCAAGATCGGTGACATACCCCTGCGGACGGATATCTGCGATCTTCTCTGCCCGCGCGAAGGAACAGCAAGCCAACAGCAGTACGGCCAACAAAGCGAACTTGTCGCGCGTAGGCATGAGCCAGGGGTGGTATTGCATCGGCGTAAGTACCGTAGAGAATGCAGGAGGCGGTGTCAAGCAGACGCTTGACCACCTTACTGGCACGCCGTCTAGGCCGGTTTAGAGATCATCCAGGCCAGCCGCTAATTGGCGGTTAACAGAAGTGTGAGCCACCCCAATTCGCGCGGCGCCATCCAATTGGTAAATAACTTGCCACCTCGTGTTCGTACCGTTGCTCTGATCGCGGAGGGCCTTTGCCTAATTTTCACAGCGTTTCGCCTCTGTACCGAGGGTTCGCCGGACGGTTGCGGTGGCATGGAAGTCGTTGGCTCGGCGGAGCCTTGTTTATTGTGCTTTTGCTGGCACTGGTGGCGCCCCGGATCGTCGGCCAGGCCACAGCCCTGTCTGAGTACACCAGCGCGGTGGCGCGAGCGCAGTCGGCGGATCGCATACGCGATCTGCAAAGGTTTGCCTGGAATGCTTCCGGCCCGCTACGAGTAGACGCCCTCGAATTCATCGTCTGGGAATATCTGCGCGCTGGTAACCGCGACCACGCCCTGACCTGGGCCAACGAACTCCAAGTGGCCGACCAAGGTAATGCGCTTGCACTGGCCTTAATTTGCGAGGAGATGCAAAATCCAACGCATGCCAAAATGAATCCCGACCGGTTGCTCAACACTGCCAAACAAGGGATCAACGCGATTCCGCAACTCCGGCGTCCGCTGGGTATGAGTGAGTCCGATTTCGCCCGGCTGCGCCAACAGACCCTCGCCATGTTGAAGGGTGCGGCGGGATATGCGGAATTGCAGCGCAAGAATAATCTCGCGGCCCGCAGCGATTTGCGCGAGGCCGTGGCCCTCGACCCCGATCGGGTATCCGGCGTGTACGCATTGGCAGTCGCCGATCTGAGTGGCAAGAATCCTGACCTGAAGGACGGGTATTGGAATTTGGCGCGTGCGGTGCAGCTTTCGCGGGGCACTCCGCAGGGTACCCAACTTGCACAATATGCACGTAGCCGGTATGTGAATGATGGCGGCACAAACGCCGGGTGGGACCAATTCCTGGTAGCTGCGGCGGCGGCTAATCGGGACATGGCTCCCAAGACTCACGTGACAACCAACGACTCTGTGACCAGCTCGCGCACGCGAGAGGCTCGAGCGGCTGCGGTCCAACAGCCGCCCGCAACAGCCAGTCGTCAGAAGAAGACCTCATCCGTCGCGAAAGCGTCGAATCCGCAAGTGAATGTCGGCAAGGCAAAGTCAAATCCCGGCCCCGCGCTCGCTGAGAGCACGACTCCTCCGCACCCCATCATCCGACCGCACCGAGTGTCTAGCGGTCCGATTTCACTCGGTATCCTAATTGAAACTTCGCTCACCCAAAAAGGGAGCCGTAGCTCGATAGTTGGTGTCCTCACAGACATGCTGCGCCACATGAGTGACGACGATGAAGCGTTCGTTCTCACCTACGATAACCATCTGGTATTCGAGCAAGACCTGACTACAGATCCGCAGCAACTTGACGAGGCCATGGAGAACATCAAACCGGGAAAGGGCGCAGTGCTTGATGAGGCTGTGGCCTTCGCGGCGGGTCACCTGGCTCGCATCGCCAAGTATCCGAACCGCGTGCTGTTGATCGTCTCCGATGGCCGCAATGTGGACAGCCACGACTCTCCGGTGCGAACCTCAGCCCAGATCAATGCCGCCAGAGTTCGCATCTACTGCATCGGCATGGAAGTGAGCGAAAGCGACGGCCGGTATCGTCTACAGGCGCTCTCATCGAGTACGGGAGGGCGGTCGGAATTCATCAGCAGCCCGCAGCAATTCCGCCAAGCCACGAAACAAATTGCCCAGAACATGGGGATCGATTTTCATTTTTGAGTTTACTAATGCATGTGTTCCCGCCGGCGTCGCGACCCTGGTAGTGGCGGCCTTCAGGGGGTGAGGCCGCGATCAAGTGGGAAAACGAACGAGCCGTGCAGCGGCCGCGCTGCTCATCACATTTCTCTATCGATCCACCGATCCATGGTCAATTCGCTTCTTGAATGGCGATGTTCCGACTCTCGCAAGCGGCGAACCGTTTCGATGATATCGCCGTTCTGAAACAAGCGAATCCCCGCAACCCCGGCTGCACCCGCCGCGAGGCAGGCTCCAGCATTCGCGAGCGTTACACCGCCCAGCGCCAGTACCGCAAAGCGGCGTTGTGCCCCTGGATTGTCCGTCGGCACAGCGCCCGCGGCGCGCAACGCATCGATACCGAGCCCGTTCACGCCAGTATGCGCTTTCTCGAAAATTGGCGCCAACACCGCAAAGTTTGCTGCTTGAGCTGCTGCGGCACCCACTTCGGCCGTCGTGTGGGAGGAGAGGCCGATGATCGGCCCGCAGTCGCTGGCTTGCGTCCATAGCGCACGAACTTCTGAGGCATCCAGTTCGCCCGCGGGAAGGTGGACACCGTCGGCTCCCGACGCGAGCGCAACATCGGTCCGACCGTTGATCAGGAGCCTCGTGATTGCGGAATTCTCTCGAACAATGCGTACCGCAGCGCGCGCGAGCCGTTCCAGGTCGCGTGATACAAGGTCCTTCTCGCGAAGCTGGATGTAATCAACACCGGCGCGCGCGGCGTCGCCAATCTTGACAAGCAATTCGTGGCGTTGCTGCGCATCGGTTCCTGCGAGACTCTTGCGGTCCGTGATGTAGTAAAGCAGCATCGCCGCTGTGATTGTATTCCGCTGAGCGAAGCGGGAGAGACAAAATTCGAGTCGAATGATTCCACTAGAATAGATCGGTGCCCTCAGCTCGCCGCCCCAATTCTCGTTTTCCCCAACGCAAATCGGCCAAACCCAAAGCCGCGACTGGGAAGACGTTGGAGATTTTGTACGCATCAACCCTCGCGGATCTGTCGTGGCTGGTGCACGGATTCAGCACGCGGCGCGGGGGCATTTCGAGTTGTTACGGCGGGCGGACCTTGAACCTCGGCGTCACTCCAGCGGACAGCAAAGAGAATGTCGAACGTAATCGAAAGCTATTCTTGGAAGGTCTAGGCGCAGAGAGCGAAAACTCCCCCAGCACGTGGCCGCTGGTTCAATTGAAGCAGATCCACTCGGCGGTGGTTCATCGCGTGGGCGCGCCGCCTCGCGAGCCTCTTGCGGGGGATGGCATCATCACCGATACGCCCGGATTGCTGCTGGCCATCAAAACCGCCGATTGCGTTCCCGTGCTGGTGGCTGATGTGAAGCGCCGAGTCGTCGGCGCGTTTCATGCGGGATGGCGCGGTACCGTGGCCCGAATAGCGGAGAAAGGCATCGGCGAAATGCGAAGGCAGTTTGATAGCCAGCCCCATGATCTGCGCGCTGCCATCGGGCCCTCCATCCGGCGCTGCTGCTATCAGGTTGGCTCCGAGGTGCGCGCCGAGTTCGACTCGCAATTTTCTTACAGCTGCGAACTCTTCGAAGAAGTCTTCGACGCTGACGCGATTCACGTGCGCTATCCGATGTTGTTTCTGACGGCGCGAGCTCCCGGCCATAGTGAGCTCGGTCCCGAACTCCACCTGGACTTGGTCGAGGCCAACTACCGTCAGCTCAAGAATGCCGGAATGCGCGCAGAAGACATCAGCATCGTTGGGGGCTGCACTGCGTGCGATACCACTCGTTACTTCTCACACCGGGCCGAGTTTGGCAAAACCGGACGCATGATGGCTGCGATCGGCATCCGGCCGGAATGAGGCCAAACAAAACGGGCCGGAAATTTCTCCCCGGCCACTAACCACGATCCACTATCCACTATCTTCTGATCTTCTCCCCGATCGACTTCGCCTGGGTGAACAACAGCAAGTAGTCCGGGCCTCCCGCTTTCGAGTCGGTTCCCGACATGTTGAAGCCGCCAAAGGGATGCGCGCCCACCATCGCTCCTGTGCACTTGCGATTGATGTACAGATTGCCGACGTGGAACTGCTCCTTGGCCGCCTCAATCTTGTCTTCCGATGTGGTATAGACCGCGCCAGTCAGGCCGAACTCAGTGTTGTTGGCGATTTCCAAACCGTTTTCGAAGCCGCGCGACTTGATCACAGCCAGCACCGGGCCGAAAATTTCCTGCTGCGAGATCGTCGCCATGGGATCGACATCGGCAATCACGGTGGGCTGGATGAAGAAGCCGTCGCCGGCTTCGCTCACGCGTGCACCGCCGGTAATCAAGCGCCCCCCTTCCGCGATTCCCTTCTGGATATAGCCCAGGATCGACTTCATCGACTTCTCGTTGACCACCGGGCCCATGGCCGGGTTCTGCGTGGGATCGCCAACCGCGATCTTCTCTACGCGCTCCTTTAGGCGTTGCACAAATTTGTCGTACACGCGCTCATCCACAATGGCGCGCGAGCACGCCGAGCACTTCTGCCCGCTGAATCCAAATGCCGACACGGCCACGCCCTCGACAGCGGCATCGAGATCGGCGTCAGTGTCCACGACGATGGAGTCCTTGCCGCCCATCTCCAGTACGGTGCGCTTGATCCAAATCTGGCCGGGCTGCTGCACCGCGGCGCGCTGGTTGATATGCAGTCCCACTTCCTTCGATCCAGTGAACGCGATGTAACGCGTCTTGGGATGCTCGACGATAGCGTTGCCGAAGCTGCTGCCGTGACCGGGACAGAAGTTGACCACGCCGTCGGGCAGACCAGCTTCTTCCAGGATCTCGAAGAATTTCGCGGCGATGGTGGGCGAATCGCTCGAGGGCTTCAGGATAACGGTGTTACCACTCACGACGGAGGCCAGCGTCATGCCGCCCATGATGGCGCCGGGAAAATTCCACGGCGGAATCACCACGCCCACGCCCAGCGGGATGTAACGCAGATAGTCGCGCTCGCCCGGCAACTGCACCGGCGGCTCGGCCTTGGAGAGGCGAAGCGCTTCCAGGGCGTAAAAATCGCAGAAGTCGATCAGTTCGGCGATGTCGCCATCAGACTCGGCCCAGTTCTTGCCGACCTCAAAGATCATCCACGCCATCAACTCAAACTTGCGCTCGCGCAGCAGCGCGCTCACTCGGAACAGGAGGTTGGTGCGCTCCTCGATGGAGGAAAACTTCCAGCTCTCGAACGCCTTCAGCGCAGCCTGCATTGCGGGCTCCACTTCGTTCGCGCCCGCCGCCTGGTGGATGCCGACAATCTCCGCGGGCCTGGCCGGGTTAAGGGACTGCGTCTTTTCCGCAGTCTTCAGATGGCGGCCGCCAATGACCAAGTCGTACTCGCGACCGAGTTCGTTGCGGACATGCTCGATGGCAGCCTTCATGCGGCGCGCGTTCTCGGGGTTGCTGAAATCGATGGATGGTTCGTTCTTGAACGTATCGGGAATGGTGGCGTTGTTAATGGTAGCGGAGATGCGAGTGCCTTCCCGGGCAGGGGTCGTAGTGGTAGCCATAAGTGCGTCCTCTCAGGGTGGTGAATGGGTGCAGTCTAAGTAGATGCCGTGCGCTTCGGCAGGATGCGGCGGGCGCAGGCCAATTCCTAATGATAAGCGCGGAAAGGCGGTTTGTCGCTTGTGAGGGTTGAGTTTTGAGATACCCACGGGCATTTTTCGCTTTATATTCGCCCTTATAGCAACGTAGAGTTAAGATGATCGACGTACATTGATGACGGATGAACCGCAACTCGGTTACAACGATGGACTGCCTTGTCCCGAGGTTGGGAGTTGGTCTGAAACGAAGTATCGACTTGTAGGGCTTTACGACTCGCTGTTTTCAACGGGCATGAAGTTTAAATGGGATTGCAGAGTGTACATTGATTTGTACTCAGCGGCGGGGTATAGCCGGGTCCGGAACACGACAAGAATTCTTATCGGCTCACCACTTCTTGCCCTTACAGTCGCCGATCCCTTCGACAAGTACATCTTTTGTGAAAAGGACGAAGAGCTATTAGCAGCACTGAAAATCCGCGCTAAGCGCATTTCTCCCGCTGCCGATGTGGCATACATTCCAGGGGATTGTAACGAACAAGTCGATCGGATTTGCCGCGAGATTCCTCTCGGCTCCAAGGACAATACCGTGCTGGGCCTGTGTTTCGTGGATCCCTTCGATTTAGGCATAAAGTTCGAAACGCTCCGAAAGATGTCCGCGAGGTTCCTAGACTTCTTGTGCCTCCTTGCCCTTAACATGGACGCCAACAGAAATTACGCAAGGTACGTGAGCGAAGACTCGCGCAAAATCGACGAGTTTCTTGGCACCGACAGATGGCGTGAAGCTTGGGTCGAGGCACAAACAAACAGGGATATCCGTTTCCCACGTTTCTGGCTGAACAATTCGCAGCACAGATGCAGACATTAGGATACCTCCCACTGCCTCTTTACAAGATGAAAGAGGTGCGCTCTGATGACAACAATCTTCCCTTGTATCATTTGGCATTGTTCTCCCGCAGCGCGCTCGCATATCAGTTCTGGGATGATGTTCTGAAATATTCAACGGATCAAACCTCATTTGGGTTTTAGGTGAATCGATGTCCTTGGGATCAAAGATCGAATGGACAGATGCAACGTGGAACCCGGTTCGCGGTTGCACCAAGATCAGTCCGGGCTGTGCCCATTGTTACGCTGCGGTCTTTGCGGAGAGATTTCGCGGGGTCAAAGGTCACCCCTACGAGCAGGGATTCGACATTCGACTGGTGCCAGAGAAGTTGAACGAGCCCTTGAAATGGCGCTCATCAAAACGAGTATTCGTCAATTCGATGAGCGACTTGTTTCATGACGCCGTGCCGGATGACTATATAGTTTCTGTTGTAGATGTGATGGTCCGGGCAGATTGGCACACGTTTCAGGTCCTTACGAAGCGGTCCCAGCGCATGCGCGACTTGCTGAAGACTCGTTTGAGGTTTGCGGCGGCAAAGCCTCATATCTGGTGGGGGGTGAGCGTCGAGGACAAAAAGCATGGCCTACCTCGGATTGAGCACCTAGTCTCGGCACCTGCGGCAGTCAAGTTCTTGTCTATCGAACCTTTGCTGGAAGACTTGGGAGCCATCAATCTGTCTAATATCAATTGGGTGATTGTCGGTGGCGAAAGCGGATTCGGAGCCAGGCCGATGTTGCGGCAATGGGTAACATCCATCCGCAGCCAGTGCCGGCAACATGCCGTTCCATTCTTCTTCAAGCAGTGGGGCGGTGTTCGCAAGAAGCGAGCAGGGCGGCTCCTGGATGGACGAACCTACGACGAAATGCCGGCCACGCTGACAGTCCTCTCAGCATAAGGCAATAATCGCCTCAATCCACCTACGTCCCAATGTCCATCCACTCCGGATGGTAGTCCTTCCAGATACCTGTGCCGGCTGAGATCTGGCGTACGGGAAGGTCTTCGGCATGCTTCGCGGTGCGGACCCACTCCCAGGCGTGCAGAATTTCGGACTCGTCGAAGTAGCGTGTCTCGGCCTCAAGAATAGCTGCGCCTGCGGTGACGATGGCCACAATCTCTTCCCACTTATCGGCGCCCACCACCGCCATGCGCGCGATGTGGTCGGTGTGCTTCTGCAGAAACCGCATCTCCTCCCAGCGTGCTCCCCAGTCGGCGCCATGCATTTGCGAAAGGTCAGCGAGGATGCCGATGGGCTTGTGCTTGCGTTGGGCAATCAATATGGCGATTTGCGGCTCAAACTTCTTAATGTCCTCGGCAGTCAGTTTGCCGATAACTTTGAAGCCCAGTACTCCCCCAAAGCTCTCCTTAAGACGTTCAATCATGGCGCTGGATGCTCCTTCGGTTAGTAGGTCGAGATAACTGCATTACTGTTGTACACGATTGTCAGCGCGGGCTGCAGAAATTGCTTCACACATCATTGCCGGCGGAACCATAGCGCAGCGTCGCCCAGAGTAGCCACAGGGCGCTGGAGATCACCAAACCAGCGATGGGGCTGAATATCGCGACCAGAAAGGAGATCGAATACGTGGCCAATCCCAGATGATAGGTTCGCCGGATCCGTGAAATCGCTAGGTCGCTAATGTCATGACGAAGCAGCCTGCGGTTGCGCGCTACCGCTTCGAACAGCAAGTTGTGGCAGATGCTGGATACTAGGAATGTTCCACAATAAAACGCGACTGCCGCGTTGGCCGCCGGGGTACCAAAATAGCGGGCCAGCGTCGCCGTGGAAAACGGAATAAAAGTTACCATCAGCAGCAGAGAGCCATTGGCAAACATGAGCATCCGGTCCACCCGGTTCACCATGCGGAACAATTCGTGATGATTGATCCAGATGAGCAGTACGACGAAGAAGCTAAGAACGAAGGCCAGGAAGGAGGGCCAGAGCCGGCCGAGCGACAGCAGGAGATTACGGTTGCTTTCGATCTGCAGTTGGGGAACGCGGATCTCGAGAATCAGCAGGGTAATGGCGACGGCGAAGACACCATCGCTGAAGGCTTCGAGGCGGGCTGTTTCTTTCTCCAAGGCGCGTCCAAGGCAGACCGACTTCGTAGAGTTCGCCAATGTTACGGTTGGCGCCGACGGAAATCAAGTAGGCACAAAATCAGTGGCGTATGACATGTCTCGGCAAGACCCCGAAGGATCTGTCCGCCTGGGGGGCGGACAGCGCTAGTGCTGAGGAGGCGGAGGCTGTGCTTGGTCCGGGGTTTGCGGCGGCTTGGCCGGCGGAGGCGCCGGCGTCAGTCCCGGAACCGGGATGGGCGTCAGGTTAGGTTGCGTCAGGTCGTTGGTATTTGCAGGTACAATGCCGGACACCTTCGGCGGGTGTTTCACCTGCGCCGCCTCCGCGTCGGACATGTCAATGCCGAGCTTGGCTAAAGTCTCGGCCGTGGACAAATCAAGCTGCACCTTCGACTTCTCGTAGTTGGTAGCTGCAACTAAGACATTCGACTCCGCCTGGGTTAAGTTCGAGGACGCCTGCAACACCAGCGTGTTGGTGGAAGCGCCCATACGCAGCTTTTTCTGCTCGGCATCCAGGCTCTGGGCTGCGTAATCGCGCGCCGCGAGCGCCGCTTGCAGTCCTACATAGTTCTGTTGCATGGCGAACTGCGCCTGCCGGACTTGCAGCCGAATGGTGTTTTCGGTTTGCTGCAAACTCATCTGGGCCTGGCGATACTCCAATACCGATCGAACCTGGTCGGCCTGCAGCTGGCGGTTACGTAGCGGAATGTTGATGTTGACACCGACCCCTTTATCGGGCGCGCTGCTGTTGAACAGATTGCCGAAAGCGCCGGTGTAGCCGATGGGAAATCCGGGGTCGGTGCAGCGGGTTGGATCGGTGCACAAAGGGTTGGGCGGGCCCGCCAGGGCGGACGCCCCATAGAAGGCATACACATCGACCGTGGGAAGCATCTGGTTGCGGATCGACTTACGGGAGATTTCGTTGTTGGTGAGGGTCAGCCGCGCCGTAGTGATCTCGGGACGTTGCTTCAACGCTTCAGCGATCAGGTCCTCCACCGGACGCAATCTCATATTGCTCTTTGATACTCAGAGTGTCAGTTGGAATTACGGGCGCGATCGCCAGTATTGGGTCTGCCATATTGCGGGTGATCGCGTTCTTCATGAGCAGCTGTTGTAACTGAAGATTCACTTGCGCGGTGATCAAATTTTGCTGGGCCGTAACCACGGCGCTCTGCGACTGGACCGCGGTAAGCGGCGCGAGGGTTCCGGCGGTCACTTGCTTCTGAGCGTCGGAAAGCGTTTTGTTGGCGAGATCCAGGGCACGCTGCTGCACGGTTACGTTCGAGTAGGCATTCACCAGGTCCCAGTAGATGTTCTCGATCTGCGAAACCGTCTGAATGATCTGCAACCGGAAGGTGACATCTTCGATTTCCCGGTTATTTCTGGCTATGCGGATCCATCGCAGGTTCGGATCGAAGCCAAACCCTGACAGCAGGTGTTGTCGCAGTTCAAAGCGGAAGTTCGGCGTAAGGTTCGGATTCAGGTTGTTGAAGAGCGCATTGGAAGCCACGCGGGTGTTATTGAAGCCTACCTCATTAACGTGCCGGTGGAGAATCCCTGGGTGTAAAGGAAATTGGCTGTAGTCGTGTTCTGATTGAGTGTCGGTGTGCCGGTGAATACGGTGTTCGCTTCCGGCGTGGTGGCATGTTCAACCGACACCGTCCCGGTAAGCACGGGATCGTAGTTATCGAGCGGCGGACCTTCGCCTGAGTAGAGGCTACGATGCCTCCCACGCCGGCCCCGGCCCCGCCAACTCCAATAGTCGTGCCACCCGCGCCCGCGCCTGTGGACCCTGTTGTGGAAGTTCCAGTGCCACCCGCCGAAGTCGTGCCGGTGGTCCCGCCGGGGGTGCCCTGCACCAAGCCCGTATTTACGCCGAGCGCAACCGCCCCCGAACTGGTTCGCAGAATATCGGTATCGGCAATGGAGAGGTTGTAGCGCTGAATGCCGATGTCGAGGTTGTTCTCCAGCGCCATAGCTACCGCGTCGTTAAGTGACAAGTACATCTTGCCGTCTTTAAGTATCTGATCGATGCGAGGGGAATTGGTCACGTTCAGGGGAGCAACTTCGCGCAACGTATAAACCACGAAGGGATTGGGAAATTGTCTCTTGCCTCGGCTGTAGTCCTGATCGGAATAAAGATGAGCATTATGCTGTGGCGCCGGCGCTTGGGGCAGCGGAGTCAGCGGCGGATTGTTAGGCACAGCTTGCGGCGGCGCGTCTTGGGCAAAGCTTGCAGCGCCAAGTATCGCCAGCAGAATTATGGAAAGCAACGCTGAGCGGACGGGCAGGACGGAATTAGAACCAGACATTCCTTCGTCTCCCAAAAATGACGTTCAGAACATTGTGGGTGTCGCGTTTTTGCATGCTTACCGTCGCCTATCTCTGATCGGGAGAGTTCGCGAGGAATCGATCTCGGATGACGCCGCAGAGGCAAGAAAACTATCACCAGCCTGCTAAGCAGCAGGAAGTGTCATAGTATAGCTGACACCATGCCGCAATCTGCGAAGCTTTGCATAGCTTTACGCTGCTTAACATAACGCTACATGCGGGATTCAGGCGGGTTTGATCGAAACAACGTGAGCCGCAATCTCAAAATCACCTTGGCCTATGACGGATCGGATTTTCACGGATGGCAAGTCCAGCCGGGACTGCGAACCGTGCAAGGCACGCTAGCGGAGTGCATCCAGCGGCTCACTGGTGAAGCAGTTTTGCCGCAAGGCTCGGGCCGTACCGATGCGGGCGTCCACGCGCTGGCCCAAGTCGCGTCGGTGAGACTCGACACTCCTATTCCAGAACGAAACCTGGTAATCGCATTGAACGATGTTCTTCCTCCATCGGTGCGGGTGAATCGAGTGGAAGCGGTTAGGGATGACTTCCACGCGCGCCATTCCGCCAAGGCGAAAACCTATCGCTATCGTATTTATCGCAAGGACGTATGCCCGCCGTTCGTGGCGAGATACGTCTTCCACGATCCGTATCCCATGAATGAAGAAGCACTCATTCGGGCGTCGGAGCAGCTCGTCGGCAAACACGACTTCACTTCGTTTGCGGCCTCCGACCCGGAGCGCAGGGCGCGGATGGCGGAGATGGGGACGAAGATGCAACTTCCCATTCTGGCATCACCACGAACGTACGCACGATTCACTCTTCCCTCTGGGTGAGAACGGACGAGGAACTGGTTTACACTGTGCGCGGAGACGGGTTCCTGCACCACATGGTACGGAACCTCGTGGGCACTTTTTTGCAGGTTGGAAAAGGCGCGCTGAAAATGGACGATGTGCCCGCGATCCTCAACGCCCGCAATCGCAGCGCTGCCGGGCCTACCGCAGCCGCTTGCGGACTGTATCTGGTGAGCGTTGAATATTAGAGTGGATTTGGAATTGGCTTATGCGGGTTTTTGGCGGCCTGTGAAAAGGCGTGCTCCACCCGGCACCGATATAGAAAGCGATTTAGAACAATGGCAACCGAAGCAACAGTGGTGGGGAACAGTACGATCGTCAGTACCAATCCTGCGACTGGAGAGGTGCTAGCTGAGTTGGCATGCGCCAGCCCCAGCCAAGTGCAGACCGCCGTCCAGCGCGCCAAGCACGCGCAGCCGGTGTGGGAGGCAACCCCAGTCCGGGAGAGAGTCGCAGTGCTGCGGCGATTCCAGCGACTCCTCAACGAGCAGCGCGACCAGATTGCCGACCTGATTTGTCGCGAAGCCGGTAAGCCCGCGGTCGAAGCACTTACCACCGAAGTTCTGGTCGTCCTGGACGCCACCGAGTTCTGCATCCGCAATGCGCATGACTTCTTGCGCGAGGAACCGCTGCCACACGGCAATCTGGCCATGAAGACCAAGCGCGGCAAGTTGCTTCGCGAACCGTTTGGCGTGATCGGCATTATCTCGCCTTGGAATTATCCGCTGTCCACAGCGGCCACAGAAACGCTCTGCGGCATTGGTCACGGGCAACGCGGTCGTTCTGAAACCGTCGGAGTTCACGCCTTTGATCGCTCTGGAGTTGCAGCGACTGCTTCTGGCAGCGGGTTTGAAACCCGATCTCATGCAGGTGGTCATCGGCGAGGGGCCTGCCGGTGCAGCCTTGATCGATGCGCCAATCGACAAGCTCATCTTCACCGGCAGCGTTGCGACCGGTAAACGTGTCGCCGAGGCGGCCGCGAGAAAACTGCTGCCAGTCGTGCTGGAGCTAGGCGGCAAAGATCCGATGATCGTGCTCGACGATGCCAACTTGGAGGTCGCGTCCAGCGGCGCGTTGTGGGGAGCGTTTATGAACGCGGGGCAGACGTGCCTTTCGGTCGAGCGCTGTTACGTCCATCGCAGCCTCTATGACAAGTTTCTCGAAGCTTGCAGTAACAAGATCGCCAAGTTGCGTGTGGGCAACGGAATTGGGTCTGAGGTGGAAGTAGGGCCGCTCATTCATGAGCGTCAGTTGCGCACCGTGGACGAGCATGTGCGAGACGCTGTACTGCATGGCGCCCGCTTGCTGCAGGGCGGAAAGCGCCTGACCGAACTCGGGCCAAACTTCTACGCGCCTACGCTGCTCGCCGACGTGACCCGGGACATGCGCATCATCCGGGAGGAAACCTTCGGCCCGGTTCTTCCGGTGGCGCCCTTCGACACCGACGACGAGGCCATTCGCCTGGCGAATGACAGCGACTTCGGGCTGGCTGCCAGTGTCTGGACCACAAACCGTCAGTCGCGGCGAGGCAATGGCAAAGCAGATCAAAGCCGGGACGGTGATGATCAACGACGTGATCTCGTGCTTTGGGATCGCGGAGGCGCCGCATGGAGGGTTCAAACTCAGCGGTATCGGCCGCACCCACGGCAAGATGGGCCTGGCGGAGATGGTCCAGGTGAAGTACGTGGACACGGACCTGCTTCCCGGCATGCCGAAAGTCTGGTGGTTCGGATACGGTGACCAGGTCCGCCAGCAGATGAATGGGTTCATTGACTTCCTGTTTGCCAGAAGCTGGGGACGAAAGCTGAAAGGAGCCCTGCGCTCCACAGGGCTGCTGCGGCGAGCTAATCGTATCTAGGCGCCATGCATTCTCCCAGTGGCTGGCGGAGGGAGAGGGATTCGAACCCCCGGTACCCTTTCGAGTACAGCGGTTTTCAAGACCGCCTGTTTCAACCGCTCACACATCCCTCCGCGATCATAAACAACGCATTTTCATCATTGTACGACAGCGTTCCTCACTTCCGGGACAATCGGCCTTGTGCTCCTGCGATACAGGTTTTGCCCGGAGTGTGGTTATACTTCTGCTTTAGGAGAGGCTTCTGCAAACGACCAGTGACAACCTCGTAAGGGAGCCCGAGTTCTTTCATAAGGCTACCCATGAGTGCCGAATTTCAGGCAGCGGAGATCTTTCTCGGTCGAAGTAAGGCATCAATCTGGCCATTCCCGAATTGAATCTAACTAAACATTTTGTGTCGCTAAGCGGTCAGAGGGCTTTTTTCCGGTGCTTACGCGGTGCTATCGTTTGAGGTAGCGCTCGAGGGTAGGTCGAGCCCCGTAGCCCGCTGAAACCCAGCCAACTTCTCTCAGGCCGTTTGACACGCCGTGTCAAGGCTGGGAGCCACAGACGCGCCCAACTCAAAAAATCAAAAAAGACCCGTGAAAGGAAGCGTGTGGCAATGACACACCGTGCTCTGTTTTTCCTTGTTGTCTACACTCTCTCACTGGCGGCTTTGCCCTCGTCCTCACAGACACTGCTCAATACCATCGCTGTTGGCTCACAACCGGTAGCACTGGCGATTAATACGCACACCGGCAAGGTCTACGTCGCCAACCAGTACAGCAACAACGTAACCGTGATCGATGAAGCCGCGAGTTCCACCGCCACGATACCGGTGGGATGGTATCCCACTGCCGTAGCGGTCAATGCTACGACTAACAAGATTTACGTGACAAACCAAAACAGCAACAGCGTAACCGTGATAGACGGGGCATCCAATTCGACTGTAGCGGTAGCGACAGGAATGTCACCGCAAGCCGTGGATGTCAACCCGGCCACGAATAAGATTTACGTAGCCAATTACATTGGCAACAGCGTCACCGTGATCAACGGGGTAAACAATGCGACCTCTACTGTCGCGGTCGGAAGATATCCTATCGCCGTCGCTGTTAACTCCGTGACCAACAAGATCTATGTCACCAACCTCGGCAGGAACACGGTAACGGTGATTGATGGCGCGACCAGCGCGACTACCACAGTGGCGGTCGGCAGCTACCCGAGGGCCGTGGCTGTCAACCCGCTGACTAATAAAATCTATGTCGCCAACGGCACCTATGCTGGCAGCGGAACGGTAACCGTGATTGAGGGTTCGACCCGTTCCACAACTGCGGTACCTGCCGGACTGTATCCCAACGCCGTGGCGATTAACCAGGTGACCAATGAAATCTATGTCGCCAATGTGGGCGACGGAACCGTGACCGTCATCGACGGCGCCAGCAATTCCACCACAACGATTTCTATCAGCAGGCCCCCTGACAATTCTCCTGGCTGGGTGGCAGTTGACCCGGTTACCAACAAAACGTATATCAGCAATGATGGTTGGAACGGCAGCGTAACCACAATTGACGGCGCGTCCGGTTCCACCCAGGCAGTCATGGTAGGGCGAAATCCTTATGCCTTGGCTGTTGACCCCACCACCAACAGAGTTTATGTCGCCAATCTATACAGCAACACAGTCTCGGTAATCGCCGGGGCCGGTTCCTCGCTTGCCTTGCAATTCGTTCCCATCACACCATGCCGTCTGGTGGACACGCGTTTGCCCAACGGGCCATTTGGCGGTCCGGTGATGAGTGGCGGAACCTTCCGCGATTTTATTGTTTCCTACAACTCGACCTGCGGCATCCCTCCGACTGCCGCTGCTTACTCGCTTAACGTTACCGTCGTTCCACGCCGATCGTTGGGATACCTGATCGTGTGGCCTACAGGAGAAGACCAGCCCATAGTTTCCACCTTAAACTCGGATGGCAGGGTCAAAGCGAACGCAGCAATTGTGCCTGGGGGGGCGGGCGGAGCCATCCGGGTGTACGTCACTGATACGGCCGATCTTGTGCTTGATATTGCCGGCTACTTTGTCGCGGCGCCGAATCCTTCGGCTTATGCATTCTTTCCGTTGACGCCATGCCGGGTGGCAGACACGCGCCGGAGCCGGGGTGCGCTCGGTGGCCCGTACTTGCCCGCTCGCCAGCAACGCGATTTTCCGGTGCTGCAGGCGACCGCTTGTCACATTCCCAATCGCTCGGTGGCCTATTCGCTTAACGTCACCGCGATACCACGAAATGGCGTCCCACTAGGTTTTCTAACGCTATGGCCCGCGGGGGAAAGCCGACCCGTCTCATCGACGCTGAATGCAGGAACCGGCACCGTCACCGCCAATGCGGCTATGGTGCCGGCGGGGCAAAATGGAGCGATCAGCGCCTATGGCATAGGGGACACCGACGTGGTGCTCGACATCAACGGCTATTTCGCTCCGCCAGGGAGCGGTGGGCTTTCGCTATATGCGACGGCGCCTTGCCGCATACTCGACACCCGCAGAACGTCTGGCGCCTTCGGGGGTGAGCTCACCGTAAGGGTCGTGAATAGTCTGTGTGGCATTCCAGCCGCCGCCAAGACTTATGTGTTGAACGCAACGGTGGTCCCGCAAGGCATGCTGGGAGCTCTGACCTTGTGGCCCGACGGACAGTCGCGTCCGTTGGTTTCCACTCTGAACGCAATGGATGGAGCGATCACTTCGAACATGGCGATCGTGCCCACGAGCAACGGCTCCATCGATTCCTATGCCACTAATTTGACGCACCTGATACTGGACATCTCCAGCTACTTCGCGCCCTGAGCCAAGGCACGAAAAGCGGTTTCAGAGTTGGTACTGGGTCTGTAGGCCACCCCACCGAAGGTAGACCCGGTCATAAGTTGTGGTTCACGGCGTCGCCGTCTAGGTTGGCGCATCTTCGGGGGGAGTGCCTTACAACGGACTGACGCCCAGTGCTGTCGCTTGACTCAACCCTCCATGCCAACCTTCTTAAATTCCCCGGTTTGCAGGTCGGCCGCCCGTATCGAGCCATCGCCAATGTCGTAAACCCACCCGCAAATCCCCACTTCTCCGCTGATGAGACGCGAGTGTACGCTGGGATGGCTTTTCAGGTTCTCGATCTGCGCCAGCACGTTGTACTCGGTGATTAGCCGCAGCTTCTCCTGTTGCGCCGCATTGCTATGATCGCGCATAACGCGGCGCCGGGCCTCGGACGCGTATCGCATCCATTGCTGCATCGCCGGCAGGCCGTGCCCTTGCTCATCGTGCAGCAAGCTCTTCATCACTCCGCAGTCGGTATGTCCGCAGACAACCACCAGCGGCACCTTCAGCGCCAGCATGGCGTACTCGACACCAGCCGACACGCCACCGACGAATTCGCTGTAATGAGGCACCAGATTTCCGGGGTTCCGCTCAATAAAGATATCCCCCGGGCCAGTCTGAGTGAACAGGTTGGGCACAACCCGGGAATCGGCGCAGGTGACGAACATCGCGATAGGCTGCTGCCTGCTTTTCAAGCTCTCAAACATCTCGCGCCGGGCGGGATAGACCTCGGCTTGAAATTTCCGGATGCCCTCCACGATTTTTGCCAAGGCTTGCTGACTTGTCACTGACCATCTCCTTTAACTGTCTTCTCCCACGCACTTCGCTCATCCCTGCTAGACTCAAAGTTCATGCCTGAGTCGGCCAACTACTTGTCGCAGGCTTCTTCCGCGTACCTGCGCTCGGCGATGCATCAGCCCATCCAATGGCACGAGTGGGGCGAGGAAGCCTTTGCCACGGCGCAACGCGAGAACAAGCCTATATTGCTCGACATCGGCGCGGTATGGTGTCACTGGTGTCACGTCATGGACCGTGAATCCTACGAGAGCGCCGACACCGCTGAGATCATCAACCAGCAATTCATCGCCGTCAAGGTCGATCGCGACGAGCGCCCCGACGTGGATAGCCGTTATCAACTCGCCGTATCGGCGATCTCTGGTACGGGCGGCTGGCCTCTGACCGTTTTTCTCACTCCCGACGGCCATCCCTTTTACGGCGGCACCTATTTTCCGCCGGACGACCGCTGGGGACGCCCCAGTTTCAAGAAGATCCTGCTGGCGATTGCCGACGCTTATCGCAATCGCCGCGATGAGGTACTGAAGTCCGCTGACGAAACTATGAGCATGTTGGCGGCCACCGAAGCCTATGCCGGACGGCAGACGGAGCTTTCGCCGCGACTGGTCGGCATCATGGTGCAGTCGGCACTGCCCATCTTCGACGAGAAGAACGGCGGCTTTGGCAGCGCACCCAAGTTTCCCCATCCCGCGTCGCTCGATCTGCTGATGGACTGGTACGTACGCACTCGCGAGGAACGCGTCGCGGCGGTCGTCACCACGACGCTCACCAAAATGGCGCAAGGCGGCGTTTACGACCAGCTCGCGGGAGGATTTCATCGCTACTCGGTTGACGAGCGCTGGATCGCGCCGCACTTCGAGAAAATGTCGTACGACAATTCCGAGCTGCTGAAGAATTACGTTCATGCCTACCAGGTATTCGGCTATGAGTTTTACGCGCAAGTGGCCCGCGACATTGTCCGCTGGATGGACGAGTGGCTCAGCGATCGCGAGCATAGCGGCTTCTACGCCTCACAGGACGCCGACACCAATCTCGACGATGACGGCGACTACTTCACGTGGACCGTCGAAGAGGCCAGGACGGTCCTGAGCGACAAAGAATTCCAGGCGGCCGCGCTGCACTTCGACATTGAGGAAACTGGCGAGATGCATCACAACCCGGCCAAGAACGTGTTGTGGATACGTGCGCTGCCAGAGGAAGTAGCTTCGCGCATGGGCATCGACATTAGCAAGGCGCTCGATCTGCTCGCTTCGGCGAAGACCAAGCTCTATGCGGCGCGCCTGAAACGGCCCACGCCCTTCGTGGACAAGACCGTGTATGTCAACTGGAACGTGATGTGCGTTTCGGCGTACTTGCAGGCCGCCCAAGTTCTCGGCCTTGATGACGCCCGCAAGTTTGCCCTGCGCTCGCTGGATCGCATTTTGTCGGAAGGTTGGGACGCGCAACGCGGACTGGCGCACGTTATCGCCTACGCCGACGTCAAGTCAGAACCGCGTTTCGTGCGCGGCATGCTGGACGATTATGCCTTCACTGCGCTGGCCTGCCTCGACGCCTATGAAGTCACCGGCGACATGAGCTACTTCAAGTTTGCGCAGCAGATTGCCGATGAAATGGTCTGCCGCTTCGGCGACCCAACGGCAGGCGGTTTCTTTGACACGGAAGCCACACTGGAAGACAAACTGCAGCTTGGCGCGCTGTCGGCTCGGCGCAAGCCCTTTCAGGATGCGCCCACTCCGGCTGGCAATCCCAGTGCGGCGATTGCGTTATTGCGCCTGCACGCCTACACCAACGATCCAAAGTATCGCGACAAAGCGGAAGACACACTCCAGGTCTTTGCCGGAATAGCGGAGCAGTTCGGCATTTACGCGGGGACTTATGGAATTGCAGCCACCTGGATGACGCGGCCGCACACTCAGACGGTTGTCGTCGGCGAGGACCAGAAAGCGGCAGAGCTGTTGAAGGCCGCGGCCGCAGGGTTCGCGGTCAACAAATCAGTGGTTCACCTGAGCGATAGCGAGGCTGTTGCACAAAATTTGCCGGCAGTGTTGGCGGAAACCATCCCAAATCTCGCCGCTTTGAAAGCCAAACAATCGGTGGCGATTGTGTGCACAGATTTTGCCTGCCGCCCACCGGTGGACGACGCGGATAAATTGGCGGCGATGTTACGGGACGCAATCTCGGGAACCTAAAGATGTGGGAAGAATTGCCGATGAAAACAACAGCGGTGAGAGCTGTCAGCCTGGGCGGGTACGACGGCCCCACGGCTGAGTCAAAGCGAGCGGGCGGCACGAAAACTGTGTCGCCCGTGAATATCTATTAGCATCTACATCTCATGCCAACCTCAGGACAACCACCTTGCCTCGCAAACTAAAAAATAAAAAATCTTCCAAAACCATCAGTGCGGTTAAGAAACTGCGGAGCGCTTTGACCACTCACAGCGTTCGCCAAAAAGAGCGCCGCCAAGAAACCGAAGAAGCGGGTCACGCCTTCGAAAACCAGCGGTGGAAAGAAAGCCGATGCTTTTCAGGGCGGCAGCTATGTTACACCGAAAGGCAACGTAACCATCGGAATCCCCGCCTTCTGGACATTGCGCCAGACCAACGATGACCTGGAAGTGGAAAGTCCGACACGCAAGACCTCGGTGATCGTAACCGCGTTTCAGCGAGAGAATGGCGTGGCCAAGCTCGATGCGCGCGAATACTTGGAGCACTTTCTCCAAAGCGCGTCCATGAAAGGGCGGGCCCATGCGGGGAAGAGTGGTCCCTCGCGCGCGCAATCGCGGTTCCGCGATCCCGAAGGCGATCAGTGGCAGATCGAGGTGCTTACCAATGGAGACACATTGCTACTGGCTACCTTGAACAGCAGCCTGCCGCCGCGCTCGCAAGAGCTGCAAGTAGGAGCTGAAATTCTGCGCGCCATCACGATTAATGGGAAGTTCAAGATTGTTTAAAGCGTGTTAGACTGCGGCGATCCAAATGCCGTCCGATGCAGGAGCTCGGGCAAACTAAGGACATATGCGATTGTGCGGAGGCGAAACATGAAGCACTTGGTTCTTCTTTTGATCGCAGTTCTGATATGCATACCCGCCTTGACGCAGGGTAAACGCGTGAAGCTGGCGTCGGCCACCGTCATGACCGCCTCGACCGAAGGCTATATGGCCGCCATGCGGAAAATGGATAAGGGCATGAATGTCCAATATACCGGCGACGCGGATATCGATCTCGTGCGCGGCATGATCCCGCATCACCAGGGTGCCATCGATATGTGCAAAGTGGAATTGCAATACGGCAAGGACCCGGAAATCCGGAAACTGTGCGAAAGTATCGTGTCCTCGCAGGAAAGCCAGATCGTCGAAATGAAGGCATGGCTGCAACGGCATGTGAAATAAAGCCGCTCCCAACAGCGGCTCGGGTGTAGGCCATACAAGTTTATTTTTCTAATACGCCTCGTCGAGCAGTTCCACCACGTGCATCACGCGCGCGTTCATTCCCTTGCGCTTGATTCCTGCACGAAACTGCAACATGCAGCCAACATTTGCGGTGACTACGATCTCCGGCTGGACGCTGGCGAGGTAATCCATCTTTTCGTCGAGAATCTTCATCGAGATTTCGTTTTGCGCGACGTTGTAAACTCCGGCGCTGCCGCAGCACGAATCGGGACGCGGCGACTCCACCACCTCAGCGCCTATAAACTTCAGCAAAAGTCGCGGCGCCGTGCGAATGCCCTGCGCGTGCGCCAGATGGCACGGGTCCTGGTAGGTGACACGCGCCTTCAGCTTGCGCGCCGGCTCGACCAATCCAACTTGCGCAAGATACTCGCTGATGTCGCGGACCTTGACGACAAACTGCTGCGCCCGCTCCGCGTACTCAGGATCGTGCTCCAGCAGCGACGCATATTCCTTCATGGTCGAACCGCAACCGGCGGCGTTGGTCACGATGGCGTCGAACTCGGGTTCGAGCATGGCGTCAATGTTGCGACGCGCCATGGCCCGCGCTTGCTCTAGGTACCCGGCATGAAGGTGCAAAGCTCCACAGCAACTCTGGCTCTTGGGAATGTGGACTTCGATTCCGTTCCGGGTCAGAACGCGAATGGTGGCGCGATTCAGTTCCGCGAACGCCACACTGCCGATGCAGCCGATAAGCAGCGCCACGCGTCCACGCTGCTTACCCTCAGCGGGATAAATGCGGCCGAGATCGGCAAACGAGAAGTCGCTGTCGATCCGCGGCGACAACGCATCCAGTTGAGCTACGCCCAACAGCTTCAGCAATCCCGTGCCGCGCGCCAGGCGTTGCAAGCCCGAGCGTTGATAGAAGCGCACCAGCCGGGCATTCCGCGCCAGGCTGCTGAAAGACGGCAGCACCTTGCCATAGAAGTGTGACCGTACTTTGCGCTGCAGCCAACTACGCGGGTAGTTCTCTTCGATCTGCGAGCGCGCACGCTCTAGCAGGCTTCCGTACGGTACGCCCGACGGACAAGCGGTTTGACAATTCAAGCATCCCAGGCAGCGGTCAATATGGGTGACGAAGGAATCGGCCAGCGCCAGTCTGCCTTGGTCAACCAACACCATCTGATAAATGCGCCCGCGCGGCGAATCCATCTCGGTTCCCAAAGCGCGGTAGGTGGGACACTGATCCAGGCACAGTCCGCAGTGAACGCACTTGGAGTACAAGTCCCACGTTGGCTTCTCGCCCGAGGAGAAATTTGAGACCAGCTTTTCCGCCACTGGAGGTGTGACCGTCAGAACAGAAACCTCCCACGGTTCAGAATGTCTTTGGGATCGAGGGCCATCTTAACCGCGCGCATGCTTTCCATGTCCGTTGGCATCGGCCCCCAGGCGCTGATGTGATGCCGCGCCTCAGATGGGCTGCGGAGGACCGCCATGCTGACATCACGCGGCAAATGATTGCGCAATCCCGAAACCGTATTGACAAAACTTACCATCGAGACCTCGGCTTCGGGAGCTTGCCAGAGGCTTACCAGGAGATGACCAACTCCCACGCGCCCGATGACCGCAAAACCGAATTGGTTCGATTCGGCAACCGCCGACAAACGGCTGAGAGCCGGTAGAACGTCAGCCACGGGCAGAGTCATCGAGATCAACAAGGATCGCGGATGCCGCTGGACGGCCATCGGCGGAAAATCGGTCAATGCTCGCCATAAATCGGACTCGCGTACGCCTTCGACTTCGCGCGAGATTGCGGCTCCCAGCTCCGCACGATAGCGGGCTAAGACCGCATCGCTGCCGGCGGCACGAACCAGGATGGACCATGACCCGGGACTCAACTGGTCTGAAGCCTCCAGCAGCGCAGGCACTTCAGGCGAGATGATCTCCAAGCAGATAGGCGCAAGCGGAGAGTGCAGCACCCGGTTGCGGAATTCGATCGCTGCCGCTGCAGTGCGAAATTCGCTGGCGAAAGTCCGGGTCTGGCGGAGGCCAGGAAACAGCTTGAAGCTGGCGCTAGTGATAACCCCCAGCGTTCCCTGGCTGCCGATGAGCAGCTTCATCATGTCGTACCCGGCGACGTTTTTTACCACCCGGCCGCCGCCTTTAGCTTTGCGCCCGTCGCCCGTCACAAACCGGACGCCAATGCAGTAATCACGCAGGCCGCCGTAGCCGTGCCGCAGCGGGCCGTACCATCCCGTAGCCAGCAGTCCGCCGATGGTGCTGCGCTCCGGCTGGGCCGGGTCGCCGGCGAAAAGCAGACCATTTTCGGCGACCATCGCTGACAGTTGCGCAACCGTGCAACCTGCGGCGATGCCGACGGTGAGATCGCCTGCATCGTAATGTTCCACTGGGGTAAGGCGCGTGGTGGAAAGCACAACATCGATCTGCTGCGGCAGATTTCCAACTTGCTGCTGAGTAAAGCCTCCGCCGGGAACCACACTCAGGCCATGCTGATTGGCAAACCGCAAGATGCCGGCAACCTCGTCGGCTGAAGCGGGTGTGACCGCAAGTGCCGGAACAATGCCCAGAATGTTCCAGGTTTGCAGCTCCGCGGGATCTTCCGTGACGTATTTCGGTCCGCAGATGGCGCGGAGTCCGATCGCACAACCAGTCGTGGCCGCCGTGCTCACATCCCCTCCTGCATCAGCACCGAATTCTGCGACGGTCCGGTGATCTCCCGGCACATACGCGGGGTCGGAAAGATCTTCTGCGGGTTCAGCACTCCGGCTGGGTTGAAGCCATTGCGCAGGCTGACCATCACGTCGAGATCTTCCTCAGTGAACAGCAGCGGCATCAAGTCGCGCTTCTCGGTTCCAACGCCGTGCTCCCCGGTGATAGAACCGCCGCATTGAATGCAAAACTCTAGGATATCCCGGCTCGCCAACAGGACCCGCTCGAATTGCGCTGCGTCACGCATGTCGAAGAGAATCAGAGGATGAAGATTGCCGTCACCCGCGTGGAAAATATTGCCGATAATTAAGTCGTATTTCTTGGCGACATTCCCAATGTGTCGCATTACCGCAGGTATCTGACTGCGTGGCACCACCCCGTCCTGCGTGTAATAGGACGGGCTCACCCGCCCGAGCGCGGCGAAAGC
Organism: uncultured Acidobacteriaceae bacterium; assembly: GCA_963763725.1. Classification (GTDB taxonomy): domain Bacteria; phylum Acidobacteriota; class Terriglobia; order Terriglobales; family Acidobacteriaceae; genus Bog-257. The sequence continues at coordinate 197,222 of CAVXQI010000008.1, forward strand.
CATTTTGCGCCCTTTCCATAGCAGCGCCCGCTCGTCTTCGTCCTTAGCGCGCCGCACCTCGCGCGCCTTCTGCGCCAAACACACCTCCGTCACTGCAATTGCCTGCTCTTCCACCACTTCGCGCAATCCTTCCAGTTCAATCAGCAGGACTGCACCGGCATCCAGCGGGTAGCCGGCGTGGCAGAACGCTTCCACTGTCCGTAAGGTCCACCCATCCAGCATCTCCAGTGCGGCGGGAGTGATGCCTGCGGCGGTAATGGCAGAAACCGTAAGCGCCGCATCATCCACCGATTCAAAGATGCCGAGCAGGGTCGCAATCTTTTCCGGCTTGCGCAGCAATTTCACCGTAATCGCAGTGGCAATGCCGACGGTCCCTTCTGTCCCGACAAAGAAGCCGGTCATGTCGTAGCCGTAGGACTCGGCGGCCTTGCCTCCGAAATGCACGATCTCGCCGCTGGGCAGCACTACCTCCACACCGGTGACGTGATTCACGGTCACGCCATGCATCAGGGTGTGCGGCCCGCCCGAGTTTTCGGCGACATTGCCGCCGATGGTGCAAGCTTTCTGGCTGGAAGGATCGGGCGCGAAGTACAGTCCAAGGTGGGCCACGTGTTCGGAGAGTTGCAGGTTAACCACCCCCGGTTGCACCACCGCGCGCTGGTTCTCGACGTCAACTTCGAGAATGCGGTTCATGCGCGAGAAGGCGATCACCAGGCCGCCCCCGGCCGGAATCGAACCTCCGCTGAGTCCGGTGCCCGCTCCCCGCGCAACCACGGCGACGTTCTCGGCTGTGGCGAGCCTCATGATTTGGGAAACTTGTTGAGTACTCTGCGGGAAGACAACAGCTCCGGGCGTGCTCTTTCGAATGCCTGCGTCGTACTCGTACAACATGAGGTCTTCGGGACTGTCCAGGACGGCATCGCGTCCGGCGATCTTGCGGAGATGATCGACCAGGCCGGGCAAGTTCACGGGCAAGTGTAGCGCCGCCTTCGAGCGCCTTTATATCTTACTCTCAGCTCGATGAGGTCTGAATATAGGCGCGCATCGATTCGGCTTCTACGGATTTCTCATCCAGATGACAGCGCAGCAGGTCGCGCAGTGAGAGAAAGCCGACCAGCATAGGACCATCGCATACCGGCAGATGACGGATGCCGAAGACCTGCATCAAGCACATGGCTTCTTCGGAACCGGTGCTGGGGACGACCGTGTGCAAGTCGGTACTCATCACCTCGGCAATATACGTGGATAGGGGATCGCGCCCCTCTGTTACCACCCGCTTCATAAGGTCACGTTCGGAAAAGATGCCGACGAGTTGCGTGCCGTCGAGCACCGGAACGGCGCCCACATTACACTCCACCATATAGTGGACGGCCTCAAAGACAGTCTGATCGGGTTGGACATAGTGAATAGTGCGACTGCTCAGCAGCTCCCGGATGGTTGCCATAGTGCCCTCCATGCTAGGCCGTGCGAGCGAACACTTGCCTCATTGGGCTCGACGGACACGAACCCTAATGGCTCTCCGACGCCGGGGTTTTTGCAGGCCGGGACTTCTCGCCGGCTCCGTGGGCCGAGCCGAACCCGTGGAAGCGTGGGCGGAAGCGAGTATAGTCCGAACGCTGAGCGGGTGTGAAGCGGAATTTCGAGCTGCGGGAGCAAAAAATCGCCCTCTTGCAGCCTTTTCCACGGTGCCGATAGGTGAGTGCTTCTCAACGCCGATGGGCTGGCTGGCCCTCTCCGCGCCGCCGGAAATAGATGCTTGGACTCCGGATCAACTGAAGACAGCGCCCCCTCGCTACTAGCGAGGGGGCTCGTGACAGCTCGATCCAGCTACTGCTGCGACTGCGGAGGCTTGGTGCTGGGCGGAGCTGAATTCATGTTGTTCGGTTGCGGCTGGGTTGGTGCCGACTGGTAATTGGACGGCGCTGAGTAGTTGCTGCGCGCCGGGCCGCTGTTCGGGTTCATCTCGCCGTTAGGCTGGTTGGCCGACGCGAGTTGATCGACGCTATTCTTCAGCAGGCTGACTTCCACGCGAGTGCCGTGCGCAGACTTGGTGGCGGTTTCCTCAGCCGCCGGGACGCGGGCATTTCCCATCCCCATGACGAAAACGCGGTACACCGGAATCCCGTTCTTTTCTATTAGATAACGTACCACGGAATTTGCCAAAGCCTGCGAGCTCTGAATGCCGGCTTGTCCGCCGCTCGTGGAGAACCCATGGACCTCGATGATGTAGCCCTTCTGGTCCTTCAGGTTGGTGGTCATGCCGTCGAGAGCTTCCTTCGCCCTCGGGCTCAACGCCGTGTGTCCCGGCTTGAAGCGGATCTCAGTTTGAGTCGAGATTTGGTACTGGTCAATGTTGCCGACCACCTGCTCGACGGTATTCAGGCGATTACTGGCTTGCATTGCGGTTTGGTTAGCCTGCTGGGCACGATTACCGGCCTCGGTCGCGTGCTGGTCAGCTTCATTCGCTTTGGCAGAAGCCTGGCGAATGCCTTCCTGCGCGCGGGCGTCAACGTCTTTAATCTCCTTGGCATTGGCGGCCGTGAGATCGTCGAGCTCGTTCACGCGGTTGCGAACCGGACTGAGCTGGCGCTGCACGTACTTCTTGCGAGCAAAGGGATTCAGCTTGCCCCAAAACCCCTGTCGCACATCGGGCTCGAGTGGCTGCCGCGCACTCAGGTTCTGATCTGAGCTTACACTCTGGTCCGAAGTTGTTGAAGAAGATGACGATGGCTGCGAGCTGCTCTCCGCGGGTTGCGAGCTGCTCTGCGCCGACGTGGCTGCGGGCTGTTGATTGTCAGCAGGCGCTTGCTGCGCCATTGCCGGCAACATCAGGCCAGCCACCAACAGCAAGGTAAACACAATACGAGACTTCATTAGAGAGTTCCTCCAGAATCCTTTGGCACGAGGTGCGAGGTTTGCTGGCAGAGCCTTTTGCAACTCTGGCCTCATGCGCTGATGCACTCTGCATGGCTCCGCGCCAACGTTATTTCTGTTACATATTTGCTGCCAAACTCAGGCGCTAAATGCCAGGCTGTAAGCCTTTTATTTTCATCGTTAGGGCGTGAGGAGCCGTTTACCGTTTCAATACGGGTCGGGTAGGAAGGGCAGGCTATAGGTAATTGTTACAGCAACTGGAGCAGGGCATGAGAGTTATAACCAGGTACGGTCGGACACCATCTAGGGCGATCTTTCGTCATGTAGTCCCTCTCAATGAGATACACCTGCCCTTTAGCCAGAATCGGTTATGCACTCGCTGCTGTTCCTTTCATGTTCGCCACCCAAAAAACCCTAGCAGGACAACACCGGCTTCTAAGCCTGTCCTCTAACTGAACGAAAGAACAATTGATCTGAAAGTTTGAGGAGACCTCTATGCAAGTGGATCCGAAAATACTTGGTCTCATTGTGGCGGCCATTGTGGTGATTGTAGTAGTGATTGCCGTGGCCATGGCGCAACGGAGAAAAGCCGCTCTCCGACAGCGCTTCGGAGGGGAGTATCAACGAGCGGTGCAGGAGCGTGGTTCGGAGCGGGAAGCACAGGCATTGCTCCACGAGCGGGAAAAACGGGTAGAAAAGTTCCACGTTCGAGAACTCGATGACGCCGAACGGCAAAGGTACGCTAATCGCTGGAAGGTGGTGCAGTCGCGCTTTGTGGACGATCCCAGACTCGCGGTGATCGATGCCGATGACACCGTAGCCTCGCTGATGGGAGTTCGCGGATATCCCATGGCGGATTTCGAGCAGCGGGCGGCCGATCTTTCGGTCGACCATGCTCACGTTGTCGATAATTACCGCGCGGCCCATGAAATCGCCGTACGGCATCGCCAGGGTCAGGCCACGACTGAAGACCTGCGGCAGGCAATGATCTATTACCGGTCGCTTTTCGAGGACCTTTTGGACGGGCGTAGGCCCGACGCAATTAGAGAGGTTGCATAATGGCGGAACTCAAGAGAAAAAACGAAGAACTTACGACTGCCGATCTCGCCGGAAGGAGTGAGAAGAGGCGCGAGACCGAAGATCGCCCACAATTGGTGCGCAATCCACAACGCGAGCAATCGGAATACCCTCCCGTTTCTACATCACCGGAAGCCACGGACGCGAGGGAGCCTGGTTTCGGAAACGAGAGATCCACAATCATCTCCGGCACAGACACAGCCCTCTCAGCCGGCAACCTGGCACAATCCCAACCCACAGCCGGTGCGAAAAATCAACCCACGCCTCTTTTCTCTGAGTCGGAGGTTGGAGACTTTCGTTCCCGCTGGGGCAATATCCAGACAGCATTCGTGGACGAGCCTCGCCGCGCCGTGGAGGATGCCGACAACCTGGTGGCTTCGCTCATGAAGAAGTTGGCCGAAAGTTTCGCCAATGAACGCTCCCGTCTCGAAAAGCAGTGGGACCGCGGTGACGACGTCTCCACCGAAGACTTACGCGTCGGTCTCCAGCGGTACCGCTCTTTCTTTGATCGGCTGCTGAAGGTGTGATTTCTGGCGGGAGGAGCGGTTCAGCGCTCCGCGGGAGACTTACGTTTTGATTACGCGCTTTAGCGCTGGGGATGGAAGGACCCGGGGCTAAAGCCCGTTTCAAAACCGGCTCCCTTTCCCTGGACTGAAGTCCGGCTCCCCTGCTGAAGCAGGGCTTCCAGAGTTTTTCCGGCGGCCCGCGAACTTTCTGCTCGACACTTCGCAGGCCGCGGCAAAGCTGCTACAGCCTTCCCGGTTGCATTCGCGACGCGACAGACCCTTTGTTTAAGCTCTCGGTTATTTGGTTTTATGAGACGGTTTCCAGGTTAGTTGGAAGTTCTGTCTGTCCCGTGGCTAGCACACGAACCACCGCATTTTCTACCTCGCGCTTTGCATCGGAGAGCGGTAGGGGCGGGATGACGGTCAGGCACCCCACAATGTCAGCCAGCCGAAAATAAGCTCGCCGGCATTCGTGTAGGAAGTCGATGGGATATTCGGGTTTACGCGCGCGAGCAAGTTGCGGATCGGCGTCCAGCAGATAAGCCACGTCGGGTCTTGGGACGAATGCAGCCACAAAGCGAACGAAAGTCTGGCTGACGAAATTCGCGAGTGGCAGGTTGGCTAGTTCATCGTAGATGTAGCGATCCAGAATGACGACGTCGGCTTCCCCGGCACGCGCCCTACGAACGACAATCGTAAGATGAATTGCATCCAGTAAGTACAGTCCATGGCGAATGACGCTCAAGTACCACTTGCGAACATTCTTGTCGCGGCGATTGACGGGGCGATCCGGTGCACCGATGCCTTTCTCGCTGCCATAGACGCGATGCACGAAACCTTCGCGATAGCGGCTAAGCACAACCACGTCATCCCAGAACGCCAGCAAGGTTGTCGTCAGTCCGCGATCACGCAATACCTGCCGCAGGTTGTCGATCTGTGTGCTCTTGCCCGAACCGTCAAGCCCGGAAAATGAGATCAGCGGCGACTTGCCGCGTCGACCTGACGAAGCGTTCTGAAGCATTCGAATCTCCGGCGCAGACCTGAGGTTATGTTTCGTTACCTCAGCGGCTGATGCCGACTCTGCGTGAATCCTAACCTGCACCGCTGAGGCGGTGATCCACCCCAATACACCGAGTGTGAAACTCTCTACCCACAAGGTGCGGCCCGGATGCGATCACGGAGGGCCTCAGGGACGTCCCGAAGTACCCTTTGAGAGGGCATAGATGGTGCCACCGGCAACCCCCACAGCGGCGATCAAGCCCAGCTTTATTAGCAGCGACCTGCGCTGATTCTGTTTCGCCGGTGCGATGGCCTCTCCGGCCGGACGCGAAGCTCCTCCACCGACGGTTGGCACGCCCTCGGCGGTGGCCGCTCCTAAAGGCTGTTGCATCTGCTGCTCAGGCTTGGCCTGCGGGACAGGTGTAGCCGGAACCGGTTCCGGAGCCATTCCGCTGTCCTGGTTGGGATTCGCGTTCGGCTGGTTCTGGCTCGGAACCGGCTGCAGCGGACCTTGCGACGGATCGACGCTGATGCCGTTCGATGGTTGCTGCTGCCCGTTTTGCGGAGGCGGCGCGCCATCCTGCAATGCCTGCGCGCACTCCGGTACGCCGCACAACGTTAGTCCCACGACCAGCGTCATGAACTTAATGAGTAATGGACTATGAGCTTTCATCTGCAAGCTCCTTCCAGACAAGAATTTTGATCCTGGGACCCAATTGGTCATTTCGACCCTGTGACGGTTTTCCGCGCGGCAACCGGCGTCAATGCCGGCTGCACCGAAGACTGTGGCAAGGCCGCTGAATCCATCAACCGCTCGACATCGGCGTCGTGGTCATAAAACAAATTTCGTGCGCGGTTTCGACCGTAGCGCCATAGGTTCTGGACGTTCGTTTGGTACCAGCAACATTCCGGCATGCGTGTCGAGAAGCCGCAGAACACACGAAAGCGCTTCTGCAAAACCTCAGGTGACGCCAGCAGAGCCGCAGTCAGCCGGTGATTGCCTTCCAGCACCGTGACCGGCTGCTCGTCATCGACTCCAATCAGCAGCACGGCACTGTCGTCCGCCGTCGTGCGCAGCCGATAGCTGAAGGCTTGCACCTTGGCGATAAAGTCACGCGTCCTTCCGCGAAAGGGCGTGCCTTTGATCTGCTTCACGATGTCGCGCAGCAGAAAACTCCCGTTTGCCACCTTGCGCCACTGCGCCCGGGGAAACACCCGAATCCGCTCCAAGTCTTCCGCTTCGATTTGCACTTCCCACCATGTGGTATCGGTTGGTAGCTCTCTCCACAAATGTCCCCGGCGACGGAAGAGAAGGGCGCGGCGTAACGCGTTCGTGGATTCGTCCGCTGTGTCGGCTCCCAAGACGAGTTGTTCGAACTGCTCGCGATCATGGTGAAACTCCTCCTGATAGAACTCGTTCTTCAGGAACTCTGCGATGACTTCCGCTTCAGTAACGCGCCGTAGCCGCTTCATGCAGCCTCCTGCCAGCTATTGCCCAGCTCTTGACGAAGGGATACGAAACCGCGAGCAACAGCAAGAGCCTAAGAACCTGCTGGACGATGATGACCTCCAGTAAGGTTGAGTGAAACCATGAAATTCCAAATGCGATCAGCCCGCTGACCACCAGCTGCAGCCAGGCCGTATTCGCAATTCGTCGCGACATCTCGTAAGTGATCAGCACTACCGCAATGGCATAGGTCCCGGTTGCGGCTGCGTTCATGCTTAACAGCAAGTTCATCCCTCCCACTGCCGTCGGGAAGTGGGTGCCGAATAATGAGCGAAAAACGATCTCCGGAAAGGCCGCAAGCAACAAAACGAAAATCACGGAAAGCGCTGTGACCATGAGCAATGGCAGCGCCAGCAAGGGTCCTCCGCCGTCCTCTTTGTTCTCGGCGGATACCGGGAACATGGCGCTTACGATGGACCATGCGCCAAAGTACAGCAGCCGGCCTACCAGCGCGATGGCCGCGTAAAGCCCGGCCACGTCGGGTCGGAAGAAGTGCTTCACCATCAGAATGTCGATGTTGCTTATAATGACCTGTCCCACGAAGAAGACGATGGCCTGCATCGCCTCGCCAATGGCCGCTGGTTTGACGGGCACGGCAACGCCACGAAGCTCCTTGGCCCCATCCGGCAGACAATAGGCCAAGACTACCGAAACCGAAATTGCAGCCACCGCGCCCAAAACGCCGAAGCCCAGTTCGATAAGGACCATCGCCCCCACAAACTTAGTGATGGCCTCGGCCACCATGTTCCAGCTAAGCCCCTTGAAGCGGCAGGTCCCTTGCAGGCCCCCTCGCTTCACTCCCAACGGCACGTAGATGGCCAGGCCGATGGAGAGCAGGATCATGATCCATGGACTCGATAACCGCAGATAGCTGGTCAGCACCGAGCTCGCCAGCAGCATGAAGACGCCCAGTCCGATGCCAATGGTCCAAGCCCGCTTCCGCAGCCGCTGGTAAACCGATGCCTTGCCCTCAACCGTTTCTTCCTTCGCGACAAGCTTGGTGCACACCAGTTGGAAGGCAAGAGTGATGGCGGAAACCAACATCAGAATCGTTACCGCCGCGGCAGCGTGACTAAAATCGGCGGCCCCCAACATGCGGGCCACGCCGATGTTGTAGCCGAAATTTGCCAGACTCACGAAAACCGAGCCGATGAGCAGGATGATGCTGCCGCCCAGAAACTTTGCGTGCGAGGCGTGCCATGCCTGCAACCAGGTCGCGCCCCGGCGCGAGCTTTCCCGGGGCGAACATTCCAATACCGAATCTGAGTTGATGGTCATGCGGCCAGATCGGCTCTGTCTCGATCATCTCCGTGGCCGACGAAGGTTTCGGGAGGAATCACGGATCGGACCCCGTGAGCGGGGTGGGGATAGAAATGTTTAAGCGCGTTCGGCAGGAAGCCGCTGAAGCTCTTCACCGCCTCGCCGGATGTGTCGTAGATTTCAAACAGCCGCCCAGTACGGGTCAACTCCAACACAACCGCAGCCTCTGGAGATAGCGCCGCTAGTTTCACGTCGCCGTCGCGCCGGGTTGCATCGCGCATGCACTTCAGCAGGACATCAACCCCGGCGGCGTCGATGTGCCGAACCTGGGACATGTCAAATACTACCTGGGGCCGGTCTGAATTCAAAAACGGAGCAACCTCCCGGAAAAAACTGCGGGCCTGTTTCAGGTTCATTCTTTCCGGCATTCTTTTGACAACTACGGGCCTGTTACTGCTCTCCATATCTCCTCGCGACAGCTAAAGTGGAGGGGAACTCCGAAGCCTCCGGGCCAGACCCTTGGGCTTCTGTGACCGGCGTATTTAGTGCAGCTGCCTGCTGCTCCGAACACTCCGGGGCATCCGCGACGCTTTCGCGATGGGAAGGCGACAAGAAACCGCGGTAAATCACTTTAGGTAAGAAGGCAAAAAGCGCCGCGGTGCTGCCTGCCAAACGAGAAAGTGCGCTCACCGCCGGCATTCCCACTAATTTGCGGTCGCTGATTTCGACCTCGACTTTGCGAATCAAATGCGCCAGGCGGTGAAAGCCCACTACCGAGTGCATGACGTCGAGTCCCGCTCCAATGTAGGTGTAGGGAAGCACGGTGGAGTTCTCTACCACTGTGCCGCAATCGATCTCCGAGTGGTGCTCAACCACCGTGCCGCGGGTGATCAATGCCGCCGCCCGGATTTTGCTATATACCCCGATATATGCTGGAGCCACGATGCGCGCCTTGCCGTGTATGCGAGCGGATTTCGCGACCCACACCCCGGGTTTCGTCTCGATCCCTGCCGGACAGATGGCATTCTTGTGCAGCAGTCCGTCGAGCGCCAAACATCGCAAGTCACCTGCGGTTTCCAGCCGGTTGCTATAGCCCGAGACGCGAAAGCTCTCACAATGCGTGCGCAGTTTTCGCAACTCACTGCGAAACAACGACGCTGCATCGTTTCGCCGCGAAGCATTCAACAGAAAAATATCGAGCGAGATGCCCGCGCCATCGACGGCCATGGTTACCGGACAATGATGGTGGAGATGATGCTGGATCATTTCCTCGTAGTCCACTTCGACATAGGGGCCGACTCGAAGCGCAATCACCAGTTCGGCGCCGCCCTCCACATATTCGTTGAACGTGTTCTCTGCCGTTTGCCAGAAATGGCCTTCCCCAGCTTGCCTCCAGGTCAAGCCCGGATGCAGGCGCACACCCCGCGCGAATGGTTCCGCCTCGACGAGAGGTTCGCTGATGAGCGTCGCCCCGGAGACACCGAAGCGCTCTAAGCGCTGCAACACCCTCTGGACAACGGGCACACCAAGCACGTCAAGGTAAGCGATCGGAATGCCACCAATGTTTTCTGCCTGGCCGGGTCTGGTTCCCCCGACCATCAGAATGGCTTTTATGTCCATGGTTGCCACCTCGGGGCAGCTGCGCGAAAAATGGCCGAGCGGGAAGGAACCCAGGCAGGAATCCTGCGAAAGCGGGATATGGGCTCCAAGGCGCGGGCGCGCTGGTGAAGATCGAATGAGCGCAAGTATTGGCGGATAATCTGTGGCATGGTCATGCGCAACGCGGCTGAGAAATTCTGCTCCGACATCGCCCGCAGGCGTTCCGAATCGTCGAGAAGAAGATGCAGTTGTTGCGCCAGGCTCTCGGCACTGCCGGTTTCATAGAAGTCGATGGCAATGTCTTCATCTCGCGCCATATCGCGGAAGTCATCGATTCCCGACGATAAAATCGGTACACCGAATTCGCAGGCCAGGTGGGCTACGCCGCTGGCGCCGGTGGCAGAGGTGTAGGGCAGCACCAAGACGGTCGCCGTACGAAATAGTCCTGCGATGTCATCCTCCGCCACGTATCCGGTGAACTCGATATTGGGATTGTCTTTCATCTGCTCCGCTACGGATTCGATGTAACCGGCAGCCACGGGGTGGTTTGATCCCGCGACCACCAGGCGAACATCATGCCTTTTGCCGGCCACTCGCTCGAACGCCTCGATCAGCAACTCCAGGCGTTTATAGGTGCCCCACTTTCCGAAGGCGAGTATGCGATGCTCAGGATTACCGCGCTTGCTGAAATCGGGCGGTTCCGGTCGCCCCCCCAAAATTCCGTGCGCGCGGAAATGCACGTTCTCGCCACGGTACTTGTCGATGAGAGTTCGACGATACGCCGGTAACAACACCGAGATGGAATTTGCCATCAGCAATAGCCGGGTGGCCGCCGCGCCCCCCAGGCGATAAAGCCGGGGAAAACGAACACCGGAATCAACCAGACTAATGTTGTCCATTAGATGATGCAGGGTCACGTGGGTGTAGTGGCCACTCAGGCGCGACAAAACCGGCTGCGTCAATCCTGCGAACGCCGCCACTGGGTTGTTGCCGAAGCTCGAAAACAGCAAATTGAACCAAACCACATCCGGTTTGATGTCGTAGATAGCTTGCAACAATCGCGCCGGGTTGGCGATGGAATCGAAGCGCCAGCAACGAACCACGTCGTAGTCGGACAACTCCTCAGCTTGGCCGTCCAGCTCGTCCGCCAGGACCGTAAGGCTCAACAGGGGATCGCGCTGCAACTCGCGCGCGATATGGAATCCGTATTCGTTGAGCCCTCGCCGGCTCGGCGGAAACGCGCTTACCAGGCAAATCTTCATGAACTCCCCTGGGCCTAAAAAATAGATAGACGAAAAACAGGGCGAAAAAAAGTTCCGCTCTGAGCCGTTCCGGTAAATGATGGAAATTGCTCTGCTTGCAAACCGACCGAAAACCGCAGTGGATACGTGACATTAACATCGCCAGCGGAATCGCTGTAGGTCCGGTGAAATGGCCGTACATAAGTGATGTAGAAACTGCTGTAGATGTTGTCGTATTCGCTGAAACGACTCGCCCGTGCTGTAGGCGAACTGGCCGTCGACACTCCATGATTTGTTGGCAATGTACTGAATGGTGCCCGCCGGGCGCAGGGCCTGCGCCGTGGCCTGCAACGCGTCCTGCACGCGCCAGGAGCGGATGTACTCGCCCATCAGGCTGACGGTAAGTTTTTGTCCGAACTTGCGCTGGATGCCGCCATAGCTGGCGGTGGTGAAGAATTCGCGGTCCAGTGGGCTGAAGGTAAGATCGCGCCGCATGTAGCCGGTGATGAACGCGGTCTTGCCCCACGGCCGGCCGACGGTGAAATTGATCCAGTCGCCGACATCGTTGGAATCGCGGCTGTGCCGTGGCGGTGAACGGTCCAGATTCGTGATACAGGCCGCCGTTGAAGGAGAGCCAGTTGCCGAACGAACTGCTGCTGACATACACGAACTGGCGGAACAGGTTCTGGTTCATGTATTGCGGCGCTTGGCTGTCCCTGCGGATGGTGAATTGCATGCCGGTATTGAAGGCCAGGCTGGCGTTGCCGATGTGAACCACCGGATTGATCGCGGTGTTGAAGTTGTAGTCGAAGGTGTTGCGATTGATGATTAGCGCTTCTTGCGGCAGCGATTCCTCGCCGGTAGCGTTGCGGACCTGGAAGAAGCCGCTCAACATGGGAAAGTTGTTGTCGAAGTGGTAGCGATACGCAGTCGTCCAGAGCGATTCCTGCTGCGAGCGCGGCGGCGGCAGATTGGCGTTGTTGGTGATGCCGAAGATCTGCCGGTCGAGCATGTAGATGGTGGAGTCGTCATATAGTCCGCCCGTAGTGAAGTCGGTCAGCAGGCTGAGATGGTCGGTCACCCGCATGCCTTCTTCGCCCGCCACTTGCATACCCTCCAATCCGGCAATCTCACTGCGCGCCCAATTGGTCGGCCTGGGAGAGCGCCAGAAGCGCATTCCAGTTCTGGTGACGCTGCCGGTACACCTCGCCTTGCGCCAGCAGGTAGTCGTAGTTCTGGTTGGCGGCGGGATCGTCGCCCAGCGCGGCGAGTGCTTCATCGGCTTGCTTGGTCTTGCCCTGCGCCAGGTAGGTGTTCGCCAGACCGATAGCTACCACCTGATCTGCCGCCCCGGCTTGCTGCGCTTTCTGGAAATAATTGGTGGCCAGATCGAAGTCGTGCATCGCCAACAGCAGGTTCGCCGCCTCGATCAGGTTTTCCGCGGTCACGGGAGGCGCTTCGCCAATCCGGCTCTCCGCAAAAGCGAGACTGATTTGCTGTTTAGCGTCTTCGTCGTGGCCATAGCGGACCATCAAACGCGCGATGGCAAGACGAGCGTCAACTCGGTTCGCGTCTGGGGCTTCGAGGGCGCGGCTGAAGCGGTCCATGGCCGCCTTCTGATCGCCCAGCGTCAACAGTGCATCGCCGGTATCCAGCAGGATTGCAGCCTGATCGCCACCCTGCCGCTCCGCCGCCTCAACATAGCGCACAGTCTGGTCACGCTGGTGTAACTCGGCATAGGCGTGCGCCATCCGGGCATAGATCAGAGGATCGTCAGGGGAGATGTTCAAGGCTTGGTTAAGCGCATCGATTGATTGCTGGTAGCGGCGCATGTCGTACAGGGTGTCGGCCAGCGCCAGTTGCAGCTGCAGATCGTTGGGCGCGTACTTCAGCGCGGCACGATATTCCTTCTCCGCGCTGCTCAGCAGCCGCTGTTGCCGATAGGCAGTGGCGCGCACCAGGTGAGTTGCGCCCGATTCGCCCATGAACCTCTGCGCGTCGTCCACCTGCTCCAGGGCTTCCTTGGGCTGGCGCAGTTGCAGGTCGCTGAAAGCCAGTCCGAGATGCGCGATGCCATTATTCGGACTCAGCTTCAGCGCCGTCTCAAAGTCCTTGGAAGCCTGTTCGGCGTTCTGCATATCGTTCAGCACATAGCCGCGGTTCACATACGCTTCCACCATCTTGGGATCGCGTGCGATGGCTTGCGTGTAATCGTCAACTGCCTCGCTGAGCAATTGCGAGCGTTTGTGTACGTGCCCGGCAAGTAAGGGAAAGTTCGGCTCCTTGGGCAATTGCGATCGATATTGGTTAGCGATGACGAGAGCGTCATCGTAGCGTCCGAGGTTGTAAAGGTCGTAGTCCAGGTACACGGAAGCGTTGCGGTCCTTCGGCAACTGCTGCAGCACCTTGTAACCCAGCTTCGCCGATTCCGCATACTTGCCTTCGTGGAACAGGTAGCGCTCACGCTCGCGCATCACCCGTGGATCGTCATTCATCTTGCCAGTGGCGCGCTCTACCCATTCTCCGGCCAGCTTGATCTGCCGTGCTTCAATGGCGGCGTTGGCGGCGTTGGCTACAATTAACGCATTCTGGGGGGCCCGCTTGTAAGCTTCCTGATAGTTCGAATCGGCGCGCTCGAACTCCCCGGTTTGCGTGTACATGTCGCCTAACGCGAGATAAGGAACGTAATCGTCCGGGATAGGCCTTCGCCAGACGGTTGAAATATTCCTCGGCCATTTTGGTGTTGCCGTCTTCGCGATAGAGGTACCCCATCGCTTCCAACGCGTAGTGGTTGTCAGGGTCCTTGCCGAGCACGTCACCGTAGATCTGGCGCGCCTCGTCCTTGCGGTCCTCCTTCCACAACAAGTTCGCGTACTGCAGTTTGATGTTGAGGTTCTCGGGATCGAGTGTGCGGGCCTCTATCAAGTCGGCTTCCGCTCCCTTCAAATCGTTGTCCGAGAGCTTCAGCGATGCCCGAACCCGCAGGAACTCAGCTTTTGCTGTCCCCTGCACATCGAGTTTGTTGATCTCTTCTTCCGCAATTGCTACCTGCTGGTGGGCTTGCTGGTCGTCGCCGTTTTCGCGGTAGAGTTCAGCGAGGTTCAGCCGCAGTTGAATGGGATAGAGCTGGCCTTCAGGCACAGCACCCGCGGGCATGGCTTTGATCGCCGAGTTGTACTCGGCGATGGCGACATCCGGCCGGTTCTCTTCTTTGGCCAGCAGCGCGCGAATGGCATGCAGGCGGTAGTAGCCAGGGTCGATCGCGGCGGCCCGATTCAGGTAGGTGCGCGTTTCCTCGAGGTTGCCGAGACGCAGTTGTGCTTGCGCCGCGCTCAACTGGTAGCCAATTTCCTTAGGCCTGGCATTAGCGGCGCGCGTGTATGCCTCGGCCGCTTTTTGCTTGTCGCCATCCAGTTCGTAGCTGTAGCCGAGATCGGCCAGCACTGCCGCAGTCATTCGCGGCGCGCTCTTTAAGGTCGCAATCGCAGACTTGTAATCGCGCTCTTCACGGTAGTAGGTTGCCGCCGCTTGGAATATCTCAACGTTGCCGGGCGCATGCCTCTTCGCCAGGTCGAGCATTTCCTTGGCGCGCCCGGGATCTTTCAACTTCAAATAAGCCACCGCCAGCATGAGCTCGGCGTGCGGGTTCGGCTGCTTCGATTCTGCGCGCTGTAGCAGGTTGATGCCCTGCTGCGTATCGCCGGTGCGCAGGAACAGTTCACCTGCAATTAACATATCGTTGGTGCGGTTAGGATTGGCGCGAATCACCTGCAACAGCAGCCGCTTGGCCTCGTCGGTGCGGCCCATCCTGGCGTACGTCTGGGCCAGGCCGCTTAGACCATCGGCATTGCCGGGAGCGGTCTGCAGCCCGTGTTGGTAGGCATCAACCGAAGTTTGGTATCGTCCCGCAAGGCGCGAAGTATAGCCCAGCAGAAACCACAGCTTGTTGTCTTGCGGCGCTGCTTTGACAGCGCGTTCCGCATAGTCCGCGGCGGCGCCGGGATTGCCGCGTCGCAATGCATCTTCGGCCGCACGCGCCAGTCGCCCGACTTCGATGCTGCTCCCCCAACCTATGCTGCTCTCGCCAGACGCGTTGGCCCGCGTGGCGGGTTGGTTCTTCTTCTCTCGTTTTGCATTAGGCGCCGTCGGCGATTGCTGACCATTGATCTCAAACGTCTGCGCCATCATGGGCGCAATCGGCAACAGCAGGGAACAAACTATCAGGAGAACACTTTTCATTTTCACTTTGAACAAACTCTCTGCGGACTTGGGGAGCCTGTACTGGAACTCTGCTGGCAGGCAGGCTGAATTCCATCTCTCTCGGATGCGAATATTTCCGTTATGGCTGTGTTGGTACTGAAGTACCCACATGAATGGCACGGCGATGCTCAATTGTGGGAGACCAGGTGTGCATCGGGAATGGTGGACATCGCTGTGCTTATTTTTGGCTTCGAGATACCGTGGAAAACCTACCCGCGATTATGCGAATCCAAAACAGTTCGGACGCAGCTTTCGGAGGCACTCCCTTGATATCGAAGTCGCCTATGTTCCCCTCAAGAGCAGATTCCGCTCTCCGCCATACTTCTGCTCGCGCTGGCGGTACATGGGTCCCTGTTGCTGATGCAGTTGCCGGCAGGTTCGTATGATGCGAACACACACATGTTTTTCGCCGCCCATTACGCTCATCACTGGTTCAATCCGTGGAACGTCAAGTGGTTCGGCGGATTTTCGCAGACCACGTATCCGCCATTGACGCACCAGTGGATCGCATTGTTCTCGAACATCATGGGTCTGCAGATGGCTTACATGTTGGTACAGTTGCTCGCAGTGCTTCTGCTGCCGATCGGCATGTATCGTTATGCTCGGCTTTGGGTGGATGAAGTGCGGCCAGCTATGCTGCGTTAGGTTCGGTATTTCTGGGTTCGCTGGCAATGCTGGTGTATCAGTCGGGCCAGTTGCCGACGACTGCGGCGGCCGCACTCACTTTGAACGCGCTGCCCTATTTCTATATGTGGTTGCGCAACGCACGGTTCACGGCGCTGCTCAAGGGAGTGGCCATTGCCTGGGCGGCTGCTGCGGCACACCACGTGACCTTGCTGTTCGGCGCAGTCCTGTTTGCTATTCCTGTGCTGGGGCTGGCGGTGCTGGATCGCAACGGAGTTGAGGAGACGGTATGAGGAAGGCGCCTCCGTTGGCGGAGTGCTCGGCCGCGCGGCGGTATTCGCACGTGGTCACGCTGGCGTGGCTGATCGTGTTGTGGCCTTATTGGATGGCTGCTGAAGAATCCGATCAACCAGATGCCGATTCCGCACGGCTGCCGCGACAACTATCTGCTGAATCTTCATAGCGGCGCGAATTTCTGGCTGATTCCCATGGGCGCCATGATCCTGGCGATTCCGTTCATCGTGATCCGCGGCTCCGCCGAACGCCGACTGCGTCCGTTGCTGTTTGGCTGGTACATCACCGCTCTTCTCGGATTGGGCGGCACCACCCCGGCGGGCAAGGCTGCTGGGCCGAGCATTTGAAGTTTTGACCTTCGAGCGCTTCACCTTCTGGGCGACTTTGATGGCCATGCCTTTTGTCGGCATGCTGGCGCTGGAGTTGATTGACCGCTTTGGCAGAAAGCGATTGTCGGGCTGGCCATTGCCGCAGTGGCGACCTTGGCAATGGCAGTGGCATGGATCACCATCCATCCCATCAATAGTCGAAGTTCAATGTGGACCAGGTGATCGCGTTCATGAACCGCGACGATCACGCCAAATTCCGCTACATCACCCTGGGCTTCGGTAGCCAGTTCGCAAAAGTGTCGACCTACGCCAATGCCGGCAGCGTGGACGGAGACTACAACTCCGCCCGTCTGCTTCCGGAAATGACAGCTTATGGCGCAGGCCAGTTGTACAACGCCAAGTACTTCGGCGCTTCCGGGATGGAGGCCCTGCGCGCCATGTTGAAACATGCAGATCAATATGGTCTGAGGTACATCTTCGTGCATGACCGCTACTACGAGCCACTGCTTGCCTTCGCCGGATGGCGGCAAGCCGAGAGCTACGACAACGGCAAGTCACTCTGTGGACAAAGGAAGATGTTCCTCCTGCCAGGAAGCTGGAGTTTGTCGGACTTCATGCCCACGGCAATGGAAGGGCATCATGTGGGGCATTCTGCCCATGTGCCAGAGCCTGCTTGCTCTCTTACTGGCGTTGCTGCTTCCAGAGCGCCGACGGCGGCGAGAGACCCTTGAATTCCCTGCCACTGCCGCGAATGAGCCGGGTTTTGCGGGAGGCGAAGTAATGAAGCGCGTCATTCCCATCGTACTGATGATACTGACTGCCGTACTGGTGGCCATGGCAACTGTCCACTCGAGTGAGATTGAAACCTGCGAACACGCCGGAGGGTGCGGTGCAGGCGCTGTTCGCTCATGTCAAGTCGCATGACTATCCCGGCGCGTATACTACGTGGCAAACACCAGCAACACGGATGAGCAGCCTTCGCAAGAGACTTACCGGGCGCGACGGCAGTCTGCGGACTTACTCGTGCTTGCAGAAGTCGACACCAAAGTGCTGCACGAAAATGACGAACAGGCTATGGTGCGCGCCAACGCTGCAGTGGTCAACTGCCGTAGGTGCCTTCTATGACACCCGCGATTTGCAGGTCGTGAAAGAGGGAGACAGTTGGAAAGTGGACTGGCCGGTGGAGAAACAGCCGAAGGTTCCACCGCAAGTCATTCCAGTGGATTACCTCCGCTGGGACATCATCACTCGGGGCAGCACGATGACTGGGGCGCGCAGAATGTGGAAGCTCCGCGCGTGCGCATCGTCTCGATGAATGCGATCGAGCGCGAGGGCTCCACCATCATCGTCGGCGAGATCGTAAACGAAGATACGGTACCCGGTTTCGTCTCGGTCGGCGCCACTCTGATCGGCAAGAATGGCAAACGTCTGGGTGACGAGAGCAGCTTCGACAAGATCTCGCATACTCTGTTGCCCAAAGAAGATTTCGCCTTTCCGCATCGACTTTCCCCAGGTAAACTCGCGAACGTGAAGAGCGTCCACATGCAGCCGAATTCCTTGCTGGTGCCGGCTTCTGCGGACCCAGTCATAGGCGTAATGCATCAGCGCATTGAGACGGATGCGCGCGGCCGTCACGTGCTGAAAGGCGAATTCATAAACGAGAGCGGCCAGACCGTGAACATCCCGCATGTGCTGGCTACCTATTATGACAATTCCGGCAAGGTGATCTGGGTTTCCGACGGCTATGTGGACCAGGCGCTGCTGCCGCAGACTCCGGTTCCGTTCTCCGTCGAGCTTCGTGACGACCTGGCGTCAAACGTGCAGACCTATCGCGTAACCGTCAACCAGTACATGCTCGACCGGCAACAGCAATGACGATGAAGAGCCTGCGGTTCGCAATCTTTCTGATGCTGGCGTGCGCGATTCCCTATGCCGCGCGGGCCGCCACCCTCAATGTCCCGGCAACCGTCACCGCGGGAAGCGGACTCGCGATTTCGACCTCCGGCAGCGGCGAGGCCACCCTCTACGTGGTCGGTCCGGGGACCGCGATCAAGAAGCAGGTGCAGCTCGGTCAAGAGGTCCAACTCACAGCCGGCGACCTCAAGAAGGCCGGCCGCTACGTGGTCTTTCTCGGCGACCGCGACAGTGCGACATTCTTTGTCACGGCGGGTCCCGTCAGTTCGATCGCATTTCTGGCCCGGCCGTCACGGGTTCCGGCGGCGATGCCCAACGTGATCAGTGGCACCGCCTTCATCTTCGACAAGTATCAGAACCTGGTCATGCAGCCCGAGCCGGTCAAGTTCGAGTTGAGCGCTAACGGCACGAATGTGAGTCGCACCGAGACAACGCGCAGCGGTGTCGCCTATACCAAGCTGGATTCCTCGCGCAAAGAAGGAGCCGCGCAATTCGTCGCATCCAGCGGTTCGGCTTCGGTTCGACGCGTCGTCCAAGAGGTGGCATCAGATCCCTGCAACATTCGGATGCACGCGGAGCGCGACAAGAACGGCATTTTGGTCCAGACCGATCCCATCAGCGACTGCGCGGGCAATCGAGTTCCTGACGGCACCATTGTCACCTTCACCTCGGTGGATACAAACGGCAAGAGCACGGTGGATGCGCGTATCAAGCGCGGGGTCGCGCAGGCGCAGCTACCAGCTTCCAACAACGCCATCATTTCAGTGGCGGCAGGTGTGGTAGTAGGCAATGAGATTAAGTGGGGAGGCGGACAATGAAGCCGTGCTTCCGGTTTGCAATAGTTGTCGCAGGCGTCGCTGCCATGATGTGCGTGCTGCCTCGGCAGAATGGTGATCACGTCCTGGCCGCCGGTCGTCCTGACGTGACGCTGAACATCCAGAACGCCACCCCTCGCCAGGTCGAGGATACCACGCAGAAAGCGATCGCCCGGGATTATGCGGCCGCGTGGCAGGCATTGGCAGAAGCGCTCGAACAGAGCCGGCCTGATCTTCTGGCCGCCAATTTCGTGGGGACCGCTAACGAAAAGTTGGTCGAGACAATCAGCCAACAACGTAAAGCCGGACTCCATCAACACTACGTCGACCGGGGCCACCACGTGAACGCCGTCTTCTATTCTCCTGAAGGCTCGGCGATCGAGCTACAGGACACCGCCGCATTACAAATTCAGGTCCTGGATGGCGACAAAGTGCTGCATTCCGAAGATGTCACCGTGCACTATGTTGCCTTGTTGACGGCAGCCGAGAACTCGTGGAAGGTGCGCGTCCTGGAGGCCGTTCCTACGTTTTGAAATTGCGCTTTTCCGCGACCTCAAGCCTCGTCCGCTAGCCGTTGGGGCTGGAGCGCCATCGTTAGTTTGTTCACTCGCGTCGTCGTGATTACCAGCACGCTGATTAGAACAAATAAAGTCCCCAATATCGTTCGCAGGCCAAGCGTTTCGCCGCCCCAAGGCGATGGTGAGAATGAGTGTGATGGCAAAGCCGGGTGACTTGCGGAATTGGTGGTTGACACGCGATGGCGGTAACTTCCAACGCCTGCCGTGTGGTAGCTTTTTGTAAGCCATGTCATCAATTTCTTTGTCGCTCGACGGTAGAGTTGCGCTCATCACGGGAGGCTCGCGGGGCATTGGCGCGGCGACTGTCCGCCTGTTCGTTCGCGCTGGGGCCCGGGTTGTCTTCAATTACAAGAGCGCGCAATCGGAAGCGCAACGGCTCGTCGAAGAGTGCGGAATTGATCTATGTCACGCCGTGCGCGCCGATCTCACTGGTACCGCGGGAGCGGAATCGCTGGTGCGCGCCGCCGTCGAGCGCTTCGGGTCGCTCGATGCGCTGGTTGTCAACCACGGTATCTGGCCGGAAGAAGCCGGGGTCGACAACATGACCGACGAGCAGTGGCGCACCACCATCGCTGTCAACCTCGACAGCGTTTTTGCGGTGGTGAAGCATTCTGTCGCTCAGATGAAGCGACAGGCTCGCGGCGGGCACATCGTGATGATCAGCTCGACCGCCGGCCAGCGCGGCGAGGACGGACACGTGGATTACGCGGCCACCAAGGGCGCGCTCATCAGCATGACCAAGGGGCTCTCCACCGAGCTTGCCCCGCATGGCATTCACGTCAATTGCGTTGCGCCGGGATGGGTCGATACGGACATGACCGCCGGCGCTCTCGCCGATTCCGCCCGCCGCGCGCAGATCTTCGCCGCTATTCCACTGGGGAGGTTCGCAACGCCGGAAGAGATTGCCGCGCCTATCCTATTCCTCTGCACCAAGTACGCGGGATTTATCACCGGCGAGATCTTCAACGTCAATGGTGGCGCGGTACTGGTGGGCTAGCGGTAGCAAACGCCGATTCGTTCAGCCCGTGCGATGCCGAGCGCCTACTCGACAAACTGGCTGCGGTGGAGCAGCCAGCCGAGAGCGCCACAACAGAGAATCGGGTGGGGCCCCCAGGGGGCAAGCACACGCAGATATTTGCGTTTCGTGGTGGAGAACGGCGAAGGCAAGGACGTTGACATGCGCGTGCCGCTTAGCTTCGTGCGGTCAGGCGTGGGACTGATCGGGGTGCTGCCGCCCGTGCGAGTAGTTCGAGGCCGGAGCCTATTCGTCGCTGGGCGATTCCGCGAAACCCATCTCGCCCAAGTGAGCTTCCGGGATGTCCACCAGGGCTTCGGTGGTGTGCCCCGTGGCGCGAAGCTCTCCCAGCATGGCCTCGACCTCGCTTTCGGGCAATCCCCAGGTGTGGCGCAGAAACTCATCGAGGCCGTCGGCGCCGAAGATCCGCACCCACGAATTCGCACCAAGGTTGATGTTCACCTGATATTGCGGTGGACCGGGTTTCAAGCGGAATATATGTAACGTTCCTGCCATTGGGTTTCAGATGACGCACTCGGAGCAGAGTTCCGGCCCTGGCACCGATCCGCTGCATTCTATGATTGGCCTCGGCATTTGCGCAAGCAGAAGATGAAAACAAAAGGCGGGGATGCTGCCCCATCCGGGCCGAGCTAAATTCAGGCTTCCATACTCGAGGCTTCGGGAAAGCGGAGCTTGGATTTGGAGAGCGACTTATTGAGCAATTCCTCCACCTCGGTCTCTTCCCAATTTTTTGACATAGCTAGTTCGCTCACCAGCAGATAGCGGGCGCGCTCGAGCATTTTCTTTTCCCGGAAACTGAGTGCTTTAGATTGAGCGAGAACAAGAAGACCCTTGAGGACTACGGCAACGTCAAGCAGGGAACCGGTGCGCATCTTGTCGGAGTTTTCCTTGAAGCGGTACTTCCAATCGGCATGGTTCTCGCACTTTCCATCGTTGAGGAAGTCTAAGATTTTCTGCACCTCGCCGTTGCGGACCACTTTCCTCAGTCCAACGACGCCCACATTATGAAACGGCACCATGACCTTGAGGCTGCTGGCCTTGATCTTTAGGAGGTAGAATTTCTCGACTTGCGGGCCGATCGTCCGACTACTGATCTGCTCGATTACGCCCACCCCGTGATTTGGGTAAACGACCTTGTCCCCGATGTTAAAAGTCTGGTTATTCATGAGGGCCGGACTATAATACCCAGAGACTGAACCTGGGATCCTGCGAGGGGAAACGACTCAAACGCTGTTGATGATTATATGCCCGTTACCCGAAATGGGTCAATTGACGCGCGGTTCGGGTGATGTAAGTTCCATCCATTGAGGCTTCGCCTGACGGTCTTTGTACGCCCATCGTTTCAGCCCATCGTTTCATTGACAACGGCCGCTTCCATGGTCTATTCTTAAATCTTTCGTAGTCCTGCGTTTGCCCGCCAGCAGGTTTCCTAGCGCGTCCAGCGCCAGAACTCAGCGGCTCTTTCGCGGCTTTTTCAAATATTTTGGGAGATTCACAGATGTCAACCTATTTCCCCAAAGGGGAAATTGCGCGCAAGTGGTTTGTCATTGATGCCGACGGCCAGATTCTAGGCCGGCTGGCCAGTCGTATCGCGCGCATCCTCTCTGGTAAGGACAGCCCCAAGTACACGCCCTTTATGGACTGTGGGGACCATGTCATCGTGATTAACGCCGAAAAGGTCCGCATCACGGGACTTAAGGCCGACAGTAAAGTCTATTACCACTACTCTGGATTTCCCGGCGGCATGAAGGCCGAGGAATACAAAAAGCGCTTTGCGCGCAAGCCGGAGCAAATTGTGGAAGAGGCCATCACTGGCATGCTGCCGCATACCAAGCTGGGACGTGCCATGGCCAGCAAATTGAAAGTTTACCGGGGCGACAAGCATCCGCATGCGGCGCAAAAGCCGGAAGCCATGGCTGCCGCCGCCAAGCGCGCTTAGCGCGAGAGTTAGACACCAGGCGGGCGAAAGCCCGCTCGAAACTCAGCAACGAATTTTGACGGCGTGCCTGAAGGCACGCCCCTTCAGGGAAGGATCAACGGGAGCGCGTCTCCCGACGGACAAACGATGGCAGATCAGGTTCAGTACTACGGAACGGGACGCCGCAAGTCGAGCGTGGCCCGTGTGTTTCTTCGTCCCGGCAGCGGTGATTTCACGGTCAATGGGAAACCGTTTGATGCGTATTTCGTGACCGCGGCCCAGCGCATTATGGCCAAGTCGGCGCTGGTGCTCACCGAGACCGCAGCCACCTTCAATGTGGTTTGCACCGTTGACGGCGGCGGCGTGAATGGCCAGGCAGGCGCGGTGCGCATGGGAACTGCGCGCGCGCTGCAAGAGTTTAACCCTGAGCTACGGCCGAAGCTGAAGGCGGAAGGTTTTCTGCGTCGCGACGCCCGTGGTAAAGAGCGCAAGAAGTACGGACAGAAGGGCGCTCGTAAACGGTTCCAGTTCTCGAAGCGGTAGAAAAGAGGCGGTACGGACTAGGGATTAGGGGCCAATCTCGGACTAACTGACGCCTAGCCCTAGTTCTTAGCACTTGTTTTCTCGCCTTGTGGTTCCGGGGCGGGATGAAAAGTTCAAGCGGAACGAATCTTCTCGCACCCGCTGCACTTGAATAACGGGGCGGGTTACGGGAAAGCAATCCAGAGCGATCCGGTGAAAGCCGCCGCAAAGGATGCAAGCCAACCTAGGAGGTAGCTTGGCAAATATCACGATGAAGGAGTTGCTCGAAGCTGGCGTTCACTTCGGGCACCAGACGAAACGTTGGAATCCGAAGATGAAGGAATATATCTTCGGGGAACGCAATGGAATTTACATCATCGACCTGCAGAAGACGCTGAAAATGTTCAAGGAAGCGTCTAAGTTCGTGCAGGACATGGCCGCCGAAGGCAAGCTGGTGCTGTTTGTGGGCACCAAGCGCCAGGCACAAGACGCGATCGCGGAAGAGGCGACGCGTTGCGGCATGTTCTACGTCAACCAGCGTTGGCTGGGCGGACTGCTCACCAACTGGGTGACGGTTCAGAAATCGGTGAAGCGGCTGAAAGAACTCGATGAGATGGCCACCGATGGCCGCTACGAGTTGCTGCCCAAAAAAGAAGTGGTGAAGCTGGAACGGGAGCGCAAGCACCTGCAGGCCAACCTTGCCGGCATCAAGAATCTGAATCGCCTGCCCGACACGCTTTTCGTGATCGACTCCAACAAAGAGCAGATCGCGGTGAAAGAAGCGCGCAAGCTGGGCATTCCTGTGGTCGCGGTAGTCGATACCAATTGCGATCCCACCGAAGTGGACTATGTGATTCCCGGCAACGACGACGCACTGCGTGCGATACGCCTGTTCGCCTCCAAGGTTGCGGATTCCGTCGTCGAAGGTTCGCAAGCTGCAACCGACAAGCAGATGGCAGACGTTGCCGCCGGCGTGCAGTACAGCCAGGATGCAGAGGCTGCCGCTGCCAGTCCGGAGGAATCCGAGACCGCTGCTGCCCCCCAGGAACCCACCGAAGCGGAAGAAGTCAGCATGGAAGAGGTTCTGGGCAAAGGTGGCCGGCGTGCCGCCGCTGATACAGGCGCGTAACAACAGTTTCCAGACGACGAGTGGTTCCATGGCCCGCGCGTCATTGCAGCGCGGGCTTTCTAACAGCCGCCATTCGCTCTTCGGTTTCGAACCCAGCGAACTGCGAGCGACGAACGGGCACACAACTTTATAAGACTGTCTTTCGACCTCAGCGGCGAACCGCGAATGGCGAAGAGCGAAAGGGATTTTTCGAAAGATGAGCACTACAACCGTGAACATTACTGCCGCACAAGTGAAAGAGCTTCGGGAGAAGACCAACGCTCCCATGATGGATTGCAAGCAAGCGCTTACCGAATCCAAGGGCGATATGGAAGGCGCCATCGTCATTCTGCGCAAGAAGGGTGTCGCCACTGCCGCCAAGAAAGCGACGCGCGCCACTAGCGAGGGCTCGGTGACCAGCTACATCCATGCGGGAGGCAAGATCGGCGTGCTGTTGGAAGTGAACTGCGAGAGCGATTTCGTCGCCCGCACCGACGACTTCAAGACCCTGGTGCACGATATCGCCATGCACATCGCCGCCACTGATCCGCGCTACATCCGCAAGGAAGACGTAACTCCTGATGCCTTCGAGAAAGAGAAGGACATCTACCGCGCGCAGGCTGCCCAAACCGGCAAACCCGCGCCGGTGATCGAGAAGATTGTCGAAGGCAAGATGGGCAAGTTCTACGAGGAGGTCTGTCTCTACGAACAGCCCTTCATCAAGGACCAGACCATCACCGTACACCAGCTTATCGCCACCGTCGTGGGCAAGCTGGGCGAGAACATCTCGGTGCGGCGCTTTGCCCGCTTCAAGGTCGGCGACGTCGGCGAAACCATCGCCATCAGCAAGGCTGGGGAAACAGCTGGCGAGTAGGGCTCGACATCAACAGAATACAAGGCAGGGCGGGACAGATCCCGCCCTGTTATGCTTGTAGACGGAGATCGGTTATGCCCGTAGATGTCAAAAAGGTAGTGGAACTCGCTCGCGTCTACCTGTCAGACATACTCCAGATCGCTACCTCGCAAGTACTTCTGGAAGAGGTCGAGCTTTCGGACGACCAACAGTATTGGCTGATCACGCTGAGTTATCCTCGTCCGGACACATCAGCCATGAGCGTTCTTACAGGGCAGAGCAATCGAGCGTACAAGATCGTAAAACTGCAGGCTGATATTGGAGAACTCGTATCGATAAAGATCAGAAGTTTGGCCTCAGCATAACCATGACAGATCCGCTTGGGCAGTTACTACTGATTTACGGCAGACTTGGCGTAGTGATCGATGCAAATCTCTTTCTGTTGTTTTTTTTCGGCGGCTATGACCGAAGGCAGATTCTCACTAATCCGCGCCTTGCTACTTTCACCCAAGACGATTTCGATCTCCTAATTCGACTGCTTGAACGCTTTCAGCGAATCATCACTACACCAAATATCCTGACTGAAGTTAGCAATCTCTCCAACGCGATTCCCGAGAATCAGCGAACGGCATACTTTGCTTCATTTGCTGCTCGGCTGGCGGTGCTTGAAGAGCAGCAGGTGGCAAGCTCGACTGCTCTCACCAATCGGTTTGCTAAGTTTGGACTCACCGATGCGGTGATCGCCACTATTGCGAAGGATCGATACCGTGTCCTGACCGACGACTTCCGGCTATCTCAATCCTTGCAGATTGATGGGATTGAAACTCTGAACTTCAACCACCTCCGCGACGCATCCTGGCGAATGAGCAGTTGAGGCCTTTTATCGGGAGCTACTCCTACGCTCCGTTCACCGCCTTGAGAAACGCCTCCCCGAACTTCTGCAGCTTGTCCGTGCCTATTCCTTTGATTTCTGCCAGCGCATGCAGCGATGTGGGTGCGACTCGCGCAACCTCGCGTAAGACTGAGTCATGAGCGACGCAGAAAGCTGGCCATTTCCTTTCTTCTGCCAAATCATGTCTTACCTTCTTCAGGCGTTCGAATCGTGTCTCTGCGGCGTGGTCGAAATGATCGTCGATTGAGCTAGCTCGCTTAGGCTTCGTCAAACGCCGCTGCGCAATGTCGCTCGGCGAGCGGGCTGCCCGTGGCCGCACGTCTCCCCGGCAAACATCACACACGCAATCCGTGATGGCGGCGCCGTCGCCAAAGTACTCCAGAATGGCGCGGCGGCGGCACCGTGCTCGATAGGCGTAATTGAATACCTGGTCAAGCTTGTGCCGCGCGTGAGCTTGCAAGGTTTGCACCTGCGACGCGGAAAGCACAGTGTTATTCTCTCCAATCTTGTCGATAAAGAATTCCTGCGTGAAGCGATCGCGCGGACTGCAATACAAGATGCACTGCGCCGGCCGGCCATCGCGTCCGGCGCGGCCCGCCTCCTGGTAGTAGGCTTCCAGACTGGCGGGAATGTTGTAATGGACCACAAAGCGAATGTCGGCCTTATTGATTCCCATGCCAAAAGCGTTGGTCGCCACCACCACCGCCCCGGCGTTAGCCATGAAGTCTTCCTGGCTCTTCTTGCGGGACTCGCCATCCATTCCCGCGTGATAGGCGCGCACTGTGCGGCCGGGACAGCGCTCTTCGAACAATGCCGTAAGCTGCTCAACCAGACGGCGAGTGGAACAATAGACGATGCCAGTGCCTGGTTGCTTGGAAAGACCATGCAGTAGCGCTGCATCCTTTTCAGCTTCCGTATCCAGGCGCCGACAGGCGTAAGTGAGATTAGGGCGATCAAAGCCGGTGACGTGCATCTTCGGAGTGCGCAGCCGAAGCATCTTGATGATGTCGTCGCGAACCGCGGGCGTGGCCGTCGCGGTCAACGCCATGGTGGCCGGCGATCCCAACTGCTCGCGCACCTCGGCCAGTCGCATGTACTCAGGGCGGAAGTCGTGTCCCCAAAAGCTGAGGCAGTGGGCTTCGTCGACCACTAGCAGGTTCGGCCGCAGTTGCGGCAAGATGCGCTGAAAGGAAGGAGCCGCGAACCGCTCAGGAGCGAGATAGAGCAATCCTGCGAAACCTTCGCTTAGCCGGCGTAGTACCTGCAATTGATCCGCATGTGGCTGTGAACTGTTCAGCAGAAGTACGGGAACCCCAAGGGTCTGCAAGTGACGTACTTGATCCGCCATGAGTGAGATCAAGGGAGAGACTACGACGGTGAGACCCTTCAGCATCAGCGCCGGAAGTTGAAAGCAAAGACTCTTGCCTGCGCCTGTCGGCATAACGCACACGACATCGCTGCCGCTCAGAACATCCTGGATGATTTCGCGCTGATAAGGACGAAAGTTAGCGAGTCGGAAGACTCGTTGCAGCAGGTCATCGACGCTGTTCGTGACAAGCATTCCAGTCCACTGTATCGCAGTCACCCAAAGAGGAGTGCGAGCAAACTACTTACGCGGGCGCAGCTTGTATTCCCAGCTCGGAATTTCTGCCTGGCATCAATAGCGCCGCCCGCGTCCACTCTCCCTCGGGCAACCCTGCTAAACTGGATCTGCAATTCTGCTGCGAGTGTCTACCAAGAATGAACGCTCCGATTTACAAACGTATTCTGCTAAAAATCTCTGGCGAGGCGCTGGCTGCCGGTCAGGGCTTCGGCGTCGACAACACTCGTGTTCACGAGATCGCCGCCGAAATCGCCGACGTACATCGTCTGGGAATCGAAATCGCGATCGTGGTTGGCGGCGGCAACTTCTTCCGTGGTGTCGCCGAACAAGCCAAGCTGATGGACCGGGTTTCCGCCGATCACATGGGCATGTTGGCCACAGTCATCAATGCCCTCGCCCTGCAAGACGCTCTGGAGAAGCAAAACACTTTCACCCGCGTGATGACCGCTATCGAGATGAACCAGGTGGCTGAGCCTTTCATCCGGCGTCGCGCCATCCGTCATCTGGAGAAAGGCCGCGTTGTGGTGTTCGCCGGCGGCACCGGCAACCCTTATTTTTCCACCGATACCGCCGCCTCGCTGCGCGCCATGGAGATCAATGCCGACGCCATTCTGAAAGCCACCAAGGTGGACGGCATCTACACCGACGATCCCGTGACCGTGAAGGACGCCACCATGTTCGACACCATCAGCTACCTGGAAATCCTGAAGCGCGGCCTGCGAGTGATGGATGCCACGGCCATCGCGTTGTGCCGCGAGAACAACCTTCCCATCGTGATCTTCAACCTGAACCAACACGGCAACATCCGCCGCGTGGTTATGGGAGAACGCGTCGGCTCCCTGGTAAATCAGGGATAACCCTACCCCCAGAGACGGTACTTCCCGGTATCCTGAATTCGCGTTAAAGAGGCAAATTCAATCCTGAATTGCGGTCTAACGGCGTTAGAATTAATCTGCTTCCCCGGAAAGTGCTGGGTATGGCTGAGCACGCTTACAAGCCATCAGAGAGGGTTCCGGTCTCAGGGGTGTATCGGGTCGAGCACAACGGTCACCGCGTCGAGCACGACGTCACCATGCTCGAAGGCGAGACCTTTCCGGTATGTTCGGTGTGCAACGACGGGGTTCGCTTCACTCTCAAGCATCGTTCCACCGGCATTCGGCAGGATAAAGACTTTCCCGGCCGTTGATCGGTCGTTGCGGTAATGAGTCGCTAGTAGCGCCTTTTGTCCCAAACCAAAAAACCCACTTCCCAAAGTGCGAAACTTGGGCTAACGTCGTAGTCAAAAGTAAGCAAAACTTGTAAGCCGGGGTTTCCCAATGGCTTTTTCTGCTGGCGCGCCTAAGGAAGGCTTCGTCTCTGCCGCCGTCTCAGCTTCTCGACACAGGTCTAGGTTCCAGGTACAGGCTGCTGTCATTAACAGCTCGGGGCATAGCGGATCTCGGCGCAATGGCCGCCGCTACCGTCCCGGAGATACGGTACGCCAATCTGGCATCTATGAAGTGACCCATGACCGTGAACACCGGGAAACTCACGAAGCCGTTATGATCGGCGGGGAGAGCTTTCCCGAATGCGAAACCTGCAAGGACAAAGTTCGCTTCCGCCTGGTTCGCACCGCTCCTTATATCTTTCAGGATGAAGACTTCGAGGAAGAATCCTAGCAAAAATTTCCGTGTTACCTGCGGCGCTCCGCACGATGTCCCGTCCTACTCAACCGGCCTCTGTTTCATAAGAAAACTTCGCCTTTGGCAAGCTCGCCTGCATGCGGGCGTACAATTGAGATGTCTCTCCCGCACGGTCTCAGATCAGTTACTCGGCACTATGCGCCCGATGACGCCGAGGTATCTATGGCGGAGAGCAAGCATCATGAAAGCCCGGAGAATCAATTCACGCGCCGGTCGGAAATCGAAAGTATCTGCATGTTCTGTTTTATCACTGTTCGATCGACAACCCCAGCCTATCTAGAGCTGGCGGAGAACGTACATTCCCGGACTTGCCCGCGTCCCCGGCAGCCATCAACCGAGAATTAGTGGTTTGCGTTCCACCTGGGATTGGGCACTACATGCTCTGCTCTCTGTTGGCCAGCTTGCCGGCGGTCGAGGTTTATAATCGTACGTTTCTGACTTTATCCTGAGGCGAACCGCATATGGCTCAAGTGACGATGGCGGCAATTCCCGAGTTGAAGGACAGCTTTGCTCAGCTCAAAACGCGCATGGACAAGGCAGTAGAAGACTTCCGCAAGGAAATGGCTGCAACCCGCACGGGCCGCGCGTCGGTCCACATGCTGGACGGCGTGACCGTGGATGCCTACGGATCGCAGATGCCGCTCAACCAACTGGCGAATGTCAGCGCGCCCGAGCCTCAGCTCATTACCGTGCAGGCCTGGGACGTCAGCCTGATCGGCGCTGTCGAGAAGGCGATTCGCAGCGCCGACCTGGGATTGAACCCGATGAACGACGGTAAGCTGATCCGTGTGCCTGTACCGGCGCTCACCGAAGATCGCCGCAAAGAGATGGTGAAGCATCTGCACAAAGTTTTAGAAGAACATCGCACCGCGGTTCGCAACATTCGTCGCGATGGCAACGACCTGATCAAGAAGGCAATGAAGGACAAGAAGATCACCGAGGATGAAGAGCGTGGCGCACTGGAACAGATGCAAAAGCTAACTGACGACGAGATCAAGAAGATGGAAGAACTGTCCAACGGCAAAGAGAAGGAAGTGCTGTCGATCTAAGCGGGTGTATTCATCCGGATCTGGCGACCCTCAATCTGGCTCCAGTCATGCTGCTCGACCTTGGCGATCTGCGGGTTCGTCCCTGGCGCAAAGACGACCTCGACGCGCTGCTGCGCTACGCTAACAACCCGAAGATTGCATCCAATCTGCGCGATCAATTTCCTCACCCCTACACCCGACGCGATGCCAGCGACTACTTGAACTTCGTGCGAACCGCGGATGTCGCAACTTCGTTCGCCGTGGAGCACGCCGGCGAAGCCGTCGGCGGCATCGGATTCAAGCTGGGCATAGACATTGCGCGCCTCAGCGCGGAAATGGGCTACTGGCTGGGTGAGCCATACTGGGGACGGGGGTTCATGACCCGCGCGGTGCAGGCCGCGTCGGAATGGGCCTTGGACGACTACAAACTAAGGCGGGTATTTGCCACGGTGTTCCCTCACAATGTGGGATCGATACGCGTCCTGGAAAAAGCCGGCTTTGAACGCGAAGGAATCATGCGGCGCAGCGCCATCAAGAATGGTGTGATTCTGGACCAGGTGATGTATGCCAAGGTGCGGTAAAACAGTTGTCAGTCGTCAGTTTCGAAGAGAAGTGAAGGAAGTTTCGAGTTTCAACTGCCGCCTTCGCCCATGGCGGCAAGACGGCGATGGACGAACCTGAATATGGTGCCGTACACTGTCTGCGGTTTACAACCATGCTTGGCGATAAATCCACGTATCGACCTTCCGAAGTTGACGTGAAGCTCCGCCTCGGCATTTTTCGACTGCTAGACGCAAAGTATCGCCCCTCTTTTGGAGATCAGAGCAAGTTCCTTTGCGCTGGGATATTCAATTCGGTTTTCTTAGAGCCACCGGGCAATGAGGATGCCAGAGGCTTTTTGGAGACGAACAAGAGTCTGATTGAGCACGAAGCCATGACACTGAGTCTTGACCCAAAGCTGTCTCTTGCCATTTCACTTCTCTACACTCTAACCTTAATTCGATTGCGGCCAGAGAACCCTGAAAGGGCATTTAATCTGGCTGAGAAAGCGACTGAGCTGAATATTGTTATTTTATCTGCAAACGAGGTCTGCCAACCGCGTGGAATATCTGTCGTGGATGACGCGATGGAGTTCCTGTCGGTTATTGACCAATACGCATCCGAACTGCTCGGATAGTAAGCTCCTCTACTTTGCCGTGTACACCTCGGCACCTTATCGTAATCTCGAAACTTCCGTTCACTTCCGTCCCGCCGCTTCCCCCGAAGGCGTCGGATCAGCCCCCTCCCACGTCTGGTCCGATGTTGGTCCGTATACCGAAGGCAGCGGCTTGTTCAGCAGGCGCAAATAGACGGTGACTTGCGCGCGGTGATGGGCGCTGTGCAGTACTCGGCGCCAGAGCACCCAGATCCGCGGACGAGTGACTCCGAAAAAAGGAACGTCTTGCATCCACCACTCGGATGTCTGGGTGGCGAAAAACGCCAGTCGCGGCCGCACCAACTCTTCCTTGCGCTTTTGTTGAGCGATCCCCTGCTATCATTTCGGAAAACCAGTTCGGCAGGCCGCTCTGAACCGGCGACGCCTTCAGGCGTGCCGCAAGCTATGCAACTACTCCTCGACGTTAGAGAGTGCTGGAGTAGTTGCAGACGAGCTGCTTTGAAAGCGCGCACGTTTCGGTGCACCGTTAGGCTCTTTAGTCTTTGTCACATCGAGCAAGCTTCAACTCGCGAGAGATCTGCTTTCCAATTTCCTGGCAGACTCTTTAGCTGCTGATCGGAGCACTTCTAGATGGACCGTTCGCTGCACGATATCCTCGCCTCCTACAACGAGCGGAACCCGCTGGAGGAGGCCTATACCATTCCGGCGTCTTGGTACGTGGACGCGCGCGTGGCTGAACTGGAGCGCCAGAGCGTATTTGGACGCACGTGGCAGGCGGTGGCGCGGGTGGATCAGTTGCTATCTGCGGGCCAGTTCGTCACCACAGAGCTCGCCGGCGAACCGCTGCTCATGGTGCGCGGCACTGACCGTCGGTTGCGTGCGTTCTACAACGTCTGCCGGCACCACGCTGCTGCGGTTGTAACCGACGAGCACGGGACAGCGAACATTCTGCGCTGTCCCTATCACGGGTGGAGCTACGGCCTTGACGGCTCGCTGAAGGGCGCGCCCGAGTTCGAAGGTGTCTGCTCCTTCGATCGCGCGCGCAACGGTCTGCTGCCTGTGCGCGTGGAAATCTGGGAACAGTTCGTCTTAGTGAACCTCGACCCGAAAGCTGCCTCGCTTGCGGATTTCCTGGGCAATCTGGTGCAGCGAGTTGCACCGCTCAATCTCGGCTCCCTTCATTTCTTCGAGCGCCGGTCGTACAGCCTGAACTGCAACTGGAAAGTATTCGTGGATAACTACCTCGACGGCGGCTACCACGTGCCGCACCTGCACAAGGCGCTCAACAGCGTGCTCGAATACAAGCAGTACACCATCGAGAATGAAGATCGTTACTGCCTGCAATCGAGTCCGATGGTGTCCTCGAGCCAGGACGCCGCCACCTCGGCAACGCGCACCGGCAACCGCGCGTGGTACTTCTGGCAATATCCCAATTTCATGATCAATCTCTACCAGGGATACATGGACACCAATCTCGTGCTGCCGGATGGGGTAGATCGCTGTAAAGTCATTTTCGATTTCTACTTCGATGACGTGAGCGATTGCGCCGTCGAGCGGAACCGCCAGAGCATCGCCGTTGGCGAGCGCATCAATGATGAAGACATTGGGATATGCGAAGCGGTGCAGCGCGGCTTGCACTCCCACGCCTACGAAGCCGGACGGCTATCCGTCCGGCGGGAAGCCGGCGAGCATTTGTTCCATCGGCTGCTGGCGGGCGACTTGAAGAACAACTCTGGCAATCTCGAGTCAGAGCTCTAGACTAGCACAATTCCATTTACGCAGCAATCCCAACGTTCGGGCTACCGGCCAAGACCCCTTGTACCTCCCAAGTCATAAAGCAATCCGCATTCTCCTCTCCGGGGTGCGACCAGCCAGTTATGAGGCGTCACGAGCTTTTTGTCGTGAAGCGAAGTTGCGGGTAGCGGTTCGCGGCAGCTGGCCAAACAAAATTTCATCTCATGCCGGTTGCGCTAAAATAACCACTCATCGACCGGCGATTGCTTTGGTGATCAGAGCGTCGCCGTGGGCTTACTATCTGCTGTAACTGAATACACAATCAACGAATCAGCCATTGGAAGTCGTCAGGGTCTGTTGGAAACTCTCTGGCGCACATGTTAGCAGGTTATAGCCTTGAAAAATAAGTACTTCCGATTCGGTGAGTTTCGGCTTTATCCCACGGAACACTTGCTTCTCCGCGACCGAACCGCTGTACCTTTAGCGCCCAAAGCCTTCGACATATTGTTGTATCTGTTGCGGAACAGCGGCCACCTGGTGAAGCGGGATGTCCTGATGGAGGCAATTTGGCCTGATAGCTTTGTCGAAGAGACAAATATCACTGTGAATATTTCATTACTGCGGAAGACGTTGGGCAGTATGTCCGATGGCCAGCCTTACATCGAGACTGTCCCTCGCAAGGGCTATCGCTTCAACGCTTCAGCAACCGAATGCGAGGACGACAAGGAAGCAACTATCCGCGAACCAAAGACTAGACTCACAAAAAAGTAACGAAGATGTAATGCTTTCGTCACTCGCGGTATCGGCCTCACACGGCGTCGGTGCTGGAGTTGTGCCCGCTATTCAATCCCCGGCCCCGGCAACGCCCCTAATTCCCGTGATCGCCACCCAGCCCCAGCGACCGCCAAGTCTGGGATGGAAGACCTCGGCAACCAGGGTCCTGATGACGACGATCGTCTGTGTTGCGCTGGTGTTGGGTCTGTTCTATTACTGGTCGCACTGGAAGTCGAAATCTGCGACGGTCAGCGCCTCTGAGCGGTCAATCGCCATACTGCCGTTTCGTCCCCTCGATCCAACGACCGGAGGACGAATACCTCGGACTGGGAATGACCGATGCGCTCATTACACGCTTGAGCAATCTGCACAAGATCATCGTCCGGCCAGTTGAGTGCGGTGCGTAAGTACGCTACTGCGGACGATCCCATCGCTGCAGGGCGGCAGTTGGCGGTGCAGTCGGTCCTGGAAGGCAGTATTCAGCGTTCCGGAGATCGGACGAGAGTCACGGTGCGGCTGCTGCGCGTTGCCGACGGCGAGCTTCTGTGGGGTGACGAGTTCGACGAGAAATTCACCGACATGTTCACCGTGGAGGATTCGATTTCGCAAAAGGTTGCGAACGCGCTGACTATCAACCTGAGCGGCGAAGAGCAACGTCAGCTTTTGCGGCCATTCACGGTCAACAACGACGCCTACCAGCTTTACATGAAGGGCCGCTTCTTTTGGAACAAGCGGACGGTGGACGGCGTCAAGAAGAGCCTTGATTATTTCCAGCAGGCGATCGCCGCCGATCCCAATTATGCCATTGCGTACGCAGGGTTGGCCGACTCTTACACGCTCGCGGGTTCTTACGGATATATCATTCTGCCTCCTCGTGAGGCCATGCCCAAAGCGGAAGCGGCCGCGGCGAAAGCTCTGGCCATCGACGACAGCTTGGCGGAGGCTCACGCTTCTCTGGGTTACATCAAATTCACCTACGATTGGGATTGGGCCGGCAGCCGAGCAGGAATTTAAGCGTGCCATCGCTTTGAATCCCGGCTACGACAATGCTCACCATTGGTATTCGCATGAGTTGATGGCCTTGGGACGAACTGACGAAGCGATGGCTGAAGCCAGGCGGGCGTTGGAGTTGTCACCCTCTGACACCGTGATGAACGAGCACATGGGCTGGACCTACCTCATGGCCCGCGATTACGATCGCGCAATTCAAAGTGCCCGCAGAGCGATTGAAATGGACCCCAACTTCCTCCTCGCGCATAGGGTCCTCGGGCTTGGCCTATGAGTACAAGGGCCAGCATGATGAGGCGACAACGGAATTCACGCGGGGAGTGGAGCTCTCGCATGGAGATCCCGTGGCCAAGGCTTTCCTGGCGCGGTCCTATGCCGCTGCCGGGCAAAAAGATCAGGCCACACAGATTCTGAATGAGTTGTTGCAGCTTGCGACCAGGCAGTACATGCCTCCGGCGGAGATTTCCGCAACCTTCACAGCTTTAGGCAGGAATGACGAAGCCTTCACTTGGCTGAACAAAGCCTACGACGAACGCGCCGCAGCTCTGGTGTATCTCAGGATCAATCGCGATTACGATTCCATCCGCGGCGACCCCCGATTCCAGGACCTCTTGGGACGGATGCACCTGCAGTAAGAAACTTGACGACATCCTGGTGCTGCTCTCATTCGTATTTAAGAGATTCCACGGGTTCTAATCTCGAAGCATTCTTGGCGGGAAGGGTGCCGAAAGTGATGCCAATCAGGCATGAGACTAGCATTGCGATCAGCGCGGAAAGCCCGGACACCGGTAGCTGGTAGTGGGTGAAGACGCGAAGTGAAAAAGGCAGCGCCAGGCCGGCCAAGGTGCCGATGGTTCCACCAATCAAAGAGATCATTACAGCTTCAGAAAGGAATTGCAGCAGGATCTCACGGCGCGTCGCTCCCACCGCTTTGCGGATGCCAATTTCTCGAATACGGGCGCTCACGGTGGCAAGCATGATGTTCATGATGCCAACTCCACCGGCAACCAACGTGATAGTTGCAAAGAGCAGGAGAATGATGGTGAATGCATTGGCCGTTTTCGCCACCAAGGCGAGCACCTGGGTAAGATCACCGACGGTATAAACGGATTCCGCTCGATGCCGCGCCTTTATCATCGCGAGAATTCGTTGCGAGGCGAGAGGAACGCCGCCGGCATCCGACATCGAAAAATAAATCTGGTTGACCGCGTTCGTCTGCGTCAAATAACGCGCCACAGAATAGGGAATAAGCATCGTATCGTCCTGGATCTCTGACTGGCCAAACGTCTCCACGCTCTCACGAAAAGTGCCGATCACAACAAATGGCAGTCCCTGGATCTTGATTTCATGTCCCGCCGCGAACTCGATTCCCCCGTATTGCCGGATGGCGAAGTCTTCCGTGACCAGGGCGACTTTGTGGTGGGATTGGGAATCTTGTTGATCGAAAAATCTGCCCGAACTCACGATGATGCGGCGCACATTTACGTATTCCGGGTTCACTCCAAGGATTAGCATGTCGCGTTGTTTGCCATTGCCCACCAGTATCGGCTCATGCAAATTCAGCACCGGCGACGCTTCTTGCACGCCCGGAACCTGCTGTTCCACGGCGAGTCATGTCATCCACCGTCAGATAATCCGCCGTGCCTGCGGTGCTGCCTCCATTCGCCGACCCCGCATATTCGGCCCAGATAAGATTGGCGCCAATATTCTGGATTTCATTCAGCACGTACTGTTTCCCGGTCAGCGCAATCGTGACCACTAAAACCAGCGAGAAAGTGCCAATAACCATACCCAGGGCGGTCATGGTGGCACGCACTTTGTCGGCGCGAAATGAATCGACGGCGATGGACAGGATCTCCCGCAGGACCAAGGTGTTCTTGGGGGATACCGTCCACGAGATTGAGTGCACTTTCGCCGGGCGGGGCATAAACAACTAACTCCTGCCGATAAGCACTAACGTTACGCCCGCACACACTAGAAGGATACCGAGCCAACGTTGCAAGCTGACACGTTCTCCGAGGAAAAACCTGCCTCCTAAGGCGCCGACGACATAGCTTAGTGCCGTCACCGGTACGACAAAGCTTACATTTTCAAAGGAAAATATCGCCAGCAGCGAGAAGAATCCGATGGCCATCATCCCGACACCGAACCACATCCACTTAACGCGCTAAGGCGCGGAGGATGACTCCGGCTAGCGCTAGCGGCCTGAAGTTTTTCACTTCGCCGGTCTCCTTCATGGCGCGCGACACGAATATCTCGCCCATCGTTCCGAAGACCACGATGAAGAAAAAGAAGATGACCTCAGACACGACTAGCCATTCTCCGTGGTACTGGGATGGGTATGGCCCACGAGGAACACTCCCAAACAAATGACTACGATGCCAGCCCATCGCAGGGGAGGGACAACTTCGCCCAACCACGTGGAAGCCAACAGAGCAACCACGGCATACGCAACCGCAGATGCCGGCTGGACATAGGTATAGTCGGCCCACGATAGAACGATCATATAAGCTGCGAAAAATACCAACTGGGATCCCACTCCAAGCCAAATCTGCCGGTGGTGAAAACGCGAATGAACACATGGAGCAGTTCCGCGGGAGGCCAAAGATTCACCGGTCCCACCTGCTTCATACCCTTGCCAAGCAAGACGTTGCCCAACGGGCCGGCAAGGACCATGATCAAAATCAAAATAAAGGTTTTTAAATGCAGTCGCCTGGGAGATTCCATGGGCAGTGGTCAGTCGCTCCAAATACAGAGAGGCATAAGTCATATGGTATATCAAGGACGCTCAGCCGCGAGGCAGCCAAGGGCCGTGGCATATCCGGTCGGCCGACCGAAGTGACCGCTAACACGCCGGAAGATCGCGCTGCAACGGAGAGCTATGAAATCGAGGGCAAGCGCGGCATGTCGCAGGTCGTAAAATGCTATCCTAAGGTATCTGCTCTTGCAGGGTCCCATGACCATGGGATGAAAATTGCTGGGCCGCATTTATCGGGTCGCCCTAACCTTGCTCAAGGCGGCTAGTCGCGGCAGGCTGATCAATTCGGTATCGAGGGACTGATCGATTTGTGCGGCATTGTTGGCTTTACTCATAAGGATTGGTCTCCACCTCCGGACCGCATTCGGAACGCCACTTCCACCCTCATCCACCGGGGACCAGACCAGCATGGGCATTTACCAGTCGCCGGTGTGCTCGATGGGCGCGACGCGCCTGAAGATTATTGATCTGGAGCAGGGCGATCAGCCTATTGCGACTGATGATGGCAACACCGTCATCGTGTTCAATGGGGAAATCTACAACCACCTCGAAGTCCGCGCTGAGTTGGAAAAGCTGGGCCATCGATTTCACTCGCACTGCGACACCGAGACGGTTTTGCGCGCCTTCCTCGAATGGGACACGCGATGTTTCGCGAGATTGCGCGGCATGTTCGCCGTGGCGCTTTGGACCAATTCCACTCGGCGATTGGTGTTGGCACGCGATCGTATGGGCATAAAGCCGCTCTACATCGCGCATCGCGGCGAGGATATGTTTTTTGGGTCGGAGTTAAAGGCAATCCTTGAACATCCAGAGATTGATCGCCGCTTGAGCCCTGAGGGACTGGATTGTTATTTGTCGTTGAACTATGTCCCCGCGCCCTGGACACTGGTGGATGGAATAGAGAAGCTCTTGCCGGGACACTGGCTGGAGTGGCGAGACGGCAAAGTAAGTGAGGATGCCTACTGGCGGTTGCCCAATGAGATGCCCCGGCAGCGCAGTTTGGCGTCCGCCCGTGAGGAACTCGACTCTCTTCTGCAGCAATCGGTTCGCGAACACCTGATTTCCGATGTTCCCTTGGGTGTGTGGCTGAGTGGCGGCATCGATTCGTCTACGATTCTGCATTATGCCTCGCACGCATCAAGCTCCCGGCTGAAGACTTTCTCCATTTCGTTTCATGGGCGCAGTTTCGACGAAACCAGTTACATCCAGCAGATGGTCACGGCGTATGGTACAGAGCACGAGCAGCTCGACCTCAATCCTGAGTTGGATCTGCAAGGCGCCATCGAGGAATTCGCGTATTACTCGGATGAACCGAGTGCCGATGCCGGCGCCTTGCCAGTCTGGTTTCTCTCCAAGCTCTGCAAAACCAGAACCACGGTCGCGTTGAGCGGCGAAGGCGCCGACGAGTTGTTTGGGGGGTATCTAACTTACCGAGCGAATGCTTGGGCTCGCCACCTGCGAAAACTTCCCCGTGGTGTAGTGCAATTGGCGCTGAGTGCATTGCGGGTGTGGCCGGTATCAAACGAGAAGATAAGCTTCGAGTACAAGCTCAAGCGCTTACTCGAAGGCAGCTTGATGCCGGCGGAGCGGGCTCACGTCTATTGGAATGGTACTTTTTCCGACGCCGAGAAACGTTCTCTTGTAGCGACGGAACTTCCGGGCGCACTCGATCAAATCCTCGGCGAGTTACGGGGGATGCTGAGCAACAATCAAGATGACCTGGGCGCTTACTTGTGGTTCGATCAAAAGTACTATCTGCCTGACGACATCCTGATTAAATCGGACCGGATGAGCATGGCGCACGCCGTCGAGTTGCGTCCGCCTTTCCTGGATGACCGTATCGTAGAATTTGCTGCGACGCTGCCGGCATCGCTCAAGATTCGAGGCTCGCAGCAGAAGTTTCTGTTGAAGGAACTCATGCGCCACAAGCTGCCGCAGTCTATCCTGCGCAGAAAGAAAATCGGCTTCGACATTCCCGGCGCACGAATGGGTCCGGGGTCCGCTTCGGTCGCTGGTAGTCGATACCTTGCATGCGGGACTTTCCGATCATCCTGAAATATTCCATTCCGATGCGATCGAACGCTATCTACGTGATCATTTGGAGAAACGAATCAATGTCGGCTATCACTTATGGGGTTTAATGATCCTGTTTTTATGGATGAAAAAGTGGCGGATTCAGGCACCCACCTCCTCCAGAGCAGCCCAACTGTTGGCGCCCGCGGGAATTGGTACGTTTATCTAGCTGTTGTGCTGATCGCGGGAATCGTATATGTGAGCGGAATTCTCTCTCCTCCTTCGTTGCAGGACGATGTGGATGCTGTTCAAGCGCAAATCGCGCGCAACATGATCACCTCGGGCGACTGGGTGACCGCTCGCCTGGATGGGGTCGCTTACCTGGAAAAGCCGCCGCTGGTCTACTGGATCATGGCCGCCTCGTATGAGATCTTCGGGGCGCATGATTGGGCGGCTCGTATTCCGATTGCGCTCTCCTCAATAGGGCTCTGCTGGTTGACTGCCGCTTTCGGCGTCTGGGCATTCGGTAAACGGGCCGGCTTCTATGCCGGCTTGTGCATGGCCACGTACATCGGGCTATTTCTCTTCACCCGCATCTTGATTCCTGACGTCATGCTGACATTCACCGTCGCGCTGGCCATGTGGGCGATGCTCCGAGTGCTCGATGACGAGGAACCCCATCCGCGCGCCTGGGCCTACGTCTTGGCCGCCAGTCTGGGAACAGGACTGCTTCTGAAAAGTCTGATCGGGGTGCTATTCCCGGTGGCTGCCGGGGTCATTTATCTGTTCTTGACCGGTCAGCTATTTTCTGCAAGAACCTGGAAGCGACTTCATCCCTTCAGCGGCATGGCGATCATCCTTTTGATTGCCGCTCCTTGGCACGTTCTTGCGACGTTGCGGAACCCCCCATATTTCGCGTTCGACATGCGAAGTCTGCCCGGCCAATACCATGGGTTCCTGTGGTTCTTCTTCATCAACGAGCAGCTACTCCGCTTCTTGAATCTGCGCTATCCGCGCGACTACGACACGGTCCCTCGCCTCTACTTCTGGCTGTTGCACCTGGTATGGCTGTTTCCGTGGAGCGTGTACCTCCCCGCCATCGCAAAGCTGTCGTACAAACCTTCGGACCGGGCTGGAAAGGTGCGCCTGCTGGCACTGTGCTGGATTGGGTTCGTGCTGGTCTTCTTTACCTTTTCCACCACGCAGGAGTATTACTCGATGCCATGCTACCCCGCGTTCGCTCTATTGCTGGGTTCGGCAATGGCCATGGGCGGCGATTGGGTGCGTAGGGGAACGCGAGCGCTGTCGGTGATCACCGGATGCGCGGCCTTGGCAGCACTGGCTATCCTGTTTCTTGTCCGCGGAGTGGCCACACCGGGGGACATTTTCACGGCGCTAACCACCCATCCCTCGGCATATAAGCTCTCGATGGGCCACATGCAAGACCTGACCCTCGAATCGTTTGCATACCTCCGCCTGCCTCTATTCGTTGCAGCACTCGCGTTTTCGATCGGCGCATTGGGAACTCTTCGGGCCACGGCCCAGCGTGCCTTCTTCGCGGCTGTACTGATGATGGTATTGTTTTTTCAAGCCGCTCGCCTGGCCCTGATTACTTTTGATCCGTATTTGTCTTCCCGTCCGCTGGCCGAGGCGCTACTGCACTCGCCTGAAGGCAAGCTGATCGTGGATAAACACTATTACGCGTTTTCGTCTGTCTTCTTTTACACCAACCGCACCGCGCTCCTTCTGAATGGGCGTGTCCTGAATTTTGTGTACGGTTCGTACGCTCCCGGCGCACCCGATGTTTTCATTGACGACGCGGAATTCAAGAATCTCTGGCTGACGCCGGAGCGGTATTACCTGGCGGCGAGTCTATCGCAGCTGCCCCGGCTAGAGAAGCTGGTAGGGCGTGAGACGCTGAATGTGGTTACCGAAAGCGGCGGCAAATTCCTGGTGACCAACCAGCCGCTGGCGGGGGCGAGATTGCCAGACACAGCCGGCCTCAAGCACGGACGGTCGAGTAATGAGGCGACCGGCGCTGGCGCGGGCCGAATCAGGAGATTTTCCGGGTTCTTTGATAAAGTTAAGAAGTAAAGCATTCAAATATCGGTAGCAAAGTAAACGCGATTGCGTGACATTTCGGGGGCTTGCTCCTGAAGAATCTGTTGAGGAGGACGAATGAGGATTGCTGTGCTCGGGGGCGACGGTTACTGCGGTTGGGCAACCGCTCTTTATCTATCCAAGAAAGGGCACTCGGTCGCCATCTTCGACAGCTTCGCTCGCAGGCAATGGGACTACGAGCTTGGAGTGCAAACTCTAACGCCGATCCGCGCCTTGCCGGAACGCCTGAAGGTGTGGAAGCAACTTACCGGCAATTCAATCGAACTCTTCGTCGGAGACATGATCGACTACGAGTCGCTGGCGTTCGCCTTTAAGGAATTTGAACCAGAGGCGGTTGTCCACTTTGCCGAGCAGCGGTCGGCGCCGTACTCCATGATTGACCGCCGGCACGCCGTCTTCACCCAAGTCAACAACGTTGCCGGAACCTTGAATTTGCTGTTCGCTCTGCGTGAGCTTCGGCCCGATTGCCACCTGATTAAGTTGGGAACGATGGGGGAATACGGCACCCCCAATATCGACATTGAAGAGGGCTACATAACCATTGAACATA
The DNA here is from genome assembly GCA_963763725.1 of uncultured Acidobacteriaceae bacterium. Lineage (GTDB taxonomy): Bacteria > Acidobacteriota > Terriglobia > Terriglobales > Acidobacteriaceae > Bog-257. The sequence goes on from CAVXQI010000008.1 coordinate 239,855, forward strand.
ACGGGCGCCGCGACGTGCTTCCTTACCCCAAGCAGGCTGGCTCCTTCTATCATCTCTCCAAGGTGCACGACAGCCATAACATCATGTTCACGTGCAAAGCCTGGGGATTGCGGGCGACCGACCTGAATCAGGGGGTGGTTTACGGTACGGTGTCGGACGAAACCGCTCTCGATGAAGCCCTGATCAACCGTTTCGATTACGACGAGGTTTTCGGTACGGCCCTGAACCGGTTTTGCGCGGAAGCGGCGGTCGGACACCCGCTGACGGTGTACGGCACGGGAGGACAGACGCGCGGATTCCTGGACATCCGCGACACCATTCGTTGCGTCGAGATCGCCTGCCTGCACCCTGCCGAGCGGGGTGAATTTCGTGTCTTCAACCAATTTACGGAACAGTTCACAGTTCTAGATCTCGCTCGGATGGTGCAAACCGCGGCGGCAAAACTTGGACTGAAGGTTGAGATCGACCATCTGCCCGATCCCCGGGTCGAAGCCGAAGCCCACTATTACAATGCCAAGAATTCCAGGCTGATCGATCTAGGGCTGCAGCCTCATTTTCTTTCCGACGCTCTGTTGGATTCGCTGATCAATATTGCCGTCGAATATCGCGATAGGATCGATTCTTCCTTATTCATGCCGCAGGTGAACTGGAGGAATCCCACCAACGACCGTCGGCACCCGCTCGGGAAAGTTGCCGATGACTCGCTGATGCCGGAGAAAGTTTAGGCAGAACGGGCTTCCGAAAGAGTTGTCGTAAGGTCTCGTGGTCGCGCTAATGGAGAGCCATGGAACCGGGGGCATTTTGCTTGCTTCCCGCATCGCTCGTGGACTAGCAGTTTCACATCGGGTGTATGGTCACGGTGGAGCACGCCCTCAGACGTACATAATTGCGGGGAGTTATTGGCGCTTTAGCGCCTGAGATAATGTTTTCCGTCACCTCAGGCTAAGGCCGTCTCATTCCCGAATCTCAATTGCACTGCTGAAGCGGTGCTCCACCCAGTACACCAAGTATGAAAATGCTCTAAAGTCCGCTCGCGAGAACTAAGAATCAGCGAGCTATTCGGCGTAGCTAAAGCTACGTCCCTTCAAGGGAACCGGTCCTCTACGTTATTGCGCCGTCGGTGATCCGCTGCGTGACCAGGCGGGCAGCTTTCACCGCGCTGACTACCTTGCCGGAAAAGACGAAGATTTCTCCCTTTTCCTTCTCCAGAATGTAGAGGGTTCTTCGATCCTGGGCTGGGTTATCTTCTACCACGCGGATGGTGAAGCGCGAACCGAGATAGACCGCGTCCTTGGATGCCGGTACGGCGAGAGCAGAATCTTTTCGCATCGCCTCAAATCTGCTGGGCGTGAAGGGCTCGAAATCAGGCCGGTTCAGCAAAGGTTGGTAGATCTCCGGAATGGGCTCGTCGGGATTTGTGCTTGTCCAATGATTCGTGTTCTTGGCTGAACCAAAGAGCGACTGCGGTGAGCTGCCGTAGGGATCGAAGGCGGTGAACGGGCCGTCCACCACGACCAACGATATTCCCTGCAACTCTCGCGGAAGCTGAATCAAAATCTTCTCGGCGACTTGATACTTCACGCCCTTAAAAAGACCCCGCCCAGGTCCCAATCCGTAAGTCGCCCAGACGACCTGGTCATATTCTTGGCGCATGTCTGGGGTGAATGCATGCTGATTGAACGGGACGTTGAGCGCCTTTATACGTGACGATAACATCTCCCTCAGAATGTCCGGATCATAGATCTGTTCGTCCACTTCGTAGCATTTGTCGATGAAGCCGAAATCCATCCACTCGGGGCGGGAGGGTCGAGCGCTGAGGTGGTACTCGGCCATCACCCTTTCGAACAATGCTGGAGGCGTTTGCGAACCCTCATGGGGAATCGCGTAATAGTGCCGGCTGTTGCGTACGATTGCGGGCGCGAATGTGTTCAGGAACTCCCCCCGGGCCTCCAGGGTTTCGCGAATCGTCTCCGGGCTGCGGGGATAGTGATATCCCGAATGAATGCGGTACTGGTTGATGGCGGAGGCGGCGCGCAGGATGCCGAGCGGGTCGAAGAGCTGGACGTCGTGGCCAGCCTCCGCGAGGCTGATTGCAATAGTGGCCCCGTAAACCCCCGCACCCGCGACAGCAACTTTGGATCTCATGCTGACCTTGGACCTCGTTCGCTACGACCCAGACTTGGGAGCAACCGGTACCAGAATTCCTTCCCGAATGAAGTATTCAACGCCGCGCCAGCGGATAGATTTGCGGCCGAAACTGACCAGCCAGATGATAAAGGCCATTGCGTCCCAGAGCGGTATCAAAGGCATTTTCTTCCACAGACCGGACTGCTTCATGCCCCAGATGCCGATCAGCCAAGTCATCGTGACTCGAAGCAAGGCATAGCTGCCGAGGTATCCCAGGGCAATCGCCATGGAGGGATGGGTTGCAATCGCGATGAGCGCCCAAGGCAGTCCCCAGGTAAAGATCAAACCGAAATGACCCCGCGGCCGCATAAGCCGCATTACCGTCATCCAGCGAACGCGCTTGTAAAACAGATCATTGAGCGACGCGAAGTCGGCGACACTCTGCACCACATAGGGAAGCAGCTTAACCTCATATCCTAACTCGGCGATCAGGCGGCCCACGCGAAGGTCGTCGGCGGGCCGGTTTTCAATAGCCTCGTAGCCCCCGAAAGCAGCGATGTTGCGGCGCGTAGTGACGATGGTTTGCCCAAAGGTGAACTTAACACCGTCCAATTGCCAGGCCACAAAGATTCCGGCGAAGAAGTCGGAGACCATACCGATGGATTGCAGTTCCTGGACCAGAGTGGTTTCTTTGGTAGAAGCGTAAATGCAAGTTGCCCCTCCCACCTTGGGATCGCGAAAGGGCGCGGCCACCGCTCGCAAGTAATCGGGCCCTACGCGGATGTCGCCGTCAGTAATCACCAGCAGGTCATACCGGGCTTCGTGCACCAGGCGTACCAGCCGGGCAATCTTGTCGTTGATGGCGGTGCGGCCGGAACCGAAAAGTAGACGGATACGGCGTTCGGGAAAATCCTGCACTAGTTTTTCCAGCACCGGTAACGCGGGATCGTCCGCATCGACGCAAAAAAGAATTTCGTACTCGGGATAGTCCTGGCGGCAGAAGCTGGCGTAATTCTCGTAGGCGTCAGGGTCAAGTCCCTTGATGGGCTTCAGACAGCTAATCGGGGGCGTAAAGCCAGGATTCGGCGGAACCCGCTTCCAGCTCCGAAAGTAGCGCGCAGAGCTGTAAACAGCCAGCAGATAATAGATGCCGGGAATGGCAGCAACAGCGAGGACAATGTAGCTGAGGACTGTCAATCCGTCTGCTCTCCAACAATGGACTTAGGTGGTTTCACGGATACCGAGGAAAGCCAATCTCGTGGGCACAACCCTTAGCGGCGGAAAAAATAGGAGCCAGGTCGACTCCGGTTCCGAGCCGCTCAGATATCTCTTGAAAAGTGGAGTGTAACATGTGAGGAAATCCGCCGTCGAACAGCGACGTTGCAACAACGACGTTTGCATTGCAGAGCCGAATTGGACAAGGCCGCTCCGCGGGCGACTTGCTCGGCGCCGAGGACGGTGCCTAATAGATATGAGACCCAACGGCATGCCTATTTGCGTAACTGGCGGTACAGGTTTTTTGGGCGCGGCCCTGGTACAGGATTTGCTGGCTGGGAGAGTTCCCGTCCGGGTGTTAGCCAGGCCTTCCCCCCGCGCCGATCTTCTGGAAACCCAAGGTGCCGAGATTGTGCGTGGAGGTTTGGAAGACCTAGACAGCATAGTCCGGGCGGTGTCAGGAGCGGATATTGTCTACCACCTCGCAGCCAAAGTCGACAGTCCTGGTCGGAAGGCCGATTTTCTTGACACCAATGTGGGTGGAACGGAGAGAGTCCTCACCGCGTGCCTTCGGCAGGGCGTCAACCGAGTCGTGTATTCCAGTTCACTGGCGGTGTACGGCCCGGTTTCAGAAGCTCAGCGGATCGATGAGAACACCTCCTACGATGAGTCGCCGCAGCTGCGCGATTTTTATGCTGAATCGAAGATCTTGGCGGACCAATTTGCCGTCAGGTTCGCACACCAAACCGGATTACCGTTGACGATTGTGCGGCCAGGCATCGTGTATGGTTCCGGCAAGCAACTTCCGGTCGGCCTGCTGGGATTCACGGTGGGAAGGAATAACTTCGTATTCGGTAATCCGAACCATCGCATTCCGCTGAATTACGTCGAGAATCTGGTGGATGCGATGCAACTGGCTGCGCAGTCCGCGAGCAATGGGCAACTCCGGCAATTCAATATTGTCGATGACGATGAACTCACCTTGGCGACATACCACGCCGCCAAAACAGAGGTAGACAAAACAAGAACTTATTTTCTTGCCGGTTGGCCGGTACTTCTTGCTGCGCCTTTCGCGGAGGCCATTCTGCAAGCAACGCCAAACGGCGGCAGCGTGCGATTTTCGAGGCACCAACTGAAACGGGCGCTGCAGGATCGCTGGTACGACACGCGTCGAATCCGTGAGCAAACCGGCTGGGCGCCGAAAGTGCCACTGCAAGATGCGTTGTATCGCACATGGAGAGGCGGCCGAAATTCTTAAACCAAATTTGCTTTGGAATGATGGAAGTTATGACGCACTATGAGCAGACTGACTCGGAATCTCTAGGAAAATCGGCGGGGCCGGAGAAGGAGAGGCGACCATGGTTCGCACCAGGTCACGTGTAGTTTGCCACCAGCCACGGAAGATTTTGCCATCTTCACCAACCACGTGCAGCGCGCGCCAGCTATTGTCGCCGTCTGACCGAAAGGCGAACGAAGAGTCTTCCGGGTGCCTGCCCTCGTCTCCATGCTGCGGCGGATGGCCGGGATGAACTATTACGCCACGGGTATCTAGCCGAAGCCCAGTGCGGAGCGCTTTAAGAGCACTTTCCTTTCCACTCCAGAGGAGGGCCAAAAGCCGGGAACGCTCGGCTGTTGGTGTCCGCTCAATCAACTTTTGCTCTTCAGTCGCAAAGTAGTCGGCAATGAATGCATCACTCCGCGGCTCGGCGATTTCCAAATCACAGCCGAGGTCCGTGTCGGACAGTGCGATAGCGCAAGCGGCGACTCCACTGCGGTGGCTGAGTGAAATGGCGATCCTCGCCGGTTCATTTGCGAGGAAGACCTCGAGGAGCGCCGGACGGCGCCGGCCGAATCTCAATGTCCGTAAGGTCCTGCCGATGGCTGGGCAGGTTTAGGTAGGCTGCCAGCGCACGTTTCGCCGTCCAGCGTCCCAACCGCCAGTCGGCGTGGCGTTTGGGAAAGCGCATGCCATCCAGGCGGAGCACCTCGATGGCGCTCAACCAATCATCCTCCGCCGGCAAGTCGGCTGCAGTCTGTTCCAGCCAATACACGTCCATCATGCTTGCCCGACGGCAGAAGTGATGAGCATGTCTTCGACGTTGACCTCTTTTTGCATCGGGGTCTTGGCGGGTACCTGCTTGAGAAGCGATTGCTCGGTGACTTTCATACCGCGTTCGACAGCATCAACGAGGTAAGGGCGAAGACTTGTGGGCGGAAGAATATGTGCAGCGCTCCCACTTTGAGCGCCCGATGCACGCTATGCACGCGATCAAACTCCACAGCCATCTCCCCCAGCTTCTCGGAGTGTACGACTTTGAAGAGTTCATTCCATTGAGCGCGCAAGCGGACTTTCTCCTTGTCGTCGGCCTTGGCCATGGCTTGGGACAGCGCCTCCAGTCGCTGGTCTTTGCGGGCCCGGGCTTCGACTTCGCCGGCAAATACAACACCGGCCGCGGGTGCGCCGCCAATAACGGAAGCGTAGGTTCCCTCCAAGGCCACCACTTCGAGCTGTTCGTTCAGCGCCCGCGAGAAAACTACATACGCGCCGCCGTGGTAGCGGGAAATAACGCAGAAGATCATGGGGCCTTTGAAGTTCACCACGGCCCGCCCGATCTGGGCGCCGTACTCAAGCTGCAGCTTACGCATAGACTCTGGCGATCCGTCAAATCCCGACAGATTGGCGAGAATCACTACCGGTCGATTATTGCTGGCTGCGTTGATCGCCCGGGCCACCTTCTTAGACGAGAGAGGAAACAGCGTCCCGGCACTCCATTGGTCGGGTCCGTCCGCCGGGACAAATCCTAACCGCGGTACCTGCTTGGATTCGATGCCGATGAGGCAAATGGGATAGCCTCCGAGGTGGGCATCCCAGACTACCCCGGTTTCGGCGCCCCGCATGCCGGGCCAGCGTTCCAGTGGATGATGGTCCTGGTCTACTACGGCCCTCATGACGCTGCGAATATCGAAGGACTTCTTCCGCCCGGCGTTGGTATCGTCCGAGAAAATCTCGCCCACGCGAGCGAAGCCGTTGTCAGAGCCACTGACATGCGGATACGCCTGCACATCCCGATCGATAGGATCGTTGGTAGCGGCCCGCCGGGGGAATCGCTCGCCTGGCGCTACGTAAGTATGCGCATAATGGCGCAAGAGGATGTGGCAGGCTTGATCGATATCTCGTGCCCAGTACTGGGCCTGCCCATTTATACCCATGATGCGATCGTATCCACCAATCCCCTCGTTGTCTTCGGCGGAGACGCTGCCTGAATAGTCCAGTGCGCGTTTGCCGGTAAGCACCATCGCCGCTTTCGGGGTCATGATCAGAATGCCGCGGGTATGCATCAGCATGGTTGCCTCGGCGTTCCAGTAGGGCTGCGCCCCGACGTTGATCCCGTTGATTACCAGATTCACTTCGCCGCCTGCCTGCGTGAACTCGACCAAGCGACGCAGGACCCGGGCAATCCAATCCATGTTCTCCACGCCGCTGTCCATCGAGATCTTCGCACCCGCGGAGATGGGAAACCACTCCAGCGGCACGCCCATCTCGTCGGCCAGATCCAGGGCCGTGAGAATGCGCCTACATTCGGGTTCGGCGAGGGCGCCCAGGTCCCTGCTCGGATCTCCCATGAGCAACACCCGGGTCATGCCCTCGGGATACTTGGCGGTAAAGTTGCGGATGACGCCAACAATGATGTTGGATTTGTTTTGCCCCGGCGGACGAACAACCGGAACCAGTCGACCCTCGGGGTCCAGATCGTACTCGGTAAACTCGCCATGGGGGAATTCAGCCCGAGTGTCCTCGCGGGCGGGTGTCAGCATTCTGATGATTTCGTAGGGATAAATGAGTCCCCGCCGACGCATCCGCACAACCTTCTGGTTGTACTCGGTCAGCGGTTTCATCAGTTGCAACGTGCTGAGCGGCCGGAAGGTCATAAGCAGACCGGCGTCGCCGGGAGCCGAGATGCGTATCACCGTATCGCGTAGCTCTCCGGTCTGCGGATGGGGAACGCGGGCCTGCACTACGACTTGCTCCAATCCTAAGCCGTCCGTCGACAGGGCCAGTTTGTGAGCGATGTCGTTGAGTTCATCCGGCTTGAGGTCGAACACTGGCCAAACGTACAGGAATATCCGGTTCCAGTAGAGCCGCTCGCGCGGATCGCGGCGCGACTGAAACAGGCGGATGCCTGCTACCGCTTCCGCGAACATGCGCTCCAAGTGCGGCAGTTGAACGATGCGGCCAGTCTCGTCGCGCACCGGCGTCAAATCACGCACTTCCGCAACCGCGAACAAGCGTTCATCTTTGGGGTTATCGTTCGCCTTCGCATGCAGCAGGTAAACATCTTCCACCGAGGGCAGCCGCTCCACGGTAAAGTTCTTCAAGCGCCAAAGATGTAGCCGTTCGGCCATCATCGGGTGAATTCCGCGGAAGAGCTTTACCTCTTCGTAGGTATTCGCGGAAGGCTTATAAGTGAAGTGTTGCATGCCCGCCATGCTCTCACCGCAACCTGGCCCCGAGACCGCCACCACGATGCGCTGAATGGCCCGAGGAAAGCCAGCCTGGTTAAGCGCGGAGTTAACTTCCTGCTGCGTGACCTCCGGATCGGCCAGCCAACCGGAATTCCAAAGGTACAGATCGATGACAATGTCATCTGTCCGCCGGCACTTCCTCCAGCCAAGGGCACATGGCTCGCGCCGCTTCGGAGAGCCGACGATACTCAGCATGCGCGGCGAAGACATGGACCTGCCTTCCGTCCTGCACGTATTCCGCCGATATACTGCAGTGCCCGTTCACCGGCATGGCGCGAAAGTTTACGAGTGATTGCCCGCGATAATATCGAGATGTCATTACTTCCAACATCAATTGACGCAAGCCGTGATCGGCGGCGGCAAAGCGGCCGGAAAAGAAGCTTGCCAGCGGTTGCGGACATTCGATCAACGCGTTTACTCTCTCGCGCCGGTCCGCGGCCTCCGGATTGGCGGCAAGGTAGGCGAGATGATCTTCGGCTTGCGCGTAGATCTGTTTACGTGCCTGCTCAAACAGCGCCTGCTCGAAGCAGCGATAGCGGAGCTCGCGGGCGAGGTCGCTGATCGATGGGAAGAGCCCGCGGGTGATGGCAATGATCCGGTCAAGTAGCAGACGGAACGACTCGTCCGCGTACGGCGCCAAGGCCTCGACGCGGGCCAGACGCCGTTCCAGCAAGGCCAGAATAGGCGCCACTTGCCGTTCCACTCCGTTGGTGCGACTTGTAGATCCAAAGCAGACTCTCTTCCAGTTCGGGCGAGCGGTCCAGGGTCTTCACGCCATAGTGAGCCAGAGTGCGGTGGAGCGCTTCCACAAACGCGGGCGGGAGTCCCTCGCCACGCGTTTCGAGCATGCGCGAGTAGGAAAAGAGGTAGGCTTCGGTGCTGGGCGCTTCGCCGCCGGCGAGATCGTGCACGCTCGGTTTCCGGCGAAACAGCGAGCATATGTCCACAAAAATGTTGAGGATCTCATCTTCGCGGCGTCTGATTTCGTCGCTATCCTCTGGAGCTTCGTTGAACTGGCTCCATTGCGCAAACAGCCGCGCCGTCTGGGCCGGGTCAGCATCAAAGCCCAGCATGAGATGACGCAGTTCTTCCAGATCCTGACGCCAGCGCGATTGATTGTCCTGCCCTGGTTCGCTCGCAGTGTGCGACTCGCCAAATACCAGCCGCTCCGTGGTTGCCAACGTCTGCTCATCCGCGATGGCTTCGATTTGCAGCAGCGGAACTCCGGCGTCCACCTGCACGTGCGGTATCGTCATCACCTGCCGGACTCTTCCGGAAAATGGGGCGACCACTGCCATCTCCATTTTCATGGCTTCCAGCACAGCCAAGGTATCCCCAACCGAAACCATGTCGCCCGGCTTCACGGCAATGGAAACGACTACCGACGGTCCCGGCGCATGCACCAATCCGCCTTCATCTCGATCAATCGAGTGCGAGACGCCGTCGACCTCGATCCGGTAATTCAGACCTTGGACCACGGAGACGACGTGGAAGCGGCGCCCCAAGGCGGTGAGCCAATATTCAAACTTGCCCAGAGGGTGGATAAGGGCCTCGAATGCGCGATCCATCCACTTCTACGCGGTACTGGTGGGGGCCGAGGCAACAAACTTTGAGCGAGTATCTTTGACCGCGATAGCGTAGTTCGACCGTCCGGCCTAGATCAGTCCGAACGTGCGGCCGACCGCGGACGGCTGAGGCATAGAACTGCGTCTGCTCCACCGCCAATTCGGCAGAGTAGGCTTCGATAGCCGCCTGCACCAGCGCCACATCGGCGTGGCGCCGGGAACAATGCCCGCCATCCGCCGCCAGACGGTCCAGCCATCCGATATCTACTTCCGCGCGCTGCACCTCAGCGCGGTTCAGCAACTCCAGCAAGAACGCCTTGTTACTGGTCCCGCCTTTGATGACTACAACGCTCTCCCGGAGCACCCGCTGCAGCCTCGCGAGTGCTTCCCTTCGGTCTTGTCCATAGGCGATGATCTTGGCGATCATGGAGTCGAACTCGGGTGGGATGGCGTCGCCTACCGCCACGCCGGTGTCAATGCGCACACCCGGACCGGTCGCAAGCCTGAACCGCTCAATCGTACCGGGAGCCGGCGCAAAACCGTTTCCCGGATCTTCGGCATTCAGCCTTACTTCGATCGCGTGACCGGTGGTCCGGGGCGGGTCTCCTTCCAGGCGTCCGCCGCGGGCGACGTGAATCTGGAGCTTGACGAGGTCGCACCCGGTGGTGCATTCGGTCACCGGATGTTCGACTTGCAATCGGGTATTCATCTCCATGAAGGAGAAGCGGTGGCTTTCCGGTTGGTACAGGAATTCGACGGTACCGGCGTTGTGATATCCCGCCGCCTGGCTCAAGCGCACCGCGGCCTCTCGTAATGCCTGATCTTGCAGCGAGGTGAGGGCGGGCGAGGGCGCTTCTTCCAGGACCTTCTGGTGGCGGCGCTGAATGGTACAGTCCCGCACCCCGAGCGGCCACGTGGTCCCGTAATGATCGGCGATGACCTGCACTTCGACGTGGCGCGCCGCCAGAACCAGTTGCTCCATGAAGACCGTGGCATTGCCGAAGGATTTAAACGCTTCGGCGCGGGCGCTTTCAAAGGCCAGCGCGAGTTGGGGTGCAGAATTCACGCGACGAATCCCGTGACCGCCACCGCCTGCCGTCGCCTTAATCAGGAGCGGATAGCCCAGGCGCTCGGCATGATGCTGGGCGTCGGCGAGCGTTTCCACCGGCCCGCCGCTCCACGGGGCTACCGGTATCTGCGCCTGCTCGGCCAGAAGTTTCGAGCTGATCTTGTCGCCCAGCCGTCGCATGACATCGCCGTCCGGGCCGATGAATACGATACCGAGCTTGCGGCAAAGGTCCGCGAATCCAGGATGCTCGGCGACAAAACCCCATCCCACCCAGACCGCCTCCGCGCGCGCGCTCGTCAACGTCCGTTCGAGCAGGTCATAATCGACGTAACTGCTCTTGGATTGACCTGTAGCCGGGTCCTTGAGCAGAGCGCCGCCGAGAGACACCGCTTCGTCTGCCTCGCAAACGAACATAGCGTGGCGGTCGGGCTCGGTGTAGAGCGCGATGGTACACAACGATGCGCCGTACTCTTGATTGAACTCACGCGCTGCGTGTATGAAACGCATCGCGGCTTCACCGCGGTTCACGATGGCCACGCGTTGAAATTCGTGCTGCATAAAGTCTCCTCAACCGATCGGCCAGATCAATCGCATTGACTTGGTTACGCCATGACGGCGTGCAGTGCCTTCAAGGGCTCGGCATCGAGGCTGTTGGGCATCGCTGCCGTGCGGTAGCCGCTTAGCTGCAGGTAGCAGTTCCCTTTCGTGTCCACAACTTCCGCATCGAAGCTTTCTTGGTCCGGATGGGGAGTGACGACGGCGTACAACTGGCTTTCCGCCAGAGCCGGCGCACGCAACAAGGAGACTTGATGAACGTCTTGTGGCAGACCAAACCGGTTTTGCACACTCATTTCCCAGAGCCCGGCGGTCTGGAAACAAAGCTCGATCAGCCGTGGCGCCATAAGCGTCGGCCGGTCGGATGGCTGGTGATTGCTCGGGCAAGCCCCCTGCCATCACTCCGACCATCTGCTTTCCATCCCACCAAGCCCGCTCCAGGACTTGGTACGCCGGTCCGTGGAAATACACGCGATAAATTTCGGCGGCTTCTATGATGGAGTCGGACGAAGTCGCCAGGGCCTTCCCCGTCCACTGCTGTTGGCGTCTGTTTCGACAGCCGCACACGGGCCGTGAAGTGGATGGTCTCCTGCGGCTCCGGGTGGTTGGGTAGCGTGCGCCGGCCAATCAGTCGGCAGTCCGCGACCAAGCTGTCACCTTGCGGGTAGTACACCGCTTGGACCGTCACCGTCCGCGGCTCATCCCGGTAGAACTTGAACGGCGACAGGAAATTTACTTCTTCTACCGCCTCGACATGCCAGCCGGGATGCACGCATAGGGCGGCTTCCGCGAAGCCTTCAATGCCCATGACGCCAGGCAGTACTGGCGTGCCGTCGATCCGATGATCGTACAAGAACGGTTGAAGCTTCGGATCGAGCGTGGTCTCCATCGTCAAGCCGCTGTGAACACCCATTCCTGTGATCTTGCCGACCATCGGCCCTTGCGCCGGCGCTTGCTTCCCGACGACGGCTGCGAGCGCTTCAGTGTCAAGTCCGCCGGTGGAATCCCACTCGCTCAGCAGAACGCCGAGACGCTGACCGACTACGACCTCACCGCGCGTCCCTCCCGAGGTCAGTTCGCGGCGAATCCAAGGAATGCCCGCTTCCGGCGGCAGCATATCGATGCCAGCCAGTTCCATCATCTTGGGGATGGAGCCGCGCGTTGCCATGCCGATACCGCCCCACGCCGACCAGTCGATGACAATGCCACGCGTCAGCCGGCCGCGTCGTGCGGAAGCTTGACGTGATCTTGCACAGCAGGTCGTTGGCGGAGCTGTAGTCCGTCTGTCCTCCGTTGCCGAAGCGTCCTGCAACCGAGCTAAACGCTACCGTCGCTCCCAGCGGCATGTTGCCGATCGCACTGCAGCAGGTTGAACCAGCCATCGCTCTTCACATCGAAGACGAGGTCGAATTCGCGCGGCTCCTTGTCCGGCAGGAAGTGACTGCGTTCGATTCCCGCAGCATGCAGCAGCACGTCGATGCGCCCGCTACGCTCACGCACCTGGTTGATGATGTTGGCCACCGCAGTCCGTATCCGTGAGGTTGACGCTGAAGTAGTGCGCCGTGCCTCCGGCCGCCCGCACAGCATCGATTGCGCTCTGAGCAGCTTGTGCCCGCTCCAGCGCCGCTAGCTCCTTTTCCACCAGCGCCGGCGTAGCCCGCTCGCCGCGTGCCTGGATGCGTGCGAACAGATCGCGCTTCAGGCCGTCTTTGTCGCTCACAAAGCGCTTGAGGTCGGGATTGTCCGGATCAGGTTCGGGCACCAGAGTCAAGCAGGTAGAACGTACCGCCGGAAGCTGCCGCCAAGTCAGCGGTAATGGCCGACACAATACTTCCCGCCGCACCGGTGATGAGAAAGACAGTGTTCGTGTCCAGTTTCAGACCGGACTGGCCATCGGCTACGGGCTGCTCTTGCAGCCCAACCGTCCACCGCTGCCCGTCCTTGTAGCCGATCTCTACGGCTCCGGGGTCGCGCAGAGTTTCCTCAATGAGGATTTCTGCGAGTTCTGACGGTTTGCGCTCGGGCTCGAAATCGACCGCTTTGACAAGCGCATCCAGCCGTTCCCGCTTATATGTCTTGGTGAAGCCCACAACTGAGCCGCCTAGCGGCGCGAGCGCTCCGGCCTCGTCGTAACCGTGCTGGCCGCCAAGCCTCGTCGCCGAAACAAGGAATGTGCCCGGCTTCGCAATCTGGTCGAACAGAACACGCATGGAGGTATAGAGCGATTTCGACGCGTATCTGTAAGCGCCTCGTGCCAAGTGGGCAAATCCATCGTGCTGATGGGTCCCTCGTAGTCCAGCGCTGCAAGCCAATAGACACCTTGCACCGGACCGGCGGCCAGCCAGCCCTGGAGGCGTTTGGTCAGCGCATCTGGATCGTGCGCGTCTTCGATCGCAAGGACTTCTACTCCCTTCGCCTGTAGCTGCTGCGCCAAGCGCCTTTGCCACGCCGCCTTTGTCGGGCATGATGACCACGCGGCAACCCGCGAGCCAAGTGTCACGCCGGAGGGCTTGCACACGTTAAGCGGTGGACGGAGGTTGGGCACCGGCACGCGCCGCGGAATACGGTCCGCCGCATCGAAACTCGCGACTGGCTGCCGCGGACCCGTGGTTGCTGCCGAAGCACTTGTGGCGACGACAGTTGCGGCAGGCGCTTTGCCGGCATGGTGCCCGTTGTGCGCAAACTGGATGACGTGTGCCAACGTTGGGAAGTCGCGCAGCTTGAGATTCTCATCGCGTGGGATGTTATACGCCGCGCGAATGGCGGCGAACATCTCCGCCTGCTTGACGGTGTCTATGCCGAGGTCCGCTTCAAGGTCAAGATCAAGGTCGAGCATATCCTTCGGATAGCCGGTTTTCTCGGCCACGATGTCGAGTACCTTCTCCTTAATGGAGTCGTCGGTGACCACTGGAGCCGTGACAGTTGCCGGTTTGGGAACGGTTGGTTCAGCGGTGACTGGCGAGGGAGAAGCCGTTGGGGCCAGATCGGGCCGCTTCTCATATACGAACCGGATGACATGCGCCAACGTGGGGTAGTCGCGCAGCTTGCGGTTTTCGTCGCGGGGAATATTGTAGATTTCACGGATGGCGGCGAACATCTCCGCCTGCTTGACGGTGTCCACCCCGAGGTCAGCTTCCAGATCAAGATCGACATCCAGCATGTCTTTGGGATAGCCGGTCTTCTCGACCATTAATTCGAGGATGCGCTCCTTAACGGATTTGTCAGCGCCGTCCATAGGAGACGTCACCGACGGCACGGGCGGGGTAACGATGTGAGTCGTCTCGGCTGGGAGTGCTTGACTCGCAGCTGCGGCATGCTGACCCGTCTCGGCCAAGTCGGGCCGCTTCTCGTACACGAAGCGGATCACGTGCGCCAGCGTGGGGTAATCGCGAAGCTTGCGGTTCTCATCACGCGGGATGTTGTAGATCTCGCGGATGGCGGCGAACATTTCAGCCTGCTTGACGGTGTCCACGCCGAGGTCCGCTTCCAAGTCGAGATCGACATCCAGCATGTCCTTTGGATAGCCAGTCTTTTCCACCATCAATTCGAGAATGCGTTCCTTCACCGACTCGCCAGCCCCGCCGCCCGGAGTTGGCACCGCGGTTGTTTGGGGAGCCGGCTGGGTTGCAGCGGGGGTTGCTACGGCTGCAGGTGTTTCTGCCGCTTTGGGCGACGGAGTCACGCCAGCCAGGTCGGGCCGCTTCTCGTATACGAAGCGAATCACGTGCGCCAGTGTCGGGTAATCCCGTAGCTTGCGGTTCTCATCACGCGGGATGTTGTAGATCTCGCGGATGGCGGCGAACATCTCTGCCTGCTTGACGGTGTCCACACCGAGGTCGGCTTCCAGATCAAGATCGACATCCAGCATGTCTTTCGGATAGCCGGTCTTTTCGACCATCAGCTCAAGGATGCGTTCCTTCACCGACTCGCCAGCGCCGTTTGTAGGAGAGTCACCGGCGGGATCGTTTGGGTCGCGACCGGAGTTGGGGTGGCTGCAGGTGTCTCGACCATCTTCGGTGGCGGGAGTTCCACCCGCCAGGTCGGGCCGCTTCTCGTACACGAACCGAATCACGTGCGCCAGTGTGGGGTAATCGCGCAGCTTGCGGTTTTCGTCGCGAGGGATGTTGTAGATCTCGCGGATGGCGGCGAACATTTCCGCCTGCTTGACGGTGTCCACGCCGAGGTCCGCTTCCAGATCAAGATCGACATCCAGCATGTCTTGCGGATAGCCGGTCTTCTCCACCATCAATGCGAGGATGCGCTCCTTCACGGAATCGCCAGCGCCGTTGTCAGGCGATGTTACCGGCGGCACGGGTGCGGTCGGCTGGGTCGCGACGGGAGTCGGTGCAGGCTGCAGGCGCCTCAGTCGTCTTCGGCGACGGAGGAGTACCGCCGGCCAAGTCCGGCCGCTTCTCGTACACGAACCGAATCACGTGCGCCAACGTGGGATAATCGCGCAGCTTGCGGTTTTCGTCGCGAGGAATGTTGTAGATCTCGCGAATGGCGGCGAACATCTCTGCCTGCTTGACCGTGTCCACGCCAAGGTCGGCTTCCAGATCAAGATCGATATCCAGCATGTCTTGCGGATAGCCGGTCTTTTCCACCATCAAGGCGAGAATGCGTTCCTTCACGGTTCGCCAGCGCCGACTGTTGCCAAAGTCACTGCGGGTGCTGGCGCAGGAACTTTCGTTTCTTCCTTCACCTTTGCCGGCGAGGCGTGCCACTGCGGCCGGTATCCGTTCTTTCACCGGTTCGGGCTTTGCCACAGGCTTTGGCGGTGCGGAGGCGGCAGGTGCAGCCGACTTGAGCCTGCACTTCGGGTTTAGCGGCCTGCTTGGGCGTAGGCGCTGGCACTGGCACGGAATCCTTGGCAATTGCAGCAATCCGCGCTGCCAACCCTTGATCCGGCACTCGTAGCGTGCGGTGGACCACTTCCAGATCGGCGACCGGACGGCCTGCCATCCGGCTGAGCCAAGCGTTCCAGACTGTCTCGTCGGCAATGCGGTAGGCGTAGCCCAGAGCATTGGGACCGCGACGAATCCCGTCCTTCGTCGGCACCCACTTCAACAAAATCATGCTGATCTGTGAACCGAAACCGGCGCCCAAATGCATTGCATACTGCACGGGATAAGGGCCACCTTTCGACAGGTTCAGGACGCCCAGCTCGGGATCAACTTCCTTGAAGTTGGCAACGGGCGGTAGCAATCCCGTTTCCAGCGCCTTCACCGCCAGGACATCTTCGATGCCGGTCCCCATAGCGTGACCAGTCATGCCTTTGGTATTGGCGATCACAATCTGATCCGCGTTGTCGCCGAAGACGCGACGCAGCGCATGGATCTCCGCCGAGGCGCTGCCGCCACGTGCGGGGGTATAGGTCTCGTGGGAAACGAAAACCATTTGCGGCGCTATTTCATTGCGGGTAACGCCGGTGCGGGTTTCGACTTGGCCCACCAGGTTCTCCATCACCTGGCCGATATGCTGGACATCGAGGCGAGTGCCATGAAATGCGCTATTGGCCGTCACCGTCCCCAGCACCTCGCATATCGGCTGGATTCCGCGTTCGCGGGCGGCATCCAGACTCTCCACTACAAGCGCGGCAGCACCCATTCCCATAATCATGCCGTGCCGGCGGCGGTCGAACGGAACAGCGGCGTCTTCGACCCTCTCGTCGGTGGCTGATGTTCCGCTGGCCAAAAAGCCGGCGCCCATCCATCCCATCAGATGGTCCGAGGTGACATCGTCGGCCGAGATGACGATCACGCGGCGGCACCGCCCGGCGCGGATCCAGTCCTGCGCCAACGAAACGGCTTGGGCCGTGGTCGCGCAGGCGGAGTTGATTTGCGTGTTGGGACCGCGCGCGCCGATGAGTTCGGCGAATTGCGAGTGTCCCATCGGCAGAACTCTGAGCAGGAAGCGCCGGTCGAAGACGTAGGGATCTTTTTCGATTGCGATGCTCAACTCCTGAATGCGGCGGTCCAGTTCTTCCCCAAGATCGGAATGACCGTTGCCGGCCGCGCGGAAGCGCAAGCTTTCCAGCATAGCCAACTGCTGCGCGGCGGGCATGGTCTTCGTAATAGCTCGAGATTATGTCGGCGAAGGAATCGCAGCCGGGAAAGGCAGAGCCGAAGATGACGGCTGTATCGTCGCGCATAGCGTCTGGCAATCCCCACCGCTCCGGCAACTGTGTGCCTTTGGTCGTGGTTTTATAACGCATGACCAGCGGGATTCCGGCGTCACGCAGCGCGTCGATTCCCGCGCCGATGGCCAGTCGGGTGACCCGGTCGAAGGCGGCCAGGTGTTCCGACGGAACGCCGAATTCGCTTTCTAGATCGAAGGCGCCCCCGCGGCCTGCTAGCTTGATGACGTCGGCCACATCCGTGATGGACTCAAAGGTGGGTTCTCCCTGCTCGCTCTTGACCAACCGTCTGATGCGCTTGTCCACCATCTCCTGGCGGAGGTGCGCGGGGATAGCACTGATGAATTGATCGCCGCGCAAGATGCGTTCGATATTGCCATCGTCGAAAATGTGCTCGGTTCCGGGCAGGCCCAGGGACGCTCCGGTAATCCCGATCGGGAGACTGGTCGGGACGGCATTCTCGCCGTGGTTAATTTGCCAGCCCGCCCGTTCCAGGGTCTCGGCGAATATACGACCAAGTTCGTGGTAGCCATTACCGTTCGACGGGGTTGACGACGCGGTGAAAGCTGCCGGAGCGATTGCCGCCAGCGGCGTTGGTTTGGCGTTATTGACTGGTGCGGCAATTGCGGACTGTAACGGCACAGGTTTCGCCGGTGTCTCGATCGCCGCATCCCCGACTCCGCTGCCCAATCCAGCGGCATACAAGGCGCACAGCGCCTGATTGAAGGCCGGAATATCTCCGAATTTCGGATGATTCGTGAATAGCGAAATCACGTCACCGCGTCCGCCGAGCACTTCTTCGGCAAACCCCTGTAACGCCTTCTTCGGTCCAACTTCAACAAAGACGCGAGCCCCGGCATCGTAGAGCGTGTTCAAGCCTTTCACGAACTGTACCGGCGACGCGACCTGTTGCGCCAGAAGCTCCAGCATCTGCGGAACAACCCCAGGCCCGCTGGGATAAAACTCGCCATTCACATTGGCGACCACCGGCACACGAGGTGGTTGTACATTCAGGTGTGACAGCATCTCACGTAGCGGCTCGCTAGCCGGGGCCACAATCGAGGTGTGGAAAGCGTGGCTCACCGGCAATGGAGCCACCTCGTAGCCGGCTTGCAGGAAGATTTGTATAGCGTGTTCGACCGCCTGGCTGGCCCCACCAATGACCGACTGCTGTCCGCTGTTTACGTTGGCGATTACAACGTATCCGTCAATGGTCTTCAGTATTCGCTCGACTTCAGCCAGCGGGGCAAAAACCGCCGCCATCTTTCCGGTATCTTTCACTGCCACGCTGCGTCATGCCCCGACCGCGGGCACTGACGGCCGATAGTGCATCCTCGAAACTGAGCGAGCCCGATGCAACCAACGCTCCGTATTCGCCCAAGCTATGTCCCATGGTCATGTCGGGCCGAATCCCGTAGGCGGCCAACAACCGGGTCAGGGCCAGGTCGATGGTCAGCACGGTGGGCTGAGTGATCTCGGTCTGGCGCAGATCTTCTTCCGCTTTCGCCACGGCGTCCGCGTTGGTTTGATCAACGAAAACAAACGCGCTCAAAGGCTTGCCCAGTAGCGGAGTCATGATGCGATCCGCTTCGGCAAACGTTTCCGCCACGATTGGTTCGGCGGCCCGTAGCGGCTCCAGCATGTTGACGTATTGCGAGCCTTGCCCGGTGTAAAGGAAAGCCACTTTGCCACAAGCGCCGCTTCCGCGGAAGATACCTTGCGGACGGAGGGCCTTCCAGATCGGAGCCTGATTGGCTTTTAATGCCTTCAGTGCTTTGGCCGATTTGTCCGCCAGGTCGGTGGCATCGGCGTAGTCAATCGCAAGGCGTTCCGGAGCTCTCAGGCCGGATTCCGCCGGAGCGGCAGGCGCAGGCGCGCGGCCGGCTGCCGCGTCTTTCTGGATTGCCTGAAGGCGCGCGGCCAGTTCCGCATCCGATGCAGCGCCGATCACCAGTGCGCCCCGTAACGGAGCTTTGTAGGAGACGGCCGCCGGTGACGCAGACGCAACCGTTGGCGCAGGAGCAACAGTTGCCGCGCTGACAGTCTGCTCTGCCACAACTGGCGATGGCGTAGTGACGGCTACCGACCGCTTGCCATTTCCGTTAAGCCTGCCGGGTATGTACTCCTCCAGGACGGCGTGGAAATTGGTGCCGCCGAAGCCAAAGGCGCTCAGGCCGGCGCGCCGCGGGGTATCTGCTGGAACCGTCCACGGACGCAACTCGGTATTGACATACAAGGGGGAGCGAGCAAAGTCGATAGCCGGATTGGGATGCTTGAAATTCAGGCTGGGCGGCAGCACCTTATCGATGAAGCGCCAGGGTTGCTTTTAGTAATCCAGCCGCGCCCGCAGCGCCCTTGAGATGGCCGATATTCGATTTGACGGAGCCTAGGGCTACTGACCCGGAGGGGAGATTGAAACTGCCGAGCACTTCAGTCATACTTTGCAGCTCAATGGCGTCGCCCACGCTGGTCGAGGTGCCGTGGCCTTCCATCAACGTCCCGGCAGTGGGAGATAACCCCGCATTCTGCCAGCCGCGCTCGATGGCGAGTTTCTGGCCAATCGGGTTGGGCGCCGTGATTCCTTTCCCCTTGCCGTCGCTGGCACCGCCCATACCGCGCAGCACCGCGTAGATCTTGTCCCCATCGTGCTCGGCATCGGCCAGACGTTTGAGCAAAAAGATGGCAGCGCCTTCGCCCATGACGAAGCCGTCGGCTCCCTCGGCGTAGGGCCGGCTATCGGTCGCCGAGAGCGCGCCGATCTTGCAAAATTTGACAAAGGTTGGGGCGCCCATGTTGCGGTCAATTCCGCCACAGACCGCCACATCAAAATCGTTCGCTACGAGTCCTTCGACGGCCGAACTGATGGCCGCCATCGCCGACGCGCAAGCCGCATCGCACACGTAATTAGGCCCGTGAAAGTTGTAGATGTTAGCGATGCGGCCGGCAATGCAGTTCGCCAATTCTCCGGGCATGCTGTCTTCTGTAATCTCGGGGAGCAGCTTGGCCATGCGGTCATGCAATTCCCGCGTGATGTCTCGGCGTGCCGCCGCCGGCAACGCGGCAAAGGTGGCGCTATCCGCCAGCTCACGGGCGTATTCCGGAAAGTGCACACGTAACGAGGTGAGGTAATGTCTTTCGCCCGCCATCGCATTTCCCAGAATCACCGCCGTCCGGTCGAGATTCAGTGGCCGCTTGGGATAGCCATAATCTTCCAATGCTTCGCGGGTAGACGCGATGGCCCACTTTTGCGCTATGTCCATGGCATCGACGACACGCGGCGGAATGGGCAGGTGCCACTTCATTGGCTCCCACACGTAGTCGCGTACCCAACCACCAATCTTTGAGTAGGTCTTGTCGGGTGCACCGTGGTCGGCATCGTAGTACAGCGCCGGGTCCCAACGGCCGGCAGGAACGTCGCTAATGCTGTAGCGGCCATTCTTCACGTTTTGCCAGAAAGCTGGTACGTTCACAGCATCTGGCAGAACAGCCCCTGCTCCCACAATCGCAATCGCACGATGAGCGGTGTTTTCCATGTCTGGTCACTTCCTTTGGATATTCTCTTGCCTCGAACGAAAATGGTGGCTGTCGGGTGAGACAAAGCAGACGTTCGGAGTGGGCCTTGTTCGCTCCTTCCACGAGGGACCAAGTGCCCGCTGTCACGGCCTGGACCAACCGGGAACACCCGAGAGCATTTTCTACTGTGACAGGGGGGTGAAAGCTTGTCAGTGATGTAACGTGCGAGGAAGGGTGACGCAGGTCACCCAAACAGGGTACACCTTACGAGTTGCAACACAAACGTATAAGTTGCAACACATATATTATGTGGCGCAACACATAAGTATTCCCGGCTGGTAAGTCTGTTATGTCTGATGCCGGACGGATTGGAGGGTCGTCGCTTGCGCGTCAACTCGGCAAATCCGTATTGCAATCACAAACACACGTGAATTTATAGAAACCCTGCTCAATCCGGCAGTTCGCGGTTAAAGTTATGCGATGGCAAAAGCGGCTACCGTAAAGAGCACACCGTTGCAGGCCAACGCGTTTGTCGGCAAGCCTAAGCCGCCGACCGGCAAGGAACTGAGCGCGGCCCTGGGTCCGGCCCGGGCGCTGTGGGACCATATGCTGACCGAGTTGGCCGCTGAGCTGAAGCTGACCACCACGGAGTGGAACACCTATTCGCTGAAAGCCGGATGGTCGCTCCGCGTCAAACGCGGAGACCGGATCATTCTCTACCTGACGCCGTTTCAAGGCTGTTTCAGGGCATCGTTCGCGCTGAGCGAAAAAGCAGTGCAAGCGGCAAAGACCAGCAGGCTCCCCAAGCCGGTGCTCAAGATCATCGAAGAAGCGAAAAAGTACGCCGAAGGAACCGCCGTCCGAATCGATGTGAACAACGTCGAGGACATTCACGTCGTGAAGAAGCTGGCCAAGGCGAAGCTGGAGAACTGAACCTTTGACGAAACCAGCGATTCTAGAGTCCATGCTCGTTGGCAGGCAAGTCCGTAAGCATTGCACTGCTCACGCGACCTCCCTGGACTCCTCCGTAAATTGCGCCGCAACACTTTGCGGCTGCACGCGCAGCGTCATTCTCTGACTCGTCGCGTCTCTTCGGATGCGCCTTAGCTCGGCTGTGGCTGCTCTATCCCGGCCAGACAGGGGGCCGCTGATGATGCACATCAGCCGGCTCACGGGATCGCAACGGAAAGGGTCGGCGGGGGCATACGCAGCTTCCTCCTGAGCTTCCTCCGTGGACCCCGTAGCAACTTCCGTTTCTTCCTGTTCGTTCTCTGCGTGCGCAACCTGGCCCTTCGCTGCCGCGGCCTGTTGTTCCATTTGTAGTCTGACCAGTTTCGCTTCGCGGACAGCGCAGGCCAACTCGCTGTCATCTTCGACGACGGCTTCTTCGTCGTCCTCTTCTGCCACCGTCAATTCGCACGCCGTATCGGCCAGGTCGTAATCTTGCTCGAAGCTGTCGTAACTTCCCACCACCGTGGCGCTCTTGCCCTGCTCAAAATTGCCGCCCTGCCACAAATTCGAACTGGCGATCTGCAGCCCATATAGCAAATGTCCCGAGACCTTGGTGCTGATGCGTCCTTGGATCAGGGCGTCCATCACCTGCATCAGTGCCAGTTGGATGGAATTGGCATCTTCCAGCGCTGGCAGCTCCAGGGGAGGGCATTCCATGTTCATGACCTGTTTTTGCGTCCGCAGACGCCTTCCCCGGTAGGTAAGATGGAAGTAACAGTAGGCGCGCCCACGCAACGCCGGTGATCCGCAAAACTCGCCATTCGATTTTATGTGTTCGCAAGTACGCATGAAGCCGCCTTTCGCTATTTGCTCTTCGCTCTCCGCTTTTCGCTCTTCGCTTCTCACGACTGACCCCTGACCCCAAAAAGATTGTCATCCCGACCGGAGCGAAGCGGAGCGGAGGGGCGGAGCGGAGGGACCTGCGGTTTTCTTTCCTGCCAACTAACCCCTAAACCTCTGGCCACTAGCCCCTGGGGCACCCCCCTCCCCCCCACCTTCTCCGTAAAATATTGAAAACATGGCTTAGTTCAAAAAATTCCCGGCAAAATATTGCATTCAGGGGGTTTACAGGCAAAATATTGGGCCGCAAAGACTTACGGGCTGCTGAGGGAGGGGTGGGAGAGCCCTGGGAAAACGCGGTTTGGCAGTTTGAGGGTCGTCAAGTGACGTTACCAAACCCAGTAAGACACAAAAAGGCAGGAGCGCCGGGCGCGGCGGATCCTGCCCTACAAGCAGAGTATGGGTCGGGTGGGCAACGCGGTCAAGTTACGAAAGTAGCAATTGGGGCGGATATTTTGCCCGCAGTCCCGTAACGGGAATAGGGCTAGCGGATAATCTGCAGGGCCTTCGTTTCACAGTTTCACAAGGAGCAGTCGTGATTCACCGGGCAACCCTCCCAATTCCATCATTTGCAGTGGCATGATCTGTTGTTACACTCCTAGCCATCGTGACAACTCGTGAATACCTCAACGCGCTGGGGAAAAATCTGGCCCACGGTGACGCGACCGAGAATACTCATCGACCCGCACTGAAGGCCTTTCTGGAATCGTTAGGAAAAGGGTATTACCGCCACTAATGAACCTAAACGCATAGCTTGCGGGGCCCCAGACTTCAACATCAGCCGAACGACGGTTCCGCGTGGCTATGTCGAAACGAAGGATATTGGAACAAACCTTGACGAGATGGAAGGCGGGCGCGGGCCATACGGAGGCCAGTTTCACCGTTATAAAGAAGGACTAGCCAACTGGATCCTCACTGACTACCTTGAGTTTCGGTGGTTTGTGGGAGGCGAAAAACGACTTACAGCGAAGCTGGCGTCTCTCGAAGGCAAGAAGAAGATTCGCGAATGTCCGGACGGTGCAGGCGACGTTGCCCGACTGCTTGAAGCCTTCTATTCGCTATCTGCAATCACTGTTGAGTCAGCCAAAGACCTTGCCCGTCGCATGGCGGGAATGACGGGAATCGTTCGGGAGTTAATAAACGCAACCTTCGACCACGGTAGCGCCCGAGACCAAAAGCAACTCCAGAACTGGCTCAATTCATTTCGCAACGTTCTCATACCCGACCTGGATAGGGCAAAGTTTGCTGATATGTTTGCGCAGACCCTGGCCTACGGCCTGTTTGCCGCTCGTGTCCATAGCTTGGATTCGGGTCAACCATTCTCGCGTCAGATGGCTGCGTATGATCTGCCCAAGACCAACCCGTTTCTCCGGAAGCTCTTTGCAGAGATCGCGGGAGTGGACATGCCGGACACGTTTGGCTGGGCGGTAGATGACCTGGTCTCTCTGCTGAAACACGCAGACTGGGGAAAAGTGCTCAAAGATTTTGGAGCGGGGAAGGCCAAGCATGACCCGGTGGTCCACTTTTATGAAACGTTTCTCAACGCGTATGACCCAGAGATGCGGGAACTGCGTGGTGTCTATTACACGCCTGAGCCGGTGGTCAGCTACATTGTCCGTTCCATAGACCTTCTGCTCCAAGAGTGCTTCGATAAGCCCAAGGGTCTGCTGACGAGAAGACCCTGATACTAGACCCGGCAGTTGGCACAGCAACATTCCTGTTCTTTGTGATTCAGGAGATTCACGCTCGGTTTACTAAGCAGGGAGGTGCATGGGACGGGTACGTGTCTGACCATCTGCTCAACCGGGTGTTTGGTTTTGAGCTTTTGATGGCACCCTACGCTGTAGCCCACCTGAAGCTTGGCATGGAGTTGCAGGAAACTGGATACAAGTTTGAATCTGAGCAACGCCTTGGCATCTACCTGACTAACACACTCGAAGAAGCCGTGCGAAAAAGTCAAGAGATCTTTGCTGAATGGATCTCTGGAGAGGCAAACGCTGCAGCGGAAATAAAGCGTACCCGTCCCATCCTGGTGGTGCTGGGGAATCCGCCGTACTCTGGCCACTCAGCTAACCGGAGCTTTGTTGAACGAGAGCTGGCGCCCGGTGAAACGTACACGGTGGAGCGCGGGGGACCTGCTCGCAGCCAGCGTTACGAGTTCACGAAAACCGCCAAGAAGCGCATCCGCGTGCGCGAGAGGACGTTCATTGGCCGGCTGCTGAATGATTACTATTACGTGGATGACATGCCGCTTGGCGAGAAAAACCCCAAGTGGTTACAGGATGACTATGTGAAGTTCATCAGATTCGCTCAGTGGCGCATTGAGCGGACTGGGCACGGTGTTCTGGGCTTTGTGACCAACCATGGATATTTGGATAATCCAACGTTCCGTGGGATGCGTCAGAGCTTGATGCAGAGCTTCAATGAAATCCATGTGTATGATCTGCACGGCAACAGCAAGAAACCTGAGGTCTCACCGGACGGAAGTAAGGATGAGAACGTCTTTGATATTCAGCAAGGTGTGGCAATCATTTTGGCTGTCAAGAAACCTAGCTACAAGGGCCTTGCCAGAGTCCATCATGCAGACCTTTGGGGTCCGAGGGAACACAAGTACGGCATACTCTCAGAAAAGGATGTGAGCAACACCGACTGGACACTGTTGCAACCGTCCAAACCGAACTATTTCTTCTTCCCTCAAGCAAAAGACCGACAAGCGGAGTATGAAAAGGGCTGGAAACTCACGGAAGCCATGCCGCTCAATGTCACAGGATTCCAGACTCACCGCGACCCGTTCGCAATCGCGTTTGACACGAAGACAATTGTTGACCGTTTGAACCGACTGCGTGAGAAGAACATCTCTGATGACGATATCCGAGCAGAGTTTAATATCCCAGATGCTGGCGGCTGGAAGTTGAAGGATGTCCGCTCTGAACTCAGGGAAAGTAAGAACTGGACGGATGCCATCATCCGCTGCCTCTACCGTCCTTTCGATTGGCGCTGGTGCCACTACGGCAGAATCACGATGGACCGCCCACGCACTGAACTCATTGAGAATATGGCCGGGAGGGAGAACCTAGTCTGAACGTTTGCAGGCAGACCAAATCGCCCAAGTGGCAACACGCACTCGTGAGTGACACGCCCACGCCCGCGGTGTTTGTGGAGTTGAAAGATGGGTCAAATGTGTTTCCGCTTTACCTTTACCCAGATTCACAGCAGCACACTTTCCACGACGTGCGCCAAACCAATTTCTCTGAGAAGTTCGTCACGGATCTAAGCAAGAAGTTGCAATTGGATTGGACCGACGCGAGCAGTGACCTGGTCAAGACGGTAGGACCTGAGGACGTGTTCGCTTACTTCTATTCCATTTTGTACGCACCCAGCTATCGAACTCGCTATGCAGATTTCCTGATGAGAGATTTTCCCTACCTACCACTCACTTCAGATAAAAATCTGTTTGCCTCTCTCGCTGCGAAAGGGAAGGAGCTTATCAAGGTTCACCTGATGCAGTCCCCAAAGTTGAATGACTTTGTCACTGAGTTCCCCATAAGGGGTGACAACGTTGTCGAAACGGCCGCGTATACACCAGTGAACCAACGCGTGTGGATTAACGCTCAGCAGTATTTTGGAGGCGTGCCACTGATCATCTGGGAGTCCCTCATTGGCGGGTATCAGGTCTGTGAGAGGTGGTTGAAGGACCGCAAGGGTCGCAAGCTCACCTATGATGACGTGCAGAACTGGCAACGCATCGTTGTCGCTGTAATGGAAACGAAGCGGCTCATGGAAGAAATTGACGACCTGATTCCGCGTTGGCCGCTGCCCTAGATTCGCCCGATGACCTGTCGCAAGGATGCAAGGAGAGTCCCATGGTTGAGTTCGTTATAAGCGCGAAGGAATTTAAAAAGAACATTCGCATGATCTTGTCTGGCCGTGCGAAACACTTAGACACGGACTCCGCGGATTTTCGGGCGGTTGCCAACTCGCTCGACCTGAGCTCTGTCGGCACAGAAACCCAAATGGACGCGGAAGTGATCCAGGCCGGCCGTGCCCGGGTGCCACTGGTGGTACTGAAGACCCTCAAGAAAGCTGCCGTGACCTTTAAACAAGACAAGCTCGAGATTCAGATTGAAGATGGTCGGGTCAAGCTCCAGAGTTATGGCTTGTCGCATTCGGGAATCCACCTGTTGGAGATAGAAAGCAGGGTCGCAGACATTCCAGTGGATGCTAGCCTCCTGGACACATTGGCAGTGGTAAAGCTCTTCTCGGGTAAGGAGCTTTCGGATAGCGGACTGCTGCCTCGCGTGCATGAGGCAAGGCTTGCGGCAGTTGCCGCAATCGACCACGCGACCACCTGTTTGTCGAAATTCGAGATTCCACGCGAAGCAATCCAACAGTTGTTGGAAGATCACATCGGCGAACGATCCGCCGCGCTAAAGGCGAACTTCAGGGAATTTGGGGCGGGTGGACTACCTTAACATTCTAAGGGTGTCAGGCCGTCCGCCGGAGCGGGTGCCCCAGCCTTGTCCGCTCTCTTGCGGACAGGATGGGAGCAACGGAAAATGAGATAGTGTCGCCGGCTGAAGCCGGCTCGGGATTCATGTAACCAGCCTACCCAGGACTTCCGTCCTGGGCTAATTTTGTTTCGCCCTGACGGGCTGGCTCTTTCCTGTGATGGGGCTTGATGCAGCCCGAAGGGCGGCACAATCGTAGCCCAGCGCGTAAGCTGGATTATTCACGAAGGTCTCGAGTTTTGAAGGGGCACGGCTCCAGCCGTGCCGTGATAGTGAATGGGCGTTGGGCTTTAGCCCCTGAGGAAACTCGCCCTCTGTTGCAAAGCGAAATCCCTCAGTGGCTAAAGCCAATATTCAAGAGAGCAGCATAAGGCGCGGCTGAAGCCGCGCCCCTTCAAAGCATGTCTGCTCGTGAATTGTGCATCGTAGCCGCCGGGAAATCCATAAATTGATCCGAGTCCCTTCAGGGACGGCACACTTTGCGCGTTGACTGGGCGGGAACTGTCGCATAGAGTGTGGCCTTCGAACCACCCCAGCGAGCGCCCTTCGGCTTTGCTCAGGGCAGGCTTCCACCGGCGCTCGTTGGGGACCCCGGTAAGATCATCCGTAGCATCCCGGAAGCAAGCGAGGTCACGCGGCCATGGCGCACTCTGAACATCTCGAAGCCCTAATGCTCGACTCCCCCTCGAACTTCACGTCGGCATCTCGGTCGGAACTGCGACGCGTCTTATTGAACTCCGAGTCCCGTAGGGACGGCAGAGAAACCTACCCCAGGACAAATCTTGGATCATAGGGAATGCCCGATTTCTTCAGCATCGTCAGGAACTCCTGCTCGAAGCTCCACTTCGCATGATGCTCAGCCTGGCGGCCTATGTAATCCACCACCGTCTTGCGTCGTGACTGGCTCACGCTGAAAGCACTATATCCCTCCTGCCAGGCAAAACGGGATGATTCATTCAGCCATCGCGAGCTATTTCCTTTGAGTTCCTGCACCGCCCTGGCCAGCGTAATGGTCGGCGGCAACGAGATGAGGAGGTGGAGATGATTGGCCGTGCCGCCAGCGGCCAGTAACAGAAGGTTTTTCTGGCGTGCGATTCCGCCGACGTATTGCCACAGCCTCTCAGGATCAGGGATGAGATTGGCCCGGTCTTTGGTGCTGAAGACGCAATGCACCAGGTTGCAGGTATGGGTGTGCGCCATGAGCCGAAGATAGTTGTGTGGGATTACGGTTGCGGTGATCGTCAGCACACGGCGATGTTCGTCTCTGCCGTCCCTACAGGACTCATCCTCATGAAAATGCTTTACCCAGCCTTGAAAGGCTGGGCTAAGCTCTTTCGTCCCGCAAGACGGAACTGGTGCGTTGGCGCTCCCAGGTCTGACGGCGACACATGGGTTCGCACGCGAGACGAGTTCATCGCCTCGATGGTGGGGCGGCCCATCGAGTTCTACTCCTGCTTCATCAGCTACTCGAACAAGGACCAGGAGTTTGCCGAGCGGCTCCATGCTGACCTGCAAGCCAGAGGCGTGCGCTGCTGGTTTGCGCCGGAGGAAATGAAGGCAGGCCGCAAGCTGCACGAGCAAATCGACGAGGCCATTCGCCTGC
Source organism: uncultured Acidobacteriaceae bacterium (assembly GCA_963763725.1). Taxonomy (GTDB): domain Bacteria; phylum Acidobacteriota; class Terriglobia; order Terriglobales; family Acidobacteriaceae; genus Bog-257. The sequence goes on from CAVXQI010000008.1 coordinate 268,521, forward strand.
ATGACAAGCTGCTGCTAATCCTCTCCGAGCACAGCATGAGCAGTAACTGGGTCAAAACCGAAATTGCCAATGCGCGGGAGCGGGAGAAGCGGGAAGGCAAGCAGTTATTGTTTCCCATCACGCTGGTTCCGTTTGAGGCGATCAAGCCATGGAAATTGTTCGATGCCGACATCGGCATGGACTCGGCCCGCGAGATACGCGAGTACTTCATCCCCGACTTCAGCAACTGGAAGAACCACGATTCGTATCAAACGGCGTTTCAGCGGCTGGTCAGCGATCTGAAAGCTGGGGCCAGCAAGTAGGGTCGCGGGTGCCGTCCCCGGGGGACTCGAATTGTTTCTCTACTTCACCCACCGTTGAAACGGTGGGCTATCATCTTTCGCGCCCGAGGCGCTGGGGTTGTGCCGGGTGCGACCGGCGCCGGGGGTGCCCCATCCTTGTCCGCCGTGTCGCCGGCTGAACTTCACCCCAACAAGCGCAAAGGCGGCGCTTGTTGGGGACCCCGGTGCGCCGGCTCGGGATTCATATGACCAGGCTACCCAGGACTCAACCACCCCAGCGAGCGCAAAACCGGCGCTCGTTGGGGACCCCGGTCACGTCCTGGGCTAATGTTGTTCCGCCCTGACGGACTGTCCCTGCGCCTAGTCAGAAATGGCGTCGCCGGCTGAAGAGGCTGCTGAAAAAGTGGGAAAAGCAGATCCCTCGCGGGGCTGAAGCCCCGCTCGTGATGACAAATTCAAGAGGCGTTCCCTCGGGTGGGATGACAAAAGGCAGTTGCCAGTAGTCAGTTGTCAGTAAGGACAACCGCAGATCCCTCGACTCCGGCGACCGAAATCAGGTTCGCCTCCGCTCGGGGTGACAAATTCAAGAGAGGTGCGTTCGGTCGGGATGACAATCCTATACAAAAAGGCAGTGACTGATTACAGGGGTTGCCAACTGCTAATTGCTAACTGCTAACTGCTGATTGCTTCCTACTGGTAGGTAACTCTTTTTTCGCCCTTCACGACGCGGCCAATCGTGTAGCCTTTCTCTCCGCAACGCTCCAGGATGGTCTGCACCTTCTTGAACTTCTTGGCGGGCACGACGAGGATCATGCCGATGCCCATGTTGAAGGTGCGCAGCATCTCGTCCTGGGGAACGTTGCCGATTTTTTGCAGGTGTTCGAAGATCGGCGGTACCGGCCAGGAGTTGATCTCGACAATCGCGCCGACACCTTTGGGCAAGGCGCGGGGCAGATTTTCCGTGATGCCGCCGCCGGTAATATGTGCCATAGCAGACACCGCATCGGCTTCGATCATGCGCCGCAGGATCGGCCAGTAGCTCTTGTGGGTCTTCATCAGCTCGGTGCCGACCTTGCCCTTGATCTCGTTGACATAAGAATCGGGCGTGTAATGCGCGACCGAGAAAAAAAGCTTCCGCGCCAGCGCGTAGCCATTGGTGTGCAGTCCGGTGGAAGGCAGGCCAACGATAACGTCCCCGGCCTGTACCGCTTTGCCGGTGATGAGCTTGGGGCGGTCGGCAACCCCGACGATAAATCCCGCCAAATCGTATTCGCCATTGGCGTAGAAGCCAGGCATCTCGGCGGTCTCGCCGCCGATGAGCGCACATCCGTTCTGCTTGCAGGCGTCGGCGATGCCGGCTACAACTTTTTCGGCAATTTCCGGCTGAAGCTTGGCGGTGGCGAAGTAGTCCATGAAGAACATCGGCGTTGCTCCCTGAACGGCGATGTCGTTCACACAGTGGTTCACCAGGTCGGCCCCGACGGTGTGGTGCAGATTCATCTCGAAGGCGATTTTCAACTTGGTACCGACACCGTCCACGCTGGAAACCAAAACTGGGTCCAGATACTTCTTCTTGTCGATGGCGAACAGGCCGCCGAAGCCGCCAATCTCGCTCAACACTCCGCGATTGAAGGTCTTGTGAGCGAGATACTTGATGCGCTGCTTGGTGCGGTTGGCGCGCTCGATGTCCACGCCAGCGTCAGCGTAAGTGATGGTTCGGGTTTCTGCCATTTGTTGTGCCAAGAATCGGGGCCCAAGTTTAGAGGGCGTATCGCCGCAGATTTTTACGCGGGAAGAGGCATTGTATCATTCCCAATTTTAGGTGGTCTGTGACCCAGCTTTTGCGTCTGGAGGACGAAGTACCCAAAAGAGTTAAGCCGTTGGCGTCCGACAGGCGGGCGCGGATCAGCATGACTCTTCCGGCCCGTTTTTGCCGGTTACCAAAGTGAGCAATTTTGTGACCTGCGTCACGACCTTTTGTGATTGGTCGGTTCCAGAACAACTGCCCCAAAGCTTAGACTGGAGTCGCATCCAGTGAGGTAATATGGCCACGATGTCTACCCCTAAGCCCGCAAGTATCATCAAAGCCGATCCTTCTTCGGACGTTTACCGCACCGAAAGCCATCCTCTCGATCCCCTGTTTCTTCCCCGCAGCGTGGCCGTAATTGGCGCCTCGGAACGGGCGGGCAGCGTAGGCCGTTCGGTGCTCTGGAACCTGCTCAGCAGCCCGTTTGGCGGGACGGTGTTCCCGGTCAATGCTAAGCGTCCCAATGTGTTGGGTATCAAGGCATATCCCAGTGTCCGAGAGCTTCCCGACAAAGTGGATCTGGTGGTGCTCACCACCCCGGCCGATACTGTACCCGACCTAATTGCCGAATCGGTGGAGCTTGGCATCCCAGCGGCGATTGTGATCTCCGCCGGGTTCAAGGAGCATGGAGAGCACGGCAAAGAGCTGGAACGGCAGATCTCAGAGATTATTCGCGGCAAAATGCGCCTGATTGGTCCGAATTGCCTGGGGGTCATGAATCCCATTCGCGGGTTCAATGCGACCTTTGCCCGCACGGTGGCACGGCCAGGAAACGTAGCTTTCATCAGCCAGAGCGGCGCACTGTGTACGGCGGTGCTGGACTGGAGCCTGCGCGAGAATGTTGGCTTCAGCGCATTCGTGTCCGTCGGCTCCATGCTAGACGTGAACTGGGGCGACTTGGTGGACTATTTCGGCAGCGACTCGCGCACCCATAGCATTGTGATCTACATGGAATCCATTGGTGACGCGGGCTCGTTCCTCTCCGCTGCGCGCGAGGTTTCGCTGACCAAGCCGGTCATTGTGATCAAGGCAGGACGCACGGCTGCCGCGGCCAAAGCGGCGGCTTCCCACACCGGCTCGCTTACCGGTAGCGACGAAGTGTTCGATGCCGCGTTCCGGCGCAGTGGCGTACTGCGGGTGAACAGCATCGCCGACATTTTCTTCATGTCCGATGTTTTGGCCAAGCAGCCGCGGCCCCGGGGCAAGCGGCTGTGCATCCTCACGAATGCGGGCGGGCCCGGGGTGCTGGCCACCGACGCATTGGCCGCGGGAGGAGGCGAGTTGGCAGAACTGTCGCCTGAGACGCTACAAGCATTCGACAAAATTCTCCCTCCCCAGTGGAGCCACAGCAACCCGGTGGATATTCTCGGCGACGCCGAACCTGAGCGTTATGCGAAATCGCTGGAGATCGCCGCCAAAGATCCCAGCATCGACGGCATGCTGGTGGTGCTGACCCCGCAGGACATGACCAACCCCACACAGATTGCCGAGAAGCTGAAGCCGTACGCCAGAGGACTTGGTAAGCCGGTACTGGCGAGCTGGATGGGCGGCGCTGAGGTCGCGGCGGGCGAGCAGATATTGAATCAGGCCGGCATTCCAACCTTCCAGTTTCCCGATAGCGCGGTGCGCGCCTTTAACTACATGTGGCGGTATTCCTACAACCTAAAGGGACTGTATGAAACTCCTGCGCTGCCGCAACATGCCGATGCCGAAGTGCACCGCGGAAAAGCCGGGAACATCCTCCGCCAAGCCCGTGAGTCGGGCCGTACCATCCTCACCGAGTACGAATCGAAGGAATTGCTCAAGGCCTACGACATTCCAACGGTTGACACCCGAATAGCCATCAGCGAACCAGAAGCGCTGCAAGCTGCCGAGGAGATCGGCTATCCCGTCGTGCTGAAGGTGTATTCGCTCACTATCACGCACAAGACGGATGTGGGCGGGGTGCAGTTGAATCTGCTCGATGCAGCTGCGGTGAAGGCCGCCTTCCAAAGCATCAAGCGGTTGGTTACCGAAAAAGTCGGTGTCGAGCACTTTCAAGGGGTTACGGTTCAGCCTATGGTGAAGCTGGGTGGCTACGAACTGATCGTCGGCAGCAGTCTCGATGCGCAGTTCGGCCCGGTCATACTGTTCGGGACGGGCGGACAATTAGTCGAGGTCTTCAGAGACCGCGCCCTGGCCCTGCCGCCTTTGAATTCCACGCTCGCCCGGCGGATGATGGAGCAAACCAACATCCTCAAAGCCTTGAAAGGAGTTCGCGGGCGCAAGCCGGTAGATCTGGCGTCGCTGGAAGATCTTCTGGTGCGCTTCAGCCAACTTGTGGTTGAGCAGCCGTGGATCAAGGAGATTGACATAAACCCGCTGCTGGCTTCTTCGGAACGAATCGTCGCGTTGGACGCGCGGGTGGTGGTTCATGGCTCGGACATGACGGAAGACAAGTTACCCACCACCGCCATTCGTCCCTATCCGATTCACCTGGTCAAGTCATGGACAATGAAAGACGGCAAGGATGTGATCATCAGGCCAATCCGGCCGGAAGACGAGCCCATGATGATCGAGTTTCACAAGAAGCTCTCGGAACGAAGTGTCTATCTGCGCTACTTCCAGCCGTTGAAGCTGACTCAGCGCACCGCCCACGAGCACTTGACCCGGTCTTGCTTTATTGACTACAACCGCGAGATGGCCCTGGTTGCGGAGCGCAAGAACGAAGCCGGCGAACCGGAAATTCTGGCAGTCGGACGGCTTAGCAAACTGCATGGCCGTGATGAAGCCGAACTCGCCGCAGTCGCGACGGATGCCGCTCAGCATAAGGGCTTGGGAACAGAGCTTTATCGCCGCATGATCGAATTTGCTCGCGACGAGCGGCTTAAACTAGTCGTCTCCAACATGCTTCCCGAGAACCGCGAAATGAGAGCCCTGTGCGTCAAGCACGGGTTCAAGATGTTCTCGGACCTGGAAGACAACATGATTCGGGCCGAGCTGGCACTATAGAAGCTGGATTCGCACCGTTTCCTGAGTTTGTCAGCCGCATAGTGCCTGATGAGGCGAGACGAAAGAGAAACAATTATTCGACCGCCATGAATCCACACAACATGGCTGTCATCGAGTCGGTCGGTTGCGTCAGATGCGCGTTACTTGTGCGCCCAACGCAAAGCCTACGAGCAATCTTTCCCTCAGTGGACTGGACAGGTATGGAACAATTTTCGGAAACTGATGAGCATACTTCAAACTCGAGCTGTGCCAGACGGCCTTTACGAATCTGGCGAAATGCTATCTGCCGCCTGGGAATGCGTCAGTCGACAAATACGTGCGCGCATGCGCCCGTTCCTTCCCGAACGCGTGCTTGGTATGCCGCCTCAGACCGATTGCAGGCCTCGTAGCGAAAAGTTCTCAAGCCACAGACAAATTCACGCCAATTTGCACGAATGCGGATGCGTCGGAGCCGCTCGTATTTCGGTTTGGCAACGCTAACACTTACGCTGGCAAAATAAGGGGCCGCAAGCTTGAGGAGTGGGCTCCCGAAGCGGCTAAGCGTTACCGCAAGGCCCTAATCCGAGAGAGACGCCGTGCCCGTGCTGCGCAACGCAAACTGGCCAAACGTTTGATACCGCGGTTTGCAGTGCACCCCTCTCGCGTGGCGTGAGATCAACGCGCAGCTTGATTACTTCGAGGAACAGGCCGGCTGGAACTGCTGAACGCTTCTTGGAGCAGCTAATAAGCGCTTTGAAGACTTATCCCGCATGCCGAAGGTGGGCGTTCTGTGCGGTTTCCGTGAGCCGGCGACACGCCGCCTTCGTCGCTGGCCAGTGAAGGGCTTCGAGAACTGGCTGATCTTCTACCAGCCAAAGCGCGACGGCGTGGAGATAGTCCATGTTATGCATGGAGCCTCGCGACATCGAAACCCTGCTAGACCGTTAGGCGATACCAGCAAAAGGAAGGGCCAATAAATCGTGCGCGGCTTCGGTAAGTTTAATATCATGGCGCTCGCGGCTGCCATGTTATGATCGGGAGCCTGCAGTGCAATCGGCAGCGGCTGCCGCGGTGTGGCGGACGCGTCTAAGGGGCGATCGGTAGAACGTGCCAAGCGAAAAACAAGTGAAGTGGTCGCAGCTCCGGGTTGGACTGACCGTACTTGTTGCGCTCGTAACTCTTGCCGTTCTCATCTTCGTCATGACCGGCACCACCGGTCTGTTCACCAAGAAAATTGTGATTCGTGCTTACGTTGACAACGCTGGTGGCCTGCGTGTCGGCGCCCCGGTTCGACTGGAAGGCGTCGACATCGGCAACGTTACCGGAATTCGCGTAGTCTCCAATCCCAAGCGTGCTCTGGCGCCGGTGGAATTGTTCATGAAGATCACCACCAAATACCAAGACACTATGAACAGGGGCTGCCAGGTTCAATTGACCACGGCCGGTGTCTTAGGTGAGGTCTTCGTGGACATGGATTGTCGCGAGGCCAAGGGCGGCCCTATCCAAACCGGCGACGAGTTACCTACCAAGGATGTGCCGCAATTGCAGGACGTGGTGCGCGCCAGCCAGGGCACGCTGCAAAACGTCGACACTTTGGTAAAGCGGTTGGACAGCATTCTTACTTACATCCAGAGCGGACAAGGCTCTATCGGCAAGGTCATTTACGATCCCTCGCTGTTCAATCGAGCTAACGACATGCTGAACCAATTGCAGGAGGTCGTGGGCCAGGTAAACTCGCCTAACGGAACCATCGGCAAGCTTATCAACAGCGACGAACTGTATAACAAGGCCAATGCTGCCGTCGACAACGTCAATAAGATCATCGATGAGGTCAACAGCGGCCAGGGAACAATCGGTAAGTTCCTCAAAGACCCGGCTCTTTATGACAACGCCAACAAAGCCGTCGCCCAATCCAACGAGCTAATCGGCGGTATCAACGCCGGCAAAGGTACGCTGGGCAAGCTTGCCAAGGACGAAGCGCTGGCGAACAAGATCGACAACACGATCACCCGGCTGAACAGCATTGCCGACCGGCTCGACAAGGGCGAGGGCAGCGCGGGCAAGTTCCTGAAGGACCCTTCGTTGTACAACAATGCCAACGACCTTCTGGTGGAGACGCGCAACCTCATCAAGGCGGTCCGTCAGGATCCCAAGAAATATCTGACCATTCACCTGAAGATCTTCTGAGACAGCGGCCACTTTCTTCCTGCTCACCTGGCACTAATTTCCCAGTCTTATAGCCGTTGTAGTAGTGTTTTCTGTGGAGTCCTTCTTCGTCTCCGCGGGACGCACTTGGTCCCACCTTTCGTGAGCCTTCGCCGACACTGATTAGCGTACGGCGGAGCGACATAAATTTCGAGGCAAACATGCGGATGCGCTGTCTTTTCATTTTCGCCGCTGCTGGCGGCCGTACTTTCCGCGGCCCAGACAGCACCGTCCAACACTTCTTCCTCCGATGTTCCCAAACAAATTCCCAACTTCGATCTGACGGCCATCGACAAGACCATCGATCCTTGCGTGGATTTCTACCAGTACTCTTGCGGAAACTGGATGAAGAACAATCCCATTCCGGCGGATAAGACAAGATGGGGGCGCTTCAACGAGCTGGACGAGCACAATCTCTACATCCTGCGCGACCTCCTCGACCAGGCACAGTCGCCGGGGAAGCACAGCGCCATCCAGCAGAAAGTTGGCGACTACTACGCGGCGTGCATGGACGAGAGCGCGATCGAGAAAAAAGGAACGGCGCCGCTTGAGCCCGAGATGAACCGCATCGCTGCTATCAAGTCCAAGCAGGAGATCATTCCGCAGGTCGCCTACATGCATAGCAATGGCGTCACCGCGCTGTTCAGCTTCTATGCCATGCCCGACATGCACGATTCCAGTTTGACCATCCCGAACCTTGACCAGGGCGGAATCACACTGCCCGATCGCGACTACTACCTCAAGGACGATGCCAAGTCGGTGGAGACGCGGCAAAAGTATCAGGAGCACGTGCAGAAGATGTTCGAGCTGGCAGGCGATAAACCGGAGGTCGCTGCCGCCGAAGCCAAGACCGTGCTTGCGGTCGAGACTGGCCTGGCGAAGGCCGCGATGGACCGCACCGAACGCCGCGATCCGAAGAAGCGCGACCACATGATGCAGACGACGGAGATCGTTGCTCTGGCCCCGAACTTCGACTTCACGCAATATTTCGCCGATAACGGCTCGCCCAAGTTCACCAGCCTCAACGTCGGCAATCCAGATTTCTTCAAGGCGGTGAACGAGCAGCTCAATGCGGTGGCGCTCGACGATTGGAAGACCTATCTCCGCTGGCACACCCTGGATAGCTATGCCCCGTTGCTCTCCGCGGCGTTCGTGGACGAAGACTTCCAGTTCAACCGCAAATACATGGCCGGGCAAAAGGAAATTGAGCCGCGCTGGAAGCGCTGCATCCGCTCCACCGACCGCAACCTCGGCATGGCCCTGGGCCAGCTCTATGTGGACAAGGTATTCGGGCCAGACAATAAGGCGCGCACCGTCAAAATGGTGCAGGCCATCGAGCAGGCCATGCACAGCGACATCGGGCAGTTGCCCTGGATGTCTGACACCACCAAGCAGCAGGCGTACCTGAAGCTGGCCGCGATCGTCAACAACATCGGCTATCCCGACACGTGGCGGGATTACAGCACGGTAATCGTCAAGCGCGACGATTACGCCGGCAACGCGACGCGCGCCGCCGCCTTCGAGGTCCATCGCCAGTACAACAAGATGGAGAAGCCGACCGACCGCAAAGACTGGACGCATGACTCCGCCGACGGTGAATGCCTATTACCGTCCGCCGATGAACGACATCAACTTTCCTGCCGGCATTCTGCAACCGCCGTTCTACGGCATGAACATGGACGACGCGGTGAACTATGGCGGCATCGGAGTCGTGATCGGCCACGAGTTGACGCACGGCTTCGACGATCAGGGCCGCAAGTACGATGCTCAGGGGAACCTGAAGGACTGGTGGACTCCGGAGGACGCCAAGGCCTTCGAAGAGCGCGCGAGCTGCACCGCCGATGAATATTCCAGCTTCGTCGCGGTGAAGGACGACAAAGGCGAGGTGCATCTCAACGGCAAACTCACCCTCGGCGAGAACACCGCCGATAACGGTGGCCTCAAACTGGCCTACATGGCGCTGACGAATATCATCGGCAACACGCCGGTGAAGCCCATTGACGGTTACACCCCGCAGCAGCGCTTCTTTCTGGCGTATGGCCAGATCTGGTGCCAGAACGTGACCGATCAGCAGGCGCGAGTGCTGGCCATCACCGATCCCGCACTCGCCGGGACGCTGGCGGGTGAACGGGGCGGTGCAGAATTCGGCTGCGTTCCAGGAGGCGTTTGGTTGCAAGGCGGGCCAGCCGATGGTGAGCGAGAAAGCCTGCCGGGTTTGGTAAGGCTATAGCAGAGTCAGAGGAGTTCTTGCAGTTGTTCAACACTGATGTCGGCATCCCGCATAATGGCCTTCAGCAGTTTCGGATGAAGGATGTTCGGACCGTGGAAGGGAGCGGTAACGCGCTTGCCCGCGGAACTCTTGTAGATCATATGGCTTTCGCTTTGCCGGGCGAGCGAGAGGCCCGTCTTTTCCAATGCTGCGACGACTTGGCGGGCATTTAGGCGCGCGGAAGCTTCGGCATTAGACTGCGACTTCGACCGTCGAAAGACTTACAGGGGCTCGGGAATCGTTTCGCTGGCGGCGAGCCGGTCTTGGATGTGGAGATGAATAGCATCCTTGATATTCTCCACTGCCTGTTCGTAGGCTTCTCCCTGGCTGTAGCAGCCTTGCAGGGTGGGCAGGAGACGAAGTATCCGTCTTGGTCGGCTTCGATCACCACTGGCAGGGTCAAATGCTTCATATGCGGATTATAGAGGATGATCGCGCCTGGGTGGTTGTTAGTAATCCAAGTGAGACCCTAGGCTGCCATCCTGCACGTCAGAACCGGGCGAGTTCGTGCTTGCGCTATTCTTGGCATACATACTTTGGCACCTATCTTCAAAACGAGGTCATACATGCGACATCTCTCTCTTATAGCTTGCGTTCTGCTGCTTGCCGGAATCGCAGCGCAGGCGCAAAGCACGGCCAGTTCTTCCACTGCGGCAATTAAGAATGTCCCCAGCTTCGATCTGAACGCGATGGACAAGTCCGTCGACCCTTGTGTCGATTTCTACCAGTACGCCTGCGGCAACTGGATCAAGAACAATCCCATCCCGGCCGACCAACCGGAATGGGGCCGATTCAACGAACTGCACGAACGCAATCAGTTGATCTTGCGCAACATTCTGGAGAAGACGTCGGCCGACAATCCCGGCCGTTCCTCCAACGACCAGAAGATCGGCGACTATTACTACTCCTGCATGGACGAGACCGGCATCGATGCCAAGGGCACGGCGCCGCTGAAGCCGATGATGGACCGCATTGCCGCGCTCCAGGACAAATCGCAACTGCCGGCGCTCATCGGCGAGTTGCACAACAACGGCGTGCGCGTGCTGTTCGATTTCGGCTCCGAGCCTGACGCGAAAGACTCCATGATGGAAATTGCCGGCACCGACCAGGGTGGACTGGGCCTTCCCGACCGCGACTACTACCTGAAGACGGATGCGAAATCAGTCGAACTGCGCAACCAGTATGTCCAGCACGTGACCAACATGTTCCAGTTGCTGGGCGAGTCGCCGGAGAAGGCTGCCGCCGATGCCAAGACTGTCCTCAACCTCGAAACCGAGCTGGCGAAGGCCTCGATGGATCGAGTCGAGCGGCGCGATCCCAACAAGGTCTATCACAAGATGACCACCGCTCAGCTTCAACAACTGAGTCCCGCATTTACCTGGAAAGAATATTTCGTTACCGTTGCCAGCCCCAGCTTCGATAGCCTCGATGTCTCCGTGCCCGATTTCGTGAAGGGCATGAACCAACTGGTCGCGACCAGCAATCTCGAAGACATCAAGACTTATCTTCGCTGGCAGACGGCACATCATGCCGCGCCGTTGCTGCCAACGGCGTTTGTGAACGAAAACTTCGCCTTCTACGGAAAAATCTTGACCGGAGCAAAAGAGCTTCGTCCCCGCTGGAAACGTTGCGTGCAGTTCACCAACTCGGACTTGGGAGAGGCGCTGGGCAAGGCTTACGTCGCCGAAGAATTTCCTCCCGAGAGCAAGGCCGCCACGCTGAAGATGGTCCAGGAGCTGGAGGCTGCGCTCAAAACCGACATCACCGAGCTGTCGTGGATGACCGAGGACACCAAGAAGCAGGCGCTCGACAAGCTGGCGCACATTGAGAACAAGATCGGATATCCCGACAAATGGCGCGATTACAGCACGCTGACCATCGTCCGCGGCGACGCCCTGGGCAACGGGCTGCGCGCCAATCAATTCGAGTTCAAGCGGCAGTTGAATAAGATCGGCAAGCCGGTGGACCGCAGCGAATGGGGCATGACGCCGCCCACGGTCAACGCTTATTACAATCCGCAGGAGAACAACATTAACTTTCCCGCCGGCATTCTGCAGCCGCCGTTCTACGATCCCAAAGTTGACGATGCGGTGAACTTCGGCGCCATTGGCGCGGTCATCGGCCACGAACTCACGCACGGGTTTGACGATTCGGGCAGCCAGTTCGACGCGCAGGGAAACCTTCGCAACTGGTGGACTCCCAAAGACCGCGAACAGTTCGATAAGTTGGAGGGATGCTTCGTTAACGAGTATGACAGCTTCGTTGCGGTGGATGACGTTCACGTTCGCGGACAGCTAACGCTGGGCGAAAATACCGCCGACAACGGCGGATTGCGCATTGCCGACATGGCGTTGTTGGAGGTGCTGGGCAATGCTCCGCAAAAGTCGATTGACGGCTTCACGCCCGAGCAGCGTCTGTTCGTCGGCTGGGGCCAGATCTGGTGCGAGAATGACCGTCCTGAGTACGCCCGCATGATGGCGGGAGTCAATGAGCACTCGCCGGGGAAATTCCGGGTCAATGGCGTGGTCGGAAACATGCCCGAGTTCCAGAAGGCATACAACTGCAAGCCCGACGCGCCCATGATCCGCAAGCCGGCTTGCCGGGTCTGGTAGGAGCGCGTGTCCCAGATTGCAGCACTGAGGAGGCGGAGCGCGCAAACGAACAATTACTTCTCCGTGCGCTCCGTGGCCTCCGTGGTAAAGAATCTTGGCGCATCAGCCTTGCAACTAGCCATTGGCCGCCTGTCCCGGCAACTGGTTTATAGTGGTCTGTGTTGCCGGTGAAATCTTCCCCTTCTCATTACACTCGCATTCCGCTGTTTGCCGTGGCGCTGGTTTTGCTCGTCCTGGGCTGCGCCTGCAAGCGCGGAGCGCTCGCCAAGCACGAGTACATGTACGTCTCGGCGCCAGGAGACAAGCCTGCGTGACCGCGTGGCCACCATGTACAACAAGATCGGCACCGTGCATAGCGGCGATCGCGTGGAAGTTCTGGAGAAGCAGAGGCGCTTCCTGCGGGTGCGTACCGACAGCGGACAGGAAGGTTGGATCGAGGAACGCAGCCTGGTTCCCCAGGATATTTACGATGCTTTCCAGAAGCTCGCCAGCGACAATGCCAGCCAGCAAGTGCAAGCCCACGGAACCGCGCGCTCCGAACTCAACATGCACGTGATCCCGTCGCGCGAGGGTGAGCACCTCTATCAACTCAAGGACGGAGAGAAGGTTGACATCCTGAAGCGCGCCACGGCGGAAAAGAACCCGCCGAAGTCCGCGGCCACTGACTGCCACACAAAGTCCGAAGAGTGCCGCGACGCCTCAACCCGAAGACGCCCCAAGCAAAAACGACGCCAGCCGGTCACGGCTTGCGCCAACTGCTCCGGCCTCGAAGCAGCGGCCAGCCGGCGCTGCGAGCAAGCCGCCGGAGCCTCCGAAGCCCGTGATGGAAGATTGGTATCTGGTGCGTAACTCGGCCGGACACGTCGGCTGGGTGCTACTGCGCATGATCGACCTCGATATCCCGCTGGACGTTGCGCAATATGCCGAGGGCCAGCGCATCATGGGCTACTTCGTGCTGAACACGGTGCAGGAGGAAGACAAAGACACCAAAGAAGTCAAACAGGTGCCGCAGTACCTGGTGCTGTTGAACGAGCCTAAGGACGGACTGCCCTGGGACTTTAATCAGATTCGAATCTTTACCCGGAACCGGGCCAAGCATCGCTATGAGACCGCTTATCGTGAGCGCAATCTTGAGGGCTACTTTCCGGTGAAGACGGGTCATCAGGATTTCGGCAAAGAAGGCGACCTGCCGACCTTCACCATCCGCAAGAAAAATGACGACGGGCAGATGGTGGACGTCACCTACAAATTAAATGGCCCCATCGTACGCCGGGTGCTGACCCCGGAAGAAGAAGCGGCGGAAAAGGCCAAGCACGACGCCGCGTTAGCTGCTTATTATGCGCAGCGCAAGAAGCAGGGGCTTGGGCACCCTCGCCCATCCGCATCACAAGCACAAGTGAGAGAGCAGCCCCGTCAGAAACTGTGTCGCAACCTGCTATTGATTTGCCGTGGTGGAACGACGAACACAAAACCCAGCCCCGAATGGGGCGACAGAGCTTAGCCCAGCGCTTCAGCGCTGGGGGAGAGGAAGTGGAGCCGAGTCCCGTAGGGACGGCAGAGGTTGTGACCCAGCCTCTTCAGCCCGCAAGCAATCTGCTTTTGCTGACCCATGAGCCAAACACGCACTGCAGACGAAAGCGAGTCTCGTGCGGTACCATCAGCAGCACCATGTTTCGCAGGCTAACATTTGTCATCTCGCTTCTGTTGGTCGGCTGTCTCCTCAGCTCCAGTGCATGCGCCAAACGCCGCCACCGTACCGCAAGCTCGGCCGACAACACGCCGGGCAACTTCGACTACTATCTCGTCACCTTGTCGTGGGCGCCGGAGTTCTGCGCCACCCACTCGAGCAATGCGTCATCGAGCGAATGTGACCCTAAGCGCCATTTCGGTTTTGTCGTGCATGGTCTGTGGCCGGAGAACGACAACGGATCGTACCCGCAGGATTGCGCTCCAGCGCAGCCGGTAGCGCAGGTGACTGTTCAACACATGCTGGCGATCATGCCATCCCGCGGCCTCATTCAGCATGAATGGGCAAAGCACGGCACGTGCAGCGGGCTGGCAGCGCAGGATTATTTTGCCGACATCGAGAAGGGGTTTCGAGAGGTGCAAATTCCGCCCGCGTATCGCGCGCCCGCCCAAGCCTTCCAGTCCAGTGCGGCTGAGATCGAGCAGAAGTTTGCTGCCGCCAATCAGGTGCCAGCCAGCGATTTTCGCGTGACATGTAGCGGAACCGAATTCGTAGCCATCGAAGTCTGCATGACGAAAGACTTGCAGTATCGCCAATGCGGCTCAGGCCTGCGCGATTGCCGCGCCCCGCAAGTCACAATCCGGCCAACACCGTAGCGGGAAGCGATGGTTGGGCCCGGCTGGAATCGAACCAGCAACCCTCAGTTGGCTGATGCTCTATCCGATTGATCTATGGGCCCACAGGCCGCCGCATCGTTGACGTGTGCGGCGACTCGGCAATTCATTATCGCAAATCGGACTGGGATTGGCAGGCAGAGTGAAAACTGTGCTGTCCCTATAACAGCAGGTCCCTCCACCCGGACTGAAGTCCTTGGTTGGGATGACAACCATTTGCTCAGCAGAAGTCCTCGGTTAGGATGACAAACAGAGAGTTATCGGCGCATCTCAAGGTGCGGCCTCTTCAGTCTATCCCATCAATTTTCGAGTGCTTAGTCGCCTGCGGCCATGGCGGGCGCGATGGCTTCCACGCCCACAACGTTCGTTGGATACTTACCGGTGTAG